>NZ_JABFCP010000020.1:0-521862 GCF_013087615.1 Rhizobium sp. WYCCWR 11152 | reverse complement strand
TAGAACTAACCCACCGAAACAGTCAACACACCCAACCAAAGTTTTTTGACATTTTTGTAACAGGTTGAAAATGAAGGGCTTTTATCGCCTATCTCCAAAAACGAGCAAATCCCCCACCCGATCGGACGGTTTTTGAGATTCGTTTTGCCGAATCCTGAAGGATAGGCTTCGGCGAGGGAGATGAACCCTATATGGGGCGCTTGACGCGGAATTCCAGGGTGCTTGCCTATGCCACGCCTCACTCGCTAGTTTGGCGATGAAGAAAGATCCGGCGGAGTGAAGAATGCTTGTCCTCGATGAAGAACAGACGCGCGCGGCCCTGCCCTGGCCGGAATTGATCGAGGCGATCGCCCGCATGTTCCAGAGCGAATGCGTGATGCCGGTGCGTCATCACCATGAGATGGAGGTGCCGGATGAGGAGAGCGCCACATTGCTCTTGATGCCCGCCTGGGTTCCCGGACGCTATGCGGGGGTAAAGACGGTCTCGGTCTTTCCAGGCAATGTGCGGCGGGGCCTGCCGGCGATCTTCGGAACCTATCTTCTTTCCTCCGGCGCTACCGGGGAAATGCTTGCCGCAATCGACGGCGGCGAGTTGACCGCCCGGCGGACAGCGGCGGCATCGGCGCTGGCGGCCCGTCATCTCGCCCGCCCCGACGCGGAAGAGTTGCTCGTCTGCGGAACCGGACGGTTGTCACTCAATCTGATGCTGGCTCACGGCACGACCCGGCCGATCAAGAGGTACCGGGTCTGGGGCCGCAACCGGGCAGCGGCGGAAAAGATCGCAGTCGAAGCCCGGGCGTTCGGCTTGAATGCCGAGGCAGTGGCGGATGCTGAAGTCGCAGCGCGGACGGCGGATATCATTTCCTGCGCCACGCTTTCCAGCGCGCCGCTGATATCAGGCGAATGGCTGAAGCCCGGCGCCCATCTCGATCTCGTCGGCGCCTTCAAGCCGAGCATGCGCGAAAGCGACGACGAGGCCATCCGCCGTGCCTCCGTTTATGTCGACACCCGCGCCGGCGCCATCGCCGAGGCAGGCGACATCGTCCAGCCGCTGAAAAGCGGCGTGCTGAAGGAAGGCGACATCAGGGCTGAGCTTGCGGAACTCGTCAGCGGCGGTCATGGCGGACGAAGCCATGACGCAGAAATCACGCTGTTCAAGTCGGTGGGTGCGGCGTTGGAGGATCTCGCCGGCGCCATCCTTGCCTATGAGACAGTGACGGGCCAAAAGTGACAATCAGTGCATCCTTGCCGGAGCTTCCGGTTTCACATGTCCTGCCGGCCGTCGCTGCCGCGCTGGAAAAGCAAAAACGCGCCGTTCTTTCCGCCCCGCCCGGCGCCGGCAAGACGACGCTGGTGCCGCTTTACCTGCTCGGCAAGGCCTGGCGCGGCGACGGCAAAATCATCCTGCTGGAGCCACGGCGGCTGGCGGCGCGGGCGGCAGCAAGCCGGATGGCATCGCTCATCGGCGAACAGGTCGGCGAGACGGTCGGCTACCGCATGCGCCTCGACAACAGGATATCGGCAGCGACACGGATCGAGGTGGTGACCGAAGGGGTTTTCGCCCGGATGATCCTCGACGATCCGGAACTGAACGGCGTCTCGGTGGTGATCTTCGACGAGTTCCACGAGCGTTCGCTGGACGCAGACTTCGGACTCGCTCTGGCGCTCGACGTCCAGTCGGCGCTGCGCGACGATCTGCGCATCCTGGTGATGTCGGCGACCCTCGACGTCGAACGCGTGGCCGCCCTGCTCGACCATCCACCTGTTATCGAAAGCCTGGGGCGCAGCTTTCCGATCGATATCCGTTACCAGGATCGGCCGGGCGGCGATCGTATCGAGGATGCCGTGACGCGAGCGATACTCGATGCCCATGCCAACGAGGCCGGCTCGATCCTCGCCTTCCTGCCCGGCCAGGCGGAAATCACCCGGACCGTCGAACGCCTGCAGGGACGATTCGGTGCCGAAACGCTGATTGCGCCGCTTTACGGCAATCTCAGCCAGAAAGAGCAGGATGCGGCGATCCGCCCGGCATCCAAAGGGATGCGCAAGATCGTGCTTGCGACATCGATCGCCGAAACGTCGATCACCATCGACGGTGTCAGGATCGTAATCGACAGCGGGCTGCAGCGTCTGCCGGTGTTCGAGGCGTCGACCGGGATCACGCGGCTGGAGACGGTGCGGGTGTCGCGGGCTTCCGCCGATCAGCGGGCGGGCCGCGCCGGACGAACGGAACCGGGCATCGCCGTCAGGCTGTGGCACCAGGGACAGACGGCGGCACTGCCGGCCTTCACCCCGCCGCAGATCCTTTCCAGCGATCTCTCTGGGCTGGTGCTCGACCTCGCACATTGGGGCGTTCAAGATCCGGCATCCCTTGCCTTCGTCGATCAGCCGCCGGAAACGACGCTGAGGGAAGCGCGCGCGCTGCTTGGCCAACTCGGAGCCCTAGACAAGGACGGAGCGCTGACGGAGCGCGGCAAGGTCATGCGGGATCTCGCTTTGCCGCCGCGGCTTGCCGCCATGGTCGTCTCGGCGGGAGAAGCGGGACACGCACGGGATGCGGCGATGATCGCCGTGCTTCTCACCGAACAGGGGCTTGGCGGAACGAGTGTCGATATCGAGGAGCGACTGCGACGCTTCAAGGCCGAGTGGGGCGAGAGAGCAGAGGCCTCGCGGCGGCTGGCGGGACGGCTGGCGAACAGCCTCGACAGGGTTGCCTCAACGGCGCCGGCGCTTGCAGGCCAGCTGCTGCTGCATGCGTTCCCGGATCGCATCGCGCTTCAGCGCGGCGGGCGCGGCCGGTTCGTGATGGCGAACGGGCGCGGAGCAGAGCTGCCGGAAACCGAGAGGCTGGCCGGCAGCCAGATGCTGGTGATTGCCGACCTGACCGGACGGGCCGCGCAGGCGCGGGTTCTGGCGGCAGCCGAGGTGACACGCGGCGACATCGAAGCCGAGTTGCCCGGTGAGATCAAAACCGGCGACCAGATATTCTTCGACCGCCAGAGCCGGCAAATCCGGGCGCGGCGGGCAACCCGGCTTGGCGCGATCGTCTTTGAAGAGACGCCCTTGCCGCGCCCTTCCGGGGCAGCGGTCACCCAGGCGCTGGTGGAGGGGGTACGCGAGCTGGGGCTCGATCAGCTTGCGTTCTCGAAGGAGGCCGTGCAGCTGCGCGAGCGGATCGGATTCCTCCACAGGACGATCGGCGAGCCTTGGCCCGATGTCAGCGACGATGCCCTGCTTTCCCGGCTCGACGACTGGTTCGCACCCTTCCAGACGGAGGCCCGCGGCCTTTCGGAGATTTCCGCGGCCGGGCTTTCGAACGGACTGATGTCGCTGGTACCGCACGAATTGCAGCGCGACCTTAGCCGGCTTGCGCCGACCCATTTCGAAGCGCCTACCGGCCAAAGGCATCCGATCCACTATGAGGGCGAGGAGCCGGTTTTGACGATCCGCGTGCAGGAGCTGTTTGGACTGAAGCAGCATCCGGCCATTGCCGGTGGCCGTCTGCCGCTGCTGCTCGAGCTCACCTCGCCGGCGCACCGGCCGATCCAGACGACACGCGATCTGCCGGGCTTCTGGGCCGGCTCTTGGAAGGATGTGCGTGCCGATATGCGCGGGCGCTATCCCCGGCATCCCTGGCCGGAGCGGCCGGAGGATGCGTTGCCGACGACACGGGCAAAACCGCGTGGTACATGAGGGCCATTCAAGGAGCCCCCGGGCATGATCGACAAGCCTAACATGATCGACAAGACGGAAGGCTATACGCTGGAGGACCGGCACAACAGCCGCAGGCTGCGCCTGCAGACACTGGTGCGGCTGCGCTGGCTTGCCGTCGGCGGACAGGCGCTGACGGTTTTCATCGTTGCCTTCTGGCTGAAATTTCCCTTACCGCTGGTTGCCAGTTCTTCGCTGATCGCCGCCCTTGCCTGGGTGAATTTCTACCTGACGATCCGTTATCCGCCAACACATCGGCTGGAACCGCCAGCCGCCTTCGCGCTACTCGGCTTCGACCTTTTGCAGCTCTGCGCGCTGCTCTTCATCACCGGCGGCCTTGCCAATCCCTTCGCAGCGCTCGTCTGCGTGCCGGTCATCATCTCCTTTGCCTCGCAGCCGATTCGCTACAGCACCGCGCTGATCGGCGTTGCGATGGTCTGCATCACGGTGCTTGCCTTTTCGCCCTTTCCGCTGCCCTGGTTCGACGGGGTCGAGATCAACGTGCACAACGTCATGCAGTTCGGTGTCTGGTGTTCGATCGCCTCGACCATGGCATTCGCCGCTTTCTATGCCTATCGGGTCTCGATGGAAGCGAGCCAGCTTGCCGATGCGCTGGCTGCGACCGAACTGGTGCTGCAGCGGGAAAAGCACTTGTCGCAGCTCGACGGACTGGCGGCCGCCGCCGCCCATGAGCTCGGCACACCACTTGCGACCATCAGCGTCGTCGCCAAGGAAATGGAGCGGGAACTCAAGAACGATGATCGTTTCCGCGAGGACGTGATGCTGCTGCGCAGCCAGAGCGAACGCTGCCGCGACATCCTGCGGCGGCTGACGACGCTTTCCTCCGAAGGCGAGGCGCATATGCGCCGGCTGCCACTTTCGTCGATGATCGAGGAGATCGTCGCCCCGCACCGGGAATTCGGTATCACTCTCGAGCTCATCGAAAAGAGCCCGCGCAAGGGCGAGCCGGTCACTGACCGCAATGCCGGCATCATGTATGGGCTCGGCAACCTGATCGAAAACGCCGTCGATTATGCGCGGGAGAAAGTGATCGTCACTGTCGAGCACGATCACGACAAAGTGCTGATCGTTATCGAGGACGATGGCAACGGTTATGCGCCTGACATTCTGACGCGGATCGGCGAGCCCTATGTGACGAAGCGACAGAAAGAGGATACGGCGGGTGGCCTCGGGCTCGGGCTTTTCATCGCCAAGACGCTGTTGGAGCGCTCCGGCGCATCGCTGATTTTCGAGAACCGCGATCCGGAAAGTGCGGGCGCGCGTATCCGGATCGAATGGCCGCGCATGCTGATCGACGCAAATTCGACAAAATGACTTTGTCGGCATAAACAGGATATAAGCGGTTGACGCAGATCGGGCGTTCAACCGTCGGGACCGAGACGATGACAGAACAGAATCATGACAATTTCGCCGCGTCGGATGAGGACCATATCGGTCCCGACGCCAGCCTGCTGATCGTCGACGACGACGGGCCGTTCCTGCGCCGCCTGGCGCGGGCGATGGAGACACGCGGCTTCCAGGTGGAGACGGCCGAATCAGTGGCGGAGGGCGTTGCCAAATCGAAAGGCCGGCCGCCGAAATATGCGGTGGTCGACCTTCGGCTCGGCGACGGCAATGGGCTCGATGTGATCGAGGCGATCCGCCAGCGGCGTGACGACACCAGGATCATCGTTTTGACCGGTTATGGCAATATCGCAACGGCAGTGACTGCCGTGAAGCTTGGCGCCGTCGACTATCTGGCAAAGCCTGCGGATGCCGACGACGTTTTCGCGGCGCTGACGCAGCGGCCGGGCGAAAAGGCGGAGCTTCCCGAAAATCCGATGTCGGCCGATCGGGTGCGCTGGGAGCACATCCAGCGGGTCTATGAAATGTGCGAGCGCAATGTTTCCGAAACGGCGCGCCGGCTCAACATGCACCGGCGGACACTGCAGCGTATCCTTGCCAAACGCGCGCCGAAATAGGCGAGCACCTCGCGCGTTTATAATTAGACATCGTCCACAGTGAACGGTTTTCCGTTCGCCCATTCGGCCATCATCAGCCTTTGCGCGGCGGCACGCGAGAAGTTGAGCGTGACGGATTTGCGCGTGGCCGGCGCCATGCGGTGTTCCGGCGCCTCGCGAATCATATGGGCGCCATAACCGTCCGACAGGAACAGGCCGCATTCCTCGGGAAAGATCTCCAACGGCACATCCTGGTGAGTCGCGAAGAACAGGCGGTCGCAATGCAACCTGTATTCCGGCCATTTGCGATCCACCCTGAAATCTTCGATCGAGGTCTTGATTTCGATGATCCACACCTCGCCCTTTTCCGAAAGAGTAATCAGATCGGCGCGGCGACCGCTGGCCAGCGGCAGTTCAGGCAGCACGGCGTGGCGCATTTCATGCAGCAATATCTGCGTTCCGCGCCGCACCATCATGGCCCTGTCCGATTGCCGGCCATCGATTAACGGATTGTTATTGTAAACGCTCAAAATCGTCATGGATAACCATCGCGGGGGCTGGCGTGTTGTTGCAAAAAAACCATGCGCTTCTAATTTGCGCGGCAGACGAATTTGTCGCGCTGCAGTAGCCTTGCAAAGCGCAAGTTAATCGAAAATAAACCATAATCAACGATGGTCGAAAGACCGTTCTCCTTGCCCCAAAACTTCAAGAGTCATCCATGCGCATCCGCAATGCATTCCCTGTATTTGGCCTGCTGGCGACACTCGCTCTGGCCGGTTGCTCGACGACCTCAGACAGCGCATCCGTCGACAACAAGGGCGCAGGCCCGACGGTTCAGACGGCACAGATCTTCAACGACGCCTACGGCCTGACGAAGGATGCCGGATACTCCCTGCCGGCGATCCCGATCGACAGGGTCAAGCCGCAGTTCCGCCGCCAGGTCGTCAGCTACCAGACCACAGAGCGTCCCGGAACGATCATCGTCAACACGCGCGAGCGCTTCCTCTATTACATCCTGGCCAACGGCAAGGCGATGCGCTACGGCATCGGCGTCGGCAAGCAGGGCTTCGCATGGGCCGGCACCGCCTACGTCGCCTGGAAGCAGGAATGGCCGAACTGGCACCCGCCTAAGGAAATGGCCGTCCGCCGGCCTGATCTCGCCAAGTACGTCGAGGACGGCATGGGTCCGGGTCTCAGCAATCCGCTCGGCGCGCGCGCCATGTATCTCTTCAACGAGGACGGCAAGGACACGCTCTTCCGCCTGCACGGCACGCCGGAATGGGCTTCGATCGGCACCGCCGCTTCCTCGGGCTGCATTCGCCTGATGAACCAGGACGTCATCGATCTCTACAGCCGCGTCCGCCCGGGCAAGGGCACGTCCAAGGTCGTCGTCATTCAGTAAGCTAATTATCGAATTCGGTATAAAAAAGGCCGCCGAACTATCGTTCCGGCGGCCTTTTCGTATTCTCCGTCAGGCAGTCTGCTTCGCCTTGAGCTCGAGGCGGCGGCGGTGAAGCACCGGCTCGGTATAACCGTTCGGCTGTTCCCTACCCTTCAGGACGAGGTCGAGGGCGGCCCGGAAGGCGACCGAATCGTCAAAATTGCCGGCCATCGGCCGGTAGGCGGGATCCGACACATTCTGCCGGTCTACGACGGCGGCCATGCGCCTCATCGTCTCGATGATCTGAGCTTCGGTGACGACCTTGTGATGCAGCCAGTTCGCCATGTGCTGGGCCGAGATGCGCAGCGTCGCGCGATCTTCCATCAGTCCAACATTGTTGATGTCGGGCACCTTCGAGCAGCCGACGCCCTGATCGACCCAGCGCACGACGTAGCCGAGGATGCCCTGAGCATTGTTGTCGAGCTCGCGCTGGATTTCCTCCGGCGTCCAGTTCGGCCGCACCGCGACCGGCACGGAGAGAATATCGGAGAGTTTGGCGCGGGCGCGATCCTTCAGCCCCTGCTGAACACGGGCGACATTGACCCGGTGATAATGGGTGGCATGCAGGGTCGCGGCCGTCGGCGATGGCACCCAGGCGGTGTTGGCACCGGCCTTCGGGTGGGCGATCTTCTGTTCGAGCATTGCCGCCATCAGATCCGGCATCGCCCACATGCCCTTGCCGATCTGGGCGTGGCCGGACAAGCCGCATTCGAGGCCGATGTCGACGTTCCAGTTCTCATAAGCGGAAATCCAGGCCGCCTGGCGCATGTCGCCCTTGCGAATCATCGGGCCGGCTTCCATCGAGGTGTGGATCTCGTCGCCGGTCCGATCGAGGAAGCCGGTATTGATGAAGACGACGCGCTCGCGGGCAGCACGGATGCATTCCTTGAGGTTGACGGTCGTGCGGCGCTCCTCATCCATGATGCCCATCTTGATGGTGTTGCGCGGTAGGCCAAGCGCATCTTCGACACGCGAGAAGATTTCGACGGCGAAGGCCACCTCTTCCGGCCCATGCATCTTCGGCTTGACCACATACATGGAGCCGGTGCGGGAATTCTTCCGCCGGCCGGAGGGACCAATATCATAAAGCGCGATCAGGCCGGTGATCACAGCATCCATGATGCCTTCAGGCACCTCGTTGCCGTCGCGGTCGAGGATCGCCGGGTTGGTCATGAGGTGGCCGACATTGCGCACCAGCATCAGCGAGCGGCGGTGCAGCTCGAAGGCGGCACCATCCGGGCCAGCATATTGCAGATCCGGGTTGAGCTTGCGGATGAAGCTCGTTCCGCCCTTTGCCACCTCTTCCTGCAGGTCGCCCTTCATCAGGCCGAGCCAGTTGCGATAGACGACGACCTTGTCCTCGGCATCGACAGCGGCAATCGAATCCTCGCAGTCCATGATCGTCGTGATTGCCGATTCCAGCCAGACATCGGAAATATGAGCCGGATCGGCTTTCCCGATCGTCGTCGCCGCATCGATGACGATTTCAATGTGAATGCCATTGTTCTTCAGGAGAATATGCGTGGGAGCGGCGGGATCGCCGCGATAGCCGGCAAAACGCTTGCCGTCCGTCAGCATGGCCTGCTCGCCATCGATCGATCTGACGACCAGCGCTCCATCCTTGACGGCGAAGCTTCCGACGTCCTTCCAGCGGCAGTCCTGCAGCGGCGCTGATGTATCGAGGAAATCGCGCACCCAGGCGATGACCTTCTCGCCGCGCTTCGGATTGTAGCCCTTACCCTTCTCGGCGCCATCGCTCTCGGGAATGGCGTCCGTGCCGTAGAGCGCATCATAGAGCGAGCCCCAGCGGGCATTGGCGGCGTTCAAGGCGTAACGGGCGTTCATCACGGGAACGACGAGCTGCGGGCCGGCGATCGAGGCGATTTCCGGATCGACATTGTCGGTCGAAACCTGGAAGTCCGATCCCTCCGGCAGCAGATAGCCGATTTCGCGGAGGAAGGACTGGTATTCGTCCATATCCGCCGGGGCGCCATGCCGGCGGTACCAGTCGTCGATCTTTACCTGCAGTTCGTCGCGTTTTGCCAGCAGCGCACGATTTTTCGGGGCGAGGTCGTGGATGATCGCCGAAAAATCGGCAAAGAACTTGTCCGCATCGACCGCCAGACCCGGCAGCACCTCCTTGACGAGGAAATCACGAAGGACGGTTTCGATGGCAAGACCGTTCTTATCAACGCGGCTCATGCGACATTCTCCCTGGCAACGACTTTTGAATGCTGCCACTTTGCCCGGCTTTCATTCATAGTCAATTCTGCAATAATTCTAAAGATTTATGCCTTCGTGGAAATTGTGCGCGGCGTCACGCGCATCGGCAGTCCATTCTGCGGCTGCGTCGTCAGCTTCTGCACCGGCCAAGGATTGGTCTGATCGGTGGAATCGAAGCGATAACGATGCATCAGGACAGCAAGCGCGATCACTGCCTCCTGAAGTGCAAAGGTTGCGCCGATGCAGACACGCGGGCCAGCGCCGAAAGGCAGGAACTGAAAGCGGCCGATAGAACCGCGATTTTCCGGCAGGAAGCGTTCGGGCATATAGGCGCGCGGCCTGTCCCAGTGAAGTTCGTGGCGATGCAGCGTCCAGGGCATGACGAGCACCGTGACACCGGCCTCAAGCTCGACCCGCTCCCCCTTGGGGCTTGTCCAGGAATCATCTGATATGGCGGCGCGATTGATGGATGGCGCCGGCGGATAAAGGCGCAAGGCCTCCTCAAAGGCGGCGCGCGTCTGCGGCATCATATCCAGCCATTCCACAGGTTTGGCCCCGGTGGCGAGCACCGCGTCGATTTCTTCCTCCATCCCCTCGCGGATATGCGGGCTGTTCGATACGCAATACAGCGTCCAGGCCAATGCCCGGGCTGTGGTTTCATGCCCCGCGCCGATGAAGGTCAGGATATTGTCTTCGATCTCTTCTTTGGTCAGCCCGTCGGGGCCGGCCTGCTCCAGGAGCAGGGTCAGGAAATCCTCGGGCGCGCTGCTGCGGTCTGCCTTCATCTTTGCAAGCCGCATATCCATCGTGTTGCGCACGATGGCTCGGAATTTCTCCAGCACTTTCTGACCGCCGATGCGTGTCACACGTGGAACCCAGGAGGGAGCGCGCATCAGATCCATCGGATCGACTCGGCCCATGCGATGCAGGAGTTCATTGACGTCGTCGGCGAAATGGCCGCTCGATGTGACGATTTCGCCGGAGAACAATGTGTCAGCCAGAATCGCGAAGGTCAGCTCGGTCATATCGGTGCTGATATCGAAAATTGCGCCTGCCTCGCCTGCGCCCTCATATTTGCGGGCATAATCTTCGGACTGGCGCAGCATCTGCCCGGCAAAGCCTTGGGCATGGCGGGGCGTGAAAATAGGCGCCACCGCCTTGCGCGATCTTTTCCAGACAGGACCTTCGGCGGTCAGAAGGCCGTCGCGGAGGATCGGACGCAGGACGAGCTGGCGCACATCCGACATGCGGTAATTATTGGCATTATCAACAAGCACGTGCTTGATCAGGCCGGGATCATTGACGATCAGCGTCCTCTGGCCGAAGAAATTGGTGCGGATCCACGGCAGCGTGTAGGACGGCTCGCCCCAGAGTTCGAGCGGATTGCGCAGGATGATGCGAATGATTTCCAGCCGGCTCGGCGGCACGGTACGCGGCAGCGGTGCTGGCGGGACGAAGGGGTCCGGACGCATGTCCATCGTAAAAGCCTTTCGGGGAAGATCTAGGCCTTCCCGGCAAGCTTGAAGCTAGAGCAGGCCCTTGAGTTCGTCCAGCTTGTCGTTGATCAGCCAGCCGTAATAATTCTCTTCCGGCCAGACCGCCGCACCGGCGCCGCGGTTTTTCGCAGCAAGTGCTGCGGCGCGCTGGCGCGAATTGCCGACATTATAGAGCGTCGCCGTCAGGCCGGGATTGCCCGAGATATCCATGCCGGCGATCTCCTTGTAATCGTCGATCGACCTGCGGATCGAGGCCGCGACGAAGGCGAGCGAGATATCGGGATCCATGATGGCCCTGTAGACGGCGCCGGCATTCTTCTCGTTCAGCTTCGGATAGCCGGACACGCGGGTCACAAGATCGGAAAGCATCAGCGCCGTCAGCGGATTGACCTGGCCGAGGCCGAAGGTCTGGCCGGCATAAAAGGGCTGGAAGAAAACCGCGCTGAAACGGTTGTTAGGAAAGCTCGTGCCACCCACCGTCTTGCCGCGGAAATCGGTTTCCCAGACATCTTCGCGGCAGGACCAGAGCGTGTAGGAATCGCTCTTGCCCTTGCATTCGGAAAATTGCGGCCGCGCCACGAATTCGTCGACGCTTTCGCCATCATAAGCGAAGCGGAAGCTTTCTCCGGCATAGGAGGCAGCCTTGACATAATAGGCCTGCAGCCGGTCGTAGGCGTCGACATTATAGGTGTGTTCGCCGACGATCGCGCCGACGACATGGATGGGATTGATGCCGTAAGCGCCGGAAATCTTGCGGATCTTGCTCATCAGCTCGCGATCGGTCGCCAGAAGCTCATGAACCTTTTCGTATTTCAGATCGAAGCTGCTCTTGGTGCCCTTGGTACGCCGGATGGAGGCGCCCGGAATATCGGGCTGCTCGGCGTGACGATTGCCGGCCGGCACCGTCTGCATTGCGAAGGCCGGCGCCGAATTCACCAGGGCAACGGCAATCATAAGGCTTGTCAAAAGGCGTCGCACGATCCGTTATCCCGTCCGTTCCATCGTCCTGTTTGCGATGCGGCTGACTGGACCAGAATCTTGGCCGAATAAAGCCGGAGCAGAAAACAAAACGGGCCTTCACTACAGCGCCGCGCGTCTTTTCAGACGCGCAAAGGACGCCGTAGCACTTTGAATTGCTGCATAATTTTATCCCTAAATCGATTCCGATTTAGGGAATTATGCAGTAGAAAGTAAAAGGCCCGTTGTCGAGAGTCGCGTTCGTCACAATCCGTCATTCATGCCGGGAAAGACATGAAGCGGTGCGCCGATATCACAGAATGAAGCGTGAGAGATCGGTATTCTGCGCGAGATCGCCGACATGTTCGCGCACATAGGCGGCATCGATCGTCACGGCCGTCCCGCCCCGATCCGGTGCGTTGTAGGAAATATCGTCCAGCACCCGCTCCATCACCGTCTGCAGACGGCGTGCGCCGATGTTTTCGACGGAGGAGTTCAGATGCACGGCGACATCGGCAAGCGCGTCGATCGCGTCGTCGGTGAATTCGAGGCTCAGGCTCTCGGTCTCCATCAGAGCGCGGTACTGGCGGATGAGGCTCGCTTCCGTCTCGGTCAAGATCCGGCGGAAATCATCCTTGTTCAGCGGACGCAATTCGACACGGATCGGCAGGCGGCCCTGCAGTTCCGGCAGAAGATCCGAGGGCTTGGAGACATGGAAGGCGCCGGAGGCGATGAACAGGATATGGTCCGTCTTGACCGGCCCGTATTTGGTCGAAACCGTCGTGCCTTCGACGAGCGGCAAGAGGTCGCGCTGGACGCCTTCGCGTGAAACGCCGGCGCCCATGCCGCCGTCGCGGGCGGCGATCTTGTCGATTTCGTCGAGGAAGACGATACCGTCATTCTCGGTGGAGCGAACAGCTTCGCGCTGGATCACTTCGTTGTCGATCAGCTTGTCGGATTCGTCACGGATGAGGTCGCCATAGGAAGCCTTGACTGTCGTGCGAACCTTCTTGGTGCGGCCGCCCATCGCCTTGCCGAACATTTCCGACAGGTTCAGCACGCCGATATTGGCGCCCGGCATGCCGGGAATTTCGAAGCCACCCATGCCGGAACCGGCATCGGCCACCTCGATATCGATTTCCTTGTCGTCGAGTTCGCCGTCCCGGAGCTTCTTGCGGAAGTTTTCGCGTGTGGCAGGCGATGCGGTCGTGCCAACCAGCGCATCGAGAACACGCTCCTCGGCGCTCACATGCGCCTTGGCCTGTACCTCGGCCCGCTTCTTCTCGCGCACCAGGCCGATGCCGACCTCGACCAGATCGCGGATGATCTGCTCGACATCGCGGCCGACATAGCCGACTTCGGTGAACTTGGTGGCCTCCACCTTGATGAAGGGTGCGCCGGCGAGTTTTGCCAGGCGGCGGGAGATCTCCGTCTTGCCGACACCGGTCGGGCCGATCATCAGGATGTTCTTCGGCATGACTTCATCGCGCAGGCTCGGGTCGAGCTGCTGGCGGCGCCAGCGGTTGCGCAGCGCAATCGCGACGGCGCGTTTGGCATCATGCTGGCCGATGATGTAGCGATCGAGCTCAGAAACGATCTCGCGGGGGGAAAAAGTGGTCATTGCGTATCATTCTCCTGGCGGTCCAGGGCCATCAACAGCGCCCGGCCGTAATTAGTCGTTGTTTCGCCAAGTCCTTGAAAGCCCGCCTTGGTATAGGCTCTGATTGCGAATGCATTGTCAGGATGCGGATCGACCAGGATCCGCTGCGCGCCCTTTGCAAAGAGCATATCGCAGAACCCTATCATAAAGGCCGGTCCATGACCTTTGCCCGCGAGTTCCTCGATGCCAATGAACTGGTCGATGCCGTAGGTGCCCTTCGGCTGACCGGCGAGCGCTTCATCGTCCTCGTCGTCGAGATCGGCCGCCTGGATAAAGGCGAAGTCCTTTCCATTCAGCGTGACGATGAAGCACGAGACGGAGGCCGCATCGATATGCTTTTCCATCGAAGCCAGCGCCTTGGCCGGATCGCTCCACCAGCGCCTGACGTGCCGGCTTTCCAGCCATTTAGCGAGGAGCGGCAGGTCAACCGCGGCAAGCGGCCGGAAGGCATAGGGTTCAGCCTTCGGCATCCAGCGATTCCACCACGACGTTGTGGTTCGTGTAGACGCAGATGTCGGCGGCGATATCGAGAGCACGGCGAGCGATCTCCTCAGCCGATTTGTCGGTATCCATAAGCGCGAGGGCGGCCGCGAGGGCAAAATTGCCGCCGGAACCGATTGCCGTCGTGCCATGCTCCGGCTCCAGAACGTCGCCATTGCCGGTGATTGCCAGCGTGATCGACTTGTCGGCGACGAGCATCATGGCTTCGAGATTGCGCAGGTATTTGTCGGTGCGCCAGTCCTTGGCGAGCTCGACGGCGGCACGCATCAATTGACCGGGATATTGCTCCAGCTTCTTTTCAAGTCTTTCGAGCAGGGTAAAGGCATCGGCGGTGGCGCCGGCAAAACCGGCGATGACTTCGCCCTTGCCGATGCGGCGCACCTTGCGGGCATTGCCCTTCATGACGGTCTGGCCGAGGCTCACCTGGCCATCGCCCGCCATCACCACCTTGCCGCCTTTTCGAACTGTAATGATTGTTGTCATAAAACACCTGTCTGCCGGGCCGCATGCCGGCCCTGTTGAGCCCTATGTAAGTGGGCCGGAGCGGATTGCAAATGGGCCGGCTTTTCTCTTGCCCGGCTTCTGGATATTTCCCGATGCGCCTGATAAGGAACGGCCTTATTCCCGATGGAGGGCCATATGGCCGAGACCGCAGCAAGCCGCACGGGCAGCGTTTCCCGCAAGACCAACGAAACCTCGATTTCCGTTTCCGTCAATCTCGACGGCACCGGCAAATCGACGATCTCGACGGGCGTCGGCTTCTTCGACCATATGCTCGACCAGCTTTCCCGACATTCCCTCATCGACATGGAGATCGATGCCAAGGGCGACCTGCATATCGACGACCATCATACGGTCGAAGATACCGGCATCGCCATCGGCCAGGCGATCTCCAAGGCACTCGGCGACCGGCGCGGGATCACCCGCTACGCTTCGATCGATCTCGCCATGGACGAGACGATGACCAAGGCTGCGGTCGATCTTTCCGGCCGGCCGTTCCTCGTCTGGAATGTCGCCTTCAGTGCGCCGAAGATCGGCACTTTCGACACCGAGCTCGTTCGCGAATTCTTCCATGCACTCGCCCAGAATGCCGGCATCACCTTGCATATTCTCAACCATTATGGCGCCAACAATCACCATATTGCCGAGACATGCTTCAAGGCCGTTGCCCGCGCGTTGCGCACGGCGACAGAGATCGATCCGAGACAGGCGGGCCGTGTTCCCTCGACCAAGGGCACGCTCGTCTGAGCCCTTCAAGGGAGCGGCGGCAATGACATCCAGCTATATCTTCCTGACACCGCCCGGTGGCACGAGCGCCACGGCCGATGAGACGCGAACCATCCGTGACGGCTTCACGCTGCTCGGCTTCCTGTTTCCATGGGTTTGGCTGCTGGCGCATCGACTTTGGCTGCATGCGGCCGCGGCCTTTCTGCTGCAGGGGATTGGTGGTGCGCTGATGGACGAACCAGGCCTCGGGCCGGCGGGAGCGGCAATTCTGCTGGGCGTGAATATTCTGGTCGGTCTCGAGGGCCAGAATTTCCGTGTCCGCAACCTTGCTGCCAAGGGCTGGACCGAAGACGCGCTCATTGCCGCCGATACGATCGGCGTTGCTGAGCAGATCTATTTCTCGGACGGGGCGGTCATCGCAGCTAGTGACGACGCCGCGGCACCGGACTGGCAGAACAAGGCCCGTCCGAACGGCCCGCACGGCGATGCAACATCGCTTGGTCTTTTTGGTTTTGATGGAGGACGCTAACGATGCGCGTTGCGATTATCGACTACGGCTCCGGTAACCTGCGCTCGGCGACCAAGGCTTTCGAACGTGCCGCCCACGAAGCTGGCATCGATGCCCATATCGATCTCACCGACAGGGCGGAGGATGTTGCCGCGGCCGATCGTATCGTGCTTCCCGGTGTCGGCGCCTATGCCGATTGCCGGCGCGGCCTCGATGCCGTGCCTGATATGGCCGAGGTGTTGATCGAGGCTGTCGAGAAGAAGGCGCGGCCGTTCCTCGGCATCTGCGTCGGCATGCAGCTCATGTCCTCGCGCGGCCTCGAGAAGACCGTGACGCACGGTTTCGGCTGGATTCCCGGTAACGTCGTCGAGATGACGCCGGATGATCCGGCACTCAAGATCCCGCAGATCGGCTGGAACACGCTCGACCTGAAGCGCCAACATCCGCTCTTCGAAGGAATTCCGACGGGGTCGCAGGGACTGCACGCCTATTTCGTGCATTCCTACCATCTTGCCGCCGAAAATGCCGAGGATGTTATTGCGACGGCCGACTATGGCGGTCCGATGACCGCTTTTGTCGGGCGCGACAACATGGTCGGAGCACAGTTTCACCCGGAAAAGAGCCAGAAGCTCGGCCTGGCCCTGATCGCCAATTTTCTGCGCTGGAACCCGTAGAGCCCGAACCCGTCAAGCATTGTTCACGCAATCCCGAAGCAAAGCGGCTACACGGTTTTGCTGGAATTTCACCAAGGGCTGGCTTTTAATACAGCCGCCTTATTTCCCTTGTATGTAAACGGCGGAACAGGAGTGTGCTCGATGCCGGCTTCACGGAAATCAGGCAAGGTGTTCTACACGTTGCGGCCCTCCAGGGAAGGCTTGCCGCCCTTTTCTGATATCAAGCTCCCCGGCGGCACGATCATCCGCCGTGTCGACGAAGCCATCCACAGGAAGGCGCTTTCCAATGCAGCCAAGGCGCTGAAAGAAAGGCTGGACCGATGATCCATGAATCTTTCCCCGCAAACGACGGTTCGAGCCGGCGGCAAAACGGGGTCAGCGCCGGCGATATCGCCGAGGCCGTGCTGGAATTCTATATCGAAGGTGAGGACGATCTGATCGGCCTGCTCGCCTACGCACTCTACGAGCGGCAAAAGCGCGATTTCGTTCTCAGCCATCGCAAGCGAAATGCCGGCCGTTCGCCCGATGAGGCCGAGCTTGCCGCCGTCAACAGCAATTATCTCTCGACCGACCTGCGCAACACGCTGCGCGACCGCGCCTCGCAGATCCTTTCGAGTTATGCCGAAACCTATGTCGAGGCGATGGAGCCGCAGATCCGGCTGACTGCCGTCAACAGCGATGCATTGCGCCAGGTACGAAGCATCGAGAAATCGATCAAGAGGCGCCTGGGCTTCTGGCGTCAGGTCCGGGCCGGTTTTGCCGTCACCCTTCTCCTCCTTCTGCTTTTCGGCGCGGCTGCCATTGCCGCTGTCTTTTTCCAATCGGATATCGTAGATGCGTGGAATGCGCTGATGGTACCGACCACTCTACGGATGTAAGACGACATGATCCTTTTTCCCGCGATCGACCTGAAAGGCGGCCAATGCGTCCGCCTGAAGCTCGGCGACATGCAGCAGGCGACGGTCTACAACACCGATCCGGCCGCCCAGGCGAGATCCTTCGAAGATCAGGGTTTCGAATGGCTGCATGTGGTTGATCTCGACGGCGCTTTTGCGGGACATTCGGCCAATGGCGATGCCGTCGAAGCGATCTTGAAGGCAACGGACAATCCCGTGCAGCTCGGCGGCGGCATTCGCACGCTCGATCATATCGAGGCCTGGCTGTCGCGCGGGCTGCGGCGCGTCATTCTCGGCACCGTCGCGGTCAGAAATCCGGCGCTGGTCATCGAGGCCTGCCGGAAATTTCCTGATCGTGTGGCCGTCGGCATCGATGCCAAGGGCGGCAAGGTGGCCGTCGAGGGTTGGGCGGAGGCCTCCGAACTCGGTATCATCGAGCTCGCCAGGAAATTCGAGGGCGCCGGCGTCGCCGCGATCATCTACACCGATATCGACCGTGACGGCATTCTGGCCGGCATCAACTGGAGTTCGACGCTGGAACTTGCCGACGCCGTTTCCATTCCCGTCATCGCCTCGGGCGGCCTTGCCTCTCTCGACGATATCCGCCGCATGCTGGAGCCCGATGCGCGGAAGCTGGAAGGGGCGATTTCAGGCCGTGCGCTTTATGACGGTCGTATCGATCCCAAGGAAGCGCTGGCGCTGATCAAGGCGGCCCGGGCCAAGGAGACCGCATAAATGACCCTCAAGGCCCGTGTCATTCCCTGCCTCGACGTCAAGGACGGCCGTGTCGTCAAGGGCGTCAACTTCCTCAATCTCGTCGATGCCGGCGATCCCGTCGAAGCCGCGAAGGCTTATGATGCGGCCGGCGCGGACGAACTCTGCTTCCTCGACATCACCGCTTCCTCGGACAATCGCGAGACGATCTTCGATGTCGTGTCTCGCACGGCCGACCAATGCTTCATGCCGCTGACGGTCGGCGGCGGGGTGCGCACCATCGCCGATATCCGCAAGCTGTTGCTGTGCGGTGCCGACAAGGTCTCGATCAATTCGGCAGCCGTCAGCAATCCCGACTTCGTCACTGAGGCAGCCGACAAGTTCGGCGACCAGTGCATCGTTGTTTCGATCGATGCCAAACGCCGGCGCACGCAGGCGGTCGGCGGCGACAATCTCAGCGCCTGGGAAATCTATACCCATGGCGGCCGCAACGCGACCGGCATCGATGCCATCGAATTCGCCCAGAAGATGGTGGCGCGCGGCGCCGGCGAGCTCTTGGTCACCTCGATGGACCGTGACGGCACCAAGGTCGGCTACGATCTGGAACTGACGCGAGCGATCGCCGATGCGGTGCGTGTGCCGGTGATCGCCTCCGGCGGCGTCGGCGATCTCGACGATCTCGTCGCCGGGGTGAAGGAGGGCCATGCCAATGCGGTGCTTGCCGCGTCGATCTTCCACTTCGGCACCTATTCCGTCAGCGAGGCGAAGCACTATATGTCGAAGTGCGGCATCGACATGCGTCTCGACTGAACCTTGAAAGCGGACCTATGAGCGGATTTTCTCTTTCCGATCTCGAAAGCATCGTCGCAGAACGATCGAAAGCTTCGCCGGAGCAATCCTGGACAGCCAAGCTCGTGGCCGCCGGCCAGCCGAAAGCGGCAAAGAAGCTCGGTGAAGAGGCGATCGAAGCCGTGATGGCGGCGGTGACCGGCGACCGCGACAATCTGACCTATGAGGCTGCCGATGTGCTCTATCACCTATTGGTCGTATTGAAGATTGCTGAAATACCGTTAGAGAATGTCATGGCCGAGCTCGAGCGCAGAACCGCGCAGTCCGGCCTCAAGGAAAAGGCCAGCCGGCAGAATTCATGAGTATCGCGACTGAGATTATCGGGGTGCCGGAAACGTTGGATCACTTCCAGTCGGAATCCTATTCGCCCTACCACTTCTTCTCTTCCGAACAATGGGCGAAATTCCGCGCCGACACGCCGTTGACGCTGACGAGCGACGAGGTCAAACGGCTGCGTTCGATGGGCGATCCAATCGATCTCGACGAGGTCCGGCGCATCTATCTGTCGCTGTCGCGGCTGCTCTCGGCACATGTCGAATCCTCGCAGATGCTGTTTGAACAGCGCAACCGCTTCCTCAGCCTGTCTGATGTGACGAAAACGCCCTTCGTCATCGGCATCGCCGGCTCGGTCGCGGTGGGAAAGTCGACCACCGCCCGTATCCTCAAGGAACTCCTGGGGCGCTGGCCTTCCAGCCCGAAGGTCGATCTCGTCACCACCGACGGTTTCCTCCACCCCAACGCCGTGCTGCAGCGGGAAAAGCTGATGCAGCGCAAGGGCTTTCCGGAAAGCTACGACACGGGTGCAATCCTGCGCTTCCTCTCGGCGATCAAGGCCGGGCGGCCGGATGTGAAGGCGCCCAGCTATTCGCACCTCGTCTACGACGTGCTGCCGGACGAATACAAGATCGTCGACCGGCCGGACATCCTGATCTTCGAGGGCATCAATGTGCTGCAATCGCGCGACCTGCCTGCCGGCGGCAAGATCGTGCCGATGGTCTCCGACTTCTTCGACTTCTCGATCTATATCGATGCCGCCGAAGACGAGATCCACAACTGGTATGTCACGCGCTTCATGCGGCTACGCGAGACCGCCTTCCGCGATCCGAATTCCTATTTCCATCGCTATGCCTCGATCAGCGACGCGGAAGCGCTCGAAATCGCCGAGGATCTTTGGGCAAACATCAACCTGAAGAACCTGCGGCAGAACATTCTGCCGACGCGTCCACGCGCCGATCTCATCCTGAAAAAGGGCAAGGATCACCTGATCGAACAGGTCGCGCTGCGAAAGCTATAGCAGCGGTCGTTAGAGCCTTTCCGTTTTTCTCCGAATAACGGACACGCTCTATCGCTTTGTTTTTACGCAATTCCGGGCGCAAAACCGCTGCGCACTTTTGCTGGAATTGCTCTAGGCGGTGGGATTGACGCGGCGAAGCGTCAGATTGATGCGGCCACCATTCTTCAGCAGCGTCGACGTCGCCGGATGGATGCGGTCGACGCCGTGGAAACACAGCCTCCCCTCGCCGCCCAGCACCACCAGATCACCGCTCGAAAGCTTGAAAGATAGCGTGCGATCATTGCGGCTGAGGCCGCCGACGCGAAAGAGGCAGCTGTTGCCGAGCGAGATCGAGACGACCGGGGCTTTGAGATCCTGTTCGTCCTTGTCCTGATGCAAGCCCATGCGCGCTTCGTCGGAGTAGAAATTGACGAGGCAGGCTTCCGGCGGCTTGTCGTAACCCGAAACGTCATTCCAGATATCGAGCAATTGCTGCGGCATATCAGGCCAAGGTCTGCCGGTTGCCGGGTGCGTGGGCTGGTAGCGATAGCCGCGCTCTTTGTCCGTCACCCAGCCAAGCGGCCCGCAATTGGTCATGCGCACGGACATCGGCTTGCCGGTGCCGGGCATGGCGGGCACATAAAGCGGCGCTTCGGCGACGACGGCACGGATCACCTCGACCAATGCCTCCTGACGCGCTCGGTCGAGGTAACTGGGGAGATGGCGGATGCCGCTCAAGAGCTCCGGCATGTCACTCACCGCTGCCGCCGCCGGGGCGGCCGCGCATTTTCTTGACTTCCGAGCGACCGGATTTTTCCTTCAGGCGGCGTTCGACCGAACCCTTGGTCGGCCTGGTCTTCTTGCGCGGCGGCGGTGGCGGCTTGGCGGCCTCGAGAATCAGTTCCTTCAACCGGTCGCGCGCATCCTCACGGTTGCGGTCCTGGCTGCGAAACCGGCTCGCCTCGATCATCAGCACGCCCTCCTTCGACAACCGCCGGCCGGCGAGCTTGATCGCATTGGTTTTGACACGATCGTTCAGGGACGGCGAATTCGCGATGTTGAAGAACAGCTGGACCGCGGTCGAGACCTTGTTGACATTCTGCCCACCGGGACCGCCCGCCAGAACGAACTGTTCCGTCAGCTCCCATCCGGCGATGGTGATCCTGTCATCGATATAGAGCGCGTCGCTGGCCATGCGGCGTTCTATCTCACATCGGCGGCGAATTGAAAATATCGGCTGTGATATGGGAAACCCGGCTATCTTGCGATGCCGGGTTTCACGTGAGTCAGAGGTTTGATCTGCCTATTCGGCAGCGACCTTTACGCCGGGGGCCGCATCACGGACGCCGCCGTCGACATGATTTTCGAACTTGGCGAAGTTCGCGATGAACATCGAGACCAGCTTTTCGGCCTGCGCGTCATAGGCTGCCTTGTTGGCCCAGGTCGAGCGCGGATCGAGAATGCTGCCATCGACGCCGTCGACGGAGACCGGCACGGCGAAGCCGAAGTTGGTGTCAGCACGGAATTCGGCCTGTCCGAGTTCGCCGGTCAGGGCGGCAGCGAGAAGCGCACGCGTCGCCTTGATCGGCATGCGCTTGCCGGTGCCATAGGCGCCACCGGTCCAGCCGGTATTGACAAGCCAGCATTGGACGCCATGGCGGCCGATCAGCTCCTTGAGCAGATTGCCGTATTCGGCCGGATGCCGCGGCATGAAAGGAGCGCCGAAGCAGGTGGAGAAGGTCGCTTCCGGCTCGACGACACCCTTTTCGGTGCCGGCCACCTTGGCGGTGTAGCCGGAGAGGAAGTGATACATCGCCTGATCAGGCGTCAATCGGGCGATCGGCGGCATGACGCCAAAGGCATCGGCGGTCAGCATGATGATTGTCTTCGGATGCCCGGTACGGCCCGTTTCCGAAGCGTTCGGGATGAAGTCCATCGGATAGGCGCAACGGGTGTTTTCGGTCAGCGACCCGTCGTCGAAATCCGGCTCGCGGCTTTCGTTCAGCACGACGTTTTCCAACACGGTGCCGAAACGCTGCGTCGTCGCGTAGATTTCCGGCTCGGCTTCGGCCGAAAGGCGGATGGTCTTGGCGTAGCAGCCGCCTTCGAAGTTGAAGATGCCGTTCTCGCTCCAGCCGTGTTCGTCATCACCGATCAGCGTCCGGGCCGGATCGGCCGAAAGCGTCGTCTTGCCGGTGCCGGAAAGGCCGAAGAAGACCGCCGCGTCACCGTCCGGTCCGACATTGGCCGAGCAGTGCATCGGCATCACGCCCTTGGCCGGCAGCAGGTAGTTGAGCACGGTGAAGACCGATTTCTTCATTTCGCCGGCATAGGAGGTGCCGCCGATGAGGACGAGACCGTTGGTGAGATCGCAGGCGATCACCGTTTCCGAACGGCAGCCGTGGCGGGCCGGATCGGCCTTGAAGCTCGGCAGATCGATGATCGTCAGCTTCGGCACGAAGCTGGACAGCGCTGCAGTGTCGGGGCGGATCAGCAGATTGCGGATGAACAGTGAATGCCAGGCGAATTCGGTCACAACGCGGGTCGGCAGAGCATGACCTTCCTCGGCGCCACCGACGAGATCCTGGACGAAAAGCTCCTTGCCCGCGGCATGCGCCAGCATATCGTCGCGCAGCACGGCGAAATGCTCCGGCGAGATCGGCTTGTTGTTGTCCCACCAGATTTCGCCATCGGTATTGATATCGCGAACGACGAACTTGTCGCGCGGCGAACGGCCCGTGTGCTGGCCGGTGATAGCCCGCAATGCGCCTTGAGCGGTCAGTTCGGCTTCGCCCCGGCGGATCGCTTCTTCATAGAGCGCGGCGGCGGAAAAGTTGTAGCGAACGCTGGCTGCGCCGCCCAATCCAACCGTTGCCAGCTCTATTGCCGGGTTATGAACTCCGAACATTTCCATGGCTAGTTCCCTTCACTCAGGCTCGTTGCCGTTAAAACTAATCGCGAAAATACGGGTAGAAATTTTAAAACACAAGATGGAAAACTTGAGAAAATGCAGTGATATCAAATAATTAATCGATTTAAATTTATCGTCTTAATTTTAAATCGTTTGAATAGATCGCGTTTAAAGATTCGGACGCACTACCTAAGATTGCTCGCGAATTTTACGACAATCTTCCCCTTTATCTTTGCCACAATTTGTTCCACCTTTATCCTCCATAAGCGCATCCGGTCACTGAGACCGCCTGGGGAGAGCAAATCCGGGAGATTGCGCACTGATGACGGAGACCAACACCATGCCGACAATCGCGCTCGTTGATGACGACCGCAACATCCTCACCTCGGTGTCGATCGCACTGGAGGCCGAAGGATATAAGGTCGAGACGTATACGGACGGTGCTTCGGCGCTCGACGGCCTGCTGGCGCGACCGCCGCAGCTGGCGATCTTCGACATCAAGATGCCGCGCATGGACGGCATGGAACTGCTGCGCCGCCTGCGGCAGAAGTCGGATATTCCGGTCATCTTCCTCACCTCCAAGGATGAGGAGATCGATGAACTCTTCGGCCTGAAGATGGGTGCCGATGATTTCATCACCAAACCTTTTTCGCAGCGTCTGCTGGTGGAGCGCGTACGCGCTGTCCTGCGCCGCGCGTCAAGCCGCGAAGCCGCTGCTGCCGGCACCAGCCCCACCGGCGCGCCGAAGACCGGCGCGGTGCAGCAGGCCCGCTCGCTGGAGCGCGGGCAGCTGGTCATGGACCAGGAACGCCACACCTGCACCTGGAAGGGTGAGGCAGTGACGCTGACGGTGACCGAATTCCTGATCCTGCATTCGCTGGCGCAGCGCCCCGGCGTCGTCAAAAGCCGCGACGCGCTGATGGACGCAGCCTATGACGAACAGGTCTATGTCGACGACCGGACCATCGACAGCCACATCAAGCGGCTGCGCAAGAAATTCAAGATGGTCGACAACGACTTTGATATGATTGAAACACTCTACGGAGTGGGATACCGCTTCCGCGAAGCAGCCTGAGCCCCGAGCGGCGCAGCGCGCTCCTGCATAATTTCCTAAATCGGCATCGATTTAAGGATTTAATTATGCAGCAGTTCAAAACGTCACAGCGTCCTTTGCGCGTCTGAAAAGACGCGCGGCGCTGTCGGAAATGTTGAGGGCTGCGGGCCGGTCCATCCGGCCCCGCCCTTCGAAAGGGCCTGTCATTGGCACAGTTGGTGCAGGAAAGGGATCTGGACGATGCGGAGGGCGTGAGCACCCGTCGCGTCCGAGGCCGCCGTTGGTCGCATCCCTTCACCCTGATCCGCCGGATCTTCGGCAATGCCGTCTTTTCGAGCCTGACACGGCGCATCCTGTTCTTCAATCTCGTCGCGCTGGTGGTGCTCGTCGGCGGCATTCTCTACCTTAACCAGTTCCGCGAAGGATTGATCGACGCTCGCGCCGAAAGCCTGTTGACGCAGGGCGAAATCATCGCCGGCGCCGTTTCGGCCTCCGCGTCGGTCGATACGAACTCGATTACCATCGATCCGCAGAAGCTGCTCGAGCTGCAGGCCGGCCAGAGCATCACCCCGGTGCCGAACGATGAGGACCTTGAATTCCCGATCGATCCCGAAAAGGTTGCGCCGGTCCTGCGCCGGCTGATCTCTCCGACACGCACACGCGCCCGCATCTTCGATGCCGATGCCAACCTGCTGCTCGATTCGCGCCATCTCTATTCGCGCGGCCAAGTGCTGCGCTTCGACCTGCCGCCGGTGGAGGAAGAGAAACAGACGTGGAGCGAGTGGTTCGCCACCCTCTTCAACAAGGCGCTGCAGCCCGGCAATCTGCCGCTCTATAAGGAAGCGCCGGGCGGCGACGGCTCGATCTATCCCGAAGTGATGAACGCGCTCACCGGCGTGCGCGGCGCAGTCGTGCGCACCACCGAAAAAGGTGAACTCATCGTTTCCGTCGCCGTGCCGATCCAGCGCTTCCGCGCCGTGCTCGGCGTGCTGTTGTTGTCGACACAGGCGGGCGACATCGACAATATCGTCCATGCTGAACGGCTTGCTATCATGCGCGTCTTCGGCGTGGCGACACTCGTCAACGTGCTGCTTTCACTGGTGCTGTCATCGACCATCGCCAATCCACTGCGCCGTCTTTCGGCAGCTGCCATCCGCGTCCGCCGCGGCGCCAAGACGCGCGAAGAGATCCCCGACTTCTCTGCCCGCCAGGATGAAATCGGCAACCTTTCCATCGCATTGCGCGAGATGACGACGGCGCTCTACGACCGCATCGATTCGATCGAGAGTTTCGCGGCCGATGTCAGCCATGAGCTCAAGAACCCGCTGACCTCGCTGCGCAGTGCCGTCGAAACGCTGCCGCTTGCCCGATCCGACGATTCCAAGAAGCGGCTGATGGACGTCATCCAGCACGATGTCCGCCGCCTCGATCGGCTGATCAGCGATATCTCCGACGCCTCCCGTCTCGACGCCGAACTCGCGCGCGTCGATGCCGGCTCCGTCGACATGGAGGTGCTGCTGCGCGACCTGATCGAGGTTTCGCGCCAGGTCAGGAGCACCAAGAAGCAGGTGGAAATCGAATATGCGATCGAACGCAAGCCGAACGTCAAGACGCGCTTCGTCGTCAACGGCCACGATCTACGCATCGGCCAGATCATCGCCAATCTGATCGAGAATGCCCGCTCTTTCGTGCCGGAAAAGGGCGGCAAGATTACCGTGCGGCTGGTGCGGACACGCTCGCGCTGCGTCACCACCATCGAAGACAACGGCCCCGGCATCCAGGCGGAAAATATCGACCGCATCTTCGAGCGCTTCTATACGGACCGGCCGGAGGCGGAAGGCTTCGGCCAGAATTCGGGGCTCGGCCTTTCGATCAGCCGGCAGATCGCTGAAGCGCATGGCGGTTCGCTGAGAGCCGAAAACATCACCGATGCCGAGAGCGGGCATATACTCGGCGCGCGGTTCATCCTCTCTTTGCCAATCGGCGCCGCAGCATGACCGAGGCAGGTTTCAACGTCCATGCGACGGCGATCGTCGTCGGCAAGACGGGGCTGCTATTCAGCGGTCCCTCCGGCTGGGGAAAATCGATGCTGGCCTTCACCTGCATGACCGAGGCGCGCCGGCTCGGGCTTTTCACGGCGCTGGTCGCCGACGACCAGGTGCTTCTCTCCGGAGAGGCCGGCGCGGTGATCGCTACATGCCCGCCGTCGATCGCCGGGCTGATGGAGCTTCGCGGCACCGGCATCGTTCGGCAGGACCATATTCCGCGGGCGACCATGCATTATGCCGTGCTTCCTGGCAGCGCCTCCGGTGAAAACCGGGTGCCTCCAGAAGGCGAAACCGTAAGCCTTGCCGCCGGTTTTTCGCTTCCCGCATTGCGGTTGCTCACAGGCGTCTCTTCACCCCTTGCGATCCTGATGGCAAAAGTGCCTGGCATCGGGCACTGAGGCCTTCCGGATTGGTCAATCTGCCTTATATATTCGCATTTTTATCTTGCACTTCGGCTTTTCATAGCCAAGATGTGCCCCCACCGGTGGACGTAATTGCTGCATTGCGATATTGGGGCCACCGTTTGTATATGGGAGCAGTAATATCATGATCGGACTTGTGCTTGTCACTCATGGCAAGCTGGCTGAAGAGTTTCGTCATGCTGTCGAGCACGTCGTCGGTCCTCAGAAATTCATCGAGACGGTCTGTATTGGCCCCGAAGACGACATGGACCAGAGACGGCAGGACATTCTGGAAGCCGTTTCCGGTGCCGATGATGGCCATGGCGTCGTCATCCTGACCGACATGTTCGGCGGCACGCCGTCCAATCTCGCCATATCAGTCATGAGCAGCGGCCATACCGAAGTCATTGCCGGCGTCAACCTGCCGATGTTGATCAAACTTGCCGGGGTGCGCGGCGAGAACAACATGGAGAAGGCGCTGGTGGAGGCCTCCGAAGCCGGGCGGAAATATATCAATGTCGCGAGCCGTGTGCTCAGCGGAAAATAACGGGCATTCATGACATCGCTCTCCCGGGAACTCCTCATCATCAACAAGCGCGGTCTTCATGCGCGCGCTTCCGCCAAATTCGTGCAGATGGTCGAGACCTTCGATGCCGCCATCACCGTTTCCAAGGATGGAATGACGGTCGGCGGAACCTCCATCATGGGCCTGATGATGCTTGCGGCAAGTCCCGGCTCAAGCGTCGTCGTTTCGGCGAGCGGCAGCCAGGCCGAGGAAGCGCTGGAGGCCCTGGACAAGCTGATCCAGAACAGGTTCGGCGAGGAGATGTGAGCTCCGATCGAGTTCATATAAACATATAAAGACTTCTTTATATCCTTATTGCTATCACCGGCGAAGCCTGCTAAACGGCGGACATGCCGTGCGCTTGCACGCGGGTCATTTTTCGCGCCTGCGCCAATTTTGAGACGTTTTTCAGCCTGGAGGCCTCTATGAGCACTGAAAAAGATTATGTCGTCGCCGATATCGGGCTTGCGGATTTCGGTCGCAAGGAAATTACGATCGCCGAAACCGAAATGCCGGGGCTGATGTCCTGCCGCACCGAATTCGGCCAGACAAAGCCGCTGAAGGGCGCGCGCATCACCGGCTCGCTGCATATGACCATCCAGACGGCCGTGCTCATCGAGACGCTGGTCGCGCTCGGCGCCGAAGTCCGCTGGGCCTCGTGCAACATCTTCTCGACGCAGGATCATGCCGCTGCCGCGATCGCCGCTTCCGGCGTGCCTGTCTTCGCCATCAAGGGCGAATCGCTCGAAGATTACTGGGTCTATACCGACAAGATCTTCCAGTGGGCCGATGGCGGCCTTTCCAACATGATCCTCGATGACGGCGGCGACGCCACCATGTACATCCTGCTTGGCGCCCGCGCAGAAGCCGGCGAGGACGTGCTGTCTCACCCGCATTCCGAAGAAGAGGAAATCCTCTTCGCACAGATCAAGAAGCGTCTTGCCGCTTCGCCTGGCTGGTTCACCAAGCAGCGCGACGCGATCAAGGGCGTCACTGAGGAAACGACGACCGGCGTCAACCGCCTTTACCAGCTCAGCCAGAAGGGCCTGCTGCCCTTCCCGGCGATCAACGTCAACGACTCGGTCACCAAGTCGAAGTTCGACAACAAGTATGGCTGCAAGGAATCCCTGGTCGACGGCATTCGCCGCGGCACCGACGTCATGATGGCCGGCAAGGTTGCCGTCGTCTGCGGATACGGCGACGTCGGCAAGGGTTCTGCCGCTTCGCTCTCCGGCGCCGGCGCCCGCGTCAAGGTGACCGAAGCCGATCCGATCTGCGCATTGCAGGCTGCGATGGACGGTTACGAAGTCGTTCTGCTCGAGGACGTCGTTTCCTCGGCCGATATCTTCATCACCACCACCGGCAACAAGGACGTCATCCGCATCGACCATATGCGGGCGATGAAGGATATGGCGATTGTCGGCAATATCGGCCACTTCGACAACGAAATCGAAGTCGCTGCACTGCGCAATCTCAAGTGGACCAACGTCAAGCCGCAGGTCGACCTGATCGAATTCCCCAAGGGCAACCGCATCATCCTCCTTTCCGAAGGCCGCCTGCTCAACCTCGGCAACGCCACCGGCCATCCGTCCTTCGTGATGTCGGCTTCGTTCACCAACCAGACGCTGGCGCAGATCGAACTCTTCACCAAGCCCGACCAGTATTCCAACCAGGTCTATATCCTGCCGAAGCATCTCGATGAAAAGGTCGCACGCCTGCATCTCGACAAGCTCGGCGTGAAGCTGACTGAGCTTTCTGCGGAACAGGCTGCCTATATCGGCGTCTCGCCGAAGGGCCCGTTCAAGTCCGACCACTACAGATATTGATCTGATCGTTAATATCCACAAGATGTAGAAGCCGCGGCATTGACAAATGCCGCGGCTTATTTTTTGGACGCTCCCTTCCCGCCGATTCCCTTCCGAAGTATTGTTTTAAGACTTGATTCGTGGCGCCGGACCCTGTTCGGCCGCTGCGAAAATGGGATGTCTTGTCGTAATGCGGCACATTGAAGGACGGAGACATACCGCGGATGTCGGAAATAAAAAGCAGCCTGCCCGGTCAGGCGGATGATGGCGCACGCGCCGATCGCCGCCCGCTGATGGCAGGTCAAGGATATAAATCTGCAACGGCACACGAGGCCGTAAAGCAAGAGCGCGGACCATTGGCGCGCTTCCTGAAAAGCTGCGCGGCCGGCACGGCGCTTGCCGCCCTGGCGCGGCCGGCTCTGGCACAGGCGGAGCAGCAGGCGGCGGCCACGGCTCACCTCTTCACATCCTCGCAGGTGATCGGTGTTTCCGTCGTCATCGGCGTCATATCGGCAGCACTGCTGTCGACGCTGTGGCTCGTGCGTCAGCGCGGCAACCTGGAAAACGAAAGCCGAGAAATCCGCTCGGCGCTCTCCGATGCCCAGCAGCGCATTTCGCAATACCAGGCTCTGATCGCCGACAAGAACCGGCGGATCGTCATCTGGGACGGCAATGCACGTCCCGAACTGCTCGGCCAGCTTCCGCCCGAGACCGGCGCACCACAGGACGGCGAATTCCTGGCCTTCGGCCTATGGCTGAAGTCACGTTCGGCTTCCGAGCTGGAAAAGGCGATCGACCGGCTGCGCGACGAGGCGCAGAGCTTCGACATGGTGGTCGAAACCATCCGCGACGAAATCCTCGAGGCGCAGGGCCGGGTTTCCGGCGGGCGGGCCTTCGTCCGTTTCGTGGCGCTCAACAATCTGCGCGCCGAACTCGCAGAGCTCAGGATCGAGCGCGACCGGCTGATGACCTCGATCTCGGCCTTCCAGACCATGCTCGACGCGATCGACATGCCGGCCTGGCAGCGCGATCCGGTGGGCCGCCTCACCTGGGTCAACCAGGCTTATGGCGAGGCGGTCGAAGCGCGATCGCCGCAGCAGGCGATCAATGAAGGCCGCGAGATGCTGACGACCGTGGCGCGCGAACGCATTCGCGCCACGACGACGCCGGAATCGCCCTTCCACGACAAGATCTCGACGGTCGTGCACGGCAACCGCACATTCTTCGACGTCGTCGACGTCAGGGTTCCCGGCGGCTCGGCCGGCATCGCGATCGATGTGTCCGACATAGAGGCCGTGCGCGCCGAGCTGGAACGGACGCTGAAGAGCCATGCCGAAACGCTCGACCATCTCGCCACGCCTGTTGCCATCTTCGACGGCGAGCGCCGGCTGCAATTCTACAACCAGGCCTTCGTCGCGCTCTGGGAGCTGGATATCGCCTTCCTCGAGGGCCGGCCCGACAATAGCGAGCTGCTCGAGCGGCTGCGGGCGGCCAAGAAACTGCCGGACCAGCTCAATTGGAAAAGCTGGAAGGAAGCCGCACTTTCGGTCTATCGCGCGCTCGACACGCAAACCGATCTCTGGCATCTGCCGAACGGGCAGACGTTACGGGTCTTTGCGACCGCCCATCCGCAGGGCGGCGCCACCTGGGTGTTCGAAAACCTGACCGAGCAGGTCGATCTCGAAACGCGCTACAACACGCTGGTCAAGGTGCAGGGCGAAACGATCGACCACCTTTCCGAGGGTGTGGCGGTGTTCGGTCCTGATGGACGCATCCGCCTTTCCAACCCGGCCTTCCGCGCGCTCTGGGGGATCACCGAAACCGAAGCCAAGCCCGGCACCCATATCCGTGCGCTGGGCGAGGCCTGCGCCCCGTCCTATGATCGGCCGGACGGCTGGAAGACCTTCGCGGAACTGATCACCAGCTTCGACGACGAACGCCGCTCAGGACAGGGAACGCTGGAACTCTTCTCCGGCCTCGTGCTCGACTATGCCGTCATCCCGCTACCGAACGCGCAGACCATGCTGACCTTCGTCAACATGACGGACAGCGTGCGTGCCGAGCGCGCGTTGACCGAGAAAAACGAAGCACTGCGCAAGGCCGACGAGCTGAAAAACGATTTCGTCCAGCACGTTTCCTATGAACTGCGCTCGCCATTGACCAACATCATCGGCTTCACCGATCTCCTGCGCACGCCGGGCGTCGGGCCGCTTACCGAACGGCAGGCCGAATATATCGACCACATTTCGACCTCGTCCTCGGTTCTGTTGACGCTCGTCAACGATATTCTCGACCTTGCGACCGTCGACGCCGGCATCATGCGCCTCAATTATGCGGATATCGATCTCAACGATCTGCTCGACGACGTCTCGATGCAGATCGCCGACCGCCTCCACGAAAGCGGCGTCGCGCTTGAAATCACCGCGCCCGCCTATCTCGGCTCGATCGTTGCCGATCCGCAGCGTCTTAAGCAGATCCTTCTGAAGCTTCTTTCCAATGCGGCGAATTTCTCGCCCGAAGGCACTTCGATCTCACTGGAATGCCATCGCGAAGGCACGGATTTTGTTTTCTCCGTCAGCGATCGCGGCCCCGGCATCTCACCTGATATGATCGCGACCGTCTTCGACCGTTTTGCCACGGGGGCGAAAAGCGGCAAACGCGGCGGCGCCGGCCTCGGCCTCTCGATCGTCGACAGCTTCGTCAGTCTGCATCATGGCGATGTGACGATCGACAGCGAGCCGGGCAAGGGCACGACCGTCGTCTGCCGTATTCCCTCGGTCGATGTACCGCATTCCGCCGCCGCCGAATGACGACCGGTGATGCGATCTCGCTTTTCCTGAAAGACGAGGCGGCCACCATTCGCCTCGGCGAAGACTTGGCGCTGGCCCTGAAAGCCGGTGATTGCCTTGCCCTTTCCGGCGATCTCGGCGCGGGGAAATCCTCGCTCGCCCGGGCGATCCTGCGCGCGATCGCCGATGACGAGGGGCTCGAGGTCCCGAGCCCGACCTTCACGCTGGTGCAATCCTACGATCTGCGCATCGCCGTTTCGCATTTCGATCTCTACCGGCTCGGCGATCCCGCCGAACTGACGGAGCTTGGCTTCGACGAGGCCCTGCAAAACGGTATCTGTCTCGTCGAATGGCCTGAGATGGCGCAGAGCGAACTGCCCGTGGAACGAATCACCCTGACGCTGGCGCATGAAGGCAGCGGCCGCCGGGCAACGATCGAAGCCGCTGGCGCGCAAAATACACGCATCCGCCGCGTCCTGGCGATCCGCGATTTCCTTGATGCCGCCGGTTACCCCGCAGCGAAACGCCGCTTCCTGACCGGTGATGCCTCGCTGCGCGCCTATGAGGCGATCTATCCGCAAGCCGGGAACCAACGCATCATCCTGATGGACTGGCCGCCGCTTGCTGAAGGCCCGCCGGTTCTCGACGGCAAACCCTATCCTAAAGTCGCGCATCTTGCCGAAAACGCCTATCCGTTCGTGGCGATCGCCGATACGCTGCGCAAGGACGGTTTTGCGGCACCCGAAGTCTACAAGGTGGATTATAACAAGGGTATCCTACTGATCGAAGATCTTGGCAGCGAAGGCGTGCTGGATGCCCACGGACAGCCGGTTATAGAACGCTATCGCGAAAGCGTTGCCTGCCTGGCCAGGCTGCACGCCTTGAAATTTCCGCAGGACATCCCTGTTGGAAAGGGGCATGTCCATCATATTCCTGATTTCGACCGCACGGCGATGAAGATGGAGGTGCGGCTGGTGCTCGACTGGCACCTGCCCTGGAAGCGTCAGGGCGCACCCGCAACGGAAGCCGAACGGGCGGAATATCTGGCGATCTGGGATGCGCTCATCGATGAGCTCGCAACGGCCGAGAACAACCTGCTGCTGCGCGACTTCCACTCGCCGAACATCATCTGGCGCGAACATGAAAGCGGTATTCGCAAGATCGGCCTCATCGATTTCCAAGACGCGATGATCGGCCCCACGGCTTATGACCTTGCGTCGATCGTCCAGGATGCGCGCGTAACGATCGAGCCGGACCTCTTCCGGCAGCTGATGGATGATTATCTGACGCTTCGCCGCGCGCAGGGCGGTTTCGACGAAGCCGGATTTATGAAAGCCTGGGCGATCATGTCTGCCCAGCGCAACTGCAAGCTTGCCGGCCTCTGGGTGCGCCTGTTGCAGCGCGACGGCAAGCCGGGCTATCTGAAACATATGCCGCGCACGCTCGCCTATCTGAACGTCGCGCTCGAGCATGAAACGCTTGCCCCCTTGCGCGATTGGTGCACAAGGGCTGGAATAGGCCAGAGCGAATCATAAGTTCCGGATCAGAATGACCATCAGACAAGCCATGGTACTGGCCGCGGGTCTCGGAACCCGCATGCGCCCGATCACCGATACGATCCCCAAGCCGCTGGTGAAGATCGACGGCAAGCCGATGATCGACTACGCACTGGATTCCCTGGTCGGGGCCGGCATCGAACGCGCCGTCGTCAACGTTCACCACCACGCCGACCAGATGCTCGAACATCTTGGGAATTATCGCGGCCTTGATATCGTCATTTCCGACGAGCGGGACGCACTGATGAATTCCGGCGGCGGCTTGGCGAAGGGGTTGAGGCTGCTTAACCGCGACAACATCTTTGTTATGAATGCCGATCTCTTCTGGATCGGCGAACAGCAGGGGCGGCCGACGAATCTGCAACGCTTAGCCGGATTCTTCGATGCAAAACGCATGGATATGGCGCTGCTTTGCGTTGGGATCGAGGATACGACGGGTCACAACGGCAAGAACGACTTCAGTCTTGCGGCCGATGGCCGGCTGACGCGTTATCGCGACGATCCGTCCAATCCCGTCGTCTATGCCGGCGCGATCGCCATGAACCCGTCGCTGTTCGACGATGCGCCGAAGGATGCCTTCAACCTCAATATCTATTTCGACAAGGCGATCGCGCGCGGACGGCTTTTCGGCATGGTGCTCGAAGGCCATTGGCTGACGGTCGGCACGCCGGAGGCGATCGGCGAGGCGGAGGAAACGATCCGGCGACTGCGGACGTTTGCGTAAGCCATGGCGGAGCGGCACCAGCCACGCGTCACGACGATCCCCGCAGGCCTCTCCTTCCTGAAAACGCTGGCGACGACACTTTGCGACGGCCGATTGACGCCGATTTTCCGGCACGACGCCAATGATCCGCTATCGCTTGCCAAAGTAACGATCTACCTGCCGACCCGGCGCGCCGTGCGTGTGCTGCGGTCCGAATTCGTCGACCTGCTCGGTGGCCGCTCGGCGATCCTCCCCGTCATCCGCCCGCTCGGTGAAACCGATGACGATAGCGGCTATTTCGACGAGGCGCTGCCGGCAACGATCGATCTCGCTCAGCCGCTGTCGAATACCGCCCGTTTGCTGGAGCTTGCGCGTCTGATCCTCGCCTGGCGAAACAAGCTGCCGGAGATCGTGCGCCACATTCACTCGGACTCGCCGCTCGTCGCGCCGGCAAGCCCGGCGGATGCGATCTGGCTCGCCCGCAATCTTGCGGAATTGATTGATTCCATCGAGACCGAGGATCTCGACTGGTCGGAGCTGTCGAAACTTGATACCGGCGATTATGCCGCCTGGTGGCAGTTGACGGCGGAGTTCCTGCAGATCGCCAGCGCCTTCTGGCCCGAACGACTTTCCGAACTCGGCAAATCCTCGCCGGCACGGCATAGAAACGCCATTCTGCGGGCCGAAGCAGGCCGGCTTTCGGCGACGAAACCCGCGGGACCGATCATCATCGCCGGTTCGACGGGTTCCGTTCCCGCCACCGCCGATCTCATCGCCGCCGTCGCCCATCTGCCTGAAGGTGTGATCGTGCTTCCAGGTCTCGATCTCTCCATGCCCGAAATGCACTGGCAGATGGTCGCGCCGGAACCGGCGCCCGGCCAACATGCCAATCCCGCAAGCCGGAGCCATCCGCAATATGGCCTGTCACTGCTGCTCAAGCGGCTGAAGCTGACACGCGCCGACGTCACGCTCCTCGACAGACCGGAGGCCGATCTTGACCGGCGGGCCGAAATCCTGTCGCGGGCCCTTGCTCCAGCGGAGGCGACCAGCGACTGGGGAGCGTGGAAGAGCGATCTGCCGGCCGGCGCGCTGTCTTCGGCCTTCTCTGATGTCTCGCTGATTGAAGCCGCCAATGAGCGCGAGGAAGCAACGGCGATTGCCATCGCACTCCGGCTGGCGCTGGAAAGACCGGGACAGGACGGCGAGAGCCGGGCAGCACTCATCACTCCGGACCGCAATCTCGCGCGGCGGGTGATGGCCGAGCTTTCCCGCTTCGGCATTCTCGCCGATGATTCGGCGGGCACACCGCTTTCGGCCATGCCGCAGGGCACCTTGCTGCAATTGCTGCTGGAGGCAGCGCTGCGACCGGGCGATCCGGTGGCAATCATCTCACTGCTCAAACATCCGCTTGCCCGCTTCGGCCTGGAGCGCGGCGCATTGATTTCCGCTACCGAGGCGCTCGAGCTGCTGGCGCTGCGCGGCGGTGTGGCCGAGGTGGATATCAGCACGCTCGAACCTCTCCTCACGCACCAACTTGCCGAACAGGCGCTGGACAGGCACGCGCCGCAATGGCGAAAATCGCTTTCGCCTGAGGCCGCCGACGCCGCATGCGACCTTGCCCGCCGGGTCACACAAGCGACCGAGCCTCTGGCTTCGGCGCTGATGCGGCACCGGCCGGAAGATCGTGGAAGAACAGTGCGCTTCACATTGTCCGAATGGGCCGAGCGCACTGGCCGTTCGCTTGAAGCGGTCGCGGTCGATCCGCAAGGCAATCTCGCCGATCTCTGGTCGAACGAAGCGGGAGACGCCCTCGCCGCCCTGCTCAGTGAAGTGATCGACACGGACGGCCAGATGGAGGCCGACGGACCGCAATGGATCGACATCATGGCAGCGCTCGCCGCCGGTCATGCGGTGAAACCACGGGCGCTCAGCCATCCGAGGCTCTTCATCTTCGGCACGCTGGAAGCCCGCCTGCAGAGCGTCGATACGCTGATCCTCGGCGGCCTGAACGAAGGCACCTGGCCGGGACAGACCGCCAACAACCCCTTCATTCCGCGAATGATGAAGACGGAGATCGGCCTCGAGCCGCCGGAGCGGCGCATCGGCCAGCTGGCGCATGATTTCGAGATGGCAAACGGCACACGCCATCTGATCTATTCGCGCGCGCTGCGCCAGGGCTCGACGCCGACCGTCGCCTCGCGTTGGCTGCAGCGGCTGCTGGCGCTCGGCGGAGAGGCGTTCGAAGCGGAATTGAAGGGACGCGGCAATCGGTTCCTCCAATGGGCCGCTCTCATCGATCGGGGAGATGCTCAGGCGCCGGTGCAGCGCCCCTCGCCGAAACCGCCGCTGGCGCTGCAGCCGAAATCCTATTCCTTCAGCGAAGTCGGCCGGCTGCGCCGAGATCCCTATGCCATCTATGCCCGTCGCATCCTGCGGCTTGACCCCGTCGACCCGTTCAATCGTGATCCAGGGGCGGCCGAACGCGGAACGCTCTACCACGAGATCATCGATCGATTCATCCGCGAGGCTCACATCGCCGGCACGCCGGATGCGGCAGCGGCGATGGAGGCCATCCTTTCCGAGCTTTTCGACATGGAAAAGTTGCCGCCGCATATCGACGCGGTGTGGCGGCCGCGCTTTCGCGCGGTGGCCCGCGTCTTCCTCGAATGGGAGGCCGGACGCCAGCATGGCATCCTGAAAACGCTGACGGAAGTACGGGGCGGCATGGAATTGGAGCCGATCAATATCCGGCTCACCGGCGTTGCAGACCGGATCGACGTCACAGGACCAAACTCGGCCGACATCATCGACTACAAGACCGGCTACAATCCCTCACCGGCGCAGGCACGTGTGCTTCTCGATCCGCAGCTTGCGCTTGAAGCGGCCGCCTTGAGCGCCGGTGCCTTCCGCGATGCCGGCAGCCTCGTGCCGCAGGACCTTCTCTATGTGCGTCTGCGACCCGGAAGCCGCTTCCAAGTCGATACCGTCAACAACGAGAGCTCGGCGCGCAGCGACAAGGCGAAATCGGCGATGGATCTGGCCGCCGAATCGATCGACCAGCTGGTCAAATTCGTGGGGTTGCTGCAATCCAGCGAGAGAGGCTTTACCTCGCGGCTGATCCCGGCCCAGCAATTCGATTTCGGCGGCGACTATGATCATCTCGCCCGCGTCTCCGAATGGTCGACGGCCGAAACCGAAGAGGGCGGCGATGAGTGATGTGACCGCCCTTCCCAACGATGACGATCCGGGCGCCTGGATCGGCTGGACGACGATCCAGCAGGCGATTGCCTCCGATCCGCTGCGTTCAGCATGGGTCTCGGCCAATGCCGGTTCCGGCAAGACGCATGTGCTGACACAGCGCGTCATCCGGCTGCTGCTATCAGGTGCGCGGCCTTCCGCCATTTTATGCCTCACCTACACCAAGGCCGCGGCGTCGGAAATGTCGAACCGCGTCTTCGAACGGCTGGCGGAATGGGTGGTGCTTGACGATGAAGACCTCGGCCGCCGCATCACACAGATCGAAGGTACGGCTCCCGACGGACTGAAGCTTGCCGAGGCACGCCGGCTGTTTGCCAAGGCGCTGGAGACACCAGGTGGACTGAAGATCCAGACGATCCATGCCTTTTGCGAGGCACTGCTGCATCAGTTCCCGCTGGAAGCCAACGTTGCCGGGCATTTCTCGGTTCTCGACGATCGCGCGGCGGTGGCGCTGCTTTCCGATGCGCGCCGGGCACTGCTGACGGCAACCGCGCCGGACGAAGACAGCGCCCTTGCCGAGGCATTCGCCTACGTGCTCAATCTCGGCGACGAATCCGGGCTTGAGAACCTGCTCGGCGACATCGTCGCCAATCGCAATGCCATTCGTCGTTTCACCGCGACGGCTGAACAGCAGGGCGGCGTGGAAATGGTTCTGCGCAAAAGGCTCGGCCTTGCCGTCGGCGACACGGAAGACAGGATCGCGGCGCAATATTGGCCTTTGCCGGAGCTTTCGGGCGGCACGCTGGAACTTTATCTTTCGCTTGCCGACCAGAAGGGCGGTGCCAAGGCGCAGGAGGTTGCCTATGGCCTCAGGCTCGCCGGGCGGGAGCGCGATGACGCAAGGCGCGCGCAATTTCTCGAGAAAATCTTTCTGACCGTGAAGGGCGAGCCCAAGGCGGACTCGCAATTCTTCGTCAAGGCCATGCTTGCCGAGGCACCGCAGCTGGCGGAGGCCATCGCCATTGCCCGCGCGCATGTCGCAGCAAGCCGTGACCGGCTGAAACTGATGCGGATGTACGGCGCCACACATGCAGCGCTCGTGCTCGCCGATCGGCTGAATCACGATTATGACGAGTTGAAGAAGCAGCGCAGCCAGCTCGATTTCGAGGACCTGATCACCCGCACCGCCGACCTCCTGACGAAAAGTGGCGTCGGCCCCTGGATCCACTACAAGCTCGATCGCGGCATCGATCATATCCTCGTCGACGAGGCGCAGGATACCAGCCCGATCCAGTGGAGCGTCATCCAGTCGCTCGCCGAAGATTTCTTCTCCGGCGAAAGCGCCCGGCCGATCGTGCGCACGCTTTTTGCCGTCGGCGACGAAAAGCAGTCGATCTATTCCTTCCAGGGGGCAAGGCCCGAGCGTTTCTCCGAGGAGAGCGACCGAACGCGGCGGCGCGTTTCCGATAGCGGGCAGAGTTTTTCCTCCGTGAGGCTGCCGCTCTCTTTCCGCTCGACCGCCGACGTGCTCGAGGCGGTCGACCACATTTTCAAGACACCCGAAAACGCGCGCGGCCTCAGTGCGGTCGGCGAACCGGTCGTGCATCGTTCCAGCCGCATCGGACATCCTGGCGCCGTCGATCTCTGGGAGATGGTTGCGCCGGAAGCGGTGGTGAAGGAGGAGGACTGGACGGCGCCCTTCGATGCGACGCCGGAAAGCGCGCCGGCCGCGATCCTCGCGCGGCGGATCGCCCATTCGATCGGCACGCTTGTTGGCCGCGAAACGATCGTCGACAAAGGCAAGGAGCGCCTGATCGAGGCCGGCGACATCCTGGTGCTGGTGCGCAAGCGCGACGCCTTCGTCAATGCGTTGACGCGGGCGCTGAAGCGCCGCGGCGACATTCCCGTCGCCGGCGCGGACAGACTGGTACTGACCAGCCATATCGCCGTGCAGGATCTGCTGGCGCTCGGCCGTTTCCTGCTTCTGCCGGAAGACGACCTTTCGCTCGCCGCCGTGCTGAAGAGCCCGTTTTTCGATCTCTCCGAGGACGACATCTTTGCGATCGCCGCGTTGCGCGGCGACAATGAAAGCGTCTGGAGCCATCTCAAAAGCTTCGCAGCAGACGGCACCGAGCGCTTCCGCGCTGCCGTCGAGAGGCTGGAGCTGTTTCTCCGGCAGTCCAGGAGCCTGTCGGTCCATGATTTCTATGCGCGCGTGCTGGGCAGCTATGGCGGGCGGCGGCAATTCCTTGCCCGTCTCGGCACCGAGGTCAGCGATATCCTCGACGAATTCCTGACCTTCACGCTCGACCATGAGAGCTCCGGCCTTCCCGGGCTGCAATCCTTCATCTCGACGCTGGAGCTCGAAGCCCCCGTGATGAAGCGCGAGCAGGACAAGGGGCGCAACGAGGTGCGGATCATGACGGTGCATGCCTCCAAGGGTCTTGAAGCACCGATCGTTTTCCTCGTCGACGGCGGTTCGAAGGCCTTCACCCATACCCATCTTCCGAAGCTTCGCCTGATCGAGACCGGCCCAGACGAGCCGCCGATGCCCGTCTGGGTTCCTGTCTCGGATCTTTCCAATTCGCTTACCCAGGATGATGCCGCACGTATCCAGATGCTGGCGGAGGAGGAATACCGCCGGTTGCTCTATGTCGCCATGACGCGCGCCGCCGACCGGCTGGTCGTCTGCGGCTATCGTGGCGTGCGTGTGAACAATGACACCTGGCATATGATGATTTCGACGGCACTGCGCGACGACCATCCGCATGTGGAGGCGACCACATTCTCCGGTCCCGATGGGGAATGGCCGGGCATCAAATGGCGCGTGCCGCGGGTAGAACGAAGCTTCGAGCGTATCGATCGCAGCCAAGAGCGCGGCAGCGAGGAGACCTTGCCGGACGGCCTGTTGCGGCCATTGCCGTCGCAGGCTGAGCTGCCCCGGCCGCTCAGCCCTTCCGGTGCCGGGACGATCATCGATGAAGACGCGGGTGGCCTGCTGGTCGTTTCGCCGCTGTTCGGCGAAAAGGAGCGCAGCGATCGTTCACTGGAGAAAGGCAGGCTGATCCATCGCATGCTGCAGGCGCTTCCCGAAATTCCGCTTGCGGAGCGACCTGATGCGGCGAGCCGTTATGCTGAACGGGCAGCTCGATTCTGGCCGGAAGCCGAACGGCGCAAGCTTGTCGATTCGGTTCTGAAACTATTGGACGAGGAAGGTCTGCAGGCTGTCCTCGGTGCGCAGGCCCAGCCAGAGGTTTCGATCATGGGAACATTGACGCTCGAAGATCGGCGCTATGCCGTCTCCGGGCGCATCGACCGGCTTGCCGTCCTTGCCGATCGCGTCGTCATTCTCGACTACAAGACCAATCGGGTGCCGCCGGCAACAGAGGAGGCTATCCCCTTCGCACACCGGGCGCAGCTGGCGATCTATCGCGAGATCCTGACGCCGCTCTATCCTGATAAGCGTATCGATTGCATGCTTGTCTATACCGAGAACGCTTCGCTCTTCACGCTGAGCGAAAAGGCGCTCGGTTTGGCGCTTGCAGCGGTCAAGACAAAGTGAAATACCGGACATTGAAAATTCGGCACCGCACCATCACATGTGGTTCAACACCCAATTCCGTTAAAGGAGCAGCCCATGGCTACCGTGAAAGTCGATATCAATAACTTCCAGTCGGAAGTTCTGGAATCCGCAGAACCCGTCGTCGTCGATTTCTGGGCCGAATGGTGCGGCCCGTGCAAGATGATTGCTCCGAGCCTCGAAGAAATCGCCGTCGAGATGGAAGGCAAGGTCAAGGTCGCCAAGCTGAATATCGATGAGAACCCGGAACTCGCTGCACAGTTCGGTGTGCGCTCCATTCCGACCCTTGCAATCTTCAAGGGCGGCGAAGTTGCCGATATCTCTGTCGGCGCAAAGCCGAAGACGGCTCTGTCGAACTGGATTTCGAGCGCCGCCTGATTGATATCGGCCAATTTATATCACATTGACGAAAAGCCCGGTTCGACCGGGCTTTTTTCATTTCACGGCCTTCATTTCTCGGCCTTCATTTCGGGGGCGTGCCGTTGTCGGCAAGCACATCGCCGACGAGATAGAGAGAGCCGCCGACCAGGATGCGCGGCGGCAATGCCTCCGGATCGAGAACGGCTTTTATCGCTTCCAGCGCATCGCCGACCGTCAACATCGGTTCGGCAACCAAACCGGCATCATAAGCGGCATTCGACAATATTACCGGGTCGATCATCGCTTCGCTGCCGCGGATCGGCACGCAGAAAACCTTCTCGACCAGGCCGGTAAAGGCCTTGAAATAGCCGACCGGATCCTTGGTATTGATCATGCCGGTAATCAGGAAAAGCGGCCGAGACTGGCGCTCCTCGAAATTGGCCATGGCTTCGGCGATCACTTCGCCGGCACCGGGATTATGTCCGCCATCGATCCAGATCTCGGCACCGGCGGGCGCATGCGACAGCAGCCGGCCCTCGCTCAGACGCTGCAGCCGGCCCGGCCATTCGACCGAACTCATCGCCTTTTCCATCATCGTCTCGGTGACGGCGAAACCCGCCGCCTTGACGGCCCGAATGGCGGCGGCGGCATTGGCATATTGATGGCGGCCGGGAAGGCGCGGCAGCGGCAGGTCGGCAAGGCCGAATTCGTCCTGGTAGACGAGCCGGCCATATTCCTCATGCGCCATGAAATCCTGCCCGAAGACGGTGCTCGGGCAATGCAGCCGTTCGGCCGTCGACATCAGCACGTCGAGAGCTGCGTCATATTCCTGATGACCGATGACAACGGGAAATCCCGGCTTCATGATGCCGGCTTTTTCGGCCGCGATCAGCTCGACCCTGTCGCCGAGATAGGGCTGGTGATCCAGCGAAATCGGCATGATCACCGAGACGGCCGGATCGGAAATGACATTGGTGGCGTCGAACCGGCCGCCGAGACCGACTTCGATGATCGCAGCATCGGCCGGATGTTCGGAAAACAGGATGAAGGTGACCGCCGTCAGGATTTCGAAAACGGTGATGTGCTGTCCTGCATTGGCATCGGCCACGCGACGCACGGCCTCGGCAAAGACGGCGTCGTCGACAAGCTGCCCGCGTCCGCCCTTTACGCCAATGCGATAACGCTCGTGCCAATTGACGAGATGCGGCGAGGTGTGGACATGAGCGCTGTAGCCGCCGGCTTCGAGCAAAGCGCGGCAGAAGGCGGTGACCGACCCCTTGCCGTTGGTGCCGGCGACATGGATCACCGGCGGCAGTTTCCTGTGCGGATTGCCGAGCACATCGAGAAGACGAGTGATGCGATCGAGAGACAGATCAAAACCCTTGGGATGCAATCCCATGAGCTTGTCGATCTCCTGTGCTGCCTCGCTCACCGCGGTTTGGCCTCTGGGTATCAATTCGGCACCCCGCCTGCTTGTCGGTTATCAGGCGCTCGCCGCCAGGGCAATCGCGCCGCCATTCATGTCGTTCGCCGCAGAAACCGGCTTCTTCGTCAGGATCTTCAAGAGGCGCGCCAGCGTTTCCGGAATATCGTGGCGCTTGACGACCATATCGACCATACCATGCTCCAGCAGGTATTCGGCGGTCTGGAAGCCTTCGGGCAGTTTTTCACGCAACGTCTGCTCGATCACGCGCTTGCCGGCAAAGCCGATTTCGGCGCCGGGCTCGGCCAGATGAATATCGCCAAGCATGGCATAGGAGGCCGTGACGCCACCCGTCGTCGGGTTGGTCAGCACGACGATATAGGGCTGGCCGGATTCTTTCAGCATGTCGACGGCAACCGTCGTGCGCGGCAGCTGCATCAGCGACAGGATGCCTTCCTGCATGCGCGCACCGCCGGAAGCGGGGAACATCACCAACGGGCACTTTTCAGACGTCGCACGCTCGAAAGCCTTGACGATCGCCTCGCCGGCGGCCATGCCGAGCGAACCGCCGATAAAGTTGAATTCGTGCACAACGGCCACGAGTTTCAGTCCCTGCACCTTTCCGACGCCGGCGAGGATCGTATCCTCCTGTTCGGTCTTCAGGCGGCTGTCGCGCAGGCGATCGCTATATTTCTTCGAATCGCGGAACTTCAGCGGGTCCTGCGCGACCTTCGGCTGCGGCAGCGATTCGAACTCGCCATTGTCGAAAAGATCGGACAGGCGGGCCTTGGCCGGCATCTTCATGTGATAACCGGACGCCGGAATGACCCATTTGTTGCCTTCCAGATCCTTGTGGAAGACCATCTCGCCCGTTTCCGGGCACTTGATCCAGAGGTTCTCCGGCACTTCGCGACGGCCCAGCATGGAATTGATCCGCGGGCGAACGTAGTTGGTGATCCAGTTCAACTCGAATACTCCTGATAGTCTAAAGCGCGCCGTGATCTTTTCAGATTCGCTGCCACGCTTTAGGTCCTAGTTTCCCGCATGTCGTTGCCGCAAAACCGCTGCACACTTTTGCGCGACATGCTTTATTGCCAATGTGGGCAAACTATTCGGCAGCAACAAGGCGCGCCGAACGTGTTCCCGTGGAAAGGCCGCGCACCAGCGTGGCAACCGCCTGAACGGTGTCCGCCGTTGCCTTTCCGTCATGCGTCAAGCTGGTCGCGACCTGATTGACGATCGCGGTGCCAACGACGACGCCGTCGGCCGAACCGCCGATGACTTTTGCATGTTCCGCCGTCTTGACGCCGAAGCCGACGCAGACGGGCAGCTTGGTGTGCTGCTTGATGCGCTCGACCGCGCCCGAAACCAGCGACGGATCGGGCAGCGCCGAACCGGTGATGCCGTTCATCGAGACGTAGTAGACGAAGCCTGAAGTGTTCTTCAGGACCTTCGGCAGGCGCTTCTCATCCGTCGTCGGCGTCGCCAGGCGGATGAAATTGATGCCTTTGCGGATAGCCGGAATGCAGAGCTCGTCATCCATCTCGGGCGGCAGGTCGACAACGATCAGGCCGTCGATACCGGCAGCGAGCGCGTCGTCGAGGAATTTCTCGACGCCGTAAATATAGATCGGGTTATAGTAACCCATCATCACGATCGGCGTCGCATTGTTCGTCTTGCGGAAATCGGCCGCCAGCTGCAGCGTCTTCTTCAGCGTCTGGCCGCCTTTCAGCGCCCGCTGGCCGGCCAGCTGGATCGCCGGGCCGTCGGCCATCGGATCGGAAAAGGGCATGCCGAGCTCGATAATGTCGGAGCCTGCCTCCGGCAGCGCCTTCATGATGCCGAGCGAGGTGTCGTAGTCGGGATCGCCGCCCATGAAATAGGTCACAAGTGCCGGACGGCCCTCGGCCTTCAGCTCGGCAAAGCGTTTGTCCATGCGTGCGGTCATGTCTTACAGTCCCATTCCCAGAATCTTGCCGACGGTGAAGATATCCTTGTCGCCGCGACCGGAGAGGTTCATCAGGATGATCTCGTCCTTGCCCATCGTCGGGGCGCGTTTGATCACCTCGGCAATCGCATGCGAGGGCTCGAGCGCCGGGATGATGCCTTCGAGGCGGGTCAGCGTCTGGAAAGCCTCGAGCGCTTCGTGATCCATGATCGGCACATAGTCGACACGGCCGGTATCGTTCAGCCAGGAATGTTCGGGGCCGATGCCGGGATAATCGAGACCGGCCGAAATCGAATGGCCTTCCTTGATCTGACCGTCACCATCCTGCAGCAGGTAGGTGCGGTTGCCGTGCAGCACGCCCGGCGAACCAGCGGTGATCGAGGCGCAATGTTCATCGCCCTGCAGACCCTTGCCGCCGGCTTCGACACCGACGATCTTGACCGAGGGATCATCCAGGAAAGGATGGAAAATGCCGATGGCGTTCGAGCCGCCGCCGACGGCAGCGATGACGAGATCCGGAAGACGGCCTTCGGCTGCCAGCATCTGCTCCTTCGCTTCGATGCCGATCACCGACTGGAAATCGCGAACCATCTCCGGATAGGGATGCGGACCGGCTGCCGTTCCGATCAGGTAATAGGTATCCTCGACATTGGTGACCCAGTCGCGAAGCGCCTCGTTCATGGCGTCCTTCAGCGTGCCGCTGCCTGCCGTGACCGGTTTGACTTCCGCGCCGAGCAGCTTCATGCGGAAAACGTTCGGCGCCTGACGCTCGACGTCGGTGGCGCCCATATAGACGACGCAGGGAAGGCCAAAGCGGGCTGCAACGGTCGCGGAGGCGACGCCGTGCTGGCCGGCACCGGTTTCGGCGATGATGCGGGTCTTGCCCATGCGCTTGGCGAGCAGGATCTGGCCGATGCAATTGTTGATCTTGTGCGAGCCGGTGTGGTTCAGTTCTTCGCGCTTGAAATAGATCTTCGCGCCGCCGAGTTCGGCTGTCAGCCGCTCGGCGAAATAGAGCGGGCTCGGGCGGCCGATATAATGCGCGCCGAGATGTTTCAATTCGGCCTGGAATGCCGGATCGTTCTTTGCCCTGTTCCACTCGTCCTGCAGGTCGAGGATCAGCGGCATCAGCGTTTCGGCCACGAAACGACCGCCATAAATGCCGAAACGGCCATCTTCATCGGGGCCGGAACGGAAGGAATTCGGTTTAGGCGTGTCGTTCACTCTCAACTCCCTGAGGCCATCATCGGCGTATTCGCCTTTTCGACCGCGTCAAAAAATTCATCGATCTTCGCGACACTCTTCACGCCAGGCGCAGTTTCGACTCCCGAGGAGACGTCGATACCCGGTGCCTTGGTGATGAAAAGCGCTTCCGCGACATTGTCCTTGTTCAGCCCGCCGGAAAGCATGTAGTCGACGCTGCCGTCAAGCCAGCTGAGAAGGCTCCAATCGAAGGAAATACCGTTGCCGCCAGGCAGTTCCGAACCCTTCGGCGCTTTGGCGTCGAAGAGGAAACGGTCGGCGATGCCGATATAGGCCTCGACGCGCTTCAGGTCGTCTGCCGTGCGTACCGAAAAGACCTTCATCACAGGCAGACCATAGACCGCCTTTATGGTCAGCACATGTTCGGGGCTCTCATTGCCGTGAAGCTGGAGTATATCCGGCTTCAACAACGACACGATCTCGTCGAGTTCGTCATTGGTCGGATCGACGACGACAGCGACGATTTTCGCCTTGCCACGCGCAGGTTCCGCAAGTTTTGCCGCCAGGTCCGGCTCGATATAGCGCGGGCTCTTTTCGAAGAAGATAAAACCGATATGGGTCGCGCCGCGCTTCAGCGCGCGATCGACAGCCTCAGGCGTCTTCAAACCACAGATCTTGATATCCGGTCTCATGGCAGCGAAGTGACACGAAATGCGGAAAGAGTCGAGCCAATTTGCGACGGACACTGAATTTAGCGCGGCTCTCGGCTAGAGCGCCGCGCGTCCAAAGGACGCTCTATCACTTTAAATCTGCACATAATGCTTTCCGAAAAATCGATTCCGATTTTCGGGGTTATGCGCTAGTCGAAATCGATGGCATGCAACTGGCTGCCATGCCGCTTGAGCCAGGACTTCGCTTCCTCCATACCGGGGCAAAGCTTGCGGCAGAGAGCCCAGAAGTGCGGGCCGTGGTTCATTTCCTTGAGGTGGGCGACCTCATGGGCGGCGAGATAATCGATCACCGAAGGCGGCGCCATGACGATACGCCACGAAAAGCTCAGATTTCCCTCCGACGAGCACGAGCCCCACCGGCTGCGGGTATCCTTCATCGAGATCGAGCGGATCGGCGCTCTGATCGTTGCTGCATGCATCGTCGCCAGTCTTGCGAGATCGGCGCGCGCCTCCTTCTTGAGGAAGGCCGCAATGCGCCGTCCGACATGTTCCGGCATGCCGCTGACGCGCAACACCGGGATGCCGTCTATGGAAACCGCCTCCGTTAGCCCGCGCAAGCTGCCGCTGTGCTGGATGCGATGGGAAACGCCGCGAAGGAGGATTTCGCCGCCGTCACGCAGGCCGGTATCGGTCGAAAACTTGGCAAGCTTGGTGAGTAGCCACCCCTGGTGACGATCGAGGAAAGCATTGACCTCACGCGCCGCAAGGCCTTTCGGCACCGTCATCTTCAAGGCGCGGCCACCCGGTTCGATGCGCAGCGTGATGCGTGTCGCCCGGTCGTGCTGCTTGATCGTCAGCGGCATGAGCCGGCCGGCGACATCGAGCGTCCGCATTTCGGGCGGAGCCGGCTTTCGCGCCTTCGACCTTGTTTTCAGAAGCGAGAACATGGGTGTTTTCTATACGATTCGCCGGCAAATCTAAATGATCGCCGGAAGGGCAGACGTGGAAAAACCGGCATCGCGAGATGCCGGTCATCAATTCATCGTTCAGGCGTTTACGGTGTCTGGTATTCAGCGACCGGGCCGTTGTCATCGCGCTTGGCGTTTCTGCGGTCGCGCATGAAACGGTCGAACTCTTCCTGATCCTTGGCGCGGCGGAGCTCGCGCAGATAGGAGTCGAATTCCTCGCGCATTTCGTCAAGCTTGCGGCGCTCTTCCTCCATGCGGTCGAGTTCGGCCTTGCGCCAGTCGTCAAAGGCGACGTTGCCGGTCGAAAAATGCGGGCGGTGACGGCCATGCGGGCGGCGGCAGGAGGCAAAGAAGCCATCGGTCGCCTGGTTGACGTCACGCTTGAAGCCGCGCAGACGGTCGCCGAAGATGATGTAGGCAAGCATGGCAAGACCCAGAGGCCAGAAAACCATGAAGCCGAGAATCATCAGGGCAATGGTAGCCGGAGTCCAATCCGGTCGAAGCAATGCTGACTGGTTCATCGTGCGGGTATCCCTCGCTTTCCGCGCCCGGCAGAATACCGAACGCTGAAATCGATGTGGTTACCGCAATAACCGCCTTCAAGACGATTGCCCGCGAAATCGGACAAGGCCTTGAATCCGTTTTGCTAATTCAGCTATCCCTGATTCAGCCCGCCCGGCCGCCCTTGATGACACGCGGGACCGGAGGCTTAACGGCAGAACGCGAATGCTGGCGGACGAAATCGATGATGCGCGGCGCGATCTCGCGGCGGAAACGCGAACCATTGAAAACACCATAATGGCCGACATCCGGCTGAAGATAGTGCATGCGCATATCTTCGGGAATGTTCACGCAGATGGTCTGCGCCGCCTCTGTCTGGCCGACCCCCGAGATATCGTCATTCTCACCTTCGACGGTCAGCAGCGCCACGTTGCGAATTGCCGCCGGATCGACGCGTTTGCCGCGATGCATCAGTTCGCCCTTCGGCAGCGAATGCTTGATGAAGACCTCCTCCACCGTCTGCAGATAGAATTCGGCGGTCAGATCCATGACGGCGAGATATTCGTCGTAGAAATCGCGATGTTTTTCCGGCTCGCCGTCGTTCTTCACAAGATGCATGAAGAATTCCTTGTGCGCGACGAGGTGGCGATCAAGATTCATCGACATAAAGCCCGAGAGCTGCAGGAATCCCGGATAGACCGGGCGCATGAAGCCCGGCTGCGGCCAGGGCACATTCATGATGACATTGTCGGAGAACCACTGCAGCGATCGCTCCTGGGCGAGCTTGTTGACCGCCGTCGGGTTGATGCGCGTGTCGATCGGGCCGCCCATCAGCGTCATCGACGCCGGCGAAAGCGGATCCCTGGCTTCTTCCATCACGGCAGCGGCTGCCAGCACCGGAACGGAAGGCTGGCAGACGGCGATGACATGCGTGTCGTGACCGAGGAAATGCAGCATCTCGATGACGTAGTCGACGTAATCGTCGAAATCGAACGTGCCTTCCGTCATCGGCACCATGCGGGCGTCAATCCAGTCGGTGATGTAGATATCGGCACTCGGCAGCAGCGCCTCGACCGTGCCGCGCAGCAGCGTGGCATAGTGGCCAGACATCGGCGCGACGATCAGGATGCGCGGGTCATTGCGGCTGGCGGCGGGCGCATTGCGCGCGAAATGCAAGAGATTGCAGAAGGGGCGCGACCAGATGACCTCTTCGCGGACGGTCACCGTCCTGTCACCGATCGTCGTCTGCTTCAGTCCGAATTCCGGTTTCCCGTAGCGGCGCGTCGTGCGTTCGAACATTTCGAGACTTGCCGCCATCGTGCGACCGAATGGCGTATGGGAGAACGGATTCAGCGGATTGGCATAGGCAAATCGCATGATATCGGCCGCGGCGCGAAACGGCGCCATGGCGGCATGGTTCAATTCATAAAGCTGATAAAACATTGGAAGGCGCCACCTTTCTCTATCGAAAAGATGACGCCGATTGAGAGGCATCGACTCTTTTCGTAACGCGGGCACGTCGCGCAGACTAACAGGTTTTTGTTGCACAGCAACATGGGCGTACCAGACCCACACAAGAAATGCCGCAGAATTGACCTGCGGCATCATAATCGACCTGAAAACTTAAGTTTCTCAGCAAGAATCGTCGTTAACGATCCGCTATGAAGGTCTGCTTCTGCGTGCCGAGACCTTCGATGCCGAGTTCGACCACGTCGCCGGCCTTGAGATAACGCGGCGGCTTGAGGCCCATGCCGACGCCCGGAGGCGTGCCGGTCGAGATCACGTCGCCGGGGTGCAGCGACATGAACTGGCTGAGATAGGAGACGAGGAACGCAACCCCGTAAACCATCGTCTTCGATGAGCCGTTCTGCATCTTCTGGCCGTTGACCGTCAGCCACATGCCGAGGTTCTGCGGTTCGGGAATTTCATCCTTGGTCACAAGCCAGGGTCCGATCGGACCAAAGGTGTCGCAGGATTTGCCCTTGGTCCACTGACCGGACCGCTCGGTCTGGAAAGCGCGCTCGGACACGTCATTGGAAACGCAATAACCAGCGACATAATCCAGCGCTTCGGCTTCCGTCACATATTTGGCAGTTTTGCCGATGACGACGCCGAGTTCGACTTCCCAATCGGTCTTTTCCGAACCGCGGGGAATGATGACATTGTCGTTCGGTCCGACGATTGCGGATGTTGCCTTCATGAAGATGATCGGCTCGGGCGGCACGGTCGCACCGGTTTCGGCAGCATGATCCGAATAATTCAAACCGATGCAGATGAACTTGCCAGTGCCCGCGACGCAGGCGCTGATGCGGCCGGGTGCGATTTCCGGAAGGCTCTTCGGGTCGATCGCCGCTATCTTTGCAAGGCCTGCCGGTCCGATCGCTTCACCGCCAATATCGGCGACATGACGGGAGAGATCGCGGATCTTGCCATCGGCATCGAGAAGTGCGGGTTTTTCACTGCCTGCTTCGCCAACACGCATCAGCTTCATGGAATTCCTCCTCATCGAAAAACGGATTTGCAGCCACCTATGAACGAATTATTCATCGGTGTCATTACGGCTTTGCCGGGAAGCGGTACGGCTTTGCCGCGATTCGGATGATTTTCTGCTGAAAACCACCTGTATCTTTCGGCATCATGCTCTAAAAATTTCCGCCAGATCCGGGCCGGAGGGAATGATCTTCGTCGGATTGAGGCTTTCGATCGAATAGTAGCCGCGCCTGATATGATCGAGGTTCACCGTTTCACCGATGCCCGGCCAATCCAGCATTCGGCGGCAGAAGGCGCGCAGATCGGCATAGTCGGAAAGCCGGCGCAGATTGCATTTGAAGATGCCGTGATAGGCGACGTCGAAGCGCACCAGCGTTACAAAAAGCCGGATATCGCTCTCGGTGGGATGATCGGCGAAGAGAAAAGACCGGCCCTCGAACTGCTGCTCGACCCAGTCGAGGCAGGCAAAGACATCGGCAAAGGCTTCTTCGTAGGCGACCTGCGTGGTGGCGAAACCGGCGCGGTAGACACCGTTGTTGAGGGCAGGATAGATGCGATCGTTGAAAGCATCGATCTCGGTGCGCCTCTCCGCCGGGTAAAGATCGATCGGATTTTTTGCCAGGGCGCCAAAGCCGCTGTTCAGCATACGCAGGATATCGGCGGATTCATTGTTGACGATGGTCTTTTTCTGCTTGTCCCAGAGAACCGGCACGGTGGCCCGGCCGGTGAAATCGGGTGCTGCCCTGGTATAGATTTCATGCATATAGGTTACGCCGTTGACGTGATCCTCCGTCGCGCCGGGATAGTCACCGAAGCGCCAGCCCTGCTTGCCCAGCAGCGGCTCGACGACCGAGACGGAGATGATATCTTCCAGGCCCTTGAGCTTGCGGCCGATCAGGGTGCGCGAGGCCCAGGGACAGATATAGGCGACATAGAGATGGTAACGGCCGGCGCTGGCTGCAAAGCCACCTTCGCCCGTCGGCCCGGCGCTACCATCCGCGGTCACCCAATTGCGGAAACTCGAGGTCTGGCGGACGAAGCCGCCCTTTTCGTCCTTCGCCTGCACGGGCTGCCAGTCTTCCGTCCATTTTCCGTTCACCAGCATGCGCACCTCCCCGATCGATTGACGAAATGGTTCATTACCCTGCTTCAACGCGGGCGTGAGGCCGCTTTTATGAAGACAGTCTGTACACCCAAACTGCGACGATGCTGCGCTTGCCAAGCCGGTGAAGCAGGAAATATGTCTCTGTTATACAAAATGACGTGGAGTTCGAAATGCATCTCTCGAAGGCCGTCGTGCGGACCGAACATGCAAGCCGCTACCTGCAGCAGCTCTGCAAACACTGGAGCCACAAGTTCAGTGTCGATTTTGATCCTCTGAAGGGCCGCGTGCCGTTCAGCGATACGGCCGAGGTGACGTTTGCGGCCGATGATGCGGCACTGACCATGACACTGACCGTCGCCGATCCCTCGCAACAGGAAAGGATGCAGAAGGTCATCGACGATCATCTGAAGCGCTTCGCCTTTCGCGAAGAACTTGACATCGTCTGGTCGGACTAAGCCAGCCCCGATCCAAATTTTCTGCCCCAAACCCTGGAACAAGCATGACGAAGAGCAATCACCGCGAATCCGACCATCCGATCGATCCGATGTTTCTCGACCGCTGGTCGCCGCGCGCCTTCACCGGCGAAATCATCAAGGAGACGCAGCTGCTCGGTCTACTCGACGCCGCCCATTGGGCGCCGTCCTCGGCCAACCACCAGCCCTGGCGCTTCATCTATGGTCTCAAGGGTTCGGAGCATTGGGAGAAATTCGTCGGCTTGCTCAACGATTCCAATCAGGAATGGGCCGGGAATGCATCGGCGCTGATCTTTGTCGTCTCGCGCGCTTTCACCGGGGCTGCCGGCTCGGCTGAGGAAAAGCCGAGCTACACCCATTCCTTCGATGCCGGTGCGGCATGGGGGCATCTGGCAATCCAGGCGCACCTCTCCGGCCTTTACGCCCATGGCATGGGCGGCATCAAGCATGAAGAAATCAGGCAGGCTTTCAGCATTCCCGAGGGATACCGGGTCGAAGCAGGCGTCGCCGTCGGCCGCCTGGCCGACAAGAGCGTGCTTTCCGAACGCAATCAGGCGCGCGAATTCCCCAGCCAGCGCAAGCCGCTCTCCGAGGTCGCCTTCAACGGGCGCTTCGTCGCGAATTGAGCGAAGCCAAAGGCCAAGCAGATATCGGGCAAACGAAAGCCCCGCCATCCTAAAGATAGCGGGGCCATTTATTTTTGAAATATCAATTAGATATCGAGGTTTGCAACGCTCAGCGCATTCTCCTGGATGAATTCGCGCCGCGGCTCGACTTCATCGCCCATCAGTCGAGCAAACAGGCCGTCGGCATCGGTGGCATCATTGACCCTGACCTGCAGCAGCGAACGAACATTCGGATCGAGCGTCGTTTCCCAGAGCTGCTCGGCATTCATCTCGCCAAGACCCTTGTAGCGCTGCATGGTGAGGCCCTTGCGGCCGCTTGCGAAGATCGCGTCGAGCAAGGCGCGCGGGCCAGAGATTTCGATGTCGCCTTCGCGGCGATGCAGCGACGGCGGCGTCTGATAGATTTCCTTGAGGCGTGCCGTCAGCTGGTCGATGTGACGGGCGTCCGAGGAACCGATCAGCGCCATGTCGAGCACGACGAGTTCCCTGACACCGCGGACCATGCGCTCGAGGCGCAGACCGCCATCGGTTGTCACATCGCCCCGCCAGCCGCGCTCGGTTTCCTCGGCGATGATGTCGAGGCGCCCAGCCACTTCATTTGCCAGCGCCAGCGCTCTGGCCGGATCGCTGGCGAGCTCGGCGTTGAGGGCGCCGGCAATCGCCGCTTGTTCAACGGCGGAACGATTGTAGCGCGAATGGAGATTGTCGAGCAGCGCGCGCATGCGCAGCGCATCGAGGATGACCTCGCGCAGATCCTGGCCGGCGCGAACTTCGCCGCTACCGAGCCTCAGCGAAGCATCTTCCAGGCCCTGGCTGATGAGATATTCTTCGAGCGCCTTCTCATCCTTCAGATACTGCACCGACTTGCCGCGCGAGACCTTATAGAGCGGCGGCTGGGCGATATAGAGATGACCGCGCTCGATCAGTTGCGGCATCTGGCGGAAGAAGAAGGTCAGCAGCAGGGTGCGAATATGGGCGCCGTCGACGTCAGCGTCCGTCATGATGATGATCTTGTGGTAGCGCAGCTTTTCGACATTGAACTCGTCCTTGCCGATGCCGGTGCCGAGCGCGGTGATCAATGTGCCGATTTCCTGGCTCGACAGCATCTTGTCGAAACGGGCGCGTTCGACGTTCAGGATCTTGCCGCGCAGCGGCAGGATCGCCTGATTTTCGCGCGAGCGGCCCTGCTTGGCCGAGCCGCCAGCAGAATCGCCCTCGACGAGGAAGACTTCGGATTTTGTCGGATCACGCTCGGAGCAGTCAGCAAGCTTGCCCGGCAGCGAAGCGATATCGAGTGCGCCCTTGCGGCGCGTCAACTCGCGGGCCTTGCGGGCCGCTTCGCGTGCGGCGGCTGCCTCGACGACCTTGCCGACGAGGATCTTGGCTTCGCTCGGATGCTCTTCGAACCAGGTGTTCAGCGCCTCGTTGACGAGACTTTCGACAACAGGACGGACTTCCGAGGAAACGAGCTTATCCTTGGTCTGCGAGGAGAATTTCGGATCCGGCACCTTGACCGACAGAACCGCCGTCAGGCCTTCGCGGCAATCTTCGCCCTGCAGCGTCACCTTTTCCCTTTTGGTGATGCCGGAACTGTCGGCATAGGAAACGACCTGGCGCGTCAGCGCCGCGCGGAAGCCGGCCATATGCGTGCCGCCGTCGCGCTGGGGAATGTTGTTGGTGAAGCACAGCACATTCTCATGATAGCTGTCGTTCCACCACATCGCGACTTCGACGGTGATGCCGTCCTTTTCGCCGCGGATGGCAACCGGCTTGTCGACGAGCGACTTCTTGGCGCGGTCCAGATAGGCGACGAAAGCCTCGAGGCCGCCGTCATAACGCAGCTCTTCCTGCCTGATATCGGAATGGCGCTTGTCGGTCAGCAGGATGCGGACGCCTGAATTCAGAAAGGCGAGTTCGCGAAGGCGATGTTCCAGCGTGCCGTAGTCGAACTCCGTCATGGTGAAGGTGCCGGTGCTCGGCATGAAGCTCACTTCCGTGCCGGTTTCATTCGGCGCGTCGCCCGTAACCTTCAGCGGAGCATCGGCCACGCCATGGGTGAAGCTCATTTCATGGATCTTGTCGTGACGGCGGATCTTCAGCTTCAGCCAGACGGACAGCGCGTTGACGACGGAGACGCCGACACCGTGCAGGCCGCCGGAGACCTTGTAGGAATTCTGGTCGAACTTACCGCCGGCATGAAGCTGCGTCATGATAACTTCGGCCGCCGACACGCCTTCACCGGTGTGAATGTCCGTCGGGATGCCGCGACCATTGTCGGTGACGGTCACCGAGCCATCCGGATTGAGAGTGACAGTGACGATGTCGGCATGGCCGGCAAGCGCTTCGTCGATCGCGTTGTCGACGACTTCATAGACCATGTGATGCAGGCCGGAGCCGTCGTCGGTATCGCCGATATACATGCCGGGGCGTTTGCGCACGGCATCGAGGCCCTTCAGAACCTTGATGGAATCTGCGCCATATTCGGTGCTTACGCCGTTTTCCGTCGCGGATGTATCGCTCATTCTGTCGAGATTTTCCCTGTTGTCGTAAAGCTGCGACGCGCCTTGCGAATCACCGGCTTTCTTCACTCTTGTATATAGGTTTTTTGAACCCACTTCCCAATGGCAAGCCCCTAAAACAAGGCATAAAACAGGGGATTATGACGCTTTTCCGTCGCCTTTGCCGCCATTTTCGAGAAGAGCCGATAGCCGGCCTATCTCCGCACTGTCAAGGTTGCGAATCTGCCGGGCCAGCCGGTTGGCAAATTCGGTATATTCGGGAGGCAAGCCGGAGGTATCGATCACGACGCGCGGGTCGGACGAGCGGGCGAGCAGGAACAGTTCCTCGGCCTCATCCCAGATGATGTTGAAATAGCCCGCGATGCGCTGTAGCAGATCGAATGTCGGCAAACCACGCTTTCCATGTTCGAGCGCCGAGAGATAGGCAGGAGAGACATTCAGTGCTTCCGCCATCTCCTTCTGCGAGACGCCCTTGCGCGCCCGCAACCTGCGAACCGCCTCTCCGAAGGGTGTCATGGCCTTTCCCCATGCCGCCGCGACAGGCGAATGTAGAGCGCGCCCTCACCGCCATGATGTTGTGCGGCCGACTCATAGGAGGAGATCAGGTAGCGGAATTCCGGCTTCGAGAACCAGAGAGGCACGGCCCGCTTCAGCGCGCCCTCGCTGCCCATGGAGCTGCCCTTGCCCGTGATCACAAGCACATGGCGCATGCCGCGCTCATGGGCGCGGATCAGGAAATCGAGAAGGATGGCATGGGCCTCGCTCTGCACCATCCCGTGCAGGTCGATCCGCGCTTCGAGCGCCAGCCGGCCCTTGGCGATCTTACGCTTGACCGGCTTTTCCAGCGGATGATGCACCCCGGCCGATGGCTTTGCCATTGATGGTGCTGTCGGCTGCAGCGGCGTGGGTGTGGCGGGCGTCTGCTTTTCCTGCTCCCGTTCGGCCGCCGCTTCGGCTTCGGCAAGAAAGGCATCAAGTTCGGTCAACGCCCCCGCCTTGCCGGGCATCGGCCGCGTGCTGCGGGCAACCTTGCCCCAGAGGATCCTCTCATCCGCACTCAGCTTGCGATCCCTGGCCATCAGTCGAATCTTCCGGCGGCGGTATTGGGAATGAGGATGGCGAAATCGGCGTCGTTGCGGACCGTGCCGGCACTTTCCCCGGCCATGTCCCCCGAGCCGGTGAAGATATCACCCCGCGCCGGCCCGATAATCGCCGAACCGGTATCGAGCGCCAGCATCAGCCTGCGGAACGGCCGGCCCTGGTCGAGATGGATGAGGCTTTCGGCGCGAATGAAAAAGGGAAAGCCGAAGGTATGGATCATCCGGTCGACCGCAAGCGCGCGCCCGGCGAGAAGCGGCACCTTGGCGGCCGCGATCGGACCTGCCTGCGGATCGGCAACCGGTGCATCACGGAAGAAAATATAAGAGCGGTTATGCCATAACACTTCGTCGACGCGCTCAGGATTGCGCACCAGCCAGGCACGGATCGCCTGCATCGAAATCTCCGCCCGATTGATCTCGCCGCGCTCGATCAGTAGCTTGCCGATCGCCGAGAAAGCGTGGCCGGCTTTCGCCGCGTAGGTGATGCGGCCGATACGACCATCCTCATAACGCAGGCGGGCAGCACCCTGCACATGCACGAAGAAGACATCGACCTTCGACTTCGCCCAGGCGATTTCGAGCCCGCGGCCCTCGAGAAACCCCTGATCGATGGCGCGGCGGTCCGGATAGGCAGTGACGCGGTCCTCCTGCAGACGGCCGAAAACATAGGCCTTGTCGAGCCCGGCGGGGCGATTGGCGTCGTCGAGATCGATCAGATCGTCCGGACGCCGGTAGAAAGGAAAACGGAAAATTTCGTCCGGCCGCTCCGCCACGTCGATATCGGGTTCGTAGAAGGCGGTGACGAAGCCGGCATTGCCGTCCTTGCGGCGAATCAGAAAGGGCCGACAGCGCGTCTCGAAAAAGGCGCGCGCCGATTCCGGAGATGACGGCGTGAAATCTTCGGCGGCGGCGAGAAGCGGAAGCAGATCTTCGGAGCTCAGACCCAGCGATCCGGTGCGGTACGGTTTGACATCGGTGATTTGCCGCCGGCAGCTTCGCATAACTTCAAAAAGGCCGGAGGGATCATCATCCTTCCAGCCTTCCAGAGTGTCGAAGCTTATGGCCTGCAGGACGAAGTCCGATGCGTGGTCACTCATGTTCCGATTCGGTCGCCACAAGTTTCCAGTTCGGATCGCGCGAGCGGGTGTCGCGGGCGAAGGTCCAGACGTCGTTGACCTCGGCGACGTTTTCAGCGTCGCCCTCGATCAGAACGTCGGCCTTGTCGTAGGTCGCCGATATCAGCTGGCTGGCAATGCGCACGGTGATCTGTGCTTCGCTGCCCTTGGTCTCCGCATGGGTGATCTCAGCCTTGTCGATGCCGACGAAAGTGGACTTCACCTTCTCGCCCCGGGCTTCACGCTCGCCGATCGCCGCGTCGAAGCCGTCATAGACTTCGCGGGACAGCAAGTTTTTCAGCGTTTTCCGGTCGCCATCGGCATAGGCCATGACGATCATCTCGTACGCCATGCGGGCGCCGTTCAGAAACTCCTTCGGGCTGAAGGCAGGATCGGCCTTGTTCAGCGCACGCAGCGATTCGTTGAGCGGCGTTCCGGGCGCCGCGAAAGCATCGATGGCGGCGAAGCGATCCTCATCCTCCGTCGTCGCATCGCGCCGCGGCAGCGTCACGACCTTGCCAGCATCGGCGGCCTCGGCCGGAGCCGCATCCCGCGGCGTATAGAGATCGCGCGGCGGCTTCTCATTTCCTGTACGGCGCCCGAGCACGGAGCGCAGCTGAAAGAAAATCAGCACAGCCGCTACCAGGAAAAATAATGTGATGAAGTCGTTCGAACTCATATCGTATCGCAGCCGCCGTTAACATCTCTGATTTGTACTCCCATATAGTCTGCCTATACAGATGATTCAAATGATCGCTGGCATCTTCGCCAGCGCCAAGAGGAGACCGGCGAGCCCGGGACATGACCGACATGCGTTTTTCGATCCTGCCAGCCTCCATTCTGCTGCTGCCGTTCGCCGAAATTGCCGGTTTCGTCGTCGTCGGCCAGGCTATCGGATTGTGGCTGACGCTTGTTCTCGTCATGCTGGGTTTCGTTCTCGGCGTGGTTCTGCTGCGCCGGCAGGGCATCGGTATTTTGCGCCGCATGTCGAGCGAAGGACGAAATGGGGTGATGCCGGGCCGCGACCTGCTGCGGCCGGCGATGAACGTTATCGCCTCGCTGCTCCTGATCATTCCCGGCTTCCTCACGGATATCATCGCGATCCTCATTCTCATTCCGCCGGTGCGCGATCTCGTCTGGCGGGCGATCGCCAAACGCTTCGTCGTCGTCAATGCCAAGGGCGGCTCTTCTGCCAGCCCGCAACCCGATTTCCGCGACCGCAAGCCGAACTCGAAGGTGGTCGATCTCGACGAGGAGGACTATCATAGAGAGCCGGATCGCAACTCGCCGTGGTCCGGCAAGCATCTTGGCGATTGAGGCACTGCGGCTGATCAACCGAGCCAAGCGCCCAGGGTTGTAAGCCCTTGCCTGAAATGTTAGATGGCGGCACCATTCCCATGCCCCTCGAGGAAAAGCCAATGGCAGACGATAACAACAGCAACGGTGCGGCCAACCCCACCCTTTCGATCCTTGCGCAATATACCAAGGATCTGTCCTTCGAAAATCCGGGTGCGCCGCGTTCGCTGCAGGCCCGCGACAAGGCGCCGACGATCAACATCAATGTGAACGTCAACGCCAACCCGCTTTCCGATACGGATTTCGATGTCGTGCTGTCGCTGAATGCCGAAGCCAAGGACGGCGACAAGACGGTTTTCCATGCCGAACTCACCTATGGCGGCGTTTTCCGCGTTGCCGGTTTCCCGCAGGAACACATGCTGCCGGTGCTCTTCATCGAGTGCCCGCGCATGCTTTTCCCCTTCGCCCGTCAGATCATCGCCGACGTCACCCGCAACGGCGGTTTCCCGCCGCTGATGATCGACCCGATCGACTTCACGCAGATGTTCGCTCAGCGCGTTGCCGAAGAACAGGCCCGCGCCAAGGTTCAGGCCGTTCCGAACTGACCCGATCCTTCTTGTCTGAAATGCGGATGCCCGGGCCTGGTCCCGGGCATTTTCAATTGAGGACCGGTTTAATCGAGATTGGCGTATTTCGCCCAGACGCTTTTTTCACCGAGCTTGGCGACGAGCGCCTCATGCGCCTGCTCCTCGGATAGGCTGATGCGCGGGGCGAGTGGGCGGGGCCGCTCAAGCACTGCGGCAACCACCACATCGTCTTCCATTGCCGTTTCGCCGTGGCGAGCCTGGCCCGACGTTCCTGATATGCTCAGGCCAAAGGCCGCCTGCCTGCCGCCGATCATCTCGATATAAACTTCGGCAAGCAGTTCGGAGTCGAGCAGCGCGCCGTGTTTGGTGCGGTGCGAATTATCGATGCCGTAGCGCCGGCAAAGCGCATCGAGCGAATTCGGCCCCATCGGATGTTTGCGCCGCGCCATCGACAGCGTGTCGAGCACCCGTTCCGGCAGGATTGGCGGTAAACCGATCCGCGCGAACTCAGCGTTGATGAAGCCCATATCGAAGGTGGCGTTATGGGCAATCCACTTCGCATCGCCGAAGAAGGTGAGGATTTGTTCGGCAACCTCGGCGAAAGGCTGCTTGTCCTTCAGGAATTCATCGGTGATGCCGTGCACGGCGAGCGCATCCGGATGAACCTTCTGATCTCCAGGATTGATGAAGATATGGATCGTGTTGCCGGTGGGGAAATGATTGAAGAGCTCGATGCCGCCGATTTCGATGATGCGGTCGGCGCGGTTGTCGAGGCCGGTTGTTTCCGTATCGAAGATGATCTCACGCATTCCGGAAATCTCCCTTGGCAATCCGCGTTTTCAGTTCGGCGACGATCTCGAACACCCGTTCCCTCGTCGTCGCGATACTGTGACTGGTGTCGATCAGATAATCGGCCCGGCGCCGCTTTTCCGTGTCCGGCGTCTGGCGTGAGAGAATCATGTCGAATTTTTCCTCGGTCATGCCTTCGCGCGCAAGCACCCTTTGGCGCTGAATCTGTGGATCAGTGCTGACGACGACGATGACATCCACTCTTGCCTCGGCGCCGGTTTCGAAAAGTAATGGAATATCGAGCAATACCATATCGGCGCCGGCGGCGCGTTGTCGCTTCAGAAATTCCGTCTCACGTTTGCGAACCAGCGGATGGACGATCGCTTCCAGGCGTTTGAAGCCGTCGGGATCAAGAGCGAGCAGGCGGCCGAGTTCACGTCGGTCGACGGCTCCATCCTTCATCGTGCCGGGGAAGGCGGCATTCACCAGGGGTGCAGCCTCGCCGGCATAGAGATCGTGGACTACGGCATCCGAATCATTGACCGGGATTCCGGCATCGGCGAAGAGCTTTGCCGCTGTCGATTTTCCCATTCCGATGGAGCCGGTGAGACCGATCTTCAGCATCAGTGTGCTTCCATATCCGCGATGATGAGCGCACGCAGCGCCGCGTCGACGATGGGACGCTGGCCGAACCATTTTTCGAAGCCGGGTACGGCCTGGTGCAAGAGCATGCCGAGACCATCGACGATGGGAAACCCTTGCTCTTCCGCCTGCGTCAGGATCGGCGTCTTCAAGGGCACATAGACGATATCGGTGACGACGGCATCGGCTGCCAGAGGCGAGAAATCGAGTTGCGGCGCCTGCTCGCCGTCCATGCCGAGCGAGGTGGTATTGATGAAGAGGCCGGCCCCTTTCATCACTTCGGCAAGCGCTCCGGCCGGATGGGCCTGGACACGCGGGCCAAAACGATCCGCGAGTTCACGCGCGCGTTCGACGGTGCGGTTGACGACGTGAATCTCCTTGAAACCACGATCACGGACCGCCTGGATGATCGCGCGGCTGGCGCCGCCGGCGCCAAAGACGACGGCCGTGCCATGCCGGTCCCAGCCGGGATGGCGTTCGTCGAGATTGGCGATGAAGCCACGACCGTCGGTATTCGTCGCATGCAGGGCGCCATCCTCCCGCCAGAGCGTGTTCGAGGCGCCGAGTTCGCGCGATAGCGCGTCCGGCTTGTCGGCGAGCCGGAACGCCAATTCCTTGTGAGGAATGGTGACATTGCCTCCGATAAAGCCGGAACTGCCGTCCTTCAACGAGTGAATGAAATCGGCAAAGGCCTCGGGTGCCACTTCATGAGCGCGGTAGCTGCCCGGCAGACCGAGCGTCTTCAGCCAATATCCGTGGATCAGTGGCGAGCGCGAATGCTTGATGGGAAAGCCCGTGACAAACGCCTTCGGCCCGAATGTTTCACGTGAATCACCCATCGATCGCTCCGAGTTCTCGCAATTTTTTTAAGAGCGGCAGCATCGGCAGGCCGAGAATGGTGAAATAATCACCTTCGATCTTTTCGAAGAGCTGGATGCCCTCCCCCTCCAATTGATAGGCGCCGACGCTGGAAAGCGCCCGTTCGCCAACCCGCGCCAGATGCCTGGCGATGAACTCCACCGTCAGTGGCCGCATCGTCAATTCCGCATGGGCGAGATGTTCCCACAAGACCACGCCGTCGCTGACGATCGCGACGGCGCTGTTCAATCTGTGGGTTACGCCGGAAAGAGCTTGAAGGTGGCTAGCCGCGTCAGCCAGGTCCTTCGGTTTATGGAAGACGCTGTCGCCGAGCGACATTGTCTGATCCGAACCGATGATCAGGCAATCCGGAAAGCGGCTGCTGACCTCCTCCGCCTTGGCCCTGGCCAGGACGAGGGCCACGGCATCAGGCTTAGCACCGGCTTTTTCCAACGGCGCTTCGACGGCCCGTTCATCGATCCTTGCGGCATGCGCCTCGAAGGACAGACCGGCATTTTCCATCAGCATCCGGCGAAACGGGCTCGACGATGCAAGGATGAGTTTCGGTGTCATGGGTTCCTCGGCGTGCCGGCTTTTCGTCAGCGCTTAGCGCAGCTTCGGCCGCAGGGCAACGATTGCTGCGGCTGTTTCCTCGATTGAGCGGCGGGTGACGTCGATCAGCGGCCAGTTATGACGGGCGCAAAGCGAGCGGGCATATTTCAGTTCCTCGGAAATCGCGGCGCGATCGGTGTAGTGTTCGCGATCGAAACCCTGCGTCACCCCGAGCACCCGGTTTTCCCGCACCTGGGAAATACGGTCGGTGGTGGCGATCAGGCAGACGATCAGCGGTCTGCTCGCGACGAAGAGGCTCTCGGGCAATGGCACGCCATAGACGATCGGAATGTTCGCCGTCTTGATGCCTCGGTTGGCAAGATAGATGCTGGTCGGTGTTTTCGACGTCCGGCTGATGCCGATGATCACCACATCGGCATCGTTGTAATCGTCGGGCATCTGGCCGTCATCGTGATCCATGGTGAAATTCAGCGCTTCGATGCGCGCGAAGTAGCCGGCATTCATCACATGCTGAGCTCCGACCCGACGGCGCGACGGGGCGCCGAGATAGATCTGGAAGGCATTCATCACCGGCTCCAGCACATTCACCGAAGCGACACCCATCTCGATGCAGCGCTCATCGATCAGGCTCGCAAGCTCCCGGTCGACAATGGTGTAGAGCACGATGCCGGGGGCGTCATCGATCGCCTGCAGAACCGGCAGCAGCTGTTTGCGATTGCGGATCAGTGGATAGACATGTTCGATCGGCTGCGCCGATCTGAACTGCGCCGACGCGGCGCGCCCGGCGGAGATCAGAGTCTCTCCCGTTGAGTCAGAAATCAGATGCAGATGAAAGAAGTTCGTTCTGTTCTCCACGCTATTTTCCGCTGCCTGTTGAAAACACTGGATGAAACAGAGCTACGGCGGCGAGGCAGTCTCCGGCAAGGGAAAACATGCCTCCTTATCCACATTTCAGATTTTGCCGAACGGTTTCGGTTGGCCCTGTGGACGATGGGGAAGGGCTGGGCTTCTTGAAAGCTCGTCCACAGCCTGTCCACAGCTATGAGAGAAATTGTCGATCCGGAAGGATTTGGAATCATTTCTGGATTCGGCTTCTCCCCGAAATTTGGACGAGATGGACAAATCTTTCCGATGTTGTTTTGCAGCCGCGCGACAAATGGCATCGGCGGTGGATGGATTTTAATCCTTGATAGTCACCGACTCTAAGAAATAGAAACCTTTTAAAATATCTTTGTTATTTTATAGGGAAGAAGCGCTTGAGCGATACGCGCCGAAAGATCATGAGGGTTTTGAGTGGCGAGAGTCTCTCCCCTCCTCCTCTCTGGCTGATGAGACAGGCAGGACGTTATCTCCCGGAATATCGGGAGACACGGGCAAAGGCAGGGAGTTTTCTCGATCTCTGCTACACGCCTGAGTATGCCGTCGAAGTGACATTGCAGCCGATGCGCCGCTATGGCTTCGATGCGGCCATTCTGTTTTCCGATATCCTGGTCATTCCAGACGCAATGAAGCGAAATGTCCGGTTCACCGAGGGCCATGGCCCGGAGATGGATCCGATCGATGAAGCCGGGATCGGCAGTTTGAACGGCGAAGAGGTTGTCGATTATCTCACACCGGTTCTGGAGACGGTACGGCGGCTGCGTGAAGAACTGCCAGCGGAGACGACGCTGCTCGGTTTCTGCGGGGCGCCATGGACGGTTGCGACCTACATGATCGCCGGTCACGGCACGCCGGATCAGGCCCCTGCCCGTCTCTTCGCCTACAAGCATCCCCGCGCCTTCGAGCATCTGCTGATGCTGCTTGCCGACGTATCGGCCGATTATCTCGTCGCCCAGATCGATGCCGGCGCCGATGCCGTGCAGATCTTCGATTCCTGGGCAGGTGTTCTCGGTGAGAGGGAGTTCGAGGCGTTTGCGATCAGGCCGGTTGCGCGGATGATTGCTTCCGTCAAATCACAACGGCCGCATGCTCGCATCATCGCTTTTGCCAAGGGCGCCGGCTATCAGCTCAAGACCTATCGCCAGAAGACGGGCGCAGATGCGATCGGCCTCGATTGGTCGGTCCCGCTGGCCTTTGCAGCCGAACTTCAGAAAGACGGACCGGTTCAGGGCAACCTCGATCCGATGCGCGTCGTTGCCGGCGGCCGGGCGCTGGAGGAAGGCATCGATGATATTTTGCAGCATCTCGGCAATGGTCCGCTGATCTTCAATCTCGGTCACGGCATTACACCGCAGGCCGATCCCGAGCATGTGCGTCTGTTGGTGGATCGTGTGCGAGGCGGGGCGTGACGATGGAAAAGCAGACCGATCGGAGGTCTGGCGCTTACGCCCGGCGCCGGGCTCATTTTGCGCTGGCCTTCTTTGCGCTGATGGCGGTCGGGCTTTTTGCCTGGAACCCCGATAATCTCTACCTCTGGGTCAAGGCGCTGCACATCATCGCGGTCATTTCCTGGATGGCCGGGCTGTTTTACATGCCGAGGCTGTTCATCTATCACACCGATGCGGAGCCCGGCTCGGTGCAGTCGGAAACCTTCAAGGTGATGGAGCGTCGGCTGCTTCGGATCATCATGACGCCGGCGATGATGTTGACGTGGATTTTCGGCCTCTATCTCGCCTGGTCGGTTTATGGATTCCAGGGCGGCTGGCTGCATGCCAAGATCGGTCTCGTCGTATTGCTGACCGCTGTTCATATGTTCTTGAGCCGCGCCGTCGGAGCGTTCGAGCGGGATGAAAATCGCCGCTCGGCGCGTTATTGGCGGTTCATGAACGAGGCCCCGACAGTGCTGATGATCCTGATCGTCATCCTCGTCGTGGTGAAGCCGTTCTGAGGAAAATCGTCCTCAGGTTAAATTTGCTTCATTTTAAGCAGCCCTCTTGCGGCAGCGATTGCGAGTCGCTATTTTCCGCGCATCTCATCTACGTGGCATGTGTGTAGAGTTCAGTCGTCTGCGAGCCCTTTCGCGGTACCGAATACGACCCAACATCGCCTTTCCCCTTTGAAATTAAAAAGAGTATTGGTCACTTCATGGCTGAAATGAAGCTTCAGGAACTTAAGAGTAAATCCCCGACGGATCTGCTGGCATTTGCCGAATCGCTCGAGGTCGAGAACGCAAGCACGATGCGCAAGCAGGAGCTGATGTTTGCGATCCTCAAGATGCTTGCCAGCCAGGATGTCGAAATCCTCGGCGAAGGCGTCGTCGAAGTGCTGCAGGACGGTTTCGGCTTCCTGCGGTCGCCCAATGCGAACTACCTACCAGGCCCGGATGATATTTATATCTCCCCGTCGCAGATCCGCCGTTTCTCGCTGAAAACCGGCGATACCGTCGAAGGCCCGATCCGTGGACCGAAGGAAGGCGAGCGCTATTTCGCGCTGCTCAAGGTCAACACCATCAATTTCGACGATCCGGAACAGATCCGGCACAAGGTTCATTTCGACAATCTGACGCCGCTCTATCCAAACGAGCGCTTCAAGATGGAACTCGATATTCCGACCACCAAGGATCTGTCGCCACGTGTGATCGACCTGGTAGCGCCGCTCGGCAAGGGCCAGCGTGGATTGATCGTCGCGCCGCCGCGTACCGGTAAAACCGTGTTGTTGCAGAACATCGCGCATTCGATCACCGCCAATCATCCGGAGTGCTATCTGATCGTCCTGCTGATAGATGAACGCCCCGAAGAAGTGACCGACATGCAGCGCTCGGTTCGCGGCGAGGTTATCTCCTCGACCTTCGACGAACCAGCCGTCCGTCACGTGCAGGTGGCCGAGATGGTCATCGAGAAAGCCAAGCGTCTTGTCGAACACGGACGCGACGTTGTCATCCTGCTCGATTCGATCACGCGCTTGGGCCGCGCCTACAACACGGTCGTTCCCTCGTCAGGCAAGGTCCTGACCGGCGGTGTGGACGCCAACGCTCTGCAGCGGCCGAAGCGCTTCTTCGGCGCGGCGCGTAACATCGAGGAAGGCGGCTCTTTGACGATCATCGCGACCGCGCTGATCGATACCGGCAGCCGCATGGACGAAGTGATCTTTGAAGAATTCAAGGGCACGGGCAACTCGGAAATCGTCCTCGATCGCAAGGTCGCCGATAAGCGCATCTTCCCGGCCATGGACATCTTGAAATCCGGTACGCGCAAGGAGGACCTTCTGGTTCCGCGCCAGGATCTGCAGAAGATCTTCGTGCTCCGCCGCATCCTTGCTCCGATGGGCACGACCGATGCGGTCGAATTCCTGATCGACAAGCTCAAGCAGACGAAAAACAATTCCGACTTCTTCGAATCGATGAATACCTGATCCTTAGCCGGATTCACCTTATGAGAGCTGGAGGCATCGTCATGATGTCGCCAGCTTTTCTATTTGAGAGGAATCGATTTCGATTCTAACGGACCAAGCGATATGGCCATGTTGAATGATACCATATATGCGCTATCGAGCGGTGCCCTGCCGTCGGGTGTTTCAGTCGTTCGAATCAGCGGCCCGCTGACCAAAGACATATTGGTGAAGCTCGTGGGGTCCGTGCCGGTAGCCCGGCGTGCGTCTTACCGAACGATTCGGGCTCGTAACAATCAGCCGATCGATAGCGGCCTGGTGCTGTTTTTTCCTGCCCCTCATTCGTTTACCGGTGAGGATGTGGCCGAGTTGCAGATCCACGGCAGCAGAGCCGTGCTGGCGGCGCTGTTTCACGCGCTTGGCGATATTCCGGGTGTTCGGACGGCGGTTGAAGGCGAGTTCTCCCGCCGGGCTTTCGAGAATGGCAAGCTTGATCTCGTTGAGGTGGAAGGGCTGGCCGATCTCATCGGCGCCGAGACCGAAATGCAGAGGCGCCTTGCGGTCGAACATAGCGCAGGCGGGCTTTCCACAATATACGATTCGTGGGCGGAACGATTAACGCGCGCCCGAGCGCTGATCGAGGCGGAACTTGATTTCCCTGACGAGGATGACGTTCCGGGGTCAGTATCGGATATGGTCTGGGCCGATATGGGCACGCTCCGCAACGATATCGAGCATCACCTGGCCGCAGCTTCGGCCGGCGAAATTATCAGGGACGGCTTCAAGGTGGTCATCGCGGGGGCTCCGAACGCCGGGAAATCAAGCCTATTGAACGCTTTGGCGCGTCGTGACGTGGCAATCGTGACGGAGATTGCCGGAACCACCCGCGACGTGCTGCAGGTTGATCTCGATATTGATGGTTACCTGATCAAGCTCTATGACACTGCGGGTCTTCGCGAGGCGGATGACAAAGTCGAAATGGAAGGTGTGCGGCGCGCGCGTGTGGCACTGCGTGATGCCGATCTTGTCCTGTTGCTGGTCGACATGACGAAACCGCTGATTCCCGACGACTTGGAGCAGTCCTCTCCGCATGTTACTGTCGGGACAAAGATGGATCTGACCGAAGTCGCTTCGAGTCGGTATGATCTGCAGATTTCGACCGCGACGGGTGACGGTCTGCCGGAACTACGGCGGTTGATCGGCGACATCGTTGAGAGACGTTGTGCTGGCCTGTCTATGGCAATCCCCAGCCGGCAGCGGCATAAGGATTCGCTAGCGAAATGTTTAGTGGCGATTGATGCGGCCATATCGCAGATGGATGTGAATCTTGAACTGCGGACCGAGCAGCTGCGAATTGCGGCTGAGTATTTGGGCAGAATTACCGGACGAGTGGATGTCGAACAGTTGCTCGGGGTGATCTTCTCCGAATTTTGTATTGGCAAATGATTCACGTGAAACCTTTGGAGCTAAAGGGCTGTACGGTTTCACGTGAAACGCCTGCCGGATATGGAGTCATGAATGACGGATAATGTCTTCGATGTGATTGTAATCGGCGGGGGCCATGCCGGGTCGGAGGCTGCCAGCGCAGCTGCGCGCCTTGGGGCAAAAACCGCTCTGATTACGCATAGGCGGGACACGATCGGAGTCATGTCCTGTAATCCGGCGATTGGCGGGCTGGGCAAGGGCCATCTGGTTCGCGAGATCGACGCGATGGATGGCCTGATGGGTCGCGTCGCCGATGTTGCAGGCATTCAATTCAGGATGCTCAACAAGAAGAAAGGCGCGGCTGTCCGAGGACCGCGGACGCAGGCCGATCGAAAGCTTTATCGCCTGGCGATGCTGGCGGCGATCGAAGCGACGCCGGACCTGGATATCATCGAAGGCGATGCGTTTGATCTGGACGTTGTCGATGGTTGCGTCGCCGGCGTGATCATGAAGGATGGTCGAACCCTGAAAGCGCCGGCAGTGGTTTTGACCACTGGAACCTTTCTGCGCGGTCTTATTCATATCGGGTCGGAAAAGACACCGGCCGGGCGTGTCGGTGAAGCGCCGTCGATCGGATTGTCTGCAACTCTCGCCCGCCTGGGACTGCGGCTGGGACGTCTGAAGACCGGCACACCCGCCCGGCTGGACGGAAAGACGATCGACTGGCAATCTGTCGGTCGACAGGGAGCTGACGAGGAGCTTGTCCCCTTCTCCTTCATGACCGACACGATTACCACGCCACAAATCGAATGCGGGGTCACCAGGACGACCGAAGCGACCCACCGCATCATTGTCGACAACATTATGCGCTCGGCAATGTATTCCGGGCAGATCGAAGGCGTTGGGCCTCGTTATTGCCCGTCGATCGAAGACAAGCTGGTGAAATTCGGAGAGCGGGATGGACATCAGGTCTTTCTCGAACCCGAGGGACTGGACGATGACACGGTCTATCCGAACGGAATTTCTACCTCCCTGCCGGCGGAGGTCCAGGCAGACTTCATCAAAACAATTCCCGGCCTCGAAGCGGCAAGAATACTGCAACCGGGCTATGCAATCGAATATGATCATGTCGATCCGAGAGAGTTGACGCCATCGCTGGAGGTCAAACGGTTGAGAGGCTTGTTTCTCGCCGGCCAGATCAATGGTACCACCGGCTATGAAGAGGCGGGCGCGCAGGGATTGGCAGCCGGGCTGAATGCTGCTTTGCGAAGCAGCGATTCGGAACCGTTCCATTTCAGTCGGACGAATTCTTATATTGGCGTCATGATCGACGATCTCACGTCACGAGGCGTTACGGAACCGTATCGAATGTTTACATCGCGTGCGGAGTATCGACTGAGTTTGCGGGCTGACAACGCCGATATGCGCTTGACGCCCCTGGCCATGCGGCTTGGATGCGTCAATGGCGAACGAGTGCAGCGATTCACATCCTATCAAGCAGAGATCGAAACCAGTCGGGCGCTGTTGCAGTCGCTGGCGGTTACACCGAATGAGGCGCGCCGTGCTGGCCTGAATATCAATCTCGATGGACAGCGCCGAACTGCGTATGATTTACTGTCCTATCCGAATTATGATTTCGCCGCGCTCCGCCTTGTTTGGCCGGAGAAGCTGGGCATGATTGGACCGAAAGTCGCGGAAGCACTGGAAATTGAGGCTGGGTATTCGGTTTACCTCGATCGACAAGCCACGGCGATCAAAGATCAGCAACGCGACGAGGAGCGGCAGATACCGCTTGATTTCAGCTATGACGCGCTGTCCGGTCTCTCGAACGAGCTGAAGGTCAAGCTCAGCGCTGCTCGCCCTTTCAATATTGCCCAGGCTGCAATCGTTGAAGGGATGACGCCGGCGGCAATCGCATTGCTGCTCGTGCATTTGCGTCGACTATCCCCTGCCGATCGCCATAGCGCTTGATTACAAGATTTGAGAGTCTTTCAGAATGGAATTAAACGGTTTGCGTGTTTCACGTGAAACACAGGAACGGTTGCAACACTTTGCAGCGCTGTTTCAGAAGTGGGCAAAAGCAATCAATCTGGTGGCGCCGTCGACACTCGATGATCTATGGCACCGGCACATCGCTGATAGCAGTCAGGTCTTTCAGATTCATCCTCAACCGATTACCTGGGTTGACCTCGGCAGTGGGGGCGGCTTTCCCGGCGTTATTACGGCGATTTTTCTAGCCGAGCTGCAAGGTGGATGGGTCCATCTGGTCGAAAGCAACCATAAAAAGGCAGCGTTTCTGCGGACAGCGCTGCGGGAGACAAATGCGCGCGGCAGCGTTCATAGCAACCGAATCGAAGATGCTTATACGGAGGTTGGCGAATGCGACGCGATTTCAGCGCGTGCCCTTGCGGATCTTGATTCGCTCATCGGATATTCATCGCCTTGGATGTTTGGCAAGGAAAATTGTCGTGGCTTCTTTCACAAAGGCCGGGATTACCGGAAGGAAATCGACAAAGCACGTGGTCGGTGGGAATTCGATCTGTTAGAACATAAGAGCGCCGTCGAGCAAGAATCTGTTATTTTGGAAGTATCAAATCTCCGGCGCTTGGTTTAACAGATCGGATATTGCGGCAATGGCTGGCGAACGACATCGGATTATCACCATCGCAAATCAGAAGGGTGGCGTTGGTAAGACGACCACAGCAATCAACCTGGCAACGGCGCTTGCTGCTATCGGCGAGCGTGTCTTGATCGTCGATCTCGACCCGCAGGGCAATGCCAGCACCGGCCTCGGTATCGATCGTCGTGATCGCAAGCTTTCCTCCTACGATCTGATGGTTGGTGATCGTGGGATCCCCGAAGTGACCCTCGAAACAGCGGTTCCTAATCTGTTTATCGTCCCGTCGACGATGGATCTTCTTGGCATCGAGATGGAAATCTCGCAGCAGAGCGATCGGGTGTTCAAATTGCGGAAAGCGCTGTCTTCGCCCGAAGCCATGGCGTTTTCTTATATTCTTCTGGATTGCCCGCCGTCGTTCAATCTGCTGACGATGAATGCCATGGCGGCAGCGCATTCGGTCCTCGTTCCGCTGCAATGCGAATTCTTTGCGCTGGAGGGGTTGAGCCAGCTGCTCGAGACCGTCAGCCAGGTTCGCCGGACAGTTAACCCGCGTCTGGATATTCAGGGTATCGTCTTGACGATGTTCGATGCGCGCAACAATCTTGCCCAGCAGGTTGTCAATGACGTGCGTACGCATCTCGGGGACAAGGTTTACCACACGTTAATTCCGCGCAACGTCCGGGTTTCCGAGGCGCCGTCCTACGGTAAGCCGGCTATTCTCTATGACTTGAAGTGCGCGGGCAGTCAGGCCTATCTGCAGCTGGCCTCCGAGGTCATCCAGCGAGAACGCCAAAGACTGGCCGCGTGATATCATTTTAGGGGCGTAGGTGAGTGTAGATCATGAATGACGATGTATCAAAGAGGCGATTGGGCCGCGGCCTTGCGGCGCTGATTGGTGAAATGGATCAGCCTGTCCCGGTGGAAGCCGAGCGGACTATCAGCGCCGACAGAATGATCCCGATCGAGTTCGTCAGCCGTAACCCCCGCAATCCCCGTCGGTTCTTCGATGACTCCGAGCTGCACGATCTCGCAAGCTCCATTCGTCAACACGGTATCGTTCAGCCGATTGTTGTGCGGACGATGTCGCGGGATCGATATGAAATTATCGCCGGCGAACGACGCTGGCGCGCAGCTCAGCTTGCCGGGCTGATCGAGATTCCCGTCATTATCCGTGATGTGGATGATAAGACGGCGCTGGAAATCGCCATTGTCGAAAACGTACAGCGCGCGGATCTCAATGCCCTCGAAGAGGCCTTGGGTTATGAGCAGCTTATCGCGGAATACGGCTACACCCAGAACGACCTCGGCGAAATCATCGGTAAAAGCCGCAGCCATGTTGCCAACTCGTTGCGCCTGTTGAAATTGCCGGATCCGGTTCGCGATCTGCTTGCCGCCGGCAGCCTATCGGCTGGGCACGCGCGCGCATTGGTTTCGACATCCGACCCGGCAAGTCTTGCCCGTACGATCGTTGCCAAGGGCATGTCGGTGCGTGATGCGGAAAAGCTGGCGCAAAACAATATCAAGGCACAATCGGAGCCACAGCAGGCGGCCTTGCGGCGAGATCAGAAAGATTCCGACACGCTGGCGCTGGAACGGACGCTTTCCGATGCACTCGGCCTTGATGTTGCGATCAATCACAAGGCAAGCGGCGGCCAGATTAAAATTTCCTATAAGTCGCTAGAGCAGCTCGAGGAAATCTGCCGCTTGCTCGAGAGGCGTTAGAGCACCGACGCTCACTTCTTGAAACAACGCATCGTGCTTTCCGAAACATGATTATTGGGCCGACGTGCTGGTCAGGCGGATTTCCGGCCGGATTGAAGGGTGGTGGACAGAAGCGTTTGCATCGCAACGCTGTCTTCCAGCACCTGCCGCCGTCTGCTTTGCAGAATAGCGGCCTGTAGCCGATTGGATTCACGGGCGATGCTTTCCGCTGTCCACTGGCGCAGCGCCTGTTCGATGATCGGCTTGCGGCGGAAATGCAGATGCCGCCCCATTGTCTGCATGATTTGAGGCGGCTGCAGCCGTTTTTCATCCATTTCGGCGCGCATCGAATCCAGAAGCTGGAATTGCTTCAAGCATGCCTGCAGCACAAGAAAGATCGCGGTTTTCGAGCTGCTGATTTTTTGCATGGAGTGCAGAAAGGCGTTGAGATCACCGCCGAGGATGGCATCGACGGCGTCGTCAACCGAGATGGCGCTGGCGTCGCCGATTATTTCGGTAACGTGATGTTCTTCGACCGTATCGAAGCCGCGGCAGTAAAGAGCAAGCTTGCGCACCTCGTTTCGGGAAGCGATCCTGTCGCCGCCGATCAACGCGATCAGCGCCTGGCGCGCGGCCGGCGTAATGCCGAGCTTTTCTGCACTGAGCTCTGTATCGATCAACGCATTCAAGGCGCGGCTGTCATCGGCGTAGGAGGGGATCGTCATGACTGATCGTGCGGCTTCCGCGGTTTTGCGCAGCAGGGAACCCTTCTTGAGGTCACCGGCCTCGACGAGCAGATAGGCGGCTTCGAGCGGTTTATCGGCCAGCAACGCCAGGGAATCGACGAGATATTTCTCGTTGGCGGCACCGCGGATCCAGATCAGTTTCTCACCGCCGAACAGGCCAATCGACTGGACCTCGTCGACCAGCCGACCGGGGTCTTTCTGCAGGTCGCCAATATCGAGCTTCGTCAGCGAGAAGGGATCATCGAGAGCAACACCGCTCTTACCGGCGAGCAGGCTTGCCCGTTCGGAAACAAGGCCGCGATCCGGTCCGTAGATGACGTAAATCCGATAGTTCCGTGCCGATTTCTGCAGGAAAGTCTCGAATTCGTGGGATTTTATCTCTGCCACATCTCCGCCCTCAGCGGCTGAGGGCAGCGGCGATATCGGCTCCCACGAATTCCGCCACCTGATCCGCCGCGCGGTTTTCGGCATCACGGATCGCCCGCTGCTTGGCGAATTCCTGTTCGGAAAAATCCACCAGCGCCGTGGTCGCGCGGCTGCCGGCCTTGATGACGTGATCGTCGGTCGCCGAACGCAGCGTGTAGGTGACGCTGACGGTCACACGGCCAGCGCGCGACGTATCCGTCGAATCCGTCAAGAGTGTGTCGGCAACAGACGTGGTAGCGCGAATCTCAACCTGATATTGCGGGTTTACCGCTTCACCGGCACCGCGCGATGCAAGGAAGATCAGGCGATTGCGCACCTGCTGCTCGACGCGGCTGCTTGCTGGGGAAAAGCCGACCGAGGAAAGCTTTTCGACGACACCGGAACTCTCGGAGTAAAGCGGTCGGACCTGGCAGGCGGAGAGAAAAGCCGCCGAGGCAAAGATCATGGCGATGCCGGCATTGCGGGCCAGCTTGCAAGCGATATCAAACGACAATGTTTACAATCCTTTGGGGAACCACGATGATCTTCTTCGGTGCCTGTCCGTTCAGCGCGTTCTTCACCGCATCCAGATCCAGCACGGCGTCGGTGACGGCATTCTGATCTGCATCGCGAGAAATTGTCAATTCAGCGCGTTTCTTGCCATTGATCTGTACCGGCAGGACGACATCGTTTTCGATGACGAGTGCTTCGTCGTATCGCGGCCAGCTTGTCCGGGCAAGCAGGCCTTCATTGCCAAGCGCGGCCCAGCACTCCTCAGCCAGATGCGGCGTCATCGGAGAGACGAGCTGAATCAGGATCTCGGCGGCATCGCGCACCGCCGCGCGATAGATGGCATCGCCCTCGCCTGCCGCAACTCTCGTCATCGGTGCGGCCAGCGCGTTGACAAGTTCGTAAATTCGGGCAACGGCCTTGTTGAACCACAGCTTGTCATAGTCGTTCTCGACAGCCTTCAGCGTCTTGTGGGCGGCCTGCGAGATCGACAAGGCTTCCCCATCGGTGGCCGGCGCAGGTACCACGGCGGAGAGCGCATCCGCTGCTTCGGAAATCAAGCGCCACAGACGCTGGGTGAAACGATGGGCGCCCTCGACGCCTGCCTCGGACCAGATGACATCACGCTCTGGCGGGGAGTCGGACAGAACGAAGAAACGAGCGGTATCGGCGCCGTAGGAGGCGATGATATCGTCGGGATCGACGACGTTCTTCTTCGATTTCGACATTTTCTCGATCGAGCCGATCGCAACTTCTTCGTTGTTCGTCAGCAGGAAAGCCCGGCGTTTTCCATCGAGTTCATCGATACGGATATCGGCGGGAGCCACCCATTCGCGGCTGGCGCCGGCGCCGCGGCTATAGGTTTCGTGGACCACCATGCCCTGGGTGAAGAGACCCTTGAAGGGTTCGGTGGCCGCGACGTGACCGGTCTCGCGCATGGCGCGGGTGAAGAAGCGGGAATAGAGCAAGTGCAGGATCGCGTGCTCGATGCCGCCGATATACTGGTCGACCGGCAACCAGCGGTTTGCCGCCTCCGGATCGGTCGGCTTTTCTTCCCAGGGCGCGGTGAAGCGGGTGAAATACCAGCTCGAATCGACGAAGGTGTCCATCGTATCCGTCTCGCGGCGGGCATCCTTGCCGCAGTTCGGGCAGGGGACGTGGCGCCAGGTCGGATGACGGTCGAGCGGATTGCCCGGCTGGTCGAAGGTGACGTCGTCGGGCAGCTTGACCGGCAGGTCCGCCTTCGGCACCGGCACGACACCGCAATCATCGCAATGGATGACCGGGATCGGGCAGCCCCAATAACGCTGGCGGGAAATACCCCAGTCGCGCAGACGGAAATTGACCTTGCGTTCGCCCTGCGGCGCATTGCCGAGCGAAGCGGCCGACAGCCGGTCGGCGACGATATTGAAGGCTTCTTCGGTGGTCTTGCCGTCGAGGAAGCGTGAATTGATCATCACGCCATCACCGTCATAGGCGGTGTCGCCGACGGAGAAGCTTGCGGCATCGCCATCCCTCGGCATGACGACGGCCACCACCGGCAGGTCATATTTTCGTGCAAAATCAAGGTCGCGCTGGTCGCCCGAGGGGCAGCCGAAGATCGCGCCGGTGCCATAATCCATCAAAACGAAATTGGCGATATAGACCGGCAGCTTCCAGGAAGGATCGAGCGGGTGCCGGACGCGGATACCGGTATCCATACCCTTCTTTTCGGCGGTCTCGAGTGCTGCGAGCGAGGTGCCGGCGCGGCGGCACTCTTCGCAGAAGGCTTCGATATCAGGGTTCTTCGCGGCGGCATCCTTCGCCAGCGGATGATCGGCGGCGATTGCCAAGAAGGAAGCGCCGAACAGCGTGTCCGGCCGGGTGGTATAGACCGTGACTTCGCTCTCGCCGGCAGGTGCCGTTTCCGGCACGATCTCCCAGCGGATCGTCAGGCCTTCCGAACGGCCGATCCAGTTCTTCTGCATCAGCCGCACTTTTTCCGGCCACTGGTCGAGCGTATCTAGCGCGTCCAGCAGATCCTGGCTGAAGTCGGTGATCTTGAAGAACCATTGTGTCAGTTCACGCTGTTCGACCAGCGCGCCGGAACGCCAGCCGCGGCCATCGATCACCTGTTCGTTGGCGAGCACGGTGTTATCGACTGGATCCCAGTTGACCTTCGACTGCTTGCGATAGACCAGGCCCTTCTCCAGGAAATCCAGGAAGAGATGCTGCTGGTGCTGATAATATTCGACGTCGCAGGTGGCGAATTCGCGGCTCCAGTCCAGCGAAAGACCCATGGCCTTCAGCTGCGCCTTCATCGAGCCAATGTTCTGGTGCGTCCAGGAGGCGGGATGCACGCCGCGCTCCATGGCGGCATTCTCCGCCGGCATGCCGAAGGCGTCCCAGCCCATCGGATGCAGCACGTTGTAACCGCGGGCGCGCTTGTAGCGGGCGACGACATCGCCCATGGCGTAATTGCGGACATGACCCATATGGATGCGCCCCGAGGGATAGGGGAACATTTCGAGGACGTAATATTTTTCGCGCGGATCGGCATTGTCGGTCTCGAAGACCTTGTCTTCATTCCATTTCTGCTGCCAGCGGGGCTCGGCATCGCGCGGATTATAACGTTCGGTGGCCATGGATTTCGTATTTCCGGAAAATCAGGGGAGTTGGTCGAGACCTTCACCATGAAACCACCGTAGCGTCAAGTTTTGCAGGCGCTGCGAGCGTCCGATCTTGGTCATGACCAGGCGATTTCGCGAAGGCGGGTCTTGGCAAGCACAGGCTGGCTGGTTAGTTCATTGCCGATCCTTTCATGCTGGTATGTCGAGGCAGAACGATGGAACTTCAAGAGCGCTTGAACGATGTGCGGTCGCGGATTGCGGCCGGGGAACGCGAGGCAGGTCGTCCGGCGGGTTCCGTTCAGCTCGTCGCGGTGTCGAAGACCTTCGAGGCGGACGCGATCTGCCCGGCCATTGAAGCCGGGCAGCGTGTCTTCGGCGAGAACCGGGTGCAGGAAAGCCAGGGCAAGTGGCCGGCGCTGAAGGCCGAGCATCAGGATATCGAGCTGCATCTGATCGGACCGCTGCAATCGAACAAGGCGGCGGATGCTGTGGCGCTTTTCGACGTCATTGAGACGGTAGACCGGGAAAAGATCGCCCGCGCGCTTGCCGAGGAGATGAAGCGGCAAGGCAAGGCGCTGCGGCTCTATGTCCAGGTCAATACCGGGCTCGAACCGCAGAAGGCCGGCATCGCTCCTGACGACACGCCGGCCTTCGTCGCCCTCTGCCGCGACGAACTCGGCCTTTCGATCGAAGGTTTGATGTGCATTCCGCCGGCCGAGGAAAATCCCGGGCCGCATTTCGCCCTGCTGGCAAAGCTCGCGCTCAAATGCGGCGTCGAAAAACTTTCCATGGGCATGTCGGGCGATTACGGGACAGCCATCGCCTTTGGCGCCACGAGCGTGCGAGTGGGATCAGCGATTTTCGGCACGCGCTGAAACGCTGCTTTGGTCGGGCTTCCTGTTCCCCTTAATGCCGCCTAGATTAGGTTTGCATGTCCTGGGGAGGAGCAGATGCGGAACGGCTATCATCAGGCCTATGCGGCCTGGAAACGCGATCCCGAAGCCTTCTGGCGCGAAGCGGCCAGTGACATCGACTGGTTCAAGCCGCCAGAGCGGATTTTTTCACCCAATGACGGCGTCTATGGCCGCTGGTTCTCAGACGCCGAAACCAATACATGCCACAATTGCCTGGACCGGCATGTGGCTGCCGGCCGCGGCGGTGAGACAGCGGTCATCTTCGACAGCGCAATGAACGGCGAGAAGCGCCGTTTCACCTATGATGAGGTGCTTCGGGAGGTGATGGCCATCGCAGCAGCGTTGGTCGAGCGCGGCATCGGCAAAGGCGATCGCGTCATCCTTTATATGCCGATGGTGCCGGAGGCGGTCTTTTCCATGCTCGCCTGCGCCCGCATCGGGGCGGTTCACTCCGTCGTTTTCGGTGGGTTTGCCGCCAGCGAACTTGCTGCGCGAATCGACGATTGCGGTGCGAAGCTGGTGATCACCGCGAGCTGCGGGCTCGAGCCTGGTCGCATCGTCGCCTACAAGCCACTGGTCGATCAGGCGATTGCGATCGCGCGTTCGAAGCCGGATCGCTGTCTGGTGCTGCAGCGGCCGGAGCTTCGGGCAGATCTCGTCAGCGGTCGAGATCAGGATTTTGAGGTGGCGGTGGCGCAGCATCGTGGCGATGAGATCGCCTGTGTCTCCGTCAAGGCCACCGATCCGCTCTACATCCTCTATACCTCGGGCACGACGGGCCAACCGAAGGGCGTCGTGCGCGACAATGGCGGCCATATGGTCGCGCTCAACTGGTCGATGCGGAATATCTACGGCTTGAAACCGGGCGAGGTCTTCTGGACGGCTTCGGATATCGGCTGGGTCGTCGGGCATTCCTATATCGTCTATGCCCCGCTGCTATCAGGCGTAACCACCTTGATCTTCGAGGGAAAACCGGTCGGCACTCCGGATGCAGGCGCATTCTGGCGCATCGTTTCAGAATATCAGGTGCGGGTGCTCTTCACGGCCCCGACGGCATTCCGCGCCATCCGGCGGGAGGACGGTGACGGTGAACTGATGCGCCAATATCTCATGCCGGATTTGCGCGCTCTGTTTCTTGCCGGCGAGAGGGCGGATCCGGAGACGTTGAAATGGGCCGAGCGCATGCTTGGCATACCCGTCATCGATCATTGGTGGCAGACGGAGACCGGCTGGCCGATCGCCGCAAATCCGCTTGGTCTCGGGGCCCTTCCCGTCAAGCACGGGTCGCCGGCGTTGCCGATGCCCGGCTATGATATTGCGGTGCTCGACGATGCCGGTCATCCGATCGAGGTGGGAACACTCGGCAATATCGTCGTGAAGCTGCCCCTGCCGCCCGGCTGCCTGCCGACCCTCTGGAACGCTGACGACCGTTTTCGCTCGGCCTATCTCGATGAGTTTCCCGGCTATTACAAGACGGCCGATGCCGGCTACGTCGATGAGGACGGCTATCTCTTCATTATGTCGCGCACCGACGACATCATCAATTGCGCCGGGCATCGGCTCTCGACAGGGGCGATGGAGGAAGTGTGTGCGCGTCATCCCGATGTCGCCGAATGCGCGGTCATCGGCGTGATCGATGCGCTGAAGGGTCAGGCGCCCTGCGGTTTCCTGGTGCTGAAGCGACATGTTTCCCGTGACACGACGGCGATCGAATCAGAGGTCGTGGCGATGATTCGTGATTCGATCGGGCCTGTTGCCGCCTTCAAAACGGCCATCACCGTTAACCGGTTGCCGAAGACACGCTCCGGCAAAATCTTGCGCGGCACGATGCAGAAGATCGCCGACGGCATACCCTGGAAAATGCCTGCAACCATCGATGATCCAACGATTTTAGAGGAAATTGCCGAGGCGCTGCGCGGGCGCGGTTTAGGCTCCTTGCCGATGTGAATTAAACTTTCGGTAAGCCTAATTGAGGAATTGTTAACCATGTTGATGCAAGCATTTGTTAACGGCAATGGCTTGCATAGCAGGCTTTGCATGACGCGGTCGCCGTTACCGGCCTAGTCCGGATTGCCCCTTTCTCAACGATTGTGGAACGGATCATGACAAGCATCCTCACCAACAACGCTGCCATGGCAGCGCTGCAGACTTTGCGCGGCGTAAACGATAGCCTCAAGGACACCCAGGGTCGCGTTTCCTCGGGTTATCGCGTCGAAAAGGCGGCGGACAATGCCGCGTACTGGTCGATTGCTACGACCATGCGTTCTGACAACAAGGCGCTTTCGGCCGTCTCCGACGCGCTCGGGCTTGGTGCAGCCAAGGTCGATACCGCCTATTCGGCCATGGATAGCGCGCTCGATGTCGTCAGCGAAATCAAGGCCAAGATCGTCGCCGCCACGGAAAAGGGTGTCGACAAGACGAAGATCCAGCAGGAACTCGACCAGTTTCAGGAGCAGCTGCTCAGCATTGCCCAATCGGCATCCTTCTCCGGCGAAAACTGGGTTGCCGGCGCCTCCGGCACGAAGAGCGTCGTCTCGTCCTTCGTGCGCGACGGCAGCAATGCCGTTTCGGTCAAGACGACGGACTACGTGCTCAATTCGGGCACGCTTGGAAACGTGCTTTTCGGCATGACCAGCACCGGTGCGATCGAGACGAGCAGCGGTATCATCGGTACGGCCTTCAACGGAACCTATGGCGGTACCGTCATCGTCATGCCGTCGATATATGCTCTCGACATCACTGGTTTCACCCAGGGTCAGCTCGACGCAGCCCTGGCCGGTATCGAACTGGTTCTCGGCGCCATGACCGCCGCCGGCTCGGCGCTCGGCTCGATCTCGACCCGTATCCAGCTGCAGGAAACGTTTGTCAGCGGCCTTCACGATTCGATCGACTCCGGCGTCGGACGCCTGGTCGATGCTGATATGGAGGAGGAATCTAGCAAGCTCACGGCGTTGCAGACGCAGCAGCAGCTTGCCATCCAGTCGCTTTCGATCGCCAATAGCTCGGCGCAGAACATCCTCACCCTGTTCCGCAGCTAATCGAAACAGGCCATCCGCAACAAAAAACCCGCCGGTCAGCTCATACCGGCGGGTTTTTCATGCGATCTATGATGTCTCAGTACTGATCGTCATCCTCGTCCTTCGGCGCCGAGCGCAGCGAGCTCAGCTTGCGGAAGACGGCATCGGCGTCGATTTCCTTTTCCTTTTCCTCCTCGCGCTCGTAGCTCGGGGTCAGGCGCTCGGTTTCCTGGGCCGATTGCAGCGTCGCGCCAAGCTCGGCAGCGGTCGGCAGCGGACGGCCCTTGGAGGCCTTTTCCACTTCCATGTCGAGATCGATCTGGCTGCAGAGGCCAAGCGTGACCGGATCCATCGGCGCCAGGTTGGCGGAGTTCCAGTGGGTGCGCTCGCGGATCTGCTCGATCGTCGATTTCGTCGTGCCGACGAGGCGGGAAATCTGCGCGTCCTTCAGCTCCGGATGGTTGCGAACGAGCCAGAGAATGGCGTTCGGGCGGTCCTGACGCTTGGAAACCGGCGTATAACGCGGACCGCGGCGCTTGGATTCCGGCACCCGCACCTTCGGTTCGGAAATCTTCAGCTTGTGGTTCGGATTGGCCTCGGCGCGGGCAATCTCGTCGCGGGAAAGCTGTCCTGTCGAGATCGGGTCGAGGCCCTTGATGCCCTGCGCCGCTTCGCCATCGGCGATCGCCTTGACTTCGAGCGGATGCAGTTTGCAGAACTGCGCGATCTGATCGAAAGACAGTGCCGTATTGTCGACGAGCCAGATGGCTGTCGCCTTCGGCATGAGCAGTGTTTGAGCCATGGATATAGTCCTTCTATCGTCCGCGCCGGTCGCGGTCCGTGGATTGTCACCACAATGTCCGGGAAATATGGCGCTATATAACCGCACTGTCGCAGAATTGCAATTCTTCCGAAATGAAATGACCTTTGTCTAATTGCCGTGGCGATGCGAACTGCTATGAATTGCCGTGATTTCAAGTCCGGGCCCTTCCCAGCTCAATCGGCCCGTCGCATGTCCCATGAGGAGGAGTTGCATGTCGGAGAAGATCTACCCGGTCACGAAGCCGGTGAAGGCGCGCGCCCTGATCGATAAGGAAAAGTACCTGAAATGGTATGAGGAAAGCGTCGAGAACCCGGACAAGTTCTGGGGCAAGCACGGCAAGCGGATCGACTGGTTCAAGCCCTATACCAAGGTCAAAAACACTTCCTTTACCGGCAAGGTTTCGATCAAATGGTTCGAGGACGGTCAGACAAACGTCTCCTATAATTGCATCGACCGTCATCTGAAAACGAATGGCGACCAGGTGGCGATCATCTGGGAGGGCGACAACCCCTATATCGACAAGAAGGTCACCTATAACGAGCTCTACGAGCATGTCTGCCGGATGGCGAACGTGTTGAAGAAGCACGGCGTCAAGAAGGGCGATCGCGTCACCATCTATATGCCGATGATCCCGGAATCGGCCTATGCGATGCTTGCCTGCGCCCGCATCGGCGCGGTGCATTCGGTCGTCTTCGGCGGTTTCTCGCCCGAGGCGCTGGCTGGGCGCATCGTCGACTGCGAATCCACCTTCGTCATCACCTGCGACGAAGGCCTGCGCGGCGGCAAGCCGGTGCCATTGAAGGACAATACCGATACCGCAATTGACATTGCGGCACGCCAGCACGTGATTGTGGAGAAGGTTCTGGTCGTTCGCCGCACCGGCGGCAAGACCGGCTGGGCGCCGGGCCGCGACCTCTGGTATCACCAGGAAATTGCCACCGTGAAGGCGGAATGCCCACCGGTGAAGATGAAGGCGGAAGATCCGCTCTTCATTCTCTATACGTCCGGCTCGACCGGCAAGCCGAAGGGCGTGCTGCACACGACCGGCGGTTATCTCGTCTATGCGGCGATGACGCATGAATATGTCTTCGATTATCACCACGGCGACGTCTACTGGTGTACGGCCGATGTCGGTTGGGTGACCGGCCACTCCTATATCGTCTATGGGCCGCTTGCGAACTGCGCGACGACGCTGATGTTCGAGGGCGTGCCGAATTTCCCGGACCAGGGGCGTTTCTGGGAAGTCATCGACAAGCACAAGGTCAACATCTTCTATACGGCGCCGACGGCGATCCGCTCGCTGATGGGTGCCGGCGACGACTTCGTCACGCGCTCTTCGCGCTCTTCGCTGCGCCTGCTCGGCACGGTCGGCGAGCCGATCAATCCCGAGGCCTGGGAGTGGTATTACAATGTCGTCGGCGACAAGCGCTGCCCCGTCATCGATACGTGGTGGCAGACGGAAACCGGCGGTCACATGATCACGCCGCTGCCCGGCGCCACCGATCTGAAGCCCGGCTCGGCGACGATCCCGTTCTTCGGCGTCAAGCCGCAGCTGGTCGACAATGAAGGCAAGGTGCTGGAAGGCGCGGCCGACGGCAATCTGTGCATCACCGATAGCTGGCCGGGCCAGATGCGCACGGTCTATGGCGATCACGAGCGCTTCATCCAGACCTATTTTTCCACCTACAAGGGCAAGTATTTCACCGGCGATGGCTGCCGGCGCGATGCGGACGGCTATTACTGGATCACCGGCCGCGTCGACGACGTGCTGAACGTCTCCGGCCACCGGCTGGGCACGGCCGAGGTGGAATCCGCCCTCGTCTCGCATAATCTAGTTTCGGAAGCCGCAGTCGTCGGTTACCCGCATCCGATCAAGGGCCAGGGTATTTATTGCTATGTGACGCTGATGTCCGGTCACGAGGGATCGGATACGCTTCGGCAGGAACTGGTAAAACATGTGCGGGCCGAGATCGGCCCGATCGCCGCGCCCGACAAGATCCAGTTTGCGCCCGGCCTGCCGAAGACCCGCTCCGGCAAGATCATGCGCCGCATCCTGCGCAAGATCGCCGAAGACGATTTCGGCGCGCTTGGTGACACTTCGACGCTTGCCGATCCGGCAGTCGTCGACGATCTGATCGCCAACCGGCAAAACAAGGCGACCGCCTGATAGATCGAGCCGTTCCGGTCCCCTTCCGGGGCGGCTTATTTGCTTCCGCGTATTCGATGCGTGGTTTGCGGCATCCAAGCATGTTCACGGGCGAAGCCCTGAGAAGATTGCCGGCGAGGTCACGGCCGCTAGACGCGGCTGAAATACCTGGCGCCCAAAATATCGTTAGCCGGATTCTTAGTCTCATTCTGCTGCGGCCGCAGAAGCCAACAGTAATATTGGCTTAGAAATCGATCGCCCTGCCATTGATTTCGTAGTCGCCGAAGCGCGCCGGCTCGGCTCCGCCGCGGCCGCCGATCTCCGGCTGCAGTTCCAGCGGCTTCTGGCTCTTTCGCCGCTCTTCGGCTTCGGCAAGGGCGCGTCTGGCAGCGGGGGACAGCATCTTGCGCGGCGGCTCCGATCCCTCGGCCATCGGCGTTTCGCTGTTGTCATTATCGGCGTCCTGCATGGCCGTCTCCTGCCGGAAATATTGAAAATGGCTGATGAATAACCAAATCATAATGCGCCGGTGCCGGGATTGAAAGCTTGTGACGCCGAAATCGGAGATGGAGATCCGCCATGAACCTCGTTCGCACTGCCATGTTGCTTGCTTTCATGACGGCGCTTTTCATGTTTGTCGGCTTCCTGATCGGCGGTCGCGCCGGCATGATGATCGCATTCGTCATTGCTGCCGGCATGAATTTCTTCTCCTACTGGAATTCCGACCGCATGGTGCTTTCGGCCTATCGCGCGCAGGAAGTCGACGAGCGCAACGCGCCGGAATTCTTCCGGATCGTGCGCGATCTCGCCCGCAATGCCGGCCTGCCGATGCCGAAGGTTTATCTTTACGACAGCCCGCAGCCGAATGCCTTTGCTACCGGCCGCAATCCCGCCAATGCCGCCGTCGCCGCCTCGACCGGCCTGCTCAGCGCCTTGTCTGCCGAGGAGGTCGCAGCTGTGATGGCGCATGAACTGGCCCACATTCAGAACCGCGACACGCTGACGATGACGATCACGGCAACGCTTGCCGGCGCGATCTCCATGCTCGGCAACTTCGCCTTCTTCTTCGGCGGCAACCGTGAGAACAACAGCAATCCGCTCGGCTTCGTCGGTGTCATCGTCGCGATGATCGTGGCGCCGCTCGCGGCCATGCTGGTGCAGATGGCGATCAGCCGCACGCGCGAATATTCGGCCGACCGCCGCGGCGCCGAGATTTGCGGCAATCCGCTCTGGCTCGCTTCGGCGCTCGGCAAGATCGCCCGTGGTGCTGCCCACGTGCCGAACGAGGATGCCGAGCGCAACCCGGCGACAGCGCATATGTTCATCATCAATCCGCTCTCCGGCGAGCGCATGGACAATCTGTTTTCCACGCATCCGAACACGGAAAACCGCATCGCTGCGCTGCAGGACATGGCGCAAAGCGGCATGAATGTCTCGACGTCGCCGGCTCGTGCTGCTAATCCGTCGCGCAAATCGCGCTCTGTTCCGGATACGGGTCTTGGTCGCGGTGGTTCGCAACCGCCAAAAGGTCCGTGGTCTTGAATTCAGACGGCACGAAGAAGCCATTCCGCAAGCATAAGCCCTCCACCGAGCGATCTGCTCCGGCAAAGCCCGGCCTGCAGGCCCGGGCCGCGGCGGCAAAAATTCTTGCTGCCGTCGTCGACCGCAAGCTGCCGCTCGACGGCGCTCTTGATCATGAACACGGCAATCCGGCCTATAGGGCGCTCGGCGAAAGCGACCGGGCGCTCGTCCGCGCCATCCTGAACACGACGCTGCGCCATTTGCCGCGCATCGATGCCGCGATTGCCGGGCTGCTGGATTCGCCGCTGCCGGAGGGGGCAAGGGCGCTGCATCACGTGCTCGCAATCGGGGCAGCACAGATCCTCTATCTCGACGTGCCGGATCATTCGGCCGTCGATCTCGCCGTCGAGCAGGCCAATCAGGATCCGCGCAATCGTCGTTTCGCCAAGCTGGTCAACGCCATCCTCCGCCGGCTCGGCCGCGAGAAGGAGCAGGTGCTTGATGAGATCGCCAAGGTCGCGCCGATGCCGGCCTGGTTCATCGCCAGGCTGGAAAAGGCCTATGGCCCGGACGCGGCGCTGGCGATTTCGGAATCCCAGCTCGAACCGGCGGCAATCGATCTGACCGTCAAGTCCGACCCCGAAAGCTGGGCGAAGCGGCTGAACGGCGTTGTTTTGCCCACAGGCGGCATTCGTCTCGCAGCCTTCGACGGCGGCATCCCCTCGCTCGAAGGCTTCGACGAGGGCGCGTGGTGGGTGCAGGATGCGGCGGCAAGCATACCGGCGAAGCTTTTCGGCGATCTCTCGGGCAGACGTGCCGCCGATCTCTGTGCTGCGCCCGGCGGCAAGACGGCGCAGCTCATCCTTGCCGGCGGCGCAGTCACCGCACTCGACCAGTCGGAAAACCGGCTGAGACGGCTGCGTTCGAATCTCGACCGGCTCGGCCTCAAGGCGGAGACAATTGCAGCAGATCTGACGACATTCGAGCCGACGGAGCGTTTCGATGCGATCCTGCTCGATGCCCCTTGCTCTTCCACCGGCACGACACGTCGGCACCCTGACGTGTTGTGGACCAAGGGACCTGAGGATATCGCCAGACTGGCGGCGCTGCAGGAACGGCTGCTGCGTCATGCGCTGACATTGCTGAAGCCGGGCGGCACGCTGGTTTTTTCGAATTGTTCGCTCGATCCCGTCGAGGGTGAGGACGTCGTCGCCCGTGTTCTTTCCGATACGGATGCGGTCGAGCGCGTTCCGATCGGCGCCGGTGACTGGCCGGGCCTTGAGACGGCGATCACGCCGCTCGGCGAATTCCGCACGCTTCCCACCATGCTGAAAATGCCTGACGGCATCGGCTCCGGCCTCGACGGCTTCTATGCGGCGGTGCTGCGGCGCCTGGCCTGATTGCAAGGCGTGAGCGCTCGCGGCGATCTCTCGCACTATACGAGTGCTTCATAGCCTCATGTCATGCATGCCGTTCTCTCCAAAACCGCCGGCATGATTTCAGGTGAAACGCGTCAATGTGCGTATATTCGAACCTTGTCACGAATTAATTCATTGCGGACGATGAAATCGGCCGCTTTTCACCTATTCTTAACCACGAGGGTCAATAGACAATAGAATATGCAGTCCGGTCGGCGTTTTGCGAGCATGTATGTTCGGGAGGCTTGGCGGCGCGCCTTGCGCCGCGTCGCGTTGTTGCGCCTGAAGCTCTTTCGTCATTCGATCAAGGTGCCCGAGCGTCTGATCGTCGCGCCGACCGATCTCCGCAGCATCGATCCGCATGTGGCCGACGAGATCCTCAACGGACGGTTTCTCCTGGCCGGGCGCATGCTGGAAACCAACGAGAAGTCGCCCTTCACCTTCACCCTGCCCTCGCGCCCCTTCGCGATCCGTCTTCACAGCTTCGGCTGGCTGCGGCATATGCGGGCGAACAAGACGGAGCGTAGTTCGGCTGTCGCCCGCGCGATCGTCGACAGCTGGCTTTCCATCCATGCCGGTCGCATGGAGGGGATTGCCTGGGAAACCGACGTCACCGCCCAGCGCGTTATTGCCTGGCTGTCGCATTCGCCGGTGGTACTGCAGAATGCCGACCGTGGCTTTTATCGCCGCTTCATGAAGTCGCTGGCGTTCCAGGTGAGATTCCTGCACCGGATGGCGCCGTTCACCCTCGGCGGCCTGGAGTTGTTTCGGCTGCGTATTGCGCTGGCCATGGCCTCCGTCGCCATGCCGGCGCGCGCCTCTACGCTCAGAAGGGCGGCGCAGGCGCTCGACCGCGAATTTGATAGCCAGATTCTGCCGGATGGCGGCCATGTGTCGCGCAATCCGCGCGTCGGGCTGGAATTGCTGCTCGATCTGCTGCCGCTCCGGCAGACCTATGTCAATCTCGGCCATGACCTGCCGCAGAAGCTGATCTCCGGCATAGACCGGATGTATCCGGCATTGCGGTTCTTTCGCCATCAGGACGGGGACCTGGCGCTCTTCAACGGGGCGACCTCGACGCTTGCAAATGAGCTGATGTCCGTGCTGCGATATGACGAAACCGCCGGTCAGCCGTTCAAGGCCTTGCCGCATTCGCGCTATCAGCGGCTTTCCGGGGGAAAAACGGTGATCATTGCCGATACCGGCACACCGCCTTCAGGAGGCGCGCTTCGCACCGTGCATGCCGGCAGCCTCTCCTTCGAGATGTCGTCCGGCCGCCATCGCTTCATCGTCAATTCCGGTTCGCCGAAATTTGCCGGGCACCGTTATGTCCAGATGGCGCGCACGACGGCGGCGCATTCGACCGTCATCCTCAACGACACCTCGTCCAGCCGTTTTTCGCCCTCGCCCTTCCTCAATCACGCGATCACCGAACCGGTGAGAACCATCACCGTCGAGCGTGCCGAAACCGAGGATGGACGCGACGGCATCAAGCTCAGCCATGACGGTTATCTCAGGGTGTTCGGCGTGCTGCACGAGCGTGAGCTGACACTCAATGCCGCAGGCTCGATCGTGACCGGCCGCGACCGGCTCGTCGTCCGCGAAGGATATGAGCATGACGAGCCCTTGAAGGCCGTCGCCCGTTTTCATATCCATCCTTCGATCGTCCTGCATCAGAGTGACGGGGAGTCCGTGCTGCTGACGGCACCGGACGGCGAAAGCTGGCTGTTTTCCGCACCTGGCAATGAAGTGCTGATCGCCGAGGACATCTTCTTTGCCGACAGCTCCGGCATCTGCGGTTCGGACCAGATTGAAATCGACTTCGATCTTGCCGAGAAGACGGAAATCCGCTGGTTTTTGTCCCGCAAAAGCTAGAGGCGGATGATTTTTTTGCCGAGTGGCCAAAGATCGGGATTGCATCCACATCAAGGAAGTAAAGTACGATGCCATCCAAAAATGGCTCGTGCTTTTCGACATCTGCTCTGAGGCCTGTTTGCGTGGCGGCAAACCTGTGCTAACGCGGCGCCAGCATGCGAACATCCCTTGCGGATGTCCTCCCGAAGCCCGAACGGAGAAGGTTTCATGGCCGTCATTTCCAAGAAGATCCCCGCCCCCGACAAGGTCGAAGTCAAGACCGCGCTCATCTCCGTCTTCGACAAGACCGGGATCGTCGAACTCGCCCACGCCTTGTCTGCCAGAGGTGTGCGCCTGCTCTCGACCGGCGGCACCTATAAAGCGATCGCTGCGGCCGGTCTTGCCGTCACCGATGTCTCCGAAATCACCGGTTTTCCCGAGATCATGGACGGGCGTGTCAAGACGTTGCACCCAATGGTGCATGGCGGCCTGCTGGCGGTCCGTGACGACGGCGAACACCAGGAAGCGATGAAACAGCACGGCATCGAGGGCATCGATCTCGCCGTCATCAACCTCTATCCCTTCGAAGAGGTGCGCGCAGCCGGCGGCGACTATCCGACGACCGTCGAGAATATCGACATCGGCGGTCCGGCGATGATCCGCGCATCGGCCAAGAACCATGCCTATGTGACGACGCTGACGGATCCGGCCGATTATGCCGAACTGCTGGAGCAGCTTTCCGCAGATGACGGCAAGACCACCTATGCCTTCCGACAGCGTATGGCCGCCAAGGCCTATGCCCGCACCGCCGCCTATGATGCAATGATTTCCAACTGGTTCGCCGAGGCGCTGTCGATCGACACGCCGCGTCACCGGGTCATCGGCGGCGCGCTGAAGGAAGAGATGCGTTACGGCGAAAACCCGCACCAGAAGGCCGCCTTCTACGTGACCGGTGAGAAGCGCCCGGGTGTTTCGACCGCCGCTCTTCTCCAGGGCAAGCAGCTCTCCTACAACAATATCAACGATACGGATGCCGCCTACGAGCTCGTCGCCGAGTTCCTGCCAGAGAAGGCGCCGGCCTGCGCGATCATCAAGCACGCCAATCCCTGCGGCGTCGCCACCGGATCGAGCCTGGTCGAGGCCTATCGGCGGGCACTCGCCTGCGATTCCGTTTCCGCCTTCGGCGGCATCATCGCGCTCAACCAGACGCTGGATGCCGAAACCGCCGAGGAGATCGTCAAGCTCTTCACCGAAGTGATCATCGCGCCAGATGTCACGGAGGAGGCGAAGGCGATCGTCGCCCGCAAACCGAACCTGCGACTGCTGTCTGCCGGCGGCCTGCCCGATCCGCGTGCCGCGGGCCTGACGGCGAAGACCGTTTCCGGCGGCCTGCTCGTCCAGAGCCGCGACAACGGCATGGTCGAGGATCTGGAACTCAAGGTCGTCACCAGGCGGGCGCCGACGGCGCAGGAACTTGATGACATGAAGTTCGCCTTCAAGGTCGGCAAACATGTGAAGTCGAACGCCGTGGTCTATGCCAAGGACGGCCAGACGGCTGGCATCGGCGCCGGCCAGATGAGCCGCGTCGATTCCGCCCGCATCGCTGCGCTGAAGGCCGAAGAGGCCGCCAAGGCGCTCGGCCTCGCAGTGCCGATGACGCATGGCTCGGCGGTCGCCTCCGAGGCCTTCCTGCCTTTTGCCGACGGTCTTCTGTCGATGATCGCCGCAGGGGCGACGGCGGTTATCCAGCCGGGCGGTTCGATGCGCGACCAGGAGGTCATCGATGCAGCCAATGAACACGGCGTTGCGATGGTCTTCACCGGCATGCGCCATTTCCGGCACTGAATGAGGATTGGGCGCGGTCACGCGCTCATCTCCGGCTTGATCGGGCTCGTTCCTATGCCCGGTCGGCTGGATAGGGTGTACGGAACAAGAGCACCAGTCCGCCGGCAAGAAAGAGGATCAGCGTTGCCATCCCGAGCCGCGGTGATCCGCTCATATAAGTCACCAGAGAGAAGAGCAGCGTCGCCATGAAACTGGTGGCGCGGCCCGAAAGCGCGTAGATGCCGAAGTAGCGGCCGGCTTCCTCCGGGCTGACGCTGCGGGCGAGATAGGAGCGCGACGAGGCCTGCACCGGCCCGAAGGCGAGCCCGATCAGCAGACCATAGAGGATATAGGCCTTTTCCGCGGCAGTACCGAAAAGGCCGCCGGAATCGGCCGTCGGCAGCGGCATCAGTCCGAATAGGGTGTAACCCGGTCCTGTCGAAATGATGCCGATGGTGGCGAGAAGCAGCATGGTGAGGCTGATGACGACGGTCACCTTCGAACCGACGCTCTTGTCGACGCGGCCGGCGATCAGGCAGCCGAAGATCGCGACGACATTCAGGATGATGCCGTAGATTCCGATCTCGATCGTTGCCCAGCCGAACATGCCGGCCGCGAAGATACCGCCAAGGATCAGCAGACCGTTGACGCCGTCCTGATAGATCATGCGGGCGATGAGGAATGTCAGGATGCCGCGGCGCTCTCTGAGCTCGCCAAGCGTGTTTTTGAGTTCCCGCAAGCCGGAGCGCACCGCGGTGCCGAAGGGAAGACCCTTGCCGACATCGGGCGTGAAGAAGAACATCGGCAGGATGAAGATCAGATACCAGACGGCCGAGATCGGCCCGGTGATGCGTGCATCCTGGCCTGTCTCAGGATCGAGGCCGAACAGGGGATCAAGGCCGAGGATGGTCTTGCCGGTCTCAGGGCTCGCCGCCAAAAGCGTGACGACGGCAATGAGCACGATGATGCCGCCGAGATAACCGAGCCCCCAGGCGGTGTTGGAGAGCTTGCCGACCTCGTGCTTGCCGACCAGGCGCGGCATCATCGAATCGTTGAAGACGATCGAAAACTCGGCCGAGATCGAGGCGAGGATCATGAAAATGACGGGATAGAGAACAGGCGAGCCGGGTGCGGCGAACCACAGGCAGAAGAGGCTGGCGATCTTGATGACCGCGAAGAAGCCGATCCAGGGTTTGCGTGCGCCGGACTGGTCGGCGATCGAGCCGAGGACGGGTGAGAGAAGGGCGATGATCACCGAGGAGATCGTCGCCATGTTGCTCCACGTCGTCTGCGCGGAAACCGGGTCATCGGTCAGGCGGGAAACGAAATAGGGTCCGAAGATAAAGGTTGTGACCACGGTGAAGAAGGGCTGTGCTGCCCAATCGAAGAACATCCACCCCCAGATGCCCTTCTCCGTGGCCTTCGGCGGTAGCGTTCCTGTCCAGTCAATGCGATTCAACATCCGCTCCTTCTTTGACGCGGACTGTCTCACCTCACCCGGTCGCGCGCAAGATCGGTCAGGATACCTGCAGCAACGGTAATACGCGCGAGATTGGGATCGCCGCCGTCGCTGAGGGTTGAAAGCTCCTCGAGGATACGGTTGATGCGGATACGATCCTGCGCATGCCAGGCTTGAACGGGAAGCTTTTCCTTGCCGTGATCGGAAAGGGCCGAGATGACGATGTCGCGCCTTGCGCTGGCGATTTGATCGATGCTGCGGGCAAGCGCCAGATTCTCGTAATGGTCTGAGGTGAGGATCCGCCCGCCCGCCGCCAGCAGCCTGCCGATACGGAAGGTCTGCGACACGGCGATGTAGTTCTCGGCGGCGCGTACCAGGGGTTCGCCGGTGCGCTCGGCGATCTGCATGATCTCCGGCACCAGTGCGAAGATCGGGAGGCTGGCGATGTCGGCGGCGAGTTTTTCGGGCAGGCCCGCCTGGCTGTACTCCGCCTGGCGCACGGCGACCTCGCCGGCCACCTGTCCGGCGAAGGCGGTTTTCAGCTTCTTCAGGGCTGTCTGCAGCCGGCTAATCACTTCCGCCATATCGGCCTTGGTCATGCCCGTTTTCAGCAGCAGGCGCGTCAGCACGATAAAGCTGTGGCTGATCTCCTCGTAGATGCGGTTTTGCATCTCGCCTGATATCTTGCCGTCCAGGGCGTCCGTCCCGGCCCAGAGGCTGGTCAGGTCGAAACCGTCTCTAGCGACGATTGCGGCGCGCACCACTTCCGGTGCTGAAGCCGCCGTTGCGTCCATCATGGCAATGGTGAAGCTCGGCCCACCGCGGTTGATCGCTTCGTTGGCAAGCACGGTGGCGACGATTTCGCGCTTCAGGCGATGGCCGGCGATATCGCCGGCGTTCGACTTCTGCATCTTCACGGGGAAATAATTCGACAGCGTCGTGGTGAAATAGGGATCGTCTGGCAGATCGCTTGCGGCCAGCGCATCGAAGAGCACGATCTTGGCATAGGATACCAGCACGCCGATTTCCGGCCGCGTCAGCGGCTTGCCGGCAGCATAGCGTTCGGCGAGGGTCTGGTCGTCCGGCAGCGTCTCGACTTTGCGATTGAGCTGCTTGGCGCCTTCGAGAACCGTCATGAAGCGCGCAAGTTCCAGGCCATTTGCCGTACCCTTGCGTTCTGTCAGCGAGATCGCCAGCGACTGCAGGTAGTTGTTGCGCAGCACCAGGGTCGCCACTTCGCCGGTCATCGAGGAAAGAAGCTGGTCGCGTTTTGCCCGCGTCAGGCGCCCGTCATGCATGGCGGCCGCCAGCGCGATCTTGATATTGACCTCGACGTCCGAGGTGTTGACGCCGGCCGAGTTGTCGATGGCGTCGGAGTTGCAGCGCCCACCTTTCAGACCGTAGGCGATGCGGCCTTTCTGGGTAACGCCGAGGTTTGCGCCCTCGCCGATCACCTTGGCGCGCACCTCAACAGCGGTGATGCGGATCGGGTCGTTGGCGCGATCGCCAACTTCGGCGTCGGTTTCGGACGGCGCTTTCACATAGGTGCCGATGCCGCCGAACCAGAGCAGGTCGACCTCACTCTTCAGGATCGCCGTCATGATCTCGAAGGGCGTGGCGACAGCCTTGTCGATACTGATTGCGGCAACTGCTTCCGGCGTCAGTTTGACCGATTTCGCTGCGCGAGAAATGATCATCGCACCCTTCGACAGCACGCTCTTATCAAAATCCTGCCAGCTCGAACGCGGCAGGTCGAAGAGCCGCTGGCGCTCAGTCAGCGTCTTTTCCATATCGGGATCGGGATCGATGATGATGTCGCGGTGATCGAAGGCGGCAATGAGCCGGATCTTGGGAGAGAGCAGCATGCCGTTGCCGAAGACGTCGCCCGACATGTCGCCGACGCCGGCGACGGTGAAGGGCGTCGTCTGGATGTCGATGTCCATTTCCCGGAAATGGCGTTTCGCGGTTTCCCAGGCGCCGCGGGCGGTGATGCCCATCTTCTTGTGGTCGTAACCGGCCGAGCCGCCGGAGGCAAAGGCGTCGTCCAGCCAGAAGCCGGCTTCCTGCGCCAGTGCATTGGCGGTGTCGGAGAAGGTCGCGGTGCCCTTGTCGGCGGCGACGACGAAATAGGGATCGTCACCGTCGAGCCTGACGGTATCCTTCGGCGGGGCGATGTCGGCGCCAGATATATTGTCGGTGATCGAAAGCAGCGTGCGGATATAGGTCTTGTAAGCCTCGCGGCCAGTATTGAAGATCTCGTCGCGGCTGCCGCCGACCGGGAGCTTCTTCGGATAGAAGCCGCCCTTGGCGCCGACCGGCACGATGACCGCATTCTTCACTTGCTGCGCCTTGACGAGGCCGAGCACCTCGGTGCGGTAATCCTCGGCGCGGTCCGACCAGCGCAGGCCGCCGCGCGCCACCTTGCCGAAGCGCAGGTGCACACCTTCGACTTCGACGCCGTAGACGAACATCTCGCGGAAGGGTTTCGGTTCCGGCAGCCCATCGACCAGGTGCGGATCGAGCTTGAAGGCCAACATCGGTTTCGGCGAGCCGTCCGGGTTCTTCTGGAAATAATTGGTGCGCAGCGTCGCATCGACGATGTTGACGTAGCGGCGCAGGATACGGTCGTCGTCGAGGCTCGGCACGTCGGCAAGCTCGGCCTCGATCGCCTGGTGCAGTTCGCCAAGCTTCTTGACGCGGGCCTTCTCCGAAAGCCGGGTGTCGAGTGTGTCGTGGAACAGCCGGAAGATGGCGGCGGCGACGACGGGATATTTATCGAGCGTCGTTGCGATATAGTCTTGCGAATAGGCGATGCCGGCTTGGCGGAGATAACGGGCATAGGCGCGCAGCACGTTGGTCTCGCGTGCCGAAAGCCCGGCCGAAAGAATCAGCCGGTTGAAGCTGTCATTGTCGATCGTGCCGGCGAAGGCGGCGACGAAGGCTTCCTCGAGGGCGGCGCCGTAACGCGCCAGATCGATTTCGCCGCCATTGCGGGCCTCGAGCTCCATGTCGTGCAGCACGACGAGTTTCTTTTCTCCATCGGCGGCCGGCACCCCGATGTCGAAAGTGCGTTCGCTGACGACGTTGAAGCCGAGATTCTCGAGAAGCGGCACGCGGCGCGACAGCGCCAGCTGGCCGCCGGCGTGGAAAATCTTCAAGGAAAGGATGGGGCCCTGTTCTTCCTGACGATGGTAGAACTGGATGCGCAGCGGTTCGCCGGCGGCGCAGGCACCGATATCGGCGAGGTCGGCCACGGTTTCCTCCGGCGTGAAGGAATCCTGGAAGGCCTGGTCGACGGATATCTTCGGGGCCTTGGCGCCTGACAGCGCCTCGAAACGGTCGTCCCAGCGGGCCGTGATCTCGCGGATCACCTGCTCGAGTTTTGCCTGCGGAATGCGTGGCGTCTTGCCGCCCGAGCGGCCGATGATGAAATGCACGCGCGCCACGCCGCCTTCCGGGAAAGCCGGGTAATAGGCGGAGACACGGCCGTCATAGACAGTCTTCAGATAGGTGCCGATCCGTTCGCGGACGATCGAATCATATTCCTCACGCGGCACATAGATGATCACCGAGACGAAGCGGTCGAAATGGTCGATTCGCGGCAGGACGCGGACGCGCGGCCGATCGGCCAAGTCGTTGATCTGTTCGGCAAAACTTGCAAGCAGCGTCGTGTCGATCTGGAAAAGATCGTCGCGCGGATAGGATTCCAGGGTGTTGTCGAGCATGCGGCCGGAATGGCTCATCGGGTCGAAGCCGAAATGTTCCTTCACCTTGTCGATCTTGGAACGCAGCAGCGGGATTTCCGAGGCGAGCGAGGTATAGGCGGTCGAGGTGAAAAGGCCGACGATGCGCAGCTCACCGGTGACGTTGCCCTCCGCGTCGAAGCGCTTGACGCCGACATAATCCATATAGGCGCGGCGATGGACGATCGATTTCACATTCGCCTTGGTGACGATCAGGAAGTCGGGGCCGTCGAGGAAGGCAAGGATCTCAGGCGTCGTCGTCACGGCGTCCTTGCCGGTGCGCAGCACGAGAACATCGGGGTTGGAAAGGATGCCGAGGCCAGCACCCTTGTCGCGCTCGACCCTGGCATCGGTCCCCTTGCCGGAATAGACATATTCCCGCATGCCGAGGAAAGTGAAATTCTCATCGCGCAGCCAGGTCAGGAAAGCGACGGCTTCGTCGCGATCGGCCTTCTTCCGGCTGGCGCCGTTGGCCGCAAGCTCGGCGATCACTCCGTCGATCTTGGAAAGCATCGGCTTCCAGTCGAAAACCGACAGGCGGACCTGTTCGAGGACTTTTTCGATGCGTTTGACGAGATCGGCGGCCTGGGCGGAATTGAGGGGCGCTATATGAAGCTGGATATGGCTGACGCGGTTGGCCGGATCGCTCGGGTGATCTGCGGAATACGTCGTCAGCGCCTTGCCCTTTTCCATGACAAGGATGGGATGCACGGCCATGAACAGGTCGCGGTAGGTGCTCGTCACTTCGCCCATGACCGATTCAAACAGAAAAGGCATGTTCTGGTCGGTGACTGAAAGCACCGAGACGGCGATGCCATCAGGCGTCACATCGGCAATCGTGTCGATGCCGACGCGGGGCGCCTTGCCGTTCCAGGCAGCAAGTTCCTTTGCCGAATGCACCGCGGAGAGCGCCAGCATTTCCGGTGTATAGAGTTCGAGATCGTCATTGCTTGCCCGGCCGAAGAGAATTTCCGGATCGAGATGCGCCTCGCCTGTCGCCTTGGCGATCTTGCGCGCGCTTTCGATCTGCTTTTCCCGTTTCGGATTGTTTCTGGCAGCCATGGATCGCCTCCCTCAATGTCTGATTTTTTGCAAGCTAGCAGAAGATTCTTCGAAAAAATCTCTAAAAGAGCGGTCCGAAGGATTGTTTTGACGCTTTTTTGGCGCGGGAAACGAGAAATTGTAAGAGATTTTCCGCTTTCTTCGCCAAGCGAAAGCGAAAGTCCCGTCTTCCGGTTTTTCGTTCCGCCGAACATTTCCACGCCCGCATGAAGAATGGTTGACAGCGTGGCGTCAAAAAGATCATCAAACGCGGTCATCATTCGGATCTTGGATATCATGTCGGAAAATGCAGCGGGCGCAGTCATCGTCATTTCCAGCCATGTGGTGCGGGGCTCGGTCGGAAACCGGGCAGCCGTCTTTGCGCTGGAGACGCTCGGTCATCCGGTCTGGGCCTTGCCGACCATCGTGCTGCCCTGGCATCCCGGCCACGGCCGCTCGACGCGGCTGACTTTTGCGGAAACGGATTTCGACGCGGCGATCGACGATCTGATCCGTGCGCCCTGGATCGGCGAAGTCAAGGCGGTGCTCTCGGGCTATTTTGGCAATGCCGCCCAGGCGCGCTCCGTCGCCCGGCTGATCGGTGCGCTGAGGCAAAACAATCCCGAGCTGCTCTATGTCTGCGATCCCGTCATGGGCGATCTCGGCGGCCTTTACGTGCCGGAAGCGACCGCTGAGGCCATTCGCGACCATCTCATTCCGCTCGCCTCGCTCGCAACGCCGAACCGCTACGAGCTCGCATGGCTTTCGGGGGCAGCCCTCGAAGACAACAGCGCGATCATGGAGGCGGCGCTCGCGCTCGGACCATCGCGCATGCTCGTCACTTCGGCGGTGCCGATGATGGCGGGTGGTACCGGCAATCTCTATCTTTCCGGCCGTCACGCCCTTCTTGCCGAGCATCGTGTTGTCGAGAACCCGCCGAATGGTCTCGGCGACCTCATCGCCGCCGTCTTCCTGTCGCGCCTGCTCTCCGGGATCGAGGACGAAAAGGCACTGCAGCTTGCCACCGCCAGCGTCTTCGAGGTGCTTGCGCGTGCCGTCAAGCGCGGCAGCAACGAGTTGATGCTGGCAAGCGATGCTTCCAGTCTTTCGACGCCGATGGCCATGGTGCAGATGCGCCGCCTCGTGCACCCGGCGCAGCGGCGGAAAAAATGACGCATCTGCCGATATGCTCATTTTGCAGTGCAGCAGTTGATCTTGTCTTCGGCGCGCGCTAATCCAGAAGCATGCAGCGTTTTCCAAATCCCCTTCTGGACGGCTATCGCAACTTTATGAACGGGCGTTATGCCGACGCCCGCGACAGGTATCGGCAGCTTGCCGAAAACGGTCAGAGTCCCCATACGCTTGTCATTGCCTGTTCGGACTCTCGCGCGGCACCCGAGCTGATCTTCGATGCCGGCCCGGGCGAGCTCTTCGTCATCCGCAACGTCGCCAACATGGTGCCGCCTTACGAGCCGGACGGTCATTTTCATTCGACCTCGGCCGCACTCGAATTTGCCGTGCAGGTGCTGAAGGTCTCGGATATCGTCGTCATGGGCCACGGCCGCTGCGGCGGCATCCGCTCAGCACTCGATCCGAATGCCGAGCCATTGTCGCCCGGCGATTTCATCGGCCGCTGGATGTCGCTGGTCAAACCCGCCGCCGAACAGATCCAGAGCAACGACGTGATGACAGCGGCCGAGCGGCAGACGGCGCTGGAGCGTGTCTCCATCCGCAATTCGATCAACAATCTCAGAAGCTTTCCCGACATCAAGGCGCTCGAGGAAGCGGGAAAGATTCATCTCCACGGTGCCTGGTTCGACATTTCGACCGGTGAACTCTGGGTCATGGACGCCGAGACACGCGACTTCATTCGTCCCGAAATCTAGGGACATGCCAGTTTATCAGTTTTTTAAGGATTGTTGTTAAGCTCGCCGTCAATTGGTCGCGCACGACCGACGTTTTGATCACCGTGGCGATTGGCGATGAAGTTCGAAACCATCAAAAGGGTTATCCTGGCCGCCATCATGCTGCCCTTCGTCTTCATGCTCATTGAAGGCGTCGTCGTCATACGTTCTTCGGTCAATCAATACTGGAACCTCGAAAAGGACCGGCAGTTCGCCGATGTGCTTGCCCGTGGCGGGTCGATCGCCGCAACGGAGATTCTGACTGAGATCGGCGCCACCCGCCGCTACCTCGCAGACCCCAGCAGCAGGACTGCCATCGACATGCAGCAAAGCCGGGTGACGCTCGATCGCGAACGCCACGCTTTTTATGCCAGCCTGCCCTCCCGCGATGCGCTCGACGAGGGGCTCGTCGGCGAATTATCGATTCTCAGCCTTGCCTACAGCCGCATCGTCGCGGCGCGCAGCGCCGTAGACCAGGGGCGTTATACCGGCAGTGATCCCGGTTCCATCTACTGGTATGCGGCTCTCAAGCAGCTTGCCGTCGTCGATGCGCTTTCGCCGCTGATCAGCGATCCGGTGCTGCTTGAGAAATCCAACCAGCTGATGGGTATCCTGCTGACCTATTACGGCGAAAGGCTGATCACCGGGATCGGCACCCGTTATCTCAACCAAGGGGCTTCCGCCAGATTGCCGGTGGAGCTTTTCGTACAGGGCAAGGTCATGCTCGGCGAGGGCATGGATCACATGGTTTTCCATTCCTCCGCGCCGGTCGTGCGCCACATCGTTGCTTATCTCGGCCGCAGCAGCCAGGTAAAGGCGAATGCGATCACCGATGCCATTCTCGCCGGATCGCGGCCGACACGCGCCGTGCATGACGTCTGGGCCGCCGCGCAGAGCGAGCGCATGACCTTCCTGCAGCAGAAGATGATCGAGGCCGCAAAGGATATTCATGAGACCGGCGAAAGCCTTTCGACGCGCTCGCACATACACCTGACACGGATCCTGGCGCTGTGTGCCGGCCTGCTGATACTCGCCACATTGGTGCTGCTGCTGGCGGCAAAGGGCCTGCGCCTGATCGACCGGCTGACCCAGGATCGGGAGACGCTGGTGGGCGAGTTGCGCAGCGCCGCCCAGACCGATCTTCTGACCGGCCTTTACAACAGGCGCGGCTTCGAGGTCGCCGCATCCGCACTTCTCACACAGGCCGAGCACGGATCACGCTGGATTTCCGTCGTGCTGTTCGACCTCGATCATTTCAAGAAGATCAACGACCTTCACGGGCATGACGCCGGCGATGCCGTGCTCCGGCATGTCGCGGGCGTCGCGCGTGAGAATTTTCGTTCCTTCGATCTCTTGGTGCGCCATGGCGGCGAGGAGTTCCTGGCGCTTCTGCCGGATTCGACGCCTGACGATGCTGCAATCGTTGCCGAGCGTGTGCGGCTGGCGATCGAGGCGGCGGAAATCCCCCTGCCGAGCGGCGATGTTCTCAAGGTGACGGCGAGTTTCGGATGCGCCGGACGGGCAAATGAAGCCACCAACCGGAACTTCGAGGATCTGGTCAAACGCGCCGACCTGGCGCTTTACGCCGCCAAGGCCTCCGGCCGCAATTGCGTCGTCTCGGGACCAATCATCCAGGCCCCGGTGCAGGAGGAGCGACGCAAGGCGGCTTCCGGCGGCGGCTTTGATTCCCGCAAATGAAAAACGCCGCATATCGCAGCGGCGTTTTCGCGTATTCTATCGGGCCTATTTGCCGTCGATCTGCTGACCGATATAGGCGATCGCCTGCTGGTAGACGCTGGCGGCGTTCCAGCCCTGGATGGCGACGAAATTCGGCTCTCCCGGCTGATAGCCGGCGCCGGCGCGCCAGCCGTGGCCCTTGAGGAAATTCGCCGTCGAGGCCAGTGCATCGGCGCGGGAACCGACCATGTCGACGCGGCCGTTGCCGTCGCCGTCGGCGCCGAAGCGCACGACATTGCGCGGCAGAAACTGCGTCTGGCCGATTTCACCATGGGCAGCGCCCTTGGCCTGTGGGCTCAGATAACCCTCGGAGACGAGCTGGAGTGCTGCATAGAGCTGGTCGGTGAAATATTGCGAACGACGGCAGTCATAGGCAAGGGTCGAAACAGCCGACAGCGTATGCTGGTTGCCCATGTAGCTGCCGAAACCGGTCTCCATGCCCCAGATCGCAATCAGCGGGCCGGCCGGAACGCCGAAACGGCGCTCGATCGAGGCAAAAAGCGCCTGATTGGCGGCCTTCATGCTGCGACCGCGGGAGATGATCGCGGCACCGCCGCGCTTCTGCATGAAAGCGTCGAAGGAGAGCTTAAAGCTCTTCTGGCCGCGGTCGGCGGCAATCGTCGGCCTGTTGTAATTGACGTTGGCGAAGGCGCGGTCGAGGACCGAGCGGCTGACGCCGTTTGCCGCCGCTTCCTGCTTGAAGTCGGCGACCCATGCACCGAAACCGCTGCTATTATTACCGCATTGAGCGCCCTGGGCCGCTGCCGGCAGCGCGTGGAGGACGCCCGCCACCGTCAACGCCGCCAGAAAGAATGTTGTCATGCGCATGAGAAACCCCGCTTCCGATCTACTGAAGCGCGCCGCGGCCGATCGGGGCCATTCGACGCGCTCAAAGTCTTCGTTCTGTTCATGTCGCTGTCCCGAACCGCTGCACGGTTTTGGACGGCATGCTTTGGCTTGACGCCGGGCAGAATGCCAGCCGAAGGCGATCTTGTCACGACCACCTTTTTCAGCAAGCGCTTATGGACAGAAGCGTCCACAATTCGGCAAAAAGCCCTGCCTCATCATCAGCAGGGCTTTAGCATATTATGGTTTACAAATGGTATCAGGCAGCCTGCTTGCGCGGCTTGACGAGACCACGATTGACGAGCAGCTCGGCGATCTGGATGGCGTTCAACGCAGCGCCCTTGCGCAGATTGTCGGAGACCACCCAGATGTTCAGGCCGTTTTCGACCGTCGCATCCTCGCGGATGCGCGAAATGTAGGTCGCATCCTCGCCGGCGGATTCATAAGGCGTGATGTAGCCGCCATCCTCGCGCTTGTCGATGACGAGGCAACCCGGTGCATCGCGCAGGATGTCGCGGGCCTGGTCGGCGGTGATCTCGTTTTCGAATTCGATGTTGACCGATTCCGAATGACCGATGAAAACCGGCACGCGCACCGCGGTGCAGGTCACCTTGATCTTCGGGTCGAGCATCTTCTTCGTCTCGGCCAGCACCTTCCATTCTTCCTTGGTGTAGCCGTCCTCCATGAAGACGTCGATATGCGGGATGACATTGAAGGCAATACGCTTGGTGAACTTCTTGTTCTCGATCGGATCGGCGACGAAGACGGCGCGTGTCTGATTGAAGAGCTCGTCCATGCCGTCCTTGCCGGCGCCGGAGACCGACTGGTAGGTCGAGATGACGACACGCTTGATCTTGGCGAAGTCGTGCAGTGGCTTCAACGCCACCACCAGCTGGGCGGTCGAGCAATTCGGATTGGCGATGATGTTGCGCTTGGTGAACTGGCTGATGGCATCCGGGTTGACTTCCGGCACGATCAGCGGCACGTCGGCGTCGTAGCGCCAGGCCGAGGAATTGTCGATGACGATGCAGCCCTGCTGGCCGATCTTCGGCGAGTACTTCTTGGAGACCTCGCCGCCGGCCGACATCAGGCAGATGTCGGTATCGGAGAAATCGTAATTCTCCAGATTGGAGACCTTCAGCGTCCGGTCACCGTAGGAAACCTCGGTGCCCTGCGAACGCGAGGAGGCGAGTGCCACGACCTCATCGGCGGGGAAGCCTCGCTCCGAGAGGATGTTGAGCATCTCCCGGCCGACATTTCCGGTTGCTCCCGCAACTGCTACTTTGAAACCCATTTCTCAAGCTCTCTTTCTCTTCTCTCCTCTTGTCCGGTGAGGGGAAAGGCGCGACTAATCGCGTCTTCCTGTCCCCAGCCGAGCCGGGGAGAGAGCGGCAGGCCAGAGACGTCAGACGGTTTTCGTCGTCGTTTTGGCCTTGGTTTTGGAAGAAACCGGAACGGCAATGTCCACCCCGGCAACTCGTGCCCGGTCATTGCATTCGGCAATGGCGTGTTCGTCGCGAACCATGGAGATTCCTTTTCCGCTGTTGCTCTTAGAAGGTTTTCCACAGGAGTCAAGGTTTTTGCGCTCAGAGCCGGCAGGCGAAAGCGGCGACCGCAATGCTGCGACGTTTTGTCATGCCGCTGTCATCCTCGGGAGGTATCCCGGCGCGGTTGTTAATGTCTGCAACGAAAACGGGGGTTTTCCATGCGTACGCTTCTTGCCGCCTTTGCGGCCACCACCATCCTTGCGGGCGCCGCTCAGGCGACGACGGTCTATCCGCTTGATCGCGCGACGATCCTTGCCGGTTCGCCGTTCGATTTCAAGGTCGAGCTCAACAAGCAGGTCAAGCTCGAAGACGTGAAGATCACGGTCAACGGCCAGGACTATAAGACCGTGCTTGGGGGCGAGGCGCAGTTCGTCGAGCTGGAAAAGGGCAAGGACGACAAGGCTCTCGGTTCCGCTATCCTGCTGCGCGGCCTGAAGATTTCCGCTCCTGGCGACTACAAGATCGAAGTCGCTGCCGGCGACGAAACGAAGTCCGTCACCTGGAACGTTTACGAAACAGCGGCCCAGCCGAAGGCCAAGAACATCATCTTCCTGCTGGGTGACGGGCTATCCGTTGCGCATCGCACCGCTGCCCGCATCATGTCCAAGGGCATGACCGAAGGTAAGGCGAATGGCCGCCTGAATATGGATGATCTCGAGCGTATGGCTTTTATCGGCACGTCGGCGACGAATGCCGTCGATACGGACTCGGCCAACACCATGTCGGCCTACATGACGGGTCACAAGACGGCCGTCAACGCGATCGGCGTTTACGCGGACCGTACGCCGGCATCCCTCGATGATCCGCGTGTTGAAACCTTCGCAGAAGCCGTTCGCCGCCTGACCAAGAAGTCGATCGGCATCGTTGCAACGGCCGAGGTCGAAGACGCCACGCCGGCTGCGGTCGTTGCTCACACCCGCAACCGCAACGACAAGGCCGACGTCGTCGGCATGCTGCTCGACGTCAAGCCGGAAGTCCTCCTCGGCGGCGGCTCGGCCTATTTCCTCGGCAAGGAAGTCGCCGGTTCCAAGCGCAAGGACAATCAGGACTACATCAAGCAGTTCCAGGATGCCGGCTACAAGCTTGCCACCGACAAGAACGAGCTCGCAGCCAATGCATCGGCTGAAGGCAATCTCCTCGGTCTCTTCCACACCGGCAATATGGACGTCACGCTTGATCGAGAGTTCCTGAAGAAGGGTACCGTCGACAAGTTCCCGAACCAGCCAGGCCTCGTCGCCATGACCAAGGTTGCGCTCGACCGCCTCTCGAAGAATCCTGATGGCTTCTTCCTGATGGTCGAAGGCTCCTCGATCGACAAAATGTCCCATCCGCTCGATTGGGATCGTGCCGTCTACGAAACCATCGAATTCGACCAGGCCATCGGCGTTGCCCGCGAATTCCAGAAGGCGCATCCGGATACGCTGATCGTCGTCACAGGCGACCACACACATGGCGTATCCATCATCGGTACCGTCGATGATGAAAAGTCCGGCACGGAAATGCGCGAAAAGGTCGGGACCTATGCCGAAGCTGGCTTCCCGAACTACAAGGACGAAAACGGCGACGGCTATCCCGATAAGGTCGATGTCAGCCGCCGCCTGTTCCTGAGTGCCAACAATGGCCCGGATCACTACGAGACCTTCCGTCCGAAGCTCGATGGTCCGTTCGTTCCGGCTGTCCAGAACGAAAAGAAGGAATATGTCGCCAACGAGCAGTATAAGGATGTTCCCGGCGCGGTCTTCGTTCAGGGCAATATTCCGAAGAGCGGCGATAGTGGTGTCCACGCAGCCGACGACGTCGTCCTTCAATCGGCTGGTCCGGGTGCTGAAGGTTTCCATGGTTACATGGAACAGAGCGACGTCTATCGCGTGCTCGCCGACACCTTCGCTCTCGGCGCCAAGCAGACGAACTGATCTGCCGATCCGGCTAGGCCGCTTGCCGGCCTTGCCCCTTTCACCGATCATGGTCCCGGCCGTTCAGCGGCCGGGACTTCATTCTTGGAGATCGCCATGGAAAAGCTCCCTTCGCTGCATCTCAGCCGCCGCGGCCTGATCGGCGCCATCGGCACGCTGGCCTTGGCCGCTGTTGCTCGCCCGAGTTCTGCTGCGGATTCCTTGATCAGCTTCGATGAGCTTTACGGCAAGTTCGGCGTGCTCGGCCTCGAATTCTCCGACAAGGTGAAGCGCCTTGCCGGCAAAGGGATCAGCATGAAAGGTTTCATGGCGCCGCCATTGAAGGCCGAGGCCCAGTTCTTCGTGCTCACCGAGGTGCCGATGTCGCTCTGCCCCTTCTGCTCCTCGGATGCGGACTGGCCGGACAATATCGTCGTCGTCTATCTCGGCGAGAAGCAGACCTTCGTGCAGCCGCGCCAGACGATCGAAGTGCGTGGTACGCTTGAATACGGTTCGTGGACGGATCCGGAGACAGGCTTCGTCAGCCTGCTGCGGATCCGCCAGGCCGAATATTCCGCCGTCTGAACCGATATGCTCGCTCTCGATATCGAAAACCTGACCGTTGCCTTCCCAGGCCTGTCCTCGCCGGCACTGGCGATCGACCGCCTGTCGATCGATGCCGGCAGCAGGGTCGCCATTACAGGCGCGTCCGGCTCCGGCAAGAGCACCTTCGTCAATATCGTTGCCGGGCTGGAGCGGACACGGCAAGGCCGCATCCGCTGGAACGGCGAGGATATCGCGGGTTTTTCAGAAAGCCGGCGAGACCGGTTCCGTGCCGCCAATATCGGCCTGGTCATGCAGGAGTTCCATCTCTTTCCCGGCCTGTCGGCGTTGGAAAACGTGCTGCTGCCGGCGCGGCTTGCCGGCGCTGCCACGGCTGATGTCATCGAGCGGGCGCATGCGCTTTTGAGCACGGTCGGTCTTTCCCGCCCCGACCAGAAGATCGAAACAATGTCGCGCGGCGAGATGCAGCGTGTGGCGATCGGCCGGGCGCTGCTGCGTAAGCCCGGCGTCATCATCGCCGACGAGCCGACCGCAAGCCTCGATGCCGAAAGCGGCGAGGCGGTCGGCGATCTCATCCTCGATCTGGCCGTTGCCGAAGGCAGCACGCTGATCGTCGTTTCGCACGACCAGCGCTTGGCCAGCCGCCTCGACCGGCGCATCACCTTCGGTTCCGGCCGGATCAGCGAAGATTCCGCGGCAACGGCGGGAGAAGCTGCATGATCCGCTTCATCCTTTCCGATCTTCGTCGCCTCTGGGCGGGATCGCTGGTGGTCGTGCTGCTGGTAGCGCTCGCGACCGCGCTTGGTGTTTCTGTCGTCCTGCAGGAGCGGGCGCTTCGTCTCGGCAGCGCACGCGCTGCCGACAAGTTCGATCTTGTCATCGGCGCCAGCGGCAGCGAGACGCAGCTCGTGCTGTCCTCCGTCTTCCTACAGCCCTCTCCTTTGCCGCTGATGCCGGGCGAAGTGCTGGGCAAACTTGCTGCCGATCCACGCGTCGATTGGGCAGCCCCGATCGGCTTCGGCGATTCCTTCTCCGGCTATCCGATCGTCGGCACGACGACCATGCTGGCGCAGAACCTGTCCGGTGGTTTAGCCGAAGGCAAGATTTTTGCGCGCGAGGGCGAAGCCGTGATCGGCGCGGCTGTCAAGTTGTCGCTCGGCGGTGAGATCAAGCCTATGCACGGTTCGCTGGAAGAGGGCGGCGAGACCCATACCGAACTCGTCTATCATATCGCCGGCCGCTTGCGGCCGACCGGCACCGCCTGGGACCGGGCGATCCTCGTTCCCATCCAGGCCGTCTGGCACATCCATGGCATGGAGGCGGAGGAACATGCGGAGGACGGTGAGCAGCACGAGCATGAAGCTGTGTCCGGAACGGATAACACCGAACATGGTCATGCGCATGAGAAAGCCGGCACTGATCACGATGGGCATCAGCATCACGGCGAGGCCGATCCGGATGCTGTGCTTGATGAGAGCTGGACTGCGGGCGCTCCCGGCCTTCCCGCCATTCTGGTCAAGCCAAAGACGATCGCCGACGCCTACAAGCTGCGGCAGGACTATCGCAGCGGCAATACCGTCGCCGTCTTTCCCGGCGAGGTGCTGACCAATCTCTACGCCACGCTCGGCGACGCCAAACAGATCCTCGTCGCGGTCGTCTCGGGCGCGCAAGCTCTCGTCGCAGCCTCGCTGGTGCTGATCACGGTCATCCATATCGGCCAGCGCCGCCGTCAGATCGGCGCACTCAGGGCTTTCGGCGCCCCGCGCGGCGCGATTTTCGGTATCGTCTGGCTGGAATTCTTTTTCCTGGTGGCGGTCGGCATCGCATTCGGATTCACGCTCGGTTATGCCGCGGCCCTCATCTTGTCCGGCATGTTCTCGCAAACGAGCGGGATCACCATGCCGGTCGGCTTCGCCCGTGAAGACGCCGGGCTTGCGGCGGTGCTGCTTGCCTTTGCCACAATTCTTGCCGCGCTGCCGGCAGTGCTCGCCTACCGGCAATCGCCGGCGCAGGCGCTAAGAGCATAACGGATCCACATCACAAACCGCTGTGAAACCTTCTTCCAAACTTCCGGCAGCTCTATCGTCACGGGCGGCGGAGAGCTTGATGTGCATGACAAAGCGTGGCGTCATTAGACTAAAGTCATAATCCGAAAGCCTCTCTCTTTTTGATCTGTCGTTTCTGGCACACTCCCGTCAGGCGTGTCGCGGCCAGGGGTATGCTTTGAGGAGAAGTAGGCCGCGGGCGTTGATCATCACTCTGTGGAGGACAGACAATGGCAAATGTCGCAAGCATCGACGGCGCGAAGGCCGGTCCGATGACCGGCGAGGAGAAGAAGGTCATCTTCGCCTCTTCGCTCGGCACCGTTTTCGAATGGTACGATTTTTATCTCTATGGTTCGCTCGCCACCTATATCGGTGCGACCTATTTCACCCAATATCCCGAGGCAACGCGTAACATCTTCACGCTGCTCGCCTTTGCCGCCGGCTTCCTGGTCCGCCCCTTCGGCGCGCTGGTGTTCGGCCGTCTCGGCGATCTCGTCGGCCGCAAATACACCTTCCTGATGACCATCATGATCATGGGTATGTCGACCTTCCTCGTCGGCATCCTGCCGGGTGCCGCCACGATCGGTATCGCAGCCCCGATCATCCTGATCGCGCTTCGCCTGCTCCAGGGTCTGGCGCTGGGCGGTGAATATGGCGGTGCGGCAACCTATGTCGCCGAGCATGCGCCGAACGGGCGCCGCGGCTACTTCACCTCATGGATCCAGACGACGGCGACGCTCGGCCTGTTCCTGTCGCTGATCGTCATCGTCTTTGTTCAATATCTGATGGGTGCGGCTGAGTTCGCCGCCTGGGGCTGGCGCATTCCGTTCCTGCTCTCGTTCGTCCTGCTCGGCATTTCCGTCTGGATCCGCCTGAAGATGAACGAATCGCCGGCGTTCCAGCGCATGAAGGCGGAAGGCAAGGGCTCCAAGGCGCCGCTGACCGAAGCCTTCGGAACATGGAAAAATGCCAAGATTGCGATCATCGCGCTTCTCGGCGCCACCATGGGCCAGGCGGTCGTCTGGTATGGCGGCCAGTTTTATGCACTGTTCTTCCTGCAGAACGTGCTGAAGGTGGACCTGTTCTCGGCCAATGTCATGGTCGCCATCGCACTTCTCCTCGGCACGCCGTTCTTCGTCATCTTCGGCGGCCTCTCCGACAAGATCGGCCGCAAGCCGATCATCATGGCAGGCCTTCTCATTGCGGCAGTGACCTATCATCCGCTGTTCAAGGCGATGACCTGGACGGCGAACCCGGCGCTTGCCGAAGCGCAGGCTTCGATTCGGGCAACGGTGACAGCTGATCCGGCGGATTGCAGGTTCCAGTTCAACCCGACAGGCACGGCGAAGTTCACCAGTTCTTGCGACGTGGCGACGGCATTCCTGACCAGGAACTCGGTGCCTTACGACGTGGTGCCCGGCACCGCCGGACAGCCGGCAACGGTGAAGGTCGGCAACGCGACGATCCCAAGCTTCGACGTCGTCGCTGCCGGCGACAAGGCCAAGGGCATGACCGCCGCCTTCGAAAAAGGGGTCAACATTGCGCTCCACGATGCCGGTTACCCGCTGAAGCGCGGCGCCGTCAAGGTGCCGGATTCCAAGCTCGATGCCTTCATCGCAGCCAATCCGGAACTGTCGCTCAACGCCGATGCCGTGCGCGCCGGCGAGAAGGAAACCGTACCAGCGGCGAAGCTGGTCGAGACCAAGCTGCTGACCGCGGATGAGGCCAATGGCGTCACCGACATGACGGTCTACAACATCGCCAATGGCGGCACTTTCGCCATGGTCGCCGATCCGGCCCGCGTCAACTGGATCGGCACGATCGCCGTGTTGTTCGTCCTTGTCTTCTATGTGACGATGGTCTACGGCCCGATCGCCGCTCTGCTGGTCGAGCTTTTCCCGACCCGCATCCGCTACACCGGCATGTCGCTGCCCTATCACATCGGCAACGGCTGGTTCGGCGGCCTGCTGCCGGCGACGGCCTTCGCGATGAGCGCTGCCGCGGGCGATATCTACTACGGTCTCTGGTATCCGATCGTCTTTGCGACGATCACGCTGGTGATCGGCCTGATCTTCCTGCCGGAAACGAAGAACAGGGATATCCACGCCATGGATTGAGCGGTGGATTGAGGCCAATCCTTGCTTGAGAAAAAAGGCCCGGCGCTCACAAGGCGCCGGGCTTTTCCATATTACAGCGCCGCGCGTCTTTTCGGACGCGCAAAGAACGCTGTAACATTTTAAATTGCTGCATAATTTTATCCTTAAATCGATTCCGATTTAAGGAGTTATGCAGTGTGAAACAGCCTCTTCGAGAGCGGCCAGCCGTCCGGCGCCAGCTTGAAGAGCAAGCCGCAGCGGGCAAAGACGATCGCCGTCAGCAGCGAGAACCAGGCGCCGAAGGCAAGGCCGGCGATGACGTCGCTTGGATAATGGGCGCCGACCATGACACGCGTCATGCCGAGCCAGATCGCGCAGGCGATGAAGGCAACGCGGTAGCGTGGAAATAGCAGGGCGAAGGCGGCGAAGAAGGCGCCGACCGTGGTGGAGTGGCCGGACGGGAAACTTTCGAAAGCGGAATGGCCCGAAAAGGGCGTGAAGGAAAACATGCCGTAGTCGTGGAAATGATCGGGACGCGCCCTGCCGATCGCACGCTTCAGCAGATTGGCGAGAAGTCCTGAGAAGACGACCGTGAAGAAGAGATAGGCGCCGATCCAGCTGACATAGAGCGCCTGCGCCTTGGAACGCGCCGTCTTCACAAGCTTGTAGCCTGCCCTGCCCTGAAAGAACAGCAGGATGCTGGTGTAGATCAGCCAGGCGGAATCGCCGAAACCGGTCAGCATCTCGCCGAGGTGTTTCACCGGCGCGGGAACTTCGCTGGCGCCGATCGGCGCGTCGAAGAGCAGCATCGAAAGGATCACGGCATTGAGCGTAACGAAGAGGCAGGCCTGCCAGCGCAAAGGCGGCATGCCGACGGCGCTCCGGCGCCAGCGCCTGTCCAGGGAAGCCCAAAATGCCCGCATTTCGTCGTCCGTTCGAATTTGTCCCAGAGCCCGCGCGTCCAACAGGACACGCTAAGGACGCTCTATTACTTTGAATTGACGCACGATCCTTTGTCGAAAATCGCTTCCGATTTCGGGATTATGCGCTCGTTAAAATCCGGCGCAAAAATACACGAGATTGTGGCCGAGAATAGTCCGTTTCGGATAATTCGACCAAGCGGGACGCGCTTCACCGCCCTCAATGGAAAAAGCCCTCCGCATGCGCGATGCGAAGGGCTGGATACTGTTTCACGTGAAATATCAGGCGGAAAGCGTCTTGAACTCGGCGAGGATCGCATCGCCCATCTCGACGGTGCCGACCTGCCTTGCGCCATCGGCCATGATGTCGCCAGTGCGAATGCCCTTGTCGAGCACGTTGGCGATCGCCTTTTCCAGATCGTCGGCTTCCTTCACCAGATTGAAGGAGTAACGCAGGCACATGGCGAAGGAGGCGATCATGGCGATCGGATTGGCGATGCCCTTGCCGGCGATGTCAGGGGCCGAGCCGTGCACCGGCTCGTAAAGCGCCTTGCGCTTGCCGGTCTTGCCGTCAGGCGCGCCGAGCGAGGCCGATGGCAGCATGCCGAGCGAGCCGGTCAGCATGGCGGCGACGTCGGAGAGCATATCACCGAAGAGGTTGTCGGTGACAATGACGTCGAACTGCTTGGGCTGGCGCACCAGCTGCATGCCGCCGGCATCGGCCAGCATGTGTTCGAGCTGGACGTCGGAATATTTCGCCTTGTGCGTCTCGGTTACCACCTGGTTCCAGAGCACGCCCGACTTCATGACGTTGCGCTTTTCCATGGAGCAGACGCGATTCTGCCGCGTGCGGGCCATTTCGAAGGCGACGCCGGCGATGCGCTCGATCTCGTAGGTATCATAGACCTGCGTGTCGATGCCGCGCTTCTGGCCATTGCCGAGATCGATGATTTCCTTCGGCTCGCCGAAATAGACGCCGCCCGTCAGCTCGCGGATGATCAAGATATCGAGGCCTTCGACCAGCTCCGGCTTCAGCGACGAGGCCGCAGCAAGGGCCGGATAGCAGATGGCGGGACGCAGGTTTGCGAAGAGCTGCAGATCCTTGCGCAGGCGCAGCAGGCCGGCTTCCGGGCGCACTTCGTAAGGCACGCTATCCCATTTCGGGCCGCCGACGGCGCCGAACAGAACGGCATCGGCGGCAAGCGCCTTCTGCATGTCGGCTTCCGAGATGGCAGCGCCATGCGCATCATAGGCGCAGCCGCCGACAAGGCCTTCGTCGGTGACGAAACCGGCATTCATCGCCTCGTTCATATAGGCGATGATCTTGCGGACCTCGCCCATTGCCTCGGGACCGATGCCGTCACCCGGCAGCAGGAAAAGATTGCGCGCTGTCATGAAACCCTCCTGGGAAAAACAAGTTGCGGTTTCTTAGACCCCGGAAATGGGCATTTCAAGCGACAGAAGCGGTGAATCGGTACGCTTCGCTCCGAGCCGCGACGGTTGCTCCTGCGTCCGCAAACGAATTAGAACGGTGACCCTGTCTTTATTCTGGATGGTTCCCATGCCTTTCGCGCCTCTCCACCTCGACACGCCCTTGCTCCAGACGGCACCTGGCTACAGCGCCAGCGGCAAACCGCTCTGGCTGAAGCTCGATGCGCTGCAGCCTTCCGGCAGCTTCAAGCTGCGCGGCGTCAGCCGGCTTTGCCAGCACGAGGTGGAAAATGGGGCGCGCGAAATCTTCTGCGCTTCCGGCGGCAATGCCGGCATTGCGGCGGCTTATGCCGGCCGGGCGCTCGGTGTGCCGGTCACTATCGTCGTGCCGGAGACGACGGCAGCCGACGTACGCCAGACGATTGCCGCAACGGGCGCGAATGTCCTCGTTCATGGTTCGGTTTTCGATGAGGCCAATGCCCATGCGGTCGAACTCGCCCGGAGCCGCAAGGCAACCTATGTGCACCCCTTCGACCATCCGCTTCTGTGGGATGGCCATGCCACGCTGATCGACGAGGTGGTGGCGAAAGGGGCAAAATTCGATTGCGTCATCACCAGCGTCGGCGGCGGCGGGCTGCTTGCCGGCATCGTCGAGGGGTTGAAGCGCAACGGGCTTTCCGATGTGCCTGTTATCGCCGTCGAAACGGAAGGGGCGGCTTCGCTCCATGCCAGCCTCAAGGCGAATGAGCGTATCACCCTTCCCGCCATTACCTCGATTGCCAATTCGCTCGGCGCGCGGCAGGTGGCGCAGTATGTCTTCGACCTGCCGCAGCAGCATCCGATCGAAAGTGTTGTCGTCAGCGACGCCGATGCCGTTGCCGCCTGCCTGAAATTTGCCGATGCACAGCGCGTTCTGGTCGAGCCGGCTTGCGGTGCGGCCCCTGCGGTTGCCGATGTGCATGCCGGGCTGCTTCAGCGCTTCGATAATCCGCTTATCGAAGTCTGCGGCGGCATCGGCGTGTCGCTCGAAAAACTCAGGGCCTGGAAAGAGAAGTTTCTTTGACCCACACCAAAGAAAAAGCCGGGCGTAAGCCCGGCTTGATCGGTAACCGATTGGAAGGGCTCAGGCTGCCCAGGGGTGCGAAGCGGCGTTCTTCTTTTCGAAGCTGTCGATCGCCTTGCCCTTTTCCAGGGTCAGGCCGATATCATCGAGGCCGTTCAGCAGGCAGTGACGCTTGAACTCGTCGAGATCGAACTTGATCAAGCCACCATCGGGGCCGGTGATCTCGAGGTTTTCGAGGTCGACGGTCAGGATGGCGTTGGAGCCGCGCGAGGCGTCGTCCATCAGCTTGTCGAGATCTTCCTGGCTGACCTTGATCGGCAGGATGCCGTTCTTGAAACAGTTGTTGTAGAAAATATCGGCGAAGCTGGTCGAGATAACGCAGCGGATGCCGAAATCCAGAAGCGCCCAAGGTGCGTGCTCGCGCGAGGAGCCGCAGCCGAAATTGTCGCCGGCAACCAGGATCTTGGCATCGCGATAGGCCGGCTTGTTCAGCACGAAATCCGGGTTTTCTGAGCCGTCTTCGTTATAACGGGCTTCGGCGAAGAGGCCGGTGCCGAGACCGGTGCGCTTGATCGTCTTCAGATAATCCTTCGGAATGATCATGTCGGTGTCGACGTTGACAACCGGCAGGGGCGCTGCAACGCCCGTGAGCTTCACGAATTTATCCATGACCCATGCTCCATTTCAGCAAATCTACTTCCAGAATTTGCATCTAGTCCAGTTTTTCGCCGAAATGAAGGAGAATCTTCCACAGATGGCGGCCACGCGACGTTTCGCGCGGTCCGCTCAATTGCGCCTGTCCCTTATTTGGACGCTGCGTTCAACCCCCAGAGGACGCCGAACGGATCACGAAGCTGGCCATAGCGGTCGCCCCAGAACATCAGTTCGACCGGCATGACGACTTCGGCGCCGGCGGCAACCGCGCGATCCCACCAGAAATCGATATCATCGATCACCAGCTGGATTGCAAAGCCTTCATGGCCTTTGAAGGGATGGCCATATTCGGGATAGGCGTCCGACAGCATCAGGGAACTGCCGTTGATGTAGAGATGCACATGCATCGTTCTGCCGCTCTCGTCGACCGGCACGAGATATGCCTCTTCGGCGCCGAAAGCCTTCTTGTAGAATTCCGCAGCTTTCACCGCGCCGCCGACCGTAAGATAGGGCAGCAGGCCGTTCTTGACCGGTGGCATCTTGGTCGGGTTGCTCTCTGTCGTCGCATCCATGCTTGTCCTCCATTCGTTTTTTGAACGCCGGCTGAATGCCTGGCTGCTTCAAGGACGTAGCATGGAAGCGTGATCCGACAGTGTCGGCCGAAATTTTTCGGCGAACCAAAATTTTCAGCAAAAAGGTGATCAGAGATCGATGATCGTGCCGCGGCCGTCGTTCCAGACCCGCATCTCGCGCTGGCCGTTATTTGCCTTGGCGCGGACCGGAGCGGGCTTCATCTTCATCGAAAGCGCGCGTCCGACCATGAGCACGGTCAGGATGCCGCCGACGGCAAGCGTCACTGAAAAGGTGAGAAGCAGCATCGCCACGAAAACGGTGGCGCCGGCAAGCATGAGGAAGATGGAGCGAATGTTCTGCATGTTAGAGACCTTTCTTCGGAAAGGAATGTGGTCCTTCTCTTTCCTCTCTGCAAGGCAAGCATGGCTTTTTGTTGTTCTGTGGGAGGTTCTGGGGTGGGCTGCTTGCTTCGGCTTTCAAAGCTTGGCAGTAATTCGCCATGAGCCGAAACCCGACGACCCGCCCCATCCGCCTGCGCCGTTCGGTGCTGAGCGTGCCTGCCATCAATCCCCGCGCCCTTGAAAAAACCCATGCGGTCGATTGCGATGCGGTGATCTTCGATCTCGAGGATTCCGTGGCGCCGGAAAAGAAGGCGGAAGCGCGGGAAAATCTGAGGAATTTCTTTTCGGCTCGGCCGCTCCAAGGCAAGGAGCGGATCATCCGCATCAACAGTCTGTCCACCAATTTCGGCCTGGCGGACATGGAGCTGGTGACGGCGCTTGGTCCCGATGCCGTGCTGCTGCCGAAGGTCGACGAGCCGCAGGATGTCATGGCGGTGGGCGACCTTCTCTCCGAGGCCGATGCATCGGAAGATCTGCGCATCTGGGCGATGATCGAGACACCGCGCGGCATCCTCAATGCGGCTGCTATCGCCGAAGCCGGGCGCACGCCGGGCTCACGGCTCGATTGTCTCGTCGTCGGGCTCAACGACCTGCGCAAGGAAACCGGCGTGCTGCCGCAGCCGGGGCGGAACTATCTCGTGCCGTGGCTGATGCAGGTCGTCCTTGCGGTCAGCGCTTACGGGCTCGATGCGATCGACAGCGTCTTCAACGATTTCAGGGACGAACAGGGTTTCGATGCCGAATGTCTGCAGGGCCGGGCCATGGGCTTTGCCGGCAAGATGCTGATCCATCCGGCGCAGATCGAGCCCGCCAACCGGCATTTCGGTCCGGATCCGGCAGCGATTGCGGAAGCGGAGGCGATCATAGCAGCCTTTGCCGACCCCGCTTCCGATGGGCTGAATGTCATCAATGCAGGCGGGCGGATGGTCGAGCGGCTGCATCTTGTCCAGGCGGAAAGTCTGGTCCATAAAGCGCGCCTTAACGCAGCCCGCCAGGCTGCAGCACGAAAGACGATGTGATGAAACTCTACCGCTTCCTGACCGGTCCCGACGATGCTTCCTTCTGCCATAAGGTCACCGCCGCCCTCAACAAGGGCTGGTCGCTGGAGGGCTCGCCGACCTATGCCTTCAATGCCGCAACCGGTGCGATGCAGTGCGGCCAGGCCGTCGTCAAGCATGTCGAAGGCAAGGACTACGATCCCGAGATGAAGCTCTCCGAGCAGTGAGGTTTTAGCGCATAACCCCCGAAAATCGTAATCGATTTTCGGGGGTTATGCGTGATTGAAAGTGATAGAGCGTCCTTAGCGCGTCCTTGGACGCGCGGCGCTCTATCGTTCGGCGGCTTCCTCGGCGCTTGCCTCGATCCGCTCCATGTCATCGTCGCTCAGCCCGAAATGGTGGCCGATCTCGTGGATCAGGACGTGGGTGATGATGTCACCGAGCGTCTCGTCGTTTTCAGCCCAGTAGTCGAGAATGGGACGGCGGTAGAGGCGGATGCGGTTCGGCATCTCGCCGGTTTCCACCGTGAAACGTTCGGAAATGCCCCTGCCCTCGAAAAGGCCGAGCAGATCGAAAGGGGTTTCCAGCGCCATGTCCTCGAAAACGTCGTCATCGGGGAAATCTTCGATCTCGATCGTGAGGTTGGTCGTCAGTTGGCGGAATTCATCCGGGAGATGGCTGTAGGCCTCCATCGCCAGCGACTCGAAGGCGCTGATCGTCGGCGCATGGCGGTCCCGCCAATCATCGCTCTGGTCTATGCGGGCCATGAATATTCCTTCCTTTGCGGGCCCATATAGAACCTTTATCGCCGATTTTCGAGTGCGGAATCAAAGGCAGGAATATTTTCATAGAAAATGGCCGTTGACTCTTCATTAGCTCTCTGGAATCTATAAGAACATAACAGGAACAAGACGGATTGGAGAACGCCATGGCGCAGCACGCCCTGGCGCGCGAGCGGCTTTTTGCGCTCCGCGAAACCATCGCCAGACTGGAGGGAAGGCCCGCGCCGGCGCTTGCTGCAGCGGAACGGGAAGCCGTGGCGGAAGGACGTAAGACCCGCCAGGAGCGCACGCTGCCGCCCCTGCCGTTTGGGGTGGAGTTTCTCGACGGGGCGCTGGAAGGCGGCCTGCCGCTCGATGCGATCACCGAATTCCGTTCCGCTCTGTCTCGCGATGCCGGTGCTGCAAGCGGGCTGGCGATGGCTGTTGCCGCGCGGCTGCAAAAACAGGAAGCGGATGCCGGCCGCCTTCTGCCGTTGCTCTGGATCGGCGATGCCGTCGGCACGCTGGAGGCCGGCCGTCCCTATGCCCCCGGGCTTCGGGATTTCGGACTGAGCCCGGAGCGGTTTTTCCATGCGGCGCCGCGTAAGCTGGACGAGGCCCTCTGGCTGGCGGAGGTGGCGGTGGAAAGCGCTGCCTTCTCGGCCGTCATCTTCGAAGTGCGGGGCAATCCCGTCCATTTCGGCCTGACCGAAAGCCGCCGGCTCAGTCTCAGGGCGCATACTGCCCGCCGTCCGCTCTTTCTTGTCCGTCAGGCCGGAGCGGAGGAGGCAAGCAGTGCGGTCTTCCGTCTGCATGTCGAACCAGCCCCGTCCGCTCTGCGGTCGTTGCCGGATGGATCGACACTTTCCGGCAGCATCGGCAATCCGATTTTCCGTCTGACGCTGGAGAAGAGCCGAAATCCGGCCCCGCTCTCCTTTCTTCTGGAGTGGAATCCCTATGAACGCGAATTTCTCCCTGTCGCCGAACCAAACCTCGTTCGTCCTCCAAGCGAACAGTCAGCGCATTCTGGCGCTCAGCTTCCCGCATCTGCCAACGGATCGCATCGCTCGCAAGCGATGGGGGCTCTCCTGGCGTTCGAAAGGGCGTCCTGAGACGCCGCCTATCGTCTGTTCCGGCAAGCTCAACAATGCCATGCGGCTGACGGCACTGGACGAGTTGGCCGAAAGGCTGGGGTTGAGGAAGGAGCTGGGCGTTGCCGAAGCGCGCGCCATGTACCCGATGCTCGAGGTCGCGGAAGAGAATACGGCGGCCGACCGCCGGTTGCTGGAGGCAATTGCCGACTGGTGCGACCGCTATACGCCGCTGGTGGCGTTTGACGGCAAGGACGGCCTGTTTCTCGACATTAGCGGCTGCGCCCATCTTTTCGGCGGTGAAAAGGCGCTTCTCAAGGATGTGCTGTCGCGGCTTTTTCATATGGGGTTCGATGCCCGCGGTGCGATCTCATCGTCACCCGGCCTTTCCTGGGCCGCGTCCCGCTTCGGGCAAGGCGGCGTGATCGAGGACGAAGAGACGGAACATGTGCTGATGTCCTTGCCGGTTGCAGCCTTACGGCTGGAAGGACAAGCCGTCGATGCCCTGAAGAAGCTCGGTCTGAAATATATCGGCGACGTCATCGATGCACCGCGAGCGCCGCTGACCCGCCGGTTCGGCCCGGAGCTGCTTCTGCGTCTCGACCAGGCGCTGGGACGTGAAGAGGAGCCGGTCTCGCCCCGGCGTCCTGTTGCCAGCCTCTCGGCCGAAAGCCGGCTGATCGAGCCCATCGGGACGGAAGAGCAGATCCTTGCCGTCACCAGGCAGGTCGCCTTATCGCTGCAGCCGTCGCTGGAGGCGCGGGGGGCTGGCGGGCGGGTGTTCGAACTGGTCCTGTTCCGCGTCGACGGCAGGGTCTTTCGTATCTCCGTCGGTGCTTCGCAGCCGCTTCGCGAACCAAAGTTCATCGCCGGGCTTTTTTCCGAGCGATTGCAGGCGGTCTATGACGATCTCGATGCCGGCTATGGCTTCGAGATCCTGCGGTTGAATGTGCTGCGGCACGATCCCTTCAACGAGACGCAGGGTGATTTCGAGGGCGACCGGCAGGGGGAGATCTCGCTTTCGGCCTTCGTCGACCGGGTCTCGGCCCGGCTTGGTGCGGATTGCCTGCAAAGCTTTCAGCTCCGCGAGAGCCATGTACCGGAACGCGCCGTCATCACGGTTCCTGTGATGGAGAGCCTTCCCAGGCGGAAGATAGCGCAGGACATCCAGCTTCCTTTCCGCGAAGAGCGCCCGCTGCGGCTCTTTGCAACGCCGGAGCCCGTCGAGACCATACTTGCTGAAGTGCCCGATGGTCCGCCGCAGATCTTTCGCTGGCGGCGCATGCAGCATCAGGTGGCAAGAAGCGAAGGGCCGGAACGGATTGCCATGGAGTGGTGGATCGATGGAAGTGACGCCGAGGCGCGTGACTATTTCCGCATCGAGGATGAGACTGGACATCGTTTCTGGATCTATCGGCGGGGCTTTTATGGTCAGGCGCTTGATCCTCGCTGGTTCATGCATGGCGTGTTCGCATGACAATCGCGCGCGCATTCTTCGAGATCGGCACGAGGACGAATTTCTCGTTTCTTGAGGGCGCCTCTGGCCCTGAGGAGATGGTCGTGCAGGCCGCTCGTCTACGGCTCGGCGGCCTCGGGATTGCGGACCGGAATTCGGTTGCCGGCGTGGTGCGAGCGCATGCGCAGGCGGAGCAGCTTGAGGAGAGATACAAGAACAGGGATGAGATTCTGGCCCAGGCGAAGAGGGAAGGAAAAGAGGAGGAGATCCTCGATCCTATCCGGATTCAGCCGGGCGCTCGTCTCGTCTTTTCCGACGGAACGCCTGATATCCTTGCCTATCCGCAAAACCGGCGAGGCTGGGCGAACCTTTGCCGTCTTCTCACCGCCGGCAATCTGAAGGAGGAAGCGGTCAAGGGAAGCTGCATCCTGACGGAAGCGGAACTCATGGAATGGGGGGACGAGATGATGCTTGCCCTCGTTCCGGATCGCACCCGTGTCGATCATCAGGCGGGTCAGTCGACGCTGGAAGATTATCTGGAACGGTTTCGCAGACGCTTCCGCAAGGCCTTTTTTATGGCGCTGGCGCCAGCCTATGACGGTCGCGACAGGCAGGTCTTTGCGGTGTTTTCCATGCTCGCCGCCCGAAACCGCGTGCCGCTGATTGCAACCAACCAGCCGCTTTATCATCATCCCGAACGCCGGCCGCTTTCGGATGTCGTGATCGCGATCCGGGAGCATGTACAGATAGCGCAAGCCGGATTCCTGCTGGCGCCGAATGCCGAACGCTATCTCAAGGATTCACGTGAAATGGCCCGGATCTTCCGGGACTACCCTGATGCGATCGAGAATACGCAGGTATTTTTCGACAGCTTGACCTTTTCCCTGAAGGAACTCGAGCACAATTATCCGCCGGAAAACGATCCCGGCGAAACGCCGCAGGAGACTCTCGAAAGGCTGACGAGAGCGGGAGCGGCAAGACGCTATCCCAAGGGTATCCCGCCCAAGGTGGCGCCACAGATCGAGTATGAACTCGATCTCATTAAAAAAAAGAAGTATGCCTCTTATTTCCTCACGGTTCACAGGATCATCCAGCACGCCCGCTATGAACTGAAGGTCTTGTGCCAGGGGCGCGGATCGGCGGCAAATTCGGTCATCTGCTATTGCCTCGAGATAACGGAAGTCGATCCTCAAAAAAGCACACTGCTCTTCGACCGCTTCATTTCTATGGATCGCGATGAACCGCCGGATATCGACGTTGATTTCGAGCATGATCGACGCGAAGAGGTCATCCAGTTCATCTATAAAAGATACGGCATAGAACATGCTGGGCTGACGGCGGGGGTGACGACCTACCGTACGCGCTCGGCGGGCCGCGAGGTTTCCAAGGCCTTTGGGCTGTCGGAGGATGTCCAGTCGGCGATCAGCAGCCTCGTCTGGGGCTGGTCGGAGGATAATCTCTCGGAGCGGGACGCGAAGGCGGCGGGTCTCGACGTCAAGGATCCGGTGACCCGAAACGTTCTTCAGTATGCTTCCGAACTTCTCGGCTTCCCGCGCCACCTCACCCAGCATGTCGGTGGCTTCGTCATCACGCGCGATAGGCTCGACGAGGTGGTGCCGATCATGAAGACGGCGATGCCGGATCGCTACATGATCGAGTGGGACAAGGACGACCTCGACAACGTCAAGATCCTCAAGGTGGATGTGTTGGCGCTCGGCATGCTGACCTGCCTGCGAAAGGCCTTCTCGCTGCTGGAGTTGCATTACGATGTGAGGAAGACGCTCGCAGACCTCGGTAACAAGGAGCATGGGGACGAAGGCGAGCCGGTTTACGAGATGATGGGCCGGGCCGATACGCTCGGCGTCTTCCAGATCGAAAGCCGGGCGCAGATGAGCATGCTGCCGCGTCTGAAGCCGAAGGTGTTCTACGATCTCGTCATCGAGGTGGCGATCGTGCGGCCAGGACCGATCCAAGGCGACATGGTGCATCCCTATCTCAAGCGCCGGGAGCAGCGGGCCAAGAACATTTCGATCAAGTATCCGAGCAAGGAGCTGGAAACGGTTCTGGAAAGAACCCTCGGCGTGCCCTTGTTCCAGGAACAGGCCATGCAGATCGCCATCACTGCCGCAGGTTTCGAACCGGCGGAAGCCGACAAGCTTCGCAGAGCGATGGCGACATTCAAGAGAACGGGTACGATCGGTAACTTCGAAAAGCGGTTCATCGAGGGGATGGTCTCAAAGGGTTATACCCAGGAATTCGCGCAACAGTGTTTCAACCAGATCAAGGGCTTCGGCGAATATGGTTTTCCGGAAAGCCATGCCGCTTCCTTCGCGCTGCTCGTTTATGCCTCCTCATGGCTCAAGGCTTATTATCCCGATGTCTTCTGCGCGGCGATGCTGAACTCCCAGCCGATGGGCTTTTATGCGCCGGCGCAGCTGGTCCGGGATGCACGCGAGCACGGGGTCAAGATCCTGCCGGTCGATATCAATGAATCGAACTGGGATTGCGGTCTGGAAGAGGCCGCTTTCGATCGGAATGCTATCGATTTTCGGCATCATGAGATGCGCGAGATCATCAAGACCCGGCATGCGGTGCGGCTCGGCTTCCGGCAGATCAAGGGCCTTTCGATAGACGATATGAAACGGCTCGTCAGCAATCGAGGCAAAGGCTACAGTTCGGTGCGGGATCTCTGGCTGCGGTCCGGTCTGCAGAAATCGATCATCGAGCGACTGGCGGATGCCGATGCGTTCCAGTCCCTCAAACTGTCACGACGCGACGCGCTCTGGGCGGTGCGGGCGCTGGATGTGAGGAGCGCAACCGAAGAGCTGCCGCTTTTCGAGCAGGTCCGTCATGTCGACCTCCAGGCCGAGCCTTTAGCGAAGCTGCCGGAAATGCTGCCGGGAGAGCAGGTCATCGAGGACTATCGTTATCTCTCACTGTCGCTGAAGGCGCACCCCGTCTCCTTCCTGCGTGAGGAATTGCGCAAGGCTGGCGTGACGCGCAATGTCGATCTGTTGAAGGTCGCGAACGGAAAGAGGGTGACGATCGCGGGCCTCGTGCTGGTGCGCCAGCGGCCGGGTTCGGCCAAAGGCGTGATCTTCATGACGCTGGAAGACGAAACCGGCGTGGCCAATGCGATTGTCTGGTCGAAAGTGTTCGACAAATACCGCTCGGTCGTGATGGGCGCCCGGCTGGTGAAAATCCGCGGCAGGCTGCAAAGCCAGAGCGGGGTGATCCATACCGTCGTCGAGCATATCGAGGACATGACGCCGGCGCTCGGTATCCTGCAACGCGAGGCCCGGCGTTTCGGCGTCTGCGAGCGGGCAGACGAGGTGCTGAGGCCGGGCGTCGATCAGCGACAGAAAAAGCTTGTAAATGCGCAGGAGAGGGCGGAGTTGGAAAAACGAATGGTTGCCACAGGCCGCCATGCGGGTGCGGCGGAAACCGCTGAGGTAATGCCGCGCGGACGCAACTTTCATTAAAAATGCATTGCAGCGATCAAGACCATGCGGCGCGCCTTCATTTGCCTTATGGCGTCATCATCCTGAAACCGCTGCATAATCCCGGACGATATGCATGAAGGCCTCACCGGACACCGCTGTTTGATGCTGCGGGACTCGAATTTTTTCTTGACAGCCACCATCTTCTTTAGCAGAAAACACGATAGTCAGTGTCATGTTTGGAATGAAGACGTGCTCGTCTGCAGCTGCAATTATATAACCGATAAAGAAATCCGGGAGGTTATCACCAACCTTCTCGATGAAGACTGTTGGCAGCTTATCGTGCCTGCGAAAGTCTACCACGCCATGGAGAAACGCGGCCGCTGCTGCGGCTGTTTCCCCAACGTGGTCGACATCATTATCCAGACAACCGAGGAATATCACGCCCGTCGCCACTCGACGGAGACCGAAATATTTGATTTCATGTCCCGCTTGAAACAATTCCATGAGGAAAACAGGAGAGCGGACATTGAAAGGCGACAAAAAGGTCATCGAGCGGCTTAACGAGGCTTTGTTCCTCGAACTCGGTGCGGTCAACCAATATTGGGTTCATTATCGTCTTCTTGAGGACTGGGGTTACACCAAGCTCGCCAAGAAGGAGCGCGCCGAATCCATCGAAGAGATGCACCATGCCGACCGGCTTATTGCACGCATCATCTTCCTCGAAGGCCATCCCAATCTGCAGACCCTTGCACCTCTGCGCATCGGCCAGAACGTCAAAGAAGTTCTGGAAGCCGATCTTGCCGGCGAGTACGACGCCCGCGCGGCCTACAAAAAGTCGCGCGATATCTGTCATGACGCAGGCGATTACGTTTCCATGAAACTTTTCGAGGAGCTGCTGGCGGACGAGGAAGGTCATATCGACTTCCTCGAAACACAGATCGACCTGCTCGAGAAAATCGGCGAGAGCAAATACGGCCAGCTCAACGCCGATTCCGCCAACGAAGCCGAATAATATTCGAACGAGATGCCGGCCGCCGATGGCGGCCGGTGTTAGTTATCGAATTATCCGCTGCCAGCCATCGCGATCGGCTGCATCAAACCGGATCGAAACCGGCCCTTATTTCCATCTGCTGAAATTAAACGGAGCTGATCAATCACGATCAGGCTGTATCGATCAGTCTTCCGATTGTAGGGCTGCTAGATGCTGGAACTCGGCCACCACCTGGTCGTAGACGGCGCGCTTGAAGGACACGATCAGCCCCGGCAGCTGCTGCATCGGCTTCCATTCCCAGGCATCGAATTCCGGCTCGTGGCCGCCAGGCGGCGGGTTGATGGCGATCTCGCTGTCGTCGCCGTCGAAGCGGAAGGCGAACCAGCGCTGCGTCTGGCCGCGGAATTTTCCCTTCAGCCCGATGCCGATCAGCGCCGGCGGCAGATCGTAGTTGATCCAGTCTTTCGCTTCGGCAAGCAGGGTCACCGTCTCGATGCCGGTCTCCTCGTAAAGCTCGCGGTAGGCGGCGTCCAATGGATCCTCGCCCTTGTCGATGCCTCCCTGCGGCATCTGCCAGAGCTGCGGCGAGCCATCATATTCGGAATTGCCGTCGGAGATGCGTCTTCCCGCCCAGACGAGGCCATCGCGGTTCAGGATCATCACGCCGACGCAGGGGCGGTAGGGCAGATCCTCGGCTTTCACGGTCGCCTGGCTCATCTCTTCTCCGTTCTGGGATTCTTCTCAGGGGTTCACTCAAGGATCCCTCTCAAGGATTCTTGGGGTCGTTGGAAAGGGCGGCAACGCCGACGATCTCGATGCCGCGCATCGCCGCCTCCTCGCTCCATTTGGCGATGGCGTCAACGCTCTCATCGAAAGCCGAAGCGACGCCGATCGCCTGGCCGTTCTTGCGGGCGATGCGCTCGAGCTCGTCGAGCTTCTTCAGGACGGCGTTGATATCGAGCTGGCCGTCGAGCTGCAGGTCGGCGAAGGCATAGGGCAGTTCCGTTCCCTTGGCGATCGCCGCCGTCTTCGACTGCGCCGATGTGCCGTCGTCGAGAAACAGCAACCCGCGCTTGCCGATGTCGCGCATGACAGGTTCCATGGCGGCGGGGTCGGACAGGAAACGGCCGCCGAGATAGTTCATGACGCCGGTATAGTTGGTGATCTCGCCCATCGCCTTGTGCAGGTTCTCGATGTTGCGGGCAGCCGGTTTCGTGGTCAGCAGCGTTTTGGGGCCTGGATCGTTCGCCGGGTAATCAAAGGGTTCGAGCGGCACCTGGAGAAGGATTTCGTGACCGCCGCGGCGGGCTTCCTGCATCCAGCGCTGCAGGCTGTTGCCGCTTGCAGCAAAGGCGAAGGTGATCTCCTCGGGGAGGTCGGCGATGGCGCGCTGCGTTCCGGTCTGGCTGAGCCCGAGGCCGCTGACGACGATGGCGATGCGGACGCCGCGCGCGCCGGACGAGGGACGCGCATATTGATCCATCGGCCGCCGGCCATCGGGGCCGACGATCGGCAGCCTGCCAAAGGGCGTCTCTTCGAGCAGTGCTTCATTGGGCTGGGCTGCCATGCGCGGATCCTGGCCGATCTGCATGGCGTCGACCAGCACAGGCCCGCCGCCGTCGCGTGGGCGGGGACTGTATTTGGTGACGACCGAGCCGTCGCCGGTGACCATCTGCTCGACATTGGCGCCCGAGCGCGGGTCGGTGCGGGGCATGCCGTCTGCCGCTTGGCCCGTGGTGGCCGTCGGCGGCTGAGGCGCATTGGCAGGGGGTGTTGCGGCTTGTTCGGCCGCCGGCGGTTTGGTGCGTTCGAGCTCATCGCCGCGAAATGCCGTATAGAGGGAAAAGCCGCCTATTGCGAAAAGACAAAGACTGGCGGCGATACGGCCGAGGCGCAGGACACCTGGGCGCCGGCTGCCGGTTTTGCGGTTGCGGCCCAAAGGCGCATGCAGGTCCGTTCCCAATTTTTCGCCCGCTCCAAAACCGGGAAACAGCAGAAAGGCTCAAGGCCGGACGAGGTGCCCGGCCTTGAGCTGATCGATTACTTGGCGACGACGGCCTTGTCCGGGTTCGGCGGGAAGGCCGGATCGGTCTTCTTGCCGCGCAGAAGGTCGAGCGCGTAGTTCAGCTGAACGTCGTCCTTCGGGTCAGGCGGGACGTAGGCAACGGAGCCCGAACCTTCGTCCGTCTCGCTCTGGCCCTTGATGTGGCCGCGCAGGCTGGATTCGCCTTCGGTCACCATCTTGCCCTGCAGTTCCTCCGGCAGCGGCTCCTCGACCTTGATGTCGGGGGTGATGCCGGTGCCTTGGATCGAGCGGCCCGACGGCGTGTAGTAGAGCGCCGTGGTCAGGCGCAGCGCGCCGTTTTCACCGAGTGGGATGATCGTCTGGACGGAGCCCTTGCCGAAGGAGCGCGTGCCGAGAACGGTGGCACGGCGCAGATCCTGAAGAGCGCCAGCGACGATTTCCGATGCGGAAGCCGAACCGCCGTTGATCAGCACGATCACCGGCTTGCCATCCGTCAGATCGCCCGGGCCTGCATTGAAGCGGCGGGTTTCATCGGGATTGCGGCCGCGGGTCGAAACGACTTCGCCGCGCTGCAGCAGCGCATCGGAGACGTTGATCGCCTGGTCGAGAAGACCGCCCGGATTGAGGCGCAGGTCGAGAACATAACCCTTCAGTTTGTCGGCCGGAACGGTGTCCTTGATCTTCTTGATCGCCTTTTCCATGTCGGGATAGGTCTTCTCGGTGAAGGAGATGATGCGGAGATAACCGACATCGTCCTCGACACGCGACTTGACTGCCTGGACGGCGACGACGTCACGGACGATCGTCAGTTCGATCGGCTTGTCGGCACCCTTGCGGATCAGCGTCAGTTTGATCGGCGTGTTGACGGCGCCGCGCATCTTCTCGACGGCGTCTTCCAGCTTCAGGCCCCGCACCGACTGGCCGTCGATCTCGGAGATGTAGTCGCCGGCGAGAACACCGGCCTTGGCGGCGGGCGTATCGTCGATCGGGGTGATGACCTTGACGAGTTCGTCTTCCATCGTGACTTCGATGCCGAGGCCGCCGAACTCACCCTTGGTCTGGGTGCGCATGTCCTCGGCGTCCTTCGCATTCATGTAGCTCGAATGCGGATCGAGCGAGGAGAGCATGCCGTTGATGGCGTTCTCGATCAGCTTGTCTTCCGCGGGCGGCGTCACATATTGCGCACGCACACGCTCGAAGACATCTCCGAAAACCGAAAGTTCCTTGTAGGTCGAGGATCCGGCCGCTTCTGCCGGCACACCCGCCGAGTAAATGACGCTCATTGCGGTCGCACCCATCAATGCGCCGACCAGAACAAGAGAAGCCCTACGAATCATTGCGTGCCTTTCCAGTGTCTTTGGCGGTCCACCACGGCCGGGAATCGACCGGTTTACCGTCCTTTCGAAATTCAATGTAAAGCGTTGGCCGGTTCGTTTCCAGCGCCAATGCAGTTGCGCTTGCCACTCTTTTCGCGCCCATCACGGCAAGCGGCTCGCCGGAGAAAACGAATTTTCCCTGACGGGTATTGATCGTATCCATTCCCGAGAGAACCAGGTGGTATCCATCGCCCGCGTCGAGGATGATCATCTGGCCGTAACTGCGGAATGCGCCGGCGAAAACCACCAGACCATCCGCAGGCGCCGTCACCACTGTCTCTGGATTGGTGGCGACCGTCATTCCCATGGCCTCGTGCCCGGTGCCGTCGGCATCGCCGAACTGGCGCAGGATATCGCCCGTAACGGGCACCTCCAATTTCGCCTTCAATTCTCCGAAGGGATATGCGGGCGCAATGCGGTTTTTATCGGGCACGCCGCTGTCGGCAAGCGCCTTGGCCTGGGCGCGCTGCTCGTCCGTCAGCAGCTTGCGGTTCTCCTCGGCCTGACGGGCGGCAGCGGCGGCATCCCGCACCGAAGCGATCTCGGATTCCATCGAGGCGACCAGGCCTTCAAGGCTCGTCGCCTTGCCCGCCAACTCCTCGGAACGTTTCCTTTCTGCTTCCAGTTCGGCGGCGTTGCTGCGGCTGAGCTTGTCGTTTTCGGCAAGCAGCAGGTCCATGCGCCGCTCTTCCTCGATGCCATCAGTCATCGTCCCGGTCAGCGAGGCCTTCTCGGCAGCACTTGCGGTCTGCAATGCGGCGAGGCTTGCGAGGTCTGCGGCAAGCTTGTCGGTTTCCTTGCGGATGCCGGGCACGACGGCGCCGAGCAGAATGGCGCTGCGCACGGAGGCGAGCGCGTCATCGGGGGTAACGAGCAAAGCGGGCGGCGGATTGCGGCCCATACGCTGGAGCGCTGCCAGCACCTCGGCCAGCAGGCCGCGGCGCTCGTGCAGGGAACGGCGGATGCCATCCTCCTTGACGCCAAGATCGGCAAGCTTCTTCTCGCTTTCGAGGATCTGCTTTTCGAGCGTCTTGCGGCGGGCGGCGGAATCAATCAGTGCCTGGCGGATGCTTTCCGTGCTCTTTTCGAGATCGGCAATGCTCTGCTGAAGCGCACTCACTTTGTCGGTGGAGAGGCTGATCGTTTTCGACAGGGTTTCGAGTTCGGCACGAGTCTGATCACGCTTGGTGGCAAGTTCGGCCGCCGGATCGGGCGGCGGCGGCTCGGCTGCCGGCTGCGGTGCTGATTGTGCCGCCTCGGGCGCGGCATCCTGCGCCCGGACGATGAACGGATTTGCCGACACGACAATCGCCGCTACACCGACGCCGGCCGCGATAGCCGGCAGGATCATGCGGGGTCGCCTGGTGGATGCTCTCGTCATGCGTGTTGGGGCACTTTCTCAAATCGCGCGGAGACTAAGCTGATTTGGTGCGCTTTGCCATAACGTTTGCAGGAGAACGGGCTGCCTAGCAAAACACGGCTGCGTGACATTGCGATTGTCGACGCATCGGGGCCGACGCGGCATCAGACGCGGTGATAGGGGTGGCCGGACAGGATGGTGACGGCGCGATAGAGCTGCTCGGCGATCAGTGTGCGCACGAGCTGGTGCGGCCAGGTCATTTTGCCCAGGCACAGCGTGGCGTCGGCACGGTCGTAAAGGGAGGGATCGAGGCCATCGGCGCCGCCGATCGCGATGGTCAGATCGCGTTTGCCCTGGTCGCGATAGGAGCCGAGCAGGTTTGCGAAGGCTTCGCTGTCGAGCGCCTTGCCGCGTTCATCGAGAAGAATGAGGATACTGCCATCGGCAAGCGATTTCAGAAGCATCGCCGCCTCATCCCGCTTGCGGGTCTCCGCATTGGACGCGCGGCTTTCGCCAACTTCGGCAACACGGGTCAGTTCGAGGCCGACGGCAGGGCCGGCCTTGGCGAAACGGTCGAAATAACGGGCGGCAAGATCCTTTTCAGGGCCGGACTTCAGCCGTCCCACCGCAAAAAGACCTATTCGCATTCATCCGCTCCCGCTCATGCAGCACATGGGGCGCACACCACGCCACCGGCCGGCTTATCTGTTTGCCGGCCAGCCAATGCCACGTCTCAGGCGCCGGACAGAATGCCGGCTCGCCTGTCAGTGCCGTGTTTCTTCATCCATATCCGGAGCCGCCCACATCTTTTCGATGTTGTAGAACTCGCGGATTTCGGGACGGAACACATGCACGATAATGTCACCGGTGTCGATCAGGACCCAATCGCCGCCTTCCTGACCTTCGACGCGGGCCGTACCGAGGCCGTCGTCCTTCAGGTCGGTGAGCAGGTGATCCGAGATCGCCATGACATGTCTGTTCGAGCGGCCGGAGACGACGATCATGTAGTCTCCCAGGGCCGATTTTCCGGCAATGTCGATGGTGACGATATCTTCAGCTTTGGAGTCCTCGAGGCTTGCGAGGACGGTTTCTAGGGCACGGGCGGCGGCATCGGCGCCACGTTCCGCACTCTTCGGGATAACGGCAAGCGTTTTTCCCTTGGCGTGTACTGTTGTCAGTGCTTTCCCTTTCCTGGAATGACAAACTATGCACAACACAGATCCGATCGAGACCGGATCATGGTTAAGATAGGCATCAAACCATTAATGTTTCAAGACATGCTAAGGTACAGAACGGCCGAAAATCCGCTCTACCGTTCGAATTGAAGTATTTGACTGCTTGGGGCGGCCTTGTGCGGGCGGTGTACAGTTTCCATGCCGCAGCGTAAAGTGCGGCAAATTCCACGATCTCCAGATTCAATGACCGACTCAGCCGCAAAAACACTCGTGCCCGTCCTGCGAATCAGTTTCCCGGACGAGGATCGTCTTGGCCATGGCAAGATGGAACTGCTGGAGCATATCCGCCAGACCGGATCGATCTCGGCGGCTGGGCGGGCGATGGACATGTCTTATCGGCGGGCATGGCTGCTGGTCAGCGAGATGAACCGGATGTTTAACGAACAGGTGGTGGAATCGCAGCGCGGCGGGCAAAAGGGCGGCGGCGCGGTGCTGACGCCGTTCGGCGAGGAATTGCTCGAGCGTTTCCGTCGGATGGAAAAGACGGTGCGCACCAGCCTTGCCGAGGACCTCGCCTGGCTCGAGGCCAAGCGCAACCTGCAGCAGGGCGAGCGCGGCTAATCAGGCCTCCAGGGCAACCGTCTTGATGACGGCGAAGACCGCCCTTCCCGGTTGAAGATCCAGACGCTCGCAGGACAGCGTGGTGATCCGGGAAAGAATGATATCGCCGCCGCAATCGAGCCGGATTTCCGCCGTTCCGTCCTCGGTCGACGACATCCCGTCTATCCTTGCTTCCAGGATATTCAGCGCGCTCAGCCCCTCGGGCCTTGCTGTCGCCAGCATGACATCGCGGGAGGGAATGCGGATGCGGACCGATTTGCCGGGCGCAAGGGCCGCACCCGGAATATGGAGCTGACAGGATTTCAGCGCGACCGTCGATAGATGGTGCCGCGCATCGAAGCTTTCCACCGTGCCTTCCAGCAGTGCGCCCGCTTCCCGCCGGTCGGAGGCGGTGGAGGGGCGGCTCAATATGTCTATAGCGGGGCCCGTCGCTTCCACCTTGCCGTCATGCATGACGACGACTTGGTTGGCCAGCCGTGCCACCTCGGCGATCGAGTGGCTGACATAGACGATCGGGATGTCGGTTTCGTCGCGCAATCGCTCCAGATAAGGCAGGATCTCGGCCTTGCGCGCCTCGTCGAGGGCGGCGAGCGGCTCGTCCATCAGCAGAAGGCGGGGCGAGGAGAGAAGGGCGCGGCCGATGGCGACGCGCTGCTTCTCGCCGCCTGAGAGTTTCGAGGGGCTGCGCTCCAGCAGCGTCTCGATGCCGAGCAGGTCGACGATGTGATCGAAGCTCTCGCCGCGCGCCGTTCTCGCCGCGAACCAGCGGCCATAGAATAGATTGGCGCGAACGCTGAGATGCGGGAAAAGCCGCGCTTCCTGAAAGACATAGCCGAAGCGGCGGCGATGTTTCGGGACGAAGATGCCGGTTTCGGTTTCGGTCAAGGCCTCGCCGTCGAGGACGACGCGACCTTCGTCCGGGCGGGCGAGGCCGGCGATGATGCGGATCATCGAGGTCTTGCCGGAGCCGGAGCGGCCGAACAGCGCGGTGACGCCGCGCTCGGAGGTAAAGGCGGCATCGAGCGAAAAGGCGCCGAGCCTCTGTTTTGCCGCGACGATCAGCGTCATTCCGGATCGATCCTCCGGCCGGCGAGGTGGGCGAGGAATTCGGAGGCGAGCAGGGCGGCCATGGAAATGACGACGGCGACGAGCGTCAGGCGGAGCGCGCCGGCATCGCCGCCCGGCACCTGGGTGAAGGTGTAGATCGCCGCCGACAGCGTCTGGGTTTCGCCCGGAATGTTGGAGACGAAGGTGATCGTCGCGCCGAATTCACCCATCGCCTTGGCAAAGGAAAGGATCATGCCGGCGATGATGCCGGGCAGGGTCAGCGGCAGGGTGATCGTCAGGAAGACCCAGACAGGGCCGGCGCCGAGCGTTCCGGCCGCTTCTTCCAGCTTGCGGTCGACCGCCTCGATCGACAGGCGGATGCTACGCACCATTAGCGGAAAGGCCATGACGGCGCAGGCCAAGGCCGCGCCCGTCCAGCGGAAGGAGAGAACAATGCCGAAATACTCGTCGAGCAGGCTGCCGATCGGACCGCGGCGGCCAAACAGGATGAGGAGAAGAAAACCCGTGACGACCGGAGGCAGGATTAGCGGCAGATGAACGACGCCATTCAGCACCGATTTGCCCCAGAAGCGGCCGCGGGCAAGCAGCAGAGCGACGAGGATGCCGAAGGGCAGGCTCGCCAGCATGGCGACGATCGAGACGCGCAGGCTGAGCAGGATCGCCGTCCATTCCTCATTGCTCAAGCCCAGAGCGTCCAACAAGCGCTTTTATTCCTCTCAAAAATGAAGGCTCGCACATGCAAGCCGTTGTTGCCAAATCTCGCTCTTTACTCGGCGTCATCCTCGGGCTGATGCCGAGGATCTGCTGCCTATCCAAAATCGACCGGATGCAGATGCTCGGGACAGGCCCGAGCATGACGATAGAGGAGTTGGCGGCCTTCGTCAGTAGACTGAAGCATCGTGATGTGAGCCTCAAGTCAGGCACTGACGTGCAAATCCGCAATCACCTCAGCTTATCACTTGAGAATGGTGAAACCCTGCGCCGTGAAGAAGGCGGCTGCCTTGTCGGATTTCAGGAAGTCGAGATAGGCTGATGCATCCGGGTTCTTGCTCTCGGCGAGGATTGCGATCGGATAGATGATCGGCGGATGGGAATCGGCGGGGAAGGTGCCGACGATGGCAACACCCTTATCGGCTGCGGCATCCGTCTGGTAGACAATGCCATAAGGCGCTTCGCCGCGCGAAACGAGGGCAAGGGCAGCGCGCACGCTTTCGGCGCCGGCGACCTTGGTTTCGACCGATTTCCAGACGCCGAGCTTTTCGAGCGCGGCCATGCCGTATTTACCGGCTGGAACCGATTTCGGCTCACCCATGGCAAGCCTGCCGTCACCCAAAAGGCCGGCAAGATCGAAGCCTTGCTTGATCTCGACCGGTTTTGCCTTGTCCTTTTCGGCAACGAGCACGATGCGGTTGCCGAGCAGGTTGGAACGGGTATCGGCCTTGATCAGGTTCTTCTTGGCGACGTAATCCATCCAGTCGAGGTCGGCCGAGATGAAAATATCGGCGGGGGCCGCGTTTTCGATCTGCTTGGCCAGCGCGCCGCTCGCCGCATAGGAGGTGACGGCGTCCTTGCCGCTTTCCTTCGTCCAGGCGGCATTGGCGGCGTCGAGTGCATCCTTGAGGCTCGCCGCCGCAAAGACGGTGAGTTTTTCGGCTGCGGCGGCAGGCGCCGGAAGCGCTGCTGCGCCAAGCCAGAAGGCCATGATCGCGGCGGTTGCCAGTTTCATCCATCGGCGGCGGTTTTGCATGATTCATTCCCGGAGTTCGAAATATTGAGACGAATATAACGGGCGAGGCATCTTGGCTAGGGATATATCCAGGAAAATATAACCGTATTGGACTGCGGTGTCCGCAACGACCATGGTTACGCGTTGTCGAAGTGCATGGCTTGAGCCGCAGCGTGAGATCCATAGGGTTGAAATACTTGAGCGACAGGTTGGCAAACCGCAGGGACTCCCGGCGGCAGAGCATGCTCCGTCGATTTCTGCCAAGAAAAACGGCAATGCCAAAGCCATGAGGCTGCGCAGGATTGCACGCGATGCATTGCTGCAATGCACCAATCGATATTCATCTTCCTGCGAAATATGCTACAACACACTCATCGAAACGGCTTCTCCTCCTCCCATAGCCGTTCGGTAGGATCGACAACACTCCTCCTCCCAGTTGTCGATCGAGTTTATAAGCCCGACGGATCCTCCCCCGTCGGGCTTTCTCGTTTTCGGGATCTTCTGAAATCAGGCCAGCGCATGCGTCTTGCTGGGCGCGCGGCGCTCTATTCGGCGTCGCTGTGCGACGAGCCGTTGCGGATTGCCGTCGAGCTCAGGCCGGAGCGCGGTCCGTGGATGAAGGTCCAGGCCGGGGCACGTTTCTTCCAGAGAACACGGGCATCGTCCTCGTCGACACGGGCGAAATCGAAGGTCCTGGCCATTTTCGAGGAGAGGAAGGACAGCGTCGCGCCCGGCCGGTCGATCACCGCGATCGGGAAGGTGCGGGCAATCTCCTGCCATTTCTGCCATTTATGAAAGGTCTGCAGGCTGTCTGCGCCCATGATCCAGATGAAATGCACATGCGGATTGCGGGCCTTGACGCGGGCAAGCGTGTTGGCGGTGTAGCTGGTGCCGAGCGTCTGTTCGAAGGCGGTGACCTTGATGCGGGGATCGGGGGCAACATGCTCGCTTTCGGCAATGCGCTCGGCAAGCGGTGCGAGCTGGTTGCGGCTCTTCAGCGGATTGCCGGGGGTGACCATCCACCAGAGCTGGTCGAGGCCGAGACGCTTGATGGCGATCTCGGCGACGAGCGCGTGGCCCTGATGCGGCGGATTGAACGAACCGCCGAACAGACCGACGACCATGCCGCGCTCGCTGTGCGGCATGCGGAGATAGTGCCGGTCCACATTCTCGGTCGTCACGTCAGGGCCGCGTCTGTCCGGCACCATGCACCCGATATTTGAAGGAGGTGAGCTGTTCGACGCCGACGGGGCCGCGGGCATGCATCTTGCCGGTGGCGATGCCGATTTCCGCACCCATGCCGAACTCGCCGCCATCGGCAAACTGCGTCGAGGCATTGTGCAGCAGGATCGCCGAATCGACCTCGGTGAAGAAACGCGCGACGACGTCAGGGTCCTCGGCGATGACCGCCTCGGTGTGGTTCGAGGAATATGTCTGGATATGGGCGATGGCGCCCGATATGCCGTCGACGACGGCAACCGAAATGATCGCATCGAGATATTCGGTCGACCAGTCCTCCTCGGTCGCGGGCTTCATGCCGGGTGCAACCTTCAGCACCGTTGGCGAAGCACGGACCTCGCAGCCGGCCTCTGTCAGAATCTCGAGCAGCGGCGTCAGATGCGTGCCGATCGCAGCACCATCGACGAGCAGGGTTTCGACTGCGCCGCAGATGCCGGTGCGGCGCATCTTGGCGTTGACGATGATCTTTTTCGCCATTTCGATATCGGCCGAGGCATCGACATAGATATGGCAAAGGCCTTCGAGATGGGCAAAAACCGGCACGCGGGCCTCGCTCTGCACGCGGGCAACCAGGCTCTTGCCGCCGCGCGGCACGATGACGTCGATCGCGCCGTCCAAGCCGCGCAGCATGGCGCCGACGGCAGCGCGGTCGGTGACCGGCACGAGCTGGATAGCATGCTCTGGAAGTCCCGCCGCCTTCAGGCCTTCGACCAGGCAGGCATGGATAGCCTGCGATGAACGGCGCGAATCCGAGCCGCAACGCAGGATGACGGCATTGCCCGCCTTGAGGCAGAGGGCGCCGGCATCGGCGGTGACGTTCGGCCGGCTTTCGAAGATCACGCCGATGACGCCGAGCGGCGTACGGACGCGCTCGATCTTCAGGCCGTTCGGCCGGTCCCAGGCAGCGATGACTTCGCCGACCGGATCGGAAAGGGCGGCGATGGCGCGGATTCCCTCGGCCATTTCGGCGATGCGCTTGTCGTTCAGCGTCAGCCGGTCGACGAAGGAAGCGAGCATCTCGGTGCCTTCGATGTCCTTCAGGTCCTTGGCGTTCTCGGCAAGAATCTGCGCCTTGTTCGCCAGGATCGCATCGGCCATGGCATTCAGCGCGCTGTTCTTCGCCTCGGTGGACGCAAAGCCCAGCGGTCGTGCGGCAGCCTTTGCCTTGCGGCCGATGTCGTTCATCAGCACGTCAATGTCAGGGCCCGGCGCAACGGTATCAAGCATAGCTCGCGTCCTTCTTCTGCCTTTCCGATTTCGAACCGACCTGCGCGGTCATCACCATGTCGTCGCGATGGACCATGGCGGCGCGCCCGGCATAGCCGAGAATGGCCTCGATCTCTGCCGACTTGCGGCCGGCAATGCGACGGGCGTCGTCGGCATCGTAGCTTACCAGACCGCGGGCGATCTCGCGGCCGGCCGGACCGATGATCGCCACCGTGTCGCCGCGGCTGAAGAGGCCGGAAACGCTGCGAACGCCAGCAGGAAGCAGGCTCTTGCCGGCCCCGAGGGCTGCGACGGCGCCGTCGTCGACATGCAGTTCGCCGGCCGGCTGCAGCTGCCCGGCAATCCAGGTCTTGCGGGCGGTCACGGGTGTGCCCGATGGCGCGAACCAGGAGGAACGCGCGCCGTTTTCGATCGCCGACAGAGGGTTGTCGGTCTTGCCGGAGGCGATGATCATGGCGCAGCCTGATGCGGTCGCAATCTTGCCGGCATCGATCTTGGTGCGCATGCCGCCGCGCGAAAGCTCGGAGGCCGCACCTCCGGCCATCGCCTCGATCTCCGGGGTGATTGCGGCAATCGTTTCGAGGAACGTCGCGTTCGCATCGAGATGCGGCGGCGCGGTGTAGAGGCCGTCGATGTCGGAGAGAAGAATGAGCAGATCGGCGCCGGTCATCGTCGCGACGCGGGCGGCCAGCCGGTCGTTGTCGCCATAGCGGATCTCGCTGGTGGCGACGGTGTCGTTCTCGTTGATGATCGGCACGGCGCCGATCTTCAAAAGCTGATTGATGGTGGCGCGCGCATTGAGATAACGGCGGCGCTCCTCGGTATCGCCGAGCGTCAGCAGGATCTGGCCGGCGACGATCTCGTCGCGCGACAGGCTTTCCGACCAGGCGCGCGCCAGCGCAATCTGGCCGACGGCCGCCGCCGCCTGGCTTTCCTCGAGCTTGAGCGCACCTGACGGCAGGTCGAGCACCGAGCGGCCGAGCGCGATTGCGCCCGAGGAGACGACGAGCACATCGATGCCCTTGGCCTTCAGGCCTGAGATATCGGCGCACATGGCGTCGAGCCAGGCCTTCTTCAGCCCGGCCTTGCGGTCGACCAGAAGCGCGGATCCGATCTTGATGACGATGCGGCGGTAGCGGCCAAGCGGCTTACGGCTGGTCATCGTCCTCGCCCTCATCGGTGACGACCATGTCGCGATGGCGCAGCTTCGGCACCTTGGCCGGCTTTTCTTCGGTATTGGCCTCGACGATGATGTCGCGCAGCGCACGCAGCACCTCGGTCATGCCCTTGCCGGTGACGGCCGAAATCTGGAACGGCGTCTTGCCGCAGGCCTTGGCCAATTCCTTGGTCTTCTTCTTCAGTTCGGCATCGTCGAGCACGTCGATCTGCGACAGCGCCACGATCTCGGCCTTGTCGGTCAGATCGTTTCCATAGGCTTCGAGTTCGTGTTTGACCGTCTTATACGCCTTGCCGACCTTTTCCTCCCGGGCGGAGATGAGGTGGAGCAGCACGCGGGTGCGCTCGACATGGCCGAGGAAACGGTCGCCGATGCCGACACCTTCATGGGCGCCTTCGATCAGGCCCGGAATATCGGCAAGGATGAATTCGCGCTCGTCGATGGTGGCAACACCGAGATTGGGATGCAGCGTGGTGAAGGGATAGTTGGCGATCTTCGGCCGGGCCCGGGTGACTGATGCCAGGAAGGTCGACTTGCCGGCATTCGGCATGCCGACGAGGCCGGCATCGGCAATCAGCTTCAGGCGTAGCCAGATGGTCTTTTCCTCGCCGGGCAGACCGGGATTGGCCCAATCCGGCGCCTGGTTGGTCGAAGTCTTGAAATGGGCGTTGCCAAAGCCGCCATTGCCGCCATGGGCAAGGCAGTAACGCTGGCCTTCGACGGTCAGGTCGCAGATCAGCGTTTCCTGATCTTCCTCGAAGATCTGGGTGCCCACGGGAACCTTCAACGTCACGTCGCTTCCATTGGCGCCGGTGCGGTTCCTGCCCATGCCATGGGTGCCGATCGTCGCCTTGAAATGCTGCTGAAAGCGGAAATCGATCAGCGTGTTCAGGCCGTTGACGGTCTCGACCCAGACGTCGCCGCCGCGTCCGCCGTCGCCGCCATCCGGGCCGCCGAACTCAATGAATTTCTCGCGTCGGAAGGAAACGCTGCCGCCGCCGCCGTCCCCGGACTTGATATAGACCTTTGCTTCGTCGAGAAATTTCATTTTACTTCCAATATTCAGTGGCAGTTGGACGGCCCGTCTTGGCCCATTCGATATAGGCGGTTCCGACGGAGGTCAAAGATTATCGTGAATTTTGCGAGCTATAACATACAGTACGGCTTCGGTCTCGACGGCAGATACGATCTGGCGCGCATTGCCCGAAGTCTCGAGGGAGCCGATGTCATCGCGCTGCAGGAGGTGACTCGTGGCTTCTCGCGCAACGGTTTTGCCGACATGGCCGCCGATGTTGCAGCCTTCTTTCCCGACTATTTCTGGGTGTATGGGCCGGCTTGCGACATGCATGTCGAAGCTGATGAAGGCGGGCTGCAGCCGGTGGCGGGCACCCGTTTCCAGTTCGGCAACATGGTGCTGTCGCGCTGGCCTGTTGTCTCGACCCGAACGCTGCTTCTGCCGCGCAGCCGGACGATCGGCAAGATCAACCTGCAGCGCGGCGCAACCGAGGCGGTGATCGACGCACCCGGCGGTGCGATCCGCGTCTACTCCGTGCATCTCGACCATGTCTCCGCCGACGAGCGCATCCGCCAACTGCAATTCTTGAACGCGCATATCAATGCCTTCGTCCAGGAGGGTGGGTCGCTGACAGGGGGTGGTGAATTCGACCTGCCGGAGCCGCCGCTGCCGGAGGATTATGTCATCATGGGTGATTTCAACATGGAGCCGGAATCGCGGGAATATTGCGCGCTTGCTGGGGCTGGCAGCGGATATTACGGCCGTGTGGCAAGGATCGGCACGCCGGTCGACGCCTTTGCGGCGCTGGAGGCTTACTCTCCGGAGAGCTACAGCTGGATGGATCCTGAAGATCACGGCAAACGCATGCATCTCGATTATTGCTTCGTCAGTTGCGGCCTGCAAAGCCGGTTGAAATCCGCCCGGATGGATACGCGATCCGTCGGTTCCGACCATTTCCCTCTATGGGTCGAGATCGGTGATTGATGGAGACGCCGCCAGTGCGGCGACGTCTGGAGTTTGATCAGGCGACCTTTCGCGGCTGCAGCGTGCCCGGCTGCAGCACGGTCTCGATGTGCGACACCATGGTGTTGCGGGCGAAACAGTAGATTTCGCCGCAACCCGTCATGCGGAAACCGAGCTTCTCCTGCAGTCGCAGCGAAGCCGGGTTGTCGGCGAAGACGCCGGAATGGACCGGCGTCTCCGGCATGCGGCGCGAGAAGCGCTCGATGATCGCTGCCACCGCTTCGCTCATATAGCCGCGCCGCCAGTAGTAGCGGTTCAGCCAGTAGCCGAGGTGCCAGCGACCGTGGCGCAACTCGATCGAGACGTTGCCGATATGGACATCGTCCTTGCCGGTGATCGCCAGCGGCCAATCGGGCAGGGTGCCCGAGGTGACCGGGATCAGCCAGTCCAGCGCATCCTGCCGATCGAACGGCGCGGGTACGCGGGACAGCATGCGCGTGACCGCGAAATCGGAAAGCGATTCCGCGATATCAGGCGCATCGCTCAGCCTGTGGGGGCGGAGCGTCAGCCGGGCGGTCGAGATAACCGGCGCGGGGCCGGGCATCATCGGCTTGACCTCTGGCCTTTGCAGCGCAGTCGTGCTCATGCGATGTTCCCCCAGCTTCTGAGAGACATCCAGGTCTTGCGGTCGAGCCTGTACCATTCGACCGGCACGTTGCTGCCGAGCGCCAGCGAGGCGGCGAGCCCCGAACCCTGGAACTGGAAGCCGCACTTCTGGATGACGCGGCGCGAGGCGACATTCATTACCCGGCAACGGGCGTCGATCTGATCGACGTCCTGACGGGTCCTGAACACCATATCGACCAGGGCATGGCAGGCCTCGGTCGTATAACCCTTGTTCCAATAGGGCTCGCCCAGCCAATAGCCGATCTCGACGGTCTTGCCGTCTGTCTGCGGCTCCACACCGCAGCAGCCGATAAAGGCGCCATTTTCGGCCTTGGTGATCGCATAGACGCACTTGCCAATCTCGCCATTTTTCGTGCGACGCACGAAGTCGGCAGCATCATCGGCGGTATAGGGGTGCGGCATACGCGATACCATGGTGGCGACTTTGGCGTTATTGGCGAGATGGGCAAGGGCGTCGATGTCTTCTTCGTGGGGCGCGCGCATGACGAGCCTTTCCGATAACAAGACAGGGCAATCGGTCCTTAACCGTTCCGGCCTCAGCCGCTCCGTGGAAGACCGCTGGTCTTCCCGGGGAGACCGTGATTGGTCTACCCTTAACAATTCGCCTTGCATGGTTCAGTCCTCCTTGAGGGGTAAAGAAAAAGGGGAGATGGCGCCCCATCTCCCCTGTTTTCTAGACTGAACCTGATACGGCCAGCCGGGTCGATGAGACGCCGGCTGTTTTTGAGCGCTACCGGCTTATTCCGCTGCTTCCGCTTTCGGCATGACAGACACGTAGACGCGACCGTTGGCCTTGGTTCGGTAGTTCACATTGCCGGCGGTAAGCGCAAAAATCGTGTGATCCTTGCCGAGGCCGACGTTGGAACCCGGATGCCACTCAGTACCGCGCTGACGCACGATGATGTTGCCTGCAATGACGGCTTCGCCGCCGAACTTCTTCACGCCAAGGCGCTTGGACTGAGAATCGCGACCGTTGCGCGATGAACCGCCAGCTTTTTTGTGTGCCATTGGAGTTCTCCTTTAAAACCTTGTCTCGTTGATCTTACTTGGCAGCCACGATGTCCGTGATACGGACGACCGTGTGATGCTGACGATGGCCGCGCGAACGCTTCGAATTCTGACGGCGGCGCTTCTTGAAGGCGATGACCTTCTTGCCGCGGTTCTGTTCGACGACTTCTGCCTTGACAGAGGCGCCGGTTACGAAGGGCGCACCGATCGCAGCGTCGGCGCCTTCGCCGATCACGAGCACTTCGGTGAATTCAATGGAGTCGCCAGCGGTGGCTTCCAGCTTTTCGATGGTCAGCACGTCGTTGGCTGCCACACGGTACTGTTTACCGCCGGTCTTGATGACTGCGAACATTTTTTATCCTTTCATGTTCGTTCCAGCGCTCCCCGCTAATTGAGCAGGTGGCTGTCTTTTTATCAGTCGAAGTTAAGCAGGGATTTCAGAGGTCTAATCCTCGAACTCTTCCTGCCGGTGAAGCCCCGCGCGAGCGCGGGACGGCCAAGGCGCGGATTTCTCCAAACCTATTGCGCAGTCGAGATACGCGAGTGACAAAAAGGTGTCAAGGCAAAAGGATGGAATGCTTCGACTTTTCGGCTTGCCAGCCTGTCATTTGCCCGTTATGAGAACGCCCGCGCCGAACAAGCGCCGACCAGACCGCGGAGAGGTGGCAGAGTGGTCGAATGCACCGCACTCGAAATGCGGCATACCTGCAAGGGTATCGTGGGTTCAAATCCCACCCTCTCCGCCATTGGCCTTCGACCGTAATGGGTGTTCGCGTCCTCCTGCTATTTTTCGATCTTTCGGCGAAGCCTGCGTAGAACTGGACGTCGAGATTGGCCGTCTCCTTGACCATCTGCGCAGACACTCCGCGCGGGCTCAAGCCGCGGTCGTCAGAGCCATATGCTGCAGCCCGGCTGCTTGAGGTGAGCGGTGCGCGACCGATTGCGGCCGGCGCCGAAACGGCCGTGCACCAGGTCGCGAAACTCGTCGCAGACGCGCAGCGCACCCAACCAGACTGTCGCGGCTCTCATGGACGGGTGATCCTATAGATCAGCAAATTATTCAAATCCACAAGCTTGGTTGCAGTCCTGTCAAGATGGTCGATAACCCCATCATGATGCTCGATGAACAGCCGGCCGTCCTTGTCGGCGGCGTTCTTGGCCACGCCGAACAAATCCGCGCCCTGCGCGCGCAGTTCCTCGAGTTGCGCGATCGCGGTGGCGTCATCCTCAACGAATTTCGACCATTCGGCATCGCCTCCGCCAGGCGGGAACACCCAGCCGCGCGCCCTGCTGTAATAGACTGCGACGGGATCGCCGACCTCGGGCGCGATGGCGACGACAAGGTCGCTCGGTTGCGCCAACCGCGCCAGTTCCTCGCCAAGCAGTTTGCCGTTCATGGCGATTGGCTTCTTCATCGTCCTGACGAGGGGAACGGTCGACCAGGCAAGCGTGAGGGCCACGATGCAGATCGAGCGAAGCACAACCGACGGCGTTAGAATGGTTCTCGATGCAAGCGTTGCCAGAAGAAGCGCGCCGTGGCCGCAGAACATAGCAACCGGCACATGGAAGATGTGGAGATTCCACACATTGCTGGTGATCTCGCCCGCCGCCGCCAGATAGATGATCAGGGCCGCAGCCAGCCACACATAAGGAATGGCCGAAAGGGTGCGTTGCTTCGGGTCTTCGGCGGGGCTGGGCGGTAGCCACAAGCCGACCGCGAGCAGCACCATGAACGGATAGCCGTAGAACCACAAAACCGAGGTGTTCCATACGGATTTGAAGTAGAAGCTGTTCCTGTAGTATGTCCAGAAGCCGAAATCCCAGATATAGCCGCCGGTGCCGGCGATATGAAACGGCGGATAGCTGCGGCCGAGATAAATCGCCCAGCTGAAATAAGTGCCGATGATGGCTAGGCTCAAAAGCCCCGACAGGAAGACCCATGTCGCGTGCTTTCCTTTACTTTCCAGAATCCAACAGACCATCAGATAGAAGATGACAGCGCCGGCCGCGATGCCGGGTGGCTTTGACAGCACGCCGAGCGAGAAGCTGACCGTGGCGAGCGGCAAGAGCCAGCCGCTGCCGCCGGTCCAGTATTTGGCGAACAGCCAGACACCAAGAGTGATCAAGGCCAGCATGGCGGGATCGGGAAGAAACGAACTGTCGATCATGATCGCCGCCGGCATCAGCGCGTAGGCCAGTGCCGCCGCGTGGGCGTGCATCTCATTCCAGCATAGCGCCGTTAGCCTGTGGAGCGAAAATACTGTCACCAGACCGAAGGAGGCAGCAACCGCGCGGCCGAACCAGTCGTGCCAGCCGAAGAGTTGGTAGAGCAAGGCGGTCAGATAGCTGACGATCTGAAACTCGCGGCCCTGATAGCTTGGCCCGGGTCCGGTCCAGCTGACCTCTGGAAAAAAGATGTTCCAGCTGCGCTGCTGGAAATTGTCGGCCATCATTGCGGTGCTTATCTCGCGCCAGCTGAAGCTGTCGACCAGCGGCAAGGTGATCTTATGGAACCTGAAGACGATGGCAATACACAGGATCCCCAGCAAGATCACCGTGTTGAGGCTAGGGTAGTTGCGAGCAGCCATGTCCCAGTCGCTCGTCTGCTGCTGACATTGCTGACCTTCGGCCCGATTCAATTTCGGGTCGTCGTTCATCTGAACCGTGTCCTTCCCACTGACGCCGGACACGGCGCGATACGCGCCGGCATCGAATCGAGAGGAAGATGAGGCTGAGCGGAATTTCGCCGCCGGCGCGGTCGGCTGCGGGGCGGCTCGTAGGCTTCACCGAGCAGTAGCTTCGAAGGCTTGCGGGGCGGCTTTGTCATGACGGCAGTTCATCAGCAATGCCTTAAAAAGCAATTAGCCCAGATTCATTACCGACTCCATCCGCCATGCGAACACAATAAGGGCATCGGCGAGACGACTCAGCTTGATAGTCTCAGGCACACGGCCAGCGTCAATTGCCCCGCGCCTTCTTCACCCAGGCGCCAACCTCATCGCCGCTGCTCATGTCGGGCTGCACCAGTCCGTCGATCATGAAAGTCGGCGAGACATGGATGCCGTTCTGCCTGGCATATTTGCAGTGCCACTTGATCTCCCGGTCGAGATCCGGGATTGCGAAGGCTTCTTTCAGCTTGATGCCGCTGTAGCCTTCCAGGCGCTCGATGATCTGGTTCGGCGTGACGTTCATATTCGGGCCGCCGGCATGGCGTTCAAACTCGAACTCCTCGCGATGGGCGGCGATGGCAGCCATGACCTTCTTTGCAGTTTCCTTGCCGCCTTCCAGAGTCGAAGCTGCGATGATGCAGCGGACGAGGACGCCGGAATACATGTGCCAGGGTTGCGACTGCAGGCGGATCTTCACGGTGATCTTGTCTTCGCCGGCCTGGCTCAGCAGTTCGTCGAACTTGTTGAACGCTCTGACCGAATAGGGGCAAGTCGGCTCCAAAAAAGCTTCGAAGATGCGGGGTCCAGTGCCCCAAGTGAGCGGATCTGCATGCCAGGCAGTGGTCGTCATGGAATTCCTCTCTGAGGGTAAGGTATCCGGAGAAACTTAGGTCACCAGTCTCCAGAAGCCATGCTTCTTGCCGTGCCGGCGCTTGAGTTCCGCGACATAGGCGTCATGGGATCTGGTGTTGCTGAAGTCATCGATATGAGGCGCAAGCGACGCGCAGTCTGCGAGATGCCTCGCCGCGTGTTTATAGCGGCTGGGCCGGCTGTTATCGAGCGCGAAATCGATCATGGAGCGCAAGACGATGGTCGCCGCGAGCGGATGTTTCTCCGCCAGAGCTTCGGCCGCTGGCGTCATCAGGTCATAGAGATCGCCGTTCAGTTCCCCTTTCCTGATCGCCACCAGTTTTGCCGCCTCGGCAAGTGCCGGCCAATTCAGGAAAAAGGCAAGTGCCTGGTGGACGTCCGGGAAAGCCCGGGCATGGGCAAATGCCTTCTCCTCGGCCTCGAGATCGTCGAAATCAGGCAGTCGCTTGAGGAAAGCCTTGAGGTGCCCGGCATGCAGCGACCGCTCGAAGCACGCCCATCGATAGGTCTGTGCCTCCTCTGCGCGCCCCAGAGCCTCAAGCGTCTCGACGCGAGCAAGCTGCCATTCGAATGGCATTTCGGCCCAGCCTCTCCTGTCGGCCTCATCCAACGTCTGCAGCGCTTCCTTCGCCCGCCCGGCCGAAAGCAGACGATTGGCGATGTCGGCCGCAATCATCGGCGCCTTGCGTGTCTCCTCGGGGTGCTGGCCAATGTAGGCATCAACATCGCCCTGCGCGTCAGCAATTTGCTGCAAGGCTATGCGCACCGTCAGATCCCGGTGAGTGCCGGCGATCTCATCTTGGTAAATCGCACCTCCGCTGCCCCAGCCAATGACCTTGCGATCCTCTTCCGCCGGCTTGTCATTCGGCTCCTTGGACCATTGGACGAAGAGCGTTTTCAAGCGATCGAGACCATCCTCGCCGAGGGCTGGCACCATCGCGGCAACCAGGTTGTCGTACTGGCCGTAGCTATCGTCCTGCACGGCTTTGAACACCTTATCGGCCAGAACATGGGCGTCGATTTTGGCGGACCCAGCAATTGCAGCAGCATCCTCGCAAGCCTGGTGAAAACTTTGGATAAGCGAACCGCCGCGGTCGTTGGACCTCTCAAAGATCGAATCGGCCAGTGCGAGGAACTGCCATATCAGTTCGAATGCCTCCTCGGGATCATCGGCGGCAACGGTCTCTGCGATCGTTTTGCGCTGCGTTTCCAGATCGCTCTTCAGCGCCTTCACTTTGCGCCAGTTGATGACGGTGCGAGCCCGGGCGATGCTCGCAAGCCGCTTTCGCACCTCACGCGCCACCTCGGCGCCGCCGTGATTGCCGGCAAGCTCCATTCGAAGCCGTCGCTTGTGGGTGGCACTGCCCATGCTGACCTCGATCAGCAGCTCGGCGAGGCGCTGCGCTCCAAGGGATTCGAGATTTTTCGCATTGAGTGTCGTCTTGGCTGCCATCGGTGATCGCTGTCGTTTCTGCGGGTGACCCTACCCCGGAGGCAGTACGAGGCCAAGCTCCTGGAATGTATGCACAGGATAATCCTTCGGCACCTCGGTATTAGCTAAAAACTAACGCTGCCTCGTAACGACTCCTAAAGCCGGTTTTGGCACCTTGTTGCCTGTCGAATATTGCTTCCAAATTTCTCGCTGGGGTTGATTATGAGTCATAATAAAGACGCCTGGGTCAGCCAGCGCGCTTATTCGTTGTGGGAATCGGAAGGCAGGCCGGATGGGCGCGGGGAAAGCCATTGGGCGCAGGCGTTGAGGGAGTTCGAGCAGCTTGAGCTGACGAAGGCTTCGCCTGATGGAAACGATCTCATCGAGAAGCTGAAAGCGGCCGGGCGGCTGATGCGGATCTATGATGAGGCGGCACCCGCCGTCGAGAACGGCCGGCAGATCAAAGCGGCTCGCTAGGCGTATTTATCAATCCCTGGGTTGCCGAAATATTCAGCGGCATTCCAGGCGGACGACGGTCTTGCTGGCAGGCGCCTTGCCACTTCGACGAAACCGGCATCCAGAAACATCGATAGCCCAATCAGGCGAGGCTGCCCGACGGCTGCCGCCGTCGGTCGGCATTCGCCTGCATACGGCTCGTCCCGACGCTACTGGCGTGCGGCCCAGCTCAGGCCCCGCCGCAGGATGAGCGGCATATAGGGATGGTCGAATTCGGCTGCGACATGGCCGAGGGCGGAATAGAAGATGCGGCCGGCACCGAAATGACGCTTGAAGACGACGGGCATCACGACATTGCGGGCTGCAGGATCGTAGGCGCCGGTGAAGGTGGTGGTCGCAAGGATTTCGACTGTGGGATCGTAATGGAGATAATATTGCTCCGAACGATAGTCGAAATCGGGAATGCCCTCCATGACGGGATCGTCCTGGCGGGTGATGGCGACGCGGAAGTCGATGATGTTGCCGGGATGGGCGACCCAGGTGACGCCGGAGACATAGCGGAAAGGCGCGCTTTCCTTGAAGGACGTGGCAAGCGCGCCGTGATGGCCGGCAAGCCCGAGCCCGCCACGCACGGCTTCGACGAGGGCAGTGGCATGTTCCTTCTCAAGCTTTTCACCGGTGATGATCGGCACCAGCAGATCGGCTTTCGCCAGCGTCGGAGATCCGAATACGCCGAGATCGCCGGTCACCTCGACTGTAAAATCGTCCTCGCGCAGAAGATCGGCGACAATATGAGCGCATTGCTCCGGCTCATGGCCTTGCCAGCCGCCCCAAACGACCAATGCCTTCCTCATTCGCGCTCTCCCTGCCTGATGGCTGCAGACCGTTGATCATCACATGGTGGTGCAAGCCCCTTAGATCTGGCGGCTATGCAAATCACGCGAATAATTCATGTTTCTTCCTGATCCGGCACAAATTGCGCAGGCGGCGTATCGCTCCCGGTCGAGCGTGGCTTCGGCATTTGACGTATTGTCCGTTGACGCCGATCGCAGTTCCTTCTTTTTATTGACGTGTATCTCGTCTAGGTTTCTCCCATCTCTCAATGAATAGTAAGGGTGGTGCATGGCAGGTGAAACGGTTCTTGTCGTCGGCGGCGCCGGCTATATCGGCTCGCATACGTGCCTCGACCTGGCGAACAAGGGCTATACGCCTGTCGTCTTCGACAATTTTTCGAACGGTCATCGCGAGTTCGTCAAATGGGGGCCGGCTGAGGAAGGCGATATTCGCGATCGCGCCCGTCTGGATGAGGTGCTGGCCAAGCACAAGCCGGCGGCGATCCTGCATTTCGCGGCGCTGATCGAGGTCGGCGAATCGGTCAAGGATCCGGTTTCCTTCTACGAGAACAATGTGATCGGCACGTTGACGCTGCTTTCGGCGGCGCAGGCGGCTGATATCAACGCCTTCGTCTTCTCCTCCACCTGCGCGACCTACGGCCTGCCGCAGAGCGTGCCGCTCGACGAAACGCACCGGCAGGTGCCGATCAATCCTTACGGGCGGACGAAATATATCGTCGAGCAGGCGCTTGCCGATTACGACCAGTACAGGAGCCTGCGCTCGGTGGTGCTGCGCTATTTCAATGCAGCCGGCGCCGATTTCGAGGGCCGGATCGGCGAATGGCATCAGCCGGAAACGCATGCAATACCGCTAGCGATCGACGCGGCGCTCGGCCGCCGTCAGGGTTTCAAGGTGTTCGGCAGCGACTACGAGACGCGCGACGGCACCTGCGTGCGCGACTATATCCATGTGCTCGATCTTGCCGATGCGCATGTGCGCGCCGTCGAATATCTGCTGAAGGGCGGCGATTCCGTCGCGCTCAACCTCGGCACCGGCACCGGCACGACAGTCAAGGAATTGCTCGGCGCCATCGAGGACGTGTCGAACCGGCCTTTCCCGGTCGAATATATTGGCCGTCGCGAAGGCGATTCGCATACGCTGGTCGCCAATAACGACAAGGCGCGCGACGTGCTCGGCTGGGTGCCGCAGTATGATCTGTCTCAGATCATCCGCTCTGCCTGGGACTGGCATGCAAAATCCAACCAGCATTGAGCCAACTAGCATCGAGAAGGCGCGCCGACCGAACATCCTCCTGATCACCGCGGATCAGTGGCGCGGTGATTGCCTGTCGGCCGTCGGCCATGCCTGCGTAAAGACGCCGGGTGTCGATGCGCTGGCGCGCGAAGGTACGCTCTTCCGGCGGCACTATGCCGGGGCGGCACCCTGCTCGCCGGCGCGGGCCACGCTCTATACCGGCCTTTACCAGATGAACCACCGCGTCTGCCGTAACGGTTCGCCGCTCGATGCCCGCTTCGACAATCTGGCGCTGGCCGCCCGGCGGGCGGGATACGACCCGACGCTGTTCGGCTATACGGATACGGCGCCCGATCCGCGCGGGATGGATGCCGGCGATCCGCATCTGACGACCTACGAAGGCGTGCTGCCGGGCTTTACGGCTCGCCAGCTTCTGCCGGAGCATGAGAAACAATGGCTCTCCTGGCTCAGGTCCCGTGGCCATGCGGATGCCGTCAGCCGCGATATCCATATTCCCGTCGGTGCCAGACCCGGAGACATTTCCGATGCGTCACCTGCCTATTCGCGCGACGAGACCCAGACGGCGTTCCTGAGCGGCGAATTCATCCGCTGGATGGGCGAACAGGACAGGCCGTGGTTTGCGCATGTCTCTTTCTTACGTCCGCATCCGCCATTCTCCGTTCCGGAGCCGTTCAACCGGATGTTCACGCCGGGCGAGGGACCGGCTTTTGCACGCGCGGCAAACTGCGAAGCCGAACAGGACAGTCATCCCTATCTCGCCTATGCCATGCCGCGTTCCGAAAAAGGCCACTTTATCCACGGTGCAGCGGGGCCGCTCAGCGGCTGGAACGCCGAAGATTTCGGCGCGATCCGGGCGATCTATTACGGCATGATATCAGAGGTCGATGCGCAGCTCGGCCGTATCTGGCAGGCTCTCAAGGATGCGGGCGTCTGGGACGACACGCTTATTGTCTTCACCTCTGACCACGCCGAGATGGCGGGCGATCACTGGACGCTCGGCAAGGGCGGCTTTTTCGATGGCAGCTATCATATTCCGCTTGTCATTCGCGATCCCGCAAGCAGTGCTGCGGGTGGGGTCGTCGACAAATTCACCAGCGCTGCGGATATTTTTCCGACACTTTGCCAAAGGCTCGGCATCGACGCGAAGAACGGGCTCGATGGCAGGTCGCTCATGCCGTTTGTCAGGGGTGGGAGCGGACAGGGTTGGCGGGATGCGGCATTCTGGGAATTCGATTTCCGCGACATTGCGCATGGCGAGGCCGAGCAGCATTTCCGGCTGCGGTCCAACGAATGCAACCTCGCGGTAATCCGCGACGCGCGGTTCAAATACGTGCATTTTACCGCATTGCCGCCGCTGCTCTTCAATCTTCGCGACGATCCGATGGAGCTCGACAATGTCGCGGCGGATCCGGCCTATGCGGCGATACGGCTCGACTATGCCGAAAAGCTGCTGTCGCTCCGAGCGCGCCATCTCGATCAGACGCTCGCCTATACCGAGCTGACGGAAAGAGGGCTGGTGACGCACCGGCCCTGATAGAGCATCGCCGTCTTCTTCGAATGACGGCGATACTCTCTTTCTCTTTTACGCAATTCCCGGCAAAAGCGTTTCACGCTTTGCCTGGCAAAACCGCTGCACACTTTTGCTGGAATTGCTTTGTTCAGCCGAGATAATCGCGCTTACCGATCGGCGCACCCTGGTTGCGCAGGATGGCGTGGGCCGTCGCGACATGGAAATAGAAATTCGGCAGGGCGAAGGTGGCGATATATTCGTCACCCGGCAGCACGATACCACTCTTTCCCGGCAGGGTGATCTGGCGGGTTTGCGTGTCTTCCAATGCTTCCGCCGAGAAGCCGGCGAGATAGGCGTCGGTCTTTGCCAGGCGCTCGCGCAGGTCGTCGAACGTCTTTTCGTTGTCCTCGAACTTCGGGGCGTCGGTCGCCGTCAGGCGGGCGAGCGCAAATTTGGCGCTGTCGCTGGCGCGTTGATACTGGCCGGAGAGCGGCAGCATGTCGGGCGCCAGGCGAGCGGCGACCAATATTGCAGGATCGATATTCTTTTCCTTCGCATAGGCTTCGGCCTTGTCGAGGTAGGTTTTCAGGCTGGCGAGGCCGCGCTGGAACATCGGAACGGTGAGGCGATACATCGAAATGGACATTTGTCCTGTCTCCAAAATCTTCAAATGATTGGGTCGCGGCGAGAGGTCGAAGGCGCCTGCGGCCGTGAGCCTGCCTTCGATCCTCCCATAGATGGATGCTCGCTTGGTCTTTCACAACACGAGGAATGTGGGCGTCGGTCGTGAGGTCCCACGGCATTTCGCTCTCATCCATATCTCGTCGCCGCTAAAGATACTTGACGCCGTTCCCAGAAAATGGAATGAATATTCCGCAGAACAGATTTAACGGTTTGTTTGTTCCGTTTTGCGGAGCGCCGCGGGAGAGGTGGCGCAGGGGAATTGCGGCTTCAGAGCAAATGCCTGGAGCTCCGGCGTGAGGAGGGTGCAGCCGGGCACCGCTTTGTGGAGGAAGTGAAAATGAAAAAGTTTATCCTGGGCACTGCGATGGCGGTCGTCATGTCGACGGCCGCTCACGCGGAAACTGTCGGCGTCTCGATGGCGAAATTCGACGACAATTTCCTGACGGTTCTGCGCAACGGCATGACCGATTATGCAAAGACACTGAGCGGTGTGACGCTGCAGGTCGAAGACGCACAGAACGACGTTTCCAAGCAGCAAAGCCAGATCCAGAATTTCATCGCCTCCAAGGTCGATGCAATCGTCGTCAACCCTGTCGATACCGATGCGACCACGGCAATGTCGAAGCTCGCGGCCGATGCTGGTATTCCGCTTGTCTATGTCAACCGTGAACCGGTCAACGTCGACACGCTGCCGGACAATCAGGCCTTCGTCGCTTCCAACGAGCAGGAATCCGGCACGCTGGAAACCAAAGAAATCTGCCGCATTCTCGGTGGCAAGGGCAAGGCCGTCGTCATCATGGGCGAGCTCTCCAACCAGGCTGCGCGCATGCGGACGCAGGACATCCATGACGTCATCAAGACGGATGAGTGCAAGGGCCTGGAGATCGTCGAAGAGCAGACCGCCAACTGGGACCGCACCCAGGGCGCCGACCTGATGACCAACTGGCTCTCCAGCGGTATTGAATTCGACGCTGTGATCTCCAACAACGACGAAATGGCGATCGGCGCCATCCAGGCGCTGAAGGCGGCCGGTAAGGATATGAGCAAGGTCGTCGTCGGCGGTGTCGACGCCACGCAGGACGCGCTTGCCGCCATGCAGGCGGGCGATCTCGACGTCACGGTGTTCCAGGATGCCGCCGGCCAGGGAAAGGGCTCGCTCGATGCAGCGCTCAAGCTCGCCAAGGGCGAAAAGATCGAGAAGAAGGTCTACATCCCCTTCCAGCTCGTCACGCCTGCCAACGTCAAGGACTTCGTCAGCAAGAACTGAGGCGAACGGCACACAGGATGCGGGCTTTGCCCGCATCCTTTTCGCCTACCCGTATCCGGAGGAGATGATATGGCCGTCAGCCCGACAACCATGGCCGCCGTGCGCGCGAGCGGCGCGGTCCCGAATGCGGAATATCTCTTGAGCGCCGAGGGTGTCCGCAAGGAATTTCCTGGAGTCGTCGCACTTGACGACGTGCAGTTCCGGCTGAAGCGCGCCACCGTGCATGCGCTGATGGGCGAAAACGGCGCCGGCAAATCGACATTGATGAAGATCCTCGCCGGCATCTACACGCCGGACAAGGGCGATATTCGCCTGAAGGGGATCGAGATCCAGCTGAAATCTCCGCTCGACGCGCTGGAGAACGGCATTGCCATGATCCATCAGGAGCTGAACCTGATGCCGTTCATGACGGTCGCAGAAAATATCTGGATTCGCCGCGAACCGAAGAACCGCCTCGGTTTCATCGATCACGGCGTGATGCACCGCATGACCGAGGAATTGTTTACTCGGCTCAATATCGCCATCGATCCCGATATCGAGGTCCGGTTCCTGTCGGTCGCCAACCGGCAGATGGTCGAGATCGCCAAGGCGGTTTCCTATAATTCCGACGTGTTGATCATGGACGAGCCGACTTCGGCGCTGACGGAGCGCGAGGTCGAGCATCTTTTCCGTATCATCCGCGACCTCAAGGCCCAGGGTATCGGCATCGTCTACATCACCCACAAGATGAACGAGCTTTTCGAGATCGCCGACGAGTTCTCCGTCTTCCGCGACGGCCGATATATCGGCACGCATGCCTCGACCGACGTCACACGCGACGACATCATCCGCATGATGGTCGGGCGCGAGATCACCCAGATGTTTCCCAAGGAAGAGGTGCCGATCGGCGAGGTCGTGCTTTCCGTCAAGGATCTTTGTCTCAAGGGCGTCTTCAATAACGTCTCCTTCGAGGTCAGGGCCGGCGAAATCCTCGGCGTGGCCGGCCTGGTCGGCTCCGGCCGGTCGAATGTCGCCGAAACGCTGTTTGGCGTGACGCCGGCAAGTTCCGGCTCGATCGAGCTCTACGGCAAGCCGGCGGCCATTTCTTCGCCGACCGAGGCCATCCGCAATCGGATGGCGTTCCTGACCGAAGACCGCAAAGATACCGGTTGCCTGCTGATTCTCGATATTCTCGAGAACATGCAGATCGCCGTTCTGCAGGACAGATACGTCAGGGGCGGCTTCGTACAGCAGGGCGCAGTCGAGGCAACCTGCGAAGACATGGCAAAAAAGCTGCGCGTCAAAACGCCCAATCTGTACGAGCGGGTGGAAAATCTTTCGGGCGGCAATCAACAGAAGGTGCTGATCGGGCGCTGGCTGCTCACCAATCCGCGCATTCTCATCCTCGACGAGCCGACGCGCGGCATCGATGTCGGCGCCAAGGCGGAAATCCACCGATTGGTCACGGAAATGGCGCGAGATGGTGTGGCGGTGGTGATGATCTCGTCCGAGATGCCCGAAGTTCTCGGGATGAGCGACCGCATCATGGTCATGCACGAGGGACGCGTGACCGGTTTCCTCAATCGCGACGAAGCAACGCAGATCAAGGTGATGGAGCTGGCTGCGCAGTGATGCGTTGACGGCGATCGCCCAAGGGAGGTTTGACATGACTACCAAGGCAGCAGAGGGCGCGGCTCCGCTCGCAACCCGGCAAAGGCGGCGGCGCATACCGACGGAACTCAGCATTTTCCTTGTGCTCGTCGGCATCGCGCTCATTTACGAAGTGCTCGGCTGGATGTTCATCGGCCAAAGCTTCCTGATGAATTCGCAGCGTCTGACGATCATGATCCTGCAGGTCTCCGTCATCGGCATTATCGCCGTCGGCGTCACGCAGGTCATTATCACCGGCGGCATCGATCTTTCGTCGGGTTCGGTCGTCGGCATGACGGCGATGATCGCAACGAGCTTTGCCCAGTCCTCGACCTGGGGACGGGCCGTTTTTCCCTCGCTGACCGACCTGCCGGCTTTCGTGCCGATCGTCGTTGGTCTGCTGATCGGGGCGGCCGCCGGTCTCGCGAACGGCGCGCTCATCGCCTACACGAAGATCCCGCCGTTCATTGCCACGCTCGGCATGTTCGTTTCGGCCAGAGGTGTCGCGAAGTGGTATACGAAGGGACAGCCGGTTTCGGGGATCACCGAGCAGTTTCATTTCATCGGAACGAAAGCCTGGCCGGTTGTCGTCTTCCTGGTCGTTGCACTGATCTTTCACATTGCGCTGCGCTATACGCGTTATGGAAAGTTCACTTATGCCATCGGCGCGAACCCGCAGGCCGCGCGCGTTTCCGGCATCAACATCGAGGCGCATCTCGTCAAGGTCTATGTGATTGCCGGATTGCTCGCCGGCCTTGCCGGTATCGTCACGGCGGCACGCGCTGAAACCGCACAGGCCAGCATGGGTGTCGGATATGAACTCGACGCGATCGCCGCGACCGTCATCGGCGGCACCTCGCTCACCGGCGGTGTCGGGCGCATCACCGGCACCGTCATCGGCACGATCATTCTCGGCGTCATGACCTCGGGCTTCACGTTCCTCAGGATCGACGCCTATTACCAGGAGATCGTCAAGGGCCTCATCATCGTCGCGGCTGTCGTCATCGACGTCTACAGACAGAAGAAACGCCGCAAGCACTGATTTCTGGCATGCAATGATTTTACGGGAGCTTCGGCTCCCGTTTCATTTTCAGCATCGACGGAATTCTGAAAAAAGAGGTGGCGAATTCCGTCAGCTTTTCTATTCTGCCGCTTCATTCGCCCTCTACAGCGCCGCGCGTCTGAAAAGACGCGCAAAGGACGCTGTAGCACTTTGAATGCTGCATAATTTTATTCTTAAATCGATTCTGATTTAAGGAATTATGCAGTAGGGCAGCGCAGGAAGACAGATGCAATTCGTATTTGATGGTCACAACGACGTTCTCCTTCGACTCTGGACACATTCAAAAGATGGCAGCGACCCGATCGCGGAATTCGCAGACGGCACGACGGTCGGCCATATCGATGCGCATCGGGCTAGAGAGGGCGGTCTTTCAGGCGGTCTCTGCGCCATCTATATTCCTTCAGGCGATCTCGTCTTCGCCGATCCGGATGCCGATGGCCGCTATATGACGCCGATGGCGGCCCCTCTCGATCCGCTGCCTTCGCTTGCCATCGCCAATGAAATGGCGGCGATCGCGCTGCGGCTCGACCAGGCCGGCGCCTGGCGGCTCTGCCGGACGGTGAAGGATATCCGCGGCGCCATGGCGGACGACATTTTCGCCGCCGTCATGCATATGGAAGGCTGCGAGGCGATCGGCGCCGATCTCTCGGCGCTGGAGGTGTTCTATGCGGCAGGGCTGCGGTCGCTCGGTCCGGTCTGGAGCCGGCACAATGTCTTCGGTCACGGCGTACCCTTCGCCTTCCCGATGTCGCCGGATACGGCGCCCGGCCTCACCGATGCCGGCTTCGCGCTGGTCAGGGAATGCAATCGTCTCGGTATCCTGATCGACCTTGCCCATATCACCGAGAAGGGTTTCTGGGACGTGGCGAAGAAGACGGACCAGCCGCTGGTCGCCAGCCATTCCAATGCCCACGCCCTGACGCCGGTCGCGCGCAACCTGACGGACAGGCAGCTCGATGCGATCCGCGAAAGCCGCGGGCTCGTCGGCATCAATTATGCCACCGCCATGCTGCGTGCCGATGGCCGCTCGGACAGCGATACGCCGCTTGCCGACATGATCCGCCACATCGACTATCTTGTGAACCGCATCGGCATCGACTGCGTGGCGCTCGGATCGGACTTCGACGGGGCCACCATTCCCGAGGAAATCGGTGATGCAGCCGGTAATCAGAAGCTGATTGCCGCTCTCAGAGAGGTTGGCTATGCTGACGCCGACCTGGCAAAACTTGCCCGTGAAAACTGGCTTCGCATTCTGGCTCAGGCTTGGCGGGAGGACCACGCCTAAGCCTTTCGTATCCAATCAAAAAACAGGGGAACAGACCATGATGATGACCAAGCTCAACCGCAATTTCCGCATGCTTTCCGCGGGAGCTGCGCTTTCACTGCTGATGATGGCCGCATCCTCGGCCTTTGCCGAGACGCCGAAGGATACGCTGGTCGAAGGCTTCGCCATCGACGACATCATCACGATGGATCCGGGCGAGGCTTTCGAGCTTTCGACGGCCGAAATCACCACCAACAGCTACAGCCTGCTCGTCCGTCTCGACATGGACGACACGTCCAAGGTGAAGGGCGATCTGGCCGAGAGCTGGAGCGTTTCCGATGACGGCCTTACCTATACGTTCAAGCTGAAGTCAGGCCTGAAATTCGCCTCCGGCAACCCGATCACCGCCGAAGACGTCGCTTATTCGTTCGAGCGTGCCGTCAAGCTCGACAAGAGCCCGGCCTTCATCCTCACCCAGTTCGGCCTGACCGGCGACAACGTCACGGAAAAGGCCAAGGCGGCCGATGCCGGCACCTTCGTCTTCACGGTCGACAAGGCCTATGCACCGAGTTTCGTGCTCAACTGCCTGACGGCAACCGTCGCTTCCGTCGTCGACAAGAAGCTGGTGCTGGAGCATGTGAAGGCGGTGACGCCCGATGCCGACCACAAATACGACAACGACTTCGGCAATGAATGGCTGAAGACCGGCTATGCCGGCTCGGGCCCCTATAAGATGCGCGAATGGCGCGCCAACGAAGTCGTCGTGCTGGAGCGCAACGACAATTATTATGGCGACAAGGCAAAGCTCAACCGCGTCATCTACCGCTACATGAAGGAAAGCGCTGCCCAACGCCTGGCGCTCGAAGCCGGTGATATCGATATCGCCCGTAATCTCGAGCCGGGCGATATCGACGCGGTTTCGAAGAATGCCGATCTGGCGACAACGAGTGCGCCGAAGGGCACGATCTATTATGTCAGCCTGAACAACAAGAACGAGAACCTGAAGAAGCCGGAAGTCCAGGAAGCCTTCAAATATCTGGTCGATTACGATGCGATCGGCGCAACGCTGATCAAGGGTATCGGCGAGATCCATCAGACCTTCCTGCCAAAGGGTCAGCTCGGCGCACTCGACGAGAATCCCTACAAGCTCGATGTCGCCAAGGCCAAGGAACTGCTGGCCAAGGCCGGCGTACCCGACGGTTTCTCGATCACGATGGACGTGCGCAACAGCCAACCGGTGACTGGTATCGCCGAATCCATGCAGCAGACGCTGGCGCAGGCCGGCGTGAAGATGGAAATCATCCCCGGCGACGGCAAGCAGACGCTGACCAAGTACCGCGCCCGTACCCATGACATGTATATCGGCCAATGGGGTTCGGACTATTTCGACCCGAATTCCAATGCCGACACCTTTACCGGCAATCCTGACAATTCCGATGCCGGCACGGTGAAGACGCTCGCATGGCGCAACACCTGGGAAGCGCCGGAGCTCGACAAGCAAGCCAAGGCAGCACTTCTGGAACGCGACGCTGCCAAGCGCGCCGCCATATATCAGGACATCCAGAAGAAGTATCTGGCAAACAGCCCCTTCGTCTTCATCTTCCAGCAAACCGAGGTGGCCGGCTACCGCAAGAGCGTGAAGGACTTCAAGCTGGGTCCGAGCTTCGACACCAATTTCGTCGGTCCGATCGCCAAGGAATAGTCCGGCAGGATTGGTCGCTTGAGCACCGTCGAAACAACGCAGGAGGCGCGGCCCCGAAAGGGCCGTGCTAGGGCCTTTGCAAAGGCGTTAGGGCGGTTTCTGTTTGCCGCCGTCACCACCTATCTCGGCCTTCTGGCCGTCACCTTTTTCATCGGCCGCGTCGTGCCGATCGATCCCGTGCTCGCCATCCTCGGCGACCGCGCGCCCAACCATGTCGTCGAGCGCGTACGCCAGGAAATGGGCTTCAATCTGCCGCTCTATCAGCAGTTCTTCATCTATATCAAAGGCATCCTGTCCGGTGACTTCGGCAATTCGGTGCTGACGACCAATCCTGTGATGGTCGATATCCGCCGTGTCCTGCCGGCGACAATCGAGCTCGCAACGCTCGGAACGATCATCGGCGCCGTTGTCGGCGTACCGCTCGGCGTTCTCGCCGCCGTGCGCCGCGGCAGCATTGTCGACCAGGTGGTGCGCGTCGTCGGCCTCATCGGTTATTCGGTGCCGATCTTCTGGCTGGCGCTGATCTCGCTCGTCATCTTCTATGCGCGACTGCGCTGGGTGGCCTTTCCCGGCCGCATCGACATCGTCTTCGAATATACGTTCACGCCGATCACCGGCCTCTACCTGCTCGACAGCGCCTGGCAGGGACAATGGGACGTCTTCTATGATGTCTTCCGCCACATCATCCTGCCTGCCTCGCTGCTCGGCTATTTCTCGCTCGCCTATATCAGCCGCATGACGCGCAGCTTCATGCTGAACGAGCTTTCCCAGGAATATATCGTCGCCGCGCGGGCCAAGGGGCTTTCGGAAACGCGGGTGATCTGGGGCCATGCGCTGCGCAATGCCGCCGTGCCGCTGGTCACCGTGATTGCACTTTCCTATGCCGGCCTGCTCGAAGGATCGGTGCTGACCGAGACCGTCTTTTCCTGGCCGGGCATCGGGCTCTACATCACCAATTCGCTGCAGAACGCCGATATGAACGCCGTACTCGGCGGCACGATCGTCATCGGTACGGTCTTCATCGGCATCAACCTTCTGTCCGATCTTCTCTACCGGACGCTCGACCCGAGGACGCGAAACCGATGACGGTTCCCGCCAGCCCATCCCAGCCGATGAGCCGCCGCGAATGGCTGCTTTCCGACCGGCCGCAATCGCGCCTGCAAGCCCGCCTCGGCCGCACTTATGTCACCTGGCGGCAGTTCACGGCAAACAGGCTCGCGGTCGTCGGCCTGCTGATCATCGTGGCGCTGCTTTTCATCGCCGCCTTTGCCGATGTGCTCGCCACGCATAATCCCGTTGTCGGCGATCTGCGCAATGCTCGGCTGCTGCCGCCCGGCACGGGGGGATTCTGGCTCGGTTCGGATGATCAGGGCCGTGATATCTATTCGCGGCTGATCTACGGATCGCGATTGACGTTGCTCGTCGTCGTGCTCGTCGCCGTCATCTCCGCGCCGGTCGGCCTGATTGTCGGCACGGTCTCCGGTTATGCCGGAGGCTGGGTGGATGCGACGCTGATGCGCATCACCGATATCTTCCTCGCCTTTCCGAAGCTGGTGCTGGCGCTCGCCTTTGTCGCAGCCCTCGGTCCCGGCATCCAGAACGCGATCATCGCCATCGCCATTACATCGTGGCCGCCCTATGCTCGCATTGCGCGCGCCGAGACGCTGACGGTCCGGCGGTCGGACTATATTTCGGCGGTGAGGCTGATGGGCGCCTCGCCGCTTCGCATTATCGTGCGGCATGTCATGCCGCTCTGCATTTCCTCGCTGATCGTGCGTGTGACGCTCGACATGGCGGGCATCATCCTGACGGCGGCCGGTCTCGGTTTCCTAGGCCTGGGGGCGCAGCCGCCGCTGCCAGAATGGGGTGCGATGATCGCCTCGGGACGGCGCTTCATCCTCGATCAATGGTGGGTCGCGGCGATGCCCGGCATCGCCATCCTCATCGTCAGCCTCGGCTTCAATCTTCTCGGCGACGGCCTGCGCGACGCGCTCGATCCGAAGGAGAGCGGCCAATGACCACACTTCTAACCGTGGACAAACTCAAGGTCAGCTACCCCACGCGCACCGGCGTGATCGAGGCCGTGCGCGGCGTCTCCTTCACGCTCGGCAAGGAAAGGCTCGGCATCGTCGGCGAATCCGGTTCCGGCAAGTCGCAGACCGGACGGGCGATCATGGGCCTAACGCCGAAACACGGTATCGTCACGGCCGACAGGCTTAATTTCAACGGCATCGATCTCATCAATGCGTCTGCCGGCGAAAGGCGCAGGCTGCGCGGCAAGCGCATCGCCATGATCCTGCAGGATCCGAAATATTCGCTCGATCCCGTCATGTCGATCGGACGGCAGATCTGCGAAACGCTGCGCACGCATGAGAAGGTCGGCAAGGCGGAGGCGCGCGATCGCGCGCTCGCCATGCTGGAAGCGGTGCAGATCCGCGATCCGAAACGTGTCTTCGACCTGCATCCGCACGAGGTTTCGGGCGGCATGGGGCAGCGTGCGATGATCGCCATGATGCTGATTGCCGGGCCTGAACTGCTGATTGCCGACGAGCCGACCTCGGCGCTTGACGTGACGGTGCAACTCGATGTGCTGCGGATCATGGACAGGCTGGTGTCCGAGCGCGGCATGGGGCTGATCTTCGTCTCCCACGATCTGAGGCTGGTCTCCTCCTTCTGCGACCGCGTCATCGTCATGTATGCCGGCAAGGTCGTCGAGGAGCTGGCGGCGGCCGATCTCAAACATGCGCAGCATCCCTATACACAGGGGCTGCTGAACTGCATGCCCGAGATCGGCGCGAACCGTCATCCTTTGCCGGTGCTCGACCGCAAGCCGGAGTGGGCGGCATGAGCGCAGCTCTCGAGATCGACGATCTCAGCGTCGTTTACGACCATTTTCATGCGCTGAAGGATGTCAGCATTACTGTCGAACGCGGCGAATCCTTTGGTCTCGTCGGCGAGTCCGGCTCGGGAAAATCGACCTTGCTGCGGGCCGTTGCCGGACTTGCGCCGATCAGCGGCGGCGCGATCAACATCGACGGTGAGGCGCTGAAGGGTTCGAAGCGCAGCAAAGTCTTCTATCGACGCGTGCAAATGGTCTTCCAGGATCCTTATGGTTCGCTGCATCCGCGCCAGACGATCGATCGGCTTCTGCTCGAACCGCTTGCGATCCACGGCATCGCCGACAGCGAGAAGCGGATCGCCCGCGCGCTGGACGAGGTCGGCCTCGGCAATGGTTTCCGTTTCCGCTACCCGCATCAGCTCTCCGGCGGCCAGCGCCAGCGCGTGGCGATCGCTCGGGCGCTGATCGTGGAACCGTCGATCCTGCTGCTCGACGAGCCGACATCGGCGCTCGACGCCTCGGTGCAGGCCGAGGTGCTGAACCTGCTGGAAGAGATCCGACGCGACCGCAAGCTCACCTTCGTGATGGTCAGCCATGATCTCGGGGTCGTCACCCATATGTGTGAAAGGCTCGCCGTGATGCGCAACGGCGCCGTCGTCGAGCGGCTGAGCTCGCAAGAACTGGCGCAAGGCGCGGTTCACGAGGAATATACGAGAAATTTGATGATCGCGAGCAAGGGTTTCGTCAAAGCCTGAAAGTCAATCTTTTCAAACCGTTGAAAAGAAAAGACCGGCAGCGGTGTTAAGGATAATGCTTCCCTAAAAGACGACCATTCAGCTAGACTATTGACAGCTGCCTCGCTTCTGTCATGATCCCGTTAACGATTGTTAGCTTTCGTGATCGATGGAGGTTGATGCATGTTCTTTCTCGGTGGGATGACCATGGGTTACCTCGATCCTCCTGTTCGAGCCGATCGCCGGGAACAGATTTCGGCATCCATTCCTGCGGAAAAGGACCGTCGGCTGATCGAGACTTCCTCCAACCCGTCGCAGAACGAGAACGCCGTCGAGCGCTCGTTGATCTGGGCATGGCGCACGCTCTGCTAAAAGGGCTGGTTGAATTTTCTCTTCCGCTCGCTCTAGACGGAAATTTATCTCTACTTACTTGATAGAGAAAGTAAGAATATAAACGCGAGCCGCACAACCGGCCGCACGAGAACAACGGAGGCGACATATGGCAGATCTGGGTATTTCGCATGCTCACGGGAACCAGTATGGTTCCGTACCGACCAAGAAGCCGCTTACCACACGCCACAGGCTTCAGACGATGCTCCACGGCGCGATCTTCACTGCAGCATTCCTGTTCGTCGTAGCCATGGTTTGCGGCGTCGTCGGATAATCCGGCCTGAGCAAGCGTCGGCAGATGCCGGCGCTGCGGCGGTTTCCGCCTTTATTGAATTTCGGAACATTTAATTTGTCTCGGCATTCTCCTGGCACTCGAATGTCAAAGGGAGAATGGTCACGAGAGGCATTTTGGCATGGCGATCGGCATTCCGATCCCCATCATTCTTCCGTACTTTTTTTCACGCCATCCAAAACACCCGAGCGATCTTGATCTCAAACGGAAGCGGCGTGGGTCACAAGCCGTCCAAACCGCGCATGGTCAGGCGCTCATGCGTCTTTCGTTTTTCTGAAATCGAAGAGCTCTTGCCTTGTCGGAACCAGGTGCCGGCATTTTCGTCATTTCCACCGCCCAGACAAGCTCGCCGGGCCGCGGCGCATGCCTCTTGACTTGAATTTTCCCGAGGGTGTCCAAATTTTCGACATGGCTTTCGCGCAGAGGGTATCGATGGTCTTGATCCCGTCGGGTCACGTCCTGAACAGGGCGTAGCCCGTTTGTATTGCTTGGCCCGAGTGTCGTTCACCCCGGCTTCATCGATCTTTGAAGAATAGGGCCCCGTTCATGTAGCAGTCATGATAAGCAGTGCAAAAGGCTGAGCAAAACAGCCATAACTTCGTTTGGATCCAGAACCGAACCCATGTCTATTTCTCATCTTTCTCCGAGCCTTCCGCGCGAACCCGATATGAAGCAGATCGATCACAACGGTTCGATCCGTTCGACCTATCTGTCGATCGAGGACATCAAGGCGATGGGCGATGCGGTCGCCCGCAACGGCGTCGACCAGCTGCCGGCTTTCGCCCCCTTCGATTTCTTTGCGCGCCATAAGGAAAACGAGAAGGAAATCCTGCGCGTCTACCGGACCACGGCGACCGACGTCGAGGCCGGCGAGACGATCACGCCGGCGGCAGAATGGCTGCTGGATAATCACTATATCGTCGAAGAGGCGATCCAGGAGGTGCGGCGCGACTTCCCCCGACGCTTCTATCGCGAATTGCCGACCATGGTCGTCGGCGGCGTCGAGGTGCCGCGCACCCTCGTACTTGCCTGGCTCTATGTCGCCCATACCCACAGCACGATCTCGCAGGAAAGTCTGACGGCGCTGGTCGACGGCTTCCAGGCCAGCGAGACGCTGAGGATCGGCGAACTCTGGGCGTTGCCCTCTCTCGTGCGCTACGTGCTCGTGGAAAACCTTCGCCGTATTTCGAGCCGCGTCGAAGCCAGCCGCCGGCTGCGCCGCCGCGCCAACGAGGCGGCCGACGAATTGGTGCGCCTGACCGATCCGGCCGGGGCGGCCGCCTATCTGAAGACGCTGGAACCGCTTGCCGAGGACAATACCTTCTCGACGCAGTTCCTCTATCGCTTGCGCGACGGCTCGCAGACGTCGAGCCTGGCGATCACCTGGCTTGACGAGCGGTTGGAAGAGCTCGGCCGCAACACCGAAGAGGCGACCACGGCCGAACACAGCCGGCTCTCTTCCGGCAACGTGACGATGGGCAACATCATCCGCAGCCTTCGCGAGATCGATGATGCCGAATGGTCGGTCTGGGTCGAGCAGGTCAGCCATGTCGACAAGCTGCTCTGGGAGCATTCGGATTACGGCATCCTCGATTCCGGCTCGCGCAACAAATATCGCAAGCAGATCGAGAAGCTGGCCAAGCGCTCGCCGCTGTCGGAAATGGAAATCGCCCAGCTGGCGCTCGACATGACCGATGCCGCCAAGGCCTCCGACGAGCCGCAGCCGCATGAACCGAATGTCGGCGGCTTCCTGTCGGGCGCGCAGCGGCCGAAGCTCGAGGCGCGGGCGAATTATCGCCCGACGGTCACCCAGCATTTCGTGCGCGCTGTGCGCCGGTTCAACTGGCTGGCGATTGCCGTGCCCGTCATGCTGCTGACGGTTATCGCCATGGCGATCGTCGGCAAGTTCATGGCGAATGCCGGCATGGGTGCGGTCGAAATCGCCATGCTGCTGATCATGTTCTCGGTGCCGGCGTCGGAAGGGGCGACAGGCCTCTTCAACACCTTGCTGTCCTTCTTCGTGACGCCGGCGCGCCTCGTCGGTTACGAGTTCAAGGAAGGCATTCCGGAAGATGCGCGCACGCTGCTCGTCGTGCCCTGCCTGATCTCGAACCGCGACAGCGTCGACGACCACGTGCGCAATCTCGAGGTCCATTACCTCGCCAATCCGCGCGGCGAGATCTACTTCGCGATGCTGAGCGACTGGCCAGACAGCGACGTCGAGGAAACGCCTGCCGATCTCGAGGTTCTCGATTATGCCAGGCGCGAAATCGCCAATCTCTCCGCTCGTTATGCCTATGACGGCAAGACGCGTTTCTATCTGTTGCATCGCCGCCGCCTCTACAATCCCTCGGAAGGCGTCTGGATGGGCTGGGAACGCAAGCGCGGCAAGCTGCATGAGCTGAACATGCTTCTGCGCGGCGACCGCGACACGACCTACCTGCCGGGCGCCAATACCGTGCCGGCCAATGTGCAATATGTCATGACGCTCGATGCCGATACGCGCCTGATGCGCGATGCCGTCACCAAGCTCGTCGGCAAGCTCTATCATCCGATCAACCGCCCGGTCATCAACCCGAAAACCGGCCGCGTCGAAAGTGGCTATGGCGTGCTGCAGCCGCGTGTCACCCCGTCGCTGACGACGGGCAAGGACGCGTCGGTCTTCCAGCGCGTCTTTTCGATCAACCGCGGCCTCGATCCTTATGTCTTCACCGTTTCCGACGTCTATCAGGATCTCGCCGGCGAAGGCACCTTCACCGGCAAGGGCCTTTACCATGTCGATGCCTTCGAAGCGTCGCTGAAGGGCCGGATCGACGAGAACTCCGTGCTCAGCCACGATCTTCTCGAAGGTTCGATGGCGCGTTGCGCGCTCGTCACAGATCTCGAACTGGTGGAGGATTTCCCGATCCGCTATGAGGTGGAAACCTCGCGCCAGCATCGCTGGGCGCGTGGCGACTGGCAGCTTCTCCCCTACATGTTCAATCCGAAATACGGCGTCACGGCACTCGGCCGCTGGAAGATGTTCGACAATCTGCGCCGCTCGCTGACGCCGATCGCCTGGTTCTTCGCCTCGGTGCTCGGATGGTATTTCATGGGGCCGCTCGGCGCGCTCATCTGGCAGATTCTGCTGATCTTCTGCCTCTTCGTCGCGCCGACACTGTCGCTCATCAACGGCATCATCCCGCGCACCAGCGATATCATTGCCCGCGCTCATCTCTATACGGTCTGGGCCGATATCACGGCCGCCAATGCGCAGGTTGCGCTGCGCATCGTCTTCATCGCCGATTCGGCTTGCATGATGGCGGATGCGATCGGCCGTTCGCTCTACCGCCTGTTCGTCAGCCGCAAGCTGATGCTGCAATGGCGGACCGCCGCCAGCGTTCAGGCCGGCGGCCAGGGCACGTTGATCTCCTACTACAAGGCGATGTGGCATGCACCGGCGCTGGCTCTGCTGGCACTCGGTTTCGCAGCCCTTCCCGGCGACAACGCCTTCCTCGTCGGCATTCCCTTCGCGCTGCTGTGGATATTATCGCCGGTTGTCGCCTGGTATGTCAGCCAGTCGGCGGAGACCGAGGACCGGCTCGAGGTTGCCGATTCCGTGTCGAGCGAACTGCGCAAGATCGCCCGGCGCACCTGGCGCTATTTCGAGACCTTCACGACGGCCGAGCAGAACTATCTGCCGCCGGACAATATCCAGGAAACGCCGCATGTGATCGTTGCGGCGCGCACCTCGCCGACCAATATCGGCGTTTATCTGCTTTCCGTCGTCTCCGGCCGGCATTTCGGCTGGTTCTCCTTCGAGGAGACGCTCGAGCGGCTGGAGCAGACGATCGCGACGATCGACAAAATGGAGAAATTCCGCGGTCACCTGTTCAACTGGTACCACACCGATACGCTGCAGACGCTTGGTCCTCGTTATGTCTCGGCCGTCGACAGCGGCAATCTCGCCGGCCATCTGATCGCCATTTCATCGGCCTGCCGCAACTGGGCCGAGGCGCCGTCCGCTCATATGCAGGGCAATCTCGACGGCGTTGGCGACACGGCCGGCATTCTCGGCGAAGTGCTGGCGGACCTGCCCGACGATCGCAAGACCGTGCGCCCGCTGCGCCGACGCCTGGAGGAGCGCATTGTCGGTTTCCAGAACGCGCTTGCCGCCGTCAAGCGCGAGCACGAATTCGCCTCCATCCGCATCATCAACCTCGCCGTTCTCGCGCGTGACATCGAGAAGCTCGCCGCCAATCTCGACCATGAGGTCAAGTCGAAGCAGAGCGAAGAGGTCACCTTGTGGGCGGCATCGCTGGTGAAGGTCTGCGAGGCGCATATTTCCGACAGCACCTTCGATCTTTCCAAGGTCGATGCGCTGAGGCCGCGGCTGGTGGCGCTGCGCGACAAGGCGCGCGATCTCGCCTTCTCGATGGATTTCGGCTTCCTGTTCCGGCCAGAGCGGCGTCTGCTGTCGATCGGCTATCGCGTCGAAAGCGGTGAACTCGACCAGGCCTGCTATGACCTTCTCGCTTCGGAATGCCGCCTGACCAGCCTCTTCGGCATCGCCAAGGGCGATCTGCCGACGGAACACTGGTACCGCCTCGGCCGTCAGGTCGTGCCTGTGGGGTCGCGCGGCGCGCTGGTTTCCTGGTCCGGCTCGATGTTCGAATATCTGATGCCGCCGCTCGTCATGCAGGAGCGCGGTGGGGGGATTCTCAACCAGACGAACAATCTGGTCGTCGTCGAGCAGATGAACTACGCCCGCAAGCTCGGTATTCCGTGGGGCATTTCGGAAGCGGCCTTCAATGCCCGCGACCATAACCTCAACTATCAGTACACGAATTTCGGCGTGCCGACGCTCGGCCTGAAGCGCGGTCTCGGCCACAACGCCGTCATCGCGCCCTACGCCTCGCTGCTCGCCGCCCAGTACGACCCGCCGGCCGCGCTGGAAAACCTGCAGAGGCTGCGCAAGGTCGGTGCACTCGGCAAGTTCGGCTTCCACGACGCCGTCGACTTCACGCCGACGCGCGTGCCGGAAGGCAAGAAATGCGCGGTGGTCTACAATTATTATGCCCACCATCACGGCATGTCGATCGCGGCGGTCGCCAACGTCGCCTTCAACGGTCATCTGCGCGAGCTCTTTCACGCTGATCCCGTCATCGAGGCGGCGGAACTGCTGCTGCAGGAAAAGGCGCCGCGCGACATTCCCGTCATGAGCGGCAAGCACGAGTCCGACACGCCCGCCAGCATCCAGGACGATCTCCTACGGCCGGAGCTCAGGAAGATCAGTGATCCGGCTTCCCGAGACCGCGAACTCGTGTTCCTGTCGAACGGTCATTATTCGGTGATGCTGACGGCGACGGGCGCCGGTTATTCCCGCTGGAACAATCTTTCCGTTTCCCGTTGGAAGCCTGATCCGACTGAAGACCGCTGGGGCAGTTTCATCTTCCTGCGCGATACCGCCACCAATGAATGGTGGTCGGCGACATCAGAGCCGAAGGGCGTCGAAGGCGAAAAGATCAAGGTCGAATTCGCCGACGAGAAGGCGCAGTTCACCAAGATGGTCGGCGACCTCACAAGCGAGGTGGAGTGCATCGTCGCGACCGAGCATGATGCCGAGGCCCGCCGCGTCACCCTGCTCAACATGGGCACGGAAGACCGTTTCATCGAGGTCACCTCCTATCTCGAACCGGTGATCACCTCCGACGATACCGACAATGCGCATCCGGCATTCGCCCGCATGTTCGTCAAGACAGAGATCGGCAAGCGCGGCGACGTCATCCGCGCCGAACGCAACAAGCGCGATCCGAACGATCCGAACATCAGCATCGCGCATCTGATCGTCGACAATGCCGGCGACACCCGCCATACCGAATTCGAGACCGACCGGCGCAAGTTCATCGGCCGTGGCCGCAGTCTTGCCGATGCGGCGGCCTTCGATCCGGGTGCCACGCTTTCCGGCAGCGACGGCTTCATGCTTGATGCCGTGATGTCGCTGCGCCGCACCGTCCGCGTACCGGCCGGCAAGAAAGTCAGCGTGATCTTCTGGACGATTGCGGCGCCAAGCCGCGAGGAAGTCGACAAGGCGGTTAATCGCTACCGTCATCCCGATGCCTTCACCCACGAGCTCGTCCAGGCCTGGACACGCACGCAGGTGCAGATGCGCCATGTCGGCGTCACCTCCCAGCAGGCGGCGGCCTTCCAGCATCTCGGACGCTACCTCGTCTATCCCGACATGCAGCTGCGCAAGGACGAGGCGACCGTCGAGGCCGGCCTGCAGTCGCAATCAGCGCTCTGGCCGCTGGCAATCTCCGGCGACTTCCCGATCTTCACGCTGCGCATCAACGACGACATGGATCTCGACATCGCCCGCGAGGCGCTGCTGGCGCAGGAATATCTGCGTTCGCGCGGCGTCACCGCCGATCTGGTGATCATGAACGAACGCGCTTCGTCCTATGCGCAAGATATGCAGCATGCGCTCGACGCCATGTGCGAAAACGTGCGCCGCATGGGCCAGGCCGACGGGTTGCGCCAGCATATCTTTGCGGTTCGCAAGGACCTGATGGAGGAAGCCACCTATCATGCGCTGATCGCGGCTTCCCGCGTCACGCTGCACACCAAGAACGGCAAGGTGGTCGACCAGATCAACCGCGCCGTCGCGCTGTTTGCACCCTCCAAGGAGGAGTTGCAGGAGATGGAGCGGGCCGAGCGCAACAAGGCCCCTGTCAAGCGCGTTGCGCCGGTGCCGCCGCCTGTCGTGCCCGCCGTCGTCATCGAGGAGGAAGGCGATCTCGACTTCTGGAACGGCATTGGCGGCTTTGCCCGCGACGGACGCGAATATGTCGTTCGGCTGCCCGGAGGTCACGCGACGCCGCAGCCCTGGATCAATGTCATTTCCAACGACAGCTTCGGCTTCCACGTGTCGGCCGAGGGCTCGGGCTTCACCTGGAGCGTCAATTCGCGCGACTATCAGCTGACCTCCTGGTCGAACGATGCAGTGGTCAACCGTTCGGGCGAGGCGTTCTATCTCACCGATCTGGACAGTGGTGCCGTCATGACGCCGTTCGCGGCGCTTTCCCGCCGGCCGGACATTCGTTTCGAAGCCCGCCACGGGCTCGGTTATTCCGTCTTCTCCAGCGTTCAGCACGATATCGCGCTCGAGCTGACGCAGACGATCGACCGCGAAAAGCCGGTGAAACTGCAACGCCTGCGTCTGCGCAACACAGGTTCGACCAGCCGCAAGCTGCGTCTCTACGGTTATGTCGAATGGATCCTCGGCAGCAATCCGGGACGCACGGTGCCTTTCATCCTCTCGAGCCATGATGAGGAAACGGGGGCGCTGTTTGCCACCAATCCCTACAGCATCGATTTTTCCAACCGCACCGCCTTCTTCGCGGCGAGCGAGACGCTTTCGAGTTTCTCGGCAAGCCGGCGCGAATTCATCGGCAAGGCGGGGACGATCCAGGCACCGCAGGCCGTCACTTCCGCCGCCGCCCTTTCCGGCGCGACAGAACTCGACGGTGATCCGGCCGCGGCGCTTGCAATCGACATTGAGCTCGGCGCCGGCGAGGAGCGCGACTTCACATTCTTCCTCGGCGATACGCCGACGGAAGAAGAAGCGCGCACTGTTATCGCCGATATGCGCAAGGCTTCGTTCGACGATGCCGTCGAGGCGAACCGCGCCTTCTGGCGGGACTTCACCGGCAGGCTGCAGATATCGACGCCGGATCGCGGGATGAACAATCTCGTCAATACCTGGCTGCCTTATCAGAGCCTCGGCTGCCGCATCATGGCGCGCACCGCCTTCTACCAGGCAAGCGGAGCCTTCGGCTTCCGCGATCAGCTGCAGGACACGCTGGCCTTCGTGTTGCACGAACCCTCGCTTGCCCGCCGGCAGATCCTGAATGCCGCTTCGCGGCAATTCCGCGAAGGCGATGTCCAGCATTGGTGGCTGCCGGGAACGGGTGCCGGCGTGCGCACGCTGATCTCGGACGACGTCGTCTGGCTCAGCTATGCAATCCATCACTATTGCAGCGTTACCGGCGACAAGGACGTGCTCGACGAGGAGATCGCCTTCCTGGAAGGGCCGGCACTGCTCGAAGGCCAGCACGACTCATTCTACAAGCCGGAAATTTCCGAGGACAAGGCGAGCGTCTACGAACACGCGGCGCTGGCGCTCGATCTCGCCATTGCCCGCAAGGGGGAAAACGGCCTGCCGCTATTCCTTGGCGGCGACTGGAACGACGGCATGAACCGCGTCGGCATCGGTGGGCGCGGCACCAGCGTCTGGCTCGGCTGGTTCCTGGCGGGTGCATTGCGCTCCTTCATTCCCTATGCCGAAGAGCGCGGCGACACGGTCCGGGCAGAGCGCTGGTCGGCGCATCTCACCGAGCTGAAGAAGGCGCTCGAAACAGCTGCCTGGGATGGCGGCTACTATCGCCGCGGCACGTTCGACGACGGTGCACTGCTGGGCTCCAGGGAAAGTCCGGAATGCCGGATCGATTCGATCGCGCAGTCCTGGAGCGTGCTGTCGGGCGAGGGCGATCCGGCCCGCGCCGTCACGGCAATGGAGGCCGTGCTCGATCAGCTGGTCGACGAGGATGCCCGGATCATCCGGCTGTTCACGCCACCTTTCATCAATTCCGCTAGGGATCCCGGCTATATCAAGGCCTATCCGCCGGGTGTGCGCGAAAATGGTGGGCAATATACCCATGCCGCAACCTGGGTGGTGATGGCGCTGGCGGAGCTGAAGCGGGGCGACGATGCTTTCCGCTGTTTCCAGATCCTCAATCCGATCACCCACTCGCTCGACAAGGCTTCAGCGGAGCAATACCGCGTCGAACCTTATGTCGTGGCGGCTGACGTCTACGGCCATGATCCCTATACGTCGCGCGGCGGCTGGACCTGGTATACCGGGTCTGCCGGCTGGCTCTATCGTGCCGCCGTCGAGGGCATCCTCGGCATCCGGCTGAAGGACGGCCGGCTCTATGTGCGCCCGTCGCTCCCGTCGGAATGGGACGGTTTTGCGGCAGAGGTGGAGCAAGGCGGCGGCAAATACCGCATTTCGGTCTCAAAAGCGTCCAATGACAGCGGCTACACTCTGTCAATCAACGGCTGCGAAGTCACCGATCCCGAAGAGGGATATCCGCTCGGATAACAGCGTTCTCCACGCTGAAAAACACGGCGATTCGCGACGGCCAAAAGGGAACCCTTTTGGCCGTCGTCGCGTTTGCAAATCGGATAATAAGGAGAAACCCATGGCAAGCACGCCGACCGAAGCCATCGTCACGGGGCGCAGTTCCCTATCCGCAGCTGCGCCAGTGCGTGACACGAGGCTCGACGTCTTGCGCGGCGTGGCGCTGATCATGATCTTCATCAATCATGTTCCCGGACAGATCTTCGAATATGTGACGACGAAGAATTTCGGTTTCTCCGATGCCGCCGAAGCCTTCGTGCTGATCTCGGGCATTGCCGTCGGCCTTGCCTATGGGTCCCGCTTCCAGCCAGGCAACCGGCTGACGGTGGCGATCAAGGCGGTAAAGCGCGCCTTTACGCTCTATCTCGCCCATATGATCACCACCTTCATGACGCTGGCGCTCTTCATCTGCGGTGCATGGCTGTTCCATCGGCCGGGATTGCTGGTTGAAATCAATATCCTGGCGGTTCTGATGAACCTAAAGGAAGGCATTCCGGCACTGCTCCTGCTCGGCCACCAGATCGGCTACAACAATATCCTGCCGATGTACGGCGCGCTGATGCTGATGGTGCCTATTATCCTGCTCTTAAATGCGCGCAGCCCTTGGCTGGCGCTCGGCGTATCGGCCACGGTCTGGCTGCTTGCGGGCATCTATGAAGTGGCGCCGCACAACATGCTGATCGAGAGCTACTGGTTCCTCAATCCGCTCTCCTGGCAGTTCCTATTTTCGATCGGCATCGTCTCGATGCTGCATATCAAGCGCGGCGGCACGATCCCGCAGCATCCGCTGCTGCTGACGGCCGCTGCCGGTTACGTCGTGCTGTCCTTCGTCTGGGTGACCGGCCATCTCTGGATTTTCGGCAACTCGCTGGCAGCACTCGGCCTGCCGACTGTTATCACCGGTTTCGACAAGACCTTCCTGTCGCTGCCGCGGCTGCTGCATGTGCTGGCGCTGACCTATCTCGTTATCAGCATCCCCGCGCTCTCGCGTATCCTGCGCCGTCCTGTGGACCATCCGCTGACGATCCTCGGCCGCCATTCGCTGAACATCTTCGTCGCCGGCACGATCCTCGCCATGATCGGCCAGGTGGTGCTCTACATCACCAACAAGGACCAACTGGTCGGTCCGCTCTTCGTGATTGCAGGGATCGCGATACAATTCGCCTATGCCTATTATCTCGAGCGCAAACGCCAGCAGGGCAAGGTCAAGGGGAAACTTGTCACCGATACCGCCACCATCCCTGTTCCGGTCCGCATTGGCGGAACGGCAAATGCCTATCGCCGGAACGATCGGAAATAGGGCTCGGATTTTTCCCGACATGAAGGAGCCGGTGGCCGATGGCCGCCGGCTCAATTTTTATGGACGAGGATGTTCACCAGCTTGCCGAAGGGATCGCGCACATAAAAGCGCCTGACGCCCCAAGGCTCGTCGGCCGGGCCGTACTCGATCGGGAAGCCTGAGGCCGACATCGCCGCGAAAGCAGCATCGAGGTCATCGACTTCGATCGAGAGGTCGGGCACCTCCGTTCCGGAACCGCCTTCACTGGCGATGCTGAGCTGAACGTTCATCGAGCGCGCCGCGCCGAACGTCGTGATCCACCCGTGATCCATGATGACGTCAAGACCGAGGATATCCTGATAGAAGCGCCGGGCCGGGGTGATATCCGCTGCCTGGATATTGGCGACGATGCGCAGGACCTTCATGGGTTTTCTCCCTATGCTCCGTTGACTGGCGAAGGATAGGGAAGATCGGCGGGGTGATCAATCGTGTGGGTTGGAGCGGAGATGTTGTGCCGTGTGTTACCCCCTCTGCCCTGCCGGGCATCTCCCCCACAGGTGTACGGTCTTGATACATACCTGACAGATGTTCGGAGACATGCCTGACACTTCCGCGATGATTTCTCGGGAGGTCGGCATGGTTTGGCGGAGAGATGCCCGGCAGGGCGCGACACCGTCTCTCGGTTTTCGGGAACGGTTTGAGGCTATGACTGCCTCGGCCTCCATCTTTGAGATCATTGCGCGAGGCATTGCTGTCATAGGCTTTATCGCTCCAGATGGCTTGAGCTGTCTCGTTATTGAGCTTGCGTGATGTCGCGACCTGGCCGGCCATCGAGGTAAAGAGCAGGGGACGCCCGAGCGTATCGATCGGCATATGGGCCTTGACCGTCAGTCCACCTCTGGAACGCCCCAGCGCCTGATCCTTGGCCCCTCCTTTCCGCTCGCAGCCTGTTGATGGGCACGCATGATGGTGCTGTCGATCATTAAGTACCGATTGTCCCGGTTAGCAGTGAGGGCATCAAAGACCCGCTCCCATACGCCGGCATGGCATCAGCGACTGAACCGGCGGTGGACCGTCTTCCACTTGCCGTAGCGCTCCGGCAGGTCCTGCCAGTGCGCGTCCGAGCGCAGTATCACAAACACCCGTTCACAAACGTCCGGTTGTCTACTCCCGTTCGACCCGGATCACTGGATTTGTCTGGCAACAAAGGCGCAATTCGCGACCATTGCGCCTCGTTCAACTCGTATCGCTTCACGCCATCAAAGGCCTTCGTGCTGCACACGGTATCCTATGAATCAGTGATCAACCGAGTTGAGAATCCCGAATGCCGATCGATCCTCAGTTCCAGGCAAACAAAAAGGCCGGAAGGAGTTACCCTTCCGGCCTTTATCTTGAAACCCGAACCGATCAGGCGGCTTCGGTGGTATGGGCCTTGCGGACCTCTTCGTCCGTCAGGATGCCGCTGGCGCGCAACAGGGCAGCGAAGCGGCCGTTGCTGTGGCTGAGTTCGTCGAAGCTGCCCTGTTCGACGACGCGGCCGTCATCCAGGAAGAGCACCATATCGGCTTCGCGGACCGTCGACAGGCGGTGGGCGATGATGAAGGTGGTGCGGTTCTGGCGCAGATTGTCGATTGCGGCCTTGACGCGGTTTTCGGTTTCGACGTCGAGCGCCGAGGTCGCCTCGTCGAGCACCAGGATTGGCGCGTCCTTGAGGATGGCGCGGGCAATCGCGATGCGCTGGCGCTCGCCGCCGGAGAGCTTGTTGCCGCGTTCGCCGACATGCGTATCGTAGCGATCCTCACGCGTCTCGATGAAGTCGGCGGCGGCGGCGGCTTCGGCCGCACGGCGCATGTCTTCCTCGCTGGCGCCCTCGCGGCCAAGGCGGATATTGTCGCTGATCGAACGGTTCAGCAGGCCCGCATCCTGGAAGACGGTGGCGATGTGGCGACGCAGCGACTTGCGGGTCACCTTGGTGATATCGGTGCCATCGACGAGAATCTTGCCGCCCTGGGCATCGTAGACACGCTGCAGTAGGTTGACGAGCGTCGTCTTGCCGGCGCCGGTCGGGCCGACGATCGCGACCGTCTGGCCTGCCTTCACCGAGAAGGAGACGTTATGCAGACCTTGCGAGCTGTTGCCGAAACCGAAGGAGACGTCGCGGAATTCGATCGCACCCTTAACGTCCTTGATCTCGCCGTTGCCGGCAGGCTCTTCACGTTCACGCACCGAGTCTTCCAGCGCATAGAATTCCTCAAGCTTGGAACGGGCCTCGAAAATCTGCGTGGCGAACTGGCGCATCAGGTCGAGACGGCCGATCAACAGGTTGGCAAAGCCGATGAAGGCGATGACGTCGCCGACGCGCAGCTGGCCGGCCTGGACGAGCATAGTGCCGATGATCAGGACCACCATCATCGCGATGGTCGACGCCATGCGGTTCAGTGCGCTGGCGATCGCCCACCAGTCGAGCACCGGATACTGGGCTTCGAGCAGACGGTCGGCAAAGGATTTCAGCGCCCTGGTTTCGGCCTCGATGCGGTTATAGCTGTGCAGGACCGAAACGTTGCTGATCGAGTCGCTGACATGCGAAAAGACGGTGTGATAATGGTTCTCGACCGAAGCCTGACCGTCCTTGGTGCGGCTCATGACGACGCGGCCGATCAGCCAGTAGGCGATGGCAAGCACCATGAGCACGGCGGAAAGGCGCATGTCCATCGCCATTGCGGTCGGTATCAGAAGGGCAAGCGCGATAACCGTCGACAGGTGGTTGCGCATGAATTCCAGCCAGAGGCCGAACAGCGTTTCGCAGGCGCGCAGCAATGTATGCAGCGCGTTGGAGGTGCCGCGCTGATGGTGCCAGCCGAGCGGCATGGAAATGATGCGGCCGAAGGCTTCCGTCAACAGCGTCGCCCGCCGGCCATGGGCCAACCGGTCGGCCTCGCGGGCCACCAGGACGAAGGCAATGGTGTTGAAGACGGCGAAAGTCGCCCACATGAAGAGGATGGGCTTGACCTCACCCTTGCCCGAAATCGCATCGATGATACGACCGAACAGGATCGGCTCCGCGATGGTGATCGTCGCAAGAACAATGTTTGCGACAACGACCAGGGATACGCGCAGCTTGTAGGCGCCAAGATAGCGCAGAGCTCTTGCATAGACCTTAAATAGCGTCACGTCGAACCTCTTGTGCATCTGCGAAAACGGGATGATGCGATGCTACAAAAGGCTACCTGAACGGGCGATTAACGGAGTATTCAGGCTTCAACCGATGTGATGATTGATACGATCGTACTATTGCAGGACGCGACGAGATGGCCATGGCGCCGAAATTGCCGTTCGGCTATATCTCGCGACAATTTGCGCTTGCATTTTATTAAATGTTTAGCGCAGCATTAAGTTACAGACTGCATTTATTGAAGACCGTTTCGCGACCAGATTGACCAGCCGCCGACGGCCTCATGCGGGCATCAGGTCCGGGCAAGGGGCATTTTTGTGAATATTAATTCGTTAATTCAATTGCTTGTAATTCTGGAAGAATGCTCAAATCCTGAAGCTGTCATCACCGAACTGGAGCAGATCCTCCACGGTTGTGGCTTCGAATATTACGGTCTGCCACGCCATTTGCCGCAGACCCCGATGCAGCAGAATCCGGAGCCTTGGGCTGCGGCGCTTGCCGGCCGCTGGCCGGAACAATGGCCGCAGATATATACCGCGAAAAAATATGCTCTGATCGATCCGATGGTGCGCTATCTCGCTCATGCGCAGCGGCCTTTCCGCTGGCGGGAGGCGATGGCGGCATTCCGCAAGGACGCCTATAATCGCCGCATGGAGCAGATGATGGTCGATGCCTTCGGGCACGGGTTGGAGGATGGCTACATCTTTCCCATCCACGGACGCAACGGCATTCTCGCCAGCCTTAGTCTCGCCGGCAAGCCGATCGAGCTGTCGCCGGTGGAAATCGCATTGCTGGAGGCGGTGGCGCGCAAGGCCTTCTGGCGGTTGCTCGATCTGAAAGGCGAGGCGCAGGCACTGGAAACCGTGCTGCCGGCCGACACGCCGCTGACGCGGCGCGAGATGGAAATCCTGCATTATCTCGCCGAAGGCATGACTTCGATGGAGATCAGCAAGATGCTGAAGATCTCAAACCACACCGTCGACTGGTATATGAACGGCTTGCAGGACAAGCTGAAGGCGAAAAACAGGCAGCAGGCGGTAGCGCTTGCCTTCCGGCATGGCCTGATAAGTTAGAGCAATTCCGCTTCTCATCGAAGCGAAACCGCTCTGCTTTTTATTTTTTACGCAACTCCGGACGCAAACCGCTTGGCGCTTTTCCTGGAATTGCTCAGCATGTCGAAAAATTGCATTTCGCAGTCGCAAGATAAATTGAACTTTCTGTGACAAGAAGTTAAGAATTTCCTTCGCGGGTGCAGCATTCCCGCGTCTGAACGTCTGAGGAGACCGTTTTGCCCATTTCCAAGATTCTCGTTGCCAATCGCTCTGAAATTGCCATTCGCGTGTTCCGCGCGGCCAACGAGCTTGGAATAAAAACAGTGGCGATCTGGGCGGAAGAGGACAAGCTGGCGCTGCACCGCTTCAAGGCGGACGAGAGCTACCAGGTCGGCCGTGGCCCGCATCTTTCCAAGGACATGGGCCCGATCGAGAGCTATCTGTCGATCGAGGAGGTGATCCGCGTTGCGAAACTCTCCGGCGCCGATGCCATCCATCCCGGCTACGGCCTGCTGTCGGAAAGCCCCGAATTCGTCGATGCCTGCAACAAGGCCGGCATCATTTTCATCGGCCCGAGGGCCGATACGATGCGCCAGCTCGGCAATAAGGTTGCGGCGCGCAACCTGGCGATCTCGGTCGGCGTTCCCGTGGTGCCGGCCACCGGGCCGTTACCGGAGGACATGGCCGAAGTGGCGAAGATGGCGGAGGGGATCGGCTACCCCGTCATGCTGAAGGCCTCCTGGGGCGGCGGCGGGCGCGGCATGCGCGCGATCCGCGATCCAAAGGATCTCGCCCGCGAGGTGACGGAAGCCAAACGCGAGGCGATGGCGGCCTTCGGCAAGGACGAGGTCTATCTGGAAAAGCTCGTCGAGCGCGCCCGCCATGTCGAAAGCCAGGTTCTCGGCGATATGCACGGCAATGTCGTGCATCTCTTCGAGCGTGACTGCTCGATCCAGCGTCGCAACCAGAAGGTCGTCGAGCGCGCGCCGGCGCCCTATCTCTCGGAGGCGCAACGCCAGGAACTCGCCGCCTATTCGCTGAAGATCGCGGCCGCCACCAATTATGTCGGCGCCGGTACCGTCGAATATCTGATGGATGCCGATACCGGCAAATTTTACTTCATCGAAGTCAATCCGCGTATCCAGGTCGAGCATACGGTGACCGAAGTTGTCACCGGCATCGACATCGTCAAGGCGCAGATCCACATCCTCGACGGCTTTGCGATCGGCACGCCGGAATCGGGCGTGCCGCGCCAGGAAGATATCCGTCTCAACGGTCATGCGCTGCAGTGCCGCATCACCACGGAAGATCCGGAGCATAACTTTATTCCGGATTACGGCCGCATCACCGCCTATCGCTCGGCGTCCGGTTTCGGCATCCGCCTCGATGGCGGCACCTCCTATTCAGGTGCGATCATCACCCGCTTTTATGATCCGCTTCTCGTCAAGGTCACGGCATGGGCGCCCAATCCGTCCGAAGCGATCGCCCGCATGGACCGGGCGCTGCGCGAATTCCGTATTCGCGGCGTGGCAACCAACCTGACCTTCCTCGAAGCGATCATCGGCCATCCGAAATTCCGGGATAACAGCTACACGACACGCTTCATCGACACGACGCCGGAACTCTTCCAGCAGGTCAAGCGCCAGGATCGCGCCACGAAGCTCCTGACCTATCTCGCCGACGTCACCGTCAATGGCCATCCCGAGGCCAAGGATAGGCCGAGGCCGCTGGAAAACGCTGCCGAGCCGGTGGTTCCCTACGCCAACGGCAATGCGGTCAAGGATGGAACGAAGCAGCTTCTCGATACGCTCGGCCCGAAGAAATTCGGCGAATGGATGCGCAACGAAAAGCGCGTGCTTTTGACCGACACAACGATGCGTGATGGCCACCAGTCGCTGCTCGCCACCCGCATGCGCACCTATGACATCGCCCGCATTGCCGACACCTATGCGCATGCGCTGCCGAACCTTCTGTCGCTCGAATGCTGGGGCGGCGCGACTTTTGACGTCTCCATGCGCTTTCTGACCGAGGACCCGTGGGAGCGCCTGGCGCTGATCCGCGAGGGCGCGCCGAACCTTCTGCTGCAGATGCTGCTGCGCGGCGCCAACGGCGTCGGCTATACCAATTATCCCGACAATGTCGTCAAATATTTCGTCCGCCAGGCGGCCAGAGGAGGCATCGATCTCTTCCGCGTGTTCGATTGCCTGAACTGGGTCGAGAACATGCGTGTCTCGATGGATGCCATTGCCGAAGAGAACAAGCTCTGCGAGGCGGCGATCTGCTATACCGGCGATATCCTGAACTCGGCCCGTCCGAAATACGATCTGAAATACTACACCGACCTTGCGGTCGAGCTCGAGAAGGCAGGCGCGCATATCATCGCGCTCAAGGATATGGCGGGCCTTCTCAAGCCTGCGGCTGCGAAGGTTCTGTTCAAGGCGCTGCGCGAGGCGACCAGCCTGCCGATCCATTTCCACACGCATGATACATCGGGTATTGCGGCCGCGACCGTTCTTGCCGCTGTCGATGCCGGCGTCGATGCTGTCGATGCGGCCATGGACGCGCTTTCCGGCAATACCTCGCAGCCCTGTCTCGGTTCGATCGTCGAGGCGTTGCGCGGTACGGAGCGTGATCCGGGCCTCGATCCGGAATGGATCCGCCGTATCTCCTTCTATTGGGAAGCGGCGCGTAACCAATATGCCGCCTTCGAAAGCGATCTGAAGGGTCCGGCATCCGAAGTCTATCTGCACGAAATGCCGGGTGGCCAGTTCACCAACCTCAAGGAACAGGCCCGCTCGCTCGGCCTCGAGACCCGCTGGCATCGGGTGGCGCAGGCCTATGCCGACGCCAACCAGATGTTCGGTGATATCGTCAAGGTGACGCCGTCTTCCAAGGTCGTCGGCGACATGGCGCTGATGATGGTGTCCCAGGATCTGACGGTCGCCGACGTCGGCAGCCCCGACAAGGAAGTCTCCTTCCCGGAATCGGTGGTCTCGATGCTGAAGGGCGACCTCGGCCAGCCGCCGTCAGGATGGCCCGAAGCACTGCAGAAGAAGGCGCTGAAGGGCGACAAGCCCTATACCGTGCGCCCCGGCTCGCTGCTCAAGGAGGCCGATCTCGATGCGGAGCGTAAAGTCATCGAGACGAAACTCGAGCGCGAGGTCAGCGACTTCGAATTCGCCTCCTACCTGATGTATCCGAAGGTCTTCACCGACTTCGCGCTCGCCTCAGATACCTACGGCCCGGTCTCGGTGCTGCCGACGCCCGCCTATTTCTATGGCCTCAAGGATGGCGAGGAGCTGTTTGCCGATATCGAGCGCGGCAAGACGCTTGTCATCGTCAACCAGGCGATGAGCGCCACCGACAGCCAGGGCATGGTGACCATCTTCTTCGAGCTCAACGGCCAGCCGCGCCGCATCAAAGTGCCGGACCGGGCCCATGGGGCGACGGGTGCCGCCGTCCGCCGCAAGGCCGAACCAGGCAATGCCGTTCATGTCGGCGCGCCGATGCCGGGTGTCATCAGCCGTGTCTTCGTCTCGCCCGGCCAGGCCGTCAATGCCGGTGACGTGCTCGTCTCCATTGAGGCGATGAAGATGGAAACGGCGCTGCATGCGGAAAAGGATGGGACGATTTCCGAAGTACTGGTACGGGCCGGCGATCAGATCGATGCCAAGGACCTGCTCGTCGTCTACGCAGGCTGAAGGGCTGCCGTCTTCGCAAAGGCGCCTATCAGCCGACTTTGCGAGCCGGCTCCCTTCACTCGATTGTGTACGATCGGCCTGTCAAAAAGCTGATTTTCCGAAGCCTTCGCGCCTTGCCCGGCGCGGAGGCTTTCTCATAAACTTGCGCTCCCACCATCCGCCCCCAAGACCAATCAGGAAATGATATCCATGAGCAAGTTGAAGATTGCCGTCATCGTCGGCAGCACGCGTATTGGCCGTTTTGCCGAGCATCCGGCCAAGTGGATTGCCGCTATCGCCGCAGAGCGCCAGGACATCGAGGTCGAGGTTCTCGACCTGCTCGAATACCCCATGCATTTTTTCGGTGAGCAGCGTGCCACGACCGCTGAAAGCGAGACGGCAGAGCGCTGGAAAAAGAAGCTGCGTGAATTCGACGGCTTCATTTTCACCGTTGCCGAGTACAATCACGCTCCGACGGCGGTTCTGAAGAACGCCATCGACCTCGGCGAGTTCATCCACAAGCCGGTCGGTTTCGTCGGTTACGGCGGCGTCGGCGGCGCACGTGCGGTCGAGCATCTCCGGCTGATCTTCGTGGAAATGGGTGCAGCTTCGGTGAAAACGGGCGTGCATATCGCGCTTGGCGAATATCTCGGGGTCCTCAAGGAAGGCAAGAGCCTCAGCGATTACGCGCATCTCAACGAAGCCGCGAAGAACCAGCTCGACCAGCTCACCTGGTGGGGCAATGCGCTGAAGGCGGCGCGCTCGGTCGTCACGGCCTCCTGATTGGCGTTCCAGCTAATGCCGGGATGTTGGCGTCCCGGCATTGGCTCAGATATGGTAAGTCTCAGATATCGTAAGTATGGGCGGCGTTGATCGTCGAGATGAAGCGCTTGGTGCGTTCGCGCTCCGGTGCGCTGAAGATCGCTCTGGCGCTGCCCGTTTCCACCACGCTGCCGGCTTCCAGGAAAACGACGTCATTGGCGATCTTCGAGGCGAGCCGGAGATCGTGGGTCGCCATCACCATCGTCGTGCCTTCGCTGGCAAGCTTGCCCAGCACATCGACCACTTCGGCCGAAAGCTCGGGATCGAGGGCGGATGTCGGCTCGTCGCACAGAAGCACGCGCGGCGACGGCGCCAGCGCGCGGGCGATCGCGACGCGCTGCTGCTGGCCGCCCGACAATGTCGAAGGCCAGGCATCGGCCTTGTGGGTCATGCCGACCTTGGTCAGCAATTCCATCGCACGCTCGCGGGCCTTTTCTTTCGGCCATCTCAGCACCGTCACCAGGCCTTCCATGACATTCTCGATCGCGGTCTGATGCGGGAAGAGCTGGAAATTCTGGAAGACCATGCCGGTCTGGCGGCGGATCTTCTGGATCGCCGGCCAGCTCGTTCGTTTGCCCGGTGCAAAGGCCAGCTTCTCCTCTCCGAGGCGGATGGAGCCGGCGGTCGGAATTTCGAGCAGGTTGATGCAGCGCAGCAGTGTACTCTTGCCGCCGCCGGAAGGCCCGACCAGCGCGGTGACACTGCCTTCGGGGATACGGATACTGATATCCTTGAGGATGACGGCGTCGCCGAAGCGCTTTTCGATGTTGGAAAGCTCGATCATGCATTTGCCTCCAGCATGCCGCCATAACGCGCGAAGCGGCGTTCCAGCCGCACCTGCAGCTGCGAGAGGACGGAGCTCAGGACGAGATAGACCAGCGCCGCCTCGATATAGAGGATCAGCGGCTCATAGGTGGTGGCGACGATGCGCTGTGCTGCCTGGAAAAGCTCAGGCACGGTGATGGCCGCAGCAAGCGAGGTGTCTTTGACCAGCGAGATGAAAGTGTTCGACAAAGGCGGCACGGCGACGCGAGCCGCCTGCGGCAGGATGGTGCGGCTCATCGCCTGGCGCCAGCTCATGCCGATCGAATAGGCGGCTTCCCACTGGCCCTTCGGTACCGAGGAAATGACGGCGCGGATGATCTCGGAGCTATAGGCGCCGATATTCAGCGTGAAACCGATGAGGGCGGCCGGAAAGGCATCGAGCAGGATGCCGAGGCTCGGCAGGCCGTAGAAGATGACAAAGAGCTGCACGAGCAGCGGCGTGCCGCGAATGACCCAGACATAGAAGCGCGCGATGGCGGACAGCGGCATCGGCCCGAAGAGCCGGGCGATCGCGGTGGCGAGCCCGAGCGTCAGCCCGAAGGCGAAGGACAGCAGGGTCAGCGGAATGGTGAAGATCAATCCCGCCCAGAGGAGCGAGGGTAGCGATTCCGCCATCAGTTGGAGCCAGTGCGGCAAGGGCGTTCCTTCTGGTCGGTTGGGTGGTGATATCTCGGAATACCCCTCCCCAACCCCTCCCCACAAGGGGGAGGGACTTATCTAGGTGCCGCCCCGCACGAAATAGCAACCGAACTGCTAGCCGAAACGATGGCGATCCGCCGCCAAAGTCCCTCCCCCTTGTGGGGAGGGGTTGGGGAGGGGATTTTCTTGAACGAAGCTTACTTGGAAACGTCCTGGCCGAAATACTTGTCGGCGATCTTCTTGTAGGTGCCGTCGGCCTTGATGTCGGCAAGCGCCTTGTTGATTTCGGCGAGAAGCTCCGGCTCGTTCTTGCGGATGATGATGCCGGAGTAATCGGCATTTTCCTGCTCGGCGACGATCTTCACCGGTGCGTCCGGCTTGTGCTTCTTGAAATCGAGGAAGGAGAGGCTGTCGTTGATCGTGGCGTCGGCGCGCTTGGTCAACACCAGCTGGATCGACTGATCGAAACCGTCGGTGCCGACGAGCTCGGCGCCGGCTTCGGTTGCGAGCTTGCCGAAGTTGCTGGTCAGCGACTGGGCGGACTTCTTGCCCTTCAGGTCGGCGAAAGACTTGATGCTGTCGTCGCCGTCGCGGGCGATCAATACGGCCTTGGAGGCGATATAGGGCTCGGAGAAATCGTATTTCTGCTTGCGGGTTTCGGTGATGCCGACCTGGTTGATGACGGTATCGTAGCGCTTGGCATCGAGGCCGGCGATCAGGCCATCCCACTTGCCTTCGACGAACTCGGCTTTGACGCCGAGCTTGGCGGCGATCGCTTCGCCGATCTCGACATCGAAGCCGACGAGCTTGCCGCTTTCGTCATGATAGGTGAAGGGCGCATAGGTGCCTTCGGTGCCGATCTTGAAGACGCCGGCCGATTTGATGGCGGCGAGGTTTTCACCGGCATGGGCAGGCAGGAGGGCCGCGGCCTGAATGAGGGCAGCGGCGGCGACGGTTTTCAACCAGTTCATTGTTTCATCCATCCTTGGGAGGTTGTTATCGGATGGGGATAGTTGGCAGAAAATTATGGCGCCGGAAGCGTAGAAAACTGCGAATAAAAGCAGCAACTGCAAATATTTTTCTCAAACGGCCGCTCGAACCATGAATCCCGCAGAAACAGGCATCAGGCGGTGATGCGGCGGCGCAGTTTTTCGCTGACGATGATGATCAATCCGGCGCCGAGGATCATCGCCGCGCCGACGACCACATTGTGCGTGGGGATATCGGCCCAGATTAGATAACCCAAGAGGAAGGCCCAGATGAGAGAGCTATATTCGAATGGCGCAAGCACGGAGACGGGCGCCTGGCGCATGCCTTCGAAAAGGGCGAACTGCGCGCAGCCGGCAACGATGCCGGTGGCGATGAGGAGCGCGAGCTGCGTCATATCGGGGGTCTGCCATGTCCAGATCACGGCAACGCCGGTCATGGCAAGGAAAAAGACGTTGGAAACGGTGAGCTGGATAATCGTCTTCTCATGCAGCGAGGTCTTGCGCAGCAGCACCATGGCAGAGGCCCAGAGCACGGCCGCCTGCAGCGCCAGATAGACCGGCCAGGAGATGGTGAGGCCGATCGGATTGCAGGCAATGAGGACGCCGACGAAGCCGACGCCAACGGCCAGCCAGCGCGCCGGCGTGACCTTCTCCTGCAGGATGAACCAAGCAAGCAAGGTGCCGACAACAGGTGCGGCGTAATAGAGCGTGGTCACTTCGGCAAGCTGCAGGCGGCTTGCAGCGGAATAATAGGAAAGCCAGGCGCAGAGAAGAAGGATGCTGCGGGCGATCATCGGCTTGATGATCGGCGACGTCATCGTCTGACGGACGAGCTTGCCGCGACCATAGGCGAGACAACCGACGAGGATGGTGAGACTGCGGAAAAACAGGATCTGCCAGACGGGAATGCTTGAAGCCAGGACCTTGATGATCGCGTCATGGAAGGTGAACGCCATATAGGCGACGGTCGTGAGCAGGATGCCCAGGCTGACGGAGTTTTTCACGGGGAGAACGCACCAGGTGGCGGATATGCCGGCGGGAATCGGGAATGATCAATCGATATTCCCGCCTCTCGGACCGGTCAATAGGGCATGTTCACTCTGGTGGGTGCAGCTTTGTTTCCGAACGTCAGAAAACGTGTGTTCGTGCATATTGCCTGCATGATTATAAGCGTTTATGCACGTTTCTAATTCGTAAGCTACGGACCCGGTAGGAACATGCAGGATTTTCTGTTGCGAGAGCGCCAAGGCGTGATTTCCGAGAGGCTGCGGCTGAATGGCCGCGTGCTGGCGACGGAGCTTGCGCTCGAATTCGGCGTCTCCGAGGACACGGTGCGACGGGATCTGCGGGAGATGGCGGCGGCAGGGCTCTGCGAGCGGGTTTATGGCGGTGCATTGCCGGTCTCGCCGGCGCATGGAAGCCTGACGCAACGCATCGGCTTTGCCGCTGACCGGAAACAGGCGCTGGCGCGCGCAGCGGCAAAGCAGATTGCCGCCGGTTCGACTGTGTTCTTCGATGCCGGCAGCACCAATCTGGCGATTGCCAACGCATTGCCGGCCGAACTTGCACTCACGGCTGCGACGAATGCGCCGGCGATTGCCGCGGCGCTAATCGACAAGCCTGGCGTCAACGTCATTCTGATCGGCGGGATGGTCGACCGGCAGACGGGCGGTTCGCTCGGCGCCAAGGCCTTGCGGGATATGGAACAGATTTCGCCCGATCTCTGCATTCTCGGCGCCTGCGGGGTCGATCTCGAAGCCGGCATCACGGTGTTCGGCTTCGAGGATGCGGAGTTCAAGCGGTTTGCGACGTCCAGGAGCAGAAAAGTGTTGGTGGCTGCAACCTCGGAGAAATTCGGCACTGCGGCCCCCCATAGCATCCTGCCGGTTGCCCATTGCGAATGCCTGGTCGTCGAGCACGATGCCGATCCGGCCGTTCTCGCCCGTTACCGCGAGCGCGGATGCAGAACTGTTCTCGCCGAGAAAACGAACTGAGGCGACGTCATAGAGTTTAGGGAAACCGGGCGGGTGAAAGCCCGGCAATGAGGAAGACCGGAAATGGATAGTCATGTGAGTGCGCCGGGAGCCCGGAGCGGCTTCATTACCAGAAGCAGGGCGGCGGTTTCCCTGCTCTTTCTTATGAATGGTTTTGTCGTCGGCTGCTGGGCGCCGAAGATCCCGGATTTTGCCGAGCGTCTGGCGCTGACCAAGTTCGAGCTTGGGCTGATGATCCTGGTCTTCGGCGTCGGCTCGCTGGTCATGATGCCGATCGCCGGTGCGCAGATCGCCAAACACGGCTCGCGTGTCGTCGTTCAGGTCCTAGCTGTCTGTGTGCTGCCGTTGCTGCTGGCATTGACGCTCGCGCCAAACGTGCTCACCGGGGCAATCTCGCTCTTCCTGTTCGGCGGCTTCATCGGCGCAATGGATGTGGCGATGAATGCCAATGCAGTGTCGGTCGAGAAATCCATGCGCCGCGCCATCATGTCGTCCTGCCACGCTTTCTGGAGCCTTGGCGGACTGATCGGCTCAGGTCTCGGCGGCATCGTGATCTCCAAGCTCGGCATTCTCGGCCATGCGCAGCTGGCGACGGTGCTGGCGGCAATCTTCCTTGCCGTCGCCTGGCCGATGATCCTTGCGGATCCGCCGCATCCCGACACCAAGAAGGAAAAGACGAAGCTGCCGATGGTGCCGCTGCCGTGGCTGCTCGGATTGATGGCGCTGTTCAGCATGGTGCCGGAAGGCGCTGTTCTCGACTGGGGCGCGCTCTATCTCCGGCAGGAACTGGACGCGTCCGTCGCGCTTTCCGGTCTTGGTTTCGCAGCCTTTTCGGCCACCATGGCCATCATGCGCTTTGGCGGCGACCTGGTGCGCGACCGCCTGGGCGGCGTCAAGACGCTACGCATCTGCACTTTATTTGCCATTGTCGGCATGCTGCTTGCTGGCCTGGCGCCCAATGCCGAGCTTGCCATCCTGGGCTTTGCGTTTTGCGGTATCGGCATTTCCAACATGGTGCCGATCGCCTTTTCGGCGGCGGGGAATATTCCCGGCCTCAAGCCCGGCATCGGCATCTCGGTGGTCACGACCATGGGTTATTCCGGCATGCTGGTTGCGCCCTCGTTGATCGGCTTCGTCGCCGAGCATATCGGTTTTGCCGTCGTTTTCATGGCGCTACCGGTGCTGCTGCTCGTCGTTCTGCTGCTGTCCAACCTGGCCCATTATGCCGATGAGACTTCCGGAGGCGGTCACTGAGCCGCCTCCCAACAAAAGTGATATCAGGGGCGGTTGACAAGCAGCCGGCCTTGATCCACCTGAAAAGCACTGTTTTTTAGGGGTGCAAGAACTCTCCATGTCTTCAGCCGTCGATTTTGATCCGAAACCGCGCCGTGCTTCCGTTGCCGTCGATGTCGGCGGTGTCATCGTCGGCGGCGGGGCGCCGGTCGTCGTGCAGTCCATGACGAACACCGATACGGCCGATATCGATTCCACCGTCGCGCAGGTCGCCGCTCTCCACCGGGCGGGTTCGGAACTGGTGCGCATCACCGTCGACCGCGACGAGAGTGCGGCCGCCGTGCCGAGGATCCGCGATCGGCTGCTGCGCCTCGGCATGGACGTGCCCTTGATCGGCGACTTCCATTACATCGGCCATAAGCTGCTCGCCGATCATCCGGATTGTGCCGAAGCGCTGGCGAAATACCGCATCAACCCCGGCAATGTCGGCTTCAAGGACAAGAAGGACAAACAGTTCGCCGAGATCATCGAGATGGCGATCCGCTATGACAAGCCGGTGCGCATCGGCGTCAACTGGGGCTCGCTCGATCAGGATCTGCTGACGGCGCTGATGGACCGGAACGCCGAAGCCGGATCGCCGCTTTCGGCCCGCCAGGTGACGCGCGAGGCGATTGTGCAATCGGCGCTGCTGTCGGCTGCCCTTGCCGAAGAAATCGGCCTGCCGCGCAACCGCATCATCCTGTCGGCCAAGGTCAGCCAGGTTCAGGACCTGATCGCCGTCAATTCCATGCTCGCCGAACGCTCCAATCATGCGCTGCATCTCGGCCTGACCGAAGCCGGCATGGGCACCAAGGGCATCGTCGCCTCGTCGGCGGCGATGGGCTTCGTGCTGCAGCACGGCATCGGCGATACGATCCGCGTGTCGCTGACGCCCGAGCCGAACGGCGACCGCACCCGCGAAGTCCAGGTGGCGCAGGAAATCCTGCAGGTCATGGGCTTCCGCCAGTTCATACCTGTCGTTGCGGCCTGTCCCGGCTGCGGACGCACGACGTCGACGGTGTTTCAGGAGCTTGCCCAGAACATCCAGAACGACATCCGCAAGAACATGCCGGTCTGGCGCGAAAAATATCCTGGCGTCGAGGCGCTGAACGTCGCCGTCATGGGCTGCATCGTCAACGGGCCGGGCGAAAGCAAACATGCCGATATCGGCATTTCGCTTCCGGGCACCGGCGAAACGCCGGCCGCCCCCGTCTTCATCGATGGCCGGAAGGCGCTGACATTGCGCGGTCCCAATATCGCCGCCGATTTCGAGGCGCTTGTTGTCGACTATATCGAGAAGCGTTTCGGCCAGCGGACGGCGGCGGAATGAACGCCCGCAACTTCGGATGAGCCAGTACTGGTCGCCAATCGTCAGCAAGCTTCGGCCCTATGTCGCGGGCGAGCAGCCCCGTCTCGCGAACATGGCCAAGCTCAATACCAACGAAAATCCTTACGGGCCGTCTCCGAAGGCGCTCGAGGCGATCCGGGACGCGGCGGACGATCGTCTGCGGCTCTATCCCGATCCCACTGCCACGGAATTGCGCGAGACGATCGCGGCTCGTTTCGGCCTGACGGCTGAGGAAGTATTCGTCGGCAATGGCTCCGACGAGGTTCTCGCGCATGCGTTCCAGGCGCTGCTGAAACACGAGCGGCCGCTTCTCTACCCCGATGTGACCTACGCCTTCTATTCGACCTATAGCCTGCTATACGGCGTCGAAGCGATCGAGGTGGCTGTTGACGATGGGTTCCGGATCCGGCTGGAAGATTACGACAGGCCCTGCGGCGCGATCATCATCCCCAATCCGAATGCGCCGACCGGCATCGGCTTGCCGCTTGCCAGTATCGAAGCACTTCTTGCCACCCATCCGGATGCGGTCGTCGTCATAGACGAGGCCTATATCGATTTCGGCGGCGAGAGCGCCGCCGGGCTCGTTTCAACCTATCCCAACCTACTGGTGATCCAGACCCTGTCGAAGTCCCGTTCGCTTGCCGGTCTGCGCATCGGCTTCGCGCTGGGGCAGCGGCCGCTGATTGAGGCGCTGGAGCGGGTCAAGGACAGCTTCAATTCCTATCCGCTCGATCGTCTGGCGCAGCTTGCGGCGACGGCGGCGATCAAGGACGAGGCGTGGTTCGAGACATGCCGGAGGAACATCATCGCCAGCCGGGAAAGCCTCGTCTCTGAACTTGGACCTTTGGGTTTCGAGGTCTTGCCGTCGCAGGCGAATTTCGTTTTCGCGAGGCACCAAAGCCGTTCAGGGGCAGCGCTTCAAGCCGCCCTGCGGGAGCGCGGCATTCTCGTCCGGCATTTTGCCAAGCCGCGTATTTCGGACTTCCTGCGGATCAGCATCGGCACGGATGAAGAGTGTGCCCGTCTGGTCTCCGCTCTCAAGGAGATATTGTCCGCCTGACCTGTCGCTTCAGCTTTTTCGGTCGGCGATGAAATGCGCCGCAGCAATGAGGATCGAGGCACGGGCGCCGTAGGGAGCAAGCAGCGCTTCGGCATCGCGGACGTGCTCACGGAGCTGGGTCTCGGCCCATTCCATGCCGCGCAGGGCGACGAGTGTTCCCTTGCCGCGGGCCGCATCCTTGCCGGTCGCCTTGCCCATGGTCGCCGCATCCGAGGTCAGGTCGAGAATGTCGTCGGCAAGCTGGAAGGCAAGGCCGATCTTTTCGCCGAAGGCGCGCAGGCGGCGACGATCTTCCGGCGGGCTTGCCGAGATGACGGCGCCGGCTTCACAGGCGAAGCGGATCAGCGCGCCTGTTTTCATCGCCTGCAGGCGGATGATGCCGGCCTCGTCGGGGGCCTGCTTTTCCGCCGCGAGGTCGAGCGCCTGGCCGCCGGCCATGCCGCCGAGACCGGCTGCGCGGGCAAGGGCCAGCACCAGCGATGCCTTGCTCGTATCGGCAAGGGTCGTTTCCGGCGCGGCGATGATGTCGAAGGCGTAGGTCAGCAGGCTGTCGCCTGCGAGGATCGCCGTCGCTTCGTCGAACTTTATGTGTACCGTCGGTTTGCCGCGGCGCAGGTCGTCATCGTCCATGGCCGGCAGGTCGTCATGCACGAGGGAATAACAGTGGACGCATTCGAGAGCGGCGCCGACGCGAAGTGCCGCCTCGGCGTCGCCGCCGAGAAGGGCTGCACTTTCGACGACGAGAAACGGGCGTAGCCGCTTGCCGCCGTTCAGCACGGCATAATGCATGGCATCGCGCAGCGTCTCGGGCCTGGCGATTTCATCGGAAAGGGCACTCGGTGAAAGCAATGCGTCGAGCAGCGCCTCGATGTCGCGGGCGTTGTTCTTCAGCCTCGTCTCGAAAGTGTCCCGGTTCGCGTCCATGGGCGCTGTTTGGCATGAGCGCCCCCGGGCTTGCAACGGAATTGTCGATGGCGGCAGCAAGATTCGCCGCACACTCTGGCATAAGCTCTGCACAGGCGTTATGAGAACGACAGGAGCGAAATCGGACTGGGGACATTGGATATAGCGCCGGAAAGAGAGGACAGCGTCGACATGCCGGCTCGTCGGCGATGGTTCGGAGACGGGCGTGTGTTGAAACGCATTGTTCTTGCCGTACTCGTCTTGCTGATTCTTCCCTATGCGCTGATCTTTTTCTATCTGCTGCCTTTCATTCATCCCGTCTCGACGCTGATGCTGCGCGATCTCGTGCTGCTGCGGGGTTATGACAGGCAATGGGTGTCGCTTGATAACATTGCCCCGGTTGTGGTGCAGTCGGTGATGATGTCGGAGGACGGGCAATATTGCTTTCACGGCGGTGTCGACTGGGCGGAAATGCGCATGCTGGTCGAGGATACGCTGAAAGGTCAGGCGACACGTGGCGGCAGCACCATCCCGATGCAGACGGCGAAAAACCTCTTCCTCTGGAACGGCCGCTCCTTCGTGCGCAAGGCGCTGGAACTTCCGCTCGCGGTGAGCACGGATTTCGTCCTGTCGAAACGGCGGCTGATGGAAATCTATCTCAATATCGCCGAATGGGGTCCCGGCATTTACGGTATCGAGGCGGCGGCCCAGCATCATTTCAAGGTGCCGGCCTCGAAGCTGACGCGGCGCCAGGCATCGCTGCTTGCCGTCTCGCTGCCGAACCCGATCGACCGCAATGCCGGCAAGCCCGGACGAGGTCTTCGCCGGCTCGCCGGCGTAATCGAGAGACGCGCACAAGGTTCGGGCGATTACATCAGGTGCATCTATGATTGAGATCAGAACTTATCGTTAGAACAGGATGTCGTCCGAAAACCGCTCACACTTTTCGGTATCGTGCTCGAGACGTGGCAAGTGTCATCTGACATTCTTGGTTCTGCCATATGGGCGAATGCAGTCCAACCAGAGCCCCCGAGTCGCCCATGACCATCACGACATTTTCGCCCGAGCTTCTCTTTTATTCGAAGAGGCACAATCCAACCCCGCCCGCCCATCTCGGCAGCCGTTATCGCAAGGTCGGCGGCTTTCTGCCGGAAGCCGGCAACACCATCGTTTGCCATATCGAGAAGGGTTCGCAAACGCAGGCGGTGCTGATCGAGGCGCGTGAGAAATATCTGGCGATGCCCGAAGCCCCGCAGTTCCTCTTCACGCCGATATCAAGCATTCACATGACACTTTTCGAAGGTGTCATCGAGACCAGGCGCCGCCAGGATTGCTGGCCGGGCGACCTGCCTCTCGATACGCCGATCGACGACATGATAGCGCTGATGGCGGCCCGGCTCGAAGGTTTCTCGATGGCCGATCCCTTCAAGGTCGCCATCGTCGAAGCTCGCCCGTCGGGCCTGCTCGTCGACGGGGCGACGGAGAGAGACCGCAAGGTCATGCGCGCCTGGCGCAATGCGCTGGCCGAGCTTCTGGGCTATCGCCAGCCGAACCATGAGGACTATAAGTTCCACATGACCTTCGCCTATGCGATCGAACGGTTGGAGGACGAAGCCTTGCCGCGATGGCAGGCAATGCTCGACAACGTGGCCGACGATGTCCGCCGCAAGGCCCCTGTTTTCGAGCTGACCCCGCCGGCATTCTGCCTGTTCGAGGACATGAACCATTTCCACGAATTGTTGATCTTCGATTTTGAAGCCTGAACGGGAGAAGCCCATGGATAGACCGACGCTCTACATCGCCAACAAGAACTATTCCTCCTGGTCGTTCCGGCCGTGGATGGCGCTGACGGGCGCCGGCGTCGATTTCGAGGAAGTCCTGATCCCCTTCGACTATCCTGGTGGCAACCCCGATATCAAGGCGGTCTCACCGACCGGGCGAGTACCACTTCTGCAGCACGGCGCATTGAAGATCTGGGAATCGCTGGCGATCATCGAATATGTCGCCGAGCTTTATCCGGACGCCGGCCTTCTGCCGAGGGATCGCGCCGAGCGGGCGCTCGCCCGTTCGGTTTCGATGGAAATGCTTTCGGGCTTCCGGGCGCTGCGCGGTGCCTGCCCGATGAATATCCGCCGGCCGAAGGGCAAGATCGCGTTGCCGGATGGTGTCGACGCCGATATCAGCCGCATCGAGACGATCTGGCGCGACCTCCTGCAGCAATCCGGCGGACCGTTTCTGTTTGGCGCGTTCAGCGGGGCGGATGCGATGTTTGCGCCTGTCGTCAACCGGTTCGAAATCTATGATCTCGTCAGCCAAAACGATACGCTGGCCTATATGGAGACCATGAAGGCGCATCCGGCCTGGCGGAAATGGGAAGAGGCGGCCCGCGCCGAGCCCTGGATCGTGCCGGAAGACGAAGTCTGAGCCTGGAATCATCGGCTTTGCAAAAAATACGCATGGGGACTGGTCAAGGTCACCCCTTGCATGTATAAGCGCGCCAAATTCCGAAATCGCGACATGTCCGTTTCGGCCGCCGGTGTGGCCGTGGGAATGTTTTGCCCGCAAGTGGAGTAAGAGAAATGGCTGTACCGAAGAGAAAAACAAGCCCGTCCAAGCGCGGTATGCGCCGTTCGGCAGACGCCCTGAAGGCTCCGACCTACGTCGAAGACAAGAATTCCGGCGAACTGCGCCGCCCGCATCATATCGATCTGAAGACCGGTATGTATCGCGGACGCCAGGTTCTGACGCCGAAGGAAAGCGCATAATTTCCCGATCCGGCTTGTCCGATCGAAGTTTCAAGGCCGGCGTCACGCCGGCCTTTTGCATTTCGACAATATAATATTTGCAATGACTTGCGGTGGGGCAAGGGTTTGCGGCAGTATTGTTCCATGATGCACTGGGAGATTGCCGATGATAGCCGCCATGCCCCTGATGATTATCCCATTTATTCTTTACAATCTTGCGATGCTAGGCCTGATGGGCAATGGCGGCATTCCAGCACTGCAACATGATATCATCGTGCTGTCGATGATCTCGGGCGCGATCTGGAGCATGGCGCTCGGTGATCTTTTCATCGTCATCGCACTTGTCGTGCTGTTCTTCGAAATCCTCAAAGCGACCAGAACTGGTCCCGGCAATCTCGTCAACCACATGCTGTCGATGCTGGTGTTCATCGCTTTCCTGGTCGAGTTTTTGCTCGTCCGGGATGCTGCGACGCAGGTCTTCTTCATTTTGATGACGATCGCTCTGATCGATGTCATCGGCGGTTTTGCCGTATCGATCCGAAGCGCCGGGCGGGATGTCTCGATCGGATTATAGGTTGTCGAGTTTGTTCTGAAGGGCGCGGAGCTGGTCCTTCAGCTCATCGATATCCTTGGCCTCGGCCTTGCGGCTTTCCTTGGCAGGCGGCGTCATGAAGGGCGAGAACATCTGCATCGCCTGCTGAAACAGCTCGGTGTTGCGGCGAACATGGTCCTCGACCATCTGCATCGGCAACTGCAGGTTCTTGCCGAGCGGCGTTTCGCCGAAGGCGCGGTTTACTTGCTCGCGCATCTGGGCCTGTTGTTCGGTGAAGGAGCGCATCGAATGTTCGAGAAAGCTCGGCACGACCATTTGCATCTGGTCGCCGTAATAGGTGATGAGCTGGCGCAGGAAGGAGATCGGGAGCAATGTGTTGCCGGTCTTCGATTCCTGTTCGAAGATGATCTGGGTCAGCACCGAATGGGTGATGTCATCTCCGCTTTTTGCATCTTGTACGTTAAATTCTTCGCCCTTCTTCACCATCTCCGCCAGGTCTTCCAGCGTCACATAGGTGCTGGTGCCTGTGTTGTATAGGCGGCGATTGGCGTATTTCTTGATAACGATCTGACCCTCATGCTTCGCCATATCAGTCTCCTGAACCCCCGTCTGATTTATGGATATTCCTCCACTTGAGACTGTAAACGCAAAAGAAGGCCGGTGACAATCTCTTTGTGCGATGCGGCAAACCTTTAACAGAGCAGATGAATTGGGCTTTGAAAGGCTTTGCCGAAAAATGACAGCAGCCGGTCTTCGCGTTTGACTTGTGCTCCAAGCTTTGCCAGTTTCCACTTATGTAAGTGAGACGAAAACGAGGAGCGTCCCCATGAGCAATCCATCCATCGTCATCGCCAGCGCAGGGCGAACAGCAGTCGGCGCCTTCAACGGTGCTTTCGCGACGGTCCTCGCGCATGAGCTCGGGGCGGCCGTCATCAAGGGCGCGCTTGAGCGTGCCGGCGTCGATGCCGGCGAGGTGGATGAGGTCATCCTCGGCCAGGTGCTTGCCGCCGGCGAGGGTCAGAACCCGGCCCGCCAGGCGGCGATGAAGGCCGGCATTCCGCAGGAAGCGACGGCCTGGGGCGTTAACCAGCTCTGCGGCTCGGGCTTGCGCGCCGTCGCGCTCGGCATGCAGCAGATCGCCACCGGCGACGCCAAGATCATCGTTGCCGGCGGCCAGGAATCCATGTCGATGGCCCCGCATGCCGCGCACTTACGCGGCGGCGTCAAGATGGGCGACATGACGATGATCGACACGATGATCAAGGACGGCTTGACCGACGCTTTCCACGGCTACCACATGGGCATCACCGCCGAGAATGTTGCGCGCCAGTGGCAGCTTTCGCGCGACGACCAGGATCAGTTCGCCGTCAGTTCGCAGAACAAGGCGGAGGCAGCGCAGAAGGCCGGTCGCTTTGTCGACGAGATCATCCCCTACGTCATCAAGACACGTAAGGGCGACGTTACGGTCGATGCTGACGAATATATCCGTCACGGCGCGACTATCGAGGCGATGGGGAAGCTGCGCCCGGCCTTCGACAAGGACGGCACGGTCACGGCCGCGAACGCGTCCGGCCTCAACGACGGTGCCGCTGTGGCGGTGCTGATGAGCGAAGCGGAGGCGGTCCGGCGCGGCGTCCAGCCGCTCGCCCGCATCGTTTCCTGGGCAACAGCGGGTGTCGATCCGCAGATCATGGGCACCGGACCGATCCCGGCTTCGCGCAAGGCGCTCGAAAAGGCCGGCTGGTCGGTCAACGATCTCGATCTCGTCGAAGCCAATGAGGCCTTCGCGGCGCAAGCCTGTGCCGTCACCAAGGATCTCGGGTGGGATCCGTCGATCGTCAACGTCAATGGCGGAGCGATCGCGATCGGCCATCCGATCGGCGCCTCCGGTGCGCGCGTTCTCAACACGCTGCTGTTCGAAATGAAGCGCCGCGGCGCCAAGAAGGGTCTCGCCACGCTTTGCATCGGGGGTGGCATGGGTGTGGCCATGTGCTTTGAAGCGCTTTAAATAGCATACGATCCATGTTTGATTGAAGATCCCGCCAAGCGGCGGGGCGAAAAACAAAAGGGGAGCGGAACATGAGCAGAGTGGCTTTGGTCACCGGGGGTACACGCGGCATCGGCGCGGCAATATCCATGGCACTGAGAAATGCCGGATACAGGGTCGCCGCCAGCTATGCCGGCAACGACGAGAAGGCCAAAGCCTTCCACGACGTTACCGGCGTTCCGGTGTTCAAATGGGATGTTTCGGATTATCTCGCCTGCGGCGAGGGAATTGCCAGGGTCGAAAGCGAGATCGGCCCGGTCGAAATCCTCGTCAACAATGCTGGCATCACCCGCGACGCGATGTTCCACAAGATGACGCAGCAGCAATGGCACGAGGTGATCAATACCAACCTCACCGGCCTGTTCAACATGACGCATCAGGTCTGGACCGGCATGCGTGACCGCAGCTTCGGCCGTATCGTCAATATCTCGTCGATCAACGGCCAAAAGGGCCAGATGGGCCAAGTGAATTATTCGGCGGCCAAGGCGGGCGATCTCGGTTTTACCAAGGCGCTGGCTCAGGAGGGGGCGAACAAGAACATCACCGTCAACGCCATTTGCCCCGGTTACATCGGAACGGAAATGGTGCTTGCCGTGCCGGAGAAGGTGCTGAACGAACGTATCATTCCGCAGATCCCCGTCGGCCGGCTCGGCGAACCGGAAGAGATCGCGCGCTGCGTCACCTTCCTCGTCTCCGACGATGCCGGCTTCATCACCGGTTCGACGCTGACGGCCAATGGCGGACAGTTCTTCGCCTAGGCTTTCTGTCTTCACGTCGACATTAGGAATTAGATTCAAAGCGATGGCGCGTCCGGCAGGATCGCGCCATCGCTGTTTATGGGCGTCTCGTGATGCCGGTTGCGATTTTGTGGCCGGAGCAGTCGCGCTGTTTCGAGAAGATCAAGAGCGGCGGTCTGTGTTCGGACGTCGCTGTGGCCGAACTCTGGCCGGCACTTTGCGCAGCGAAAGATCATTGGCGCTGAGGGCTGATATTGCGGTTGTCAGGAAAGCCGACGCGATGAGAACGGCGACGAGGGAATTCAGCAAAATCTGAATCATGGAAGCGTTTCCTTTCCGGTGCGCCGGGCGGCTCTGCCTGTCCGTTGCGCTCCAAAACAGGATGATCTTAGGCCGGGTCGGCCTAAAATCATCCTGTTCTACATTTACAGTGAGAGCATGATGTCGTCCGAAAACCGCTCACACTTTTCGACATCATGCTCTGAAGGAAATATGTGCCTGCCCGTTGGGCGGCGCTAGATTTGACTTTCGCAACCGATTGTCAACGTCTCGTTGACGGATACGACCGGCAAAGAAAACGGGCGCCGAAGCGCCCGTTGGGAGTCCGATATGCTTGTGCCGATCAGCGGCAACGAGCCTCATAGCGGCGACCGTAGCGGTCGCGATAGACGCAGTAGCCGCGGCGTTCGACCGACTGGCCGATCAGAGCGCCAGTCAGACCGCCGGCAACGGCGCCGACGGCGGCACCACCCCAGCTGTTGGTGACGACACCGCCGATAACAGCGCCAGTGCCGGCGCCGATCGCCGTGCCTTGCTCGGTCGCTGTGCAAGATGCGAGTGCGCCCACGAGCGCACCAATAAGAACAATCTTCTTCATCATGTCGTAACTCCCCAGGTTAGTTGGCCTTTAGACGCGGCCCATTAGTACAAGGATAATGATAATCACGAGAACTAGCCCCAAACCGCCAGAAGGTCCATAGCCCCAGCCACGGCTATAACCCCAATTCGGCAAGGCTCCAATCAAGAGCAGAATGAGGATAACAAGTAGTATCGTGCCAAGCATGGTGTGTTTCCTTCATTTCATCCGCAATTTGGATGGACTGGAAACACGTATTGGCGATTTTTGTTCCCGGTTAAGCTCTGGAAATGTGACGAAGCCTGATTCACGGTTTAATTTCCGTCATTTCCGAAAATTGCCGCTATGGTTAAAAAGACATTTAAATACAATATGTTGCGGTGAACAAAGCGGGAAAATCGCGATGTCGCCGATTCGTCAGCGATTCGTTCCGTTTTTGATCGGCGAGGTGGCCGCCCCTGAGTTAACGCTGCGACTTAACGCCGTCTGAATCCGGTTTCCGAAAGATTAATGCCGATTCGACGAGGGCGGGGCGAAGGATCTGCCGCCCATGCGCATCTAGGACCTGGACCTGATAGCGCCACAAGATGTGGGCGTGAACGAAAGGCGAAAACGGCGGAGTCAGCGATTCGTCTCCGATTCGTTCCGGCTTTGGTCGAGAGGTTAATTTCGGGCGGATTTTCGCCTATCCAAGATCGGGCGGGAATTGCGGAGTCGCGATAGCGAAAATATGAACAGGTGAGAGTCTCGCGATTCAGCATCTAGTGGGAAAAAGTGATTCAAAATCAATACTTAGCCGTGAACAAAAGCTGAATCAGCGGGAGTCATCGATTCGTCGCTGATTCGTTCTTGCGCTGTTCCGAATCGGAAATTCGGGCGTTCCACGGGACTCGCAAAGGTCGTAATCCCCGATGCATTTTGAAATCTGCCCTTGCGTTTGCGACGGCAGCTGTCCATGTGTTGTCCAGCTTCCATCGAGGAGCCGAGATTTTCCTGGGGCCACCCGCCTCATTTGCATGGACTCATGACTCTGATTTCGCAGCCGATGATTCTGAGCGGGCGCGGTGTGACCGCGGTGCTCGGGCCGACCAATACCGGCAAGACCCATTATGCCATCGAGCGCATGGTTGCGCACGGGACGGGCGTGATCGGCCTGCCACTTCGGCTTCTGGCGCGCGAGGTCTATACGCGGGTGGTAGAGAAGGTCGGCGCGCAGAATGTGGCGCTGGTCACCGGCGAGGAAAAGATTTCGCCGCCCAATGCGCGTTTTTCCGTCTGCACTGTCGAAGCGATGCCGCGCGAGACCAAGGCCGCCTTCGTCGCGATCGACGAGGTGCAGCTCGCCGGCGATCTCGAACGCGGCCATATCTTCACCGACCGCATCCTGCATCTTCGCGGCCGCGAGGAAACGCTGCTGCTCGGCGCGGCAACGATGCGGCCGATCCTGCAGCAGCTCCTGCCCGGCATCACTATCGTCGAGCGGCCGCGGCTTTCGCATCTTTTCTATGCCGGGCAGAAGAAGATCACCCGACTGCCGCAGCGCTCGGCCATCGTCGCCTTCTCTGCCGACGAGGTCTACGCCATCGCCGAGCTTATTCGCCGGCAGCGCGGTGGCGCGGCGGTCGTGCTCGGCGCGCTCAGCCCACGCACCCGCAATGCGCAGGTGGCGCTCTATCAGGCGGGCGACGTCGAATATCTGGTGGCGACCGATGCGATCGGCATGGGCCTCAACCTCGATGTCGATCACGTCGCCTTTGCCCAGGACCGGAAATTCGACGGTTACCAGTTCCGCAATCTCAATCCGGGCGAACTCGGCCAGGTCGCCGGGCGCGCCGGACGGCATGTGCGGGACGGTACCTTCGGCGTCACCGGGCAAGTCTCGCCCTTCGACGACGAACTGGTGCAGCGCATCGAGGGGCACGAATTCGACAACGTCAAGGTTTTGCAGTGGCGGACGACGGAGATGGACTTCTCCTCAATCGCATCGCTGCGCGCCAGCCTTGAGGTGGGACCGCGCGTGCCGGGGCTGACGCGGGCGTTGCCTGCGGTCGACCAGCAGGCGCTGGAACAGCTTTCGCGCTATCCCGAGGTCATCGATCTTGCCGACAGGCCGGCGCGCGTCGAAAAACTCTGGGAGGCTTGCGCGCTTCCCGATTATCGGCGTATCACCCCAGCACAACATGCCGATCTTATCTCGACCCTCTTTTCCGATCTTGTCCGCTATGGCACGGTGAATGAGCAGTTTCTTGCGGAGCAGGTTCATCGCTCCGATCGAACAGATGGGGAAATTGACACGCTTTCGGCGCGAATCGCGCAGATAAGGACCTGGACCTACGTTTCGAATCGGCCCGGTTGGCTTGCCGATCCGACACACTGGCAGGAAAAGACGCGGGAAATCGAAGATCGATTGTCCGACGCGTTACATGAAAGGTTGACGAAACGCTTTGTTGATCGCAGGACATCTGTGCTCATGAAGCGCCTGAGAGAGAATGCGATGCTGGAAGCTGAAATCAGTGTGAATGGCGATGTCTTCGTTGAAGGACATCATGTAGGGCAATTGAGCGGGTTCCGTTTCACGCCGGTGGCGGGAACGGACGGACCGGATGCCAAGGCGGTTCAGGCTGCGTCGCAGAAGGCGCTCGGGCTCGAGTTCGAAGCCCGCGCGGCCCGGATGCATGCCGCCGGCAACAGCGATCTGGTGATCGGTTCGGATGGGTTGATCCGTTGGCTGGGCGACCCGGTGGCGCGGCTTTCGGGCAGCGATCACATCATGCGTCCGCGCGTGATCCTGCTGGCCGACGAACAACTGACGGGCAATGCCCGCGATCACGTCGCCGCCCGCATCGAGCGCTTCGTCAATCATCATATCAGCACGGTGCTGAAGCCGCTCGATGATCTGTCGCGCGCCGAGGATCTGCAGGGCCTTGCCAAAGGGCTTGCCTTCCAGCTCGTCGAGAATCTCGGGGTGCTCTTCCGCCGCGACGTGACCGAAGAGGTGAAGTCGCTGGACCAGGAGGCCCGTGCCTCCATGCGCCGCTACGGCGTGCGTTTCGGCGCCTATCATATCTTCGTTCCCGCACTTCTGAAGCCGGCGCCGGCCGAGCTCATCACGCTGCTCTGGGCGCTGAAGAACGACGGTCTCGACAAGCCCGGCTACGGTGATCTCATTCCGGTGCTGGCCGCCGGCCGCACCTCCGTCGTCACGGATCCGACCTTCGAGCGGATGTTCTACAAGCTCGCCGGCTTCCGTTTCCTCGGCAAGCGAGCCGTACGCATCGACATCCTGGAACGGCTGGCCGATATCATCCGTCCGCTGCTGCAATGGAAGCCCGGCCAAAACAACCGTCCGGAGGGCGCCTATGATGGCCGCCGCTTCACGACGACGACGGCGATGCTGTCGATCCTCGGTGCGACGCTTGAGGACATGGAAGAAATCCTCAAGGGTCTCGGCTATCGCGCCGATGCCGTGAAGGCGGAAGAGGCATCACTACATCTTGCAGCGCAGGACGTGGCCTCGGTGCCTGCCGCCAGCGCACAAACGCCTGCGGAAGAGACAGCCGAGAAGGCCGATCACGACGATGCCGATGGCGCTGCGGAAGAGACTGCTGCCGAGCCATCCGCAACCGAGGCGGCTTCGGCGGTCGCCGACGCGCCGGTGACGGAAGCGGTCGAAACTCCCGCTCCGGCCGAAGCGATCGAGGCACCCGCTCCCGCGGAAACCTCTGCTGCCGGGGAAACCTCCGCTCCTGCGGAAGCGGTATCGGCTTCCGAGGAAGCAGGATCTGCTCCTGGGGAAGCCGGCGAGCCGACGGAACCGAAGCCGGTTCTTCTGTGGCGTCTTGGCGGTCGCAACGACAATCAGCGCCAGGCGCGCGGCGGGCATGGCGAACGCCGTGGCGGCCAGGGCGAGCAGCGCGGTCAGAACCAGGAGCGCGGCGACCGCAATCGCCGGCCGGGCGGCGGTGAAGGCGGCGAGGGCAATCGCAATGGCGACGGCCGCGACAACAATCGCCAGAACCGTGGCAAGGAAGGCGGCGGTCGCGATGGTGGCCGGCCGCAGCAGGCAAGAGGCGACCGCAATAACCAACCACGGGGCGACCAGCCGCGCGGTGACCGGCAGGACCGTGGCGATCGCAAGGATCGCGGCGAGCGTAACGATCGCAACGACCGCAACAACAATCGTGGCGGCTCGCAGCCGTTGCGCTTCGAGGCCAAGCCGCCGCGCAAGGAGAAGCCGATCGATCCGGATTCGCCTTTCGCCAAGCTCGCAGCTCTCAAGGAGCAGATGAAGAAGTAATCATGAGCGGGGAGACACAGCCGACAAGCGGTTCGCGCCAGCGCATCGACAAGTGGCTGTTCTTCGCGCGCATGGTGAAGTCGCGCTCGCTGGCGCAGAGCCATATCCAATCGGGCCATGTGCGCATCAACGGCGAGCGTTGCAGCCATCCAAGCCAGATGGTCAAGCCGGGCGACCGTATCGAGCTAACGCTGGAGCGGCGCGATGTCGTTCTCGTCATGCGCCTTGCCGGCGAACGGCGGGGGCCTTACGAAGAGGCGCGCCTGCTCTACGACGACCAATCCCCGCCGCCCGATGAGGCAAAACGTCTCACGGCCTACGAGCAGGCGATCCGGGCGACCGGCACCGGCCGTCCGACCAAAAAGGAAAGACGTGCAATCGACAGGCTGATGTCGGACGAGGATTAGAAAACTCTGTCTGCGGCGGCGGCTTTTGCAGATCGTTTATCCTTGAAATCCGGCGATAAAGCCGATAGGTCACTGACAACCTGCCGGAAGCGTGCTTGCCTCCCAAGCCTGCTCACGCTTTTCCTCCGGCACGGGGATAGGCGCGACGTTCCAGGTTGCCCGGCCCCATCCGCATGGAAATCCTGGAGTTCTTCATGACCTATGTCGTGACCGACAATTGCATCAAGTGCAAATACACCGATTGCGTGGAAGTCTGCCCTGTCGACTGCTTTTATGAGGGCGAGAATTTCCTCGTCATCCATCCCGACGAGTGCATCGATTGCGGCGTCTGCGAACCTGAATGTCCCGCCGAGGCGATCAAGCCCGATACCGAGCCGGGCCTCGACAAATGGCTGAAGATCAATACCGAATATGCCACGAACTGGCCGAATATCACGGTCAAGAAGGACCCGTTGCCCGAGGCCAAGGAAATGGATGGCGAGACCGGAAAATTCGAGAAGTATTTTTCGGAGAAGCCCGGTTCCGGCGATTGAGACAGCACCCACATTCGGCCCCCGGATTCGGGCGGCCGCGGGGCGAAACGTTTTTAAAAGCTGCGTGAGGCATATGGGTGACATGTGTTGCCCGCATGACTCAAGCGAAGCAAATTATTGATTTCCTCATATTTTTATGATAGGTTTCGTCTACTGTTCCATTTGTGGCATGACGCATGCCCAAAACCATCACGAAAGCAAAACAAATCCGTACACGGTTTCCGTGACATATCAACGCTTTGAGCGCCGGGTCCCAAGATCGTGCGCAAGAAGTCTTTGCTTTTGCCCGATGGGACCAGAGTGAAGTCACCCGACGGATACTACCGTCTCACCCGGGCCTGACTGACCCGGCTCCGGCCGCCGCCGGAAGCGTAACAGGGAGTTTTTGAATAGAATGACGACTCAGCAGAAAAAGCCTTCTACAGCACGTCACGGCTTCAAGACCGGTGAATCGATCGTCTACCCCGCTCATGGCGTCGGTACCATCACCGCTATCGAAGAGCAAGAAGTTGCCGGCATGAAGCTCGAACTTTTCGTTATCGATTTCGAGAAGGACAAGATGCGTCTGAAGGTTCCGGTCGCGAAGGCGATGAGCATTGGTATGCGCAAGCTTTCGGAAACGGATTTCGTCGAGCGTGCTTTGAAGGTCGTGCAGGGCAAGGCGCGCGTCAAGCGCACCATGTGGTCCCGCCGCGCCCAGGAATATGATGCCAAGATCAATTCCGGCGACCTGATTTCCATCGCTGAAGTCGTGCGCGATCTCTATCGTGCCGAGAACCAGCCCGAGCAGTCCTATTCCGAGCGCCAGCTTTATGAGGCTGCGCTCGACCGCATGGCGCGCGAAATCGCCGCTGTCAACAAGATGTCGGAAACCGAAGCCGTTCGCCTCGTCGAGACCAATCTCAACAAGGGTCCGAAGCGCGGCAAGGCGATCGAAGAAGACGATTCACAGGACGAAGCCGCATAAAAGCGACGCCTGTCTTCTATCAAAAAACCCGGCCTTCGAGCCGGGTTTTTTTATTGGAACTTTTTCCCGACTGCCGCGTTTATCACACGTAATTGCGAACTGCTCGTCGGGCAACGGCCTCAACGGGCGAACTGCTATTCCGTCAATGTTCGATGAGGAGCGGATCATGCCTTTTCTATATTGCCCATCCGGCAAAGTGAAGAAACAGGTCCAGCCCGGCCGTCTTACCGGCACATGATGAGAAATAGGGCCTCCCCCTGAAAAGTCCAGGGGCGAGGCTTTTATGCATTCAGAACCCCATTCAATCCGGACAGCGATGTTCCGGAAGATGAGTTTTATTGTTCATTTCAGGGCGAGAGAGGCCTGTTTCGGGAGATCGAAATGAAGAACATGTCTGCAGATCGGCGCATGATCAAAATCGCGATGGCCGCGCCTTATCTCGCCCGCCAGGAAGAGCACGATCTCGCCACCCGTTGGAAGGATCATGACGACCGCGGCGCGCGCAACCAGATCGCCATGGCTCATATGCGCCTCGTCATATCGATGGCCGGCAAGTTCCGCAATTTCGGCCTGCCGATGAGCGATCTGGTGCAGGAGGGCTATGTCGGTTTGCTCGAGGCCGCCGCCCGCTTCGAGCCGGAACGCGACGTCCGCTTTTCCACCTATGCAAGCTGGTGGATCAGGGCGTCGATCCAGGATTATATCCTGCGCAACTGGTCGATCGTGCGCGGCGGCACGAGTTCGGCGCAAAAAGCGCTGTTCTTCAATCTGCGCCGTCTGCGCGCCAAGCTCGCCAAGGGCGACACCCAACTGACGCTGCAATCCATTCACCAGGAAATCGCCGCGGCCCTCGGCGTCAGCCTCTCCGATGTGCAGACGATGGATGCCAGGCTTTCCGGCAACGACGCTTCGCTGCAGGCGCCTTCGGTCTCCGGCGATGCCGAGAGCGCGGAGAAGATGGACTTCCTCGTCAGCGACGATCCCCTGCCGGACGAGCAGGTGTCCAACATGATCGACGGCGAACGCCGCCGCGTCTGGCTCGCCTCGGCGCTGAAACATCTCAACGAACGCGAGATGAAGATCATCAGCGCCCGACGACTGGCGGAAGATGGTGCCACGCTCGAAGAGCTGGGTGCCGATCTCGGCATTTCCAAGGAGCGCGTGCGTCAGATCGAAAGCCGGGCGATGGAGAAGCTTCGCAGCGCGCTCGTCAGCGCCGATCCGCATATGGCGGCCTACGCCTGAACCGAAAGCGCGTCGCGCTTTAGGTCATTGTCGCAAAACCGCCGCACAGTTTTGCGCCAGATGTTTTATCCCCTCCAGCAGCACAGACTGGCCCGGCGCAAGCCGGGCCTCTTTTATTCGGCGATGATCTTGACGCGATCGCCTGTTGCAACGGCTGCACCCGTGGGCAGGGCGTTGATGAGCTTGAAGAGATCGAGCTTGCGGTCTGTGCCCATCATGCGGGCGGCCAGTGTCGAGATGTTCTCGCCCGGCCGGACGGTGACGACGCGGATGCGCAGCGGCTTCAGCGAGGCGGCCTCTGCCGGCGTCATGCGGCGGAAACTCGCGCGCAGGACATTCGCCGTTGGCTCAAGGGCGCCGCTGCCTTTCGGCACGGCGGTCAGGAACCGGAAGATCTGCGAATTGTTGCGGATCACGGTCACATCGAAATCCCAGCGGTCGGCGCTGGCGCGCGCGGTGGCTGCTTCCATGCCATTGATGGTGATCGGCTGGATGGTCGACGGGTCGAGCCCGGTCACCCAGCCGCTGGAGATGTAGTTGGTGAGGCTCTGGTTCTGATTGTCGGCGACGCCGTCGAAGCGGACGGCAATGTCGTTCGGGCCGGTGGCCATCACCGCTTCGACCTTGTTGTCGATGTGGAAATCCGGCGGCACGTCGAAGCGGATGCCGAGACCGCCATGCAGGAAGGTCTGGCCGCGCACATAGCCTTCTTCCGGGCTGTCGCCGTAGAGCAGTCCGTCTATGCCGTCGAGATAATAATTGCGACCCTTGTCGCCGACCGAGCCTTCCTGGCCGAAGGCGCGGGCGTGGGTGCGGGCAAGTTCTATGCGCTGGGCCGAATTCGGATGGCTCGACAGGAAGTCAAGGCTCTGGTCGGCTTCGGGATCAACCGACATGAAGCGACTGTAAGCGGCCATCGAATCGAGGAACCTGGCGGCGGCATAGGGGTCGTAGCCGGCTTCGCCGAGCATGCGCACGCCGATGACATCGGCCTGAAGCTCCTGCTGGCGGGAGAAAGCGGCGAGCCGCAGCTTGCCGCGGGCAAGCGCCTGTTTGCCGGCGATGTCGCTGGAGAGGACCTCGGCGACGACGCGGCTGGCGATGACCTCAGCCTCTTCGCGCTTCTGCCGCTCGATGCCGTGGTTCGCGGTCACATGGCCCATTTCGTGCGACAGCACGGCGGCGACTTCCGAGGCGTCGTTGGCAAGGGCGAGCAGGCCGCGGGTAACATAGAGATAACCGCCCGGCAGCGCGAAGGCGTTGATCGCCGGCGAATTCAGGATGGTGATGCGGTAGGACTGGCTCGGATTTTCCGACACCGCCGTCAGCGCGCCGGCGATGCGGGCGACGAGGCGCTCGGTTTTGGCGTCCTTGTATTCGCCGCCGTAGCTCGCCACGATGCGCGGATGCTCACGAGCACCCATCGCCGCGCGCGGATCGTTCTTCTGCACCTCGTCGACGATCTGCGGATTGGATGAAGGCGAAACACTGGGCTGATAGGATTGGTCGATCAGCGATTGACAGCCATTCAGCGCCATTGCGAGGGCCGAAAGCAGCATCATGCGACGCGCGAAGCGCCGCGGCGCGGAGATGGCATCACTGGAAAGCGCGGGCGATTTCCACGTCGTCAAGCTGTCCAGTCTGATTCTCCGCATCATGTCGCTGTTTTGCCGGTTTGCCGCAGATTCAGACCGACCGTGGCAAGGGGAACTCAACAGGTGCGCACCCCTGATCTCGCGCTGCACAATCGGCCGATACAAGTCGTTGCTGTAGCTGATTTACGCATCGGTTGCATAGCGAGACTCTGTTTAAATGTGGCGCCGTTGCATTTTAGCAAGCCTCAGGCATTAAGGCTTCCTTTCGCTCGGATGAAATTATGGCGAAAGTTCCGTCACAAAGCCGAGATTCGACGGCGGCGCGGAAAAAGAACGGCCCGATTGAAGCAACCGGCTCGATAGCGACAGTCCTCCGAGAAAATTGCAACCCTTGATACAGGCATCGAGAGGGAACGCCTCCTGATGAAGCATTCTCTCGCAGGTAACGATTCGACTATTCGGCGGCTTCCGCCGTCGCCGGTTGCGGCTTCGTCGCCTCGCCGGCGCGGGGCAGTTGTACGGGTTTCAGCATGATGGCGGCGGCAAGGCCGATCAGCGCAATGGCGCAGGAAGTCATGAAGAGCGGCGAGAAAGCGGCGGCATAGGTATCGGCGACGGCCTGGCGGCTCGCTTCGGGAAGGGCGGCCATCATTTTCGGCGTCAGCTGCTTGATATCGGCGACGCCGGGAATGGAGACGCCGACCTTGCCGAGCTCAGAGGCGATGATGGCGCCATAGATGGAAATGGCGATCGAGGCGCCGCCCATGCGCGACAACGTCACCGAGCCGGTGGCGGCCCCGACGTCGCGGGCGGGTGCTGCATTCTGTACGCCGATGACGGGAACCTGCTGGGCAAGACCGATGCCGATGCCGTGCAGCATCATGACCGCGCCGATGAAGGCGATCGGCGTTCCGGCGTGAATCTGCGACATCAGCGCAAAGGCGATGGCGCTGCAGGTGAGGCTTGCGATGGCGAAGGGCTTGTAGCGCCCCGTCTTCGAGATGATGCGGCCTGCGGAAAGCGACCCGCAGACGAGGCCGCCGGTCAGAAGGATGAAGAGCAGGCCGGCGGCCGACGGCGAAAGGCCGGTCGTGGTCTGCAGGAAGAGGGCGAGATAATTGACCATGCCGATGGCGATGGCGCCGCCCATGATCGAGATCACCAGGAGCAGGCTGAAGGTCGAATTGCGAAACAGCTGCAGGGGAACGATCGGTTCGGGCGCGCGGCGCTCGACGAACACCCAGGTGACGGCGCAGACGATGCCGAAGACAACGATGCCGATACTCTCCGGCGAAATCAATGCACCGAACAGTTCGCTGCTGTCGGTCGCAAGCACGATGCTTGTCGTCGTCATGGCAAGCAGGAGCGCACCGGCATAATCGATCTTGGGGCGACGATGCGGTTTGCGGTACGGCAGCATGAAGGCAAGGCCGGTGAGCACGATGAAGCCGATCGGCACGTTGACGAGGAAGATCGAGCGCCAGCCGAAGAGATCGCTCATCGTACCGCCGAGCACCGGGCCGATCGCGCCCGATGCCATCAGCACGAGGCTGGAATAGCTTTGGTAGCGCGCCCGCTCGCGCGGCTCGAACAGGTCGGCGTTGACGGCGAAGATCGATACCATGATGCCGCCGCCGCCAAGGCCCTGCAGCACACGGGCGGCGATCAGCGTGTCCATCGAGACCGCAAGGCCGCAGACTGTAGATCCGACGGTGAAGATCATGATCGCCGTCATCATCACGTATTTGCGGCCGAACAGATCGCCGAGCTTGCCGTAGACCGGCATGACGGCGCTGAGCGACAGGAGATAGGCCGAGCCGATCCAGCCGAAGCGCTCGAGATGGCCGAATTCGCCAACGATCGTCGGCAGCGCCGTGGAGACGATCTGATTATCGAGCGTCGCCATGAACATGGCGGTCATCAGAAAGAAGAAGAGGATAAGCCGGCGACGAGGATCCGTCACGAGCGGCGCAGGCGCGAGTTGCATGTCCATGGGAGGCATCGTTCCGGGTTGACGTGCTTTTATGTGCAAACAGCATATAGTTGTCAATGGCACATTAATGACATCGGCATATTCAATTTTTGAATCGGCTCTGTTATGGTCCTGTGATGAGCGACGTCCTGACCAAGACCCCTTCTGTGGAGCCGGCCGAGCCGGATCGTGAAAACGTGCCGCGTATCGGCCGGAGCATGGCGCGCATGCGGCTGATGACCGGGCGGCGGCTGATCGGCCGGCTGGCGATCCAAAGTGCTGCACCAGGCCTCGAGCTTTCGCATCTCGACGTGCTCGATGCCGTGCGCAGGGCGCAGCCTGCCGGCGAGGTCACGGTCGGCATGATCGCGGAGATGCTGCGCATCGATCCGTCACGGGCAAGCCGGGTGGTGGCCGACATGGTCGGGCGCAACGTGCTGCGCCGCGAGGCCTCGCAGGCCGATGCGCGGCGGATCGTCGTCGTCATGACCGAGGTCGGCCAGGAACTGCTTGCCGAGATCGTCGCGCAGAAGCTTGCGATCATTTCCGAAATCGTTTCCGACTGGCCGCAGGAAGATGTCGAGCGCTTCGCAGCGCTTTTCGAGCGCTTCATCGGCGGCTACGAGGCGGTTTTCCTGTCGCGCGACAAGGATACACCGGGCTGAGGCAGACGCCGTCGTTCGCCGGCCCTTCCCCTCGACCCCTCGTTTGCGCTAAGGGCAATGCCCATGAGCCAATCCACCTTCACCATTCTCCTCGGCGGCGAACTCAGCCTGACGGATCGCCTGCGCGATGCCATCGAAGACAGCCGCTTCATTGCGGCCGATGGCGGCATGCGGCATGCGGCAGCACTCGGTATTACGCCGGAGCTCTGGGTCGGCGATTTCGATTCGACGCCTGATGATCTCGCGGATGCATTTCCCGATGTGCCGAAACAGCCCTATCCGGCTGCGAAGGCGGCGACGGACGGTGAAATCGCCGTGGCGGAGGCAATCGCGCGGGGCGCGCGGCGGCTGATCCTCGCCGGTGCGCTCGGCGGTGAACGTTCCGACCACGCGCTTCAGCATCTGCTGTCGGCCGTCAGCCTGGCGGAAGAGGGTTTCGAGCTGCTGCTGACCTCGGGCAAGGAAGAGGCAGCGCCGCTGGTTGCCGGTACGATCGAACTGGACCTTCCCAAGGGCAGCCTGTTTTCCGTACCCGGATTCAGCGAGCTGAGAGGGCTTTCCATCGAAAATGCGCGTTATCCGCTCACGGATTTCCACCTGCCTTTCGGCTCGTCGCGCACCATTTCCAATGTTGCGGAAGGCAAGGTTCGCTTTTCGCTCCGCAGCGGCCGGGCAATCGTGCTCGCCCGGCCCTATGATCTTTCCGGAGTCTGATTTTTGGCCCCTCCCATTCTGAAACTCGACGATATCTTCCTGAGCTTTGGCGGTGCACCGCTTCTGGCGGGTGCTGGCCTGCAGATCGAGCCCGGTGACAAAATCTGTCTCGTCGGGCGCAACGGCTCGGGAAAATCGACGCTGCTGAAGATTGCCGCCGGCCTGGTCGAGGCGCAGTCCGGCGAGGTCTTCCGCCATCCTTCCTCGACGGTGCGTTATCTCGAACAGGCGCCGGATTTTGCCGGCTTCAACACGGTGCAGGCCTATGCCGAGGCCGGCCTCGGGCCAGGCGATGACCCCTATCGTGTCACCTATCTGCTGTCGCATCTCGGGCTGAGCGGCGATGAAGACCCCAGAATGCTGTCCGGTGGCGAATCGCGGCGCGCAGCCCTTGCCCGCGTTATGGCACCCGAGCCGGACATTCTTCTGCTCGACGAACCGACCAACCATCTCGACCTGCCGACCATCGAATGGCTGGAAGGCGAGCTGCAGAAGACACGCAGCGCCTTGGTGCTGATTTCGCATGACCGGCGTTTCCTCGAAAAGGTCTCGACGGCAACCGTCTGGCTCGACCGCGGCACCTCGCGGCGACTCGACAGAGGCTTTGCGCATTTCGAAGCCTGGCGCGACCAGGTGCTGGAGGCCGAGGAGCTGGAGCAGCACAAGCTCGGCAAGTCGATCGAGCGTGAGGAGCACTGGCTGCGCTACGGCGTCACGGCGCGGCGCAAGCGTAACATGCGCCGTCTCGGCGAGCTGCAGACGATGCGCTCGAACTATCGCGGCCACAAGGGGCCGCAGGGCACGGTGCAGGCGACGGTTTCGGACGCGCAGGAATCCGGCAAGCTGGTGATCGAGGCCGACAAGATCACCAAGAGCTTCGGCGAGCGGGTAATCGTCACGCCGTTTTCGATCCGCGTGCATCGCGGCGACTGCATTGGTCTCGTCGGACCGAACGGCGCCGGCAAGACGACGCTGCTGAAGATGCTGACCGGGCAGCTTTCGCCCGATAGCGGCATCGTCAAGCTCGGCACCAATCTGGAGATTGCGACGCTCGACCAGAAACGCGAGGATCTCGACCCCGAGGATACGCTTGCCAACTATCTGACGGATGGGCGCGGCGAAAACCTGCTCGTCAACGGCGAGCAGCGCCATGTCACCGGCTATATGAAGGAATTTCTGTTCCAGCCGGAACAGGCGCGTACGCCGATCAGAAACCTCTCCGGCGGCGAACGCGCCCGGCTGATGCTGGCGCGCATCCTTTCGCGCCCGACGAACCTCTTGATCCTCGACGAGCCGACCAACGATCTCGATATCGAAACGCTCGATCTCCTGCAGGAGATTGTCGCCGGTTTTCCCGGCACCGTCATTCTCGTCAGCCACGACCGCGATTTCCTCGACCGCACCGTGACCTCGACGATCGCACCCGCCGTGCCGGATGCGCCTGATGGTCGCTGGATCGAATATGCCGGCGGCTACTCGGACATGCTTGTACAGCGCAAGGGCGCGCTCGAGGAGCGCAAGAGAGCCGAGAAGGCGGCGGAGAAGCCGAAGACGCAGCAAGCAACAGCGTCAGGCAGCTCGAAGGTCAAGCTCTCCTTCAAGCAGAAATTTGCACTGGAAAACCTGCCGAAGGAAATGGCGAAGACCGAAGCCGAAATCGCCAAGCGCGAACAGCTGATGGCAGATCCCAATCTTTTCACGCGCGATCCCGCAGCCTTCAACCGGCTTGCCGGGGAGATGGAAAAACTGCGCGCCGGCCTGACTGACATGGAAGAGGAGTGGCTGGAGCTCGAAATGCTGCGGGAAGAGCTGGAAGGCTGAGATTTTCTCGAGGCTGAAGGCTCACTTTTCCTTGATTCGTCAGTGTGTCGTCCTGCGGCATAAGGTGCCGTCCGGCAGCCGGGGATATTGCCGATCGCAATGGCGACAAGGAAAAGTCATATGTCTCGCAAGCCTCATTCCCGTTTTCTCACAGCACTTACTGCCGGCAGCCTCGTTGCGCTTGCCCTGTCGCAAGCCGCACAGGCGCAGGATGCCCAGCGCATTCGTGTTCGCGGCGCAATCGAAAGCCTCAGCGGCGATACGCTCGTCGTCAAGACGCGCGAGGGCAGTGATGCGACGGTCGCGCTAAAAGCCGGCTGGAAGGTCGGCGGCATCAGACAAGCCTCGGTCGAGGATATCAAACCCGGCGATTTCGTCGGCGTCGCTTCGCTTCCGAAGGGCACGGGCCCGGATGGGGCGATCGAGGTGCTGATCTTTCCGGCGTCGATGAAGGGAACCGGTGAGGGCAACCGTCCCTGGGATGCGCAGCCGAACAGCCAGATGACCAACGCGACTGTCAGCAACGCCGTCAAATCCGTCGACGGCCACACGATCACGCTGACCTATCAGGGCAAGGAAAAGACCATCTCGATTGCCGATGGCACGCCGATCGTGACGTTGGCGCCTGCGACCAAGGATGATCTGAAGCCCGGCGCCGGCGTCGTCGTCACCGGCGAGAAGGCGGCGGATGGCAGCATCTCGGCCAGCCAGATCGCCGTCGGTCTCAACGGCGTCATACCGCCGATGTGACCAGCGGCTCAAATCCTTGTCTTATGCGTGCCGTCATCCCAAAACCGCTCCACACTTTTGGGCGGCATGCATTAAAGCGCCGGCGCGGGCACGGCGGCAGCGCCCGCACTGGCGCTGGCGCCGGTCTGGACGGCAGGCGGCTCCTCGGATGCTGAAGGCAGCGCCTGCAGATGCAGCACGCGCGGCCTCAGCGCCTCGAGATAGGCCTCGGAGCGGCCGATATAGATCATGCCGCTTTCGGGCATCGAGGTGAGCAGTTTGGCCATCGTTTCCTGTAATTCCGGCTCCATGCCTTCCAGCACTTCGTCGAAGATGATCCAGCGCGGGCGCACGAGAAGCAGCCGGGCAAATCCGATCGCTTTCTGCTGGTCGCCGTCGAGCATCTTGTCCCAGCGGGCGCGGGTATCGAGCCTTGCGATCAGCGAATGGAGACCAACCTTGTCGAGGGCCGCCTCGACGGCGGCTTTCTCGTAGGCTTCGGGACGTTCGGGAAAGGCCAGCGCCTCGCGCAGCGTGCCGCCGGGAACATAGGCAACCTGCGGAACGAAGAGCATGTCGTCGATTGGCGGCAGGCCTATCGTGCCGCTGCCGCACGGCCAGAGGCCGGCCATCGCCTGGAAGAGCAGCTTGCGATTGACGCTGTGATCGCCGTTGATCATGATCTTTTCGCCGGCCTTGATCACGACATCGGTTTCACGCAGGCGAAAACCGCCGCATTCCTCGATGTCTTCGCCGACCTTGGCGACGATCACCACATCCTTCAACGTCAGCGTGTCGGGCGCGGCGTTTTCATAGGCGATGCTGTCCTTGAGGTCGAAGTCCTCTTCCATCTCGACCAGCGCCTGGCGGAAATCGGTGACGCGCATCAGCGTGGCGCGCCATTCGGCGATCGGGCCGAAATTGGAGACATACCAGCGCAGCGCCGTGTTGACCTGGTTGAAGGCACCGACCGACATCATCAGCTGGCCGAGGGTGAGGCCGCCAGAGAAATAGGCGGGGGCGGCAACGATGATCGGGATGACGATCACCAGCCAGCCATAGCCGGCCGAAACCCAGGTGAGATTGGTATTGGCCATGGCAAGCCGCTTGACGACTGTCAGGACCGAGCTGATGTCGGTGTTGATGCGCCGGCGTTCGTTCTCCTCGCCGCGGGCAACAGTAATTGCCGGCATGTTCTCATTGGCATGCATCAGCGTGAAGCGAAGCTCGGCCTCTTTCGAAAAACGGTCGGCATTGAGCTTCACCAGCTTCCGACCGACGACCTGGCTCAGCACCGAGGCGGAAGCGGCATAGAAAATCGCCGCCCAGACCATGTAGCCTGGAATGGAGAAGCTATGGCCGCTGATGCGGAAGATGAAGCCGCTGGAAAGTTCCCAGAGCACGCCGATGAAGCTCACCAGAAGAATGGTCGACTGCAGCAGGCCGAGAACCAATCCCGTCGTGCTTTCGGCGAGGTTGCGGGAATCTTCGTGCAGGCGCTGGTCCGGATTGACGCCGATCAGGCCGCTGGAGGCAAGCCGCAGCGCCCGCTTGCGCTTCAGCCACTGGTCAACCAGATCGCGGGACAAGCCTTCGCGCATATAGAGCGCCGTCATCTGATTCAGCCAGGCCTGCAGCACGTTGAGCAGCAGCAGTGTGCCGGCGATCATCGCGAAGATTTCGAGTTGGTGGAAGAATTCGCCGAGGTCGCGGCGCTCCAGCGAGTCGTAGAAGGGCGCATTCCACTCGTTCAAAATGACCTGGCCGTAGGACGTCGCCAGGATAACGAGGATCAGCACGGTCGCCAGAAACAGCACCTTGCCACGCACTTCCGAATTCCAGAATGCTGAGAACATGACGCCGAGGCGATATGTCAGGCTTAAATCATACCCTACCCTATCCTGCCTCCGGATGCCCGGCCTCCCCTCGATTTTATCTGCCATTACGCTTTTCCAAATCGCCCATACCCTTATAAATAACATGGTGGCGTTACCGGTCTATCAACAGATTCTATCAGTCATTAAAGTGTGATGATGCTTGCATGAGTCTCTCCTGCATGTATTCGCCAGTTGATTCGCAATCCGACTGGGTCTAATTAAGGCCTCCGTGGTGATTTGGCCGGCCGGCTTGCAGCCACGTTAAAAAAGTCGCTAAAGGGCCGCGTGCGGACCGGTAGCGATTTTTGTCGCCGCCGGTTTTTTGTTTTTGATCGAGTGACCGCAATGCCCATCAAGATCCCCGATACGCTGCCCGCCTTCGAAACCCTGGTTCAGGAGGGTGTGCGGGTGATGACCGAGACGTTGGCGATCCGTCAGGATATCCGACCGTTGCAGATCGGGCTGCTCAACCTCATGCCGAACAAGATCAAGACCGAACTGCAGATGGCCCGTCTCGTCGGCGCCTCGCCGCTGCAGGTGGAGCTGTCGCTTATCCGTATCGGCGGCCACAAGGCGAAGAATACGTCCGAGGACCATCTGCTTGCCTTCTACCAGACCTGGGAAGAAGTAAAGCACCGCAAGTTCGACGGCTTCATCATCACCGGGGCGCCGATCGAGCTTTTGCCCTATGAGGATGTCACCTATTGGCCGGAGATGCAGGAGATTCTTGACTGGACGGAAACGAACGTCCATTCGACGATGAACGTCTGCTGGGGCGCGATGGCGGCAGTCTATCATTTTCACGGCGTTCCGAAATACGAGCTGAAAGAGAAGGCCTTCGGCGTCTACCGCCACCGGAACCTGAAGCCTTCCTCGATCTATCTCAACGGCTTTTCCGACAATTTCGAAGTGCCGGTGTCGCGCTGGACCGAAGTGCGCCGCGCCGATATCGAGAAATCCGAAAGCCTGGAGATCCTGATGGAGTCCAGCGAAATGGGCGTCTGCCTCGTGCATGAGAAGAGGGGCCGGCGGCTCTACATGTTCAACCACGTCGAATATGATTCCACGTCGCTTTCCGACGAGTATTTCCGCGACGTCAATGCCGGCGTGCCGATCAAGATGCCGCACAATTACTTCCCGCATAACGATCCGGCGCTTGCGCCGCAGAACCGCTGGCGCAGCCATGCGCATCTTTTGTTCGGCAACTGGATCAACGAAATCTACCAGACGACGCCCTTTGATGTGGAAGAGATCGGCAGCGATCTCTGACCGTTGCCGATCACGCCTGGAGCCGATGCCGCCGCACCACTGCTGTGGCTTTTCTTTCTGATCCGCCGGTTGCGGATCGAAGCAAATCCGGGCAGGTTCCTGTCCTGAAGCCTACCACACCGCGCGTCTTCGTCGGACGTGCAATGCACACTTTCAATCGCTGCACATTCCTCAAATCGATTCCGAATTGAGGAATTTTCAGCAGGGACAGAATGGACGGTCGATCATGTCGGATAAGTTGGAGCGGGACGTTTTCGGGCAGACGCAGGCGGGCGAGACCGTCTATCGCGTCGTGATCAAGGGCGGCGGGCTGACGGCCAAGATCATCAGCTGGGGCGCGGTCATCCAGGATCTGCGTCTCGAGGGACATGATGCGCCGCTGCAGCTCGGCTTCGACGATTTCGACAGCTACCTCCTCTATTCGTCCTACTTCGGCGCGACGCCCGGCCGCTGCGCCAACCGCGTCGGCGGCGGCAGGTTCACGCTTGACGACAAAGACTATCAGCTCGAACTGAATGAAAACGGCGTGACGCATCTGCATGGCGGCAGCGACAATATCGCCAAACGCAATTGGACGATCGTCGAGCATGACGTCGACCGCGTGGTGCTGAAGATCGTCGATCCCGATGGCCGCGCTGGCTATCCCGGCAATTGCACCATCCAGGCGACTTTCCGGGTGCATGGCAATGGTGAACTGTCGATCACCTATGAATCGACCAGCGACCAGCCGACGCTCGCCAATGTCTGCCAGCACGCCTATTTCAATCTCGACGGTCGCGAAGACGCGCTTGGCCACGACATCATGATTGCCGCCGATCACTATCTGCCGACCGATGAGAAGCAGGTGCCGACCGGTGAGATCCGTCCCGTCGAGGGCACGGAATTCGATTTCCGCGAGATGGCGCCGATGAAGCGTTTCGTCGGCAGCCAACAAGCGTTTTACGACCATAATTTCTGCCTGTCGGGCGAGCGTACCGCCAAGCGGAGCGTCGCGCTTGCCCGCAGCCTCTATTCCGGTGTGTCGCTGGAAGTGCGCAGCACGGAGCCAGGCGTGCAGTTCTATGCCGGCTTCAAGCTCGATGTCGCGGCGCCCGGCATCGGCGGGCGCAAATACGGCCCATTCGCCGGCTTCTGCCTGGAGACACAGGTCTGGCCGGATGCCATCAATCACCAAGGTTTTCCGAATGCGGTCCTGCGCCCCGGCGAAGTGCTGCGCCAGGAGACGGATTATATCTTCACCAAGAACTGAGCGCCCCGCGGACGCACGACTGTCAAATTTGATCGCTATGAAACCCTTGCCGGTCCGCCGCCGGCGAGGGTTTTTTCTTTCTGCGCTCGATTCTGTCTTGCCGATTGGTTCTATATAGGTTCTATTGTGTGCCCATGGATAGAACCAGTCTGATAGCGGAACTGAACAGCCGCGGCCTGCGTGACGAGGCGCTGACCGGACCGCTCTACAAGCGGCTGGCGCAGACGCTGACCGGCCTCATTCAGGAAGGGCTGCTGAAGCCCGGCACCGCACTCCCGGGTGAGCGCGACCTTGCCGAGGCTCTGAAGCTCGGCCGTGTCACCGTGCGCACCGCCTATCGCGATCTGATGGCATCCGGCGCACTGGAATCGCGCCATGGAAGCGGTACTTTCGTATCGAGCAGGGTGGAACGCATGGAACAGTCGCTGTGGCGGCTTTCCTCCTTCTCCGCCGACATGCGCTCGCGCGGGCGTCTGCCGGCCGCACGGATATTGTCGCGGGCGGTCAACACGCCGTCGCCGGAGGAATCCTTCCTGCTCGGCCTCGGCGGCGACGAGCCGGTGCTGAGACTCGACCGCTTGCGCCTTGCCGACGGCCTGCCGCTGGCGATCGAACGCGCCGTGGTGCCGATCAAGTTCCTGGGGCACGATGCCGGCGGCGAGGGATCGCTCTACGATGCGCTGACGGCCAGTGGCCATAGGCCCGTGCGCGCGCTGCAGCGGTTGACGGCGGTCACGCTTGATCCGTCCTCCGCCGCGATTCTGAACGTCAAATCAGGCGCGCCGGCGCTTCTGATCGAACGTGTCTCGCGCCTGGAAGACCAACGCGTCGTCGAATACACCCGCTCGCATTATCGCGGCGATGCCTATGATTTCGTTGCCGAATTGAGAATCGGAGATGACCTATGAATGACAACCAGTCACTGATGCTGCAGGAAGCCGGCCAATCGCCAGAGGTGGTCGCCACGCTGCTCGAAAAGGAAAAACCGGTCTTTGCCGAGATCGCCCGGCTGTTTTCGTCCGCCCGCCCGAGCGTGGTGACGACGGCGGCGCGCGGCTCCTCGGACCACGCCGCCACCTTTTTCAAATATCTGTTCGAGATCACCTGTGGCGTTCCGGTCGCCTCGGTCGGCCCGTCGATCGCTTCGGTCTATGGTGCGGCGCTGCATCTGAAGGGCGGTGTCCATTTCACCGTCTCGCAGTCGGGTGCCAGCCCCGACATCGTCGCGCTGCAGGATGCAGCGAAGAAGGGCGGAGCAACGACGATCGCCGTCGTCAACGTCACCGATAGCCCACTTGCGAAGCAGGCCGACATCGTTCTCGGTCTCAATGCCGGCGCGGAAAAGAGTGTCGCGGCGACAAAATCCTTCATCGCCTCGGTCGCCGCCCTTTCCGGGGTGACGGCTGCGATCGGCGGTGCGTCCGATTTGCAGGCGGCGCTCGGCAAGCTGCCGGAGGCGCTGTCGGCGACCGCCGGGATCGACACGGCGGCAGCCGAGGAGGTGCTCTTCAACGCGACCTCGCTTTATACGGCCGGCCGCGGCCCAGCCTTCGCGATCGCGCTCGAAGCTGCGCTGAAGGCCAAGGAAACCTCCGGCCTGCATGCCGAAGCCTTTTCGCTGGCGGAACTGATGCATGGCCCGATGCGCCTGGTGCAGCCGGGCTTCCCGATCGTCGCCTTTGCGCCTGACGACGCGGCCTTCGCCAACAATGTGCAGGCGCTGGAACGCCTGCAGAAACTCGGCGCCACCACCGTCGGCTTCTCGACGCAGCCGCTTTCCGGCGTCCATCTGCGCGTACCGACGACGGGCAACGGCCTTGTCGATCCGCTGGTGTCGCTGCTTGTCTACTACCGGCTGATCGAGTCGGTGACGCGCCGCAAGGGCTTCGATCCCGACAAGCCGGCAAACCTGCTCAAGGTGACGGAGACGGTCTGATGGCCCGCAAGATCTTCCTCGGCGCCCGCATTTTCGACGGCGAGCGCTTCCACGACGACAAAGCCCTCATCGTTGCCGGCGGCCGCGTCGAAGCGATCGTCGCAAGAAATGATCTGCCGGACGGCGAGGTGGTGACGCTTGCCGGTGGTGTTTTGTCGGCCGGCTTCATCGATGCGCAGGTCAATGGCGGCGCCGGGCGGATGCTGAACGACCAGCCTTCCGTTGCCTCGATGGACATCATCGCCGGCGGGCACCGTCCCTATGGCACTACGTCGCTGCTGCCGACGCTGATCACCGACACATCAGAGGCCTCCATTGCCGCCATCGAGGCCGCCAAGGAGGCAGTGAAAATGAACCGCGGCGTCGCCGGCTTGCATCTCGAAGGCCCGCATCTGGCGCCTGCGAGGAAGGGCGCGCATCTGGCCGAACTGATGCGGCCGGTGGAGGACCGCGATGTCAAAGCCTTCATCCGGGCGCGCGAGGCGATCGGCACGCTGCTGGTCACCATGGCCGCCGAGCAGGTGACGGTTGCCCAGGTGCGCGAGCTTGCGGAAGCCGGCGTCACCGTCAGCATCGGCCATTCCGATTGTTCGAGCGAGGCGGCGGAAGAACGTTTCGATGCCGGCGCGCGGGGCGTCACGCATCTCTTCAACGCCATGAGCCAGTTGGGACACCGGGCGCCCGGTCTCGTCGGCGCGGCGATCGATCATCCTTCGACCTGGTGCGGCATCATCGCCGACGGCCATCATGTCGATCCGAAGGCCCTGCGCACGGCGCTGCGCGCCAAACGCGGCGAAGGCAAGCTGTTCTTCGTCACCGACGCGATGTCGCTCGTCGGGTCGGAAAAGGACTCGTTCACGCTGAACGGGCGCACCGTCCGGCGCGAAAGGGGCGGCTTCTGCTCGAAGCTGGTGCTGTCCGACGGCACGCTGGCCGGTTCCGACGTCGACATGATCTCGACGATCCGTTACGGCGTCACCTATCTCGACCTGACGCTCGCCGAGGCCTTGCGCATGGCGACCCTTTATCCCGCGCGGTTTCTCAGGCTTGCCGATCGCGGCCATCTTTCGCCGGGCGCGCGTGCCGATCTCGTGCATCTCACCGATGCGCTTGCCGTCACCGCCATCTGGCTCGGCGGCGAAGTAGCCTGAAATCAAGGATAAGCCGGATGACTGACATTACCGATGCCTACTTCTCCAATCTGATCGGCCGGCTGGAAGAACTCAAGCAGACGCTTGCCCAGCCGATGGCGCAGGCAGCAGCGGTCATCCTCGATGCTGCCCATGGCGACAAGCGCGTCTATGTCTTCGGCACCGGCCATTCGCATATGCTGGCGGAAGAGGTGCACTATCGTGCCGGCGGGCTCGCCTTCACCGTGCCGGTACTCGTCGGCTCGGCCATGCTGCACGAGGGCGCGGTCATCAGTTCGGTCTATGAGCGCACGCAGGGCCTGGTGCGGCCGATGCTGGAGCGTTACGGCATGCAGCCGGGCGATGTCATCATCATCGCCTCCAATTCGGGTGTGAACGCCGCGCCGATCGAGGCCGCCGACTATGCGCGCGAAATCGGCGCAAAGGTGATTGCCATCACTTCGATCGCCTACTCCTCAGCGATCGCCAATGGCCGCCGGCGGCTTGCCGACGTGGCCGATGTGGTGCTCGACAACGGGCTGCCACCGGGTGACGCCGTTGTCGATCTCGAAGGCACGGGGCTTCGGGTTGGGCCAGTCTCGACGGCGGTCGGGGTGACCGTCATCAATGCGATCTTCGCCGAAGTCGCCTCGGAGCTTTCCAAATCCGGCGATGCGCCAATTTATCTCAGCGCCAACATGCCGGGTGCTGCCGAGATCAACCAGAAGCTCGTCAAGAAATACCGGCCGCGCAACCCGCATCTCTAAAGCATGTCGCGCAAAAGTGTGCCGCGGTTTTGCGATAACGACATGCGTAAAAACAAAGACCTAAAGCGCGATGAGCGAATCTGAAAGATCGCGACGCGCTTTAGAGCTTGATGCCGAAAAGTGTGAGCGGCTTTCGGACGGCATCACGCTCTACTTATTAATTGAGACGGCGGATACAAAAAAAGGCCGGCGTGAGCCGGCCTCTTCGATAGGCTGAAACCAGGATCAGTCCTTGGCGCGTTCGACGTAGGAATTGTCTTCCGTGGCGATGACGACGCGGGTGCCGGCATTGATGTGCGGCGGCACCATGGCGCGCACGCCGTTCGACAAAATCGCCGGCTTGTAGGAGGACGATGCCGTCTGTCCCTTGACGACCGGTTCCGTCTCCATGATTTCGAGCGTGACGTGGCGCGGCAGTTGGAGCGCCAGCGCAATACCTTCATGCATCGAGAGGATGCAGGACATGCCTTCCTGCAGATAAGCCTTGTCGTCACCCATCGTGGCGACATCGACGACGACCTGGTCGTAGCTCGCCGGGTTCATGAAGTGGAAGCCTTCGCCGTCTTCATAGAGAAACTGGAAGGAGACGTCTTCGACGAAGGCGCGCTCGACCTGTTCGGTGGTGCGCCAGCGCTCGGAAACCTTCACGCCGTCGACGATGCGGCGCATGTCGACCTGGGTGACCGGCGTGCCTTTGCCCGGATGAAAGTTCTGGGCGGTGAGAACGACGTAGAGCTTGCCGTCGACATCGAGAACGTTGCCCTTGCGGACCGAAGAGGCGATGACCTTGACCATAAGACTTCCTTGTAACTCGGCTTTCGGCGTCGTAAATGACTGTCGAGACGCCCCCGAAGACGCAAATGTTTTTCTTTGGGGCGCAACTAACCTAAAATCCGGGAAATAGCCACCCCCCATACCGGCCTCTCCGGCGAAGAAAGCTTGGAATGAACTCTTCGGCGAAAGCGTCCCCCTGGTGGACCCCGTCCGTGCATGCCGACCGCCGTCCGCTCCTGATCGGACGTAATGCGATCCAGGCGGCGTTGCGCGGGTTTTTCGCGCGCGAGGATTTCATCGAGGTGGATACGGCCGTGCTGCAGGTCTCTCCCGGCAACGAGGCGCATCTGCATGCCTTCGCCACGGAAGCGCTGACGACGGATGGGCAAAAGGCGCCGTTCTACCTTCATACCTCGCCGGAATTTGCCTGCAAGAAGCTGCTTGCGGCGGGCGAGGAGCGCATCTCGTGTTTTGCCCATGTCTATCGCAATCGCGAGCGCGGGCCGCTGCATCATCCTGAGTTCACCATGCTCGAATGGTATCGGGCCGGCGAAAGCTACGAGAGCCTGATGATGGATTGCGTGCGCATCCTGGCGCTGGCGACTGAGACGGTGAAGACCGGCAAGCTTGCCTATCGCGGCGCCGAGAGCGATCCCTTCGCCGGGCCGGAGCGGACCAGCGTTGCCGAAGCATTCGAGCGTCATGCCGGCATCGATCTTCTCGCCTCCGTCGCCACCGACGGATCGACCGATCGCGACCATCTGGCCGCCGAGATGAAGCGCGTCGGCATGCGTGTTGCCGATGACGACGGCTGGGCCGATCTCTTCAGCCGGGTGCTGGTCGAAAAGATCGAGCCGCATCTCGGTTTCGGCCGCATCACCATTCTCGACGAATATCCGGTCTCGGAGGCAGCCCTTGCCCGTCCCTCGGCGCGCGACTCCAGGGTTGCCGAACGTTTCGAGCTCTATGCCTGCGGCGTCGAGCTTGCGAACGGCTTCGGTGAACTCACCAACGCTGCCGAACAGCGGCGACGGTTCGAGATCGAGATGGCCGAGAAGGCGCGGGTCTACGGCGAGACCTATCCGATTGACGAGGATTTCCTCGCCGCGCTGTCGCTGATGCCTGAGGCAAGCGGTATCGCGCTCGGCTTCGACCGGTTGGTGATGCTGGCGACGGGAGCATCGCGCATCGACCAGGTGCTCTGGGCGCCGGTGGCGGAGTATGGAAGATGAATGTCGTCAAATCGATCAAGAGCGTCGACGATCTTGTGAAGGCGGGGCTGGTCGTGCCTGCCGATCGTGCGAGGCTTGAGGAGGTTGCGGCGCGCTACGCGATTGCGTTGACGCCTGCGATCAGCAAGCTCATCGATCGAGCCGATCCCGATGATCCGATCGCTCGGCAATTCGTGCCCGATGCGGCAGAACTCACGATCGCCCCGGAAGAACGCACCGATCCGATCGGCGATCATGCCCACAGCCCCGTCGAAGGCATCGTTCACCGCTATCCCGATCGTGTCTTGCTCAAGGCCGTGCATGTCTGCCCGGTCTATTGCCGCTTCTGCTTCCGGCGCGAAATGGTCGGGCCGCAAGGCCTCGGCACGCTCGATGCGGCGGCGATGCAGGCCGCTTTCGATTACATCCGCGGTCATGAGGAGATCTGGGAGGTCATCCTCACCGGCGGCGATCCGCTGGTGCTTTCGCCGCGCCGGCTCCGCGAGATCATGGAGGCGCTTGCCGAGATCGCGCATGTGAAGATCGTGCGTTTCCATACGCGTGTTCCGGTCGTCGACCCCGAGAAGATCGATGCGGCGCTGATCGCCGCTCTGAAGGCGAGCGGCAAGACGGTCTATGTCGCGCTGCATGCCAACCACCCCCGGGAACTGACGCCGGAAGCGCGGGCGGCTTGCGGCCGCCTCGTCGATGCCGGCATCGCCATGGTCAGCCAGTCGGTGCTGCTCAAGGGTGTCAACGACGATCCCGACGTGCTGGCGAAGCTGATGAAGGCCTTCGTCGAAATCCGCGTCAAACCCTATTACCTGCATCATCCGGATCTGGCGCCTGGCACCAGCCATTTCAGAGTGACGATCGAGGAGGGGCAGGAGATCGTCGCGGCGCTGCGCGGGCGGATTTCCGGTCTCTGCCAGCCGGCCTACATCCTCGATATCCCCGGCGGTCACGGCAAGGCCGTCGTCAGTGGGAGCGCGATCCGGGCAACAGGCGACGGATGTTATTCCGTCACCGATTATCGCGGCGGCGAGCATTCCTATCCGCCGGCCGATTGAGACAAAACGCGGCGTTTGCGTGTCATTTCTGTACTCTCCACGCCAGAAACCAGAGTGTGTCGCAGTATCGGAATTACCTTAAGTCATTGATTTAAGGTGGTTGTTTACGACGGAGCAGGAGTGATCGTTAAAATCCTAACTGTGAGCCTCAGTCATATTTAACTCAATTAATTAGCGGAATGTTCTGTTTTCCGCACTAAAAGAACGCTCATGACAAGGCGATGAACGCCGGTTCGGGATCATGAGAATCTTGGAGTGATGGGATGAATAAGGCAATCCGCGACCTCGTAGCCAAATTCGGCAAGCTTCCTGGGTCGATCGACCAGGTCGCCGACGACGCCGATCTTTATGCGGCAGGTTTGACGTCCTTTGCTTCTGTGCAGTTGATGCTTGGCCTCGAAGAGGCCTTCGACATCGAATTTCCCGACAATCTCCTGAACCGCAAATCCTTCGCGAGCATCTCGGCCATCGCCAGGACCGTCGATCTGATCCGGGACAGCCGGAAGGTCGCCTGATGAATTTCCCCGTCAAGATCATGCAGGACGGTCTTGTCACAAGGGTAGCCCGTGTCGCCGAAATCGCGGCGAAACACGCGGATACCGTTGATGCCGAGGCCCGCTTCCCCCGGGAAGCCGTCGATGCGATGAAGGCCGAAAGGCTGCTCGGCATCCAGGTGCCGCGCCACTTCGGCGGCGAATCCGCCTCGATCACCGAGATCGCCGAATTGTGCTCGATGCTCGGCCAGGCCTGCGCTGCAAGCGCCATGGTCTTCGCCATGCACCACATCAAGCTGTCGAGCCTCGTTGAACATGGCGCCGACAGCGAATGGCATCGCGGTTTCATGCGCCGCATCGCAGCCGAGCAGTTGCTGATCGCATCCGCCACCACCGAAGGCGGTATCGGCGGAAATCTGCGCAACAGCATCTGCGCGGTCGAGGTCGATGGCGACACGTGCCGCCTCGAAAAGGATGCGACCGTCATTTCCTACGGCTCGCACGCCGACGCCATCCTTATCACCTCGCGCGCCCATGCGCAGGCGGCTTCCTCCGATCAGGTGTTGACGGCCTTCCTCAAGGACCAGTACACGATCGAGAAAACGCATGTCTGGAATACCCTCGGCATGCGCGGCACCTGCTCCGATGGGTTCCTGTTCAAGGGCGAAGCGCCGGCTTGCCAGATCCTGCCGAAGCCTTTCGCTGAGATCGCGGCGCAATCCATGCTCGCCTCTTCGCATCTGCTTTGGAGCGGCGTCTGGTACGGCATCGCCGTCGATGCCGTTGTGCGCGCCCAGGCTTTCGTGCGCGCTGCCGCCCGCAAGGCGCCGGATGCCCAGCCGCCGGGCGCGCTGCGCCTCGCCGAGGTTTCGAACCTGCTGCAGATGGTGAAATCCAACGTGGTTGCCGGCCTCAAGGCCTATGAGGATGCCAAGGCCGATGCCGACAGGCTGTCTTCGATGGGATTTGCGGTGGCGATGAACAATGTCAAAATTGCCTCGTCCGAGACGATCCTGGAGATCGTCAACCATGCCATGCTGATCTGCGGCATCATGGGCTACAAGAACGGCACGCCCTTCAGCCTCGGACGCCATCTGCGCGACGCGCATTCCGCACAGCTCATGATTTCGAATGACCGCATCCTCGGCAACACGTCGAGCATGCTTCTTGTCCATAAGCAGGACACTAGCCTACTGGGGTGACAGTCATGGATATGCAGACCTCGTTTCTGGACCGGCTTTTCGAATCCGGCTTGTTGATCGATACCGGCATCGACGGGCTCTACGGCCGCAGCGGCCAGTTCGAAGACGTGATCGCTGCCTTCGAGCGCCTGATCGACACGTTCGGCGGCGCCGATGGTGCCGAAGCCATGCGTTTTCCGCCCGGCATGAACCGCGCCTTCTTCGAAAAGAGCGGCTACATGAAGAGCTTTCCGCAGCTCGCCGGCACGGTGCACAGCTTCTGCGGCAGCGAGCTCGATCATGTCAGCCTGCTGCAATGCATGGAAGTCGGGGAAGACTGGACCAAGGGACAGGAGGCGACCGACATCGTGCTGACGCCGGCTGCCTGCTATCCGCTCTATCCGACGATCGCCAAGCGCGGCAATCTGCCGGAGACGGGCGGCCTCTTCGACCTGCAATCCTATTGCTTCCGCCATGAGCCGTCGAAAGACCCTGCCCGACAGCAGCTTTTCCGCATGCGTGAATATGTCTGCATGGGCACAGAGCTGCACGTCACCGATTTCCGCCAGCGCTGGATGGATCGCGGCGTCGAGATGATGAAGACCGTCGGCCTCGAGGTGACGATCGACGTTGCCAATGATCCGTTCTTCGGCCGCGCCGGCAAGATGCTCGCCAACAATCAGCGCGACCAGAACCTGAAGTTCGAGCTGCTGATCCCGATCACCTCGGCTGCCAATCCGACCGCCTGCATGAGCTTCAACTACCATCAGGATGCCTTCGGCACGAAATGGGGTCTCAATCTCGAGGACGGCAGTGTCGCGCACACCGCCTGCGTCGGCTTCGGACTGGAGCGCATCGCCCTTGCCCTCTTCCATCATCACGGACTCGATGTGAAGCACTGGCCGGCCAGCGTACGGAAAGCGCTGTGGGGCTGAGCAAATCGATGACATCGGTCTTTTCGGGAATCGACCCGGAAACCTACCGGGCGCATGCGCTGCATACCGGCGAGCGCGCCTGGCCGGAAACCAATTGCTATGTCGATCTCTGGATCGAGGTTCTGGCGACATCAGGCGTTGCGCCCGAGGCGATGCTGGGTTTTACCCTGACGCAGGATTTCGAGGGCGACCAGTTCACCTTCTTCAAGGTGCCGCTTGAGGATCTGGAAGCGCTCTACGGCATTCGTGTGACCGAGCTTGCCATCTACGACCGTGTCGAACGCCATGTCGAGGTTCAGATCGCGCGGGCTCGTCTCTGCCTGATCGAAATGGATTCCTTCTACATGCCGGATACGCGCGGCACGGCCTACCGGCAGGAGCACGGCAAGACGACGGTTGCTATCAACCGCCTGGACGTTGCGGCCAAGCGCGTCGATTATTTCCACAATGCCGGTTATTTCCGTCTCGAAGGCGAGGATTTCGACGGTTTGTTCCAGCTGCATCTGACGGAAAACGACCCGCCATTCCTGCCCTACACGGAATTTGCGCGTTTCCCGGAAAGGCCGGCAGATGAGGCGCATCTGCGCGCGAGCGCACGGCGGCTTGCCGGTTTTCATTTTGCCCGGCGTCCCCGCGAAAACCCGATCCGCGCCTTTGCAAGCGTCTTTCCGCAACAGGTCGAATCGCTGGCGGAACGGCCGTTCGGCTTCTTCCACAAATACGCCTTCAACACGCTTCGCCAGGTGGGCGCCAATTTCGAGCTGGCGGCCGATTACCTCGCCTGGCTTTCCCCTGGTGAATTCGCCGCTGCCGCCGAGCATGCCAGGCGTATTTCGGACGTGGCGAAATCGGTGCAGTTCCAGCTTGCCCGCGCCGTCACCCGCAGGAAGTTCGAGCCGTTGCAGGCAGCACTTGATCCGGCCGCCGATGCATGGGATTCCATGATGGCGTCGCTTGCGGGGCGAATCTGAGGCCGGAGATCTGACCATGCGGGGGCGTTTGGCGAGCATCGGTGCCGAGGAAAGTCTACTTTCCGAAGGCTGGAACCTGATCCTGACGGAGCCGGGCGCCTGCGCCGTGCCGCACGACATCCCGCTCTCCGCACAGTTCATTCCAGCACCCGTTCCCGGCACCGTCGCCGCCGCGCTCGAAAAAGCCGGGCTCTTCGACCGTGAAAATCCCGAGCCGCTGAACACGCGGGATGCCTGGTATCTCTGCCGGCTTTTCGATGCCGAACCCGGCGACGCGATCCTGCGTTTCGCAGGGCTGGCGACGCTCTGCCACGTCTTCCTGAACGGCCAGGAAATCCTGTTTTCCGAGAGCATGTTCACGGCGCACGAGATTCCGGTGACGCTTTCGGGCGGCGACGAACTGGCGCTGTGCTTCCGGGCGCTTAGCCCCCGCCTGTCGGAGCCGGGCCCGCGCGCGCGCTGGCGGCCGCAGATGATTACGCCGGCGGGCTTGAAGAATTTCCGCACGACGCTGCTCGGCCACATGCCGGGCTGGTGCCCCGATATCCATGCCGTCGGGCCATGGCGGCCGATTTCGATGGTGCGGCGTCATCCCGTCTCGATCGACAATGTCTCGATCCGCGCCGTATTGGAGGAGAGTGGTGTCGGCCGCCTCAGCGTTTCCCTGCATAGCAATGCCGAGGATCCGGCAATGCTGCTGCGCTGCGGCGGGATGGAGCAGCCCTTCGAGAAGGTCGGCGACAGTCATTACTCGGCTATCCTCAAGCTTTCCGACATCGAGGCCTGGTGGCCGCATACGCATGGCGCTCCGCGTCTCTACGCGCTGACGCTGGTTTCCGACGGCGTGGAATATCCGCTCGGCAGGACCGGCTTTCGGCGTATCGACGTCGACCGTGGTGCCGATGGCGACGACTTCGCGCTCCTCGTCAACGGCGAACGCATCTTCTGCCGCGGCGCGGTGTGGACGACGGCCGATATCGCGCGATTGCCGGGCGGGCGGGCGGATTATGAGCCGTTCCTGCGGCTTGCCGCTGCAGCCGGCATGAACATGATCCGCATCGGCGGCACCATGGCCTACGAAACGCCTGATTTCTTCGCGCTCTGCGACGAACTCGGTCTGCTCGTCTGGCAGGATTTCATGTTCGCCAATTTTGATTATCCGCGCAACGACAAGGCTTTTCTTGGCCACGTGCATGCGGAGGTCGAGGAATTCCTCCACGGCGTGCAGGCGTCGCCTTCGCTGGCCGTGCTCTGCGGCGGCAGCGAAGTCCACCAGCAGGCGGCAATGCTCGGCCTGCCGGCGGAATTCTGGAGCGGGCCGGTCACCGATGAAATCATCCCGGCGGTCGTCGCCCGCATGCGCCCCGACGTGCCCTATGTGCCGAACTCGCCATATGGCGGAGCGATGCCCTTTTCGCCCAATGCCGGTATCGCGCATTATTACGGCGTCGGTGCCTATATGCGACCGATTGCCGATGCGCGCCGCGCTGATGTGCGTTTTGCCTCGGAAAGCCTCGCCTTCGCGCATGTGCCGCAGCAAAGGACGCTGCAGCGTCATCTCGATGTGCCCGCCGTCCACAGCCCGCTATGGAAGGCTCGCGTGCCCCGCGACCGCAGTGCATCGTGGGATTTCGAGGATGTTCGCGACTTCTACCTGCAGCTTCTCTACGGTTTCGATCCGGCTGAGCTGCGCCGCGAAGATCCGGAACGCTATCTCGATCTCTCCCGCGCCGTTACCGGCGAGGTGATCGAGGAGACTTTTGCCGAATGGCGGCGCAAGGGCTCCGCCTGCAATGGCGCGCTCGTCTGGACGCTGCAGGATCTGCTGCCCGGCCCCGGCTGGGGAGTGATCGACTCCACCGGAGAGCCGAAGCCGGTCTGGTATGCGATGCGCCGTGCATTCCGGCCGGTGCAAGTGGTCTTCACCGACGAGGGAACGAACGGTCTCGACGTGCATGTCGTCAACGAGACGGATGAAGCACTCGATGTCGAGCTCGAGGTCGTCTGTCTGCGCGGTGGAAAACAGCAGGTCGTCAGCGGCAGCAGGGCCTTCAAGCTGGCGGCAAGAGATACGGAGCGCCTTGCCTGCACCGCGCTGTTCGGCGCCTTCTTCGACACGACCTATGCCTTCCGTTTCGGGCCGCCGGCGCATGATGCCAGTGTGGCGCGCCTGCGCTCGCTGGCGGACGGCGCCATTCTCGCCGAGAGCTTCCACTTCCCGTGCGGACGGGGGAAGGCGCTGCATGATGCAGGTATCGAAGCATCATTCACCAGAGACGGCGACGACTGGTTCGTTGACCTCAGGGCCGACCGGCTGGCGCAATCTGTGCATATCGACGTCGAAGGCTATCGGGCCGACGACGACTGGTTCCACCTTGCCCCCGGCGCGATGCGGCGCGTGAAGCTCCACGCGCTGTCCGGCGTGGAAAGCGACATTCCGCCTGCGGGCGAGATCAGAAGTCTAGGCAGTTCGCATCGCGTCGCAATCGAGGGCTGACGCCGCTGCGAAGGATGATGCCGATCCATTGGGAAAGACCGTGATTTGAGAACGATATACCGCTTTCTGCGCGCCCATGTTCTGCAGCGGCTGATCCCGCGGTCGCGTCTTGCTTTCAATCCGCGCAGGCCGGTGGAAATCGTCGGCTATCTCTCGATGGCGGTCGGCGTCGGCGAATCGGCAAGGCTCTGCGCCGGCGCATTGTCGGAGGCGGGGCGGGCGATTTCGCTCTCCGACGTCAGCACGCATCCTGACGAGAATTCCTTCGCCGGATGGATGCCGTCGCATCTCTCCACCGAACCCGCGGGAAGCCGGATCTGGCATCTCAATCCGCCGATGCTGCCGCGCGCCATCCTGAAGAAGGGCGTGGCGAATTTCACCCGCGCCTTCAACATCGGCTATTTCGCCTGGGAGCTCGAAGTCGTGCCGGCCGAGTGGCGCAATGCGATGCATTACATGAATGCCGTCTTCGTGCCGTCGGAATTCACCAGGCGGGCGATTGCGCCCCTCACTGCGGCACCGGTCATCGTCGTTCCGCATCCCGTCACCGAGAAGCCTGCGACGGAAGGCATGCGTCAGAGATTCGGCATCAAGGAAGACGCCTTTCTCGTCAGCTTCATCTTCAGCGCCGGCTCCTCGATCAACCGGAAGAATCCGCAAGCCGTCATCGAGGCCTTCCGGATATTTGCCGCCGAATGCCCCAGCGCCTTCCTGTTGATGAAGGCCAGCGGCGATATCAACAAGGATGAGGGCCTGCGCGAACTGGTCGCCTCGGTCGCGGGCAATACCCGGATCAGGATCGTTACCGACAGGATGTCGGATTCCGATATCAATGGCCTCATCCGCTGCTCAGATGCCTATCTTTCACTGCATCGTTCCGAGGGTTTCGGGCTGACGGTGGCCGAGGCGATCATGCAGCGTACACCCGTCATTTCCACGGCCTGGTCGGGCACGGTGGATTTCTGCGATCCCGACAATAGCTGGCTGGTTGCCTCTCCCCTCATTCCGGTGGTCGATACCCATCCCGAATTTGCCGGGCTCGAAGGCGCGGTCTGGGCCGATCCCTCACCCGAGGCGGCGGCGGCGCACCTGCAAGATATCTTCCGCACACCCGAGCGTGCACGAGAGAAGGCCGAGAAGGCGCGGGAGTTCCTGCTACGTTACCTCGCGGAAAACAGCTACGAGAAGGCGCTTCAGACGCTGGCGGCGATGCAGGCCAGCTAAGGTGCCACTCCGCTTTATTTTAACATTTTCGCATTAGAGATGGCGGGTATGCGGCGGTAGGCCGATCCTGACGGATGGACAGATGTCGAAGGGTATTATCGCAAACTCGGTGATGAACGCGGCGGCAGGCATGCTGCTGCTTCTGACGGGCTTTGTGTCATCGATCATAACCGCGCGGCTGCTCGGGCCGGAAGCCAACGGCATCGTCGCCTTCTCGCTCTGGCTGGTGGTGACCGGCGCCTCGATCGCCGAGCTCGGCTCCAGCATCACGCTGCTGAAGACGTTGCCGCAACTTTCGGCGGAAGGCTTCGACGCGCGCCGCCGGCGGGGTTTTGCCGCCATCCTCGTCAGCTTCATGATGTTCTCGACCGTCGTGCTGCTGGCGCTCTACGCGCTGTTCTTCCTCACCTCCGAAAAGATGCACTGGGCCGACACCGCGCCATCCGTCGCTCTGGTCACGGGCGTGCTGTTCTTTATCCAGGCGATCGGATCCTTCGTCAAATTCTACCTGATCGGCGAAAAGAAGCTCGGCGCTTTCTTTAAGCTGACGGTCGCCGTCTCGATCGTGCAGCTTGCCGGCGTTGCCGTCGGCGCCGTTTTCTACGGCGTCGAGGGCGTTCTCGTCGGTTATGCGCTCGGCCAGCTCGTGCTGTTTTTCGCCACGCTGCCGATCCTTCTGGCGCGGCGCGACTGGTGCGGGGTCTCGCTGAAATATCTCGCCTCCTCTTCCGTCATCCTGTCGATCCAGTTCATCATCGATTCCATTTTCCTCAACCGCCTCGAGCTTCTCTTCCTGCAGCAGTTCTGGTCGGTGGAGATGGTCGGCTATTATGCCGTCGGCCTGTCGATCGCCAATATCGCACTGCAACTGCCGATCCAGATGACCGGCAGCCTGCTGCCCTATTATTCCGAGCGGCGGCACAGCAGCGACGATTCGACATTGCCGGTCGAGGTCTTTACCGCCGTTACCCGCAGCATGGCCTATATCGTGCTGCCGATGAGCCTGGGGCTCGCCGCGATCTCTAGCGAACTGGTGCTCGTGGTGTTCGGCGAAGCATTCCGCCGCAGCGGGACGGTAGTGGCGCTGCTTGCGCTCGTTGCTCCCGCCTATACCTTCATGCAGATCCTCAGCCTCTATTTGCTGTCGATGGACAGGGCCCGCTCCCGCCTGAACATCAGTGTGATAGGTGGCCTACTGATGGTAGCGGGTTGTTTACTGATCGTACCTAGGCTTGCCGCCGAGGGTGCCGCACTCGTGCGCATCCTCGTATTCGTTGCGATGTCGGTGATGATGATCAGACAGACAGGATTCGGATCCCAGCTTTCGGGTCTCTACGCAAGCCTGACGAAGGTGACGCTCGCCTCCGTGCTGTGTGCTTGCGGAGCGACTTCCGTGCTGGAATTCGTCCAGGGTCCGGCCGGATTGGTCGGCGCCATCATCGCCGGCGCATTCGCCTATTTTGCAGCACTCCGGGTGCTGCGCGCCGTGCCGGGCGAGGATGTCGAAGTCATGCGCTCCATTCTCGAGAAGATGCCGTCCCTGCTGCGGCGACCGGTTGGCTACGCGATCAATTTCATCGCGCCGCGGCTTCCCGGCGATCCCGATCGTGCGAAGGTCGCGCCCGGTGAATTCTCGCTCGAACCGGCCGAGGGGGCGGGACGCAGCGCCGCCCTGCCTGTGGTCTTCGACGGCACGATCGGGCTGTTCATGCCTGAAAATCCTCTCGCCAAGAAACGTTCGGCCGCGGTGCTCTTCGTCAGTCCCTGGGGTTTCGAGGAGATGTGCAGCCGTAAATTCTTCCGCGTCGCGGCCGAGCATTTCTCGGATATCGGCGTGCCGAGCCTGCGCTTCGACTATCGCGGCACCGGCGATGCGCTCGATTTCGGCGCACTGCCGGCGAGGCTGGAAACCTGGGAAGATTCGATCCGTGCGGCCGCCGATAAGCTCAAGTCGCTGAGCGGCTGCGACCGCATCATCCTCATCGCCCAGGGCCTCGGTGCGACGCTTGCCCACCGCGTCGGCTCCTCGATCGAAGGCGTCGATAGCCTCGTCATGCTGGCGCCGGTGCTGAGCGGCCGGGCCTATCTGCGCGAACTCAACATGTGGTCCAAGATCATCGATGCCGATCTTGGCCTCGGCAAGGAGCATGTCCAGATCGCCAAGGTGCAGATCGCCGGGCTCGTCATGCCCGAAGAGATCGCCGCCGAGCTCGGCAAGCTCAACATTGCCTCGCCGCAGGGGCTCGCAACCTCCCGCTATCTGATCCTCGAACGTCCTGCCAAAGCCGAGGATACCGGCTTTGCCGATGCGCTGAAGGCGCTTGGCGCCGATGTCGAGCAGAAGGCCTTCGACGGCTATGACGAGCTCGCTACCAACCCGCTGTTTGCCAAGACGCCGATGGCTGTCGTGGCGCTGCTGACGACGTGGCTGGAGGCAACGACGACAGAGACATCCGCCGCCCATTCACCGGCGGCGATCGACAACCCGCCGCTTGCCGGCGATGGGTTTGCCGAAGCTCCGGTGCGTTTCGGAAGCCATAATCATCTGGTCGGCGTCGTCAGCCGGCCGCTCGGCGAGATCAAGGGCAATGCCGTGCTCTTCTTGTCGACGGCCTATGATCGGCATGCCGGCTGGGGACGGACGACGGTTGATATGGCGCGCGAGCTTGCCCGCCAAGGCGTCGTTTCGCTGCGCTTCGATTCCGCCAATGTCGGCGACAGCCCGCCGCGGCCGGATGCGCCGGAACAGGTGCTTTATTCGGATACGCAGACCGGAGATGCAGTCGCCGCGCTCGATCTGCTCGAAGGTGTCGTCGCCGGCCCCGTCATGGTCGCCGGCCGATGCAGCGGCGGCTATGTCGCCTTCCGCGCCGGCGTCGCCGATGAGCGCTTGAAGGCTGTCGTGTCGATCAATCCCTTCGTCTATTACTGGGATCCTGACATGCCGGTGCGCCGGGAGCATGTCGTCTCCGTTCCCCGTAGCCTCGATGATTACAGCCAGCGCCTGGCGCGGCTCGACACGCTGAAGCGGCTGCTGCGCGGCCAGGTGGATGTCGTTGCGGCGCTGCAGAATATCGTCATCGCCGCCGGCCGCCGGTTGTCGCCGTGGATCGCGCCGTTGCTCGAGCTGCTCCCCGACCGGCGCCATATCGCTCGCGAGGTCCGGCACTCCTTCGCGCTGTTCGGCAAACGCAAGGTGCCGCTGACGCTGATCTACAGCGAGGGTGATGTCGGGCTCGACCATGTCTATTTCCACTTCGGGCCGCGCGGCGCCAGGCTTTCGCGCTATCCGAACGTGCGCCTGCTGATGCTACCGGATGCCGACCACAATCTGACGCCGCCGCAATCGCGCAAATTCGTGCTCGACGAGATCATCCGTCTGGCGAGAGCGTGACTGGGGATTTTACAGCTCACGCGTCTTTTCACACGCGCAAGGCTGTAGCGCTTATGCGGTAGGAAGACAGGATCAGATGTTTTCTGCGGCGCTGACATCAAGCGATCTGTAGAGATCAATATAATGTCCGGCGACGATATCCCAGGAATAGCCGCGGGCGGCGTCGAGAAGCTCGGCGCGAACGGCGTCCGGTTGGCGCGAAAGGTGTTCATATGCCGTTTCGATCGCCGTGGCGGCGCTCTCAGGATTGGTGAAATCGGCAAGCATGAGAACAGGATGCCGGGCGGCAAGCGTAACAAAGGCATCGTTGGCGTTCAGCACCGGCAGGAGGCCGGCGCTCATCGCCTCCAGCGCCACCAGGCCGAAACCTTCATATTCCGAGGCGGAGGCGAAAATCGAGGCTTCTGCGATGATGCGCCGGATGGTGTCGTTGTCGGGCGACACATGCAGGGTGACGCGGCCGGAAAGATGGCGGCTTTCGATTGCGCCTTCGACATCGGCCCGGTCCAGGTCGGATTCGGCGCCGACGATGTCGAGATGCCATTCCGGGTCGCGGGTCTTCAGCGCGGCCATTGCATCGAGCAGATGGTCGATGCGTTTGTTCACCGAGAACCGGCCGATCGTGACGATGCGGCGCTTTGCCCGGCGCAAAGCGGTGTCGGCGAATTTGCCGATATCGGCGCCGTTTTCGATCAGCAGGCTGTCGGGCACGATCTCGGAAAACTGCTTGAGGTCGGAGGCGCTGCAGCAGACGACGCGGCGGTAGGCCATCGCCGAAGCACGGGTCAATGTCCGGAACCAGATCTTCTTGATCGTCGCGTATTTCCGCGTGTGGAAGAAGCCGCCATGGGTGGTGACGATCATCGGTTTGCCGTGCAGCAGCCGGCCCCAGGCGAGCGCGTCGAAGAAGAAGTCGATGGCATGGACATGGACGAGATCGGCATCGGCGAGATGACGAAAAACCTGCGGTGCCAGCGGATAACGGCTGGTGCCGGACCAGGGAATGCGCACCACCTCGATGCCGTCGATATCTTCGCGAAGCGGCAGCTTGTCTTTAGGCGCGGTGAAGAGCGAATCCAGGGTGACGACGCGCACGCGGTAACCACGGCGCACGGTCTGGCGGGCGAGATTGGCGACCACATCTTCCAGGCCGCCGCGATTGGGCAGGAACTGGCGCACGACATGGACGATCAGCGGAGCCGTTTCCAACTGCGGCATCGCGCGCGCCCTCTCTGCCTCGACGATCGACATTTTTCACCTATCGCTGCACGTACCGGCCCGCGCTGATGCGGGCCTGTGATAACAACGACCAGATATGCCCGGCGTTAAGGCGCGGTTTAGGTGACCGCTTGCGAGGGCCAATCTTCGCGAAAAAGGTTAACCGGGTCTGACGGGAATTCAGAGCGTTTCCGTTTTTCTCGAATCACGGAAACGCTCCATCTCTTTTGTTTTCACGCAATTCCGGACGCAAAACCGCTGCACACTTTTGCTGGAATTGCTCTAGAATGCCTTGAAGGTCAGCGTCGTCAGCGAGCGGACGATGCCGGGTATATTGGCGATGTTGTCGTTGATGAATTTGCCGATATCCTGGCCTTCCTCGATATAGACCTTCAGCAGCAGATCGTATTCGCCGCTGGTCGAATAGAGCTCCGAGACCAGTTCGGTCTGGTAGATGGCGTCGGCGACATCATAGGTCTTGCCGGGTGCGCATTGGAGCTGGACGAAGATCGGCTTCATGGAGATTTCCTGCAAAGTTGTTTGGTAGGCATAATGGTCGAAAGCGCCCTGCCGATGCAAGCCGTTCGTCACGCAGTCGGATTGGCGGTCGCTTCGGCGACGATCCAGTCGCGAAAGGCGGCAAGTGGCGCATAATCGGCGCGCTCGGGCGGAAAGGCGAGATAATAGCGCTCGCGACTTTCCATTTCACGGTCGACAGCGGCGACGAGATCGCCGCGCCCGATCTCCTCCTGCATCAGGAATGTCGGCAGCAGGGCGACGCCGAGGCCGGCGATTGCGGCCTGCGCGGCGGTGGCGAACTGGTCGAAGAGCATGCCGTGCACGTTTTCGAAGGAAACGCCATTGCCGGCGAACCATTGCTCCCAGGCGTCAGGACGTGTCGTCAGATGCAGAAGCGGAACGGCGAGCAGATCCTCCGGTCCTGAGATCGCATATTGCTTCAGAAAATCCGGACTGCAGGCCGGCACCGTGCGCTCCGACATCAGAAGCGCGAGTTCGGCGCCCGGCCAGTGCGGATGGCCGAAATGGATGGCGGCGTCGATCGAATCGAGGCGGAAATCAAAGGGCGAAAGTCGGGTCACCAGATTGATGGTCACGCCGGCATTGGCGGCGAGAAAGCGTCCCAGGCGCGGCGCCAGCCAACGCGTGCCGAAAGTCGGCAGGATGGCGAGATTAAGCGTGCCGCCATGCGGATTGGCGCGCAGATTCAGCGAGGCGCTCGATATCCGCCGCAGCGCCTCGCGAATCTCGCGGGCATATCCGTCGCCGGCAAGCGTCAGCCGCATGGTCTGGCGTTCGCGCCGGAAGAGCTCGACGCCAAGCTGCTCTTCCAGCGCGCTGACCTGGCGGCTGACGGCGCTCTGCGTCAGATCGAGTTCGCGCGCCGCTGCCGTCACGCTGCCGGTACGGGCAACCGCTTCGAAGGCGGCGAGATGCGAAATCGATGGCAGAAAACGTCTGGACGTCAGCATGGTCATTCCGTTTCAGAATGGGCTATTTCCGAAATAGCGATATTTGAGGCTTTGTCGCGCGTGTAAAGAGGTTCATCCTGCAAAAACGGAATGATCCGGAGTTTCTCAATGCCGCAAGCCTTCGTTTCCCCAGACCGCATCCGATCGCTGTTCACCGAGGCGATGTCGCAGATGTACCGGGCGGAGGTGCCGCAATACGGCACGCTGATCGAACTGGTGGCGGATGTGAATGCCGGCTGCCTCGAAAACGATCCCGATCTGCGCGAACGTCTGGCTCAAGCCGGCGAGCTGGAGCGCATCGATGTCGAGCGCCACGGCGCCATCCGGCTCGGTACGGCTGACGAGCTCTTCACCATTCGCCGGCTGTTTGCGGTCATGGGCATGCAGCCGGTCGGCTATTACGATCTTTCGGTCGCCGGTGTGCCGGTTCATTCCACCAGCTTCCGGCCAATCGACGAGGCAGCGCTCAACGTCAATCCATTCCGGGTCTTCACCTCGCTGCTGCGATTGGAGCTGATCGAGGACGAAGGGCTGCGCCGCGAGGCCGAAGCCCTTCTGGCGAAACGGCGGATCTATACGCCGCGCGCCGTCACGCTGATCGAGCGCCACGAGCAGAACGGCGGCCTGACCGATGCAGAGGCGACGGAATTCGTTGCCGAGGCGCTGGAAACCTTCCGCTGGCATGGTGAAGCGACAGTCAGCGCCGAAACCTATAAGCGCCTGCATGATGCCCACCGGCTGATCGCCGACGTCGTCAGCTTCAAAGGGCCGCATATCAACCATCTGACGCCGCGCACGCTCGATATCGACGCGGTCCAGGCGCGCATGCCGGAACGCGGCATCACGCCGAAGGCCGTCATCGAAGGGCCGCCGCGCCGTCATTGCGATATCCTGCTGCGACAGACGAGTTTCAAGGCGCTGGAAGAAATGATCGCCTTTTCCGGTGATGACGGTGCGATTCAAGGGACACATACCGCCCGCTTCGGCGAGATCGAACAGCGCGGCGTGGCGCTGACGGCGAAGGGCCGGGCGCTCTACGACCAGCTGCTCGCCTCGGTTCGCGGCGAGGTGCAGGTGGGCGCCGGCGGCGCCAAGGCCGGTGCCTACGACGACGAACTCGCCGCACGTTTCAGGGCACTGCCGGACAGCTGGGATGAGTTGCGCAACGAGGATCTGGCCTTCTTCCGCTATGCCGCGACGCCTGCGGGCATTGCCGCTGCGGCCGGCAGCACGCTGCCCGGCGATCCGGAGTCGCTGATTGCCAAGGGTTACCTCGCCTTCACCCCGATCGTCTACGAAGACTTCCTGCCCGTCAGCGCGGCCGGCATCTTCCAGTCGAACCTCGGCACCGACCAGCAGCAGAACTACGCGACCCGCTCGAACCGTGACGCCTTCGAGGCAGCACTTGGCGCTACCGTTCAGGACGAGCTGGCACTTTACGCCGAACGCCAGGCGGCATCGCTGGATTCGGCGCTGGCCGCGCTCGGCCTTGCGGGCCTGCCGTTGAAGACCGTTGCGTGAATGCCAGGTTCAACACTTTCTTTTTTGCATTAGAGTACCCGCGATTTCGCTCCGATCGGACTGAGCCATGCTGAATGATCCGCGCTCCCACGGCCTCTGGGAAAAGACAGCGCCCGAAGCGCCGACGACCTCGCCTCTCGACGGTGCGATGTCGGCCGACGTCGTCATCGTCGGCGGCGGTTACACCGGCCTCTCTTCCGCCCTGCATCTTGCCGAGGCCGGGTCGAAGGTGGTGCTGCTGGAGGCCAAGGAGATCGGCTTCGGCGGCGCCGGGCGCAATGTCGGGCTGATCAATGCCGGCATGTGGGTGATGCCGAACGATCTGCCCAACGTGCTCGGCCCGGTGCATGGCGAACGTCTGCTCGATCTGCTCGGCAATGCGCCGAAGCTCGTCATGGAGCTGATCGACAAACATCAGATTGCCTGCGAACTCGAACGGAACGGCACGCTGCATTGCGCGGTCGGCGCGGACGGGCTGAAGGAAATCGAGGATCGCGCGGCGCAATGGTCCGCCCGCGGCGCAGCCGTGACGCTGCTCGATGCGGCGGAAACGGCAAAACGCATCGGCAGCGATGCCTATACCGGCTCGCTGCTCGACAAACGCGCCGGCACGCTGCAGCCGCTTGCCTATGCGCGCGGCCTTGCCCATGCCGCCGTCAAGGCCGGCGTCGCCATTCACACATCCAGCCCGGTCATCGCGACGGAGCGCAATGGCAGCCGCTGGACCGTGAAGACGGCAAGCGGCGAAGTCAGCGCCGAGTGGATCATCGTCGCAACGGATGCCTACAGCACCGGCCCGTGGGAGCAGGTGCGCAGCGAACAGGTGCATCTGCCCTATTTCAATTTCGCCACCGTGCCGCTGGGCCACAATCTGCGTCAGTCGATCCTGCCAGGGCGGGAAGGCGCATGGGATACCAAGGAAATCCTCTCCTCTTTCCGCATGGATCAGGCCGGCCGGCTCGTTTTCGGCAGTGTCGGGGCGCTGCGCAATACCGGGCTTGCCGTACACAAGGGCTGGGCCAAACGCGCATTGAAGCGGCTTTTCCCTGTGGTCGGCGATGTCGAATTCGAGTGCGAATGGTATGGCCAGATCGGCATGACCGACAATGCGCTACCGCGCTTCCACAAATTCGCGCCTGGGGTCGTCGGCTTTTCGGGTTACAATGGCCGCGGCATTGCACCCGGCACGGTCTTTGGTCGCACGCTGGCAGAGCATATCCTCGGCCGGCTTCCGGAAGCCGATCTGCCGCTACCGCTGACTGCGCCCACCGAACCGAGCTTCCGCGCGCTCAAGGAAATATGGTACGAAGCCGGCGCTCAGGTTGCCCATTTCGCCGATGCCCGCTTCTAAAGCACAATAAGATTGGAAACACGACAATGACCATCGCCGTCCTCGATCTCGCCACCGAAACCGCCAAGCTGCTTGCCGAACTCGGCGTCGATGCCGGCCGCTATCACGGCGGCACGCTTTCCGTCACCTCGCCGGTCACCGGCAAGGAAATCGGCAAACTCAGGGAACATTCCGTTTCCGAGACGAAGGCGGCAATCGAAGCGGCGCACCAGGCCTTCCTCGAATGGCGTGCCGTGCCGGCGCCGAAGCGCGGCGAACTGGTCCGCCTGCTCGGCGAAGAGCTGCGCGCCTCCAAAGCGGCGCTCGGCCGTCTCGTTTCGATCGAGGTTGGCAAGATCACTTCGGAAGGTCTGGGCGAAGTGCAGGAGATGATCGACATCTGCGATTTCGCCGTCGGCCTATCCCGTCAGCTTTACGGCCTGACGATCGCCACCGAACGCTCCGAGCACCGGATGATGGAAAGCTGGCATCCGCTCGGCGTGATCGGCATCATTTCCGCCTTCAATTTCCCCGTTGCCGTCTGGTCGTGGAATGCAGCACTTGCGATGGTCTGCGGCAATTCCACCGTCTGGAAGCCCTCGGAAAAGACCCCGTTGACGGCGCTTGCCGTGCAGGCTCTGTTCGAAAAGGCGCTGAAGCGTTTCGTCGCCGAGGGCGGTACCGCACCGGCCAATCTGTCGACGCTGATCATCGGCGGCCGTGAGGTCGGCGAAGTGCTGGTCGACCATCCGAAGATCCCACTCGTTTCCGCCACGGGCTCGACGGCCATGGGCCGCTCCGTCGGTCCGCGCCTGTCGCAGCGTTTTGCCCGCGCCATTCTTGAGCTCGGCGGTAACAATGCGGCGATCGTCTGCCCGAGCGCCGATCTCGACCTGACGCTGCGTGGCGTCGCCTTCTCCGCCATGGGCACGGCCGGCCAGCGCTGCACGACGCTGCGCCGTCTCTTCGTGCATGACAGCATCTACGACCAGTTGGTGCCGCGTCTGCAGAAGGCCTACGGCTCCGTCACCATCGGCAATCCGCTGGAGACCGGCACGCTTGTAGGACCGTTGATCGACGGCCAGGCTTTTAAGAACATGCAGGCAGCGCTTGGCGAGGCGAAGTCGGCCGGCGGCACGGTGACCGGCGGCGACCGCGTCGAAACCGGCTCGACCGAGGCCTTCTACGTTCGGCCGGCGCTTGTCGAAATGCCCGATCAGACCGGACCGGTCGAGCACGAGACCTTCGCGCCGATCCTCTACGTGATGAAATACAGCGATTTCGACGAAGTGCTGGCGCTGCACAATGCCGTGCCGCAAGGGCTGTCGTCGTCGATCTTCACCAACGACATGCGCGAGGCTGAAACCTTCGTCTCGGCGCGCGGTTCGGATTGCGGCATCGCCAACGTCAATCTCGGGCCATCGGGTGCCGAAATCGGCGGCGCCTTTGGCGGCGAGAAGGAGACTGGCGGCGGCCGCGAATCCGGCTCTGATGCCTGGAAGGCCTATATGCGCCGCTCCACCAATACGATCAATTACGGCAGGACGCTGCCGCTGGCGCAAGGCGTCAAGTTCGACGTCGAATAGGCGGGCTGAAAGAGAGGCGGCGCTCGGGAGTGCCGCCTTTTTGTTCAAATCGAGACTTATTCCCTTTTAATATGAAATATTTAGTCAAGATATTGTGATGTCTTTTCCTGCCAAGCCAAACTTGAAATTGCCAGTCAGGAAAAATATACGCCTCTGATCGCCCTTGGAGAGCTCGGGTGACATCGCTACGGAGGCCATCATGAAAATTGCTCTTAACCGTTTTTCCCTCGCGCTTGCCGCTTCGCTTCTTTCCGCCACCGCGCTTTCAGGCAGCGCCAATGCGCAGGATGAAGGTCTCGTCGTCTACAATGCCCAGCACGAAAGCCTCGGCCGCGAATGGATCGATGCCTTCACCAAGGAGACCGGCATCAAGGTCACCATGCGCCAGGGCAGCGACATGCAGTTCGCCAACCAGATCATCCAGGAAGGCGACGCCTCTCCGGCCGACGTATTCCTGACCGAGAATTCGCCGGCGATGACGCTGGTCGATGGCGCGGGCCTTTTCGCTCCCATCGAAAAGGAAACGCTGGATCAGGTTCCGGATCAGTATCGCCCGGCTGACGGCATGTGGACCGGCATTGCCGCCCGCACCACCGTTTTTGCCTATGACAAGACGAAGCTCACCGAAGACAAGCTGCCGAAGTCGCTGCTCGACCTCCAGGATCCGGCCTGGAAGGGCCGCTGGGGTGCGGCACCTGCCGGCGCCGACTTCCAGGCTATCGTCGCAGCCCTGCTGCAGCTGAAGGGCGAAGATGCCACCAAGGCATGGCTGAAGGGCCTCAAGGACAACGCCACCCCCTACAAGGGCAACAGCGTCGCCATGAAGGCCGTCAATGCGGGCGAAGTCGAAGGCGCGGTCATCTATCACTACTACTGGTTCGGCGATCAGGCGAAAACCGGCGAGAACAGCAAGAATGTCGGCATGCATTACTTCAAGAACCAGGATCCGGGCGCTTTCGTCAGCGTTTCGGGCGGCGGCGTCCTGAAGTCTACCCAGCACATGAAGGAAGCCCAGGCTTTCCTGAAGTTCGTCACCGGTAAGGCAGGCCAGGGAGTTCTCAAGGACGGCACCTCCTATGAATATGCCATCGGCAAGGATGCGCCTTCCAACGACAAGCTCACGCCGCTTGCCGACCTCAACGCGCCGAAGGTCGAAGCTTCGACCCTCGACAGCAAGAAGGTCGTCGAGCTGATGACGGCCGCCGGCCTGATCTAAAGCGTGGCGCGCCACACTTTAGATCTTTGGTTTTCCGCATGTCGTCGTCGCAAAACCGCGGCACACTTTTGCGCGACATGCTTTGACCTTTCTGCCGCAGGCGTCTTCCGGCCAAAACTATTGCATTTGGCTCAAGAAAACCTTAGGGCATGACGACATCCGGCAACCGCCTTTCAAAGGCGGTTGCCTTCCTTTTTCAGCGTGTAAAGGCATCGGCCTTGCTGCAGGACAACAGATTGCTCGCATCCGGCAACCAGGCGCCGGTCGCGCCGAGGGCCACGCGAATGGTTTTGCCGCGCGGACGCATGCCGCACGCTTCGGTGATCCTGCTTGCAACCGTCGTCGCGATCTTCAGTCTCGTGCCGCTCGGCTTCATCGGCTGGGTAACCTATGATGTCGGCTGGGAAACGGTGAAGACCCTGGTCTTCCGGCCACGCGTCGGTGAACTTCTCGTCAATACGGTTCTGCTGGAATCGATCACCATCCCGGTGTCGATCGCACTCGCCGTGACGCTCGCCTGGCTGACCGAGCGGACGGACATTCCTTTCGGCCGGCTCTGGGCCTGGCTGGCGATCGCTCCGCTCGCCGTGCCTGCCTTCGTGCACAGCTATGCCTGGGTCAGCCTCGTTCCCGGCATGCGCGGCCTGCAGAGCGGCGTCTTCGTCTCGGTCATCGCCTACTATCCGTTCCTCTACCTGCCGGTCGCCGCAGCGCTGCGCCGTCTCGATCCGGCTATCGAGGATGCCGCGGCCTCGCTGGGCCTTAATCCCTGGCGCGTCTTCTTCCGCGCCGTGCTGCCGCAGCTCAGGCTCGCCATCTGCGGCGGTTCTCTGCTGATCGCGCTGCATCTGCTTTCGGAGTACGGCCTGTTCGTGATGATCCGGTTCGACACGTTCGCGACGGCGATCGTCGACCAGTTCCAGTCCTCCTACAACAGCCCGGCCTCCAACATGCTCGGCGGCGTGCTCGTCGCCTGCTGTCTTTTTCTGCTCGGCTTCGAGGTGCTGGTGCGCGGCAACGAACGTTATGCCCGCGTCGGCTCCGGCTCGCCACGCCCCACAGACCGCCGCCGGCTGGGCTGGTTCATGGTGCCCGCCGTTTTGCTGCCTGTCATCCTGGCGGTATTGACGCTCGGCGTGCCGCTGGTGACGCTTGGCCGCTGGCTCTATCTCGGCGGCATCGATATCTGGCGCATCGAAGTCGGAAGCGCCTTCCTGCAGACCATCGTGCTTGCCGTTGTCGGCGGCGTGCTGGCGACGATTGCCGCAGCACCGATGGCCTGGCTTTCCGTGCGTGCGCCCGGCCGTTTCCAGCGGGTGCTCGAAGCCTGCCATTATTATGTCGGCTCGCTGCCGGGCGTCGTCGTGGCGCTAGCGTTGGTGACGATCACCGTGCGTCTCGTGTTGCCGCTCTATCAGACCTTCGCAACGCTGCTCGTCGCCTATGTGATGCTTTTCCTGCCGCGCGCCATGGTCGGGCTGCGCGCCAGCATCGCCCAGGCGCCGGTGGAGCTGGAGCGCGCCGCGATGGGCCTCGGCCGCACTCCGGGTCAGGCAGTGCGGCAGATCACCATGCGGCTTGCAGCACCGGGAGCGGCTGCCAGCGTCGCGCTGGCCGCACTCGGCATCACCAATGAACTCACGGCGACACTGATGCTGTCGCCCAACGGCGTCGATACGCTGGCGACGAAATTCTGGTCGCTGACCAGCGAGATCGACTATGTCTCGGCCGCCCCCTACGCCTTCATGATGGTCGTGCTGTCGCTGCCGCTGACCCTGATGCTCTATACCCAATCGAAACGGACCGCCGGCCAATGACGCTGCTTACGATCGAGAACATCAGCAAGCGCTATGGCCCCGTCCAGGCGTTGAAGGATATTTCGCTCGACGTCGCGGCGGGCAGCCGCACGGCGGTCGTCGGCCCGTCCGGTTCGGGCAAGACGACGCTGCTGCGCATCATTGCCGGCTTCGAGCAACCCGATGTCGGCCGGGTGACGCTGGATGGCGACCTGCTCGCGGACGGTCCGGCGACAGTACCGGCACACAAGCGCGGCATCGGCATCGTCTCGCAGGACGGCGCGCTGTTTCCGCACTTAAGCGTTGCCGAGAATATCGGCTTCGGCTTCGAGCGAGGTGCCGCTGATCGCGAGAAGCGCGTGCTCGAGCTGCTCGACATGGTCGAGCTCGACCGCGGCATGCTGATCCGGCGCCCGCATCAGCTTTCCGGCGGCCAGCAGCAGCGTGTGGCGCTCGCCCGCGCGCTCGGCCGTAAGCCGCGGCTGATGCTGCTCGACGAACCATTCTCGGCACTCGATACCGGCCTTCGTGAAAATATGCGCAAGGCGGTTGCGCGCGTGCTGCAGGCGGCCGGCATCACCACCATTCTCGTTACCCATGACCAGGAAGAGGCGCTGACCTTTGCCGATCAGGTGGCGGTGCTCAGGGAAGGACGGCTGATCCAGGCCGGGTCGCCGCAATCATTATATCTGCATCCGCGCGATCGCGAGACGGCGCTGTTCCTCGGCGATGCCGTGCTGCTTCCCGCCATCATCCGAAACGGCCTCGCAGACTGTGCCCTCGGCCGTGTTGCCGTCGAGGGCAGTCGTCAGGGGAAAGCGGAAATCATGCTGCGGCCCGAGCAGATCCGTGTCGTCGCCGATGAAAGCGATCGCGACTATGGCGGGCGTGTCGTCGAGGTGGAATTCGGCGGCGCGGTCTGCACGGTCGCCGTCTCGCTCGACGGCGTGGCGCTGCCGCCAATCCTGATCAAGACCTCGAGTGTCGCGCTTCCAGCGCGGGGAGACCTCGTTCGCCTCGATATCGCCGGCAAGGCGCATGTCTTCGAAAACTAAACTAAGAGCCCGCAGCTCCCATTGGACGCGCGGGCTCTAAAATCGATTTCGATTTCCGGGGTTATGCGCTAGCCGAACTTGCGCACCACTTCTTCCGGCTCGATACCTTCGAGCCAGCCGCCGGTAAAGCCGGCCCGCTCGAGCCCGAGGCGGATGACCGGCGATTGCCGCATCAGTTTCCAGATGAAATCCGAACGGTCGTTCTCGATGGTCATGACGACAAGCCCCTGGTCGATGCCGACGGTGCGGTCGTCCACCCAGCCTTCCGGCCGCTTGGTCTTGACCGTCGGGTTGAAGCCGCCGGGGAAGCCGCCTTCCAAGAGCAGGTTCGGATAGGTGGTCAGAAGCGCCTTGGTGCCGTCGAGAGCCGCCTGCCGGTCGTAGGGCAGGCAGGCAAGTGCTGCCCAGGGTGCGATCGTGCCGTCATCGGGGCCGAGCGGTGCGCCGCGGGCGGCGTAACCCAGAACCTTCGGCTGGCGGCCGCCGCGCATGCGCCGTGTCGGCGGCGGGCCGTCACAGGCGGAGAAACCCCAGATATTCCTGTTATAGCCGACGAACTGGCCGGGATTGCGCTCGGCATAGTCACGCTGGACGTTGATCATCACCTGCGTATTGCGGAAATAATCCCAGTTCCGCTCCGCCATCGGCTTGTCCTGAATGGTGCGGAAATCGATCCAGGCATGCGAGAAGAGGTGGATGAAGAGGGGTCCGGCATAGAGATAGGACTGCTCGCCATGCAGCATCCAGGAATAGCTTGACGTAAAGGCGTCGTAGCTCGATTGCGGAATGGGATGCGTCGGCGAGGCAAGCGCCAGCGTATAGAGGATGATCGCCTCGTCGAAGCCGTGATAGCGCCAGCGCAGGAAGCCGGAAGAGGGCTTCCAACCCATGGCAATAGTGTCGCCCTTGTTCAGCGCCCAGCGCCAGTCGACGCGTTCGTAGATGAAGGTGGCGAGTTCGCGGATTTCAGTCTCCGTCTCGTTGTCTTCGCGATTGAAATATTGCGCTGATGTCAGGATGCCGGCGACAAGCAGCGCCGTGTCGATGGTCGAAAGCTCGCTGTTCCAGGCGCGATGGCCGGTATCCATGTGCAGGAAATGATAGAAGAAGCCGCGGTGGCCGGTGGCGTGGCGTTCCTCGCCCTGGCGCGCCTCGGCGAAGAACCGCAGCGTATTGACCGTGCGTTCGGCTGCCTCCTCGCGGCTGATCCATAAACGCTCGACACCAACAGGATAGGAGGAAAGCGCAAAGCCGACGGCTGCGATGCTGCACGGGACCCCGCCGATCGAGGTATCCGCCACAAGGCCGTTTTCGGGATTGGTATATTTCAGGAAGTACTTGAACGCCGAATGCTGCAGCCTGTCGACGAGCGCTGCATCAATGTCTTCAATCCGTTGCAGCATAGGCTCCTACCCAACTGTTGCATCGCCCCATGCTTCAACATGGGGGCCGTCCCCGGGCAAATCAAACCTTTTTGATTCGCAAGGATAAGAGAACACAAAAGGGTGGAATCGGTCGTTAATAATTATCGGTAAAATAATATCTAGCAGAAGTCATATAAGCGGTGCAGCAAAAAAGACAGCCCGCGCGCCACCGGCACGGGTTATTTCCCGCAATACTTGTTTTCCTGATGCTTTGGAGAGCGGATTTTCACGTTCAGGCGGCTTCATCGAGCCGCACCAGATGACCTGCCGACACTTCCCGATATCGGCGCGGCGGCGCGACGTAGCCGACCGGGCGAACGGGGCTTTTGAGCTCGTCGGTTCCGAGATTGCGCTTGATGCCGCGCCGCGAGGGGTCCGGAACCGGCACGGCTGCCATCAGCTTCTTCGTGTAGGCGTGCTGCGGGTTGCTGAACAGTTGTGCGCGCGGACCGATCTCGACGATTTCGCCGAGATACATCACTGCGACCCGATGACTGACCCGCTCGACCACCGCCATGTCGTGGGAAATGAACAGGAAAGCGAGGTTGAGGCTTTGCTGCAGGTCCATCAGCAGATTGCAGACCTGCGCCTTGATCGAGACATCGAGGGCCGAAACGCTTTCGTCGGCGACGATCACCTTCGGATCGAGTGCGAGCGCGCGGGCGATGCAGATGCGCTGGCGCTGACCGCCGGAGAATTCGTGCGGATAGCGTTTCATCATGTCGGATTTCAGCCCGACGCGTTCGAGAAGATCGGCCGCCTTGTCGCGAGCCTGGGCGCCAGTGCCGAGGCCGTGCTCCGTAATCGGTTCGGCGACGGCGGCGCCGACGGTCATGCGCGGATTGAGGCTGGCGAAGGGATCCTGAAAGATCATCTGGATGCTGCGGCGCATCCGTCTGAGACTGACTGCGTCAAGGCTCAGCACGTCATAACCGTCGAGGCTGACACTGCCGCCGTTCGGCTGGACGAGGCGGGTGATCGAGCGGCCGGTGGTCGACTTGCCGCAGCCGGATTCGCCCACGAGCGACAGCGTCTCGCCCTGGAAGAGATCGAAGGAGACGTCCTCGACCGCATGGATCGCGCCCGTCTTGCGGCCAAGCAGCCCGCCGCGGATATCGAAACGGGTAACGAGGTTCTTGACTTCGAGGATCGGCGTCCGGCGGCGGTCGACGGTATCGGCCACCTCGACCGGCTCGCGCCGTTCACCAGTCGTGGTATCGACGACGGGGAAACGCAGCGGCCATTTCCGGTCGGCCATCGAGCCGAGGCGTGGCACGGCCGAGAGCAAAGCGCGGGTATAGGGATGCCTGCCGCGATGGAAGATGTCGTCGGTCGTGCCGGTTTCCACCGCCTGGCCGCGATACATGACGATGGTGCGGTCGGCGATTTCGGCGACGACGCCCATGTCGTGAGTGATGAAGAGCACGGACATGCCCTCTTCTTCCTGCAGCATCTTGATCAGGTCGAGGATCTGGCCCTGGATCGTCACGTCGAGCGCCGTCGTCGGCTCATCGGCGATCAGCAATTTCGGCCGGCTGGCGAGCGCCATGGCGATCATCACGCGCTGACGCATGCCGCCTGAGAACTGGTGCGGATATTCGTCGAAGCGCGAGGCGGCGTTGGGAATGCGGACCTTTTCCAGCAGGCGCACGGTCTCGGCCCGCGCCTCGGCCTTGCCGATCTCGCCGTGGCAGGTGAGCGCTTCGGAGATCTGGCGGCCGATGGTGAAGATCGGGTTGAGGGATGTCATCGGCTCCTGGAAGATCATGGCGGCGTCGTTGCCGCGCACCCGGCGCATCTGCTTTTCCGGAAGGCTGAGAACATCCTTGCCGTTCAAGGTGATGGTGCCATCGATGCGGCTCGATCCCTTGGCGAGCAATCGCATGATCGAGAGGGAGGTGACGCTCTTGCCCGAGCCGCTTTCGCCGACGATTGCAACCGTCTCGCCAGGCAGGACGTCGAAGGAGACGTCGCGCACCACTGGCTTCCAGTCGCCATCGACGAGGAAGGAGGTCGTCAGGTTCCGGACGGAAAGAACCGGAGAGGCGGAGGCCGAAGAAACATCACTCATGCCATTCCCTTAGTTTTATCTGGTTCACATCTTCAAAGGCGCGGCGAAGGAGGCGGAAGGCCTGCCTTCAGCGATGCGGGCCGCTTCCAGCGCCGCGATCTTTTCATCGATCTCGCGCCTGTCGGTCATGCCGTTCGGATTTTGCCGCGTCGCCATCGTCTCGGCGACATGCAGGTAGCGTTCACCCGCCACCGCATGGAGGCGGACAAGTTCGGCGAGCGGATCGGGATGATCGTCGGCGCGGATACTCAGCCAGGGATAATCCTGATCGCGGTGGATGACGAGGGCGGCGGACTGCCTGCCGCGCTTGTCACCACCGGCATCTTCGCCTGCCTGCATCGCCAACAGCAGGCGTTCGGCCAGCGGCTTGTCCATCGCCTTGTTGTAGGTGGCAAGCGTCTCAGTGATGACGTCGGGACCAGCGAGCATGTTGCCGGCGACCGAGACGTTTTCGTCGATCAGGTGCCCTGCCCAGTCGATGCATGCTGCGCCGGTGAAGGTGGCGTTGCGCCCCTTCGCGTCAATGAGGTGCAACTGCCGCTGATTGCGGCCGGCGTCACGCGCGGTCAGCTCGGCGATGATCTCCTCCGGTGCCCTGCCGGCGGCAAGCAGCGACAGGCCGTCGACGCCGTAAAGCGGGCTGACGAAGGCCTGGGTGGCGACGGCGCCGATGCCGCCGCGAATATGCGGCACAAGGGCGCCGACGGCAAAGAAGCGGCTCGCGACGGCGATGCCGAGATAACCGGTCAAGGGATCACGGGCGACGATGGACCAGGTCATGGCTATCTCCCGATCGCATAGGCCTGCATCAGGCGCGGGGTAGCTGCGGCGCGCAGCAGCCCATCGGCATCGCGTCTCGCGGCGGTCAGCCGGCCGATCGTCCAGGGATCGGCGACCGTCAGCTTGTGGCCCTTGCGGCGCAGGGCATCGAGGACATCGGGGCCGAAATTTGCTTCCGCCATCAGGCTGCCGGGCTCGCGGGTGCGCGGATAGAAAGAGCCCGGAAAATGCGAGGTGTGGAACAGCGGCTGGTCGATCGCCGCCTGCAGGTTCAGCTTGTGATTGATATAACGCAGGAAGAAGGAGAGCTGCCATTGCTCCTGCTGATCGCCGCCGGGTGTGCCGAAGGCCAGCGTCGGGCGGCCCTCATAGAGGGCGAGCGAAGGCGTCAGCGTCGTGCGCGGCCGTTTGCCCGGCGCAAGCGACGTCGGCAGGCCTGGTTTCAGCCAGAACATCTGGGCGCGGGAGTTGAGGCAAAAGCCGAGGCCGGGCACGGTCGGCGAGGATTGCAGCCAGCCGCCGGACGGGGTGACAGAGACCATGTTGCCGTCGCGGTCGATCACGTCGATATGCACGGTATCGCCGCGCTTTTCGGAAAGATGCGCCATGGTTGGCTCGTAGACGGCGCCGGTCTTCGAATCCGCACCGAGCATCTTTATCGTCAGATCATGCTGCGCTTCGAAGCCAGGCACGATGCCGGGGCGAAGATCGAAGGAGGCGTCTGCACCGACCAGCTTGCGGCGCTCGGCGGCATAGGTCTCCGACAGCAGATGCGCTATGGGAACCTCCGAAAAATTCGGATCGCCGTAATAGACTTCGCGGTCGGCGAAGGCGAGCTTCATCGCCTCGACGACGGTATGGACGAAATCGGCGCCAGTGGGGCTCATCGCGGCGAGATCGAAGCCTTTGAGGATCGACAGGGTCTGCAGGAAGACCGGGCCCTGGCCCCAGGGGCCGATCTTGGCGATCGTCCAGCCATGATAATCATAGGTCAGCGGCTCCTCGATCGTTGCCGACCAATTCGCCATGTCATTGGCAGTCAGCACGCCCTTGTGGCGGTTGCCGCTCGCATCCATCACCTCGGCGGTCTTCAGGTAATCGTCGATCTTCTCGGCGACGAAGCCGCGATAGAAGGCGTCGCGGGCCGCCTGCACTTGCGCTTCCCGGCCGCTTTTCACTTCCGCCTCGGCAATGATGCGCTTCCAGGTTTCGGCAAGCACCGGGTTCCTGAAATTCGCGTGCGCTTCGGGGGCGCTGCCGCCTGGCAGCCACGTCTCATGGGAGGTCGGCCATTCCTTCTCGAAGAAGGCGGCGAGCCCCTTGATCGTGGCGGAGACGCGCGGCAGCATCGGGTGGCCGTGCTCGGCGTAATAGATCGCCGGTTCCAGCACGTCGCGCACGCTCATCGAGCCATAGTCGCGCAGCATCAGCATCCAACCGTCGAAGGAGCCGGGGATGACGGTCGCAAGCAGCCCGTCGCCGGGGATCAGGCTCAGGCCCTCCGCCGTATAGTGTTCGATCGTCGCGCCGGCGGGGGCGGGTCCCTGCGCGCAGATGACCTCGACCTTGTCCTTCTTCTTCGAATAGATCACTGCTGGCATATCGCCGCCCGGACCGCAAAGATGCGGCTCGACGATCTGCAGCACGAAGCCCGTCGCCACTGCCGCATCGAAGGCATTGCCGCCCTTTTCGAGAATGCTCATGCCGACAGCCGAGGCGATCCAGTGCGTGGAAGTGACGACGCCGAAGGTGCCGAGGATTTCTGGACGGGTCGTGAATGCGGTCATGTCAAATGTCCTTTCAAGAAATCACGCTTCGCGCGGATCGAGCGCATCGCGCAGGCCGTCGCCTAAAAGATTGAAGCCGATGACGACGAGGAAGATCGCGGCACCCGGCCACATCGCCATCCATGGCGCCTGGGAGAGGAAATTCTTGGCGACGTTCAGCATCGAGCCCCAGCTCGGCGCCGGCGGCTGCTGGCCGAGGCCGAGAAAGGAGAGGCTCGCCTCGGCGATGATCGCCGTTGCGATCGTCAGCGTCGCCTGTACGAGGATCGGCGCAAAGACGTTCGGCAGGATGTAGCGGGTGATGATGCTCGAGGACCGGAGCCCAATCGAGCGGGCACCCTCGACATATTCTTCGGTCTTCACCGAAAGCACCTGGCCGCGCGTCAGCCGCACGAAAACGGGCATGGCCGAAAGGCCGATCGCAATCATCGCATTGGTCAGGCTCGGGCCGAGAAAGGCTGCAAGCGCGATGGCGGTGATCAGGAAAGGCATGGCCAGAAAGGCTTCGGTGATGCGGGAGATCACCATGTCGATCCAGCCGCCGAAATAACCGGAGATCAGGCCGAAGGGCACGCCGATGACGACGGCGATCGCGACCGAAAAGACGCCGGCCATCAGCGAGGCCTGCGCACCCCAGATCATCCGGGAAAGAATGTCGCGGCCGATGTCGTCGGTGCCGAGCCAATGGGCGGCGGAGGGCGCCTTGCGGATCGCCGACCAGCTTGTGGCGTTCGGATCGGGAATCGGAAGGAGGGGGGCGGCAATGGCGAGAATGGCGAAGAAGGCGATGATCGCAAGGCCGACGAGGGCGCCCTTGTTGGCCTTCAGCTTGCGCCAGGCACGGCTCGGCGTGCGGTCGATCGCAGAGGGAATGCCGGTTTCTCCGATCGTGGTCATAGGGCGGCCCTCATGCGCGGATTGAGCAGGACATAGAGAATATCGGCCAAGAGGTTCATCAGGATGAAGCCGATCGCGGTGCAGATCACTACGCCTTGGACGACGGCGTAATCACGGTTGAAGACGGCGTCGACGATGAGCTTTCCGAAACCCGGAATGGTGAAGATCTGCTCGGTTAGCACGGCACCGGCAAGCAGTTCGCCGAAGAGCAAGGCAGTCAGCGTCACGATCGGCAGCATCGCGTTGCGGAAGCCGTGTTCGAGCACGACCGAGCTTTCAGCAAGCCCCTTGGCGCGGGCGGTGCGGATGTAATCGGTGCTGAGGACGCTCAGCATCGCCGAGCGTGTATGCCGCATCAGGGTCGCTGCCAGCGCATTGCCGAGCACGAAGGAGGGCATCAGCATGGTCTCCAGCGAACGCAACGGGTTGCTGAAGAATGGTTCGTAGCCGGATGCCGGCAGCCAGCCGAGATTGACCGAAACCAGCAGGATCAGCATGATGCCGAGCCAGAAATTCGGGATCGACAGGCCGGTCAGCGCGATGATGTTGGCGAGATAGTCGATCATCGTGTTCTTCTTGACGGCCGCCAGGATGCCCATCGGCACGCCGATGACAAAGGCGAAGATCATCGACATGATGGCAAGCTGGATGGTGACCGGCAGCTTTTCGCCGATGAGATGCAGAACCGGCTGGTTGGTGCGCAGCGAGATGCCGAGGTCGCCCTGCAGTGCCGCACCCAGCCAGCGGACATATTGATAAGGCACGGGATCGTTCAACCGGTATTTCTCGCGCAGGAATTCGAGAACCTGCGGGTCGCGTTCCTCACCGGCCATGGCAAGGATCGGGTCGCCGGGCAGCAGCTTCTGCAGCGAGAAGACGAAGACCGAAATGATCAAAAGCGTCGGTATGGCGACCAAGAGCCGTTTGGCGATGTAGGTGTACATGGGCGATCCTGACACGACTGGGATCATGCGGCGGAGGATTTCCGCCGCGTGATTTGCTGGATCAAAAAGTAGAGCATGATGCCGTCCGAAAACCGCTCACACTTTTCGGCATCATGCTCTAGGAATCAGCCGGCTTTCTTGACGCCGACGAGGCGGATCATGCCATCCGGCGAGGGAACGAAGCCGGTGATGTTCTTGTGCAGCGCCCAGATCCAGGACTGATGGCCGAGATAGATGATCGGCAGATCATCGTTGAGGATGACGGCGGCGGCATCGTATTTCTGCTTGCGCACGGCGTCGTCGGTCGACGCACGGGCTTCGTTCAGCAGCTTGTCCACCTCGGGATTGCAGTATTTCGTGTCGTTGATGCCGCCCTTACAGGTGATGAACTGATGGATGTTGCCATCGGGATCGACGCGGCCGGACCAGTCGGAACGGCTGAGCTGATAGTTGCCGGCCGTCTGTTCGCTCAGCAGCGTGGCGAACTCCGTCGATTTCAGGCTGACGTCAAAGCCGGCTTCGCCGACCATCGACTGGATGATCTGCATCATCTGCATGGCAACGGGATTGTTCGGGATCTGCAGCTCGATCGGCACGCGGTCGAAACCGGCTTCCTTGATCAGCGCCTTGGCCTTGTCGAGATCGCGGGCGGGCACGGGAATATCCTTGTCGAACCACGGGCTGCTCGGCGGGAAGGGCTGGTTGCCGGCAACCGCCGTACCCTCATAGACGATCTGGTTGACGGCATCGCGGTCGATCGCCAGCGAGAAGGCCTGGCGCAGGCGCTTGTCCTTGCCGAACGGATTGTCGGCGCGCGCACCATTGCCGATATTGGTGTAGAGCGCCATGTAGCCGGTGCCGACGGCGTCGGCATAGACGAGGCTCGAATCGGACTTCACGGCTTCAGCATCGGTCGCGGCCAGACGCTCGATCATGTCGAGATCGCCGGAACGCAGATTGGCGAGGCGCACCGTCGTATCCGGGATCGGCAGATAGGTGAGCTTGTCGATGAAGATCTTGTCCTTGTTCCAGTAGTCCTGGAACTTTTCGAGCACGATGCGGTCCTGCTGGACACGCTCGACGAACTTGAACGGACCGGCGCAGACCGGGTGATCGCCGAACTTGGCGCCGAGTTCCTTGGCGGCCTTCGGCGAGACGATCATGCCGGCGCGGTCGGAAAGCTGGGCAAGAAGGGTGACGTCGGGCGCCTTTAGAGTGAACTTGACCTCGTATTCGCTTGTCGCCTCGACTTTTGCGACCGAGGTCAGTTCGCTCTTACGGCGTGATTCCGGCAGGGTGATGTTGCGCTCGATGGTGGCGACGACGGCTTCGGCGTTGAACGGAGTCTCGTCATGGAACTTGACGCCCTGGCGCAGTTTCATGGTGAGCTCTTTGCCATCGGCCGACCAGCTCCATTCGGTGGCAAGCTGCGGCACAATCTTCAGATCCGGTGAGACGTCGACCAGCTTGTCGCACATCGCGGTATAGACGATGCGGCCGACGAAGGTGCGCGACTGCGCGGGATCGAGCACGTCGGCATCGTCCTGCAGGCCGATCTTCAGGTCGACGGCGAAGGCAGGAAGTGCAAACAGTGCGCCGGCAACGGCGGTGGTCAGCAATTTGGCGATCTTCATTCCATTCTCCTCTGTCTATTTTTGTTTGGTTTTTGCTTCCATTCCGGCGGTTATGGCCCGCCTGTGTTTTTTCTCCCGGCTCACCTGCCCTGTTCAGGCGAGGGTCTTGTCGGCCTCCGTTTCGCTGTGATCGAGCGAGGTGATGCGGACGAGGCTTTCCTGTAGCGTCAGCAGATGCTGGCGCATCGCTTCGCCCGCCCTGGCCGGATCGCGGGCGGCGATCGCATCGACGATCGCCGTGTGCTGGTTAAAGGTGACGGGCCGCGTCCGGCTGGCGCTGCGGGCGCGCTCGCGGATCGTCTGCCAGGCCTCGTCCTGGCGCACGCGGTTGATCACGTCGAAGATGGTGAGGAAGAAACCGTTGCCGGCACATTGGGCGATCTGGCGGTGCAGCGCCCCGTCCCAGAGCTCTCGCCCGTCGGCATCGGTGCTTTCGTAGATCTTCTTCACCAGATCATACATGCGCTCGATATCGGCGGCTTTGGCGCGCATGGCGGCAAGCTGGGCGAGCTGCGGCTCGATGCGCAGGCGCACTTCCATGACTTCCATGAGATCGGTGCCGGCAACGATCGAGCCGACATGATCGCTCCAGCCGTCGGGGCGCGGCCCGGCATAGGTGCCGGAGCCTTGGCGGCGCCAGATGCGGCCCTCGGCCTCCAGCACTTCGAGGGCGCGACGGACGGCACGGCGGCCGACGCCAAGCATTTCCGAAAGGGTGCGCTCGGTCGGCAGCTTACCGTCGGCGTCGAGACTGTCGGACCGCAGGAGAGCCCTCAGCCTCTCCAGCGCATAATTCGAATTGCCCTGCGTCTCATCTATCGGCATTCGCTTAAATGGTCCGTACCAATTTTCTATTGGTTCAGTGCAAACCAAATCGCGCCGACCGTCAAGCGCTTTTTTGTGCAAATGGAAATCTGCCCGTTTTTTGCTCAAATCCCGCTATTGCCGCGATACGGGAAAACGGTCGATCGCGCCGACAGGGCGGCGGCGCGATCGACAATGTCATCCAGAAAAATGCAATTGGTTCAGGTGAAACTCAGTCCGGCGTCGAGCGTGCGGAGAGAAAGACCTGCGGCTCGAAGTCAAAATCCTTGTCGAAGGGGTAGGTCGGATGCTGCTTGCGCAGCCGTGGCAGACGCTCGACGAACTGGTCGACGACACCTGTTGATAGCGCCATCAGGTTCGGATTGGCGAGCGGCGCCAGTTCCGGCGAGAGATAGCCCGATTTGACGACGATGATCTTCGCCTGGTGCGGGTCGAGGCCGAGCCGGGTGAAATCGGCGATATTGTGATAGGGCCGGCGTTTGGCGGAGAGCACCAGATCGATACCACTGACCGAAACCACCGCCTGGCGGTCGGCGGGATCTGAAGTTTCGTGCAGGAACTTGACCGTGAAGCGGGCGATGACCGGCTTGCTACCCTTGGTGTCGAGCGAGGCGCCGACGCTGAGCTCCAGTTCCGCGCCGACGCCGGCAGCATAACAGGCCCCGGTCGCCGCCGTGTCGGCGATGCCGGCAAAGACGACGCCGGTGGCATCCCTGGCGATCAGTTCCGCCAGCACATCGGCCCGGTCCCCGACGCCGCCGCCGGTCGGATTGTCGCCGGATTCGGCAAGCACAACAGGGGCGGTCGGGCTTGCGATTGCTCTCGCGACGCATTCTTCGAGCGAGCCGGTCTCGCAGCCAAAGACAAAGTCTTCGCGCGCATCCCAATAAGCCCTCGCGAGACGTTTGGCCTCGCGTTCCAGCACGGCGCGGTCGGTGCCGGTCATGATGGCGGCAGCCGTGGCGCGCGGTTCGTCGGCCCAGACATAGCCGACCATCAGCGATGCATCCCAGACGCCGTCGAGCGCGTCGATCCCGGGCAACATGTCATAGAGGCTCTTTGCCGGCTCATCGACGGTGCTGGTGCGCTCGCCGGGCAGCACGACAGGGATCGGCGCCCAGAGGAGGCTCGGCCGCTCGCCGGTTTTGAGGCTCTTCACCAGCATGGAGACGGAACGGCGCATCGTCTCCTCGACATCGATATGCGGCGCGGTGCGGTAGGTGGAATAGATGTCGAGTGCATCGATGATGCGCTGGGTGACGTTGCCGTGCAGGTCGTAGCTTGCCGAAACCGTACAATCCTTGCCGACCAGCGCCCGGGCCGCGCTGATCCAGTCGCCTTCGGCATCCTCCATGCTCTCGACATACATGGCGCCGTGCATGGCGAGGTAGAGACCGTCGAGCGGCAGCATCGGCTTCAACCGCTCGAGGAATTCACTCTTGAAGGCCTCATAGGTGGCGCGCGAAACCGGGCCGCCCGCAATGGCGCGCGCATGGATCGTGGGCAGGAACTCGGCATCGTAATCCCTGAGAAAGGCGAAATACGGCGCTTCCAGCAGCGCCTCGCTGCGCACGACGCGAAAATCCTTCTCCTCGTTCAGGACGGGATTGTATGTGCTGCATTCGATATGAATGCCACCGACGGCGATGCGCATGGGAAACCTCAGTTGATATTGGGAGCAATCAGGACGTTATGAGCGGCGATGCGTTGGATACGGACCGGTATCGCCCGAAGGAGTTCGTGCTGCGATAAACTGAACATTCAGGGTCCGATCCGAAGACGCGTCCTTTTGCCTCGACAATAAGTTTACAAACGAACCAATCAACCAAAATAAATTACAAACTTGATCTTCTAAGCCGGTGTGGACGTGGACGTGCCATAATCAGTAAGCCTCCGACCTGCTCAGTTTCTTCCGTCGGATGCCGCGGGCCGATTGCTGCCGACAAACATCAGCGTCGCCATAAAGAAAAAATCCCACTTCGGGATCCCGAAATCCCCCCGCTTCGGGATTCCGAAATTCGTCGCGTTTTGGGCGGTGTCGCCACGGGGAAACATCCAATGATTTCAACACCGCAACCAATTTCGGGATTCCGAAGTGCTATATAGATTATGGTGGGGGTCTGGCTGCTGACGCATCGCGAGCGCGAGATCCTACGCGAGGTGGTGACGCGCGGACGCCTCAACAAACAGATCGCTTTCGACCTCCGCATCAGCGACGTCACGGTCAAGCTCAGATGGCTTCGAGGGCTTTTGCTTCCCCGGCGATGAAATCGCAGACCAGTTTTACGCGCAACGGCACAGTGCGACCAAAGGCGTGCAGTGCATTAAAGGGAGCGCTCGGGAACGCAAACCCCGCCGCGAGTGTAACAAGCGTGCCGCCTGCCAGGTCTTTCGCGACCAGACATCGCAGAAGATAGGCTGCTCCCAGCCCACTGAGGGCAGCCTGAATGAGTGCGGCCCCTGAGTCGCAATCGACGCGCCCGAAGGGAATGAAGCTCGTCCCGTCCGGCAGGCGCAGAGGCTGCGTGATACCACCCAGTGCATAGCGGGCAAAGGGCAGAGCGGCCAGCGCTTCGGCAGTTGCAGGATTGCCCCAGGTCTTCAGAAAGGTCGGAGACCCGACGATCGCCATCGGCAGGTCGGCCAGGTGACGAACCATGAGGTCCCCCGGTGCGGGATTTCCAACGCGCAGCACAACGTCGTAGTCCTCCCTGATCAGATCGACGAACCGATCCGTAAGCCCGACTTCGAGATGCAGGTTCGGATAGTCGGCTGCAAAGCTTCCGAAGAGGCGCGGCAGCAATAGAGGCGCCATTTCGCTAGGCATGCTGATGCGCAAGCGACCCGAGGGCGCAACGTCGGACCTGATAGCCTCTTCACTTGCATCCAGGTCCCGCAACAGCGGCGCAACGCGGTCGAAGAAAAGTTGCCCGTCCTGGGTAAGCATCAGGGCGCGCGTGGAGCGCAGGAACAGCCGGGCGCCAATCTTCTTTTCCAGCCGCGCCACGCTCTTCGACACCGCTGACGGTGTCGTCGCCAGATCGCGGGCCGCGGCGCTGAACGATCCGGCCTCTACCGTCCGCACAAAAGCCATCAATCCGGGCATCTCGTTGAGCAGATTCGGCATTTGCACCTCCGCGGCACAGATCATGTGCCCGCCCATGATCTAATGACGAAGGGTGGCAGCGTTTATCTAATTTCTCGTTGAAAGGAGATAAACAATGCAACACCTCAAAAACAAGGTCGCCGTCATCACCGGCGGCAATAGCGGCATCGGCAAGGCGACCGCTCGGCTGTTCGCGGAAGAAGGAGCGCAGGTCATCATTTCCGGGCGCCGGCAGGATGCTGTCGACCGCGCCGTGCAAGAAATCGGTCCGTCGGCTATCGGCTTCGTGGGTGATGCCGCCGACCTGGAAGATCATCGCAGGCTGGCGGACACCGTGAGGAGCCGCTTCGGCGGGATCGACATCTACATGGCCAATGCTGGGATCATCAATCTCACCACCTCCGCCGAGGTGACTCCGGCAGACTATGACCGGCATTTCGCAATCAATACGCGCGGCGTGTTCTTCGGCGTGCAGACGATCGCCCCTCTGATCCGCGACGGCGGAAACATCATCGTTACGAGCTCGCTTGCGGCCACGAAGGTCCTCCCGGACCATGCCGTCTATGCCGGTTCAAAGGCAGCAACCGCCGCCTTTGCGAAAAACTGGGCGATCGAATTCAAGTCGCGGCGGATCCGCGTCAACATCCTGAGCCCGGGACCGGTCGAGACGGAAATCCTCGCCAAGCTGGGCGTATCGGAGGCCGAGCGGCCGGCATTCGAAGATTACATGGCTTCCCTGATCCCCGCCGGCCGTCTCGGCCGACCGGAAGAGTTGGCGCGCCCCGCACTCTTCCTCGCCTCCGATGCAGGAAGCTTTGTCAACGGGGTCGAGCTTCATGTCGATGGCGGTATGACCCTGGCTTAAAAGGCCTGCCCTTTGCCAGCCCCAACGGCTCTACAACCTGCGAAGCTGTCGGTCCAGTGGCCGAGGCTCGGCAGGTATCGAACGTATCAAGCCCGGCCATCGGCAGCAGAACGGTCCCCACTGGCCGAGATCGACTATCCCTTCCATGATCGCGAGGTGCTGTGACTAATTGCGGACGCATCTGCGTGCATCGCAAGAAGATCAAAATCTGGCCGGACAGAAACTGGGAATCAAGGAGGTCGATGATGATATTTGGCTTGTCAGCTTCATGCACTATGATCTGGGATACATCGATCTGGAGCAGAGGGCTTGCAAACCATAGAAAACCCGTTCGGCACGAGGTTGTCACCCATGTCTTAGGAACAATCCGTTACCTATGTCTTCGGTATGGGAAATTGGAAAACTGGAGCGGGCGAAGGGATTCGAACCCTCGACCCCAACCTTGGCAAGGTTGTGCTCTACCCCTGAGCTACACCCGCTCAATCCGCATCGGTCCGGGGTAGTTGTTGGACCGTGGGCGCCGCCTCGCGGCGACCGGCGCTATATGGCCTAACGGGTTTTCAAATGCAACAGGGAAATGACGGAGAGGCGAAGAAAAATTCTGGTGTTCGCAGACGCCCGGCGGAAAGGCCGCAAATGCGGGGCAAAGCGTCGGTCGCAAAGATTGCCAAACGATGCGGACCGACTTAATCAGGACGCCTCGCTTTTTTCCCTTCCTGCCCAATGGATTGCCCCATGTCAGAAAATGCCCCGAAGACAAGAGAAGAATTGTTTGCCTTTCTCGATGGGCTCGGCATTGCCCATAAGACGATCGACCATGCGCCGGTCTTCACCGTGGCGGAATCGGTCGCCCTGCGCGACGAGATCCCCGGCGGCCACACCAAGAACCTCTTCATCAAGGACAAGAAGGACAGGTATTTTCTGCTGACCGTGGAGGAAAATGCCGAAGTCGATCTCAAGCAGGTGCATAATTTGATCGGCGGGTCTGGCCGGGTCTCCTTCGGCAGGGCGGAAAAGCTGATGGAATATCTCGGCGTCATCCCTGGGGCGGTCACCGCTTTCGGCGCGATCAACGATACCGCGGAGAATGTCACCTTCGTGCTCGACGCGGAGCTGATGGCGCACGAGATCGTCAACTGCCATCCGCTATCCAATGATGCGACGACCTCGATTGCGAGCAGCGACCTTATCCGCTTCATGGAAGCGACGGGACATAAGCCGCTTGTCTTGAAAGTGACGTCCTGACATACGATTTTAGCGCTAAAGCGCGTCGCGATCTTTTAGATTCGCTTGCCGCGCTTTAGTCTTTGGTTTTGCGCATGTCTTTATCGCAAAACCGCCACACAGTTTTGCGCGACATGCTTTAGCAAAGACGCCGGCAGGATCGGCGCGGCGGGAGATACCTATGAGCGGCAGCGACAACCCCTATAACGGTTCCTTCGGAAATCAGATGACGGCGACGACAAGCTTTAGTGCTGCGCCGGAACCCGCGGCTGCGGCCGGCAGCTATATCACGGATACGACGACCGCGAGTTTCGCCAAGGACGTCATCGAGGAATCGCGCAAGCAGCCGGTGCTGGTCGATTTCTGGGCGCCCTGGTGCGGTCCGTGCAAGCAGCTGACGCCGGTCTTGGAAAAAGTAGTCAACGAAGCCAAGGGCCGCGTTCGGCTCGTCAAGATGAATATCGACGATCATCCCTCGATCGCCGGCCAGCTCGGCATCCAGTCGATCCCCGCTGTCATCGCCTTCGTCAACGGCCGTCCTGCCGACGGTTTCATGGGCGCGGTGCCGGAAAGCCAGATCCAGCAGTTCATCGACCGGATCGCCGGTCCGGCCGGCGCCGACGAGGCGGCCGAAATCGAAGCGGTGCTTGCGGAAGCGGCGGAACTGCTTGCCGCCGGCAATATCAACGAGGCCGCTCAGCTCTACGGCGCCGTCATGCAGGCGGATCCCGAGAACGCCAAGGCGCTTGCCGGCATGGCCGAATGCATGATCGCCGCCAACCAGCATCAGCGGGCACGCGAAATCCTGACGGAATTGCCGGAAGAGCTGGCGAAAGACGCCGGCATCCAGGCTGTGCTGATGAAGCTCGAGCAGATCGAGGAGGCCCGCAAGCTCGGCGATCCTGTTGCGCTCGAGCGCGAACTGGCCGCCAATCCCGACGATCACGAGGCACGGATCAAGCTTGCCAAGATTCGCAATGTCGAAGGCCGGCGCGACGAGGCGGCCGACCATCTGCTGCTGATCATGCGCAAGGACCGCGCCTTCGACGATGATGGCGCCCGCCGCCAGCTGTTGCAGTTCTTCGAGGTCTGGGGCTTCAAGGATCCGGCGACGGTTGCAGCGCGCCGCAAGCTTTCGGCGATGCTGTTCTCGTAGGGCGCACCACGGACGGTCTATCGCATTGAATCCGTGCATGATCTTTTCCGAAAGTCGATTCCGATTTTCGGGGTATTCGCCACTGCATCATTCCTTAAATCGGAATCGATTTAAGGTTTAAATTATGCAGTGATTCAAAGTGTTACAGCGTCCTTTGCGCGTCTAAAAAGACGCGCGGCGCTGTAAGTTCGAGCATCTGCCCTTGCGTTTTCGGGCGAGGGCACCACATTCTCGTCAAGACGGGCATGCCCGTTTTACAAGAATGCGGGACGGTTTCATGCAAGTCGGGAATGCCAGATACCTGAAGCCGGGCGATCTGCCTGATGCGATCGCTGTCTTCCCCCTGACCGGCGCCCTTCTCCTGCCGGCCGGGCAGCTTCCTCTCAACATTTTCGAGCCGCGCTATCTGGCGATGCTGGATGCCGCACTGACCGGAAACCGACTGATCGGCATGGTGCAGCCGGCACTCGGCGAACACGAGGACAAGGGCAGCGAGCCCAACCTTGCCGCTGTCGGCTGCCTCGGTCGGATCACCTCCTTCGCAGAGACCGGCGACGGGCGCTACATCGTATCGCTGACCGGCGTCTGCCGCTTCCGGCTGCTGGAGGAAAAAGCGACCAGTGATCCCTTCCGCATCTTCCGTATCGCCCCGTTCATCGCCGATCTCTCGGCCGCAAACGAGGAGGAGGCGGTCGACCGCGCAGCGCTTCTGACCGCCTTCAAGGCCTATCTTGATGCCAACAAGCTGGAGGCAGACTGGGAGAGCGTCGAGCGGGCGAGCAATCTGACGCTCGTCAATTCGCTGGCGATGATGTCGCCCTTCGGGCCGGCGGAAAAGCAAGCGCTGCTAGAGGCGCCCGACCTGAAGACGCGGGCCGAGACGCTGATCGCCATTACCGAAATCGTGCTGGCGCGCGTCTTCGGTGACTCCGACACGGTTCTGCAGTAGACTTCAGCCATGGACGAAAAACTCAGCCGCGTCGATCCAAAGTTGCTCGATCTCCTGGTCTGCCCGCTCTCCAAGGGCCGGCTTTCCTATGATCGCGAACACAATGAGCTTGTCTCGGAAAAGGCACGACTTGCCTATCCGATCCGCGACGGCATTCCGATCATGCTGGTGTCCGAGGCCCGCCGCCTCGACGACTAAAACGCGTCGCGGTTTTCCGTCCGGAATTTCGTAAGAACAAAGGTTAAATCGTCTGGCCGGCAAGCAGCCGCGGATTGTCCTTTGCCGTCGTTCCGGCCGCCTGGCCGATGAAGAAGGATTTGAGACGCGGCAGCCGGTCGACGATGCCGAGGCCGACATCGCGGGCGATGCGGATCGGCGTCGCGTCGTTGGAGAAGAGCCGGTTCAGGACGTCGGTCGTCACCCCCATGCGGAAAGTGTCGAAGCGCCGCCAGGTCTGGTAGCGCTCGAGAATATTGATCGAGCCGATATCGAGGCCGAGGCGGTCGGCCTCCACCACGGTTTCGGCGAGTGCCGCCACATCCTTGAAGCCGAGATTGAGGCCCTGACCCGAAATCGGGTGGATGCCGTGGGCGGCGTCGCCGGCAAGCGCGAAACGCGGCGCGACGAAGGAGCGGGCGAGCGTCAGGCCGAGCGGGAAGGCGCGCTTGTCGCCGATCACTTTCAGGCTCCCAAGCTTGTGGCCGAAGCGGCGTTCGAGTTCTTCCTCGAAGATCAGGTCGTCGGCGGCGACCAGCCGGTTGGCATCCTGCGTGCGCTCCGTCCAGACGAGCGAGGAGCGGTTGTTCTTGAGCGGCAGGATGGCGAAGGGGCCGGCCGGCAGAAAATGTTCCTCGGCGCAGCCGTCATGCGGCCGCTCGTGTTCGACGGTTGCAACGATGCCGGACTGGCCGTAGTCCCAGGTGACGGTCCTGATGCCGGCGAGATCGCGCAGCGTCGAGCGCACGCCGTCGCAGGCAACCAGCAGCCGGGTTTCCAGCGCGCTGCCGTCCGAAAGCGTGACGGTGACATGGGTGTCATGGGTCTTCAGCTCCGTGGCGCCGAGCCCGTGGCGGATGTCGATGCCGAGCCGGTCGCAGGCGCCGCGCAGGGCGGCGACCATCGCGACATTCAGTATCATGTGGGCGAAAGGCCGGCCGTCGGCCACTTCTCCGTCGAAGGTCAGAAAAACCGGACGCACCGGATCGGAGGTCTTGGAATCGGTGACGATCATTTTGGTGATCGGCTGGGCTTCCGGTTCGATTTCGTTCCAGATGCCGAAGATCTCGAGCATCTTCGCCGCCGCCGCGATGATGGCGGAAGCGCGCGTATCGTTTTTCCAGACATGTTCGGGCGCCGCCTCGACGACGGCGACATTCAGATGCGGCGCGGCCTGTTTGACCGCGACAGCGGCGGAAAGGCCGACATAACCCCCGCCCACAACCAGCATGTCCAGCATCGCGCCGCTCCCGTACCTTATGCCTCAGATGTGCTCTATATAGATCATCGCAACCTCACTTCCTACCGCTGGGAGACATAGAAATGACGGGCGAGACATCATGGCCTTCGGCGATGGAGACGCTGCTTTCGACGCTCGACCTCGAGCCGATCGAGGTCGATATCTTCCGCGGCCGCAGCCCCAAGGTCGGCTGGCAGCGGGTCTTCGGCGGCCAGGTGATCGGCCAGGCGCTGATGGCGGCGCAGCGCACCATCGAGGGCGAGCGTTTCGTCCATTCGCTGCATGCTTATTTCATGCGTCCCGGCGATCCCACGGTGCCGATCATCTATCAGGCGGAGCGCATCCGCGACGGATCGAGCTTCAACACGCGGCGTGTCGTCGCCATCCAGCACGGCAAGGCGATCTTCGCGCTGTCGGCCTCCTTCCAGGTGGAGGAGCCGGGCTTCGAGCACCAGATCGCGATGCCCGAGGTCGAGATGCCGGAGGCGCTGCTCGGCGAGCAGCAGATCAAGGAACAGTATCTGGCCCACGCGCCGGAAGCGATCCGAAAATACTGGCAGCGTGAGCGGCCGATCGAGATCCGTCCGGTCTCGCTGACGCATTATTTTTCCGACAGGAAACTCGATCCGAAGCAGGATGTCTGGGTGCGCGCCACCGGTCCGGTTCCCGACGACCGGCTCTATCAGGCGGCGGTGCTTGCCTATCTTTCGGACATGACGCTGCTCGATACGTCGCTCTATGCGCACGGAACGTCCATCTTCGACCAGAGCCTGCAGGTGGCGAGCCTCGATCACTCCATGTGGTTCCACAGACCCTGCAAGCTCGACGACTGGCTGCTTTATACGCAGGACAGTCCGTCGGCTTCAGGCGCCAGGGGATTAACCCGGGGTAGCCTGTTTACACGATCCGGTAGCCTGATCGCATCGGTCGCGCAGGAAGGCCTGATTCGGAAAAAGGCAAATGAATAAAAATTGTGCAACTTTATAAATTTGCGCGTTATTTGTGCGCTTATTGGCCAATCATTTGCCTGTTTATTGGCGCTCTTTATTATAACCTTTACTTTTCAATAACTTACCACCTGCCTCGAATCTGGCACGTCCCTTGAATGTGTATTGGCCGGTCGCTGTTCAGGAACGTCAGCGGCAAGGAGAGTCGGCTCCGCGCCGAGGATAACGAAGGATGGGAAACCAGATGAAAATTGTGATGGCCATTATCAAGCCGTTCAAGCTCGATGAGGTCCGCGAAGCCCTTACGGCGATCGGTATTCAGGGGCTGACCGTAACCGAGGTGAAGGGCTACGGGCGCCAGAAGGGGCACACCGAAATCTATCGCGGCACCGAATATGCAGTCAGCTTCCTGCCGAAGCTCAAGATCGAAATCGCGGTTGCATCAGAACTCGTCGACAGGGCGGTCGAGGCCATTGCGGCATCGGCCAAGACCGGCCAGATCGGCGACGGCAAGATCTTCGTCTATTCAATCGACCATGCCGTGCGCATCCGTACGGGCGAAACCGATTCAGAAGCGCTGTAAGAACGGCAGATCAAGGAGCTTTTTCCAATGTCAATTTCGAAGTTTTCTTCCACCTTTGCGCGGCTTTGCGCAGCAACGGCTGCCCTTCTGGCGCCGGCCGTTGCTTTCGCGCAGGAGGCTGCACCAGCTGCCGCCACCGCTGCTGCTGCTCCTGCTTTCACCATGGACAAGGGTGACAATGCCTGGATGCTCGTCTCCTCGGCGCTCGTCCTTTTGATGACCATTCCCGGCCTTGCGCTTTTCTACGGCGGTCTCGTCCGCGCCAAGAACATGCTCTCGGTGCTGATGCAGGTTTTCATGATCACGGCCGTCGTGGCGCTGCTCTGGGTGACCTACGGTTATTCGCTCGCCTTCACCGACGGTGGCTCGCTGAACAGCTTCGTCGGCGGCTTCTCCAAGGCGTTCCTCGCCGGCGTCAATACCTCGTCGCTCGCTGAAACCTTCTCGAAGGGCGTCGCAATTCCGGAATACACCTTCATCGTGTTCCAGATGACGTTTGCCTGCATCACCCCCGGCCTGATCGTCGGCGCGTTCGCCGAACGCATCAAGTTCTCGGCCGTCATGCTCTTCGTCGTGCTCTGGGTCACCTTCATCTACTTCCCGATGGCACACATGGTCTGGTTCTGGGGCGGTCCGAGCTCCTACACCTCGCCGGCCGGCCTGATCTTCTCCTATGGCGCAATCGACTTTGCCGGCGGCACGGTCGTTCATATCAATGCCGGTATCGCGGGTCTCGTCGGCGCCATCATGCTCGGCAAGCGCACGGGCTATAAGAAGGAAATCATGGCTCCGCACTCGATGACGCTGACCATGGTCGGTGCCTCGCTGCTCTGGGTCGGCTGGTTCGGCTTCAATGCCGGGTCCAACCTCGAAGCCAATTCCTATGCCTCGCTTGCCTTCATCAACACCTTCGTCGCCACGGCTGCCGCCGCTGTGTCCTGGTGCATCGTCGAAACCCTCACCCGCGGCAAGGCTTCCATGCTGGGTGGCGCTTCCGGCGCCGTCGCCGGTCTCGTCGCCATTACCCCGGCGGCAGGCTTTGCCGGCCCGATGGGCTCGATCGTTCTCGGCTTGATCGTTTCGCCGGCCTGCTACTTCTTCGTTGACGTCGTGAAGAACAAGTTCAACTACGACGACAGTCTCGACGTCTTCGGCGTCCATTGCGTCGGCGGCATCATCGGCGCTCTCGGCACCGGTATCCTCGTCAACCCGGCACTCGGCGGTGCAGGCATCGTCGATTATTCCACCGCGGATTTCGCAGCCTCCTATGCCGGCACGGCAACCCAGGTCTGGGCTCAGGCCAAGGGCGTGCTGACGACGCTGCTGTGGTCGGGCATCGGCTCGGCGATCCTCTACAAGATCGTCGACGTCGTCATCGGCCTGCGTGTGACCGTCGAAGCCGAACGCGAAGGTCTCGACCTTTCGACCCACGGCGAAGCCGCCTACCACTCTTCCTGATCACAGGGTTTGCGGCGCCCGGCAGAAGGGCGCCGCTTCACGGCCCGTCGCGGCCTATCTAACCATAGACCGCATTTGGCCCGGACCTTTCAAGGTTCGGGCTTTTTTCATTTCCCGGTTCGGAATGCACGTCCAGGCATGCATGGTTAACATCGCTTTAACCCGGCTCTGATTAGGTAGAGCGGACGCATTTTGGCACGGCGAAGCTTCAGCGATTCGCGTGTCCTCAGGCATTGGACGGGTTAGACACATGGCAAGAAGCACGTCGCCGGCAATGGATGGCCGTCCGGATCGGTTCTCCTTCTCGGCATTCATGCTACGGCAGATCCAGGCGCTCATCGGCTTTGCGATCTTTCTGCTGCTGGCGTTCTGCGTCGCGGCGCTGGCGACATGGAATGTTGCGGATCCGAGCTATTCCTATGCGACCGCCAACTCGCCGACGAATATTCTCGGTTACACCGGTGCTGCTTTTGCCGATATCGTCATGCAGTTCCTCGGGCTTGCCAGCGTCGTTTCGATGTTGCCGATCGTCGCCTGGGCGCTGACGCTGATCTCGGGCCGCCGCTTCAGCCGTATTCCCGCCCGTGCCGGCGCCTGGTTCGGCGGTTCGGTGCTTTCCTGCGCCGTACTCGGCTGCTTTCCGCCGCCGCTCACCTGGCCGATCCCGAACGGCATCGGCGGTGTGATCGGAGATATGATCCTGCGTTTTCCCGCACTCTTCGTCGGCGCTTATCCCACCGGCACCTTCGCCATGGTGGTCGGCTGCATCTTTGCCGCGCCGACCGCCTGGATGATGCTCTTTGCCTCAGGCCTCGTCGGCCGCAGCGACGCAGACGACGAGATCGAGGAGGACTACGTTGATACCCGTAGCAAGGCTCGCGTCGTCGGAGACGAGGACGAGGAGGAGGACGAGTCCCGCTGGGTCGCTTTCAGCGGTGCCGTGACGCATGCCTGGTACATGAGCCAGGGTCGGCTGCGCCGGCTCTTCGGCATGGGACCGCGCAAGCGCCGTCAGGGCGATTACGAATCACCTTATGATTTCAACGATGACGAATTCGGCACGCTGAACGAACCCGTTCGTGCCAAGGCGCCGACCGTCCGCGGCGAGCGCATGGAACCGTCGATGGAGCCATCGATGGGAGCAAGGGCGGCATCACCGCGGCGCATCGTCTCGGCGCCGTCGATGTCCATCGATGACGATGACGATAATGACGACGACCTGCCCTTCGATAACGACATGCCGCCGCGCCCGGCCGATATCCTGCCCGACGACGATGATGACGACTGGATGATCCGCGCGCCGGCAAAGGCCGCCGGCAAGCCGGAACCACGCGTCGTCCCGGTGGTCGCGCGTCCGAAGCCCAGCGCCCGCATCGAGCGGGAAGCGCAGGGCTCGTTCATTCGTCCCGAGGGTTTCCAGCTTCCGTCGATGCATCTGCTCGCCGAACCGAAGAATGTCGTGCGCGACTCCACGCTTTCGGCCGATGCGCTGGAACAGAATGCCCGGATGCTCGAGGGCGTGCTCGAAGATTTCGGCGTCAAGGGCGAGATCATCCATGTCCGCCCCGGCCCTGTCGTCACGCTCTACGAACTGGAGCCGGCGCCCGGCATCAAGTCGTCGCGCGTCATCGGCCTTGCCGACGATATTGCCCGCTCGATGAGCGCCATTGCCGCCCGCGTCGCCGTCGTGCCCGGCCGCAACGCGATCGGCATCGAATTGCCGAACCAGACGCGTGAGACCGTCTATCTGCGCGAACTCGTCGCCTCCCGGGATTTCGAAGGCAGCAAGGCGAAGCTCGCCATGGCGCTCGGCAAGACGATCGGCGGCGAAGCCGTGATCGCCGATCTCGCCAAGATGCCGCATCTGCTCGTCGCCGGCACCACCGGTTCCGGCAAGTCGGTCGCCATCAACACGATGATCCTGTCGCTGCTCTATCGTATGACGCCGGAACAGTGCCGGCTGATCATGATCGACCCGAAGATGCTCGAGCTCTCCGTCTATGACGGCATCCCGCATTTGCTTTCGCCTGTCGTCACCGATCCGAAAAAGGCCGTCGTCGCGCTCAAATGGACGGTGCGCGAGATGGAAGAGCGCTACAAGAAGATGTCGAAGATCGGCGTGCGCAACATTGACGGCTTCAACACCCGCGTCGAGCAGGCGCTGTCGAAGGGCGAGGCGATCTCGCGCACGGTGCAGACCGGCTTCGACCGCCATACCGGCGAGGCGATGTACGAGACCGAAGAATTCGATCTGCGGCCGATGCCCTATATCGTCGTGATCATCGACGAGATGGCCGACCTGATGATGGTCGCCGGCAAGGATATCGAAGGCGCCGTCCAGCGTCTGGCGCAGATGGCGCGTGCGGCCGGCATTCATGTGATCATGGCGACACAGCGTCCGTCGGTCGACGTCATCACCGGCACGATCAAGGCGAACTTCCCGACCCGCATCTCCTTCCAGGTGACCTCGAAGATCGACAGCCGCACCATTCTCGGCGAACAGGGCGCCGAACAGCTGCTCGGCATGGGCGACATGCTCTACATGGCGGGCGGCGGGCGTATCCAGCGCGTGCACGGCCCGTTCGTTTCGGATGTCGAGGTGGAAGAGATCGTCTCCTACCTGAAGACCCAGGGCTCGCCGCAATATCTCGACGCGATCACCGCCGATGACGATGAAGACGGCGATTACGGCGGCGGTGGCCCGGCCGGCACGTCCAATCTTTCCGAATCGGAAGATCCCTACGACCAGGCGGTCGCCATCGTGCTGCGCGACGGCAAGGCGTCGACCTCCTACGTCCAGCGCCGGCTGGGCATCGGCTACAACCGTGCCGCCTCGCTCGTCGAGCGCATGGAGAAGGAGGGCATCATCGGACCGGCCAACCATGCCGGCAAACGCGAGATCCTTGTTCCGACCGAAGGCGACATCCTCGACCGCTGACAGAACAGGCATATATTTCCAATACAGCCGCTTTTGCGGAAACCTGATAGCGTCGAAGCCGTTACCTCTCGCAGGCCGATCGCAACGCCTTGAAGACGCCGCCTTTCGGCAGCATGCAGATCGCATAAAGGAGATTTAGATGAGTCACTCCGATACCTTCCTCTCCGGCCTGACGGTAACGCGCCGCGACCTTCTCGGCGCCTTCGCCGCCGCTGCGATAACGAGCGCTATTCCCTTCGGCGCTTACGCGCAGGCGGCGGCTCCCGCCTCCGGCAAAGCGCAGGCGATCGCCGATCATTTTTCCGGTGTCACGACAATGCAGGGCGAATTCGTGCAGTTCGGCCCGCGCGGCGAACAGACCGGCGGCAAGTTCTTCATTCAGCGCCCCGGCAAGCTGCGCTTCAACTATGACGATCCGTCGCCGATGCGGGTAATTGCCGACGGCAAGAACGTCGCCATCGGCAATACGAAGCTCAAGACCTGGGATCTCTATCCGCTCTCCAAGACCCCGCTCAGCCTGCTCCTGGCGCAGCGTATCGACCTGTCGGCCGGCATGGTGAAGGGCGTGAAGGAAGAGTCCGACCTGACGACGATCGCGCTCGGCAACAATACGGTGTTTGGAAACTCGACCATCACCATGATGTTCGACCCGAAGACCTACGACCTGCGCCAGTGGACGATCACCGACAATCAGGGCAAGGATACCTCGGTGATGATCTTCAACGTCAAAACCGGCATGCAGTTCGACGATCGCGTCTTCCGCGTGCCCTATGAGACCATTCCCGGCACGCCTCAGTCGCGCGACTGAGAGCTTTTCGGTTGATCGCCGGCCGCTTTTACCAGATCCAGATGTTTTCAGGCCGGATTAGGTTGAAAACATCCGGATCTCAATCAAAGATTTGAGCATGATGTCGTCCGGAAACCGCTCACACTTTTCGGCATCATGCTCTATCTCTTTGTTTCCACGCAATTCCGGACGCAAAGCCGCTGCGCACTTTTGCTGGAATTGCGCTGGCGGCCGGTTCCCTCGCGTCCACCTTTGTTTTAAAGCCCTTTCATAAAGCGCATCGCGTCGAGCCGGGGTTCGGCCGGCATGCGGGCATTGGACGCGAGAGGGTATGGGGCATGGGCTTTTCGATCACCACCTGGAACATCAATTCGGTGCGGCTGCGCATGCCCATCGTCGAGCAGCTCGTTCTCAAGCACAGGCCCGATATCCTCTGCCTGCAGGAAACCAAGGTGACGAACGACCTGTTTCCCGCGGCACCGCTCAGGGCGATGGGCTATAATCACATCATCATCCATGGCCAGAAGGGCTATCACGGCGTGGCGATCGCCTCGCGCATTCCGTTGACCGAGGATCACCGGCAGGATTATTGCGGCGTCGGCGATGCGCGCCACATCTCGGCGATCTTCGAGCACGGCAATCGCCGCGTTCGGCTGCACAATTTCTATGTCCCGGCCGGCGGCGACGAGCCGGATCGCACGATCAATCCGAAATTCGGCCACAAGCTCGATTTCATCGAGGAGATGAAGCTGCTGAAAGCCAATGGCGAGGCCAACACCTCAGCCATCCTCGTCGGTGACCTCAACATCGCGCCGCTGGAGCATGATGTCTGGTCGCACAAGCAGCTTCTGAAGATCGTCAGCCATACGCCCGTCGAAACCGAGGGGCTGCTCGAGGTGATGAAGCGCGGCGCCTGGCTCGATCTGATGCGCCAGCATGTGCCTGCCAGCGAGAAACTCTACACCTGGTGGAGCTACCGCGCCAAGGATTGGGAGGCCGCCGATCGCGGCCGTCGTCTTGACCATATCTGGTCGTCGTCGGATCTCGGGCCGCATCTGAAGCGGATAGAAATCCTGAAGGAGGCGCGCGGCTGGGACCGGCCCTCCGACCACGTACCGGTGACGGCGCATTTCGATTTCTAGGGCGATGCGGTTCAGCTTTTCGTAAAGCGGAGAACTGCTCTAACCGGGATCAGTTGAAGCGGTAGAACTGGCTTGCGGCCTTTGCCGCGAGTTCGGCAAGATTGTCGCGGATCCGGTTCTCGATCAGTCGGGCTGCGTCCGGATATTCCTCGATCAGCCGGTGAAAGAGGGCGCGGGTGATGCGGATGATGCTGGTGTCCTCGCGCGCTACCGCGGTGAACTTACGCTCTACCAAGGTCACCAGCGCCAGTTCGGAAACCAGGGTTCCGGGGCCGGCGATCCCCCCTGTCCTCTGCATGCCGTCGCTGCTCGTTGCGCTCAGCTCCAGGCTGCCGCTGAGGATGACATAGGCGCTCTCGGCGGGCGAGCCCTGGCGAAACAGCATCTGGCCGGCAGCGATCATGCGCCGGTCGGCGCCAAAGGCGATCAACCGCAGCTGATCCTCGTTCATGTCTTTGAACAGAGGAAGCTGCGCGAGCATGTGGATGTCGTCGGTCAGCGCCATGCGGGCTTTTCGCCTTAGAGCAATTCCAGCAGAAGTGTCTAGCGGTTTTGCCAGGAAAAGCGTGAAACGCTTTTGCCGGGAATTGCGTGAAAACAAAGAGATAGAGCACTTCCGTGATTTGGAAAAACGGAAATGCTCTAGGGTATGATCTTGTAGCCGCCGTTTTCCGTGACGAGGATTTCAGCATTGGAGGGATCGCGCTCGATCTTCTGGCGCAGGCGATAGACGTGGGTTTCCAGCGTATGCGTCGTCACCCCGGAATTATAGCCCCAGACCTCTTCGAGCAGCACGTCGCGGGTAACGACCTTCTGTTCGGCGCGGTAGAGATAGCGGATGATTGCCGCTTCCTTTTCCGTCAGCCGGATCTTCTGGCCGTTATCGGTGGTCAGGAGCTTCTGGCTCGGCTTGAAGAGGTAGGGGCCGACGGTGAAGGTCGCGTCCTCGCTCTGCTCATGCTGGCGCAGCTGCACGCGGATGCGGGCGAGCAGCACGGCGAAGCGGAAAGGCTTGGTGACATAATCGTTGGCGCCGGCTTCGAGACCGAGGATCGTGTCCGAATCGGTATCGTGGCCAGTCAGCATGATGATCGGCGCCTTGAAACCGCCCTTGCGCAGCAGCTTCACTGCCTCGCGGCCGTCCATATCGGGCAGGCCGACATCCATAATCAGCAGGTCGATCGGCGTCGCGCGGGCGGTCGCGACACCCTTGCCGGCGTTGGCTTCCTGCAGAACCGTGAATTCCTCATACAGCGACAATTGCTCCGTCAGCGTCTGCCGAAGGTCATCGTCGTCATCCACCAGAAGAATGGTGCGTGCGGTCATGCCGTTTGCGTCCTCATGTTAAGTCCCCTAGTCCTACGCCAAATTCCTGGTTTGGCAAGGATCGGGCAGCGGGCTGTTGCCGGGTCGGTTTCGATATGATTTCAATCGAAGCCCCAGACAAGGCACGACATGCGAGAAAAATGGAAAAAGCAAGGCAGAGGCGAGGTATGACGCCGTCGACGATCGTGGTGCGTCCTGCGCCGGGGCGCAAGAGCCGGGCGATCGTCCGGTTCGGCGCCATCACCGTGCCCGCTGCGATCGGCCGCTCCGGCCGCACCGTGATGAAACGCGAGGGCGACGGCGCCACGCCGATCGCCTCGATGAGGCTGATATCGGGCTTCCGGCGTGGCGAGCGGAACGGCCGGCTCGTCACTCCGCTTTCCATCCGCCGCATCCGGCCCGACATGCTCTGGTGCGATCAATCTGACAATGCCAGCTACAACCGCCTCGTCCGGGCGCCGTTCAGCGCAAGTCACGAGGAGATGCGGCGCAGCGACTGGCTCTACGATATCTGCCTGGTGATGGACTGGAACATCTCCTCGCGTGCGCGCAATCGCGGCTCGGCGATCTTCTTCCATCTCATCCGGCCGGGCTACGAGCCGACGGCGGGCTGCGTGGCGGTGAGCCTGCGCGACATGCGCCGCCTGCTGCCACACATTCGAAAGGGAACGATTGTCCGCGTCGTCTGATTGTCTTCCGGATGCGGTCACCTATATGTTTCCGGTGACCGAACGCTCCGGCTGAAATGCGTTCAGGGACGTCCGCAAGCGCGGGCGCAATTCATGCCTCGTCCAATTCTTCAAACTCCCGGAGATATATTGTGACCGCTCAACCTATCATCACTTTCCATGACGGACATTCCATTCCACAAATCGGCCTCGGCGTCTGGCAGACGCCGCAGGATATTGCCGCTCCCACCGTGCGCACGGCGATCGCCGTCGGCTATCGTCACATCGATACGGCTTCCGGCTACGACAACGAAGAGGGCGTCGGCGAAGGCATCCGCTCTTCCGGCCTCGACCGCAAGGACATCTTCGTCACCACCAAGCTCAGGAATACCGATCAAGGCTTTGACAATACGCTGCGCGCCTTCGACGGCAGCCTGAAGAAGCTCGGTTCCGAATATGTCGACCTCTATCTCATTCACTGGCCGTCGCCGCATCGCGGCCTTTATACAGAAACCTGGAAGGCTTTCGTGCGCATCCGGGAAGAGGGCCGTGCCCGCTCGATCGGCGTGTCGAATTTCAATCCCGAACATCTTGAGCGCATCATCGGCGAAACCGGCATCGTCCCCGTCATCAACCAGATCGAGCTGCATCCCGACTTCCAGCAGAAGGCGGCGCAGGCGGCTCATCAGAAGCTGAACATCGCCACCGAATCCTGGAGCCCGCTCGGCCAGGGCAAGTTCATCTCGAACGCGGTGATCGGTGAGATCGCCAAGAAGCATCAGAAGACGCCGGCCCAGGTCATCATCCGCTGGCACATCGACACCGGCCTTGTCGTCATCCCGAAATCGGTGACGCCGTCGCGCATCGAGGAGAATTTGCAGGTGTTCGACTTCAAGCTCGATGCCGACGATATGGCCGCGATCGCCAAGCTCGACAGCGCCGGTGCCCGCATGGGGCCGGATCCGATGACGGCAACCTTCTGATCGTCGTCTCGATTATCGCCAAGCCAATCAGCGGCCGCCTCGGGAGAGATCACCCGCGGCGGCCTTTCTATGATGGGCCTGCCGCTTCAATAATTACATTTGGACGAGCCGTTGGTCGGGGTAAAACCGTAGTTGCAGGCATTGTTCAGGCGCTGCGGCCGTCCGATCGAGCCGGTATATTCGTCCGAAGCAAAGGCGCGCGAGGGATACCAGTAGCCGTTCGTGCTCTTGATATAGCCGGGCCGGGCGTTGCTATAACCGCGATATCCGTTGAGAGTTGGTGCTTTGCCTTGCGCGACCGGTTGCCATAAGCTGGAAGAGACCGTCATCGGCGGTGCCGGCGGATGGATCGGCGCAGCCGCAGCGGCATCGATTGATGCCAGCGACGCGAACACGCCCAGGATGGTTTGCGGCAGGCGTCCTGCCATTTTCTGTCTCATGGCTATTCTCCCAGATCACACAACGCGGAACTTTGCTCCTGCATAATTCCTTAAATCGGAATCGATTTAAGGATGAAATTATGCAGCAATTCAAAATGTTACAGCGTCCTTTGCGCGTCTGAAAAGACGCGCGGCGCTGTAGCGCAGCCAAGCCAGTGATCGCCGAAACCGGCAATGGACGCCCGAAAGCGTGCCTGTCGAAAGTCGCGCGAGATGCGTCTGAAAGCGCCATCTGGATGAAGCCACAGGCATTCCCCGATGTCGATTGCCCGAACGGGTGAAATCGAGAATGCGGGTCATTCACTGACGAGCCCAAGAAAGCAATACCCACCAGGCGCCGAAGACAGGGGGGGTGCCACAAATGCGAAGCCCACCGATGCGCAGGGGCATCGGTGGGCTTTTGATTGTCATCCGTTTTGATGGATCAGTTCCACTCGCGGATATCGACGAAGTGGCCGGCGATTGCGGCTGCGGCTGCCATTGCCGGCGAGACGAGGTGCGTGCGGCCCTTGAAGCCCTGACGGCCTTCGAAGTTGCGGTTCGAGGTCGAGGCGCAGCGTTCGCCCGGCTTCAGGCGGTCGTCGTTCATGGCAAGGCACATGGAGCAGCCCGGCTCGCGCCAGTCGAAACCGGCGGCCTTGAAGATCTTGTCGAGACCTTCGGCTTCCGCCTGTTCCTTGACGAGGCCGGAACCCGGCACGATCATCGCGTCGACAGTCGGGGCAACCGTCTTGCCTTCGACGACCTTGGCGACTTCGCGCAGATCCTCGATGCGGCCGTTGGTGCAGGAGCCGATGAAGACGCGGTCGAGCGTGATGTCGGTCATCTTCGTGCCCGGCTTCAGGCCCATATAGTCGAGCGCGCGCCATTTGGAGGTGCGCTTGGTTTCGTCCGGAATGTCGTCCGGGTTCGGAACGATGCCCTGGACGGAGATGACATCCTCGGGCGAGGAGCCCCAGGAAACGATCGGCGGCAGGCTGGCGGCGTCGAGCACGACGACGCGGTCGTAATGAGCGCCCTCGTCGGTCTGCAGCGTCTTCCAGTAGGCGATCGCCTGTTCCAGCGCCTCGCCCTTCGGCGCGCGCGGCTTGCCCTTGATATATTCGAAGGTCTTTTCATCCGGGGCGATCAGGCCGGCGCGGGCGCCGCCTTCGATCGTCATGTTGCAGATGGTCATGCGGCCTTCCATCGACAGCGCGCGGATCGCTTCGCCGGCAAATTCGATGACGTGGCCGGTGCCGCCGGCCGTGCCGATCTCGCCGATGATGGCAAGGATGATGTCCTTGGCGGTGACGTGCGGCGGAAGCACGCCGTCGACCCGCACCAGCATGTTTTTCGCCTTCTTCTGGATCAGCGTCTGGGTCGCCAGAACATGCTCGACCTCGGAGGTGCCGATGCCGTGCGCCAGCGCGCCGAAAGCGCCGTGCGTCGAGGTGTGGCTGTCGCCGCAGACGATGGTCATGCCGGGCAGGGTGAAGCCCTGTTCCGGACCGACGATGTGGACGATGCCCTGGCGCTTGTCGCTTGCCGAATAATATTCGACGCCGAATTCGGCGGCGTTGGTCGCCAGCGCTTCCACCTGGATGCGGCTTTCCTCGTTCTTGATGCCGAGGTGGCGGTCGGGCGAAGTCGGAACGTTATGGTCGACGACGGCGAGCGTCTTTTCCGGCGCGCGAACCTTGCGGCCGGTCATGCGCAGGCCTTCGAAAGCCTGCGGCGAGGTGACTTCGTGGACCAGGTGGCGGTCGATGTAGAGAAGACAGGTGCCGTCTGCCTGTTCGTCGACCAGATGATCGTCCCAGATCTTGTCGTAGATGGTACGCGGTGCGCTCATGGCGTTAAGTCCGTTTTTCTAAAGCTTTTGGAAAATCGAGAAATGGCAGATCAGGCTCCGCCGGCCGTCATTCGATCAACGAAGTCGGCTGTTGAGCGCACCGGACACGCACGCAAAAAACCGCGCCGGCAGGCGATAGTGATCCTGCAGCACGAAAATATGCGCACCAATGCATCTGAACTTGGATTCCATGGCCCTGCATATAGCGATTTTTCGCGGCGGCTTCAATTTGAATCATCAGTAGGCGCTCTGCGGCCTCTCAGCGGCGCAGCGTATTGATCGCTTACCGCGATTTCATCCATTTCTCCGTCCGCCGCAGCGCCAGCGACAGGCCGATCGTCAGGATCAGATAGATATAGGTGACGATCGAATAGGTCTCGAAGAAGCGGAAGGAGCCGGCGGCATAGACCTTGCCCATCTGGGTGATGTCGGCGACGCCGAGCACCGAGACGAGCGAGCTGTCCTTCACCATCGAGACGAAATCGTTGGAGAGCGGCGGGAAGATCACCCGGATCGCCTGCGGGAAGACGACGGAGCGGAAGCGCCGGTAGCGCGACAGGCCAAGCGCCTCGGCCGCCTCGATCTGACCGAGATCGACCGACTGGAAACCGGCCCTGAAGATTTCAGCGATGAAGGAGGAATAGCCGACCGTCAGCGCGATGATCGCCCGCCACATCAGCGAGAGATCACGCACCAGGATGGGCTCGGCCATGCCTGATGTCACCAGCGGCGAAATCAGGAAATTATAGGCTGCGACCAGAGCCGGCGCGCCGACGAAGGCGACGTAGAACAGCAGCACGAGGATTGGTATGCCGCGGATGATCTCGATGTAGAAGCGCGCAATCTGACGCAACACCTGGCTGTCGGCCATGCCAAGCAGGCAGATGCCGAGGCCGAGCACGGTGGCGAGCACGAAGGCGACCAGCGTGACGAAGACGGTGACGCCGACACCGTTGACGACGGTGCGGAAGACCTGGGCATAGATATCGTTGGCGACGATGACGACGGCAAGCACGATGCCGATCGTGACGAGGGCGACCAGCCACCAGGGATAGTCGTCCTTGACGTGTCTGTCGGGAGATGGTCGCAACGCCATCAGCGGCTGCTCGGCGTCATTCGCCCATCTTGTAGTCGAGGAACCACTTCTTGTTCAGTCCATCCAGCGTGCCGTCGGCCTTGAGTGCGGCGATGGCGGCATTAACAGGGGCGACGAGGTCGGACCCCTTCGGGAAGATGAAGCCGAAATCTTCGGTGCCGAGCGGCTCGCCGATCAGCTTCAAGGCGCCGTTCGAGGCGTCGACATAACCCTTGCCGGCGGTGCCGTCGGTCAGCACGACGTCGACATCGCCGGCCTTCAGGGCCTGGACGGTGGCGCCGAAGGTTTCGAAGAGCTTGATGCGCGGGTTCTGCTCGTTGCCATCCAGCACTTCATAGACGGCGGTGTAGAAGGGCGTGGTGCCGGGCTGAGCGCCGACCAGGCCATCCTTGAATTCGCCGAAGGATTTGGCATCGGTGAAGCGTTTCTCGTCGCCGCGCACCAGCATGAACTGCTGCGAGCGCATATAGGGATCGGAGAAGTCCACCTTCTGCTTGCGGTCTTCCTTGATGGTGATGCCGGTCATGCCGATGTTGTACTGGCCATCGGAAACGGCCTGGATCATAGCGTCCCAGCTGGTGTTCTGGTATTCGACCTTGAAGTTCAGCCGCTTGGCGATCTCGTTCATCGCATCATATTCCCAGCCGATCGCCTTGCCGGATTTCGGATCGACGAATTGCAGCGGCGGATAGGCATTCTCGGTGACGACGACGACGCTCTTGCCGCCGAGATCCGGCAGTTCGGCGGCCGATGCGGCGAGGGGTAGAAGAGCAAGGGCGGCGAAGCTCGCAAGAACGGTACGACGAAACAACATTGAACGGTTCCCCAAAATTGAACGGCAAAAACTGTCACGGAAGATAGGCCTGAGGCAAGGCCGTCGGCTGCGCAGCTTAGCAAAAAATAGAAAAGGCGACCCGAAGGCCGCCTTTCCAAGCAAAGAATTTTGCGTGGCGCAGATCTTATTCTGCTGCCGGTTCCGCTGCAGCGGCGGCTGCTTCTGCGGCGGCCTTTTCAGCGGCGGCCTTGGTTTCCGCAGCTTCTGCTGCTGCCCTCTCGGCGGCGAGCGCCTGAGCTGCTGCAACCTTTTCAGCTTCGATGCGTGCCTTTTCCTCGGCAATGGCGGCGCGCTCGGCGTCGTTGAGCTTGCGGGCGCGGACGCCGGTGTCTTCAACGATACGGGCAGACTTGCCGCGGCGGTCGCGCAGGTAATAGAGCTTGGCGCGACGGACCTTACCGCGGCGAACGACGTCGACGCTTTCGATCATCGGCGAGTAGATCGGGAATACGCGCTCGACGCCTTCGCCGTAGGAGATCTTGCGGACCGTGAAGTTTTCCTGCAGGCCGCCGCCGGAGCGGGCGATGCAGACGCCTTCATAGGCCTGAACGCGGGTACGGGTGCCTTCCGTGACCTTGACGTTGACGCGGACGGTGTCGCCCGGGGAAAATTCGGGAAGCGTGCGCTTGGCTTCGATCTTGGCGGCCTGTTCGGCCTCAAGCTGCTGAATGATGTTCATCGTCTTAACCTTTGGTTCTTCTGAAACAGCCAGAGCGCTCGACACTGATCCTTCGGAACTGGCCTCAGGACTTTGCCCGTCAGGGCGGGAGCGGATTCGCCATTCTTTGTTTGCTGGCAGACGGGGATAAACCCCATTTCCGCGTGCGCCAATACACGAAAGGCCAGGGCTTGTCATCCCTTGGACGGCATTTTTGTGAAAAGGGCTGCGAAATCAGCCGTTTTTCTCACTTTATAGCGCCGCGCGTGTTTTTAGACGGCGCAAAGGACGCTGTAACATTTTGAATCTACGCATCGTGCTTTCCGAAATTCGATCCCGATTTCGGGGTCAATGCGTCAGCCTTTTCCAGCAAATCCGGCCGCCGCTCCCGCGTCAGCCGCACCGCTTCCTGATGCCGCCATTTCTCGATGGCGCCATGGTTGCCCGAGGTGAGGATCGCGGGGATTTCCCGGCCTTCCCATTCCTGCGGCCGGGTATAATGCGGATGTTCCAGCAGTCCGCCTTCGAAGCTTTCGTGCAGGCCGGAAAGATCGTTGCCCATGACGCCAGGCAGGATGCGGATGATGGCATCGAGCACGATCAGCGCCGCCGGCTCGCCGCCTGATAGGACGTAGTCGCCGATCGAGACCTCTTCCAGTCCGCGCGCCTCGATCACCCGCTGGTCGACACCCTCGAAGCGGCCGCAGACGATGATGACGCCGTCGCCCGCGGCGAGTTCGCGCACACGCTCCTGCGTCAGCGGCCGTCCGCGCGGGCTCATCAGCAGCCGTGGGCGGGTATCGTTTTCTGAGGCGCTGTCGATCGCACGCGCAAGAACGTCGGCCTTCAGCACCATGCCGGCGCCGCCGCCGGCCGGGGTGTCGTCAACGGTGCGGTGCCTGTCGGTGGCGAAGTCGCGGATCTGCACCGTGTCCAGCGACCATTGCCCCCGCTCCATCGCCTTGCCGGCGAGCGAGAAGCCCAGATGCCCCGGAAACATTTCCGGATAAAGTGTCAGCACGCTCGCCCGGAAAGCCATTACTTCTTCTTTTTCGGCTTGTCGGGAGTGAATTTCGAAAGCTCTTCGGGATCCTCGACCAGCCCCGCCGCCAGCGGATCGATCAGCAGCGTGCCGGCCTCGAGGTCGATCTCCAGCACCGAGGCTTCGGAGAAGGGGATCAGCACCGGGCGCTTGCCCGGACCTTTGAGTTCCAGCAGGTCGCCGGCGCCGAAATCGAAGACGCCGGTGACGGTGCCATAGCTGACGCCCTTGTCGTCGCGTGCCTCGAGCCCTTCGAGATCGGCATAGTAGAACTCGTCGTCCTCCAGCTCCTCGTCCGGCAGGTTGTCCCGCTCGATATAGAGTTCAAGCCCGTTCAGAGCCTCGGCGGCATTGCGGTCGTTGACGCCGCGGAAACGGACGACGACGACATTCTTCATCTCGCGGATTTCGAGGACTTCGAAGCTGCGGCCGTCCATGCTGTGCAGATGGCCGTAGTCGCCAAGCGCACCGGGATCGGCCGTATAGGCCTTGGCGCGCACCTCGCCCCGGAGGCCCTGCGCGCCACCGATCGTCGCCATCAGAACGGGGTTTTCAAGCTTGGTCATGGGTTCCTTCATGTGAAGCCGAAAGACAGGTTTCTCATAAACGAAGTGCGTGCGATTGGAAACGAAAACGGGCGGCATGTCGCCATGCCGCCCGCTCGAAGGGGGTGTCGCGATTATTCCGCGGCGTCTGCAGCAGCAGCGGCGGCGTCGGTGACCTTCTGAGCCTTTTCGGCGGCGCGTTCCTGGGCGCGCTTGCCGGGCTTTGCCTTGACCGGGTTGTTCTTGACTTCGCGCTTGGCAACGCCTGCCTCATCCAGGAAGCGCAGAACGCGGTCGGTCGGCTGGGCGCCGTGTTCGATCCAGTGCTTGATGCGCTCGGCGTTCAGCTGAACGCGCTTCTCATCGTCCTTGGCAAGCATCGGGTTCCAGGAACCGAGGTTTTCGAGGAAGCGGCCGTCACGCGGGCTGCGCGCATCGGCGAGAACGACGTGGTAATACGGGCGCTTCTTGGAACCACCGCGGGCGAGACGAATTTTCAGTGCCATGTTCTTTACTCCTTGGGCTTTTCTTGACCGCTTTTTTGAGCGGTACGGGTTATCGGGCTGCAGCGCTCTGTTCAGCGTGATCCGCAGCGATCTGCTCATGATGCCGGATGACTTCCTTGATGACGAAGTTCAGGAACTTCTCGGCGAAATCCGGGTCCAGATTGGCGGCCTTCGCCAGCTGGCGAAGGCGTTCGATCTGGTATTCCTCGCGCGCCGGGTCGGCCGGCGGCAAATTGTATTTGGCCTTCAGCACGCCGACCTCTTTGGTGCAGCGGAAGCGTTCGGCCAGCATGTGCACGAGAGCGGCGTCGATATTGTCGATCGACTGACGATAGCTCGCGAGCTGGGCTTTGACGTTTGGATCAATCATGGGGCAAGCGATCCTTTCACTTCTTCTTCGGCAATCCGGGCAATCCCGGGAAACCACCGCCAAGGCCCGGCAGCTTGGCGCCGCCGAGGCCCGACAAACCACCCGGCATACCGCCGAGACCGGGCATGCCCCCACCCGGTTTTCCAAGCCCCGCCGCTTCCGCCTGCTTCTGCAAGGCCTCGAGCTGTCGGGGATCGATATTCGAGAGATCGGGCATGCCGCCACCCATGCCGCCCATGCCGCCGCCGAGGCCCATCTTGCCGGCAAGGCCGCCCATCATCTGCTTCATCATGCCGCCTTTGCCCTTGCCGCCCATCATCTTCATCATGTCCGCCATCTGGCGGTGCATCTTCAGAAGCTTGTTGATGGCGGCGGCATCGGTGCCGGAACCGGCGGCGATGCGCTTCTTGCGCGAATGCTTGAGCAGGTCGGGATTGGTGCGCTCGGCCTTGGTCATCGACTGGATGATGGCGATCTGGCGGCCGAAAAGCTTGTCGTCGAGGCCGGCTGCGGCCATCTTGTCCTTCATGCCGGCCATGCCGGGCATCATCCCCATGATGCCGCCCATGCCGCCCATCTTCTGCATCTGGCGCAGCTGGTCGGCGAGGTCGTCGAGATCGAACTTGCCCTTGGCCATCTTGGCGGCCATGGCGGCCGCCTTCTCGGCGTCGATGTTTTCCGCCGCGCGCTCGACGAGCGAGACGATGTCGCCCATGCCGAGAATACGGTCGGCGATGCGGCGGGGATGGAATTCCTCCAGCTCGCTCATCTTCTCGCCGACGCCGATCAGCTTGATCGGCTTGCCGGTGACGGCGCGCATCGAAAGGGCGGCACCGCCGCGGCCATCGCCGTCCATGCGGGTCAGCACCAGACCGGTGATGCCGACGCGTTCGTCGAAACTGCGGGCGAGGTTGACGGCGTCCTGACCTGTCAAACTATCGGCGACCAGCAGGATTTCATGCGGGTTCGAGCGCTTCTTGATGTCGGCCATCTCGACCATCAGGGGCTCGTCGATATGCGTACGGCCGGCGGTATCGAGGATGACGACGTCATGGCCGCCAAGCTTTGCGGCTTGAACGGCACGAGCAGCGATATCGGTCGGCGACTGGCCTGATATAATAGGCAGCGTGTCGATATTGGCCTGGGCGCCGAGCTGGCGAAGCTGCTCCTGGGCTGCCGGACGGCGCGTGTCGAGCGATGCCATCAGCACCTTCTTCTTCTCGCGCGTCGACAGGCGATGGGCGATCTTCGCCGACGTCGTCGTCTTACCGGAGCCCTGCAGGCCGACCATCATGATGACGACAGGGGCAGCGGCATGAAGGTCGACGCCAACGCCTTCGCCGCCCAGCATCTCGATCAGTTCGTCATGCACGATCTTGACGACCATCTGGCCGGGCTTGATCGACTTCAGGATCTCGGCGCCGACGGCCTTTTCACGCACGCGGTCGGTGAAGGAACGCACGACGTCGAGCGCGACGTCGGCCTCCAGCAACGCACGGCGAACCTCGCGCAGCGCTGCGGAAACATCGGCTTCCGAAAGCGCGCCACGGCCTGTCAGTCCATTCAGAATGGATCCAAGACGGTCCTGGAGGTTTTCAAACATCGGCTCTTCCTTGATACGTTTCGGGCGGGTTCTTACCTGCCCGGAAACGTCGTGCTTTTCCTTGACGAAAACAAGACGCAAAGCCAAAAAGCACCCGAGGGCGCATCGCGCTGTCGGGTGTTGACCTCCGGGATCTTAAGGTTCCCGGTCGGCGGCTCGGAGTCGTGTGGCTCGTCGCGGATTGGGCGCGATAAACAGGAAAGCCGCGCGAAAGTCAAGGCAATGCGGACAAATGACCGCATGACCGCCGTCTCAAAACCCAGGTGACGAGAGGGCGCTAGTGTCTCATCCAGCGGTTGCAGCAAAAGTACATACTCAAACAAAGTGATGTAGTGGCTTGCGCAATCCGCCAACGCTTCAGGTTTTGCCGACAAATATTGGCACTCCGGCGGCCGAATTCGCTGTCAACGCCAGTTGCAAATTATTCTGCTTATGATTCTACTTTCTACTTAAGTGCGTCCTGTAAAATGATTCGTGAATATCCTTGATGCCGAATGAATCGGCGGAGATATCGAATGCTAAATGCTGATATTGAGAGCTGGGCGCTGGCGCGGGCCCATCATATTGTCCTGAACGAAGGCCTGAATCTTGCCAAGGCGGCACAGGATCTGGATCGCAAGCGGTCCCGCTCGCTGGTCTACGAGCTGAGAAAGGTCATCACCGCAGCTATTGTCGAAGCCCATGCTGCATCCTTCGATCCCGACAGTGCGCAGCGGTAAAAGCCGAACTGCTGCCTCGAAGGGATCGGCGGGCCGCAACCTGCCCGGCACTCACCCACTGGTAATTCCTTCGCATTTCCGCCATATACACCGGAAAGACAGACGGAATGATACCCATGAGCGCAACGGTCGAATTTGCGAGGATGAACGGGCTTGGCAACAAGATCCTGGTCGTCGACATGCGCGGCCGGCCGGACAAGGTGACGCCGGCGGCGGCGGTCGCGCTCAATGCCGATCCCCAGACTGAGTTCGATCAGATCATGGCGATCCACGATCCGAAGGCCGAAGGCACCGATGCCTTCATCGATATCCTGAATTCAGATGGCTCGAAGGCGCAGGCCTGCGGCAACGGCACGCGCTGCGTCGTGCAGGCGCTTGCCGCCGAGACCGGCAGGAAGGCCTTCACCTTCCAGACGGTTGCCGGCATCCTCAACGCCGTCGAGCACGAGGACGGGACGATCTCCGTCGATATGGGCCGGCCGGTCTTCGATTGGGACAGGATCCCGCTGGCGGAAGAATTCCACGACACCCGCCGCATCGAGTTGCAGATCGGTCCGATCGACAATCCGGTGCTGCATTCGCCGTCGGCAATGTCGATGGGCAATCCGCATGCGATCTTCTGGGTGGACAGGGACGTGATGTCCTATGATCTCGCCCGCTTCGGACCGCTGCTCGAAAACCATCCGATGTTTCCCGAGCGCGCCAATATCACGCTGGCGCAAGTGACGTCGCCGACATCGGTGACGACGCGCACCTGGGAGCGCGGCGCGGGACTGACGCTCGCCTGCGGCTCGGCTGCCTGTTCCGCCGCCGTCAGTGCTGCACGCACCGGCCGCACCGGCCGCAAGGTGACGATCAATGTGGCAAGCGCCAAGCCGCCGGCCACGCTTTCCATCGAATGGCGCGAGCGCGACGATCATGTCATCATGACCGGCCCGGCCGAATGGGAATGGTCGGGCAGGGTCGATCCTTCGACCGGTCTCTGGTCGCGCGATGGTACCCGAGAGGCGGAGGCGCAGTGAGCGGCGTCGAGGTCATTACCTTCGGCTGCCGCCTCAACACATATGAATCCGAAGTGATGAAGGCGCAGGCTGAAAAGGCCGGGCTCAACAACGCCATCCTGGTCAACACCTGTGCGGTGACCGGCGAGGCCGTGCGCCAGGCCCGCCAAGCGATCCGCCGGGCGCGGCGCGACAATCCGCATGCCCGCATCATCGTCACCGGCTGCGCCGCGCAGACGGAAAAGCAGACCTTCGCCGCGATGGAGGAGGTCGATGCCGTGCTCGGCAACGAGGAGAAGCTGACCAGCGCCTCCTATCGTAGCCTGCCGGATTTCGGCGTTTCGGCCGAACAGAAGCTCCGGGTCAACGACATCATGAGTGTCAAGGCGACGGCGCCGCAGATGGTCAGGCATATCGACGGCCATGTGCGTGCCTTCATCCAGGTACAGAACGGCTGCGATCATCGCTGCACCTTCTGCATCATTCCCTATGGCCGCGGCAATTCCCGCTCCGTACCGATGGGAGCCGTCGTCGATCAGGCCCGCAATCTCGTCGACGGCGGTTATCGCGAGATCGTGTTGACCGGCGTCGATGCAACCAGCTATGGCGGCGATCTGCCCGGCGCCCCGACGCTCGGGCTTCTGGCGAAGACGCTGCTGAAGCAGATCCCCGATATCCGCCGCCTGCGGCTTTCCTCGATCGACAGCATCGAGGCCGACGCCCATCTGATGGATCTCATTGCCGACGAACCCCGCTTCATGCCGCATCTGCATCTGTCGCTGCAGCATGGCGACGATATGATCCTGAAGCGCATGAAACGTCGGCATCTACGTGCCGATGCGTTGCGTTTCATCGAGGATGCGCGCCGGCTTCGCCCCGAGATGAGCTTCGGCGCCGATATGATTGCGGGCTTTCCCACCGAAACCGAAGAGATGTTCGAGAATGCCGTGAGGCTGGCGGAAGAGGCTGGCATCGCCCATCTGCATGTCTTCCCCTACAGTCCGCGTCCCGGCACACCGGCCGCCCGCATGCCGCAGCTCGACCGGTCGCTGGTCAAGGATCGCGCCGCAAGGCTGCGCGCCGCTGGACATAGGCTGCATCAATCCCATCTCGATCAGATGATCGGAACCCGGCAATGGCTGCTTGTTGAAAACAACGGCCTGGCGCACACGGAGAACTTCACGCTGGTCGCGGCCCCTAGCCTTCGTCCCGGCGAACTTGTACCGGTCACGATCACCGGCCACAATGGCAAGCATCTCGACATGCAATTGACGGCCGCAGCCGCGGCCTGACTTTCACGGAATCCTCATGGCGCTCAGTTTCATCAAAAAGGTCTTCACCTTCGGCAAGCCGGCTGAAGAACCTGTGCCTGCGGCCGTGGAAAGGGAGCTGGAACCACGTTCGCGCGACGAAGATCTGCCGGTTGCTGACGATCCAGTGCTGGCCGAGGAAATGGATACTGCCGGCGGGCCGGCTGCCGATATTGACGAGGGCGGGGTCGAGGCGCCGGTTGCTGACGATGATGTCGAATCCGCAATCCTGCCCGCCGCCGACCAATTGAGCGATATGGGTGTCGTGCCGCTTTCATTGCTGGAAGCCGAGGCAGCAGCGGAGGCGGAGACTGAAATCCAGGCGGTCGTCGAAGCCGTTGCGGAAATACCCGCTTCTGTCCCTCTGGAACATCTCCCCCAGGAGGCGGCAGATCCTGTGGAGAGCGGAGCGCTGGAACGGCCGGCTGACCTCGAAGAGATCGTCGAAAGGCTTCCGGAAGAGATTCCGGCTGAGGATGATGCAGGACTGGATTCGCCCTCCCAGCCAATCTCCCCACCTGTGGGGGAGATGCCCGGCAGGGCAGAGGGGGGTAGCCCCAAGATAGAACCGGAGATTGGTTCTCCCATCCTCCCCAGAGGCTTTGTCACCGGCCCGAAGGTCGTCGAGCCGCAGCCGGTTGTCCTGGAGCCGAGACTCAGCTGGTTCCAGCGCCTGCGCAACGGCCTTGCGCGCACCTCCTCGCAGCTGACCAGCCAGATCACCGCGCTTTTCACCAAGCGCAAGCTCGATGACGAGACGCTGCAGGATCTTGAGGATCTGCTCATCCAGGCCGATCTCGGCGTCGAGACCGCCATGCGCGTCACTGATACGCTCGCTTCTGAGCGCTATGGCAAGGATGTCACCGGCGAGGATGTCAGCCGGATCATGGCGTCGGAAATCGCCAAGGTGCTGAAGCCGGTCGCCAAGCCGTTGCAGCTCGACCTTTCGCATAAGCCGCATGTCATCCTCGTCGTTGGCGTCAACGGCACCGGCAAGACGACGACGATCGGCAAGCTCGCGGCAAAACTTTCCGGCGCCGGGCTGAAGGTGATGCTGGCGGCCGGCGATACGTTCCGTGCGGCGGCGATCGAGCAGCTGAAAATCTGGGCCGACCGGACGAAATCCGAATTCATCGGCACCAAGCTGGGCGCCGATGCCGCCGGCCTTGCCTATGATGCCTTCGAACAGGCAAAGGCGAAAAAATGCGACGTACTGATCGTCGATACCGCCGGCCGCCTGCAGAACAAGGCAGAGCTGATGGCCGAGCTCGAAAAGATCGTGCGCGTGCTCGGCAAACTCGATCCCGATGCGCCGCATACCGTGCTGCAGACCCTCGACGCCACGACGGGGCAGAACGCGCTCAACCAGGTCGAGATCTTCCGCAACGTCGCCGGCGTCAACGGGCTGATCATGACCAAGCTCGACGGCACGGCGCGCGGCGGCATTCTCGTCGCCATCTCCGCAAAGCACAAGCTGCCGGTCTATTTCATCGGCGTCGGCGAGGGCGTCGAGGATCTGGAGCCGTTCGAGGCCGAGGATTTTGCCCATGCCATTGCCGGACTTGGGCAATGATGCCACAGATATGCTGCCGAAAGCGTGCAGGGCACGGCCGGAAACAGTTTCCAGGAAAACAGGTTTGAAGAACGCATGAGCACCGAAAGCGATATCACCCCGTCTGCTGCCGACCGGCATCACCCGCTGCTGAAACTGGCGCTGGAACTCGGGCCGCTGCTGATCTTCTTCTTCGCCAATCTACGCGGCCAGTGGCTGGTGGAGACGTTTCCTGCTCTTTCCGAATTGGGCGGACCGCTGTTCGTCGCGACCGGCCTCTTCATGGCGGCGACGATCATCTCGCTGATCGTTTCGAAGATCGTGCTCGGCCATCTGCCGATCATGCCTTTTGTATCAGGCATCGTCGTCGTCATCTTCGGCTCGCTGTCGATCTGGCTGCAGAACGAGACCTTCATCAAGATGAAGCCGACCATCGTCAACGCGCTCTTCGGCGTGGCGCTGCTCGGCGGGCTGGCCTTCGGCAAGTCGCTGCTCGGCTATGTCTTTAACGCCGCCTTCCAGCTCGATGCCGAGGGCTGGCGCAAGCTCACCATCCGCTGGGGCATCTTCTTTCTCTTCCTTGCGGTGTTGAACGAAGTCGTCTGGCGCAATTTTTCCGACGGTACCTGGGTCGCCTTCAAGGTCTGGGGCACGATGCCGATCACCATCATCTTCACGCTGGCGCAGATGCCGCTGGTGCTGAAACATAGCGTCAACCTGGAAACGGAAGGCGAGAAGTGAGCGCTGTCGACGTAGAATCTCGCGTAAGACACCAGAACTTCTGGTTTGTCGCCTGCCTCGTGGTCCTGGTCATTCAGATCGCTGCCGAATTTATAATGGGCCGCGTGCCGATCTGCGCCTGCGGTTATGTCAAGCTGTGGGAGGGCGGGGTCAATACCAGCGGCAATTCGCAGCATCTGTCGGATTGGTATACGCCGTCGCACATCATCCACGGCTTCCTGTTCTACGGGCTCGCGCATCTCATCCTGCGCGGCAAGCCGTTGGCAGCAAGGCTGCTGCTGGCGCTCGTCATCGAATCCGGCTGGGAGCTGCTCGAGAATTCACCTCTCATCATCGACCGCTACCGCACGGCGACCATCGCGCTCGATTATTACGGCGACAGCATCCTGAATTCGGCGATGGACACCGTCTTCATGTGCGTCGGCTTCTTCTTCGCGCGACGCGCGCCGGTGGCGCTGACGGTGGCGATTGCCATCTTCTTCGAGATTTTTACCGGCTACATAATCCGCGACAACCTGACGCTGAACGTTGTGATGCTGATCTGGCCGGTTGAGGCGATCAAGGTCTGGCAGAGCGGGGGTTAAGACCCCTCCCCAACCCCTCCCCACAAGGGGGAGGGACTAACTCGTGGCACCGCCTCGCAAACCAGACCAACTGCACACTGCACGTTTGATAGGACGCACGGCAAGAGCCGCACGTTAAGTCCCTCGCCCTTGTGAGGAGGGGTCTTTTGTGGATCACTCACTCAGGAAGTCGGCTTGCCGAGCGCCTTTTCCATCGCTGGAAACAACCCTTCCTTCAGGCTGATATCGTCGAAGGGGCCGACGCGCTTGTAAAGGATCGTGCCGTCAGGCCCGACCAGATAGCTTTCCGGAATGCCGTAGACACCCCAGTCGATCGCTGCCTTGCCGTTCGGGTCGATGCCGATCGCCTGAAAGGGGTTGCCGAGCTCGCCGAGGAAACGCAGGGCGTTGTCGCTCTGGTCCTTGTAATTGATGGCGACGATGTTCAGCCGTCCGTCTTTTGCCAGTTCTTTCAAGACCGGATGTTCGTCGCGGCAGGGGAGGCACCATGAGGCGAAGACGTTGACGAGGGTCAGCTTGCCCTTGATTGCCGCATCGGTCAGCGCCGGCAGGTTGGCGCCGTCGAGCGGCGGCAGGTTGAGCGCCGGCGCCTTGGTGCCGATCAAGGCGGAGGGAATTTCGGCGATGTTCTTGCCATGGAAGTCCTGGTCGTAGAGCATCTTTGCCGCCGTGGCGGCGATGCCGCCGAAGACGACGAGCGGCAGCAGCGCCAGTGCGTAACGGCTCAGCCCGCGCGGCTTGGCGGCGGTGTTTTCCGGCGTGTCGTTCATTCGCCATCCCCCACACTGTCCTTGGGGCGCGCCGAACGGCGGCGGATGCCGGCAGCCTCAAGGGCTGCAAGTTCTCTGCGGCGGGCCCGGCCATCGGCCCAGGTCCAGGCCGTGACGGCGATCGTCACCAGGGCTGCAAAGCCATAGGAAGCGTAGACGTAGAAGGCATGCGCCACGATTAATCCTCCCGGCTCGCCATGCGGGCGGCAAGACGGCGCTGGGCGGCAATGCGGCGGCGCCAGATCTCGTTCCTCATCGCCATGATGTGCAGCGTGAAGAAGAGCAGGGTGAAGGCGATCGCCATGACGAAGAGCGGCCGCAGGAATTCCGGATCGATCGCCGGGCCGTCGAGGCGCAGCACGCTTGCCGATTGGTGCAGCGTGTTCCACCACTCGACCGAGAATTTGATGATCGGGATGTTGACGAAGCCGACGAGGATGAGCACGGCGCTGACGCGCGCGGCCTTCGACGGATCATCGATGGCGCGGCCGAGCGCAATCAGCCCGAGATACATCAGGAAGAGGACGAAGACGGAGGTCAGCCGCGCATCCCACACCCACCAGGTGCCCCACATCGGCTTGCCCCAGAGCGAACCGGTGACGAGCGCGAGCAGGGTGAAGGCGGCGCCGAGCGGGGCAGCGGCCTTGGCGGAGACATCGGCCAGCGGATGGCGCCAGACCAGCGTACCGATCGCCGAGAGGCTCATGATCGTATAGCACATCATCGAAAGCCAGGCCGAGGGCACATGCACATACATGATGCGCACGGTCTCGCCCTGCTGGTAATCGCCTTCGGTGGCGAAGCTCAGATAGAGACCGACGATAAAACAGAGGGCGGTGATGCCGGTCAGCCACGGAATGGCGCGCGCCGCCAGCGCCAGAAACCGCGTCGGGTTGGCGAGATCACTGAATTTGCTGATGGCAAGGCTCGTTTCGCTCATGTCCGCTTCCTTACCTTGATCCGGCTTTTCCCGCAATCGAACGCCCCATCAATCCGCTGTGTTTCGCAGCGCCAGGGCGGCGGCTGCCGGGCCGATGACCGCGAAGAAGAGTGTCAGCGCAATGAGAATCAGGAAGGGCGGCAGGAAGGGGGCGGGATCCTCGACTGCGGCATAGGTGGCGCTGACGCCGAAGATCAGCACCGGGATGGTCAATGGCAACACGAGGATCGAGACCAGCAGGCCGCCGCGGGGCAGCGCCACGGCAACGGCAGCACCCACGGCGCCGATGAAGGTGATGGCGGGCGAGCCGACTAGCAGCGTCAGTATGGTCGCGCCGATCGCGGTCTCGTCCATGTTCATGAAGAGGCCGAGCAGCGGCGAGGCGATGACCAGCGGCAGGCTGGTGGCCGTCCAATGGGCGAAGCATTTGACCAGCACGGTGAGGACGAGCGGTGTTTCCTGCATCAGCATCAAGTCGAGCGATCCGTCATCGCGCTCGGCCTGGAACAGGCGGTCGAGGCCGAGAAGGGCGGCGAGCAACGCGCCGATCCAGACAATGGCGGGGCCGATGCGCGACAGCAGTTTGAGATCGGGACCGACGCCGAAGGGAATGACGGCGACGATGGTCAGGAAGAACAGCACGCCGATCAGCGCACCGCCGCCAGCGCGAATCGAGAGTTTCAGGTCGCGGAAGAAGAGGGCGGTCATGCGGGGCAGCTCTCTAGATGTGCGGTGGACGGGGCACCCCCCTCTGCCCTGCCGGGCATCTCCCCCACAAGGGGGGAGATCGGCTGGATGCTCTTGCTTCCCCAAACAATCGGCCATCCAAATCGGCAATCCGGTTGCGAGGCGGGAAAGCTGAGCAGCTTGTGATCTCTCCCCCTGTGGGGGAGATGCCCGGCAGGGCAGAGGGGGGTAGCCACACCGAGATACATCAACCCCATATCCCCGCATCCACGCCGGCAAAGCCCGTCATCTTCAATTCCTGCGCATTCCTCAGCCCCAAGGGCTGATGCGTTGCCGCCAGCACGATGCCGCCCTTTTCCAGATGCGTCATGATCAAATCGGCAAACAGCCGGTCGGCGCTGGCGTCGAGTGCGGCGGTCGGTTCGTCGAGGATCCAGACGGGGCGGTGGGCGACGAGCAGCTTGGCGAAGGCTATCCGGCGCTGCTGGCCGGCGGAGAGATAACCGAAGGGAAGGTGGGTGATGCCGGAAAGACCGACGGCGTCAGTGGCGTCCTCGACGGAAAGGGCGGCGGAGCCTGTATTGCCGAGAAAGGTGCGCCAGAAATCGAGGTTTTCTGCAACCGTAAGTTCACTCTTCATCGCATTTCGATGGCCAAGGTAGTGGCTGACCTCGCCGGGATCCCTGCCTCCCAGGCTCTCTTCGCCGTGAAATATGACAGTGCCTTTTTCCGGCCTGAGGAGGCCGGCGACGACACGCAGCAAAGTGGACTTTCCCGATCCATTTTTTCCGGTCAGGACAAGCGCCTCGCCGGCCGCCAAGTGAAAGGAAATGTTAACGAAAATGAGATCCTCACCGCGCCTTGCAGCCAGATTTTCGGCGGTGAGATGCATGCGTCGGCTCTTTCCTGGTTTCGGCTTGCAGCGGGGTCAAAAAATGTCCGATTTTGACTGTGCTCGGGTATGGCAAGTTTTTAGGAAATTATCTATAAGACCTGCAACCACGCCAGCGGTCGGCGTGAATTTCATCCTTGCGCCGAACTTGGAGCGTCTGTTCCACGTGCGGACAGCGGAAATGGCCGTACCCGCATCCTGATGTGCATTAAGTGCATAGGCGTTCGCACGACTGTGTTGGCTATCAGAAACGGGGTATCTCGTGTCTAAATCTCTTGACAGTTTCAATTGTCGTTCCACGCTTTCCGTCAACGGGAAGGACTATGTCTATTACAGCCTGCCCAAGGCTGAGGCAAACGGTCTGGCCGGCGTGTCGAAGCTTCCCTATTCGATGAAGGTGCTGCTCGAAAACCTGCTGCGCTTCGAAGACGGCCAGTCGGTCACCAAGGAGCACATCCTGGCCGTTGCCGAATGGCTCAACAACAAGGGTGCGGTCGAAAACGAAATCGCCTATCGCCCGGCGCGCGTGCTGATGCAGGACTTCACCGGCGTTCCCGCCGTCGTCGATCTTGCCGCGATGCGCGACGCGATGGTGTCGCTCGGCGGCGATCCGGAGAAGATCAACCCGCTCGTTCCCGTCGATCTCGTCATCGACCACTCCGTCATCGTCGACGAATTCGGCACGCCGCAGGCTTTCGCCAGGAATGTGGAGCTGGAATACCAACGCAACGGCGAGCGCTACCGCTTCCTGAAGTGGGGCCAGCAGGCTTTCAAGAATTTCCGCGTCGTGCCTCCCGGCACCGGTATCTGTCATCAGGTCAATCTCGAATATCTCGGCCAGACCGTCTGGACCAAGGAAGAGGACGGCGAGACGATCGCCTATCCCGATACCTGCGTCGGCACCGACAGCCACACGACGATGATCAACGGTCTCGGCGTTCTCGGCTGGGGTGTGGGCGGTATCGAAGCGGAAGCTGCGATGCTCGGCCAGCCGGTCTCGATGCTGCTGCCCGAAGTCATCGGCTTCAAGCTGACCGGCAAGCTCAAGGAAGGCGTCACGGCGACCGACCTCGTTCTCACCGTCGTGCAGATGCTGCGCAAGAAGGGCGTCGTTTCGAAGTTCGTCGAATTCTTCGGCCCCGGCATGGACAACATGCCGCTCGCCGACCGCGCAACGATCGGCAACATGGGCCCGGAATACGGCGCCACCTGCGGCTTCTTCCCGGTCGACGGCGAAACCATCAACTACCTCACCATGTCCGGCCGCACGCATGACCGGATCGCCCTCGTCGAAGCCTATTCGAAGGCGCAAGGCATGTGGCGCGAAGGCGACGGTTCCGAGCTCGTCTTCACCGATACGCTGGAACTCGATCTTAGCGACGTCGTGCCGTCGATGGCCGGCCCGAAGCGTCCGGAAGGCCGAATCTCGCTCGAGAATATCGCGACCGGCTTCGCCGGCTCGATGGATGCCGACTACAAGAAGCCCGGCCAGCTGAACAACCGCTATGCGGTTGAAGGCACCGACTTCGATCTCGGCCACGGTGACGTGGCGATCGCTGCCATCACGTCGTGCACCAACACCTCCAACCCGTCAGTGTTGATCGCCGCCGGTCTTCTCGCCCGCAACGCCGTTGCCAAGGGCCTGAAGACGAAGCCGTGGGTGAAGACCTCGCTGGCACCTGGAAGCCAAGTCGTCGGTGAATATCTCGCCAAGTCGGGCCTGCAGGCCGACCTCGACAAGCTCGGCTTCAACCTCGTCGGCTTCGGCTGCACCACCTGCATCGGCAATTCCGGCCCGCTGCCGGCACCGATCTCGAAGACGATCAACGACAAGGGCCTCATCGTTTCCGGCGTTCTCTCCGGCAACCGCAACTTCGAAGGCCGCATCTCGCCCGACGTGCAGGCGAACTATCTCGCATCCCCGCCGCTGGTCGTCGCTTATGCGCTTGCCGGTACGGTGCAAACGGATCTGACCAAGGAGCCGATCGGCGAGGACCAGAGCGGCAACCCGGTTTATCTCAAGGACATCTGGCCGACCTCGAAGGAAGTTCAGGAATTCATCCTGAAATACGTGACCCGCGAGCTTTACGAAAGCAAGTACGCCGACGTCTTCAAGGGCGACGTCAACTGGCAGGCCGTTCAGATCCCGCCGGGCCAGACCTATGCCTGGGACGACAATTCGACCTATGTGCAGAACCCGCCCTACTTCGTCGGCATGGGCAAGAAGGGCAGCGGCGTTTCCGACATCAAGGGCGCCCGCGTCCTCGGCCTGTTCGGCGACAAGATCACCACCGACCACATCTCGCCGGCCGGTTCGATCAAGGCGGCATCGCCGGCCGGCGCCTACCTGATCGACCACGACGTCGCCGTTGCCGATTTCAACCAGTACGGCACGCGCCGCGGCAACCATGAAGTGATGATGCGCGGCACCTTCGCCAATATCCGCATCCGCAACCACATGCTCGGCCCGAACGGCAAGGAAGGTGGCTACACCATCCATTACCCGTCGAAGGAAGAGACCTCGATCTACGACGCCGCGATGCAGTACAAGCAGGAAGGTGTGCCGCTCGTCATCTTCGCCGGTGTCGAATACGGCAACGGCTCCTCGCGCGACTGGGCTGCCAAGGGCACCAACTTGCTCGGCGTCAAGGCGGTGGTCGCCCAGTCCTTCGAGCGCATTCATCGTTCAAACCTGGTCGGCATGGGCATCATCCCCTTCGTCTTCGAAGAGGGCACGACCTGGCAGAGCCTCGGCCTCAAGGGCGACGAACTCGTCACCATCGAAGGTCTGGAAAAGATCAAGCCGCGCGAGAAGAAGATCGCCAGGATCACCTATGGCGACGGCACCGTGAAGGAGGTTCCGCTGCTGTCGCGCGTCGATACGCTCGACGAGGTGATCTACCTCAACAATGGCGGCATCCTGCAGACGGTTCTGCGCGATCTCGCTGCCTGATTTTTAAGAGACTTATTTGATAATAGCCGCCGGAAAGCAATCTCCGGCGGCTTTTCTTTGGTGCGACGACAGTATTTGGACGGGCTCACGATGATTTGTTTTATGCAAGTTCCCGTCGAGCTACGTCTCACCCGTTCGTGACTTTTCGTTTGGACCCGGAAGGATTATTCGTACGTTCATATGTCAGGGCCCCCGGTTCAAACATGCCGTCGGCGCTGAAAAAGAGGTGCAGGTGAATGTCCCCCCGTTTTTTGATTCCGCTGATTGCCGGCGTTGTTCTCTCAGGCCCGCTACAGGCCGAAGACGGCACGCCGAAAGGTGTCGTCGAACTCTTCACGTCGCAGGGCTGCTCCTCCTGTCCTCCCGCTGATGCCGCTTTCCGCAAGCTGGTGAACCAGGGCGATGTCATTGCGCTCGCCTATCATGTCGATTACTGGAACTATCTCGGCTGGGCCGATACGCTGAGCTCCAAGGAAAACACCGAGCGGCAGTATGGCTATGCCAAAACGATGGGCCGCAGCAACGTCTACACGCCGCAGGCCATCGTCAATGGACGCGACCATCTGGCCGGCGCCGATCTGAATGGCATCAACAGCAAGATCGACACCTATAGCAGCGAAGGCAACGGGCTGACCGTTCCGATCAGTGCCGCGATGCGCGGCGACGAGCTGGAGATCAAGATCGGCGCGGGACAAGGCAAAGCCAATGTCGTCATGGTCTATTTCGATAAGGAAAAGACGATCGACGTCGAAAAAGGCGAGAACAGCGGCCAGAAGATCTCCTATCTGCACAGCGTCACCAATGTCGAAACCGTCGGCATGTGGGACGGCAAGGCGACCAGTCTGACGCTGCCGGCCAGCGTCCTGCAGCGGCCGCAGCTCGAGGGCTGCGCCATCCTGCTGCAATCGGCGACCGCAGACGGCGATCCGGCGGCGATCCTTGGCGCGACCGTGGTGATGGCTGGCAAAAATATCTGAGATTCATCCGGTTGCGGATGAAGTGCTGGGGCGGCCCGGCCGAGCGTATTCGGGGCTGGGGTTAAGGTCGATACGCTCCGCCGGGCCCTTTGGCGCGCTGGCGCCAAACTGGAATTCATAAATCTCCTGCAAATGAGGCGCTGTTTTGACTGAAATGCGGCGCTGCGGAGAAAGCGTTGACCTGTCCAGCGCATCATGCTTTCCGAAAATCAAACCCAACTTTCGCAAGACATGATGCGCTGACTCAAAGTGCTACAGCGTCCTTGCGCGAGAGACGTGCGGCGGAATGTGACGGCTGGCACTCTTGCAATTTGCGGCGGCTCGGGCAAACTGTCACCCTCCTGTCACATGTGGAGGCCTTGTGAGACTGATGACAGATCAGCCGGATTTGCGACACGGCGAAAGCCGTTCCGTCGACCACAGTTCCTCAGTCGTCGTCGATCTCAGGGAATACAAACAAAGCAAGGACCCACTTCCGGTGACCTTCCACCGGCGCGAACTGGACGCGATCCTCTGGATCTACGGCCGGATGGTTGGTGATGGTGAATGGCGCGACTACGCCATCGATCACCTGAAGGACAGGGCGGTCTTTTCCGTTTTCAAGCGTTCCGGCGAAATGCCGCTCTTCCGCATCGAGAAAAACCCGAAGCTCGCCGCCAAGCAGGGCGCCTATTCCGTGATCAGCGTCAACGGCACGATCCTGAAGCGCGGTCACGAGCTGAACCAGGTGCTGAAGGTCTTCGACAAGGCCCTGAAGCTCGTCGACAAGTAAACCATATCAGCCGTTAAACAGCGTGCCGGGATAGGTCGACGGGTCCGGATCTGTGCTCATACCCTCACCGAGGGCGCGCTGCATGAACATCGTATCCAGCCAGCGGCCGTGCTTGTAGCCGGTGCCCTTCATCAGACCAACCTCCTCGAAGCCGGCCGTGCGATGAAGCGCGATCGAGGCGGGGCTGGCGCCGCCGATGACGGCTGCCATCTGACGAAAGCCGAGGGTGGTGCAACGGATGATCAGTTCGGCGAGCAGCGCCTTGCCGATGCCGCGGCCGCGGGCTTGCGGCGCCAGATAAATCGAATCCTCGACCAGCCAGCGATAGGCAGGACGCGTGCGGAAGGCCGAGGCGTAGGCGTAGCCGAGCAAGGCCCCGTCCGTGCCGATGGCTGCGATATAGGGATATTGCTGGCCGACGATGGCCGCAAAGCGTTGCGCCATCTCGGCCTCGGAGGGCGGCACGATCTCATAGCTCGCGACGCCGTTCAGGACCGATTCGCGATAGATATCGGCAATGGCGGGAATATCGGCGTTCGAAGCATCGCGCAGGAGGAAGGACATTTCAGCAGCATATCCATAAGGGCGGCAAGGGCTTTCTAAAACCATTCCGTGAAAGCCTACGCAACAAAAAAGGCGGCCGAAGCCGCCTTTTCGATCTCAGTCTGCCCTGCTTATTTACGGTTGCCCATGAACTGCAGCAGGAACATGAAGAGGTTGATGAAGTCGAGATAGAGCGTCAGCGCACCCATGATCGCCTTGCGACCGGCCACGGCGACGTCATCGGCTTCCAGGTACAATTCCTTGATCCGCTGCGTATCGTAGGCGGTGAGGCCTGCGAAGATCAGCACGCCGAGCACCGAGATCGCGAACTGCACGGCAGACGACGCCAGGAAGATGTTGACGATCGAGGCGATGATCAGGCCGAACAGACCCATCATCAGAAACGAGCCCATCGCCGACAGGTTACGCTTCGTCGTGTAGCCGTAAAGCGACAGCGCGCCGAAGGAGGCGGCGGTGACGAAGAAGGTCTGAACGACGCTCTGGCCCGTGTAGATCAGGAAGATCGACGAGAGCGACAGGCCGACGAGCGCAGCGTAGACCGCAAAGGTCGTCTGGGCGGCGGCCACCGTCATCGTATTGATCCGGAAGCTCAGGAAGAACACCAGAGCCAGCGGCGCCAGGATGACCACCCACTTCAGCGGGCTCACATAGATCGCCTGACCGAAAGCGGTCAGCTCACCATTGGCGAAGGCGAATTGGAACGACAGATATGCGGCCACACCGGTGATCGCCAGACCCAGCGCCATCAGGTTGTAGACCTTGAGCATATAAGCGCGCAGGCCTTGATCAATCATCTCGCCGGTCTGAGCGCGGCTTTGATAGTTACGAAGATCAGCCATAGTTTCCTCTTACAAGCTCCGATGGAAATACGGTGTCGGGGTTTTCGACCCGGGCGCCGCTGCGGAGCTCCAGCATGCCTGCGGATAATATGAGGCTTTCGCCCTTTGCAAACAAGAGGCTTGCAAAGGCTCGGTCGGTTAAATCGCCGTAAGGTGAAGGGTTTGGGTGCCGCTGCCCGGTCAAAGCTCGCGCAAGACGGGGGCCGCCTTCTGCCCGAGGATGCGCCAGGTGCCGATAAGGCCAATGCCGACGGTCAGGACGAGCGCGGTCACAAGCGTCAGTCCCGCCACGTCGGGCAGAAAGGTCGACGGCAGACGCATGATGCGGGCGACGATGAACCAGGCGGCGACGCTGCCGGCGATCAGCGCGAAGATCGCAGTCGCGAGGCCGAGGATCAGATATTCGTAGCTGAAGGCGCGGATCAGCATGGCGCGCGTGGCACCGAGCGTCTTCAGCACCACCGCATCGTGGGTGCGCGCCCGGTTTCCGGCGGCAAGCGCGCCGGCAAGGACGAGGATCGAGGCGATCAGGGCGACCGAGGCCGCAGCGCGGATTGCGGTCGCGAGCTGTGCGACCAGCTGGTTGACGATATCGATCGCGTCCTTGACGCGCACACTGGTGATCGTCGGATAGGTGTTGGTGACGGATTTCAGGATCGCCGCATCTTCGGCCGGTGTCGAAGAGGGATCGGTCAGCGTCGCCAGCCACGCATGCGGGGCGCCGCGGAAGGTATTCGGCGAGAAAACCATGACGAAATTGATCGACAGCGATTCCCACTCGACGCGGCGCAGATTGGCGATCTTCGCCGTGATGTTGCGGCCGAGCACGTTGACGGTCACCGTATCGCCGAGCTTGAGACCGAGTTCATGCGCCTCTTCCGAGGAGAAGGAGACGAGCGGCTCGCCGCTGTAATCCTTGTCCCACCATTTGCCTTCGGTGAGGGCGGCGTTCTCCGGCAGGTTTTCGGCATAGGTGATGCCGCGATCGCCGTTCAGCACCCAGCGGCCGGCGGCCGGCACGTTCATCTTGGTGACGTCCTCGCCGTTGAAGGCGATGATCCGGCCGCGCAGCATCGGCACTTCGACGAGCTTGCCCTGCGGCGCTTGGCCTTGGACGAGATCGCGGAAGGCGCCGACCTCGGCGCTCTGGATATCGACGAAGAAGAAGTTCGGCGCACCCTCGTTCATGCGGCCGGTCAGCTGCTGGCGCAGGTTCCCGTCGATCAGGGTCAGCGTCACCAGCAATGCGAGGCCAAGGCCGAGCGAGAGCACGACTGAGGGCGTCAGTGCGCCGGGGCGGTGGATGTTGCCGATCGCAAGCCGCAGCGCCGGCGAATTGACGCGCGGACTGCGGCGCGCGAGCCAGGCGATCAGCGCGGCGACCAGGCGCAGGACGACAAAGGCGAAAACGATCGCGCCGACGAAGACGACGGCGATGAAGCGGTCATAGGCGGTGAGGATGGCAAGGCCGGCAAGGGCGGCCATGAACAGGGCGGCTAGCAGGATGTAGGGCCAGGAGGGCAGGTGGCGGGCCTCGAAGCCTTGCTCGCGGAACAGCGCGGTCGCAGGCACTTCGCGAGCGTGGCCGAGCGGCAGGATGGCAAAGGCGAGCGTCGTCAGGATGCCGAAGAGCGTCGCCAGCAGCAGGGCGCCGGGATAGAGGGTCGGCACGGTCGAGACCGGCAGGAATTGTGCCAGGAATTGCGCGGCAAGCATCGGCGACAGGGCGCCGATGACGAGGCCGATCAGGATCCCGCCGAGAGCGATGATGGCGATCTGGAAGAGATAGATCAGAACGACGACCTGCGCCGGCGCACCGAGACATTTGAAAGTGGCGATGGTGGTGCGTTTGAAATCGAGGAAGGCGCGCACTGCATTGGCGACACCGACGCCGCCGACGATCAGCGCGGTGAGGCCGACCAGGGTCAGGAACTGCGAGAAGCGGGTGATGTTTTCGGTGAGCGAGGGCGCGGCGCGGTCGCTGGTGCGGATCGCCCAGCCGGCGGAGGGGAATTCCTTCGAGGCGCGCGCCTGGATGCCCGACATCGCGGCCTTGTCGTCCAGCCGGATCTTGTAGGCGTGTTCGACCAGGCTTCCCGTCTGGATCAGCCCGGAGGCTTGGAGCGCCTGGCGGCTGACGAGCAGACGCGGCGCAAAGCCAAAACCTTCCGACAGTGCGTCCGGCTCGGTTTTCACCGTGCCGGTGATGCTGAGCTTGACGTTGCCGAGCAGCAATTCGTCGCCGACCGCAAGCCCGAGCCGATCGAGAAGCAGCGGGGCTGCGACCGCACCATAGGTGCCGCCTTGGCCCGAAAGCAGTGCCGCAAGCGGATAGTCCGGCTCGGCCACGAACTTGCCGTAGAGCGGGTAGGCGTCATCGACGGCCTTGACCTCGACCAGCGCCTGATCGGAACCGTCGGGCTTGCGGGCCATCGAGCGCAGGCCTGTTGACACCGAAACGGTGCCGAGGCCTTCGAGGAAACCTATTTCCTGAGGTGTGGCTTCGCGATTGTTGAGTTCGAAACGGACGTCGCCAGCCAGCAGTTCCTGCCCCTGCGAGGCGATCGTGTCGGTGATCGACTGCGAAACGGAATTGACAGCGGCGATGGCGCCGGTGCCGAGCGCGATGCAGGCAAGGAAGATGTAGAAGCCGCGGATGCCGCCGCGCAGCTCGCGCAGCGCCAGGCGAAAAGCGAGCGAGACGCGTGGCGTGATGATCCTCATGCGATCGCCGCTTCGCTGCGGCGGGCGGCGCTGTCGCCTTCGATCCTGCCGGAGCGGACGCGAATCTGGCGCGAGCATCGGTTTGCGAGCGAGACGTCGTGGGTGACGAGAAGCAGGGTCGTGCCGCGTTCAGCCTGCTTGGAGAACAGAAGATCGGCGATCTGGCGGCCGGTCTCGGTGTCGAGATTGCCGGTCGGCTCGTCGGCGATCAGCAGGGCAGGCGAGGGGGCGAGCGCCCTGGCAATCGCCACGCGCTGCTGTTCACCGCCGGAAAGCTGACCGGGATAGTGGTGCAGCCGTTCGCCGAGCCCGACCGATTTCAGCTCGCGATGAGCGATCTCGAAGGCGTTGCTGACATTGGCGAGCTCGAGCGGCACGGCGACGTTTTCCAGCGCCGTCATGTTGGCGATCAGGTGAAAGGACTGGAAGACGATGCCGATGTTGCGGCCGCGGAAATCGGCGACCTGGTCCTCGCTGAGGCTATGGAGCGGCGTATCGTTGATGTTGATTTCACCGCTGTCGAGCCTTTCCAGCCCGGCAAGCACCATCAGCAGGGTCGATTTGCCGGAACCGGAAGGGCCGACGATGCCGACGGATTCACCGGCCGCGATATCGAGATCGATGCCCTTCAGCACATGGACGGAGGCGGCTGCGCTACCAAGGGTCAGATCGGCGCCCTTCAACTCGATAATGGTTTTTGCCAACAGAAATCGCCCTATATATGTCCGTAATCGAATGGCCGCATAACGGCACTTCGCCAATCTAGGGAAGCTAGCATGAGATTTAAAGTTGCCGCCCTTCAATTCACCGTCATCGCCGTCTCGCTGATCCTTGCCACTGCAGCCAATGCCCGGACAATCAATCTCGTCGGCTTTGGAGACAGTTTGATGGCGGGCTATCAGCTGCCGCTCGGCGACGGCTTTCCAGAAAAGCTGCAGGCGGCCCTGAAGGCGAAGGGGCTCGATGTCACCATTGCCAATGCCGGGGTCTCCGGCGACACGACGACAGCAGGGCTTGCGCGCGTCGACTGGTCGGTGCCCGACGGCACCGATGGCGTCATTCTCGAGCTGGGCGCCAATGATGCGTTGCGTGGTATCCCGCCGGAGGAGAGCGAGAAGAATCTCGATCAGATGATTACCCGGCTAAAGGCGCGCGGGATTGCCGTGCTGCTCGCCGGTATCATAGCGCCGCCGAACATGGGAGCGGATTATGCCGCACGATTCAACCCGATCTATCAGAAACTCTCGGAAAAACATAAGCTTCCACTCTATGCCTTCTTCCTCGACGGCGTCGCGCTGGAGGCCGGGTTGAAGCTTGAAGACGGCATGCATCCAAATGCGAAAGGTGTCGACGTCATGGTCGAAAAGATGGAGCCTGCTGTCACAAATTTCGTCGAAACGATTTCTTCTGTGAAGAAATAGGGGCTTGCGCGGTTATTGATTGCATGATTCCGTGTGAGCACCTGCAAAAGATTCGGGGAGTGCTCGTGATGCCGAGACTGTTTACCGCCCTCGAAATTCCGCGCAATGCGGCGATGAGTCTTTCATTGCTGCGCGGTGGCCTCCCCGGAGCACGATGGATCGATGTGGAGAATTACCACATCACCCTGCGCTTCATCGGTGATGTCGATGGCCGGACGGCCGATGAAATCGTTGAACGCCTCGACCGGATCGACCGGCCGGAATTCCAGTTCCGGCTGGAAGGCATCGGTTCCTTCGGCTCGAAGAAACCACATTCGGTCTGGGCCGGCGTCTCGCAATCGCCTGAAATGTATGCCCTGCAGGGGGAGATCGAGCGCATCTGCCAGCGCATCGGCCTGCCGCCGGATCCCCGCAAATTCATGCCGCATGTGACGCTGGCGCGGCTCAAATCCTCGCGGCTCGACGATGTCGTGCAATATCTGGCCGGACGCGGCAACTTCCACACAGCAACCTTCACCGCACCGCGCTTCGTGCTGCTTTCGTCGCGCGAATCGGTCGGTGGAGGGCCTTACCTCACCGAGGAAGTGTTCCCGCTGCACGAGGCACGCTCGACGCCCAGCGTTTCGAGCAGCCTGCAGCAGCCGGTCAAGAGCCTGGTGTAGACCAGCTCGAAACCATCAGGGCCGCCATAATAGGGATCGGGAATATCCTCTCCCGTTCCCAGTGCGGTATCACCGAAAAGGTGGATATTCGCTTCATGCGGCGCGCTCTTTTTGAGCGCCGCCAGGTTGTCGCGGTCCATGGCGAGGATCAGATCGAAATCCCTGAAATCCCTCGACTGAATGCGCCGGGCGCGCTGCCCCGATATGTCGATGCCGTGGTTTTTCGCGGTGGCGATCGAACGCCGGTCGGGCGGATCGCCGTCATGCCAGCCGCCGGTGCCGGCGGAAGCGATGGTAAAATCGCCGGTCAAGCCTGCCTCGGCAACGAGATGGCCAAAAATTCCCTCCGCAAGCGGAGAACGGCATATATTGCCCATGCAAACGAAGAGGATGCTGATGCGTTTCATCGGTAACCTGTCTGACAGAGAAGAGGACCATGGCATGAAAATGGAAAAACTGGAACGGACGGCAGCCGAGGCGCAACTGGCCGAGCTTTCGGGCTGGGTGCTCAATGATGCGGGTTCGTCGATATCGAAGACGTTCAAGTTCGCAAATTTCGTCGAGGCTTTCGGCTTCATGACGCAGGCAGCGCTTGCGGCCGAGAAGCTCAACCATCATCCCGAATGGTTCAATGTCTATTCCCGGGTGGATGTGACGCTGAACACGCATGATGCCGGCGGGTTGACGGAGCTGGATTTCAAGCTCGCCAAAGCCATGGAAAAGGCTGCGGCGCGCCGTATTGATTGAAAGCCAGGCCGATTGAAAGGGGCCGATTGAAAGACTGGGCGCCGTCACCATATGTTCGCATGGACAAAAGGGATGCAGGGATGGACGAGGTCAAATTTGGGGAAATCCTGTTGCCGGGCGACGAGGACACCCAGAGCCGGCGCGAGAAAACCGTAAGGCAGAAATTCTGGCCGACGTTCCGGCGGGCGGTGCGGCAGATCCCGTTCTCGCGCGATGTGGTCGCCGGTTTCTATTGCGCGCTCGATTCGCAGACGCCAACGAAGGTGCGCGGCGTGCTGCTTGCAGCACTCGCCTATTTCGTCATGCCGATCGACATGATCCCGGATATTTTCGCCGTCATCGGCTTTTCCGACGACATCGCCGTGCTTTCGGCCGCTTTCGCCATGGTGCGCGGCCACATCCGACCGGTCCACTATGAAGCCGCCGACCGCGTTCTCGCCGATCGGCCGGAAGAAGCGATGAAGACGATTTAAAGCGCATCGCGGCGAGCCTTTTGGCGAGATCGCATCAGGCGATTTCGCGTTCCAGCACCTTGCGGAGCTTGCCGAAGGCAAGTCGGATACGCGACTTTACCGTGCCGAGCGGCAGGCCGGTCGCTTCCGCGATCTCCGAATGCGATTGTCCGAGGAAGAAGGCGGCGCGCAGCATGTCGCGCTGTTCCTCCGGCAATTGGCCGACGGCGGCGCGTATCTTGGCGTCGCGATCGTCATTGGCGATGATTTCTTCCGCGCCGATATCGGCCGGCGGCTGCAGGGCCGGATCAGTCTCATCGAAGATGCGGGTGTTGGCGCGGCGCTGCATGTCGATGCGGCGGTTGCGGGCAATACGGAAAAGCCAGGTAGAGAGGGAAGATCGCGTGGCATCGTAGAGCTCTGCCTTGTGCCAGAGCACGATCATGATTTCCTGGACCAGTTCCTCAGCCTCGCCTGATGTCATCCTCTGGCGCATCAGCCAGGCCTTCAGGCGGGGTGCGAAATAGTCGAACAGGATGGAGAAGGCCTGCTGGTCGCGATCGTCCGCGACGGCCTTCGCGAGGGCAGCGAAACGCTGTCTTTCCTCGGCATCCATATCTCCTCACCAGCCCCCTGCGACAATAATTTCGTCCCGGATTTCCAAGTCTTACTGAGGTACAACGGATTTGGGAAAGGTCAAACTCTTGCCTGAATCTTTGTGTCTTAAATTCAGCCGAACGGAGGGCCAGTGCCATTGGGGCACGGTGTCGCGGCCGATACCGTTAAAGGGACGAAAATTGACACTCGAGCTGAAATGACACAGGCAGATACAAATCGCAGCTATTGTTGACCATTTGGTAACCTGAATTAAGTCAAAATAAAGCAGATCGTGATTATGCGGCGCCCGCTATGATCGCTTCGGGCCTTGAATCGCAAGAACCGGCAGGAATCCATGTTTGTAAAAAGTATCGTATCCGCTCTCGCACTCACCCTAGTTTTGGCCGGAGTTGCGACAGCGCAGCAGCCCGCGCCGAACCGCATCCAGCAGTTCCAGGCATGGGGCGCTTACTCCTACAAGTCGGGCAGCAGCACCGTCTGCTACGTGCTTTCCGTTCCGACGGCAAAGCAGCCGGCAAGCGTCGACCACGGCGACAATTTCTTCATCGTCTCTCAGCGTCCGGGCCAGAACATCTCCTACGAGCCGCAGGCGATGATGGGCTACACGGTCAAGGAAAATTCGAAGATCAACGTCGTCATCGACAACAAGACCTTCGTGATGTTCACCAAGGACAAGGCCGGATGGGTCGAGAACGCGGCGCAGGAGCCGGCCCTCGTCGCCGCGATGAAGACCGGTCATTCGATGACGGTAAATGCCGTTTCGCGCAAGGGCACCGGCACCTCCTACAGCTATTCGCTTTCGGGTATCTCGGCTGCGCTGAAGCAGATCGAAACCTGCAAGTAGCTTTTTTTGTTCTCAGAGCTTCGAGGGCCGGCCTTGCGCCGGCTCTCGTCGTTTCCATCTATAGTGACGCGCGGGCAAAATGATGCTAAAGGCCGCGCAACAGCGGACAGATCGCGATATCCGTCGCCGTTCCGCCATTCAATTTCTGCCAATGTGCCGTCATGCACCCGCCAGTCTTCCGGCTTAGCCCTGAAGTTCGCAGGGTTTGCGGGGCGGTTACGTGTTCGAATTCGGGATGAAAGATTATGTCCGTCATGGATGCGATTGATGTCATCAAGCCTCAGGCGCCCCGCGCCGCTTCCGGCGTCGAGAAGCCGTCCCTGATTGGGCTGTCGCGTGAGGAGATGGGCGCGGCACTCCGGGAAAAGGGTGTGGCCGAGAAGCAGATCAAGATGCGCGTCTCGCAGCTCTGGAACTGGATCTATGTGCGAGGGGTCTCCGACTTCGACCATATGACGAATGTCGCCAAGGACATGCGGGAGATGCTGAAGCAGCATTTCACCATCGCGCGTCCCGAGATCGTCGAGGAGCAGGTCTCCAACGACGGCACGCGCAAATGGCTGCTGCGCTTTCCGCCGCGGGGCGCCGGGCGTCCCGTCGAGATCGAGGCCGTCTACATTCCGGAAGAGGGCCGCGGCACGCTCTGTCTTTCCAGCCAGGTCGGCTGCACGCTCACCTGTTCCTTCTGTCACACCGGGACACAGCGTCTGGTGCGCAATCTGACGGCGGAGGAAATTCTTTCGCAGCTGCTGCTTGCCCGCGACCGGCTTGGGGACTTCCCGGACCGTGAAGCGCCGCAGGGTACGATCATGCCTGCCGAGGGCCGCAAGGTCAGCAACATCGTCATGATGGGCATGGGTGAGCCACTTTATAACTTCGATGCCGTCAAGCAGGCATTGCTGATCGCCACGGATGGTGACGGCCTGTCGCTGTCCAGGCGTCGCGTGACGCTTTCCACCTCAGGCGTCGTGCCGGAGATCTTCCGCACCGGCGAGGAAATCGGCGTCATGTTGGCGATTTCGCTGCATGCAGTGCGCGACGATCTGCGCGACCTTCTGGTGCCGATCAATAAGAAGTACCCGCTGAAGGAACTGATCGAAGCCTGTCGGACCTATCCTGGCCTTTCGAACGCGCGGCGCATCACCTTCGAATATGTGATGCTGAAGGATGTCAACGACAGCCTGGAAGACGCCAAGGGGCTGATCAAGCTCCTGAAGGGCGTGCCGGCGAAGATCAACCTCATTCCGTTCAATCCCTGGCCCGGCACCAATTATCAGTGTTCCGACTGGGAGCAGATCGAGAAGTTCGCCGATTTCATCAATTCAGCAGGGTATGCCTCGCCGATCCGCACGCCGCGCGGCCGCGACATTCTTGCTGCCTGCGGCCAGCTGAAATCGGAATCCGAACGCATGCGCAAGACCGAGCGCCTGGCCTTCGAGGCGATGATGATCGCCAATCACGGCGCCGACGACTGATCAGCAAGTTTGATCCTCGCTACAATTCTCCGCGATTGATTTCAGGGGGCGCTTTTCCTAAAAGTGCCCCCAAAATCATTCAGGAGGATCCCCATGCGCCCGATTTTACTCGCTCTTGCTGCCACTTTGGCCCTTTCCCTGCCTGCGAAGGCTGAAGACGTCACCGTCGCCGTGACGGCGATCGTCGAACATCCGGCGCTGGATGCAGCGCGCAAGGGCGTTCTCGATGCGCTGACGGCCGCCGGCTACAAGGAAGGCGAGAACCTGAAATTCGTGTTCGAATCGGCGCAGGGCAATCCGGCGACGGCAGCCCAGATCGCCCGCCAGTTCGCCGGCGACGAGCCCAATGTCATCGTGCCGATCTCGACGCCATCAGCCCAAGCGGTCGTTTCCTCGACGCGTGACATTCCTGTCGTCTTCACGGCCGTCTCCGATCCGCTCGGCGCCCAGCTCGTCAAGAACATGGACAAGCCCGGCGGCAATGTCACCGGCCTCTCCGATATGTCGCCGGTCGCCGAGCACCTTGCGCTGATCAAGGAAATCCTGCCCGATGTGAAAACCATCGGCTATCTCTACAATTCCGGCGAGGCGAATTCCGTTTCGCTGCTCGCCGTGCTGAAGGCTGAAGCCGAAAAGGCTGGCCTGAAGGTGGTCGAATCGGCCGCCACCAAGTCGGCCGAGGTCCAGGGTGCGGCACGCGCGCTCGTCGGCCGCGCCGACGCGATCTACATTCCGACCGACAACACGATCATCTCCGCGCTCGAAGGCGCTGTCGCGGTGGCCGAAGAGAGCAAGCTGCCGCTCTTTACCGCCGATACGGATTCGGTTTCGCGCGGCTCGATCGCCGCCCTCGGCTTCAACTATTATGATGTCGGCAAGCAGACCGGCGAGATCGTCGTGCGCGTGCTGAAGGGCGAGAACCCGGGCGATACCGCGGTCAAGACTGCCGCCGGCAGCGACCTCGTCGTCAACAAGGCCGCGGCCGAGAAGATGGGCGTCACCCTGCCGCAGAGCGTGCTTTCCCGCGCTACCAAAGTCATCGAATAAACAAGGCGACTGCCGTCGCTGATCGAGTTTGCAGCCGCTCCGTTCCACACGGGGGCGGCTGATGGTATTAAAAGCCTGATGTTTCGCGCAGGGCGCGGAGCGGAAACGGACAGAAGAGGGGCGGAAGCCTTGAGCCAAATCGCATTCTGGGGGGCCGTCGAACTCGGACTCGTCTATTCCTTCGTCGCCCTTGGGGTCTATCTCGCCTTCCGTGTTCTGGATTTCCCCGACCTGACGGTCGACGGCTCCTTTCCGCTTGGTGCAGCGGTGACGGCCGTGCTGATCATTGCCGGTGTCAATGCTTGGCTTGCGGCTCTGATCGCCATGGCCGCCGGTGCCGCCGCGGGCATGGTGACAGCACTGCTCAACGTGCGCTTCAAGATCCTCAATTTGCTTGCCTCGATCCTGACGATGATCGCACTGTTTTCTGTCAATCTGCGCGTGATGGGCAAACCCAATGTCGCCCTCATCAATGCCGACACGATGATCAGCCCGTTCTTCGGCCATGGCCTTCGCGATTTCTACGTGCGGCCGCTCTTCGTCGGTGTTCTCGTCGTCGTCGCGCTCATCCTGGTCTGGCGTTTCCTGGAAAGCGATGCCGGCCTGGCAATGCGGGCGACCGGCGCCAATCCAAGGATGGCGCGGGCCCAGGGCGTCGATACCAGCCGGCAGATCTATCTCGGCATGGCGATCTCGAATGCGCTGGTGGCGCTCGGTGGCGCCCTTTTTGCCCAGACGAACGGCTTTGCCGACGTCACCTCAGGCGTCGGCACGATCGTCGTCGGTCTCGCTGCCGTTATCATCGGCGAGACGCTGCTTGGGCGGCGCGGTCTGCTGATCGCGTTGATCGGCTGCGTGCTTGGCTCGATCCTCTATCGCATCGCAATCCAGCTGGCGCTTTCGAGCGACGTCATCGGCCTGCAGGCGTCCGACCTCAATTTCGTCACCGCCGTGCTGGTGACCGTGGCGCTCATCCTTCCCCGTTTGCGCGGAGGTGCCGCGTCGTGATCAACCTCAAGAACATCAAGGTCGTCTTCGGGCGCGGCACGCCGCTGCAGAAGCAGGCGCTCTCGGGTGTCAGCCTGACGATCGAGGAAGGCTCCTTCGTCACCGTCATCGGCTCGAACGGCGCCGGCAAATCGACGCTGCTCGGCGTGCTCGCCGGCGATGTGCTGGCAAGCGAAGGACAGGTGCTGATCGGCAATAGCGACGTGACGCGCAAGACGACGGCGGCGCGCGCCGGACTTGTCGCCCGTGTCTTTCAGGACCCGCTGACCGGAAGCTGCGGTGCCTTGTCGATCGAGGAGAACCTGGCGCTTGCGGCGCGCCGCGGCGAACGGCGCGGGCTCGTTTCGGCGCTTGGCGCAAAACGGCGCGACCATTTTCGCGAGAGGATCGCCGAGCTCAATCTCGGGCTCGAGAACCGCATGAAGGACCGCATGGACCTGCTTTCCGGCGGCCAGCGGCAGGCGGTCTCGCTTGTCATGGCGACGCTGGCGGGCTCGGAGGTGCTGCTGCTCGACGAACATACGGCGGCCCTCGACCCCGGGATGGCAGAATTCATCATGGGCCTGACCCAGAAAATCGTTTCCGAGCGCAAGCTGACGACGCTGATGGTGACGCATTCGATGCGCCAGGCGCTCGACTATGGCCACCGGACGGTGATGCTGCATGGCGGTGAGATCGTGCTCGACGTTGCCGGCGACAGCCGCAAGACATTGCAGGTCGAGGATCTGATCGCGATGTTCCGCAAGATGCGCGGCCAGACGCTGGATGACGATGCGTTGCTGATCGGTTAGCGGGCAGCTGATCATTTCACGACCGCGGGCGGACCGTTTCACGACCACGGGCCGATCGATCAACCGACCGCGGGCGGATCGATCAAACGACCGCGGGCGGATTGCTGCTGAAACACGAGCGGCGCTGCGATCCAAATATCAAATCTTCTGCTGAAAGAAGATGATATCGGTGATCATATGCCGCTCGTCCTCAGAGGCTAGAGCCTTTCCTGGTCAGATTGAAGCATTCTGTTGGCTCAAACGGAGTCGGATGGTCGACCGGATGGCGCGCGTCGTAGCCAAGCTCTACGGCCAAGCCGGCCGGTCGATCAGGCGGCCCGTTTCAGCCAACCCGAAGGGCCGGGCATCTTTGCGCCAGGATCAGAGGCGATCGGCTCGGACGTACCAAGGGGTATGCCCTTCGCCAATCGCCTCTGCCCTGACGAAAACCTGCTCCGGCAGAATGATTCAATCTAACCCGGAAAGGCTCTAGGGGACCGTCATCAAGAGCAGACTTCCACCAGCACGCGATGGCCGTACTGGTTGAGCCATTCCGGTTGGCACTGTTCCGGGTAATAGTCGTCATTGCCGAAGAACAGACGATTTCTATCATGGAAGGCGAAACGGCCGTCGCGGTGTCCGCCAAAAGGGCCGGCTCCGCCGAAATTATGCGCTCCGAAGCCGCGATCGGCGAAATTGCCGCCGCCCATATGGGAACCGCCGCCGAAGTGGCCGCCATCACGCGAGAAGCCGCCACCGCCATGGCCTCCGCCGCCGTGAGCTAAGGCAGGTGTTGTCGCTGTAAGGGACGTGGCGGCAAACGTCAGCGCAACAACCCCTGCTGTTATGATATTGCGGAACGTAATCATTGACTTATCCTTTCAAGGTATCTCTTCGTGAGCCGTAAAGGATATGTGGGCAGCGAAGGTGGCGTGGCCTAGCCACAATTGCCGACTTACGATCATATGTTGATCACAAGTAATCGCGCGAAAGGCATGGAATAATTTTGGAAGACGACGAAATTCGCGGTCACTGCCTGCTCCGGCATGGCGTCTCGCGAATATTGGTGTCGTTGGCGGCGGATCGGTTCACGACCGCGGGCGGATCGATTAGCCGACCGCGGGCGGATTGCTTCGCAACCGCGGCTATCTCGCCTGGGTGAGCAGGATCTTCGCGGCAAAGATCGAGAAGACGCCGGCGAAGGTGTAATCCATGCCGCGCAGCACTTTCTTGTTGTTCTGCAGCCAGGAGGCCAGCCAGTCGGCGGCAAAGACGACGCTGGCATTGACCGGCATGCCGATCAGGATGAAGCAGAAGCCGAGGAAAAGCAGCTTTTGGGTGACGGCGGGATCGCCGGCGCTGACGAATTGCGGCAGGAAGGTCATGAAGAAGATGATGACCTTGGGGTTCAGAAGATTGACCCAGAAGCCTGACGAGATGTTCGAAAGGGCGGTGCCCTTCTGCTCCTCGACCTTGGCGACGGTGAGCTTCGAGCCGAAGCGGATCGCCTGCACCGCCAGCCAGAGCAGATAGGCGGCACCCCCGGTCTTCAGGATCAGGAAGGCGGTCGGCGAGGCGGTGATCAGCGCCGAAATGCCGAAAGCGACCAGCATGGTGTGGACGACGATGCCGAGGCTGGTGCCGACGACGACGAAGAGGGCCGCCTTCTTGCCCTGGGCCAGCGCACGGCTGATCGACAGCGTCATGTCGGGGCCGGGGGTTGCCGCAAGCAGCAGCGTCGCGGCGGCAAAGGCGAGAAGGGTCGGCAGGCTGGGCAGAAAATCCATGACACACTCTGAAAGCCGGAGAGGATCTGGGGATCTCTTACCCGGCTTTCAGAAAATTACCAATCAAACCTTCTAGATTCGAATGATTTTAGGCCTGATCGGCCTAAAATCATTCGAATCTAAGTCAAGAAGTAGAGCATGATGTTACCCGAAAACCGCGCACACTTTTCGGCATCATGCTCTGGCGCCGATTACTTCTGGTCGAGGAAGGCCTTGAACTTGTCGGCGTAGTCCTTGTGCCAGCGTGACAGCGGCGGACGGTTCTCGATGATATCGCCGGCCGCCCAGGCCATCCGGCGCTCGTCGACCGGACGCGCGACGTCGTTGTCGGGGCAGAGAATATAGAAATCGCTGCGTTCGAGGCTTTCGACCATGAAATCGACGGTCTGTTCCGGCGTCCAGGCGGCAGCCGGTTTTTCGGCGCGGTCGCCCTTGGTAAGGCCGGTGAAGACGAAGCCGGGGATCAGAAGGTGGGCGGAGATCTTTCCGCCTTCGGTGTTGCGAAGCTCATGCTGCAGCGCTTCGGTGAAGACTTTCACACCAGATTTGGAGATGTTGTAGGCGGGGTTGCCGGGCGGTGTGGTGATGCCCTGCTTGGATCCGGTGTTGATGATCAGGCCCGGCTCGCCATGCGACAGCATCTTCGGGCCGAAGGTGCGCGTGCCGTTGATCACGCCCATCAGATTGACGGCGAAGATATTGTCCCAGTTCGCCTGCGGGCTGAAGATCGAGGTTTCCGGGCCGATGCCGGCATTGTTCATCAGCACGTGCACACGGCCGAAACGCTGGAGCACGGCGCGTTCGAGCGCTTCCAGAGATTCCTTGACTGCGACGTCGGTCTCGACCGCCATCACATTTTCCTCGCCGGCAATGGCCTTGAGTTCGTTGGCGGCGTCGGCCAGCCGATCGCCGCCGAGATCGGCAATGGCGACGCTCATGCCGCGTCCGGCGAAATATTTCGCCGCGGCAAGGCCGATGCCGGAGGCGCCGCCGGTGATGACGGCAACATTGGATTTCTTGAAAATGTCTTGAATATTCGTCACGGGGCAGCCTCTCCTCGAGCATTTGCGGACGCTGGCGAATATGGGCTCTGCTTTCGCGGTGTCAAACGGTATCGGCACCATCGCCGTCGCACTTGGTCTTGCGTCACGCGCCAATCTCGCTAAAAGTGCCGCGACACCGGGTTTTGCCGGCCTTATGCAACGGACCTCATCATCATGGCATCATACAAAGACGTGAAGAAAGTCGTTCTCGCCTATTCCGGCGGCCTCGACACCTCGATCATCCTGAAGTGGCTGCAGACGGAGCTCGGCGCCGAAGTCGTCACCTTCACCGCCGATCTCGGCCAGGGCGAAGAGCTGGAGCCGGCGCGCAAGAAGGCCGAGATGCTCGGCATCAAGGAGATCTACATCGAGGATGTGCGCGAGGAATTCGTCCGCGATTTCGTCTTCCCGATGTTCCGTGCCAATGCCGTCTACGAAGGCGTCTACCTGCTCGGGACCTCGATCGCCCGTCCTCTGATTTCCAAGCATCTGATTGATATCGCCCGCAAGACGGGTGCGGATGCGATCGCTCACGGCGCGACCGGCAAGGGCAACGACCAGGTCCGTTTCGAACTGTCCGCCTATGCCCTGAACCCCGACATCAAGATCATCGCGCCGTGGCGCGACTGGGCGTTCAAGAGCCGCACCGATCTGCTGGCCTTTGCCGAACAGCATCAGATCCCGGTTGCCAAGGACAAGATGGGCGAGGCGCCGTTCTCCGTCGATGCCAACCTTCTGCATTCCTCCTCCGAGGGCAAGGTTCTTGAGGACCCCTCCCAGGAGGCGCCTGAATATGTGCATATGCGCACCATTTCGCCTGAGGCTGCACCCGACAAGGCAACGACCATCAAGGTCGGTTTCGAAAAGGGTGATGCGGTTTCGATCAACGGCGTGCGCATGAGCCCGGCGACGCTCTTGGCTGCGCTCAACAATTATGGCCGCGACAACGGTATCGGCCGTCTCGACCTCGTCGAGAACCGCTTCGTCGGCATGAAGTCGCGCGGCGTCTATGAGACACCAGGCGGCACCATCCTGCTTTCGGCGCATCGCGCCATCGAATCGATCACGCTCGACCGCGGTGCCGCCCATCTCAAGGACGAGATCATGCCGCGTTACGCCGAGCTGATCTATTACGGTTTCTGGTTCTCGCCGGAGCGCGAGATGCTGCAGGCGCTGATCGACAAGAGCCAGGAGCATGTCGAAGGTGAAGTAACGCTGAAGCTCTACAAGGGTAATGTCATGGTCATCGGCCGTGAAAGCGAAAAGTCGCTCTATTCCGACAAGCTCGTTACCTTCGAGGACGATCAGGGCGCCTACGACCAGAAGGATGCGGCCGGCTTCATCAAGCTTAACGCGCTGCGCCTGCGCACGCTCGCCAAGCGCAACCTCGTGAAGTAATCACGGTTCGCTTTTGAACTGGATATGAGCCCGCCGGTATTGCCGCGCGGGCTTTTTCGTGGAGTGAGGTGGCAAACGCCACCAAACTCTAGAGCGTTCTGGATGGCTGGATTGCAACAACAACGGACATCGGCTCGGCTTGGATAGACGACCGCTACGGGGCCGACGGCGGACCGTCCGCTGCGAGGACACCTAGCACGAAAGCGGACATGCGAGGCCTCGGTGCGAAGGTCCGGGATCGGTCCGGATCAGTCGTAGACCACGAGTATGACGTACGGCTCGATTTGGCGCTCATCGCGGACGTTGCGCACCGACGCCTTCTCGACGCGAGTTAACCGGAAGTTCGCGTAACGACGGTGCCTCTCGCTTTCACAGGGAGGGGCCATGGGTGATCAATTTCCAAGCCAAGCCCGTAGGTCGATGGACGAACGGGCTTTTTGCAGCGGATTGCCGTCACGAAAGGGCGGCGGTTGAACGATTGCAGTCTATCCAGACGATTTCGACGGGCGGCGCCGAAAGAGCTGATCCCAGATGTCGTACCCCGCAGGGACAATCCCGATCAGCAGTGCAGCGGCCAAATCGAACCGTGGAACAAACGCCAGGATGACCGCGCAGAACGCGACAAGCGTCACGAATGCAAATATTGCAAAAAACCGGCTTCTGTTCATCGGTCTATCCTTTCGGAATGGGCCAGACACTGCGTCATCTCTGTACTCCATAGAGTAGATTCGGCAGCATGTAGACGATGCTCGGGAACAGATAGATGACCACCATGCAGAGAATGACGATCAACATATACGGCATCATGCCGCGGAAGATGTCGGTCAGTTTGACATGCGGAGGCGAGACGCCCTTCAAGTAGTATGCCGACATCGCCATGGGTGGTGATAGGAAGGCCGTCTGCAGGTTGATGGCCACGAGGATACCGAAGAACAGCGGATCGATCCCGAAATGCGGCAGCAGCGGAATGAAGATCGGGATGAAGATGACGATGATTTCAGTCCATTCCAGAGGCCAGCCGAGAATGAAGATGATGATCTGGGCCAGGATCAGGAACATCAGCGGCGACATGTCCAGGCCGGTCACGAAGTCACTGATGAACTGTTGGCCGCCGAGATAGGCGAATACCGATGCGAAGGTCGCCGAACCGACGAACAACCAGCAGACCATCGCGGTCGTTCGCGCCGTCAGATACACCGACTCCTTCAGTCGCTGCCAGGTCAGCGCCCGATAGGCCGCAGCAAGCGCCAGTCCCCCCAATGCGCCGATTGCGGCGGCTTCCGACGGCGTTGCCAGGCCAAAGAGAATGGCACCCAGCACCGCAAGAATCAGAAAGGCGAGCGGCGCGAAGGATGTAAGCATCATCCAGGCGAGTTGGACCGGCGTGTGCTCGCCCACATCTTCTTTCGTTGGCCGCGGCGCCAGTTGCGGCTGCAGGATTGCTCGCACCACGACATAGATGAGATAAAACCCGGCCAGGGCGAGGCCGGGCAGGAGCGCCGCCGCATACATTCGGACAACCGAGATCCCGGAGGTGGCCGCATAGACGATCAGCAGGATGGAAGGCGGGATCAGGATCCCGAGCGTGCCGCCCGCGCAGATCACGCCCGTCGCGTAGCGCACGTCATACTTTGCCTTCAGCATCGCTGGTAGGGCGAGCAGTCCCATCAACGTCACCACGGCCCCGACGATGCCGGTTGCCGTGGCAAAGAGTGTGCAGGTGGCCAGGGCGGCGACCGCCATCGAGCCGGGCACCCGGCGCGTGACGCTGAATAGCGTCGAGAACAGCCGATCGACGATGTTGGCTCGCTCGACGATGTAGCCCATGAACAGGAACAGCGGGATAGCCGTCAGCACGTCGTTCTGGATGACCGAGTAGGTCTGGTTGACGAACAGATCGAAGATCCGGTTGTTGAAGAAACCGCCGATCCAGGTCTCCGCCAGTGTAAAGGCATCGCCGCCGGATTCGAGCGTGCGGTCATAGCCGCGCCACATGCGGCCGGCATCGAAATAGGCATAGTATCCGAAGCCGACACCCAGAGCCATCAAGGTGAACGCCACCGGGAAGCCGAGGAAGATGGTGAGGATCAGGATGAGGAGCATCCCGACGGCGATATGTGCATCCGTCATTGAGCGTCCCGATCCCGTGGTTCACGTCCAGCGTCAAGTTCCCGCGACGGAAGGAAACCCTCGTCCTCGGACTTGAGCACGTCCAGGCTTTTTGTTTCCAGTAGTACCTTTTCGAGTTCTTCGACATCTTCGGCCTGCTTCGGCCATTCGCCCGTCCTTATGCAGAGAATGCAGCGGAAGACCTGCGCCACGCCCTGCAGGAACAGGAGAATGCCGGCGGCGACGATCACGGCCTTGAACTGGAAGATCGGCACACCGGCGGGACTGTTGGAACTGACCTCCAGGTAGCCCCAACTGCGTGCGGCATATTTCCAGCCCGAGAACACCAGCGCGGTTATACCGGGAAAGAAAAAGATGAAGTACAACACCAGTTCCAGCCTGGCCTGCGTGCGCGGTTTCCAGAGCCGGTAGATGAAGTCGCCGCGCACATGGCCATCACGCGAGAGGGTATACGCTCCCGCCATCATGAAGATCGTTCCATAGAGCATGTAGCTCAGATCGAAGGCCCAGGGGGTCGGCGCGCGAAAGAGGTAGCGTGCAACAACCTCATAGCCGACGCCGAAGGCCATGATGAGTATCCCCCACGCGAACACCTTGCCGAACCACGCCGACAAATCGTCGGCGAATGCAATGTAACGGAGCATGCAAGCGCCTCCCTACCTCGATGAGGGACGAGGCCCGGAAATACCGGGCCTTCACCATCTATTTTCCGAGGTTCAATTTTCCAGGGAAATAGTGCTCATAGGCGAGTGCGAGATCGGCGGAGTTCATCAATTCGTAGTACACGACCCTCTCCACCCACTGCCGCTGACTGTCGAGCACCTTCTTCATGAACGCATCCGCTTCAAGCGTGGGGATGATCTCATCCCAGGCCTTCAGTTGCGCATCCAGAATTTCCTTTGGAGTACGGTGCACGGTCACGCCATGTTCGGCCTGGAGTTTTCGAAGGTCGCTTGAATAGTTGTCCATCGCGGACGCTGTATTCGCCGTGCTTGCTGCCTCCACGCCATATTCCAGGATCGCCTGCAGATCGTCGGGAAGGTCGTCAAACACATCCTTGTTGAAGAGGAACTCGAAAGATTCGCTCGCTTGATGGTAGGACGACAGCATGTAGTTCTTGGCGACATCCTGCGAACCAAACCGTATGTCAGAGGAGGGATTGTTGAACTCGAAGGCGTCGATGACACCTCGCTCCATTGCCGGCACGATCTCGCCGCCCGGAAGTTGAGCGACGCTCATGCCCATATTCTGCATGAGATCGGCGGCGAGCCCGACCGTACGATATTTGAGGCCGTTGACGTCGTTCACGGTCGCGACCTGGTTCTTGAACCAGCCGAACGGCTGCGCGGGCATCGGGAAGCCATAGAAGCCGTAAAGGTTCAGCCCCATGATGTCCTGGGTGAGTTCTCGGTAGAGATCCTTGCCGCCACCTTGATGGAACCATCCGAGCATGGTGGTTGCGCTGCCGCCAAATACCGGCCCGGTACCGAAGAGGGAAGCTGCCTTGTGCTTTCCGTACCAATAGACGGGAACGGTGTGGGCTGCGTCGATCACGCCATCGTTGACGCCGTCGAGCACCTGAAACGCGCCGACGACCGTACCGGCAGGCATTAGTTCGAACTTCAGGCGTCCGCCGGACATTCGTTCGACCCGTTCGACGTACTGGCGGGCAAAATCCATCCAGATGTCCGACGCGGGCCAGGATGTTTGCATTTTAATGACGGTGGGTGCCTGGGCCAGCACGGCCGGGGCGGCAAGAGCCCCAACTGCGGTTACTCCAACGAGCGTAGATGCTCCCAGCAACTCTCGACGCGATACTGCCTTTTTGTTCATTGTTCTTCCTCCCTGGATTGTTGTCGAATTCTCCCTGCATTTCCTGGTAGTCTGCCAAGTTGAAGAAGAGGGCTCCCAACCTCTTCGCGATCAGTATCAACAACTGATTGTTCTCATTTGTCAATTATGCACACTTTTTGCAATTCTGACAGACGTTCAAGTGTTGTTGATGGCAGCTTGGGGCTGTGGTCCAACGGCCAAGGCACAGTACCGCTGCTCCGCGTTGTCCGGACTACCTCAGCTTAGAAAGAAAAAGCTGCTTTCGCCCGTCGACGATGAACTGGAGCCATGTGCTGAACTGGAACCATGTGCTCGTTCTTGATCGCCTTCGTCCCAAGTCGATTAAGCCGACAAGAGCCGACGTCCACACATGGCGCACAGATGTCGTCTCGTCAAACCAATGCTATGGCCGCTTTCGGGGAGCGGCAACAATTGCCTCTATGACCGAGAAGAGGCGCATTGCTGCCGTGGTCGAGGTCGCATATCGGCCCAAAGCGCACAAGAGGTTGCTCTGTCGTCCTTGCTGGCGGGGCTCGTCCATTCGAATTCTGGACGTCAAACTACCCACCTAGCCTATGATTCCGCGGAGTTCGTCGTTGCGCCAGGCGCTAGAAAATCTTCTCAGTGGGAAGTCCGAGCGCGAATGAACCCGCATATTGCGCCTGGGCTCCGGGCTGCATCGGATGATAGCGAGCGCCCTGTATGTCACGGAAGCAGCGCTCCAGCCCGTTCTCTCGATAGAATGCCGCGCCGCCTGCGACCTCCATTGCAAGCTCCGTCACCTCGATAGCGTGCCGTGCGACCAAGGAACGGCCGATCATAACCTCGTTGACGGTTTCCGCGGACGGTTCGTTTCGAGCAACTACCTCCAACATCCAGCGATGCGCGATCTGCGCGGCCCTCAGAGACGTTTCCATGCGCCCGACCAACCCGATCACATGATCGCTGTTGGCCTTGCTACGGACCATCTTGACTGCGATGTCGCGGGCGCTCTCGGCGACGCCAAGATAGACCGCGTAGATCAGAGGAAACGCGATCATGCCGATGACTTGAAATACTGGATGCCATTGCCCCGCGCTTCTGGAAAATGCGACACTCGCATCCGGCACGAAGAGGTTTTCGATGATGATATCGTTTGACCCGGTTCCCCTCATTCCAAGTGTTCGCCACGTATCCTCTATCGAAACCTCTGGCGATGCCATGGGAACGCCGAAATGAATGACGGAGCGCGCGCCGTCCTGTTCTTCATAAACGGCACCGGTCATCAGGATGTTTCCTGCCGCCGCGCCGGAAGTGAAGCGTTTACGCGCGGTGATCCGGTATCCGCCATCAACTTTCATGGCCTTGCCCGATCCGCCGATCCAGTCCGATCCGCCGCTCGAGAGCAATATGATTTGCTCCGATGCAACACGTCTCAGGAGCGGCTCCACCGCGGCCACCTTTTGATGCCGCCAGCGCCAGGCGGGGATGGCGACTTGATGGGTATGCATGGAAAAGGCAAGCGCAGTGGACCCACATGCACGAGCAATGGATTTGAGCATCTCAGAAAGTTCGGGCGCTTCCGCGCCCAGCCCGCCCAATTCGATTGGGACGCCTGCCCGCACGAGTCCAGATTCCTTTAGAAGTGCGTAATTCTCGCCGACGAAGGTGTCGCTCTCGTCGATCGATGCGGCGCGTTGCGCGATGGTGGGCAGGACCGAATTGGTTAGTTCGACAATGGTCCGACCGCCGGCAATGTTCTGTTTTGGTTCTGTAAGCCCGAGCATATCAATGCCTCCTATCTCGTGAGGATTGAAACTCTGCGCTCGTTTCACAATTGCGGCTAGTACACGAACTGTACTGAACGCCGCCGCCGTATGGCCAGGCAAGGAGCATTTGGCGGACCGGTTGTTTTGCAATATTGTGCCTGATCCAGACCGGTGGAGGTCCTTATGGTAGAGCGTGACGGCTACGGGCAATTCTGTCCAGTATCAATGGCGTCGGAAATCCTCTGCTCGCGGTGGACGACCTTGGTCGTCCGCGAATTCCTTTGCGGATCGACGCGCTTTAATGAGTTGCGTCGCGGTCTACCAAAAATGTCTCCGGCACTCCTATCAAAACGACTGAAAGAACTGGAACAATCGGGCGTCATCACGGTGACAAGGAGTGCGAACGGCATTACCGATTACCAACTCACGGCAGCGGGCGAAGAATTGAGACCTCTGATCATAGGTCTCGGAAATTGGGCTCAACGGTGGATGGAATCGCGACTTTCCTTGAAGAATCTCGACCCTTCTCTGCTCATGTGGGACATGCGGCGGAGCCTCGATACAAGAAGACTTCCGACCCACCGTTGTACGATACAGTTTCTGTACCCGGAACTTTCGGCCGCGCAAAAGAGATGGTGGCTTGTGGTCGAAAACGGAAAAGTCGATCTCTGCAACTTCGATCCGGGCTATGATGTAGACCTTCTCGTTGAAGGGTCGCTCCGTTCGATGACCGCAATTTGGATGGGCCTCACGACCATACGTCAGGAAACCGATGCAGAAACGCTGAAACTTGAAGGGGACAGGGTCCTCGCGCGCGACATGCAGGAATGGCTCGGTCTTAGTGTGTTTGCCAAAACCCCCCGGATGAGGGCTTGAACCATCGAAGGCGAGTGGTTCTGACGGATACAGCCCAGCAACGAAGACCCGTCACCCAGCCGGAAAATTGGCACGCACTCCTGCAGAAGCCGATCCCCGCTCTTGGCGCATAGCCGCTCAATCGAACTGCTAAAACCGGAAACGTTTTCCCTAAGAGGCACGGCCCCGCACTCTGTCAAATCTCTGTATGCTCCGCTAGTTCCAACGCATCCTCGATGTCCACACCAAGATACCTGAACCGTGTTCTCGATCTTGGTATGTCCGAGCAGGATCTGGATTGCTCGAAGATTGCCCGTCGCTTTGTAGATCATCGCGGCAGCCGCATCCTTCAACAACGAACAGATGTCCGCCTCGGGTCGAAAGCCGCCTCCGGTAGCGTTTGCTACCTAATCCCACTCTTCGTGGCAGTGCACCACCCTTGACGGACGGCCGTGATCGCTTAGTCTGCTGTCATCATCCTCCGGAGCATTTCCATGACGCAGTCTTTGCTCTTCGGCGCCTTTCTGGCGGCCCTCTTCTACGTGCTCATTCCAGGCCCCGCCTTCCTGCAACTGCTCGGCATTGGCGCCGGGCAGGGCCGCAAGGCCGGCGCCTTCTTCATGATGGGGCATCTGGTCGGGGACCTCATCTGGTCGTCGCTGGCGCTGATCGCGATTGTCGGCGCAAAGACGATCGGAACCTTGGTCTTCGACCTGCTCGGCCTTGCCTGCGGCTTCTACCTCGCCTGGATCGGCTGGAGCGCCGTCAATGCCAAGCCGAAAGCGGAGGGACAGGCGCTGGTGGTGGTCGAGCGACCGTTTCGCCGCGGTCTGATCTTCGGCGTCACCAATCCGAAGGGTTATCCGGTGGCGCTCGCCACCTTCACCGCACTGGTTGCAGGCTCGGCCGGCGCGCTCGATTTCGAGGCGTTGCCGGTGCTGCTTGTCGTGTCATTCGTCGGTTTCGTGACTGCCGACATCATCCTGATTGGCATCATCGGCGCCGGTACGGTGCGGCGCTTCTATCGTGCCCATGAGCGATTGATCGTGCGCTGCTCCGGCGTGCTTTTCATGGGATTTGCCGCCCAGGCGCTCTGGCATGCAACGCCCGGCCTGCTCGGCTGGCGCAAAGCCTGACCTAGATTTTCGGCATCATGCTCCGATCAGCCATCCAGGAAATTGACGATCGATTTCAGCGTCTGGACCTCATTGGGATCGCCGATCGACATGGCGATCTGCAGCTGATTTTTGTAATAGTCGAGGAAATTGAAGCTGGTGCCGTCGGTGACGCTGGAGAGATCGATGATATTGCCGAGCGGATCGATCGCATGCATCGGCAGCGGTTCGGAGATCGCGGCGTAGGTGCTTTGATCGATCAGGCCACTGTCGAAACCTTGGCGTGCGTAATTGCGCAGTTCTCCAGGGCTGACCGCGGTGAAATCCGGGCCTTCGCCAACATCGTCTTCGATCTGGAACGAGGCCGGGGCGGGAGCTCTGGTCTCGATTTGAATATCAGAGGTCTTCGAACTTTTTGCGTTATTAGGATTGTTTTTAAAAAGCAAACTCTGAGAAGACCGCACAGAAAAAATTTCCATGGCGCATGTCCCCTTACAAGAAGATCACCTGGAAACTAGCGCTTGCGCGTGATTCGCGTCAATCGTTAACGATTGGTTAATTTTCACGTATCAATTGTTGTCCACCAGATTTGGCAGGCGCCCGCCAGATTTGGCAGGCGAGGCAAAAGGTCCTTCCCGGCAACATACCAATTCTATGACGGCTCTCCTATATTGACGATCCATCTGCATGCCAAAAGGAATTCTCCGATGCCTTCTCCACATGATTTCAATCCGGCGCTGGTGACCTGGGACGGTCTTCACGGCTTGCCGCGTTTCGATGCCCTGGATGACGGTGATTTTGCCGCCGCCTTCGAAGCCGCTCTTGCCGCGCATGAAAGGGAGATCGACGAGATCGCCGGAAACGGCGATGCGCCGACATTCGACAATACGGTCGTGGCGCTGGAGATTGCCGGCGATGCGCTGTCGCGTGTCTCGGCGCTGTTCTGGAACAAGGCAGGCGCGCATACCAATGATGTGATCCAGGCGCTGGAGCGGGAAATCTCGCCGAAGATGTCGCGCCACTATTCGAAGATCGGGATGAATGCAGCGCTTTTTGCCCGCATCGACACGCTCTGGGAGGGCCGCGAGAGCCTCGGCCTGACGCTCGAACAGACACGCGTGCTGGAACGCCACTGGAAAGGCTTCGTCAAATCGGGCGCCAAGCTTGAAAAGGCCGAGCAGGAAAAACTCGCCGCGATCAATGAAAAGCTTGCCGGCCTCGGCACGCAATTCGGCCAGAACGTGCTGGCCGACGAAAAGGCCTGGGCACTGGTCCTTTCGGACAGCGCCGAGCTCGAGGGCCTGCCGGAATTCCTTCGCGACGCGATGGCGGCGGCAGCGCGCGAACGCGGCGAGGAGGGCAAATATGCCGTGACGCTGTCACGCTCGATCATCGAGCCCTTTCTGACCTTTTCGGAGCGCCGCGATCTGCGCGAGCAGGCTTTCAAGGCGTGGGTGGCGCGCGGCGAAAATGACGGTGAGACGGATAACCGCGCTGTCATCAAGGAAACGCTGGCGCTCCGCCATCAGGTGGCGACGCTGCTTGGCTACGGTAATTTCGCCGAGCTGAAGCTTGACAACACGATGGCGAAGACGGCGGATGCGGTGAACGACCTGCTGAAGGCCGTCTGGGCGCGGGCGGTGAAACGCGCCGGCGAGGAAGAGGCCGATATCGCGGCACTGATCGCCGAGGAGGGCCGGAACCACGAGGTGATGCCCTGGGACTGGCGCCACTATGCCGAAAAGATCCGGGCGCGGAAGTTCGATTTCTCCGAAACCGAACTAAAGCCCTACCTGCAGCTCGAGAAGATTATCGAAGCGTGCTTCGACGTCGCCGGCCGGCTGTTCGGCGTCCGGGCCGTCGAGAAGAAGGGCGTGGCCGCCTATCACCCGGATGTCCGGGTGTTCGAAATCAGGGACCGCGAAGACAAGCTCGTCGCCCTGTTCCTCGGCGATTATTTCGCCCGCAGTTCGAAACGATCAGGCGCCTGGATGAGCTCGCTGCAATCGCAGCACAGGCTGGAGCTGAAGAACGGCCGCCACGGCGAATTGCCGATCATCTATAATGTCTGCAACTTCGCCAAGCCGGCTGAAGGCAAGCCGGCGCTGCTGTCGCTCGACGATGCCCGCACGCTGTTCCACGAATTCGGCCATGCGCTGCACGGCATGCTTTCGAACGTCACCTATCCCTCGGTTGCGGGCACCGGCGTTTCGCGCGATTTCGTCGAGCTGCCGTCGCAGCTCTATGAGCACTGGCTGACGGTGCCCGATATTCTGAAGCGTTATGCCGTGCATGTCGAAACCGGCGAGCCGATGCCGCAGGCCTTGCTCGACAAGGTGCTTGCCGCCCGCACCTTCAATGCCGGCTTCAATACCGTCGAGTTCACCTCGTCGGCGCTGGTCGACATGGCGTTTCACACGAGAACGACCGTCGAGGACCCGATGGCGGTGCAGGGCGAGGTGCTGGCCGAGATCGGCATGCCGAAATCGATCGTCATGCGCCATGCGACGCCGCACTTCCAGCACATCTTTTCCGGCGGCTATTCGGCCGGCTATTACTCCTACATGTGGTCGGAGGTGCTCGACGCCGACGCCTTTGCCGCCTTCGAGGAGACGGGAGACGCCTTCAACAGCGAGATGGCGCGCAAGCTCAAGGACAATATCTATTCCGTCGGCGGTTCGGTCGATCCGGAAGACGCGTACAGGGCCTTCCGCGGCAAGCTGCCGAGCCCGGATGCGATGCTCGTCAAAAAGGGACTTTCGACCTTCGAGGAATTGACAGGCAGCGACGCCTAAGACAATTTGATGACACGCTATGATGCGGCGGGGCGACAGCCTTGCCGCAGCTTTTGCGCGTTCCCCCCTTTCGCAAACGCAAAAAAAACTGTATGGACGCCCCAAACTAATAGGCGCGTCCTCTAGAGCGTGCGCCCCAGCCTCAGAGATTTCACATATGTCACTTCGCAATATCGCGATCATCGCGCACGTTGACCATGGCAAAACGACCCTGGTGGATGAGCTTCTCAAGCAGTCCGGCTCGTTCCGCGAAAATCAGCGTGTCGCTGAACGCGTGATGGACTCAAACGATCTCGAAAAAGAACGCGGCATCACCATTCTCGCCAAGGCGACCTCGGTGGAATGGAAGGGTGTCCGCATCAACATCGTCGACACCCCCGGCCACGCCGACTTTGGCGGTGAAGTCGAGCGCATTCTCTCGATGGTGGATGGCGCGATCGTTCTCGTCGACTCCTCTGAAGGCCCGATGCCGCAGACCAAGTTCGTTGTCTCCAAGGCGTTGAAGGTCGGTCTTCGTCCGATCGTCGCGATCAACAAGATCGACCGTCCTGATGGCCGCCACGAGGAAGTCATCAACGAAGTCTTCGATCTTTTCGCCAATCTCGACGCGACCGACGAGCAGCTCGACTTCCCGATCCTCTACGGTTCCGGCCGCGACGGCTGGATGAACGTCAATCCGGAAGGTCCGAAGGATCAGGGTCTTACGCCGCTTCTCGACCTGGTGCTCAAGCATGTTCCGGAGCCGACCGTCCACGAAGGTCCGTTCACGATGATCGGCACGATTCTCGAAGCCAACCCCTTCCTCGGCCGCATCATCACCGGCCGTATCAATTCCGGTTCCATCAAGCCGAACCAGGCCGTGAAGGTTCTCCACGCCGACGGCAAGACGATCGAAACCGGCCGTATTTCCAAGATCCTCGCCTTCCGCGGCATCGAGCGCACGGCAATCGACGAAGCGCATCAGGGCGATATTATCGCGATCGCCGGCCTTTCCAAGGGCACGGTCGCCGACACCTTCTGCGATCCTTCGATCACAATACCGCTGCCGGCGCAGCCGATCGATCCGCCGACCGTCACCATGTCCTTCATCGTCAATGATAGCCCGCTGGCCGGCACCGAAGGCGACAAGGTGACGAGCCGCGTCATCCGCGACCGTCTCTTCAAGGAAGCGGAAGGCAACGTCGCCCTGAAGATCGAAGAAGCCGAAGGCAAGGATTCGTTCTACGTGTCCGGCCGCGGCGAACTTCAGCTCGCCGTTCTCATCGAAACCATGCGTCGCGAAGGCTTCGAGCTTGCTGTGTCGCGTCCGCGCGTCGTGATGCACAAGGATGAAAGCGGCCAGCTTCTGGAGCCGGTCGAAGAAGTCGTCATCGACGTCGACGAAGAACATTCCGGTGTCGTCGTGCAGAAGATGTCCGAGCGCAAGGCCGAAATGGTCGAGCTGCGTCCGTCGGGCGGTAACCGTCTCCGCCTGCGTTTCTACGCGCCGACCCGTGGCTTGATCGGCTACCAGTCGGAGCTGCTGACGGATACGCGCGGTACGGCGATCATGAACCGCCTGTTCCACGACTACCAGCCCTACAAGGGTGTGATCGGTGGCCGCGTCAACGGCGTGCTGCTCGCCAACGCCCCCGGCGAAGCCGTCGCCTATGCGATGTTCAATTTGGAAGATCGTGGCCCGATGATCATCGAGCCGGGCGAAAAGGTCTATGCCGGCATGATCATCGGCATCCATTCGCGCGACAACGACCTTGAAGTCAACGTCCTGAAGGGCAAGCAGCTCACCAACATCCGCGCCGCCGGCAAGGACGAAGCGGTGAAGCTGACGCCGCCGATCCGCATGACGCTTGATCGCGCGCTCTCCTGGATCCAGGATGACGAGCTGATGGAAGTGACACCGAAGAATATTCGTCTGCGCAAGATGTATCTCGACGCAAACGATCGCAAGCGTTTCGAAAAGACGAAGGCGGCTCTCTGAGCGCCATTCAAAGTGCTGCAGCGTCTTGGGTCTCTCGAAAAGAGGCGCGGCGCTGGAGAGAAATCCTTAAAAACCCCGGCCTTCGCGCCGGGGTTTTTTTATTGTGCGCCGCGTCGATTCCGTCTTGTGACAATCGTTAAAAAAGCGTTAACTTTTGATCGTCGTCCACATATCAAGTCTGTGGGCAATCGATCACAATGCCTCTGTGCATATGGTTAGTTGCCTTCGGCGGGACCAGAGTAAACGTTATGAAGACGTTGTCGATCGATGTCCGGCGGGCCGAGCCGCAAGATGCCCGAGCCATATCGGAAACACATAGGCTTGCCTGGCAACACACCTATGCAGGCATCATTCCGCATCGCGCACTGACGCAGATGATCGAGCGGCGCGGCGAAAGCTGGTGGCGCAAGGCAACGCGCGGACCGGCGACGCTGCTGGTTCTCGATGTTGCCGGGACAGTCGCCGGCTACGCGACGCTCGGCCTCAATCGCGCCCGCGCTCTGCCGCAGGAAGGCGAGATTTACGAGCTTTATCTTCGGCCTGAGTATCAGGGCATCGGCCTTGGCAGGATGCTGTTCGGCGAGGCGCGCCGGCTCTTGAAGTCGCTCGGCTGCAACGGGCTGGTCGTCTGGTGCCTCGAGGATAACGAGACCGCCAGCCACTTCTACCGCAATCATGGCGGCGTCGATTTCTGCGAAGGCATGGAAAGTTTCGACCACAGGCAATTGAAGAAGATCGGCTTCATCTGGAGCTGAACGGCCATTCAAGGTGCCACAGTGCCCTCGGCGTCTGAAAAGACGCGCGGTACTGGAGTCGGCGTTCGCCTATCTCCTATTGGAAACTTTTGATGTGAATGTGGGCCAGTGCAGTCAAGCATTGGCGCTGTGCGATGTTGCGTTGCCACATGAAACTGATTATCTGGCTGCCAGCACATTCAACCTCGCGGGAGTTTCTTATGCGCATCGACGCCATTTCAATCGGTAATAATCCACCTGAGGACGTCAACGTTATCGTCGAGGTTCCGGTCGGCGGTCATCCCATCAAGTATGAGATGGACAAGGAAGCCGGCACGCTGGTGGTCGACCGTTTCCTCTATACGCCGATGACCTATCCGGGCAATTATGGTTTCGTGCCGCATACGCTGTCGGAAGATGGCGACCCGATCGACGTGCTGATCGCCAGCACCCGCCCGCTGGTTCCCGGCTGCGTCATCAATGTGCGCCCGATCGGCGTCCTGAAGATGGAAGACAATTCCGGCAAGGACGAGAAGATCATCGCCGTGCCGTCGCCGAAGCTGACGCTGCGCTATGAGAAGGTGAAGGACTACACCGATCTTCCCGAGATCACGCTGAAGCAGATCGAGCACTTCTTCGAGCACTACAAGGATCTGGAACCCGGCAAGTGGGTGAAGATCTTCGGCTGGGGCGACTCCAGGGAAGCAGGCGAACTCATCCTCGAAGCCGTCGAGCGCGCCAAGAAGAAAGGCTGATCGCTCAGCCTAAAAATATCTCGAGCTTTTTTACCAAATCCTCCGGATCGCCGTCGATCCGGAGGTTTTTTTTGCGCGCGGTCTCGCCCGAGATGAGGCTGACGCTGGATTTGGGAATGCGCAGGGATCTTGCGATCAAAAGGATGAGCGCCTTGTTGGCCTTGCCTTTCTCGGGCACGGCAGTGACGCGTGCCTTCAGGAAAGCTTCGCCCTCGCCGTCAGCCTCAACGCCGTCGAGAGCATCACGCCCGCCATTCGGCGTCAACCGGACGGCGAGGCGCAGATGGTCATAGAAAAGGCTCCAGGGACGGCTCAAGCGACCAGCGGGTACAGCGTGGTCCAAAGCAGGGTGCGCAGGAAGAAGATGATCAGCAGCAGGATGATCGGCGAAATATCGATGCCGCCAAGGTTCGGCAGCAGGCGGCGGATCGGCTTCAGCACCGGTTCGGTGACATTATAGAGGAATGTGCCGACCGAATTGACGAACTGATTGCTGGAATTGATAACATTAAAAGCATAGAGCCAGGAAAAAATGGCACTGGCAATCAGGATCCAGGTGTAAATATTCAAAGCCAAATCAATGGTTTGAAACAGCGCAAACATCATCGTCTCCAATTCGTTGTTGACAGACATGTAGACATTGGCGACTAAACGGGCAAGTGCCGTGTGGAAACGCACGGTGAATCATGTTTAACGGGCGGCTTTGCAGCTCTTCCGGCGCCCGTCTCCTCGGAAAACATCCATGTCGTTTTCGCCCACCGGAGACCGTTTTGCCGCGTTCCGGCATTCGTCCTACACGCGGTTCTTCTTCGCGCGCTTCCTGCTTTCCTTCTCGCAGCAGATCGTCAGCGTCGCGGTCGGCTGGCAGATGTACGACCAGACGGGCAGTGCGATCTATCTCGGCTTGATCGGTCTCGTGCAGTTCCTGCCGTCGCTGCTGCTCATCCTCGTCACCGGTTCGGTGGCCGACCGGTACAATCGCCGGGCGATCGCCTCCCTCTGCTCGCTGGTGAGCGCGCTCTGCACGCTGGCGCTGCTCGTCATGACTTTGATGGGAAGCTTCACGCCGCTGCCTGTCTTCGCGGTGCTTTTGATCTTCGGCATCGAGCGCGCCTTCATGTCGCCGGCAGTGCAGTCGCTGGCGCCCAATCTGGTGCCGGAGGAGGCACTCTCCAATGCGATCGCCTGGAATTCGTCGTCCTGGCAGCTCGCGGCAATCACCGGGCCGGTGTTCGGCGGCCTGCTCTACGGTGTCAGTGCGCCGACTGCCTATACGGTGGCGGTGATCTTTTCCGTGCTCGGTGCCGCCCTTCTCTACATGATCCCGAAACCGGTGCAGAAGACGACGGGCGAGACCAAGAGCTGGGCGATGATCCTCGGCGGCTTCAGTTTCATCCGCACCGAAAAGGTGGTGCTCGGGGCGATCTCGCTCGATCTCTTCGCCGTGCTGCTCGGCGGGGCCACGGCGCTGATGCCGATCTTCGCACGCGATATCCTCACCCTCGGTCCCTGGGGCCTCGGACTGCTGCGCGCCGCACCGGGACTTGGCGCCATCGTCATGGCGATCTTTCTTGCCGCCTATCCGCTCAGACATCGCGCCGGCATCTACATGTTCATCGGCGTTGCCCTGTTCGGCATCGGAACGATCATCTTCGGCATATCGACCAACACCGAGGTCTCGATCGCTGCGCTGGCGCTGATGGGAGCGGCCGACATGGTGTCGGTCTATGTGCGCGAGAGCCTGATTGCGCTCTGGACGCCGGATCAGCTGCGCGGCCGCGTCAATGCGGTCAATATGGTCTTCGTCGGCGCTTCGAACGAACTCGGGGAATTCAGGGCGGGCACGATGGCGGCGATCTTCGGCGCGGTGCCGGCGGTTGTCATCGGCGGGATCGGAACGCTTGTCGTGGCGGCGATCTGGGCGTCGAGTTTCCCCAAACTGCGCCGGATCGATACGCTCGACGCACCTACCCCAGCGCAATCGATTTAAGGATTAAGCGCGAAGGGCGATAGAAGACGTCGCCTTTGCTGTCTTTCCTTCGAAGACGATGTCGAGAAATTCGGTCAGCCAGGCTTTCAGCGGCGCGTCGAAGAGCATGCGGCCTTCGAGATGTTCGCGGCCCTGCTGGGCGTTCGGCAGGATGAAGCGATGGGCGCCATGCACGACCCAGCGATGCATCATCACCCGGGTCAGTTCGGCGTGGAACTGCAGGCCCCAGGCGTTGCCGTCGTAGCGGAAGGCCTGGTTCGGATAGGCGTCGCCTTCGGCCAGCAGGTCGGCGCCGCGCGGCAGCTCGAATCCCTCGCGGTGGAAATGGTAGACCATCTTCGGCCAGTGCATCAGCAGGCGACCCTTCTCGGTCGGGTGCAGCGGATACCAGCCGATCTCCGTCGAGCCGTCGGCATTCGACTGCACCTTGCCACCGAGATGACGGACCAGCATCTGCGCGCCGAGGCAGATACCGAGATAGGGGCGCTTTTCCCGCAGCGGAATGTCGATCCAGTCGATCTCCTTCTTGACGAAGTCATCGGGATCATTGGCGCTCATCGGCCCGCCGAAGACGACGGCGCCGGCATGGTCTTTCAGTGTTGTCGGAAGCGGCTGGCCGAGAACCGGGCGACGGATATCGAGGCGGTAGCCCTTTTCGACGAGCAATTGGCCGACACGGCCGGGGCTCGATCGCTCCTGATGCAGGACGATGAGGATCGGGCGGCTGTCGCGGTTCGGGTTTTGCTCAGTCGGCATCATCTTGCGCAACCTGGACATCTGTCACCCTGGCGGCGGCCTCCTGGCGCTTCTGGATGCGCTCGCGCGAGGAGACGCCGAGCAGATCGGCGATACGCCAGATCACATGGTCTTCCATCTCGCTGCGTTCGCCATCGGCATAGACGATGTCCCAGAGGATGCCGATCAGCTCCAGCCGTTGCTCGGTATTGAGATGGCGCTTCAGGTCGGCGGTAAAGCGATAATAGTCGACGGCGGAGCTTTCTGCCTCGAGGCCGGCGGCCATCAGAGCATCGAGCTGCTTGCCATCGAGCGCATACTGCTCCTTCAGGAGTTTGCGCAACCGTTTCTTCTCGCTGGCTTTGATCTGGCCGTCGGCTTCCATGACCTGCATGCAGAGCGCTGCCACTGCGATGCGCGGATCGTCAGGGGCAAAACCTTTCTTCGGGTTGTCGGCGGTGAGCTTCTGGAAAAATGCCTGAAAGCGTTCGAACATGCGGTTTTCGTTCCATTTCAAAAAAGGCGGAGCCGTGTCTTGGGTTCCGGTTCCACCCTGGGATCGCGAACGCCGGGATCATCCGGCAGTCCGCCAAAGAAAGGTTTCGCCTCGCTTGGCGCCGGCGCTTTATCGCTCCCGGCCGGTTCGACGGGTTTCGGTTTTGCCGATGTCGGTGCTGGTGCCGGTGCAGGCGTGGGGCGCACAGCCTCGGCAATCGTCGCGGCGCGTTCCAGCTCAATGATGCGATGGTCGTTGACCGGGCTTTCCGGCTTAACGTCACGCAGTGGCGGCAATGTCTTCAAGGCCGTTTCGATCGAGGCTGGCGCCGAACCGTCTTCGAGTGCACCCTCGATCTGGCCGAAGGGCGCCTTCCATTCGAAGGCGTCGAGACGGCCGGTCACCGGCGACACCGGCAGCCACTTGTCGGATACGAAGCCGTCTGCCACCCAGGCCGGATCGCGCGGCGCCTTGAGCGCCTGGGCCAGCCAGTGGCGCACGCGGCCCTGGTCTCCGGTCTCGGCTTCTTCGATGTCGGCCAAAAGCAGGTAGGCGGCTTCACGCGGCTGCATGCGCGCCGCCGCTTCCGCCTTGGCGCGAGCTTTGGCGAATTCCTGCGCGTCGAGGGCTGCCTGGGCGACGACGAGAAGGGATTCGACATTGTTCGGGCGCTGCCCTTCCAGCCGCTCGGCGCGCTTCAGCCGGTCGAGCGTCGAATCGCCGCTGCGGGCCCTGACATAGGCTTGGCCGATCTCGGGATGAGGTGCCGATTTCCATGCCTGTTCGAGGATCGAGGCGGCCTTGCGCACGCCGCCTTCGCGGAACAGCGCCTTTGCGGCGATAAGGGCTGCCGGAATGAAATCGGCGGCAAGCTTCAGCGCCTGCAGAGCGTCGTCGCGGGCACCCGTCGGGTTGCTTTCCAGCTTCTCGCCGGCGCGCGCCGTCAGGAGGACGGCGTGCAGACGGTTGGCTTCGGCCTTTTCGACGACGCGGGCGGCCTTTTGCTGTTCGAGCAGGCGGATCGCATCATCCCAGCGGCCGGCCTGGCTGCGATATTCGAGCGTCGCCTGTGCGGCCCAGGGCAGATATGGCGCGTTGTCGGCTGCCTTTTCGGCATATTGGCGGGCGGCCTCGTTGGCCCCGAGACGGCGGGCTTCCAGATAGAGGCCGCGCAGACCGAGTTCGCGCGTCTCGGGATCGTTGGCCATGGCCTCGAACTTGGCGCGCGCCTCATCATGGCGACCTTCGATCAGGGCGGCCTGGGCCTCGAGCAGGTTGATCAGCGGTTCCTGATCGGCGCGGATGAGGCCGCGCGAGCGGGCGGCCATCTTGCGGGCAAGCAGCGCGTTGCCGGCGCCGGCGGCGATCAGGCCGGTCGACAGCGCCTGATAACCGCGGTCCCGCTTGCGGGCGCGGAAATAACGCGTCACCGAATGCGGCGAGGTCCAGACCAGGCGGACGAACCACCAGGCGATCATCACGGCGGCGACGAGGGCGATGATCGCGCTGGCGGCGACGATCAGCTTCGTCTGGTAGATCTGGCCCTCCCAGATCAGCGAGAGGTCACCGGGACGATCGGCGAGCCAGGAGAAGCCATAGGCAAGAAGCAGCACGAAGAGGGCGAAGACGACAAGGCGGATCAGCATGGTCTTACCCCTCCTTGCCGGTGCCGGAGACCGCTTTCGACAGCGCCCCGCCGACCAGTTCCTCGACGCGGATGCGCGCTTCGAGGGATTGTTTGAAGGCGGCGGACGCCTGTTTGCCGAGGGCAGGCAGGCTGTTCCATTCGGCGGATGCGCCGGGCAGGTCGCCGTTCTTCACCTTCTCCTCCATGCGGGCGGCGATGGCTTCGACGCTTTCGCCCTCGATATTGCCGACGGGACGGACACTCACCAGCGACTTGGCGCTCGACATCAGCCGGTCCGACCAGCTCTGGTTCGGATCCGGCTGGTTGACGGCTTCGACGATCGCGGTGGCGACATCGGGAACCTCGCCCACCAGCTCGGTGCGTGAGGGAATGCCGGTCTCGGCAAAGGCTCTAAGGTCGGCGACGGCTGGATCGTCAGGCGCGACGCCGGCGAAGGTGTCGAGTTCGGCCAGGAACGGGCCACCGCGATCGATCGCCGCCTTCAGGGCGGCAGCGGCGATCGCCCGGGCAACGGCGACGTCCTCGCGCGGCTCGTTCAGCTTCTTTTCGGCCTCTTCGAGGCGCTTGGCGATATCGGCGCCGTTCGTCGTCTGCTGCTCGGAAGACTGGGCAAGCGTCGAGCGCAGTTGGTCGACCTGACCGGTCAGTTCTGCAATCTTCTGGTTGAGTGCATCGACATTGACAGAATCGGCCGGCGCGACGGCCGCGGGAGCCTTTGCAGCCGTTTCCAGCACAGCGACGCGTTTCGCAAGCTCGCCGTCATCTGTGCTCACCGGATTGGCGGCAAGGTTGGCGACGGCCTGTTTCAGGCCGTCGATCTCACCGGCAAGATCGGCTGTCTCCGGCGAGGTCGTCTGCGGCGCGGAGGAGCCCGGGAGGTAACCCGCATACTGGATGGCGCCGGCGCCAAGCAGCGCCACGAGGCCGCCGAAGATGCCGGCGGCAATGAGGCCGGAGGTGCCGGCGCTCTTCGGCGCGGGCTGTTCAGGAGGAGGGGTGAAGGAAGGTTCTGGAGCTGCCGGTTCCTCCTCCGGCGCATCCATCACAGGCTTCTCTTCATGTTCGGCATGCGACGCAGTCTCGGTTTCGGGCGCCAGGCCGACATCGCCGGTGGTGCTGTCGGCATCGCCGGTTTCATTGTCTACCGGTTTTTCGGTATCGGCTGCAGCGGCGAATTCCTGTGCATCGAGGTCGATCGTGACCGGTTCGTCGGCGCTCTTCGAATGGCGTGGCGGGTTTCCCGATACCATGAGGTCCTCTTTATCCTGCATTGCAACGAAACTAGACAGTGATGCCAGTTAAGGGAAGAGGTTAGATCAAATTTGGGCGGCTAGAGCCTTCAAAGCAGCGACAGAAGACTTTTCTCATCCGCCATCGGTGAAATCTCGACGCTTTTTTTCAGAGCCGTCGGGATGGCTTGCGCCACCGCCTCGCTGAGGCAGAGAAGGCGGGCTGTGCTGTGTTCCGGCGGCGCCAACCGCGGCTCCGGCAGACGAAAAAAATCCTCAGCCGTCTGGCGGGAATAGAAGAGGATGGCGTCCGGGTAACCGTCAGCAAAGATCGCGTCGATCTCGGCGGGATCGGGGGCGGTCGGCTGCATGCGGTAGCATTCGGCGACGGAAAAATGGATGCCGAGTTCGCGCAAACCTGATTCGAAAGTTTCGGCGCGGGGCCAGCCGGCAAGATAGAGCAACCCGTCGGCGCCCCGCGCCGCGACGAGATCGGCGAGATCACGGCCGTTGCCCTGGGATGAGGCGACCGATCGGAAGCCGAGGCTGCGCGCCTCTTGCGCCGTCGTTTCGCCGACCGCAAAAAGCGGACGGGCAAGATGCGGGTGAAGTTGCTCGCCGAGCGCGGAGAGGACCCTGATGGCTTCGGCGCTGGTCACCGCGATTGCGCCACTGGTGATGGTTAGCGCGTCCGCGGCGGCATCGCTGTCGTGCAGCGGCTGACGCAGCGGCAGCAGCAGCGGCTCGTAGCCCATATCGCGCAGACGTTGTGCGGTTCTAGTCGCCGAATGCGCGGGGCGGGTGACGAGCACGCGCATGGCCGCTTCAGTGCCAGTCGTCGAAAAAGGCGCTGCCGGCCCTGGCGCGCACGTCCTGGCCGGCGCGGGTGCCGAGTGCTGCCGCATCGCGGCGGTGGCCGTCGGTCGTCACCGCATGCTGGCTGCGGCCGTCGGGTGTGATGATGAGGCCGGAGAACCGGATCAGGTCGCCTTCGCAGACGGCATAACCGCCGATCGGCGTGCGGCAGGAGCCGTCGAGTGCGGCGAGGAAGGCGCGTTCGCAGGAGACGGTGTCGAAAGTCGGCGCGTCGTTGACCGGCGCCAGCAGATCGTCGACCCTGGCATCGCCGATGCGGCTTTCGATGCAGATCGCTCCCTGCGCCGGCGCCGGCGGGAAGGTGTCGGGGTCGAGGATATCGGTCAGCACGTCGACCTTGCCGAGGCGTTTCAGGCCGGCAAGCGCCAGCAGGGTCGCATCCACCTCGCCCTCTTCGAGCTTGCGCAGGCGGGTTTCGACCAGGCCGCGGAAGGTGATGACATTGATATCCGGCCGCATCCGGCGGATCAGCGCCTGGCGGCGGAGCGATGAGGAACCGACAGTGGCGCCATGCGGCAGGTCGATCAGTTTGCGCGCGGTGCGGCCGATGACGGCGTCGCGGATATCTTCGCGCGGCAGATAGGCGGAGAGATAAAGCCCCTCGGGCAGCTTCGTCGCCATATCCTTGGCGGAATGCACGGCGAAATCGAGCTCGCCGGCGGTAAGCTTCTGTTCGAGCTCCTCGGTGAACAGGCCCTTGCCGCCGATCTCGGCCAGCGACCGGTCGGTGATGCGGTCGCCCTTGGTCGTCAGCACGACGATCTCGAACATGTCCTCGGGCAGATGATGCGCCGCCATCAGCCTGTCGCGGGCTTCATGCGCCTGGGCAAGCGCCAGCGGGCTGCCTCGCGTGCCGATCCGGAAAGGTTTTGTTTGCATCCGTTCTATTCCGTTGTTACCGGAGTTCTCGTAAACGGGTTTCCATCCCATCGCAATCAACGAACAGGTTTCATGGTTCCCTTTCTGCGCATCCTTGGCATCGAAACGAGCTGCGACGAGACCGCCGCCGCGGTCGTCGAGCGCGATGCGGAGGGGCATTCCAACGTGCTGTCGGACGTGGTGCTTTCCCAGCTCGAAGAACATAGCGCCTATGGCGGCGTGGTGCCAGAGATTGCCGCACGCGCCCATGTCGAAGCGCTGGACGAGCTGATCGAGGAAGCGCTGAAGCGCGCCAATGTGTCGCTCGATGATGTCGACGCCATCGCCGCCACGTCGGGGCCGGGGCTGATCGGCGGGCTGCTGGTGGGGTTGATGACCGGGAAGGCGATCGCCAGAGCCGCCGGCAAGCCGCTCTATGCGATCAACCATCTCGAGGGCCATGCGTTGACGGCGCGGCTGACGGACGGGCTGTCCTTTCCCTATCTGATGCTGCTCGTCTCCGGCGGCCATACCCAGCTCATCCTGGTGCGTGGTGTCGGGCAATACGAACGCTGGGGCACGACGATCGACGATGCGCTTGGCGAAGCCTTCGACAAGACGGCAAAGCTGCTCGGCCTGCCCTATCCCGGCGGCCCGGCGGTGGAGCGGATGGCGCAGGCCGGCAATCCCGATCGCTTCGACTTTCCGCGGCCGCTGGTCGGCGAGGCAAGGCTCGACTTTTCCTTCTCCGGCCTGAAGACGGCGGTGCGGCAGGCGGCGCAGGATATCGCGCCGCTTAGCGATCAGGACGTCGCGGATATCTGCGCCTCGTTCCAGAAGGCGGTTTCGCGGACGCTGAAGGACCGTATCGGCCGTGGCCTGCAGCGATTCAAGACGGAATTTCCAGCGACTGGCGAAAAGCCGGCGCTCGTCGTTGCCGGCGGTGTCGCCGCCAATCTCGAACTGCGCGGCACGCTGCAGGCGCTGTGCGACAAGAATGGCTTCCGCTTCGTCGCGCCGCCGCTCAGGCTCTGCACCGACAATGCCGTGATGATCGCCTGGGCGGGACTGGAGCGGATGGCGACCGGCGCCGCACCGGATGCGCTCGACGTGCAGCCGCGCTCGCGCTGGCCGCTCGATTCCAATGCGGAAACGCTGATCGGTTTCGGAAAACGAGGGGCCAAGGCATGAGCGAAAACATCGCCGTCGTCGGATCGGGGGCTTTCGGCACGGCGCTTGCCGCGGTCATCGCGCTTGCCGGTCGCAGCGCCGTGACACTCGTCGGGCGCGATCCGTCACTGATTGCCGATCTGAAGTCCGAACGGCTGCATGATGCGGTACTGCCCGGCATTCTCCTGCCCGATACGCTGGAATTTTCTGCCGAGGCGGATGCGATCACTGGTGCCTCCATCGTGCTTTTTGCAATGCCGTCGCAGGCCCAGGCCGATGCGGCGCGGCAATACGGACCTTATCTTTCCAAGGATGCTGTCGTCGTCACCTGTGCTAAGGGTATCGAACGGGCGACCGGCAATCTTCTGACCGACATGCTGGAACGGGAACTGCCGGACCATTCCGTCGCCGTGCTCTCCGGTCCGGGTTTTGCCGCTGATATCGCCAAGGGCCTGCCGACGGCGATGGCGATTGCTGCAGCCGACATGGAAATTGCGGAGCGGCTCGCTCAGGCGATTTCCGGGCGGACCTTCCGGCTCTACGCTTCCAACGACCGGATCGGCGTGCAGCTCGGCGGCGCGCTGAAGAATGTGCTGGCGATCGCCTGCGGCATCGTCGAAGGCCGTGGCATCGGCGATTCCGCGCGCGCGGCGCTGATTGCGCGCGGGCTTGCGGAAATGTCGCGTTTCGTCGTCGCCAAGGGCGGCCAGGCGGACACGGTGCGCGGGCTTTCCGGCCTCGGCGATCTGGTGCTGACGGCAACGAGCCATCAATCGCGAAACCTGCGCTTCGGCATCGCGCTCGGGCGCGGCGAAAAGACCGACCCCCTGCAGGGTGCGCTGGTGGAAGGCGCGTTTGCCGCCTCCGTCGCCTCGCGGCTTGCGGCGGAATTGAAGGTCAGCATGCCGATCACCGATGCCATTTCCGCCATCATCGACGGCAAGCTCGATATATCAGAGGCGATAGAGCAGCTGATGACGCGTCCGATCACCACCGAATAGGAGACAGACATGCTTTTCGCCCTTCTCTGCAAGGACAAACCGGGACATCTGAACGTGCGCATGGATACGCGTCCGACGCATATCGAATATCTGAACAAGCTGAATGCCGAGGGCACGCTGAAGATCGCCGGCCCGTTTCTCGATGACGACGGCAAGCCCTGCGGCAGCCTGATCATCGTCGAAGCGGAATCGAAAGAGGCGGCGCGTTCGCTTGCCGATGCCGATCCCTATGCCAAGGCCGGACTATTCGAAAGCGTCGACGTCAAGGCCTACAACTGGGTCTTCAACAAACCGGAGGCGTGAGCATGGTGCACTGGCTCTATAAATCCGAACCCGCATCCTGGTCCTGGGAGCAGCAGAAGGCTGCCGGCGAAAAGGGCACAGAATGGACTGGCGTCCGCAACTATCTGGCGCGCAACAACATGCGGGCGATGCAGATCGGCGACAAAGGCTTCTTCTATCATTCCAATGACGGGCTGGAGATCGTCGGCATCGTCGAAGTCTGCGCCCTGTCGCATCCCGATTCTTCCGCCAAGGGCGATCCGAAGTGGGATTGCGTCGATATCCGCGCCGTCATGGACGTGCCGAAGCCGGTGACGCTGAAGGATGTCAAGGCGAGCGAGAAGCTCGCCAAGATGGCGCTCGTCACCTCGATGCGGCTTTCGGTGCAGCCGGTGACCGAGGAGGAATATCTCGAAGTCTGCCGCATGGGCGGACTGGACAATCCGCCGCGTTGAAGACCGACCCGCAAGCTTTCATCCGCGCCAATACCAGCCTGATGCCACCGCCGCATGTGCCGGAGATTTCGCTCCATCTGGCAAGCGAGGCGCATGAGCTCTGGTTGAAGACGGAGGAGGAGCTGGAAGCGATCGGCCTGCCGCCGCCCTTCTGGGCTTTTGCCTGGGCGGGCGGCCAGGGACTGGCGCGCTATGTTCTCGATCATCCCGAGACGGTGCGCGGCAAGCGCGTGCTGGATTTCGCCAGCGGTTCCGGCCTTGTCGGCATTGCGGCTGTGATGGCCGGCGCCCGGGAGGTCATGGCTAGCGATATCGATCCCTGGGCGGAGGCAGCAGTCCGGCTGAATGCCGAGGCCAATCGCGTTTCGCTCGGATTTACCGGCGCCGATCTGATCGGGCAGGCGGTCGATGCGGATGTCGTGCTTGCCGGCGACGTCTTCTACGATCGCGCGTTCGCCGATGCGCTCGTTCCCTGGTTCGCAAAGCTCGCAGCCGACGGCAAGAGGGTGCTGGTCGGTGATCCCGGACGCAGTTACCTGCCTCGGGATCGGCTGGAATTCTGCGCGGTTTATGAGGTGCCGGTGACGCGGGCGCTGGAGGACAGCGAAATCAAGAAGACGACAGTGTGGCGTTTCGCTATTTCGACGCGGCACGAGATATCCAAAATGTTCCCGACGAACTTAACCTGACATCACCGCGCTGGCTTATGACGGGATAGCGTGCATATTCACACGGGCTATCCGCAGAGCGTTGATCAACGGGGGAACTTATGACGATCTACGACGAGCTTCGCAAAGCGCCGTTCAACCTCGACGACGCGGCGATATCCTGGATCCGGGACGTCTATGCCTCGCTCGATCTCGATGACAAGATCGGCCAACTCTTCACCTTGATCATGATCGGGACGGATGAGGAGGATTTCAAACGCATTGCTTCACTAAGGCCGGGCGGCGTAACGCGCTTCTTCACGGCTGACCTCGAGTTCGAGCGGCGGGTCATCTCTGACCTCGTGGCCAAGAGCAAAGTCCCGCCCATCATCAGCGCAGACCTCGAAGGCAGCCGTCATTCCTTCGCTTTCGGCACTCCGGTGCTGGGCCAACTTGGTCTTGCCGCCGTCGACGACGTTCAGGCGACCGAGAAAAGTTCGGAAATCCTGGCGCGCGAGGGCCGCGCGATGGGCGTGCGTTGGTCCTTCACGCCAGTCATCGACATAAATGCCGCGTTCCGATCGCCGATTGTCGGTACGCGCTCATACGGCTCCGATGTCAACAAGATTGAGCGGCACGCGGTTGCCCATGTTCACGGTCTCCAACGAAATGGCGTTGCCGCTACCGCAAAGCACTGGCCGGGCGAGGGATACGACGACCGCGATCAGCACCTCGTTACGACGACCAATCCGCTTTCCATGGACGAGTGGAAGGAAACCTTCGGTCGGCTCTACGGAACGCTGATCACCGAAGGCGTGTTGGCAATAATGAGCGGGCACATTTCCCTTCCGGCCTATATTCGATCGAAGATGCCAGATGCCGGGCTTGAAGCCTTCCGACCGGCCTCGGTTTCACGGTTACTGAACGTTGATCTTCTCCGAGACGAACTCGGCTTCAATGGCATCATCGTCTCTGACGCGACACCCATGGGAGGGCTGTCCGCCTGGGGCCATCACCTCGATACGCTGCCTGATATCATCGCGAATGGCTGCGACATGATCCTCTTCAGCGATGCACCTGAGGAGGATATAGCGGCGGTCAAGGCTGCCGTCGAAGATGGGCGAATTACTCAGGAGCGACTTGAGGAAGCGGTTCTTCGCGTGCTGGCGCTCAAGGCGCATCTCAAACTTTTTCAACCGTCAGACGTCCTCCCCGATGCGGCGGAAGCGCGCCACCTGCTTGCGCATCCAGACAATGTCGCTGCATCAAGGGAATACATCGGCCGCTCGCCTACGCTTGTGAAGGACGTCAATGGTATCTTTCCGCTCGATCCGGCGAAAACAAAGCGCGTGCTGCTGGTCGACGGCGGCATCATTCATCCACTCATGCCGCAGCCACTGGAATTCCTACTACCCGCGCTGTTGCGGAAGGAAGGTTTCGAAATCTCGATCGACCGACCGGACATCGTGCCGACCCCCGACGACTTCGACCTCGTCCTCTACGCGCTAGGCGACGAGTCGCTGCTCGTGCGAGGCCGGATATTCGTCGACTGGCATAGGATGGGTGGTGGGGGCCTTTTCAAGGCGATGTACCGACCCTGGACGAATATTCCCTCCGTAATGATCTCCTTTGGGCACCCCTATCACCTCTACGATGCGCCGCGTGTACCGGCCTATATCAATGCGTACTCCACCATGGACAGCGTCCAGGAAGCCGTCGTTGATTGTATGCTCGGTCGCAAGCCCTTCCTCGGCACCAATCCGGTAGACCCTTTCTGTGGCCTTGAAGATGCGCGATATTGAAGTCGTTGGGAGCAGGCTGCCGGCCTATTGGAACGGGGCAACAGGCGCGTTCCAATGGACTATCCCGGCGACACAGTTCGTCAAGTGTCGCACGCACCGCATCCGTAGAAATGACGCCGCCTCGACGGGAATAGAACCGTCGGCACAGCACCGCCTTACCTGCTCGACAGGGCTATCACAGCGTCATTGCGCATCACCACCTCTATATGTGCGCAGAATGCTGAGAGACGGACGAGGAGGAATTGGCGGCGAAGCCATGAGCCTCTGCAGAAGAGACATCTTACGCGTTTTGGGCTGCTTCTGCGACGGAGGCAGTTCTTGCGCCGCTCTTTTCGCAAGTTCGAAGTCAAAATCAAAAGACATTTCGGGCCTCGTCCACCATTTGGAAATCTCGAAGAAAATCTCGAAGACTAGAATGCAGGAAACGTGCCAACCGCAGCGTCAGGCGGTGCCGGCACGCCGGCGTCAACCCTGTCGCCTCGCGCTATTGCGCCTAGAACAGGATGATTTTAGGCCGGGTCGGCCTAAAATCTGAATCCTGTTCTAAATTATATAGTTAGAGCATGATCTCAGCCGAAAACCGCCCACACTTTTCGGCATCATGCTCTAGGATTCGGCCTCAAATCGAATGGATTGCGCGCCTTCCCACAGCGTGAGGCGCCCTATTTCGGCGAGTTGGTCGAGATTGGATGTGATTGTGATGAAATGATTGCCAGCCAGTTGGCCCATTTTCGATGAAAAATCGACGCCTCCGTAGGCAAGCAGGATTTCCGTTTCGCTGATGCCTCCCGGGTAAAGGATGATATGACCGGGGGCCGGATGGCTCGTATGGTTCTCATAACCGACGCCGAAATCATGGTCGCCAAGCGGGATCCAAACGCCCTCGCCAGACCAGCGAACGTGGACGATTTTACCATCGAACGGCATCTGCTTGATGAATGCTTCACAGGTTTTGGGCGCTCTGGCAGTTTCCAGGACAGCGTCGAAGATGAAAGGCCCTGCTGTAATTTTCAGTTTCATGATGTCGCTCTTGTTAGATTTGACTGCTTGTTGATTTGTCTCGCCGCGGCTTTCCGATATTGCCCGTGGCCCTTGGTACCCACCTGGACGCCGTTTTCGACGACAGGCTTTCCGACGACAATTGTCGTTATCGGCCAGCCGGTGATCTCGATCCCCTCGTAGAGGGTGATCTCGATCCCCTCGTAGAGCGAATAGTCTGCGCCATCATGCAGTTCCGCATGACGGATGGTCCGTTCGATGGCTGGATCCCAGATCGCGATGTCCGCATCCGCCCGAGGCGTCGATCGTGCGCGCAGCACCCGACAGGCTCTGCCCGATCTGGACAATCTTGCCGTCTTTAATGCCGATATCCGCCTGGAAAACTTCCGCAGCAGTCGCAACCCGTGCCGTTCCGGATGATGAGATCGTAGTTGCTCACAAGCCTGACCTTCAGTGTTGCAGGATTTTGCCAAGGAAAGCTTCGGTCCGCGGATTGTGTTTTCCCGCGAAAAACTCCTCGCTCGGACGATCCTCGACGATCTCGCCCTGATCGATGAAAATCACGCGTGTCGCCACCCGGCGGGCAAATCCCATCTCATGGGTGACGACCATCATCGTCATGCCGTCCTTTGCCAGTCCGGTCATGACTTCGAGCACTTCGGAAATCATCTCTGGATCAAGCGCGGAGGTCGGCTCGTCGAAGAGCATTGCGAGCGGATCCATCGCCAGCGCCCGCGCGATCGCCACGCGCTGCTGCTGCCCGCCGGAGAGTTGGCTTGGATATTTTTTCGCGTGGTCCGTCAGCCCGACGCGATCAAGAAGCGCCATGGCCTTGGCGTGGGCTGCCGTTTCGCTGCGGCCAATGACAATCTTCTGCGCCAGCATGATATTGTTGATGATCGTCAGATGCGGAAACAATTCGAAGTTCTGGAAGACCATGCCTACCCGTGTGCGAAGGTTTGGCAGATCGGTCATCGGGTCGCCGACTTCGATACCATGCACCCGGATCGAACCTTCCTGAAACTGCTCAAGCCCGTTGACGCATTTGATCAATGTCGATTTGCCCGACCCCGAGGGACCGCAGACAACCACGACCTCACCGCGCTCAACGTTCACCGAGCAGTTCTTAAGGACAGCGAACTGACCGTAATATTTGGTAACGCCAGTGATCTCAATCATGCCCGGCCTTTCTGGAAACGCGCGATGGAAAAGGGTTGCAAGGCTCGATCGGTCTCGCGACCGAGAACGAGCCGGGATGTTAACTGGCCGACGATCGGGCCGAGCGTATAGCCGTTTGAAGTGACGGCGTTGAAGAACCCGGGCATTGACGGATGTTCACCGAGGATCGGCGCACCGTCGATGTTGATGTTCATCGCCGCCCAGCTTCGGATGACGTGAAGTTTGCGCAGAGCGGGAACGACGTGCTGGGCAACCCAAAGGTTCCCCTCAAGGCTCGACAGTAGCGGGCGTGGATGTTGGTGGACGGGATCGAGGCCTGCGGTCCAGCCGCCGCCGATAATGAAGTTCCCGTTTGCCGCCTGCTTGAGTGTCAAATGGCGGTCGGCATGGGCGACGAGACACGAGATCAAAGGTGCTGCGGCCTCGGTAACCACCATCTGCAGCGGAGCACCGAATACCGGCACGTCGACACCGAGCATCGCGCCGATCCTTGAAGCGAAGGCTCCGGCTGCATTGACGATCCGTTTTGCCCGCACTATGCCCCTCGATGTCTTGACCTCGAACCCGTCGTCCGAGGTCCTTATCCCGGTGACCTCGCAATTTTCGAAGAGTTGAGCGCCGTCTCGCCGTGCCGCCTCCAATATATATTGCGTCGCGACGAGAGGATTGATCTTGCCCTCCTGGGAGCAGTAGGCAGCGCCGACGAAGTGAGAAGACAGAGCAGGCTCCAGGGAGCGCAGTTCCTCTTGCCCGATCAAGCGGCAATCGATCCCGGCCGCGCACTCCACCCCGACCTTTTCCGCCAGAAAACGCATGTGGTCATCGGTTTCGGCCACCATGAGGCCGCCTGTGACCTTCATCTCGAAATCCTGTCCGAGCTCGCTTTGCAGCGCCGCCCAAAGAGCGATTGAATCACGCTGGAGGGGAAGTGTTTGAGCGGCCGCTCCGCCGCCACCTTCGGCACGGGCACCGTGGTCGAAGGAAAGCAGCTGGGCATGAAGGCTTCCTGCATTCCCTCCAGACGCCAGCGAGTTCGCAAAAGCGCGCTCCACCACCACAACGTCCTCGCCTTCCCTGGCAAGGAAGAGCGCCGTCGAAAGGCCTGCAATGCCTGCGCCGATTACCAGCGTGGATGTTTCCGCCACCGGCAAAGCTTGAGGATTCGCCACTGGGGGTTTTTCCGGCAAAAGTGCGCGCTTGTGGCCGCCCCATTCCGGCTTTTCGACCGCAAGCGCCGCCAGCGGAATAGGTCGAAGTGGCATTTGTGGAGCCAGAAAACCGCTTGTTTCGCCAGTGAGGTGCCGTTCTTTGACGACGTCAGCGATCGCTTTGCCGCAGTAGCGGCTCTGACACCGCCCCATGCCTGCACGCGACAGGCGCTTTAATGTCGAAACGTCCTGCGCACTATCTGCGCTGAGCGTCCTCAAGACACCGTGAGTCACCCCTTCGCAACGGCAGATCAATGCATCATCTGGCGGAATTGCCGTCTTTGTCTTTGCATCGTCCTTCGGCGCAAAGACCTGCCAAAGCGCCCCCTGAAACCGTCTATGGCGGGCGAGCCTTTTCGCTGTGCTTTCGTCGGATTGGACAAGGAGGCCCAATTTTCGCGCAATCGCGGCGGCGGCGATCTGCCCTTCCGCCATCGCAACATGCGCGCCGCCGAAACGCGCCGCTTCACCGACAATATGCACGTTTGCAAGCGTTGTCTGACCGTCGAGACCTCGCACTGCCCGCAGATCGCCGTCGATGACCTCATGGTTGCAGCCGAGTAGCCGGGACAGCTCATTGGAGGATGTGAAATTACCGCCGATAAGGACGGTGTCAGCATCGAGATTGGTCTCACCGCCTGGTCCGGCGAACGTGACGCTCTCCACACGCTCCGAGCCGTTGATCGAGGTGAGCACGCTATTCCAGCCTATCTTGACGCCCGCGGACCTCAGCGTCGATATCTGGCGCAATCCGTGGCGGGCGAGGGCGGGATCCGTTGTCAGGAGGCCGAGGGCTGCCAGCGGCCGAGACCAGGGTGGCGGGGCTGCTTCCAGCAAGGCGACTATGGAGGCTCCTGCCTTTCGAAGTTCGTTTGCGACCTGCATATTCAAAGGACCGTTTCCGGCGACAATGATCCTTCGGCCGGGAACGGTGCCATAGCTCCTCAGCAACGTCTGGGCGGCCCCTGTTGTCATCGCACCAGGAAGTGTCCAACCCCTCAACGGCGTTGGGCGTTCGTAGGCCCCCGTCGCGATGATGAGTATTTTCGGCTTGCAGTAAAACGCATGGCCGGACCCATAGCAGGCGATAATAAGCGAACCGTCGTCGTCACGTGCGGCACCCCACACCACTGTAGCACTTAGAAATGTCACGCCATGGTCGCGCACGTCCCCTATAAGCGCTGCGCCGGATAAAGCCTGCTCGTCACCACTCAATCGCTCGGCGGCGCTCCGTGTCGAGGGCTGTTTGAAATACTGCCCGCCGGCAGACGGCCGTTCATCAATGACAGTCACCTTGGCGCCGGCCGCAGCAAGGACCTGCGCGGCGGCAAGCCCCGCGGGCCCCGCTCCGACGATGAGAACGTCCATCGTCCTTGTCGTCAAGGAATGCGCCACACTGCAGAGATCGGCAATCTGACCAGTGGCAAGGTCGGGCCGCGCAGCAGGACGCAGGACCTGCATGTCATCCTCGACGATGGTCATGCAGGCCCGCTGGCTGACTTTTCCGTCGATCGTCACGAGGCAATCGTGACAGACACCCATTCCGCAGAAGAGGCCACGGCCGTCGCCTTTGATGCCTCGGGAAAATTCATGCCGCCCCGTCGCCTCGATGGCGGCGGCAACAGACATGCCCTTTTCGGCAAATATCTGCAGACCGTCGACCGAGAGCCTGACCCGTGCATCGTCGGGCCTCAAGCTCTGGTTTATGGAAGCGACGGGCATCATGGAATTCCTCAGGCGCCGAACGTCAGACCGAAATCGGCCACCAGCTTCTTCATGGCGGCATCCTGCGCGGGCGGCAACGGCAGGCGCGGCGGACGCGGCAGGCCTGCGCCAAATCCCATGTGGGTCAGCAGTGACTTCGTTCCTGCGACATAGGCCTGGCCCCCGACCGCCTGAATGACAGGCAGCCATTTGAGGTAAAGCTCTCTTGCCTCGTCGAACTTTTTCTCATTTGCGACGAGTTCGAAGATCCGCGCCATCGGTCCTGGCGCAACATTTGAAGCCACTGCCACCCAGCCCTGCGCACCCATGACGAAAGACTCGAACCCGAGAATACCCCCGAACACAGTCATATCGTCGCCAGCCAGCCGGATGATATCGCGCACGCGCGTCACTTCGAGAGTGGACTCCTTGATATAGTCGCAGCCGTCGATTTCGGCGATGCGCTTGACCAGCTCCGGCGTCAGGTCGACGTTTGCGGTCGCGGGATTGTTGTAGACCATAATCGGGATGGCCACGGCAGACGCAATGCTCTTGTAGTGATGAACGAGTTCGTCATCCGTTGGGGTGGAATAGAACGGCGGAATAATCATGACGCCGTCAGCTCCCATTGCCTCGGCCTTGACGCTAAGGCGAATGGACTCCCGCGTATCTTCCGCTCCCGTGCCGATCAGAACAGGCACCCGTCCCGCGACAGTTTCGATGACGGTCCTCGCCACACTATCGCGCTCTTCCTCGCTGAGCGATAGAAACTCACCCGTCGATCCAAGAGGGATCAGGCCATGGATACCTTCCTTGACCTGCCAGTCGGTAAAGGCAGCCAGCCCCTTCAGATCGACCGCGCCGCTGGGATCCAACGGAGTAATCATCACGGTGTAGACACCGCGGAATGTCTTCTGCATTTGAAAATCCTGGTTCTAGCGCTTCTCGTTAATGGAAAGCCGAGATCCGGCTTGACCAAGGCGCTTTTCGATATGGCTCTGGAAGAAGTCCCAGAGTGTTGTGAGGAGGAGGTAATAAATCGCCGCGACAGCAAACAGTTCGAGCACCATGAACCGCTCCTGGATGAGAACCTGGGTCCGGCGAAGGAGTTCTTCGACCGAAATGACGGAGGTGACAGAGGTCGTTTTCAAGAGACCGTTCACCGAATTGCCGAGAGGCGGAACGATAACTTTGAAGGCTTGCGGCATCACGATGTAGCGCATGATGTGACGCTCCGTCATGCCGAGCGCGCGCGCTGCCCTGGTCTGGCCTTCCGGCACGGCTTCGATACCGGCGCGAATGATCTCCGCGAGATAGGCCGCCTCGTTGAGAGCCAACCCGAGCAACGCCGCCTCTATGACGGTGAACTTGATGCCGAACAGTGGAAGCGCCGTGTAGATCGCAATCAACTGTACAAGAAGCGGCGTGCCGCGAAAAAGCCAGATATACGCCTTGGCAATGTAGTATGGCACCCGCCGCGACGATCGCCGCATCAATGCAAGAGCAAAGCCCAGAATTAGCCCCGCAATCAACGAGACGACGGTGAGCCAAACGGTCGTGAACACCCCGCCAAGTATAAAGGGGTTGAACAGATAACCGAAAAAGCCAGACCAGTTCCAAAGCGACATGAAGACGACTTTCTGCAAGAGGTTTGGCGCGACGTGGTCGCGCCCCGCCTCATCTCTAAACGATCTTTGAAATCAGTTCAGCGACCGGGACCTTTGACCGAATAGTCACCCGCGACCATCGGCAGGCCGTATTTGTCAAAGAGCGCCTTCAGAGATCCATCCGCCTTCATGTCCTTCAACGTCGCAGACACGGCGTCAGCCAAAGCCGGGCTTTTGAATGCGACAGAAACCGGAGCGGGGTAGAGGCCGCTGATTGCCCGTTTGAAGTCCCCGCGAGAATCGTACTCCTTGGCAACCGCGTCGATCGACACGACACCCTGGACCTGGCCTGCCCGCAGAGCCTGGAAGGCCAAGGCGAAATTATCGAACGTCTGGACGGTTAAGCCTTCTTTGCCCGCGTCACGCAGTTCCTTGTCGAGAAGGCGTGTCTTTGTTTCCTCGAAACCACCGATTTCGACACCGATCGTCATGCCGGCCAGATCATCTTTTGTGGCGACGTTTTTCTTCGAATCCGGCGCCACGGAGACGCTGATGGCCTGATCTTCATAGGGGATCATCTGCATGATCTTGGCGCGTTCTTCGGTGAAGAAAATGCCCGTGTTGATCATGTCCCAGCGGCCAGCCTGCAGACCGGGAACCATCGCGGAGAATTCGATGCGGACATATTCGGGCTCAAGGCAAAGGCGCTTGGCGATCTCTTTGCCGAGGTCGATGCGCATGCCCTTCAGATCGCCCGTGGAGTCGATGAACTGGAGCGGCGGAAGCGTTGGATTGGTCGACATGACGAGCGTGCCGGGCTTGATCAACTCGCCTGCCGCCACTTTGGGTTCGCAGGATTGAGCGAAGGCAAAAGACGCTGTGACCGACAGGAAGGACGCGGCAAGAACGCTGCGAGAGAAATGTGAACGGAGCATGGAGAGCCTCTGGAGTTCGATTCTTTATCGTTGGATCCCGATCGTGCATTCAAGTGGGATCCCACTTTTATACAAAAGTCGTACGTAGATGCAAGTGCATTCTCAACTCATCGATTCAGTAGTTCGCAAGCACGCCCTGACGGACGACTTCGAGATGATCGGCCATGGCTCGGCGAGCCGCCTCGGCATCGTTGGAGGCTAAGGCAAGCAGGATCGCTCGATGTTCTCGCACGCCCGGCTTTGCGCGCACCACAGGCAGCTGCCGCTCGAATATCGTTGTATAGCGCCGCATCTCCCCGATAGTGGTTGCCATAAAGGGGTTGCGGCTTTCGCTTGCGATATAGTTGTGAAGCGCATCGTCAAACGCCCAGACCACCTCAGGGTCAGGTTCGGGGTCGGCCTCGATCTCGTCAAGCATGCTTGTCAAAGGGTCCAGTTCAAGTCGCGAAACATGGGGACTGGCGAGCGCGGCCGCAGTTGGTTCGAGCAGCATCCTCATGGTGAGACTGTCAAGGTAATCCTTGAGACTGATGACCCTGACCGAGAGAACGCCTTTTTCGTTTCTGACAAGTAGTCCCTCTCCTTCAAGACGTCCCAGCGCGTGGCGCATGGGAGAACGCGAAACAGCATGTTTCGTCGCCAGGCGGCGTTGCTGGACGACCGATCCCCCCGCGAGCCTGGCTGATAGAATATCGGCCAGCAGGGAACGGTAGGTTTCGTCAGCAAGGCTGGAGTCGCCAACTTCATTCAGACCATCGTCCATCTGCACTCGTTCCAGTCCTTTTCCAAATCGGCTATCATATGTAACAAGTGATCGCGTAAGGAAAGCGCGGTGCCGCGTCGAGCGGCCAACGCCCTAAAGAACAAGGAAATAGCAAACGGTGACAGACGCCTTAGCGGCCCCGGGTCGGAGAATGGCCGAGAAAGGGCAGCATAATCTTGCATCGCTGACCTACAAGGCCGTGTCCGACATGATCCGGCATCGCCGGCTGAAAGGCGGGCATGTCATCGTTGAGGCAAGGCTTGCCGAGACACTCGGGATTTCGAGGACACCGCTGCGCGAAGCGCTGCAGAGGTTAGAAGGCGAAGGCCTGGTTCGCAAGGGCGACGGCCGAAACTACGTCGTGCGACAGGTGGATGTCGGCGAGTATCTTCAAAGCTTGAAACTGAGGTTGTTGATCGAACCTGAAGCGGCGGTATTGTCGATCAACGCCATTCCGCGGCGGCTTTTGATGAGCGTCCGGCAGGAAATCCACGACCTTTTGGATGCGACGGCGTATCACACAGACGCGCACTGGTTCTCGGACGACAATCTCCATAATATGATCATCGATCATTGCGGCAACGCGGTCATGGCAAAGGTACTGCGGGAGCTTCGGGCGACCACGCGTCTCTTCGAAATCGACCGCCTGAAAGATCGCCTGAAGCCGGACTCCACAGAACACCTCGTTATCATCGAGGCGATCGACCGGGGCGACGTCGAGGAAACGCGCCGAGCTGTCGCCCAACACATCGAAAGCCTAATCGCATTTACGCGAATGCATCTACAAGTCGCCGACCTTTAGTATTGCAGTTGCATTTTTGTGTGTCACGGCAAGACGGGTTGGATGCGGGCGGAGGCGGCAGGCGACACCGGCCCGCGGTGGCACAGGCTATTTTGGGGCGCGGTCATTGGGACGCGGCTGGTTTGTGCGACATCGTGTGTGTCCATGCCCTTGAGACATTGGCTGGCCAGATCGGCGTGTTCGCATCATGGCCAGCGCTTTACTCACTTGAGGAAAGGGAGAATGATATCTGCAGTCTGGTGGTCTTTTGGTGAAGCTCGCTTAGTCGGAACTATCAGATTGCCGCGCGTCCCATAGCGAGTTCCAAGGTTCAAAATGCAGCACTTCGACACAGATGCGCTCGCGACTTTCGTGGCAGTGGCCGACGCCGGTGGCTTTACTGCAGCAGGGATGAGGATCGGCAAGTCACAAGCGGCCGTCAGTCTCATCATCGCCCGTTTTGAAGAACAGATCGGGCGGAAGCTATTTGACCGGACAAGACGCGGCGTGCACCTGACGGAAACAGGCGAGATCCTGATTGGCTATGCCCGCCGTATCATTGCGATCGAGGACGAGGCGCTGGCAGCGCTCGATCCAGGTGCCATGCGCGGCTATGTCCGTCTTGGAATGCCGGACGACTATATCGAGCTGTTTGGCAAGCCTTTGATCGAAGAGTTTTCGCGCGCCAATCCCCGTATCCAGGTCGAGATCCAGTGCGACTTCTCCCGCTCCCTCGAGGCGATGGTCGAACACGGCACTATCAATCTCGCTATCATCACTCGTGCACCGGATTCAATCGTCGGCGAGTTGCTGCGTCGCGAGCCGCTGGTCTGGTGCGGACCTCCGGATGGGCAGATTGAGCGGCAGCGCCCCCTGCCTCTTGCCTTGTTTCCAGAGAAGGATTGTCGAGCACGGCCCCATATCGTCCACGCTCTCACCCAGGCCGGCATCGGATGGCGAGCGGCATGGACATCCTCACATCTGCCGTCGATTCAGGCGGCGCTGGATGCGGGTGCCGCGGTTACAGCTTTGCCGGCCTCGGTTGTCGCTTCGCGACACCGCCGTCTGACCGCGGAAGACGACGGCCTGCCGTCGCTGAAACCGCTTGAGATCGCCCTTCTCGTTCCACATGGCGCGCGCGCCGCTGTTCGCACGGTCGCCAGCTTCGTCCGCTCGCATTTTCAGCAGCTTTGACACTATCTACTGGTCGCCGTGATCAGGGTCGCGATCCGGTAAACGGCCAGTTGCAAGGCATATGGTTTTCAGGATCCCAAAACAGGAAATTGGCTAAGCCGCCATGTCTCTTGCGGCGTCTTCAAAAATACCGATCATGTCGTCGATAACGCCATCGGTGTGGGCATTGGAAAGATAGAGACGACCGAAGGCAAACGGCATGATCAACAGCCCGCGGCGGCGTAGCGCCTCATGAAGTTTGAGGGTCATGACGGCATTTGCCCTGTCCAGTGTCTCTGCGTAATTCGAGGGCGGGCTATCGGCAAACCAGATGGTAAATACAGAGCCTTCCCCCGAGGTCGTAACCGCCCTACCATAACTGGCAAAAGCTGAATTTATGCCATGCCTTAACCGCTCGCCGCGCGCCAGCAAGGCGGCGTAATCGAGGTCTCTCAGAACCTGAAACGTTGCGGTGACGGCGGCTGTGGCCACAGGATTGCCGCTGTAAGTCCCGGCGCGGTTGACTGTACCCTCTTCTGCAAGCGCCATGAGGTCGGGTCGACCGACGACAGCGGCCACTGCGACGCCACTGCCGATGGCTTTGCCGACGGTGGCCAGATCTGCTTCCACCTCCATGCTATGCCCCGTCAGCCCGAATCGCGTGCGAAATCCCATCAGCACTTCGTCGAGAATGACAAGCGCGCCATGGCGCCGCGCCGTCGCTTCCACATGAGCAAGATAGCCGGGCGCTGCCGGGATGCATCCCGCATTGGCCAGCATCGGTTCCAGGATGACGGCAGCGATGCCACTGTTTTCCGAGAACAGTTGATCGACGTCATCGAAGTCGTTGAAGCGCAGCAGCGTGGTTCGCTCGTGCACCGGCCTTGCGTTTGTGAGCATTGCCGCATCGGCGGATCCCGCCTGGCCTAGCGTGACGTCGTCATACCAGCCATCATAGCCGGCAGCCATTTTTGCGATATAGGAACGGCCTGTGGCAGCGCGTGCGAGACGGCAAGCGAGATGGACAGCCTCGCTACCGGTATTGGTAAAGATCGCCCGCGACAAATGCTGCGTCGCAGCGGTCAGCACGCTGGCAGCTTCCTCCTCTCCATCATGGGCAAAGGCCGGCATCGGCCCATTGCGCAGGGCGGCAGTGACTGCCTCGACAACCAGCGGATTCGCATGGCCGATCACCGTCGCCCCAAATCCGAGCGCCGTATCGATATATTGGCGCTGTCTATCGTCCCAGATATAGGCCCCTTGTGATCGTTCGGTAATAAATGGCTTGCCGTCCAAGGGTGGCAGAGCCCGCCCGGCGCTGGAGATTCCCCCAACCAGATGTGTCGTCATCGTATTTGTCCATTCGTTGCGGCCACGGACGGTTGCTAGAACCCGAAGTAGCGCGGCAGCCATTCCGTCGTCTCCGGAATGAAGGCGACGAGCAAAAGGCAGATGTTGCTGGTGATGAAGAACGGAATGAGCCTGCGCGTAACCGCGTTCACTCCGACCTTGGCGACGTTGCAGACGACGAAGATGTTGGTGCCCACCGGTGGCGTGAACAAACCGATACCCAACGCCATCGTGAAGATCAGGCCAAGTTGATAGGGCTGAAGCCCGGCTTCGACGCCGATCGGATGAACGATCGGTGCAAGGATGATCAGCGAAGGCCCAAGGTCCGCCCAGGTCCCGACGAAGGTCAAAAGCGCCAGGATGAGCAGGATCGTGATGGTCGGACCGGCTCCCCAGGCATGAAGGAGCCCGGCGGTCCATTGCGGTATCTGTTCGACGGTCAATATCCAGGAAAATGGAACCGAGACAGCCATGATGATCATAATGGCGCCGGTCATGCGCACCGTCTCCACTCCGATCTTCCAAAGACCGACCAAGGTGATTTCGCGGTAGAGAACACCTCCAACCAGAAGAGCCCAGACCACTGCGACGAATGCAGCTTCCGTCGTTGTCGCAAGCCCACTCAGCATGGAACTGAGAACCGCAATAGGCATCATTAACGCAGGAAGTGCCCGCAAAAGGTGCTTGCTGAAGCTTGTTACGGTCGGACGGGTCTCCGACTTTGGAAAGTTCTCCTTCACCCCGACCCACCAGGCCGTGAGCATGAATGTGACCGCCAACATAAGACCCGGAATGATGCCTGCTGCAAATAGCCCACCGATTGATGTATCCGTTATGACCCCGTACATGATCATCACAACGCTCGGCGGCAGGATGATGCCGAGCGTCCCGGCTGCGGCCGTAACTGCTGCAGCGAAGTCTCTTGGATAGCCTCGTTCGGCCATCGCCGGGATCATGATGGCGCCGACAGCACCCGTGTCGGCCGTGGCCGATCCGGTAATTCCGCCATAGATCATGCAGGTCGCGACATTGACGACACCCAATCCTCCTCGCACCCATCCGACCATGTCATTGGCAAGGTCGATGATCCGGCGTGTCAGGCCACCCTCGTTCATGATGCCGCCGGCGACGAGAAACAGCGGGATGGACGCCAATGAAATGGAATCGGCTCCCATATAGACCTGTTGCGCAAACCAGGAGGGTGGGAGCGGAACCAGACCGAAATAAATGACGACAAGAGTGGAAAACGCGATCGACCATGCGACCGGCACACCAGTGTAGAGCGTGATGGCGAAGACGCCGAAGAGAACCAGAAGCGTCATTGGCCACGCTCCCGGAATGCTGAAACGATGCGCGCAATCGCAATGACAGCCAGAGTGGCGCCCATGAAGACGATGATGCTCTGAACGGTCCAACTCGGCGCGCGCATGACGGGAGTGGGAACAAATCCCGTGCGCGCAAGCATGGCCTTGCCGCTCCACAGAAAGGCGGCGGCAACGGTGAGCAGGATGAGATTGTGATAGATGCGAAACCAGCGGTTCCGACCACTGGTGGACGTGTTGCCGTCGATGGAAACATTTTCGCCGGCGACCTCCGACAGAACAGCACCGATCGCGGTCGTCCACAAAAACAGGATGCCGACCATTTCAAATGACCAAGTGATTCCGGAGAGACCGAGATAGCGGCCCACGGCGCCAAGCCCGGTAGAAAGGATTAGGGCGACGACAACGAGGACACCAACGATCGTCATCACGAAGACCGCTGAAGAAGCCAGGCGTTTCATGGGGCTTTCCATCAAAGGAGGAAGTGGTGCACGAGCAACGAATGCGGCAAGGACACGTCGGAGGACCGATCGCATCCTCGCCGTAGGCATTGCCTATTTTCCGGCTGCTGCCGAGCGCACGGACGACACCAGATCGTCCCCCCATTCCGCCCCGAATTTCGCGTAAACAGGATCAACCATCGCACGGAAGGGTGTCGTGTCCACCGTCGTTACGGTGACGCCCTTCGACTTGAGGTCCTCGATGACCTGGGCATAGACCTCGTCAAGTTTTCCGCGGTACCAGATCGTCGTCTCTTCGACTGCCTTGGTCACCGCAGCCTGGTTTTCCGGGCTCAGAGCGTCGAAGCGCTCCTTGTTCATGAACCAGTAATTCGGCGTCCAGATATAGTTCGAGACCGATAGGAACTTCGCGCTCTCATACCATTTCTGATCCGCGAAATCGCGTATTTCCGGCTCCACGCCGTCGACCACATGCGATTGCAGCGAGGTATAGACCTCCCCGAATGGAATCGATTGCGGCAGGGCGCCCAGCTGTTCGATGGTTGCAAGAATGACGGGGTTGGGCGGTGTCCGCAGCTTCAGACCCTTGATATCCTCCGGTGTGGCAATTGATTTGCTGACGGTTGCAAATTGACGGAAACCGGAATCAAGCGCTCCCAGCATCTTGAAGCCGTTGTCGGCACCCGTGTCGAAGACTTTCTTCCCGACTGGTCCGTCGAGAAAGGTGTGAGCCGCGTTTGCATCGGAAAACAAGAACGGCAAGGTGACGACATTGAGCTTCGGATCGATCGCATCCGCAACGCCGCCTAGGCCGATATCGATGGAGCCGGAGCCGACACCATCGGCGATCGGTCCCTCATCGCCCAACTGACCATCTGGAAAAATCTGGACGGTGAGGCCGCCCTTGGTTTCGCCGGCGAGCTTGTCGGCGAACATGACGACAGCCTCCTGAATGAGGCTTTTCGAGCTTGATGCGTGGGCGAGTCGAAGAGTTTCGGCATTCGCTTGGCCGGTGCAAAGCAACAGGATGCCGGCGATGGTGGACATGGAAAGGCGACCGGCGTGAGCCCGCATGATATTGAATTCTAACATGTTACCCTCTTTGTCATTTGTTATGACCAAGAGTATGTGCGGCCTTTCTCAGGGGTACAATCGGTAAAGCAACGTCTTCGATCAGGAAACGTTATGTTGCTATATCAGATCGTTATGCTGCGCAGCTTGTCACGCAACTGTCCCAAATTAACCCATTAATTAGCATTCACTTGCATGCGCGGACCACGATGCTACCGTCGCCGACATCATGGGGGATCGCGTATGACAATTGAAGAGCTGATCGATCTGCAGGAAGCAGGCTCAAGGGCGCGGGTGCTCGGCCTGAAGGCCCACGAAAACCCATACCTCGCCGCCCATAGGATGCCTACTGGTGATACCGGCGCCCTCGGAGATTGGCTTGCGCGCCACGACGCGTGGAAGTTCGGTTGGGAAGCGGAGGACGCTAGCCGCGAAGGTAGAATTGTTACGCACTTCAAGGAGCTGATCTCGATTGCCAAACGAGGTGCGCTCGATGCCTAACGTTATTGATGGTGGTTCGCTCGCGACGCGTTCGGTTTTCTTGCCCCGTCACGGCGAACCTCTTTCACCATCGGATTGCCAGCGTTCAGGCCTTTTCGAAGAGCGGTGAGATCACCATTTCCGGCACCAGCACCAGGCCCTTGTCGGTTATCCGGATTTCCGGGATGACCGACAGCGGGATAAGGTTGAAGCCCATATAGGCGATGGTGCAGCCTGCCTTTTCCCATTCGAGCTTCAAGACCTTTACCTCGTCCGCGACCTGGTGCACGCGCTTGTCGGACAAAAGCCCGGCGATCGGCAGCGGCACCATGGCCGTCACCTTGCCGTCCATGACGACACAGACGCCACCCTGCTTTTCTTCGATCGCGTCGAGCGCCACCTGCATGTCCGCGGCATTGGTGCCGGCAACGATGATGTTGTGGCTGTCGTGGCCGACCGAGGATGCGACAGCGCCTTGTCTGAGCCCGAAGCCGTTGAGCAGTCCGTGGGCGACATTGCCGGCAGACTTGCCGTGGCGTTCCACCACCGTCACGAAGCAGAGGTCGTGCTTGTCGAAATGGGCTTGCCAGTCATTGGCCGGTTCCAGCGTGACGGTGACATGACCGAGGGTAATGCCAGGCAGCTCCGTCTTGATCGTATGAGCGACGACCGTCTCCGTCGGCAGGTCCGGTGTCAGCTTGAGATTTTTTGGCAGCTTGACCGTGTGGTAGGCAGCATCCGGATAGCGGTACGGTTTCGACAGGGCTTCGTCGAGGATCGGCGTGATCTTCTTGCCGTCGACGACGAGCTCGCCGCCATACCAGGTGCTGACCGGCGTAAGGTCGTCGCTGAGAAGCACTAGGTCGGCGCGGCGTCCGCCGCCCAGACCGCCGATTTCGCCTTCCATGCCGAACCGCGTCGCGCCGTGCAGCGAACCCATCGCCCAGGCCTCTTCCGGCCTCATGCCGTATTTCACGGCTTCGCGCGTTACCCAGTCCAGGCCGAAGGCGAGCAGATCTTCGGCATCACGGTCGTCGGTGCAGACGGCGACGCGCTTGTGGGAGGCGCCGAGCTCAGTGATCGTCTTGATCGCCTGCGGCAGCGAATGCCAGGGAGTCGTCGGCGGGCCGCCGCGCAGGAAGAGCCACACGCCGGCTTCCAGCAGGTCGTCGGCAATGTCGCGGTCGATGGCTTCATGCGTGTCGGTAACGCCGGATGCGGCATAGGCGGCAACGAACTCTCGTCCGTAAACATGGCCCGACACCGGCCTGCCGCGCTCAAGTGCTGCAGCCAGGATCGCGTGGCTGCGCTCGTCGCCCATCGCAACGGGGACGAAATCCATCTTCTCACCGAGAGCCACGGCTTCCGGCCATTTGTCGAACAGGGCGGCGATCTTGTCCGGCGTCAGGTCGCCGCCGGCTGTTTCCAGATCAGGCGTCGTCGCCGGCACGGTGCTCGGCACGGTCAGGAAGATCGACAGCGGCGCCTGCCGTGCATCTTCGAGCATGGCCTCGACGCCGGCGACGTCCATGACATTGCCGATCTCGTGGCTGTCGCAGAAGATCGTCGTCGTGCCGTTGAGGAGCGCCGCTTCCGCATAGGCGCAGGCCGTCACCATCGAGGATTCGATATGGATATGCGGATCGACCAGGCCCGGGGCGATGATGCCGCCCCTGGCGTCGTAGAGCTTGGCGCTCCCGCCTCTGTAGCTGCCGGCCGGCTTCACGGCCGCAATGCGGCCACCCGAAATCCAGACTTCGCGTCCGTCGAGAAAGCGCTCCGAATAGGTGGACAAGACGCGTGCGCCTTGGATGACCAGGTCGGGTTCGCGACGAGTGGAGGCGACATCGGCAAGACGGCGGGTCATGGTCGAGAGCGGCTGAACGGAGAAGCGGGTAAGCGTGCTCATGAAAACCTCATTTCCAGGGCTCGGGGAGGACAGGCAAGATTGTAAGGAACGCCGTCGGCGGAAGGAAGCACGAATAGTTCTTGTCTCTGGCCTCAAACGGATGCCAATCAGCGTTTCCCGCGAACTGCCAGAACGGCTTCCGCAAAGGTGTCGATCTGGCTGGCCTGCAGCCCAGCGACATTGATGCGTCCGTCCTCGACGATATAGATGGCGTGGCGCTCGCGCAGCATCACAGCTTCCCCGGGTGTCAGACCGATCAGCGAAAACATGCCTTTGTTCTTGGCGAGGAAATCGTAGTCGCTGCCATTGGTGAAACGCCGGAACGAGGCAGCAAGCCCCTGGCGCAGCGACAGAATGTTGGAGCGCATACCGTCCAGTTCGGCGCGCCAGTCGGCCGCGAGTGCCGGGTCTTCCAGAACGGTGCGAACGATAGCCGAGCCATGATCCGGCGGCATCGAATAGACGACACGGGCTCGCACCGTGAGTTGCGCCTTGGCTGCATCCGCCCGATCCGCGTTGGCGGCGAGAATGAATGCGGCACCTGTACGCTCGCGATAGATTCCGAAATTCTTCGAGCATGACGAGGAGACGAGCATTTCCGGAACCGTGCCGGCGAGCAACCGCACGACGAAGGCGTCGTCCTCGAGACCCTCGCCAAACCCCTGATAAGCGATATCGACCAGCGGAACGAGCCCGCGCTCGGCGATGATCTCTGCCAGCGCCTGCCATTGCGAAGGGCTCGGGTCGGCGCCAGTCGGATTGTGGCAGCAGCCGTGCAGCAAAACGATGTCGCTCCGCTCCGACCGCGAAAAGTGATCGAGCAGGGCGTCGAAGTCCACCTCGCCTGTTCGGCTGTCGAGGTATGGGTAAGTGACGACCCGAAGCCCGTTGTCTTCGAGGATCGACACATGGTTCACCCAGGTCGGGTCGGGCACATGAACCGCAGCACCCGGGCGCGCCAGGGAGATCAGGCCGGCGAGCACCGTCAAGGCGCCCGCTCCGCCCGGCGTCTGGATACCGCGAATTCGCTCCCACGGCGCCGCCTCGCCGAAGACAAGCCTGCCGATGAGATCGCAGAAAACAGAATCCCCGGCCGGGCCGACATAGGCTTTGGTCGTCTGCGCGGTATGGATTCGCTTTTCTGCCTCCCTCACCGCCCGCGGGATCGGCGTCGTACCGGAGGCGTCCCGGTAGACTCCGACGCCGAGATCGATCTTGTTCGAACGACTGTCCTGCCGGAAAATCGGCATCAACGACAGGATCTTGTCGGCTGGCGGCATTATCAGATCATCGAACATGGTTCTCTCCGGTCAGGGAATTGCAGGCGGCGATGAAATGCCGGCGCCTCATGATGCGGCCGCAGCCCAAATCAGCCGGCCCGCCTATTTCAGCGCGCCGATCTTGTTCTCGATGGCCTCGAGAAATGCGCCGGACCGCACGATCTCGAGAGCCGGTGTGGTCTGCTTGGGCATGTAGCTGTCCTCCTGCTGGAACGGGATCGCGTCGCGAAGCGCGTCATAGAGCGCCTGGCTGCCGGCTCCGAGCTTGTAGCCGCCGAGCGCCTCTTCGGTCAGGAAGATGGCGCGGGCCGCAAGCAGGCATTCGACACCAAGGATCTTCGGCATGTTGTCGACCACCTGACGCGTCTTGCGGCATGCCCATGTCGCCATCGAAACATGGTCTTCCTGGCTGCTCTTGGTCGGGATGGTATCGGCAACGGCGGGGAAAGCCAGCGTCTTGTTTTCCGATGCGACGGACGCCGCAGCCGTCGAGATGATGCCATAGCCGTAATTCAGGCCAATCGGCTTGCCGGCAAGGTTCGGCGGCAGGCCGTAGTTCAACGTCGTGTCGCAGAGCGAGAACAGGCGTCGCTCGGAAATATTGCCGATTTCCACCAAAGCGATCGTCAGGATGTCCATGGCAAAAGCGATGGGTTCGCAATGAAAATTGCCGCCGGACAGGAATTCCAGCGCGCCGAGTTCGTTCCAGAAGACGAGCGGATTATCGGTCGCGGCGTTGAGCTCGCGCGTGATCAACTCCTTGGCGTGCTCCAACTGGTCGCGGCAGCTTCCATGCACCTGCGGCAGGCAACGGAAGGAATACTGATCCTGGATCCGGGCGGTGTGTTTCGGATGTAGGATATCGTCCTCGAGGCGTACCGCACGTGCTGCCTCGGTCGTGCGACGGCTGCCCTCGATAATGCGACGAATATTTTCCGCAGTCGCGATCTGCCCGGGCTGCTTGCGCACGAGATGAATGCGGGGATCGAATGCCGCCTGCTCGCCGCGGATCGCCTCCAGACTGAGCGCGCCGGCCGCATCGGCGGTCTTCATCAGCATCTCGGCGTCGTGGAGGTTGAGAACCGCCATGGCCGCGCAGAGGCTGTTGCCATTGATGAGGGCAAGGCAGTCCTTCGCCTTGAGATCGAAAGCAATCGGGGAGATGCCGGCCTTTTCCAGAGCCTGCGGCGCTGGCATGCGTTCGCCCTGGTAATAGGCTTCCGCCTCCTCATAGCCGATCAGCACCGAAACCATGTGGGCGAGCGGCGCCAGATCGCCGGACGCGCCGACCGACCCCTGGATCGGCACCACAGGGTGAACGCCGCGGTTCAGCATCTCAACGAGACGATCGACCACTTCGATCCGCAGGCCGGAAACCCCGAGGCAGAAGGCGTTGATACGGACGGCCATCATGGCGCGGACGATTTCTTCCGACGCCGGTTCTCCGATGCCGGAGCAATGAGAGAGCACGATATTGCGCTGGAAGCGGTCGTTGTCGGCCTGGTTGATGGCATAATCCTTGAGCTTGCCGACGCCGGTGTTGAAGCCGTAGGTTGGCGGCGCGTTTTCGGTCAGCCAGTTTTCCTCGATATAGTTTCTCACCTTGATGATTTCGGCGCGCGCTGCGTCGGCGAGCGCGACCTTGGCGCCCTGGCGCGCGATGCGAACGGTATCTTTGATCGTCAGGCTGTCACCGTCTAGAATTATGGCGTTCATCTCGATGTCCTTGAAGCTCGATAGGTGTGAGAAGGTAAGTGCCGAAATCGAACACGCGCGCCGGGAGCGCAGCCTGTCTCGATCGCAGCGGTAATGCCGCCAGTGACGGCGACGGAGTTTTCCGCGACACCTTCTTCGATGACGATGGTTCCTGTGATAAGGACGTCGAAATCGCTCATGATGTCTTCAGATCCTCAGTGCACATGATGGGGAAGCCGTGGCACTTGGCTTTGGTGGCGTCTCGAAGCCGCCCGACCAACGCCCCTGCTTCGGATTCCGGCATGGAAATCGTTTCGAGATAACGGGCTGCCAGCCCGCCCGACCCTTCGAGGGGGAGAAAGTCGTCGGCCAGGCGCCGGACCTGCAACCGTTCCGCGTCCAGCTCCGCTGCCTTGATCTTCTCGTAAAATTCAATCTCTGCCACGTTCCTGCGGCCTTGACGCAAGGTTAGCCGAAGATGTCGCAACGGCAGGACGACAAGCGAACGCCATTCGCCGGCACGTTCCAGAAGCCGCTTCATGTCGCCGTCATCCGCGCCGTGTCCGTCACTATCTGCAAGAGCGAAGAACAGCAGAGACGGCACGTCCACCGCATGACGTGTCTGGGCTTCGAGGCACCAGGACGCGATGCCGGGCTCGCCGTAGAGCCGGACCATGACATCGAACACATTGGCACAGAAAGCAGCGCGCTTCGCATCTCCGCTATCCTGGTCCGAGCGCGCGTTGCCGCTTGCCAGCATTTTTTCTTCGAATGCATCAGGGGCTTTTTCCATCACGCTTGTTCCGCCGTCTTCATTCCGGGCGCCGGTTCGTCGTGAGGGAAGTGGCAGGCCGCGAATTGGCCGTACGGCATCGCCGTAAGCTTTGGTTCCTCTCCCGCACAGATCGCCTGAGCGCGTGGGCAACGCAGGCGGAACCGGCAACCTGATGGCGGCGCGCTCCGCGACAAGGCCTGCGTCGGGGTTGCGCTCGGCACGATCTTCCGGCTGGCATCGGGAACCGGGACTGCTTCCAGCAGCATGCGGGTATAGGGATGCGCCGGACGCTGATAGATGGCATCGCCGGTTCCGATCTCGACGATCCTGCCCATGTAGAGGACGGCGACCCTGTCGCTGACATTGCGCACGACGGCGAGATCGTGGGAAATGAAGATCAGCGCCAGGTTACGCTTCTGGCGGATATCCTGCAGAAGATTGATCACATGCGCCTGCACCGACACATCAAGAGATGCAACCGGCTCGTCGCAGACGATCAGCTCCGGCCCAACGGCGAGCGCCCGCGCGATCGCAATGCGTTGGCACTGGCCGCCGGAAAACTGATGCGGCCTGCGGCCCTCCACCATCGTCCGGCTCATGCCGACATCGTTGAGCGCACGATCGACCCTTTCCAGTCTTTCCGCTTTGCGGATGCCCTGGATCTCGAGGCCTTCTCCGACGATATCCTGCACCTTGCGGCGGGGATTGAAAGAAGAAATCGGGTCCTGGAAGATCATCTGCAGTTTGCTGCGGATGGCGCGAAGATCGGAAGCAGACAGGTCGGCAAGATTCAGGCCGTCATATTCGACGTGGCCGTCGATACGCGTGTCCGCCTTCGGCAGAAGCTTCAGGAGGGCACGGCCGATGGTCGTCTTGCCGCTGCCCGACTCTCCGACGAGACCGAGCGTTTCCCCAGGAGCCACGTCGAAGGAGACGCCGTCGACCGCAACAAAGATCTTGCCGCCGCGCCGGTATCTGACCGAGAGATCGCGTACCTTCAAAAGCGCGTCGTCGCGCAGGAAAGCAGCGAAGGCATGCGTTGCGGCACTTGTATCGACGGCCTGGCCGGAAGCCTCGTCATTCATGACAATGCCCTCCTTTCGACCGCAGTGTCGGCTGCATCGCCGGTTTGAACAGGCACATAGCAGGCGAAGCGGTGCTTGCCGTCCGCACTGGTCGTCATCGGCGGCATCGAGACATGGCAGCGGGCCTCGGCGGCGGGACAGCGCGGTGCGAACGGGCATCCCGGCGCGGGGTTGGCAAGATCGGGCGGACGGCCCGGGATCGTGCGCAGTTTCGTATGAGCCGGCTGGTCCATGCGCGGCATCGCCGAAAGCAGAGCCTCGGTATAGCGATGGCGCGGATGGGAAAAGACGGTGTCCGTCGGACCGTATTCCACGACATGCCCGCCATAGAGCACGAGGATGTCGTCGGTGCGGCCTGCGACGACGCCCAGATTGTGCGTCACCAGGATCATCGACATCTGCCGCTGCTGCTGGATAACCTGCAGCAGATCGAGAATTTCCTTCTGAACCGTCACATCCAGCGCGGTCGTCGCCTCGTCGGCGATCAGCAGATCCGGCTGGCAGGCAAGTGCCGTGGCGATCATGATCCTCTGCTTCATGCCGCCCGAAAACTGATGCGGATAATGCCCGTAACATTCCGCGGCATCGGGAATGCCGACGCTTGCCAGCAGTTCGATCGCGAGCGCCTTCGCCTGCGCCTTTCCAAGCCGCAGATGGAAGCGGCTCGCCTCTTCGATCTGCCGCCCCACCCGCACGAACGGATTGAGGGATGTCATCGGGTTCTGGAAAACCATCCCGAACTTGCGGCCGAGAAAGGCGCGGCGTTTCGTCTCGTTAAGCGTCGACAGATCGGTCCCGTCGGCGAGGATGCGACCGCTGGTTTTCATGCCCTCCGGCGCAATGCCCATGATCGTCTTGACCAGCATGGATTTGCCCGCGCCGGATTCTCCGACGATGCCGAGCGTCGTGCGCGGCGGGATGCTGAAGCTCACGTCGTGCAGTACGCGGATCGGCCCGAACGGCGACCTGAAATGACAGGAGAGCTCGTGACAATCGAGGACCGGGGTGGTGTTCGCTGCCTCATTCATATCAGAGTTCCCTGCCGCGATGGTTCATGCGACGGGCCAGACAATCCCCGACCGTATTGAGCGAATAGACCGTCAGCACGATGGCGACGATCGGTCCGAAGATCAGCAGTGGAAAGCGGCTGAGCAGGTCGGTCGAGCTGGCGATCATCCCGCCCCAGCTCGGCGCCGGCGCCGGAATGCCGTAACCGAGAAAGCTCAGCGATCCCTCGGTGATGATCAGCCCCGCCATCAGCGGCGGAACGATGGCCGTCAGCGCCGGAACGAGATTGGGCAGGATCTCGCGCAGCAGAAGCCGCATGTCCGACGCGCCCATGGCGCGTGCTGCCAACACGTAATCACGGTCGTTCTGGGCAATCACGCCGCCTTTGGCGATGCGTGCATAGGTTCCGATGTCGAGCAGGCCAAGCGCCAGCATCATCGTGAAAACCGAATTTCCGGTCACCGATATCAGCGCCAGGATGACGAGGATCGGCGGAAGCGACGCCATGGAATTGGCATAGAGATCGACGATCCGCTCGACCGGGCCGCGATAGAAGCCGGCCAGCATTCCGAGGATCATGCCGATCACCAGCGAGATCAGCGTCGCGACCGAGACGATGGCGAGCGTCGTTCGCGCACCGTAAAGCACGCGGGACAGGATGCTGCGCCCGAGCGCATCGGTTCCGAACAGGCCGTTCAGGCTCCATTCCGGGCCTTGCGAGAAATCGCCATAGGGGAAGCTTGCCCGAACGAGACCCGGAATGAACTCCACGAAAACCGAGGAGACGATCAGGGCCGCCAGGAACACGAAGGCGAACCATTCCATCGGATGGCCGCTCGGCATGCGGAAACGCGCGGTCTTCGGCATCGCGGCATTCAACGTCTCTGCCAATGCGACCGTTTCGCCGGGCACGAGGTCCGTTTGTGTTGGCTGGAGGCGGCTCATGACACGTCCACCCGCGGATCGATAAGCGCGTAACCGAGATCGACCAGGATGAAGATCACGACGAAGATCACCACTGTCAGCGACAGAATGGCTTGCATGACGGGCAGGTCGTGGCTGCTGACCGCATTGAGAACGGTCCAGCCGATGCCGGGCACCGCGAAATAGCTCTCGACGATGAAGGAACCGCCGAGCAGATAGGTCATGGACAGGCCCATCACCGTCAGCACCTGGGGAGAGGCCGGGCGCAGCACGTGGCGCATCAGGATGTAACGCGTCGGCAGGCCCTTGGCTCTGGCAACGAGGACATAGTCCTCCTGGAGGATCGCGACGAATTCGCTGCGGCTCACCCTGTAGAAATAGGCTGCCTGGTGCACGCTGAGGCACATGACCGGCAAGGCGACGTAATAGAGATTGCCGATCGGATCGTCGCTGAAGGTGACCCAGCCGGTCGCCGGCAGCCAGCGCAGCACGATTGCGAAGACGAAGCCGAGCAGAACCACGATGACGAAAGTCGGGATCGACAGCATGACCGAGGAGACCGCCCGCAGCACCGTATCGACGATGCCGCCCGACCGGCTGGCCGTATACATGGCGAGCGGCACGCCGATCACTAGCGAGACGAACATCGCAAGCAGCGCAATCTCGAACGTCACCGCCGCCCGGTCGACCAGGAGTTTTGCCACGGACTGCTGGCTGAACATGGTCTGCCCGAGATCTCCCTGAAGAAGCCGCCCGAGCCAGCCGAGATAACGTTCCCAGACCGGCAGATCGTAACCGTAACGGCTGTTCAGCGCATCAATCTGCGCCTGCGTCGCGTTCTCTCCAAGGATGAGCTGCGCCGCCGACCCCGGCATCAGGCTCGACAGAGCCGTCGCCGAGAACGTCACCAGAAGGAAGACCGGAATGCCGGCCAGAAGCCGGACGCCAACCGCTTTCAGATAGGAGAGCTTGGCAATTCGCAACGATCGGACTCCGATTGTTAGGTGGAGCATCCGATGCCGGACTGGACCGGCATCCGGATTTCGCAAAACGAGACGGCAGAGCGGCCGGTCTCCGGGATCAGAGCGCCTTCCATCTGTCCTCGGCATCGAGCCAGCCGCTGTCCCGCTCCAGCGAGGCTTTCTGCTCGGCAGGCGTCATGCCGCCCATGCTATGCTCGTCCGCATAGCGCGTGCTGCTGTCCTTGAAGACATGCCGACCGTAATCCATCATGCCATACATCGATCCCTTCTCGAGATAGTGCATGGTCACCAGGTTGAAGCCGAGCGCCTCGATTTCCTCAAGCCGGACGAAGGGCACGCCGTTGACGGTCGCGACATCGCCGAACATCTTCCAGCCGGGCAATTCCTTGGCCACCTTCCGGCATTCCTCCAGCGTGCGCAGGCCGTGCACATAGGTCATTTCAGCACCGAGTGCTGCGGCGCGCACGCAGCGTTCGATAGCATCGTCCAACCCCTTTTCGAGCTTGGATTCGGTGCGCGCTATCACCACGCAATCGCTGCCTTGACAGGCTTCGATCGAGGCCTTGATCTTGGCGAGCCAGAGCTCCTGCGAGACGACTTCATGCGGCACGTTGCCATCGACCTTGCCGGCAAGCGTCGCCGCCTCCATGGCGCGGCCGAACCGCGCATAGCCGCGTTCATTGGGCGTATCCTCGATCAGGATCGCTCCGGCGCCGGCTTTGGCGAGACGATAACAGGTGCGGAAGGTCTGGACGACATCGCCGAAGCCGTCATCGGCATCGATGACCAGCGGCAAAGGCGAGTAGTCGGCGATGCGGTCGGTCGCGTAGACCAGTTCCTCCTGATTGTGCAGGCCGAGATCCGGCACGCCGGACATGCTGAATCCGAGTGAGGCGCCGCTGAGCAGGATCGCCTCGAAGCCGGCCATTTCCGCCGCCTTTGCGGAGTAGCAATCCCAGACGCAGGGAGTGAACACCTGCTTGCGGGAAACCAGGTCCCGAAACTTCACCTTCTCGCGATTGCCGATCATCGTCATCCACCTTTTCCGATCGCCCCGCGTCGCAGGGCTCATTCTGTCGTCTTAACGTCTCTGGCGTGTACGGTCGTCCAGCCCATCGACCGGCCCTTCCCTGCCCGCCCGGATCTTCCGGACGAGCTTATGCGTCGTGATCTGGAGCCAGCTATTTCTGGCAGGTATCCGTGCAAACGTAGAGGAACTGCTTTTGCAGGATGCCGCCATTCGAGGGAACGACGCCGCCGGTATCGTCGCGCAGCAGCAGCGAACGCGTCTGTTCCCCGAAGATGTAGACCGGCATTTCGGTTGCAACGAGCTTCTGAACCTTGACATAGGCGGCTTTGACAGAAGCAGGGTCGAGGGTGGAGCTGGCCTCCTTCAATGCAGCGTCCATCTCGGCGCTCTTGTACTGTCCCCAGTTGAAAGCTCCGCCGGAACTCAGCAGATTGGAAATGTTCGGCTCTGCACCGTTCGACACCAGCACCCCGCCTTCGACGCAGATGTCGAAGTCGAGCTGCGTCTTGCACCGCTGGATCAGGGAGGCCTGGTCGACCTCGACGATCTCAGCCGAGGCGCCTTCATAGCCGGTCAGCACCTGCTGAATGTAGGCGGCAAGACGCTTCAGGTCCGAGTTGGTATAGGTGACGATCTTGATCGAGAACGGCTTGCCGTCCGCCTTCAGAGCATCGAACAGTTCCTGCGCCTTCTTCGGATCATAGGCGGGAAGAGATGAAGCGCTGTCGAAATAGGGCGAATTCTCTCCAAAGTAATTGCTGGGTGCCTTGTATCCGGGCATCTGCGTGAAAGCCTGCATCAGCCGCGCGCGGTCGATGGCGGAATAGAAGGCCTCGCGGGCGCGAACATCCGTGAAGATACCCTTGGCCTGGTTGAGATAGGCGCGGTTGATGCCGCGGATCGGGATCTCGCGGGTCGCAACCCCCGGCGCCGTTGCGTTCGAGCCGAACTGATAGGGATAACCGGCCATCATCGTTGCGCCGCCCTGCACGACGGTGGCGATGCGGCTGTTGGTTTCGGGAATGATCGCGAACTTGATCGTATCCAGATAAGGGCGCGGCTGATCCCAATAACCGGGATTGCGGGCCATGGTCATCGATATGCCCTGGTTCCACTCGGTCAGCGTAAAGGCGCCGGCGCCTACCGGCTTGATGTCGGTCTTTTCCTTGGCGGCCTTCAATGCTGCCGGCGAGGCGATGAAGGGGCACAGCTCGGCGACCTGGGCTGCGAAATTGGCGTTCGGGGAGGGCAGCTTGATCGTCAGCGTCTGCGGATCGACGACGGTGATCGCCTTGTTCCAGGAAGAGATGAACGGCTGCGCCGGTGAAAGCGTGGCGGAATCGGCGGCGCGGTCCCAATTGTATTTGACGGCTTCCGCATCATAGGGCGTACCGTCCGTGAACTTCATGTCCTTGCGAAGCTTCAAGGTCCAGGTCACGGCGTCTGTGCTGGTCAGGCTTTCGGCCATGCCGCCGGTCACGACGCCCTTGTCGTTGACGTAGACGATAAAGCCGTAGACGGCGTCGAGCACATCCATCGGGCCGCCGGGATAGGTGCCGGCGGTGATTGCCGGATCCCAGCTCTTGATGTCCGAACCGTTGATGATGGTCATCGCGCCGCCGCTGACGGGTTTTTCCGTCTGCGCACCCGCGTGAGACGCGGTGAGCATCACGGGTGCGGCCGCCATCAGCGACAATAGCAACGCGGCGGCGCCGCGCATGAACAGGCTCTGCAACCTTCTGGAACGATTGTCTGACAACATCACTCTATCTCCTTTTTTTTGAGTTCCCCTGGGGGAGTGATTGTGCGTCGTTGTTTTGCATGCGGTTGACATCATGGCCCGGCAGCTTTCAGCGCTGCTCTTCATGGCTCAGTCGTTATGATCTTCCGTCCAGCGTCGGACCGTCGGATGATGAAGCCCGAATTGATCCAGCGCACGCCCCACGGTCTGGTCGACCATTTCGGCGATTGATTTCGGCAGCGTGTAAAAGCTCGGCACCGGCGGCATGATGACGGCGCCGTTGCGTGTTGCCTGGTCCATCAGCGCGATATGGCCCGCATGCAACGGCGTTTCCCGCACCATCAGCACCAGCCTGCGGCGTTCCTTCAGGCAGACATCGGCGGCGCGCACGATCAGATCGTCCGCATAACAATGCGCGATCCCGCTCAGCGTCTTGATCGAGCATGGCGCAACCAGCATGCCGTCGCACCGGAAGGAGCCGGAGGCGATTGAGGCGCCGATATCCCCGTGGCTGTAGACCCGGTCGGCGAGGCCACGGATTTCGTCCGCAGTCTTTCCCGTCCCTTCGGCCAGTGCCGTGCGGATCGCCGAGGGCGATATGACGAGATGCGTCTCGACATCGTCGAAATCCCGGAGCATTTCCAGCGCACGCAGTCCGTAGATTGCACCGGAAGCCCCTGATATGCCGATGATCAATCGTCTCAAATCAGTATCTCCGGCTTGACGCGCAACAGCAGCTGACGCATCCGTTCGTAGGAATCCGGCGGCGGAAGCGCCTTGTCGAACCCTTCCCTTCGATCGCCCGCCTTCATCGTGGCGTCGTAACCGACCTTGGTGATCACGCCGCCGTCTTCCTGAGGTTCGGACCGGTCTGCCGGAAGGTCCGTGACGATGAGAATGTCGCGCTCCGCGCGCATGCGCGTCATCTTTGCCAATTCGACGGCATCGAGATCCCAAGGGTCGACATCGCTGTCGACGATTGTGATGTTCTTGACGATGCTGACCGCACCCCAGCAGATCGACATGATGCGGCGTGCCTGTCCCGGACGGGGCGCATCGATCTGCACGACCACGTTGTTCCGTCCGCTGCCTGATGCGGTGACGGCAACCTCGCCGACATTGAGAACGGACCGCCGGATGACGGCCTTGAGGCTGGCAGCGATCGGCACCGCGCCGAGATAGAGGTGCTCCATGTGGTAACCGGGCTCGATCACCTGCAACATCGCGTCGGAGCGGCAAGTCATGCATTCAAATCTGACGCGCACCCCGGAACCGTAATCCTCGTACATGCCGTGATATTCTGAGACCAATCCTTCGAGGATCGGCTCGTCGATATGAATATGACCTTCGAGCACGATCTCCGCCTCTGCAGGCACGGCAAGATCGACAGACTTGCAGCGGGCAAGCCGCACCGGCTCGCCGAGCAGCGATCCGGCGCAGTGCATTTCATCGTCACCAAGCCCCAGATAGAAGCAGGCGGCAAGCTGAATGGCGGGATGCGCGCCGAGGACGACGGCGAAGGGGAGCGGCTCGCCTTTGGCGCCCGCCTTGCGGGCCATGATGGCGAGATGATGGTTCGGTGCAATTCCGATCATCGCCTCATTCGGACCAAGCACCTTGATACGGGCATAGGACGCGTTGCCCAGGCCCGTTTCAGGGTCGCGCGCCACGATCAGACCCGCGGTAATGTAAGGACCGGTCTCCTTGGAAAAGAACGTCGGGACCGGAAGCCGGGTCAGGACGTCGTCCTGGAAGAGCTGTTGCTGTACCGGTGCATCGTCCACGAATACCGGCGGCACCGGAGACGCGATCGAGGACAGCAGCTTTTCCTGGATATCGCTTTTCGCAACGTCAAGCGCCAGGGCGACACGATCGAGATCCGACAGGATGTTGCCGAAGATCGGCATGTCGTGACCTTTGATGCAGTCGAGCCGCACCGCCGCCTTTTCATCGACGATGGAAAGAATGGCCGATACGTCGTGGATCGGGTCGACTTCCTCCGAAATCACCAGCAGCCGACCGCGACGGTCGAGCTCCTGAAGAATGCCCCGACACGACTGATCGCTTTCGCTGCGTGGCATTGCAGCGCCGGCCGTCCTGGATGTCATGGCCGCGTTTTCAAGCGGATCAGGGTGATCATTCATCCGGCAATCCTGTGAAAGTCATTTTCGAGGGCTGTTTTGATGAGGCAAGTATCAGCCGCAGGCCGGAGGCTGGGTAGCTCGAAAATCATGAATTGGAGGATAGGAAAATCAGAATGCTCCGCGCATGAGCGCGATTCGACACGATATGTTTTTAGATCACACCTGTCGGCCGAAGACGGCAACGAGTGACTGGATCATCGTCCGTTCGGCCTCGGACAGCGTCCTTTCGCCGGAGAAAATCACCGAGAGGTTTCCGGCGATGACGTCTTCCGTAATTGGCGCCGCGGTGAGGCGCCCGCTGTCGATATCCTGCTGGACCGAGGACACCGGCAGGACCGTACAGACCGGCAAACGGCGGACCATGGCGATGGCCAATGGCAGAGAACCGACGTCCATGACCGGCTCGACACGCAGATGCCGCGCGCTGGCGGCTGCCATGAACGCCTGATGGATACTGAGATGCTTGATTCCGAGAACCAGCGGAAATCCGCAAACTTCGGCCAGTGGAATCTCCGTTCGACCAGCAAGGTCCAAGGCCGGATTGGCAATGACCGACAGGCGCTCGCTCGGCCCGAGATGGATCCGGGTCATCTGCGTCTGGACGGCACCGACAATGGCCAGATTGAGCTCTCCCGCACGTACCTGGTCGTGAAGCACAGCGTTGGAACCTTCGATGATTCTCAGCCGGTATTCGGGATGGCCAAGGCGGGTTGCCGTCAGTGCCTGCGCCACCTTGTCGGTCATGACGCTGTCATGCCCCGAACTCGGCAGCATGCCGATTGAGATGGTCGCCTGTGTGTGGGCGGCAATATCCAGACTAGCCCGAACGAGGCTATCGATGCGCTCTTCGATCTCCAGGGTGAAGGGAAGCAATGCCTTGCCGGCCTTCGTGCTCTCGGCACCGTTGCGCCGCCGTTCGAACAGGGATTGCCCGACAACTGCCTCGATCTTCTGAATCTGAGTCGAAACGGAAGGTTGCGTAATATGCGCCGCGCGCGCCGCCGCCGAAATACCTCCGCTGAGATGCGCAAGGTTGAAGTAGTGCAATTGACGTGCCGTCAACTGCGGTCGAAAGACGATATTGGCCTCCGTTGCCTCCAGATTTTTCTTGAGGCTACAAAGCAGGGCGGACACGACCTCCTGGTCCGGCCCGTTTGCGCGCACGCCCAAGGTGCTCGACAAAGGCGGATCGAGGGGCTCCAGATGCAGGCGCGCAAGTCCGAGCCGGTCGGCGACCATACTGCGGGGCATCAGGAACCGCATTTGCGGAAACTCGTTGAGCAGTCGATGAAGGTCTGCCGGCTCCTCATCCATCAGGATCATGCGGTCGCGGATGCCATGCTCGTCCGCATATCGGATGACGGCATCGCGAAGTGCCTGACGCATTTTCAAAACGACAAATTTCTGATTGGGGGAGTGAAGATCAACCGCGGCCTCCGCCGTTCCGACGGAAAACCAGACCTCATCGTAAAAGGGCGTCATCGCAGGCAGGTTCGCAGATGGCACGCCGGTCATATAGCCGACTTCGATTTCCATCGAACCCGTGCTGCCGGGGATTTCCGCGGCCCTGTCATCAACAAGGGATTTTCCTCGCCCGTCTGCAAATATCACGTCGATCAGCAGGTCGGGCCGCTGGCGTTCCATATCTTCGACGGTACGTCCGATCGCCTTCGAAAATCGACCGATGGAGAAACTGAGATCGAGACGAATATCGATGCGAAGATGGTCCGTGTCCCCATTCCTCATCCGGCGCACGAACCTTTCGCGATGAAGGATGGCCGTTGCCTGCTGAAACAGCCAGAAGGCTGCCGGTAAAGGACTGAGGTGACCGCTTTTCCGGATGAAGAGCTTGAGTTGAAGTTCATTTTCCAAAGTACGCAGACTTGATGTCAGCGCCGAAGGAGCAATCCCAAGCTCGCGCGCGGTCTCTGCCAGCGTCGGGCTCTGACAGGCCAGCACGAAATGGGCCAGTTGCTGGATTTCGATGCGCGGCGGATTTGTATTCACTGCGGGTCTATATCGGATTGCACAAGGAGCTTACCCGACTATGGCACACAAAGCACTATACCGCACGAATATCAGCGCCGGCCCGTTGCTTCCCCTTCGCCCACCGAACCGACATAGGTCGGTTTCGGACTTTGGTCGGGCGCAGCACTGGCGATCGAATCCCTGGACATGCCAGGAGCGTCGAACCGGGAGCCCGTCTATTGAGGGTGCTCATTCCTCCTTAGAAAAATCGAGAATCTCCCGTCCCGATCATTCGCGATCGCCCGGATCAAAAGACGTCAGCCTGCGCTCAAGACTGCCTCATACACCATTGTCGCGGCGGCAAGATCAGCCAACGCCGTTCCGACTGCCTTGTAGAGAGTGATCTCGTCATTGGACGTTCGCGCTGGAACATCCCGGCGGCACAACTCGTCAAGTGTCGCACGCACCGCATCTGCAGCAATGACGCCGGCCCTGATCGGCTGAACCAGATCGCCTGCTTCGTGAAGGGCTTCGTGCGTGTCGATATAGACAGACGAGCGCCGAAGCGCCTCGTCATCGGCCTCGCGCATCGCCGGGGTGAAGCCGCCGATCAGATCGACGTGGGTGCCCGGCCGCAGCCATGCGCCGCGGATAAGCGGTGCTGTCGCCAGCGTCGCCGCACTGACGATATCGGCCTGCCGCACTGCTGCTTCCAGATCCGTGACGGCAGTGGCCTGGAGCCCACGTTGCCGGAGGCTCTGCGCCAGTCGTTCGGCGCTGGCGGGATCGATATCCCAGATATCGACATGCGCGATCGGCCGGACGGCGCGGTAGGCATCGGGTATGAGGCTCGCGACGCGGCCTGCGCCGATCACCAGCAGACGGTGGGCGTCCTTTCGGGCAAGATAATCCGCGGCAAGGGCCGATGCCGCTACCGTGCGGCGCGTGGTGATCGTGTTTCCGTCAAGTAGCGCAAGCTGCATCCCGGTCCGACCATCATAGAGCATGTAAGTCGAGGTCAAACCGGGAATGCCGCGCACCGTGTTGCCGGGAAAGACGGTGACGATCTTGATGCCAAGGTAGCGCTCCGACCGGTGCGTTTCATGCCAGGCAGGCATCAGAAGCAGCGTCGCATCCGGCTCGCCGCTATTGGCTATCGTGTGGTGATGCCGCACCGGCACGACACAGCCTTCGGCGAATGCTTGCCGCAGGGTCGCGACCAGCGCACCGAAAGGGAGGAGCTCGCCCGTTGTCCGGGCATCGAGAATACGGATTTGTGTGTCGGTCATTGAAACGATCTCCCGATAAGTTCTGGCTGCTGGATAAGGCGAATTCTCTGTGATTGAACGAGAGCGGCGCCGCCGCTGCGCGGCGTACCAGCTTTCAACCGGCATCGGCCCTTTGGACACGTCGTTGCGATCGGAATGCGGAGCATTGAACACCGCTCAGCCAAACGTCGCTTTCTTCTCCAGAAATCTGGCGTATTGCGTCAGCGGATAGCACAGGGCGAAGAAGATCACTGCGACGAGACCGTAGACCTTGAAAGGTTCGAAGGTCGCGTTGTTGATGGCGTTTGCGGTTTTCAGCAGTTCGTCGAAGCCGAGGATCGAGGCCAGTGCGGTGCTCTTGATCAACTGGACCAAGAACCCGACGGTCGGCGCGCGGGTGATCCGGAAAGCCTGCGGCAGGATGATAAGGCGAAGTTCGAGGAGACGATGCAAGCCCAGGCTGGCTGCAGCGTCCCATTGCCCGCGCGGCACCGCCTCGACGCCGCTCCGCCAGATTTCGGCAAGATAAGCGCTGGCGTAGAACGTCAGGCCGCAGACGGCGGCGGTCCATGACTCGATCCGGAAACCGAGCATCGGTAGGCCGAAGAACATCAAAAACAGCTGCATCAGGAGCGGCGTTCCCTGAAACAGGGCAATGTAGCCGGACGCGAAGCGGCGCGGCCAGCGTGTTTTCGATATCCGCGCAGACAGGATCGCCAGGCCAACGATGGCGCCGCCGGCAAAGGCTGCGAGCGAAAGCAGCAGGGTCCAGCGTGTCGCGAAGACAAGATTGCGCAGAATGTCCCAGAAGGTGAACTCAATCATGCCAGGCCGGCTCCCAGAAAACGGCGCTTTCCGGCGAAAAGCAGCCGGCGAAGTGCGGCGGACATCGAAAGGTAGATCAGCGTCGCCACCAGATAGGTCTCGAAGGAGCGGAAGGTGCGCGACTGAAGCAGATCGGCCTCCTGCGCCAGCTCGCGGACGGATATTTGCGAAACAACCGCCGATTCCAGCATCATGATGATGATCTGGCTCGTCAGCGCCGGAAAAATGATGGCGATCGCCTGCGGCAGGATGATCTTGAAGAACACCAGCCGAGGCCTGAGGCCGAGTGCCTGCGCCGCCTCCTTCTGGCCTCTCGGTATGGCATCGAGCCCGGCCCCGACCACCTCGATCGTGTAGGCCGCCATGTTGAGGGTCATGGCAAGGACGGCGGCAGTGATCGGATCGAGGCGAATGCCGAGACTAGGCAAGCCAAAGAAGATGAAGAACAGCTGCACCAGGAATGGCGTGTTGCGCATGATTTCCACATACAGGCCGACGAGCTTGCGCAACCAAGGATAAGGTCCCCGGCGCGCGGCTGCGCCGAGAATGCTGAGAACGATCCCGAGGACCGATGTGGAGACCGTCAGTGCAAGCGTCGTGCCTGCGCCATAAGCCAGAGCTCCCATTCCGTCCCAAAGCCAATTGAAATCGAGGCTGTATCTCATCGCTTGTCCTTTGGAGCCGGATGATCCGGGCCGGGTCGGCCCGAAATCCCGATCCGCCTCTCAACCAAAGAATTGGAGCATGATGCCACCGCAATCGCTTACGGCTTTCGGCATCATGCTCTGGTGAGTGGGAGGCCGTGCTCGTCAGTCCTTCAGGTTTTCAGGGTTGAGCGGCGCTTTCAGCCAGCTCTTCGAGCTTGCGTCGAGCGAACCATCGGCGATCATTGCGGCGACGCTGTCATTGACGACCTTCTTCAGGCCTTCCTCGCCCTTGCGGAGCGCGATGTGCGAGGGGGAGCTGAGGAGCTGGAACTTCTGCTCCGGCTTCAGCTCGTCCTGTCGTGCCAGAACCTGCGCGCCGACATCGTTGCCGACGACCATCAGCTGGGTCTGGCCGGAGATGAAGGCCTGGATGACCGAATTATAGTTCTCGAAACGCTGGATCGCAGCCGAGCCGGGGGCGACGGCCGTCAGCGACGTGTCTTCGAGCGTCCCACGATTGACGGCAACGGTCTTGTCGGCGAGGTCTTCCTTGCCGCTCACCTTCAGCGCAGCCGGACCGATGACGGCGATATAGTAGGGGGCGTACGGGGCGGCATAATCGATAACCTCGGCGCGCTCCTTCGAATAGCCGACGCTCATCAGCAGGTCGACGCGGTCGTCGTTCAGGTAGGCGATCCTGTTCTGGCCAGTAACGCTGACGAGATTGAGTTTCACGCCGAGCCCGTCGGCGATCTTCTGGGCGACGTCGACGTCATAGCCCTTGATGCTCATATCGGCGCTTGCCGAAGAGAAGGGCGGGAAATCGGAGAAGATGCCGATGTTGATCTCGCCTGCGGCCTTGATATCGGCAAGTTCGTCGGCCTGCGCGGCCCCTGCCAGGATGCCGAATACGGCAATTGCCGCGGTGGCGGTGTAGCGCAATTTCATAAGAGCAGTCATGTCGTTCCCCTTTTTGAGACGTGTTGTGCGACAGGTGATGGATGGCAGCGGGCGCGAGGCCCGCTGCCATTGTGGAGCTGGTTCTCAGGTCAGCCTTGTCCTGACCGCGGGACTGAACATCGCGAGGCACAGGAGTTCGAACAGGACCTGGGCGGCGATCTGCGCGGTGTTGGTGGTGTTGTCGTATTGCGGCGCGATTTCCACGACGTCGCCACCGACGAGGTTGATGCCCTTGAAGCCGCGCAGCAAGGTCAGGGCCTCCCTCGGCTGAAGCCCGCCGACTTCCGGCGTGCCGGTTCCCGGGGCGAAGGCCGGATCGAGGCTGTCCACGTCGAAACTGAGATAGGTCGGACCGGCACCGACAACCTCCAGAGCCTTTGCGATCACCGCCTTGAGCCCCATCTCCACCACCTCTTCGGCGTGAATGACGGTCATGCCGGAGGCAAAGGAGAACTCCCAGAGATATTCGCCGCCGCCGCGGATGCCGATCTGGATCGTACGCTTCGGATCGAGCACACCCGCCAGAACCGCCTCGCGGAAGGGCGCGCCGTGATGGAACTTCGAGCCCTCATAGGGACCAGCGGTGTCGCAATGAGCGTCGATGTGGATCATGCCTACCGGCTGGCCGGCCGCCAGGCCCTTGAGGATGGCGCCGGAGATCGAATGGTCGCCGCCGACCGACAGCGGGATGACCCCGGTTGCCGCGATCATCCGGTAGCAGGCCTCGATGTCGGCATGGCATTCGGCCAGGTCGAACCGGCTGCGCATCGGCACGTCGCCGACATCGGCGACCTTTAGCCCTCCCATTGGCGCGACACGCAGAACATGCTCGTAAGGGCCTATACGCTCGACAGCCCGGACGGCCCGCGGCCCCAGCCGCGCGCCGGCGCGATTGGTGACGCCGAGGTCCATCGGCACGCCGATCAAAGCCACGTCAAGCGCCTCAAGCACCTCGGGCTGCAAGCCGTTCTCGATGAAACGGGCATCCAGAAAGGTCGCAGGATCGGCGAAGGGCCATTTGCGGCTGTCGCCGTCCTTGAATACGCTCGCCGCCACGGCGCGGAAGTGCGGATCTTCCATCTCCCCGCCTGCAGCGCTGCCGAAGCGCTTTCTCAAGTCTTCCAGAAAATCCCGGTCAATGGTCAAGGCAGGCTCCCACGGTATTGATGCTGCCATCATCATCGGCGCCGCCCGCTTCTCTTGGAACCGCGAAAATTCGAGAGGGGATATAACGATTCTTGATAGACCAGGCCTGCCGAGGCTCCGCGAAGCGGGTAGTGCGTTCATCCGGACGTTCAGAAAACTTTATAACCCGGCGAGAATTTTCCCACTACCGCGGTTGGTAACCTCCAAGCAGTCTCCGATGCGAACGGTCCGGCAGAGGGCCGACAACAAAGGGGACCTACCATGTTGCACGATATGACACGCCGCCGCTTCCTCGGATCCGCCGCTGCCGCGGGGATTGCCGGCACGATGACCGGGTTTGCGAGATCCGCCGCAGCCGGCAGCGGCAATCTGACCGCCGTCGAATGGGGCGGCGATGTCGTCGAAGCGATGAAACAGATTGCCGCCGACCAGAATGCGGCGACATTCAACTGGGTTCTTCATCAGGGCGGCGCGGGCGCGATCCTGCCAAAGATCAAGGCCGTCTGGCCGAATGTCGACTACGACTACGTCGCCGGCTGGGAAGGCTCGTTCAACAGCATGGTGAAGGAGGATTGGCTCGAGACCATCAATCCTGCCGATATTCCCAATCTTGCGAATATTCCCGAGAAAATCATCATTCGTGACGGCAAGGGCAACATCAAAGCGGTCCCGCGCGCAGTTGGCGGCATGTATTTCGGCGCCCGAACCGACACGGCTCCGATCGCTGTGAAGACCATCGATGATCTGCTGAGCCCCGATCTCAAGGGTGCGATCTGCTGGCCGGGCCCGACACAGAGCATGATGCTCCAGATTGTCGCGCTCGCCCTTCACGCCGGCGGCAGTGAAACGAATATGGAACCCGGGTGGAAGCTCATGACGGAATTGGCGAAATCCGGCAATATCGGCCGCGTCGCCATCACCGATATTGACTTCACCAATTCGCTAACGTCGGGCGAGACCTCCGTCGGCTTCTTCGCTGAGCCCGGCTGGGCGGCCGTGGCGAAGAACTTCCCAGTTACGCGTTTCACCAAGGACAGCAACTTCAAGGCCTTCCTCTACCAGAGCGGTTTCGGCGTGCTGAAGAATAGACCGAGCACCAAGGCAACGCTCGATTTCGTCAACTTCGCGATCAGCCCAGACATGAATTCGCTCTACGCCAAGGTGGCTGGCGAAGCGCCGTTGAACAGCAAGGCGGTCACGCCCGACAACCTCAAGCATCTGTCCTTCACGTCGGACGAGTTTTCGAGCTTCGTCTATGTGCCGGACTACAATGTCGTTCTCGAACAGCAGGATGCCTGGTCCAAGCGCTGGGAGCAGGACATCGCCCCGTTGCTCTAAAGCGTGTCGCGGCAGGTTGCCGAAGGCGCGGGCGCGGCTTCGGCAATCTCCCTTTCTCATGGCCCGCAAGGGCGAGGAAAAGGCTGTTCCACCATGACCAAGGTAAGGCGGCAACCCGTTGCCATTTCTATTCCGGATCGCCGAGATGCGGCCCTGACGCTGGGGCCAGCCCTCCTGGTGTTCGCATTCGGTTTTCTGTCACCGCTCATCAACCTGGCAATCGAAAGCTTGAAGGAGTTTACGCCGGGGCGCGTCGGCTCCGTTGAAAATGCCGCAGCAACGGTCCAGAACTATTACGAGCTTGCAAACCAGGCGTTTGCAAGTGTCCTGCTGACGACCTTCTGGATCGGTGGAGTTGCCGCGATCATCGGCCAGCTTGTGGCATTCCCGCTGGCCTATTTCATCGTGCGGCGCATTTCGCCGCGGATGCGCACGCTCACCCTCGGCTTTTTGATTACGCTTGTTCTTTCCAGCGTCCTGATCAAGACATATGCGATCGAACTGACCTTCGGGTCGGTCGGCATCTTCCGCCCCTTCCTCTTGACACTTGGCCTTTCTCCCAACAGCCGCGAATATATCAATATCGTCGTTATTGCGGGTCTGGTTCACTCGATCATACCGGTCGCAACGCTAACGCTGATTGGCGCGATGCAATCGATCGATCCGCGTCTGCTCGATGCGGCCCAGTCGCTGGGCGCGCCGGGATGGAAAGCCCATCTGTCGATTACGCTTCCCCTGAGCTTCCCGGCTCTGATCTCAAGCACGCTTGTGTCGCTGACTTTCGCGATCAGCGCCTTCGTCATCCCCATGGTGCTCGGGAGGGGCAGGGTGCTTTTCATGTCGAACGTCATTTACACCCGGTTCAGCGATATCGCCAACTATCCGAGCGGCGCGGCGATCTCGCTCGTCATGCTTGCCGCGGCCTTGGCGGTCGTCGCTGTCATAACGTTTGCGCAGGCCTGGAAGGTTTCCCGATGAGCAGACAGTCTCTTGCAGCGCGAACCGGAGACCGGATCGCCGCTTCCCTTGCCTACGGTGTCATCGGCCTTGGATTGGCGTTCCTCGCCATCCCGTTGGTGATAACCTGCCTCATGGCTTTCGACGCCAGGACCTACCTCGGCCCGATGCCGCCACCTACGCTGTCGCTTCACTGGTTCGAACGGCTCGTCTCCCAGGCGGATATCCTTGCCAGCCTGCGCACCAGCCTCATCTTGGCGGTACTCACGACGGTTCTGTCCGTCACCATCGGAACTGCGGCGGCTGTCGGTCTTGCCCGGGGCAATTTTCCAGGAAAGGCAGCGCTGACTTCGGCCTTTCTCTCGCCACTCATCGTCCCGCCGGTCGTGATTGGATTCGGCCTGCTGCTTTTCCTTTCCAAGGCCGGTATCACAAATGGTATGGCACGCCTGCTCCTCGGCCACGTGATCATCACGTTGCCCTATTGCATAAGGACCAGTCTCGCCAGCCTTCTCGGCAGCGACCAACGATTGACGGAAGCCGCAATGGTTCTCGGCGCCACCGAGCGCCAGGCCTTCTGGACCATTACCCTGCCGCTCATGCGGACCGGCGTCGTCACCGGCGCGATCTTCGCCTTCGCAATTTCGATGGATGACGTATCGATCAGTCTCTTTCTGAGCGATCCGTCCGCAACAACCTTGCCTGTTACGCTGGTCAGCAACATGCGGGCGGCTTTCGATCTGACGATCGCCGCGGCGGCCGTGGTCCTGATTGCCGTCACCGCGTTGCTGATCGTCGTGCTGGACCGTGTCGTCGGCTTCGATACCGTCGTCGGCCAGGGTCTGTTTCGTTCATGAGGACAATACGATGAATTCTGCCGTGGAATTTCGAGGGGTCAGCAAGCGCTTCGGCGAAACGGTCGCCCTCGGTGATATCTCCTTCTCGGTGAACCCAGGTGAAACAATCGCACTGCTTGGACCGAGCGGCTGCGGCAAGACCACCATTCTTCGGCTCATTGCCGGATTCGAGCGGCCCGACAAAGGCTCGATCCTGATCGACGGCGAGCCGATGGCGGGATTGAAACCCTATGAGCGCAATGTCGGGCTGCTGTTTCAGCACTACGCTCTTTTCCCGCATATGACCGTCGAACAGAACATCGGCTACGGACTTCGCCATCGCAACCATCCGCCGGGGCAAATACCGCGCCGCATTGCCGAGATGCTTGAGCTCGTCCGGCTCACCGGTTTCGGACAGCGGCGGCCGCACCAGTTGAGCGGCGGCCAGCAGCAGCGTGTTGCGCTTGCGCGGGCGCTCGCCACCCATCCGAGCCTCCTTCTTCTGGATGAGCCCCTGTCGGCCCTCGACGCCAAGCTTCGCCATGAGCTGCGCACCGAATTGAAGGATGTGCTCGCCGCGGTCGGCTCGACCGCCATCGTGGTAACCCATGACCAGGAGGAAGCGATGAGCCTGGGAGAGCGCATATTCGTGATGAACCGTGGAGCAATCATGCAATCCGGCAGACCGGATGATGTGTATTGGCGTCCAGACTCGCATTTCGTCGCGGATTTCATGGGTCGGACGAATTGGATTCATGGCTCGATTTCGGCTGCGGGCGGAACGGTCCGGAAATTTCGCTCCGAATCCGGCTGGGAGTTTCCGGTCGCGTCCACGGGAAGTCTTTCAGGCGCCGCCGAGATTTGCGTGAGGCCGGAAAGCGTCGAGATGTCGTCCGGCGCTCCGGCTGTTGGAGCCATGCCCGGACGTGTTGCCGACGTCGTGACGCTCGGCGCCTTCAGGCATATCGTTCTGGACCTCGCCAGTGGCGACCGCATAATCTCGGCTTGCCCGAATCGTCCAGACATAGCTTTCGCTCGCGGGCAGGAGATCAGCGTTTCCATTCCACCCGAGGCATGCGTTCTCTTCGCGCGATAAGCTGGCATTGATGGGGCGCAGCCTGCACTGCGCCCGGGCTAAGGGTCACCAGTTGCCGGAAGGACATGGTTCGTCCAATATCCGCTCAAAGGCGGAGAGGCCCTCGGCTCTCGAGCGACACAAAGTATGGAATGCGGGCTTTTGATGCTTGATCTTGATTCCTATCTGCTGCGTGCATTTCTGACCGTCGCGGAGATCGGCACCGTCAATGGAGCTGCCGTCAAGCTGAACAGAACGCAGGCGGCCGTGAGCATGCAGATCCGCAAGCTGGAGGAGCTTGTCGGCGTTACGCTGTTTTCGCGTTCGTCAAAGGGCCTCGAGCTCACGAGCCATGGGCAGATCATGCTGGCTTATGCCCGCGAAATGGTCGCCCTCAGCGACGAGGTCGGGAAAAGGCTGACAGGCAAGATGATCGAGGACCGCATTCGCCTCGGCGTCGTTGAGGACTTCGCAGCCGGCCACCTGATCGACATTCTTAGTGCCTTCAGAGCCCAGAACCCGAAGGTCGAGATCGACATCATTGTCGAGCCGAATCGCCGCCTCGCCAAACTGTTTGAAGACAGGAAGCTGGATCTCGTGGTTTGCGACATCACCTGCCTCTCGCGAAAACCGACCCTGATCTGGACCGAATATTTGATGTGGACGGTCAGATCCGACTTCGTGGTGGATGCGGAAAAACCGCTTCCCATCATTATGTTCGAGGAGGAGTGTCCCTGGACGCTCCCGACGATTGCGGCTCTGTCCCAGCGGAACGTCAAGTGGAAGACGGCGTGCGTCGCATCGACGCTGGTGGCCATGGCGACCGCGGTTCGCGTCGGTATCGGTATCGCGCCAATGATGCTCACCACGAAACCGGAGGGTTGCCGGACGCTTGACAGATCGGCGGATCTGCCCGGTCCGGTGCGTATCGAGATCGGTCTCTATGCTCAACCCGAGACGGCCGAAGGTGCGCGCTACCTTGTGGACTTCATTTCGCGGCATACGGCCATATTGTCCAGCTAGGAGCGTTCAGCTTCCATTATATCGGGTCAATTTAATTCCCTCTACCGGAGTGGCGAGCGAAGCCCCACAGTGATCCATGAGGGTCGACGACCCAATCTCAAGCATTGATGGAAGTCTGCGAATACGATGATGGGGCAAGCCAAAGTTGACGAAACTCTCCTCGCAGATGCCGCCTATCTGCCCGGCCAGGTCGCAAACCTGACGAGGGGAGCGAGCGTGACGGCGCAGACCAACGAAATACTGGAGCGCATCAATGACATGCTACTGCGCGAAGGTACTGACAAGTCAGAGATCATTCTCGCCAATATCTGGCTCAGGGACCTTGCCTCATTCGAGGAAATGAACAGAGCCTGGGATGCTTGGATGCCGGATAGCGGAACGCCACGGCGGGCGACGTTTGAGGACAAGAATCTCCCGCCGATGTGCGCCGTCCGTATTGACGTAGCCGCGTCGCGAAAGCGTGGGACCGGGCAAATTTGAGCCGCCTGCGTTCGGCATCATGCTCTAAAGCGCGTCGCGATCTTTCAGACTCGCTCCTCGCGCTTTAAGCCTTTGTTTTTACGCATGTCGTTGTCGCAAAACCGCGGCACACTTTTGCGCGACATGCTCTAAGGCCGGATGACGCAGACATTGGCCTCATAGACGCAGGGATCGTCCTGCACTGCAATATCGATGACTTTCGCTTTCGGGGCTAGCGGCTCAGGCCGCGCGGGAGGATAAAAACCGTAGCGCTCGCCGCCGACATAGGTTCCGCCATCGGCCTGATAGACGTAAGACGTGCCGGCATAGGTGTCGCCACCGTCACTCTGCGCCTGGGGTGCGACGACGATGATATTGTTGCGGGTGACGCGATTGGTCGCCGGCGATGAAAAATGTTTCAGGAACGGCATCCGTTCTTTGCGGCTCCGATATCGATAGGCGTTGTCGAAACGGATGCTGCGATTGCGCCAGTTCACACGCTCGTCGAGAAGCAGTCCGCCATGAAAAGCATGGCGATGGTCGGAAAAGCGACGATCATGACGGCGGTCGCCGGCTTCGGCGGGAAGTGCAGCGAGTGCGGACAGGGCAAGCAGGGCGACTGCGGACAGACTGCGAAACATGGGTAGCCGGCCTCCGGAATTCCGATCCCTAACAAATCGTTAACGCCAGATTGCGCCAAAAGGCGGAGCTTGTCCATTCAGGTCGGACAACCGGCACAAAATTTGAGCGGAAGAGACCAGTTTCTTTAGCCTGCAAACTTCCCGGTAACGCGAATCGATTAAATTAAAAGCAGACAGCGATTGTGCTTGTCGTCGGCGGTTCCGGTGATTAAACGTCGCAATTGATGCAACGCACACAGAGAATTTTGTCATTCGTGTGGTTGACTGAGCATGCTCCGAAATCCGGGAGCGCAGAGAAGCCGCCGCGAGGTTCTGATGGCGAACGTGACAAATAACCGGCCCCTATCGCCGCATCTGCAAATCTACAAACCTATCCCCACCATGGTCATGTCCATCGTCCACCGCATCACCGGTGGCGCGCTCTACGTTGGCACGCTGCTCGTCGCCTGGTGGCTGATCGCGGCGGCAAGTGGCCAGGGCTCCTATGACTGGGCCAACTGGGTGCTCGGCAGCCTTCTCGGCAAGCTCGTGCTTCTCGGCTATACCTGGGCGCTGATGCACCACATGCTCGGCGGCTTCCGCCACTTCATGTGGGATCTCGGCTATGGCTTCGGGAAAGAGTTCTCGACCAAGCTCGCCATCGCCAACATCATCGGGTCGCTCTGTCTGACCGTGCTGGTCTGGGTGATCGGCTTCCTCATTCGCTTCTGAAGGTCCTCTCATGGATATGCGCACCCCCCTCGGCAAGGTTCGCGGGCTCGGCTCCGCCAAGGACGGCACGGATCATTTCTGGCGCCAGCGGCTGACGGCCGTCGCCAATGTTCCGCTCATCCTCTTCTTCGTCATCTTCATGCTCGCCTATGCCGGCGCGCCCTATGCGGATGTGGTTCGCGCGCTGTCGAACCCCTTCGTCGCGGTCGTCATGGGGCTGATGGTGATCTCGGGCGTCATCCACATGAAGCTCGGCATGCAGGTCATCATCGAGGATTACGTGCACGGCGAATTCGGCAAGATCGTTCTCCTGATGCTGAACACGTTCTTTGCGATCCTGATTGCCGGCCTCTGTCTCTTCGCCATTCTGAAAATCGCATTCGTAGGATAGACTGACATGGCACCGACTTCACCCGCCCAGAATGGCAAAGCCTACAAATATGTCGATCACTCCTACGACGTGATCGTCGTCGGCGCCGGCGGCGCCGGGCTGCGCGCCACGCTCGGCATGGCCGAGCAGGGTTTCCGCACGGCCTGCATCACCAAGGTATTTCCGACCCGCTCGCATACGGTCGCCGCCCAGGGCGGCATCGCCGCCTCGCTGCGCAACATGACGCCGGATAGCTGGCAGTGGCACCTCTACGACACCGTCAAAGGTTCCGACTGGCTCGGCGACGTCGACGCCATGCAGTATCTCACCATGGAAGCGCCGAAGGCGGTCTATGAGCTCGAGCATTACGGCGTGCCGTTCTCGCGCAACGAGGAAGGCAAGATCTATCAGCGCCCGTTCGGCGGCCATATGCAGAATTACGGCGAAGGCCCGCCGGTACAGCGCACCTGCGCCGTTGCCGACCGTACCGGCCACGCCATCCTGCATACGCTCTACGGCCAGTCGCTGCGCAACAATGCCGAGTTCTTCATCGAGTATTTTGCGCTCGACCTGATCATGTCGGAAGACGGCAGCCGCTGCACCGGCGTCATCGCCTGGTGCCTGGATGACGGCACGATCCATCGCTTCGCCGCCAAGATGGTGGTGCTGGCGACCGGTGGCTACGGCCGCGCCTATTTCTCGGCAACGTCAGCCCATACCTGCACCGGCGACGGCGGCGGCATGGTGGCGCGTGCCGGCCTACCGCTGCAGGACATGGAATTCGTTCAGTTCCACCCGACCGGCATCTATGGTTCGGGCTGTCTGATCACCGAAGGAGCGCGCGGCGAAGGCGGTTATCTCGTCAACTCCGAGGGCGAGCGCTTCATGGAGCGTTACGCGCCTTCGGCCAAGGACCTTGCCTCGCGCGACGTCGTTTCGCGCTGCATGACTCTGGAAATCCGCGAGGGCCGCGGTGTCGGCAAGGCGAAGGACCACATCTTCCTGCATCTCGACCATCTCGATCCGGCCGTTCTTCATGAACGCCTGCCGGGGATTTCCGAGAGCGCCAAGATCTTCGCCGGCGTCGACGTCACGCGCGAACCGATCCCGGTTCTGCCGACCGTTCACTACAATATGGGCGGCATTCCCACGAATTATTGGGGCGAAGTGCTGAACGCCGACGGCGCCAATCCGGAACGGATCATCCCCGGCCTGATGGCTGTGGGTGAGGCCGGCTGCGCTTCGGTGCACGGCGCCAACCGCCTCGGCTCCAATTCGCTGATCGACCTTGTGGTCTTCGGCCGTGCCGCTGCGATCCGTGCCGGCGAGGTGATCGACCGCGCAGCGCCGATCCCACATCTCAACGTCGCAGCCTGCGACAAGATCATGGACCGTTTCGACGGTTTGCGTCACGCCAGCGGCGGCACGCCGACGGCGGAACTGCGCGAGAAGATGCAGCGCGCCATGCAGGAAGACGCCGCGGTGTTCCGGACGCAGGAATCGCTGGAATCCGGTTGCCGGCGCATCTCGGCAATCTGGGGCGAGATGAAGGACATCAAGGTCACCGACCGCTCGATGATCTGGAACTCGGATCTGGTCGAGACGCTGGAGCTGCAGAACCTGATGGCCAACGCCATCACGACGATCTACGGCGCCGAGGCCCGCAAGGAGAGCCGCGGTTCGCATGCCCGCGAAGACTATACCGAGGGTGCATTCGCTGGCCGCGACGACGTCAACTGGCGCAAGCACACACTCGCCTGGGTGAACGAGGCAGGCGATGTGAAACTCGACTATCGTCCTGTTCACACCGAGCTCATTGCCGAAGGCATCGATCCGCACAAGATCGAGCCGAAGGCTCGCGTGTACTGATCTCAAGAGGAACCGGACATGGTTGAACTCGCTCTCCCCAAGAATTCTCAGATGCGCGAAGGCAAGGTCTGGCCGAAGCCGGCGGGTGCCAAAAACACCCGCGAGTTCCGCGTCTACCGCTGGAGCCCGGACGATGGTCAGAACCCGTCGATCGATACCTTCTATATCGATGTCGACGATTGCGGGCCGATGGTGCTCGACGGTCTTCTCTACATCAAGAACAAGATCGACCCGACGCTGACGCTGCGCCGCTCCTGTCGCGAGGGCATCTGCGGCTCCTGCGCGATGAATATCGACGGCACGAACACGCTCGCCTGCACCAAGGGCCTTGACGATATCAAGGGCGCGGTGAAAATCTATCCGTTGCCGCATCTGCCCGTCGTCAAGGATCTGGTTCCCGACCTCACCAACTTCTATGCCCAGCATCGTTCGATCGAGCCATGGCTGAAGACGGTGTCGCCGGCGCCCGCCAAGGAGTGGAAGCAGAGCCACGAGGACCGGCAGAAGCTGGACGGCCTCTATGAATGTATCCTTTGCGCCTGCTGCTCGACCTCCTGTCCGAGCTACTGGTGGAATGGCGACCGTTATCTCGGCCCGGCCGTTCTGCTGCAGGCCTATCGCTGGCTGATCGATTCCAGAGACGAGGCGACCGGCGAGCGCCTCGACAATCTCGAGGACCCGTTCCGCCTCTATCGCTGCCACACGATCATGAACTGTGCGCAGACCTGCCCGAAGGGCCTCAACCCGGCCAAGGCGATCGCCGAAATCAAGAAGATGATGGTCGAGCGCCGGGTTTGATCAGCCTCGGTACCGATGGCGGAATAGACGGCTTCGATCCCGAAGCCGTCACCGAGATCAGGTCGAGGCTCGCCTCGGTGCGCGAGCAGGGCCTCCGCATCGGTGCTGGTGCAATCCTTCGGCGGGGTTCGCCCGGAGCGCTATTCCGAGACATTGCGCGAGTTCGACAGGGATACTGATAGAGATGAACGCGCATAACACCTTGCTGACAAATTCTGTGTGCAGGAAGTTTTGCAGCGGGACAGTTGAACTGTATCGTTTTTCGGTTAGTTGTTGTCACGGGCAATTTATGCAGCACGACTTGATTAACCAAATCGAATTACGATAATCGGACTTGTCTCACGCCCGTTTCTCTACGGCGATAGCCGAATTCAGGAGTATGATGATGCAGTTGCGATATGCGATGACAGGTCTGGTGGTGGTTCTGTCGCTAGCCGGTTGTCAGCGTACGGCATATGATTACAGCTCCAACGCCAGTGCCGGCCCGGCGCCGTTGACGGCGCAGCCGGTGCCCTCGGTGCAGGGCGGGCAGCTTCCGCCGCCGACCGGCGGCTCGCAGTTTCCGGCCGCGCCGACGACGACGGCGCCGATGCCGGGCGCTGAGCCTGGTGCAATGGCCGCGAATGCGCTCGATATCACCAAGGAATCGATGGTAGGAAGCTGGCGTGTTAACGGCAGTTGCGACATGTTCCTGACGCTCACCAATCTCGGCAGCGGTTCGCGCGGCGGAACGCGTGGCTGTGTCGGCGAGCTGACGGCGATGGGCTCCTGGGAGGTCGCCGGCAAGCAGGTGCTGCTCAAGGACCGCTCGGGCAACCAGCTCGGCAGCGTCTACAAGACGGCCGACAACCGCTTCCAGGGACAGACGAGCACAGGCCAGTCGATCAGTCTCAGCCGGTAAATGTTCCGGCGGGTCTCCGCCGTTGACTGACAGGCGGATATGCCCTCATGCAACCAATGCCGGATTATGCGCTCAGCGTCTGCGAACAGCTTAAAGCGCTGACCGCATCGGGCGCGCTCCAGGTCGATTCCGCCCAGATGGACGTGGCAAAGAGCCTCGACCGGGTGCTTGCCGGCCTGAAGCAGCGGCGGCCGGCGGCAAAATCGAGCGCGCTCGGCTGGCTGTTTGCCGCCAAGAAGAAATCCGCCGACGGCATTAAGGGGCTTTACATCCACGGCAGCGTCGGGCGCGGCAAGACCATGCTGATGGACATGTTCTTCGCGATGGCGCCGTGCAGGAAGAAACGGCGGGCGCATTTCCACCAATTTATGGCGGATGTGCACAACCGCATTGCAGCGCACCGGCTGAAGCTCAAGAACGGCGAGACGAGGCAGGCCGATCCGATGCCGCCGGTCGCCGCAGCGCTTTACGACGAGGCAGAACTGCTCTGCTTCGACGAGTTCACGGTCACCGACATCGCCGACGCGATGATCCTGTCGCGGCTGTTCTCCGAGCTTTTTGCGCGCGGATGCGTGCTGGTCGCGACCTCGAACGTCGAGCCCGACAATCTCTACACGGATGGTCTCAATCGCGGCCTCTTCCTGCCCTTCGTCGCCTTGCTCAAGCAGCATGTCGATGTCGTCAGCCTGGATTCACCGACCGACTACCGGATGGAGAGGCTGAGCAGCCAGCCGGTCTATCTGGTGCCGATCAACGAGCATAACGACATGGCGATGGATGCGTCCTGGACGCAGGCGCTGCATGGGCGCAAGGCGCAGCCGCTGGATATCCCGATGAAGGGGCGCCACATCCATGTGCCGCTCGCCGTCGACCGCATGGCGCGGTTTTCTTTCGCCGATCTTTGCGACAAACCGCTCGGGGCGGTCGACTTTCTGGCCATCGCCGAGCGTTTCGATACGGTCTTCGTCGATCACATTCCCTTGCTCGGGCCGGAAAAGCGGAACCAGATCAAACGGTTCATCATTATGGTCGATACGTTCTACGATCATGCCGTGCGGCTTTACATTTCCGCAGCGGCGATGCCGGAGGAACTGCTGCTGCAACGTCGGGGCACCGAGGGCTTCGAATTCGACCGCACGGCGTCGCGCCTGTTCGAGATGCGCAGTGCGGAATATCTTGCGCTGCACCATGAGAAACGCGCCGCAGAGTAACAATTCGGTGACAGAATACCTTACGTTTACGTAAGAATTTTTGTATCTAAACGATTGAAAACGCTGCATCAAAAATAATGAATTGCCATTTTTTGGCTTTGGGTCTATGCGATTGCGTCATTGGGCGGTGCCTTGCGCGTCCGTTCGACGAATTTGATCGCAAAGGAAACAGCGAAAATGGCGCGTAACAAGATCGCACTCATTGGTTCTGGCATGATTGGTGGCACGCTGGCGCACCTCGCCGGCCTGAAGGAACTGGGCGACATCGTTCTCTTCGACATCGCGGACGGCATTCCCCAGGGCAAGGGTCTCGATATTTCCCAGTCGTCGCCGGTCGAAGGCTTCGACGTCAATCTGACAGGCGCCAGCGACTATTCCGCGATCGAAGGCGCTGACGTCTGCATCGTCACGGCGGGCGTCGCCCGCAAGCCCGGCATGAGCCGCGATGACCTTCTCGGCATCAACCTCAAGGTCATGGAGCAGGTCGGTGCCGGCATCAAGAAATATGCCCCCAACGCCTTCGTGATCTGCATCACCAATCCGCTCGACGCCATGGTCTGGGCGCTGCAGAAGTTTTCCGGCCTTCCTGCCAACAAGGTCGTCGGCATGGCCGGCGTTCTCGACTCCTCGCGCTTTCGCCTCTTCCTCGCCAAGGAATTCAACGTGTCCGTCCAGGACGTCACGGCCTTCGTTCTCGGCGGCCATGGCGACACGATGGTGCCGCTCGCCCGCTATTCGACGGTTGGCGGCATTCCGCTCACCGATCTCGTCACCATGGGCTGGGTCACCAAGGAGCGCCTCGAAGAGATCATCCAGCGCACCCGTGACGGCGGCGCCGAAATCGTTGGCCTGCTGAAGACCGGCTCGGCCTATTACGCCCCGGCCGCCTCGGCGATCGAGATGGCCGAATCCTACCTCAAGGACAAGAAGCGCGTTCTGCCCTGCGCGGCCCACCTCTCCGGTCAGTACGGCGTCAAGGACATGTATGTCGGCGTTCCCACCGTCATCGGCGCCGGCGGCGTCGAGCGCATCATCGAGATCGATCTCAACAAGACCGAGAAGGAAGCCTTCGACAAGTCCGTCGGCGCCGTCGCCGGTCTCTGCGAAGCCTGCATCAACATCGCGCCTGCGCTCAAGTAGTCGATGGGCTGAAGTAATCGAAACAGGGATACACCCATGAACATTCATGAATATCAGGCCAAGGCTCTGCTGAAGGGCTATGGCGCGCCGGTTGCCGAAGGTGTCGCTATTCTCAAGGTTGAAGAAGCAGAGGCTGCCGCCAAGTCGCTTCCCGGTCCGCTTTACGTGGTCAAGAGCCAGATCCATGCCGGCGGCCGCGGCAAGGGCAAGTTCAAGGAACTGTCGCCGGAAGCCAAGGGCGGCGTGCGTCTCGCCAAGTCGATCGACGAAGTGGTCGCCCATGCCAAGGAAATGCTGGGCAACACGCTGGTGACGGCGCAGACCGGCGAAGCCGGCAAGCAGGTCAACCGCCTTTACATCGAAGACGGCGCCGACATCGCTCGCGAACTCTATTGCTCGCTGCTGGTCGACCGCTCGGTCGGTCGCGTGGCTTTCGTGGTCTCCACTGAAGGCGGCATGGACATCGAAGCTGTCGCTCACGACACGCCTGAGAAGATCCAGACGATCGCCATCGATCCGGAAGCCGGCGTGACGGCTGCCGACGTTGCTGCGATCTCCAAGGCTTTTCAGCTCGAGGGTGCTGCCGCCGAAGACGCCAAGACGCTTTTCCCATTGCTCTACAAGGCCTTCGGCGAGAAGGACATGGCTCTGCTGGAGATCAATCCGCTGATCGTCATGAAGGATGGCCACCTGCGCGTCCTCGATGCCAAGATGTCTTTCGATGGCAATGCGCTCTTCCGTCACGACGACGTCAAGACGCTGCGCGACGAGACCGAAGAAGACGCCAAGGAAATCGAGGCCTCGAAGTGGGACCTCGCCTATGTCGCGCTCGACGGCAACATCGGCTGCATGGTCAACGGTGCAGGCCTTGCCATGGCGACGATGGACATCATCAAGCTCTACGGCAAGGAGCCGGCTAACTTCTGCGACGTCGGCGGCGGCGCCGGCAAGGAGAAGGTTGCTGCAGCTTTCAAGATCATCACCGCGGACCCCAAGGTCGAAGGCATTCTCGTCAACATCTTCGGCGGCATCATGAAGTGCGACGTCATTGCCGAGGGTGTCATTGCCGCGGTCAAGGAAGTCGGCCTCAAGGTTCCGCTCGTCGTGCGTCTTGAAGGCACCAATGTCGAGCTCGGCAAGAAGATCCTGAACGAGTCGGGTCTGGCGATCACGGCGGCCGACGACTTGGACGATGCGGCCAAGAAGATCGTCGCGGCGATCAACGGCTAATTTTGAAGGATCTGAAAGAATGTCTATTCTCGTCAATAAAGACACCAAGGTCCTCGTTCAGGGTCTGACCGGCAAGACCGGCACGTTCCACACCGAACAGGCGCTTGCTTACTACGGCACCCAGATGGTCGGCGGTATCCATCCGAAGAAGGGTGGCGAAACCTGGACCGGCGCAAAGGGCGAAAGCCTGCCGATCTTTGCAACCGTTGCCGAGGGCAAGGAAAAGACCGGCGCCAACGCGACCGTCATCTATGTTCCGCCGGCAGGAGCCGCCGATGCGATCATCGAGGCGATCGACGCCGAGATCCCGTTCATCACCTGCATCACCGAAGGCATCCCGGTCATGGACATGGTGCGGGTCAAGGCTCGCCTCGACCGCTCCACGTCGCGCCTGCTCGGTCCGAACTGCCCGGGTATCATGACGCCGGAAGAATGCAAGATCGGCATCATGCCGGGCTCGATCTTCCGCAAGGGTTCGGTCGGTATCGTTTCCCGCTCGGGCACGCTGACCTATGAAGCCGTGTTCCAGACCTCCAATGAAGGTCTCGGCCAGACGACGGCCGTCGGCATCGGCGGCGACCCGGTCAAGGGCACCGAGTTCATCGACGTCCTGGAAATGTTCCTGGCCGATGAAGCGACCCAGTCGATCATTATGATCGGCGAAATTGGTGGTGCGGCTGAAGAAGACGCAGCGCAGTTCCTCAAGGACGAAGCCAAGAAGGGCCGCAAGAAGCCGATGGCTGGCTTCATTGCCGGCCGTACGGCGCCGAAGGGCCGCACCATGGGCCATGCCGGCGCTGTGGTTTCCGGCGGCAAGGGCGATGCGGAATCGAAGATCGCGGCGATGGAATCGGCAGGCATCAAAGTATCGCCCTCTCCGGCCCGCCTCGGCAAGACGCTGGTTGAAGTCCTTAAGGGCTAAGCCACCTATATAGATCGGGCGGAGGAACGGCATCTGCGTCTTCCGCCCGGCCTCGACAACACGAGACTCAGCAGATGCGCCGCGGACAGGCGGCAATCGGAATGCGGCAGCCGGCCATCAAGCCGGCAAATTCATCAAAGTCAGGAGGCGGACGGAAGCGTCCGCATATCACCATGGCACGGCAAGAAGCCAACGAGCAGTTTCAGATCACCTCGTTTCTGGATGGCGCCAACGCTGCCTATATCGAGCAGCTCTACGCGCGGTACGAAGAAGATCCCGCATCGGTCGACGATCAGTGGCGGTCCTTCTTCAAGGCGCTGGAGGAGGATCCCAGCGATGTGAAAAGGGCGGCCAAGGGCGCTTCCTGGCGCAAGAAGAACTGGCCGCTTCAGGCAAGCGGCGATCTGGTATCGGCTCTCGATGGCGACTGGGGCATCGTCGAGAAGGTGATCGAGACCAAGGTCAAGGCCAAGGCCGAAGCTCAGGGCAAGCCTGCTGACAGCACCGAGGTGCTGCAGGCGACGCGCGATTCCGTGCGCGCCATCATGATGATCCGCGCCTACCGCATGCGCGGCCACTTGCACGCCAAGCTCGACCCGCTCGGCATCGCCGCTCCCGTTGACGACTATCACGAGCTCTCGGCGGAGAATTACGGCTTCACGGCTGCCGATTACGACCGTAAGATCTTCATCGACAACGTGCTCGGCCTGGAATACGCGACCATCCGCGAGATGATCGAAATCCTCGAGCGCACCTATTGCTCGACGCTCGGCGTCGAATTCATGCATATCTCCAATCCTGAAGAGAAGGCCTGGATCCAGGAGCGCATCGAAGGACCGGACAAGGGTGTGGCCTTCACGCCGGAAGGCAAGAAGGCGATCCTTGCCAAGCTCGTCGAAGCCGAAGGCTACGAGCAGTTCCTCGACGTCAAGTTCAAGGGCACGAAGCGTTTCGGCCTCGACGGCGGCGAATCGCTGATCCCGGCGCTGGAACAGATCCTCAAGCGTGGCAGCCAGCTCGGCCTCAAGGAGGCCCTGTTCGGCATGGCCCATCGCGGCCGCCTGAACGTGCTCTCCCAGGTCATGGGCAAGCCGCACCGGGCGATCTTCCACGAGTTCAAGGGCGGCTCGGCCGCTCCCGACGAGGTCGAGGGCTCGGGTGACGTCAAGTACCATCTCGGCGCTTCCTCAGACCGCGAATTCGACGGCAATAAGATCCACGTTTCGCTGACGGCGAACCCGTCGCATCTCGAAATCGTCGATCCTGTCGTCATGGGCAAGGCCCGCGCCAAGCAGGACATGAATGCCACGGTCTGGGACGGTGACATCATCCCGCTTTCCGAACGCGCCAAGGTTCTGCCGCTGCTGATCCACGGCGACGCGGCCTTTGCCGGCCAGGGTGTCATTGCCGAAATCCTCGGCCTTTCCGGTCTGCGCGGCCATCGTGTCGCCGGCACCATGCATGTGATCATCAACAACCAGATCGGCTTCACCACGAACCCGGCCTTCTCGCGCTCGTCGCCCTATCCGTCCGACGTCGCCAAGATGATCGAGGCGCCGATCCTGCACGTCAACGGCGACGATCCGGAAGCGGTGGTCTATGGGGCGAAGATCGCCACCGAATTCCGTATGAAGTTCCACAAGCCTGTGGTGCTCGACCTGTTCTGCTATCGCCGCTACGGCCACAATGAAGGCGACGAACCGTCCTTCACGCAGCCGAAGATGTACAAGGTGATCCGCGCCCACAAGACCGTGCTGCAGCTCTACGCGGCCCGTCTCGTCGCCGAGGGCCTGCTCACCGAAGGTGAGGTCGAGAAGATGAAGGCCGATTGGCGCCTCCACCTCGAGCAGGAGTTCGAAGCCGGCCAGCAGTACAAGCCGAACAAGGCCGATTGGCTGGACGGCGAGTGGTCGGGCCTGCGCACGGCCGACAATGCCGACGAGCAGCGCCGCGGCAAGACCGCTGTGCCGATGAAGACGCTGAAGGAGATCGGCCGCAAGCTGTCCGAGATCCCGGCGGGCTTCAATGCGCACCGGACGATCCAGCGCTTCATGGAAAACCGCGCCAATATGATCACCACCGGCGAGGGTATCGACTGGGCGATGGCCGAAGCGCTCTCCTTCGGCGCGCTCTGCGTCGAAGGCAGCAAGATCCGCCTCTCCGGCCAGGATTGCGAACGCGGCACCTTCTCGCAGCGCCACTCGGTTCTCTATGATCAGGAAACCGAAGAACGCTACATCCCGCTCGCCAATCTTTCGCCGACGCAGGGGCGCTACGAAGTCATCAATTCGATGCTTTCGGAAGAGGCCGTGCTCGGTTTCGAATACGGCTATTCGCTTGCCCGCCCGAATGCGCTGACGCTCTGGGAAGCGCAGTTCGGCGATTTCGCCAACGGCGCGCAGGTGGTCTTCGACCAGTTCATCTCGTCGGGCGAACGCAAGTGGCTGCGCATGTCGGGCCTCGTCTGCCTGCTGCCGCATGGCTATGAAGGTCAGGGTCCGGAACATTCCTCGGCCCGCCTCGAGCGTTTCCTGCAGCTTTGCGCCGAAGACAACATGCAGGTCGCCAACGTGACGACGCCGGCGAACTACTTCCACATCCTGCGCCGGCAGCTGAAGCGCGACTTCCGCAAGCCGCTGATCCTGATGACGCCGAAGTCGCTGCTGCGCCACAAGCGGGCGGTCTCGACGCTTGCCGAAATGGCCGGCGAATCCGCCTTCCATCGCCTTCTCTGGGACGATGCCGAGGTGATCAAGGACGGCCCGATCAAGCTGCAAAAGGACAACAAGATCCGCCGCGTCGTCATGTGCTCCGGCAAGGTCTATTACGATCTCCTCGAAGAGCGTGAAAAGCGCGGCATCGACGACATCTATCTCTTACGTGTCGAACAGCTCTATCCGTTCCCGGCAAAGGCGCTGATCAACGAGCTGTCGCGCTTCCGCAATGCCGAGATGGTCTGGTGCCAGGAAGAGCCGAAGAACATGGGCGCATGGTCGTTCATCGACCCCTTCCTCGAATGGGTGCTCGCCCATATCGACGCGAAGTACCAGCGCGTCCGTTATACCGGCCGTCCGGCCGCCGCCTCGCCGGCGACGGGCCTGATGTCCAAGCATCTGTCGCAGCTCGCCGCATTCCTCGAGGATGCATTGGGCGGTTAAAACAAGGGGGCGCAATGGCTTATTTCTTTCTGAGACTGCAGCCGCCGCGCCCCACTTTCCCGCATGACGGGACCGGGGAGGAAATGGCGGCGATGAAACGCCATGCCGAATACTGGCATCGGAACGCTCTTGCGGGATCGGCGATCATCGTCGGCCCCGTCTTCGAGGGTGAAGGCGCCTGGGGCATGGCGATCGTCGAGGTCGAGGATCAGGCGGCGGCGCAGCTTCTTGCCGACGGCGATCCGATCATCGCTTCCGGTTTCGGTTTCCGCTTCGATATCCTGCCGATGCCCTCGATCATCTCGCGGCCGCCCGCCGTCTGAAACGCATAAACGAAAACACACGAAATCAGGATCTGAACAATGGCCACAGAAATCCGCGTTCCAACTCTCGGTGAATCCGTCAGCGAGGCAACCGTCGGCACCTGGTTCAAGAAGGTCGGCGACGCCATCAAGGCCGACGAGCCGATTCTCGAGCTTGAAACCGACAAGGTGACCATCGAAGTTCCAGCACCCGCCTCCGGCACGCTTTCGGAAATCGTCGTTGCCGCCGGCGAGACCGTCGGCCTCGGCGCGCTGCTCGGCCAGATCGCCGAAGGTGCCGCCGCTGCCGCCGCGCCGGCTGCCGCTCCTGCTGCTCCGGCTCCCGCCCAGCCGGCCGCTGCTGCTCCGGCCCAGCCGGCGGTTGCCGCCGCCGCTGCGTCGTCATCGAGCGCCTCCGTCTCCACCATGCCGCCGGCGCCTGCGGCTTCGAAGATGCTTGCCGAAAACAACCTTTCCGCCGATCAGGTCGACGGTAGCGGCAAGCGCGGCCAGGTGCTGAAGGGCGATGTCATCGCCGCCGTCGCCAAGGGCATTTCCGCTCCGGCGGCCGCACCTGCGGCGACGCCTGCCGCCGCGCGCGGCCCGTCGACGGTCGAGGATGCCTCGCGCGAAGAGCGCGTGAAGATGACGCGCCTGCGCCAGACGATCGCCAAGCGCCTCAAGGATGCGCAGAACACCGCCGCCATGCTGACCACCTACAACGAGGTGGACATGAAGGCGGTCATGGACCTGCGCAACAAGTACAAGGACATTTTCGAGAAGAAGCACGGCGTCAAGCTCGGCTTCATGGGCTTCTTCACCAAGGCGGTGACGCATGCGCTGAAGGAATTGCCGGCCGTCAACGCCGAAATTGACGGCACTGACGTCATCTACAAGAACTACTGCCATGTCGGCATGGCCGTCGGCACGGACAAAGGCCTCGTCGTTCCCGTCATCCGCGACGCCGACCAGATGTCGATCGCCGAAATTGAGAAGGAGCTCGGCCGTCTTGCCAAGGCAGCCCGTGATGGCTCGCTCTCTATGGCCGACATGCAGGGCGGCACTTTCACCATCACCAATGGCGGCGTCTACGGTTCGCTGATGTCTTCGCCGATCCTCAACGCACCGCAGTCCGGCATTCTCGGCATGCACAAGATCCAGGAGCGGCCGGTTGCGATCGGCGGTCAGGTCGTCATCCGCCCGATGATGTATCTGGCGCTGTCCTATGATCACCGCATGGTCGACGGCAAGGAAGCGGTCACCTTCCTCGTGCGCGTCAAGGAAAGCCTGGAAGATCCTGAACGTCTGGTTCTCGATCTCTAAGGGAGCGCTTTCGATGCGGAACCGGATCATGCGAGCGGCGCGTCTTCTTCTTTGCGCTGCCGCCGCGCATGTCCCGGTCGCCGCATCGGCTGCCGGCTGGGATATCGCCAAGGCAAGCAGCAATTTCGAGCTGGTGGCGCTTGGTGATGCCGAGCTTTCCGGCCGGTCGATCGGCGTGATCCATATGGGCAATGTCGAGCTGACATCGGGGCGCATCGTTGCAGCCGATCCCCTCGCTCAGCCCGACCGTCCGGCACTCGCAAGAACGGTTGCGCCTGGCGAGTATCCGGTGACGCTCTACCAGGCCTTCGGGCGCATCGCCGCTGCCAGCATGCGGTTTGCCGAGGGCAAGCCGGATCGTTGGGAGCTTGCGGTCCTGCCAGGGCAGGACCTGGCGACGCTGAAGGACGGCGAGATCTTCGGCTACCCCGTCGATGCCGGCCTCGGCTGCTACATGGATGCCGATACGCTTGATTTGATCGGAGAGCGTGAGGCCCAGGTGCAGGTGCAGAAACCGGATTCCGACGTCAACTATTACGACGACGTGCTGGCGTCGGACCTCGACGCCAACAAGGGCATCTATGCGCTGCACCGGCCGGTCGCCGGCAGACGAGGCAATGTCGCGGTGTTCTGGAGCGGCTGGGGCGACGGTTTCTATCCGGTCTTCTGGGGGCTCGACAGGGATGGCCGCGCGCTGGTGCTGCTGACGGATTTCAGCGTTGTCGAGAATGCCGACGGGCGGAAGGAGCCGAAGCTGCAATGAGCGGAAGGACCGGGATCACGACGAGACGGACAGGCGTGGCTGCAATCGCAGCCGCCGCGTTTTTTGTCGTTCCGGCGTCCACCTTCGGTGCCGCATGCAAGCAGGAACAGGCTGTCTACGCCGATCGCGACGGTGCCTATGAATCGCGCTTTTCACCGCTGAATTCTCCATCGGCTGCCGCCAGCAACCAGTTCAAGGTCAGCGCGCTGAAGACACCTGTCGTGATGGAAGGTTATGTCATGCCGTCGGAAGATCCGGTGCGCGCCATCGGCATCCTGATGTTCAACTGTCCCGAGGGTGATGCGACCGGCGCCGATCTCAATGCCTGCACGGTCTGGCAGGGCGCCGTCTATGGCATGGATGCCGAGGGCGAGATGGACAATCTGCAGCCCGAAGGTGCGGCGGCGGCTGAAAAACTCGTGCTTCCCGGCCTTGGTCCTGCCATCCGCGAATCCAGCGCCTGGGGCGAGGGCAAGGCTACGGTGGCACCCTGGGACGTGCTGACATTTAAGGAGTGTGCGACATGAGCGATGCACCTGTTGTTCTCATTACCGGCGGAAGCCGGGGTATCGGCGCCGCGGCTTCACGGCTCGCCGCGCGCCAGGGCTGGCGTGTCGCGGTGAACTACGCCGCCAACCGCCAAGCCGCGGATGCCGTCGTTGCGGCGGTCGTTGGGGATGGCGGCGAGGCCGTGGCGATCCAGGGCGATGTCGGCAAGGCTGCGGATATTGTCTCGATGTTTACGGCAGTCGACCGGCATTTCGGCCGGCTCGACGGGCTCGTCAACAATGCCGGTATCGTCGACTATCCCCAGCGCGTCGACGAGATGTCGGTGGAGCGGATCGAGCGCATGCTGCGCGTCAATGTGACAGGCTCGATACTCTGCGCCGCAGAGGCCATACGCCGCATGTCGAGCCGGCATGGCGGCCAGGGCGGGGCGATCGTCAACATCTCGTCGATGGCGGCGATTCTCGGTTCGGCGACGCAGTATGTCGATTATGCCGCTTCGAAGGCAGCGATCGACACGTTCACCGTCGGGCTGGCACGCGAGGTCGCTGCCGAGGGTATCCGCGTGAATGCGATAAGGCCAGGCGTCATCGAAACCGACCTGCATGCCTCCGGCGGTTTGCCGGATCGGCCGCGCGAGCTGGCGCCGTCGATCCCGATGCAGCGCGCGGGCACGCCCGAGGAGGTGGCGGATGCGATCCTCTATCTTCTGTCACCTTCGGCTTCCTATGTAACCGGCGCGATCCTCAATGTGAGCGGCGGCCGCTAGATCGACAGGGCGAAAAACAGCATGCAATATATTCTCGAATTCCTCGGCCTGATGGCCGTCTTTTCGATCTTCATCGTCGTGCCGGGCGCCGATTTTGCCGTTATACTGCGCCAGAGCATCGTGCATGGTCGACGCGCCGCCATCATGACCGGGCTCGGCATGGGCTTCTCCCTGCTCTTCCACATCAGCTACACCATCCTCGGCCTCGGCCTGATCGTGTCGAAATCACTGATGCTGTTTGCCGCCATCAAATGGGCGGGCGTCGCCTATCTGGTTTATCTCGGCATCAAGTCGTTCCGCGAGCCGGGCTTCAAGGTGCAGGATATCGAGGTGACGGCTGAGGACCGCAAGCCGGTCTCGATGCTGAAATGCCTCGGCATGGGCTTCATCACCAATGCGCTGAACCCGAAGCCGGTGCTGTTCTTCCTGTCGCTGTTTTCGACGCTCGTGCATCACGACACGCCGGCGCTGATCCAGTTCTCTTACGGCATCGGCATGGCGACGGCGCTGGTTGCCTGGTTTGCCGGCGTCTCCTATTTCTTCACGGTCAAGGCGATCCGTGACCGCTTCATCGCCAGCGGCAAATGGTTCAACCGCATCACCGGAGCGGCACTCGTCGGCTTCGGCTTCCGCCTCGCTTTGTCGCGCGCGGCCGATTAAACGAAAAATCCAAAGGGAAAGAAGCAATGTCCTACGATGTGATCATTATCGGAACCGGCCCGGGCGGCTATGTCTGCGCCGTCAAGGCGGCCCAGCTTGGCCTCAAGGTCGCCGTCGTCGAAAAGCGGGCGACCTATGGCGGCACCTGCCTGAACGTCGGCTGCATTCCGTCGAAGGCGCTGCTGCATGCCTCCGAAATGTTCCATCAGGCCGGCCACGGGATGAGCGCGCTCGGTATCGACGTCCCGGCGCCGACGCTCAATCTCGGCAATATGATGGCCCATAAGGATGCGACGGTGAAGTCGAATGTCGACGGCGTCGCCTTCCTCTTCAAGAAGAACAAGATCGATACCTTCCAGGGCATCGGCAAGGTCGTTTCGGCCGGCAAGGTTTCCGTCACCGCCGATGACGGCAAGGTGCAGGAGATCGAGGGCAGGAACATCGTCATCGCCACCGGCTCCGACGTCGCCGGCATTCCCGGCGTACAGGTCGAGATCGATGAAAAGACCATCATCTCGTCCACCGGCGGCATCGCGCTGGAGAAGGTGCCGGAAACGCTGATCGTCGTCGGTGGCGGCGTCATCGGCCTCGAACTCGGTTCGGTCTGGTCGCGTCTCGGCGCCAAGGTCACCGTCGTCGAATATCTCGACACCATCCTTGGCGGCATGGACGGCGAAGTCTCCAAGCAGTTCCAGCGCATGCTCGCCAAGCAGGGCATCGATTTCAATCTCAGCGCCAAGGTCACCGGCGTCGAAAAGGGTGACAAGGGCGCCAAGGTCACCTTCGAGCCGGTCAAGGGCGGTGACAAGGTAACGCTCGACGCCGAGGTCGTGCTGATCGCCACCGGCCGCAAGCCCTATACGGCGGGCCTCGGCCTCGAAGAAGCCGGTGTTACGCTCGACAATCGCGGCCGTGTCGAGATCGACGGTCACTACAAGACCAATGTCGCCGGCATCTATGCGATCGGCGATGTGGTCAAGGGTCCGATGCTGGCGCACAAGGCGGAAGACGAGGGCGTGGCGCTTGCCGAAATCCTCGCCGGACAGCATGGCCATGTGAATTATGAGGTCATTCCGAGTGTCGTCTACACCCAGCCGGAAATCGCTTCCGTCGGCAAGACCGAGGAAGAGCTGAAGGCGGCAGGCGTCGCCTACAAGGTCGGCAAGTTCCCGTTCACGGCGAACGGCCGGGCGCGTGCGATGCTGGCGACCGACGGCTTCGTCAAGATCCTTGCCGACAAGGAAACCGACCGGGTGCTCGGCGGCCATATCGTCGGCTTCGGCGCCGGCGAGATGATCCACGAGATCGCCGTACTGATGGAATTCGGCGGTTCGTCGGAAGATCTCGGCCGGACCTGCCACGCGCATCCGACCATGTCGGAAGCGGTGAAAGAGGCTGCGCTCGCAACCTTCTTCAAGCCGATCCATATGTAATCTTACATATCCGTAACAAAGCATACAGCCGCTTGCCGGAAGGCAGGCGGCTGTTTTAGTTGTTGCGTATCATAGAGTTCAAGCATCCGCGAAGGTCCAGAAAATGCAGCAGCCGTCCATCGTGAGTTACAGCCTGAGCCAGCGTCTTCTTCACTGGGCCGTAGCGCTGCTGATCTTCTTCAACCTGCTGTTTCCCGACGGCATGAATATCTGGCATCGGCTGATGCGCAGAGGCCAGGTACCGACACCGGAGCAGATTTCGTCGGCAAATATCCATGCCTATGTCGGCATCGCCATCCTGCTGCTTGCCGTCCTCAGGCTCGGGCTGCGTTTTGCCAAGGGCGTTCCGGACGAGGTCGCGCAGGAGCCGGCGATCTTCCGTCTTGCAGCGAGGCTTGCCCATGCTGGCCTCTATATCCTGATCTTCGCGATGCCGCTTTCGGGCATCGCCGCCTACTATTTCGGTATCGATCCCGCCGGTTCGTTCCACGCGGATGTGCTGAAGATCATTGTCTGGGCGTTGATCGCGGCGCATGTCGCCGGCGCCCTCGTCCATCAGTTCTATTGGAAAAGCAATGCTCTGCGCCGCATGACGCTCGGCTGACCCCCGGCGGCCTTAATTCACCGCCGTCACGGTGAAGCCCTGCTGGCGCAGCAGTTCGATGACACCGTCCTTGCCGGGCAGATGCAGGGCGCCGACGGCCATGAAGACGTTGCCGCTGTCGAGGATGGGCGCTGCGCGCTCAGCCATCACCTTGTTGCGGTCAAGGATGACGCGCTGTTCGAAGGCGGCATAATCGCTGTTTTCGCCTTCTTCCTCCGGTGTCACGGTTTTCAGCATCGGCATGGTCATGCCGATGTTGCCGGAGAGGTAGAGGTCGGTCATCGTCTCGACGACGTCGCTCATCTTGTCGCCGAGTTCCAACGTTTCGATCAGTGATTTCAGATGGAATTCGACCGGCAGATCGGCCATGGCCTGGATCTGTTCGGCAAGGGTTTCCAGCCCCTTGACCTGCTTGCCCTGAGCAATGGCATCGGTGGCGATCTTCTGGTCGAGGAACTGCGCGCCTTTTGCCTTGCGGGCGATTTCGCAGGCCGGCAGGGCGACGGCGCTGGAAATCATCCAGGGCCGCATCCGGGAAACGGCGCTGATCGGGATACCGCGCTGCTTGAGGCCGGTTTCGAGACGCGTGTAATCCTCGGGGGAAAGCAGCTTGTCGATCGTCGTGCCGTCGGTGAACATCGTCAGTTCCGGCTTTGCGAGCAGGGCGGCGGTCGCCTTCCGCTCATCGAGGATCTCGTCGGATTCGATGATGATCGTGTCGGCGGCGTCGTGGGCTGCCTGGGCGCGCGGCGGCAGGGCAAGCACGCGCGGATCGGTGACATGCATGCTGCCGAGCAGCCACGACGGTGCAAGTCCCGGCTTCTCGATCTTCCAGAAGATGCCCTTGCCGTTCGGCGTGGCGTCGGCTTCCTTCAGCGCCTCTGCGTAGCGGGCAGGGTCGTTCTGCTGCAGCTCGACCATCAGATTGCGGCCGGTGCAGGCGACGTCTTCGGCCGCTGCCGGCCTTGCAGTCAGGAAGGCGGCAAACAGGGCGGCAAGAAGCAGCATGTGAAAGGCTGCGATCAGCCAGAGCAACAGATTGGCCGGCACTGCGAGGTAAGACGTCCGGCGGCCGATTGATGTCGTCATGATGGGTGTTCCGATCACATGCTCTATAGGCTTCATGCTCTACGCCCGGCTTGCGCATATTCCTTTAAGAGAATGCCTTAACGAGAGCTTAAAGCGCCTCACATTCAATCGCATCCATGCGATACGCTTTAAGCCTATCGTTTATGCATGTCGTTGCCCCAAAACCGCTGCGCACTTTTGGGCGACATCCATTACGCTCGCGGATGCGCCCGATCATACACCTCGAGCAGCCGCGATGCATCGACGCCGGTATAGACCTGCGTTGTGGACAGGCTGGCATGGCCGAGCAATTCCTGGATGGTGCGCAGATCACCGCCGCCGGCAAGCAGGTGGGTGGCGAAGGAGTGGCGCAGTGCATGCGGTGTCGCCGTCTCCGGCAGACCGAAGGCGCTGCGCATCTTCTGCATGGTGCGCTGGATGATCGCCGCTTGCAGCTTGCCGCCGCGAGCGCCGCGAAACAGCGGTTCTCCGCTTTCGAGATGATATGGGCAGAGCGCTCGGTATCTCTCGACGGCATCGAAGACCACAGACAGCAGCGGCACCAGCCGCGTCTTGTTGCCCTTGCCGGTGATGCGGAGCGTCGTCGCGCCCTTCTGCAGGTCGGCGGGAGTCAGATCCAGCGCTTCGGAGATGCGCAGGCCGCAGCCGTAGAGCAGCGTCATGACCGCCGCGTCGCGCGCCGCGATCCAGGGTTCGTCATGGAGCTGGGCGTCGTCGCTGACGACGGTGATCGCCTGGGTGTCCGACAGCGGCTTGGGCAGCGATTTCGGTTGTTTCGGCGAGCGCACCGCGCCAGCGCCGGCGGCATTGACCAAGCCTTTCTTTTCGAGGTGGCGCAGCAGCGAACGAAGACCCGCGAGATTGCGGCCGAGCGAGCGAGCGCCGGAGCCCTGCTTGCGCCGGGCCGCCAGGAAGGCGCGGAAATCGGCGGAGCGCAACTCCCTGATATCGCCAAGCGTCACCGGGCCGGCGAGATGGCCGGTCAGAAAGGTCAGGAACTGGCGGGTATCACGCTCGTAAGCGTCGAGCGTGTGCTCGGAAAGACGGCGCTCACTCGCGAGGTTTTCGAGCCACGCGGCCCGTTCCGCCATCAGGCGCTGATCGGCGATAACAAGCAGTTCGTTCACGTTGCGGGCCTTGATTTTGCCTTCAAGTCCGCCAATTTGGAGCAGGAACAGTTATGGAATTGATAATGCCGGCCAAGCCTTTGTCATCCTTCGATCATATTCAACTGCGATAGCTTATACCCCATAGACAGGATCTTTCATGGCACGGCGCGATTCCATGACGGCTTTCGGACAGCTCGCGGAAGCGATCGCTCTCATTTCACAGGGAAAGCCCGGTCATATCGTCGATACGCTGATTGCTGAACGCGGCCAGAGGATCGTGAAAAATCCGCTTTGGCCGGTTATGCGGCCGTTCCTCTACACGCTGCTGCGCTATAACAAGGCGCTCGAATTCGCCAATGCGGTCGCCAAAATGCCGGGCTTCCAGTCGTTCGAATATCTGAGCGATGTGCTGAAGCTCGACATCGGCATCACCAATGGCGAACGCATTCCTGATACCGGCGGCTTCATCCTCGTCAGCAACCATCCGACCGGCATCGCCGACGGCGTTGCCGTGTTCGATCTTTTGAAAACGCGCCGGCCGGACATGATGTTCTTTGCCAATCGCGATGCTATCCGCGTCAATCCGCGCTTTGCCGAGATGATCATTCCCGTCGAATGGCGGGAGGAGCATAAGAGCAAGCTGAAAGCGCGCGAAACGCTGCAGCTAACCAACCATGCGGTGAAGGAAGGCAAGGCGACAGTGCTCTTTCCCTCAGGCCGCATCGCCTATTGGGCGAACGGCCGGCTGAATGAGCGTCCATGGAAGACCTCGGCTGTCGGGCTGGCGCGCAAATACAATCTGCCGATCCTTCCCGTCCATATGACGGCGCGCAATTCCGGCCTGTTCTACTGGCTGGCGAAATGGTCGACGGAGCTTCGCGACATGACGGTCTTTCACGAACTGCTGAACAAACGCGGCGACCGCTTCGATTTCGTCATCGGCAATCTCATTCCGGCCGAACAGCTGGACGGCGACCTCAACGAGGTGACGAAGGCGCTGGAGAAACATACGGTGCATGACATGGCTAGAGATGGTGACGCGAGTTTCGTGCCGGTCGGCCTGCCGGTTGCGGCTACGCACCGCGAGATGCCGGTTCCTGCTATCTAACCACCGGCACCGCCATGACAATCGATATCCGCAGGCTCAGCGATCGATTGCCGCGGGAGATCGCAGATCTCGAAAGCGAAGCTCGACAGGAAGGCTATCGCCATGTCGCCCGCCTTATCGACGAATGGTCGATCGGCGACAACAGGTTCCAGCGTGACGGCGAAAGGCTGCTTGGCGCCTATGCCGATGACGCGCTCGTCGGCATCGGCGGCATGACCGTCGACTCCGACATATCAGGGGCGCTGCGCATGCGGCGTTTCTACATTCGTCCCGCAATGCGCGGGCGCGGCATCGGCCGGATGCTTGCCATGGCTCTGCTTGACCGCGCGTGTTCCTTCTGCACTGTCGTCACCGTTCATGCGGGAAACGAGGGTGCGGCGAGGTTCTGGGAATCGCTCGGGTTTCAGCCCCACGGACGAGATGGACATACCCATCTGCTTGAGCTGCAGCGTCGTAGCGATGATCCAGCAGCTTCGGATTTGCGTCAGCGCGTTACGCCCCGATCTCCTTGAGGCGGATGGCCTGGCGCGCCAGCAAGCGCTCGACATCGGCAATATCCAGTGTCGAGAGCTTGGCGCCCGGCTTGCGCAGGGTGGCGGACTTGATCACACCGCGCTTGGCAAGCACATATTTGCGCGAGGCAAGGCCGATGCCCTGTTGCTGTTCATAGCGGGCGAGCGGCAGATAGGCATCGAAGATCGCATGGGCGCGATCGGGATTTCCGGCTGCATAGGCCTCGACGACACCAACCATCATCTCGGGATAACAAAAGCCGGTCATGGCGCCATCGGCGCCGCGGCCCATCTCTTCGGGCAGGAAAAGCCCGCCATTGCCGCAGAGGATGGAGATACGCCGCATGGCGCCCTTGTCGCTGGCGGCGCGAAGTGCTGAGATTTTCGACAGCCCCGGCCAATCTTCATGCTTGAGCATGACGCAATTCGGTACCTCGTTGACGATGCGCTCGATGACCTTGGGCGCGATCGTCACGTTGGTGGTGAGCGGATAATCCTGCAGCACGAAGGGCGTATCGCCCAGGGCCTCGCCGACCGACTGGTAGAAGGCGAAAGCCTGATCGTCGGTCTTGACGGTCCAGGGTGGCGCGACCATGACGCCGGCGGCACCCCCGCCCATGACGGCTTCGGCGAGTTCGCTCATCGGCGCAAGCCCAGGCGCCGACACGCCGACGACGACGGGAAGGCGCCCGTCGAGGCGCTTCAGCACGCGCTCGACCACGATTCGCGATTCTTCGGCCGTCAGCTTCGGCGCCTCGCCCAGTTGGCCGAGCACGGTCAGGCCGGTAACGCCGGCACCTTCGTAGAAATCGACCATGCTGTCGATGCTGGCGAGATCGAGCGAGCCGTCATCGGTGAACGGGGTTACGGCGATCACATAGACGCCCTTGGCATCTTCAGTCAGTCTGGCCATTGGTGCTCTCCAATTCAGCGGCCGAAGAACAGCGCTTCGGCATTTCGAACAAAAATCTTTTCGGCAATCGCGGAGTCGTCGATGGCGGCCTGCATGGTTTCTATCAGCTCAGCGTCATCGGGCATGCCGTCCCACAATTCGGTGTGCGGCCAATCGCTGCCCCAGAGCAGCCTTTCCGTATGGCTGGCGGCAAGGGCGCGGCCGACCTCGGTGAAACCGTCGTAATTCACATCCTTCAGACGATAGGGCGCGGTCACTTTGACGTAGGCCTCGGCTTTGTCCATCAGCCTTTTCAGGGCATCGACATGCAACGATCTCGTCTCTCTGGCAAGCGGAATGAAGCCGAGATGATCGATGATGATGGGCAGGCGGATGCCGGACAGCGTTGCCGCAATATCGGGAAGTTGTTCGGGATTGATCTGCAACTGCAGCGACCAGCCGAGAGGGGCAATGCTTTCCGCCAGTGTCCTGGCGGCGGCGAGTGGGAGGCCGCCCTTGTTGCGCGTATTGATCCGCACGCCGCGCACGCCGAGCCGGTCAAGCCGCTCTATCTCGGTTTCTGCGGTTTCGGGATCGATGACGACGATGCCGCGCAGCCGATCTGGATAGGCGGCCAGCGCATCGAGTAGCACCCTGTTGTCGAGGCCATAGACGCTTGGCTGCACCAATACGCCCCTGGCGATGCCAAGACTGCCGGAGAATTCGATCCAATCGGCAATCGTCGCTAGGTCAGGCGTGTAGCTGCGTGGGGTGTTGAGCGGAGCGCCGGCGCGAAAGACGTGGAAATGCGTATCGACCGTACCTTGCGGCAGTGTTGCCCGCGGCAGCCGCGTTAGCGGCCGGCGGGGCAGGCAAAGCGGTGCCTCCATCTCAGCGGCGCTCATCGCGCGTCGAGCTCCTCGCTTTGCAGGAAGTCGAAGTCGGCGCCTTCGTCGGCCTGGAGCACGCGCTCCTGGTAGAGCTTCGCATAGCCGCGCGCCGGGGCCGGGGAGGGCCGGTTGACGACTTCAAGCATGCGGCGATCGAATTCCGCCTGGTCGATATCGAGATCGATACGCCGGCCCTCGACGTCGAGGCGAATGCGATCGCCGGTGCGGACGATCGCCAGAGGCCCGCCATCGGCCGCCTCAGGCGCGATATGGAGGATGATCGTGCCGAAGGCCGTGCCGCTCATGCGGGCATCGGAAATCCGCACCATGTCCTTCACACCCTGCCGCGCGAGCTTGCGGGGGATGGGTAGATAGCCGGCTTCCGGCATGCCGGGCGCACCTTTTGGTCCGGCATTGCGCAGAACCAGAACGTCATCGGCATGGACGTCGAGATCGTCGCTGTCGATGCGCAGCGTCATATCCTCGACGGAATCGAAGACGACGGCGCGTCCGATATGCTGCAGCAGTTCCTTGGAGGCAGCCGATTGTTTGATGACGGCGCCGCGCGGCGCAAGATTGCCGTGCAGGACGGCGATCGTTCCGATCGGCTTCAACGGCTTCTCGACGGTGCGGATGATGGTCTGGCCCGGCTCGTCGACGACATCGTCGATGATCTCGCCGATCGTTCTGCCGTAGACCGTCGGGGCGCTGCCGTCGATTTCATGGCGCACCGCCTTCAACAATGCGGGGACGCCGCCAGCCTCGTGGAACTGCTCCATATAATGCTGGCCGGAGGGCTGCAGGTCGACGAGCAGGGGAATGCTCCGGCCCAGCCGGTCGAGTTCGGCCATGTCGAGGCGCAGGCCGAGGCGGCCGGTGATTGCGGCAAGATGGACGACGGCATTGGTCGAGCCGCCCATTGCCTGCAGCGCGACGAGACCGTTGCGGATTGCCTGCGGCGTCAGGATATCGCGCACCGTCGGGGCAGCCTCATCCATGGCGAGACGCGCGGCCACACGCCCCGTCTCCTCGGCGAGGCGGACACGTTCGGATTCGACGGCGGGCGCCGAACCGGCGCGAGGGAGGCAGAGACCCATGACTTCGGTCAGGTTCGCCATGGTGCTCGCCGTGCCCATCACCGTGCAGGTGCCGATCGAGCTGGCCAGCTTGTTGTTGACCTCGGCGATCTCGGCCTCGTCGATCTCTCCGGCGCGGAAGCGTCCCCAGAAACGGCGACAATCCGTGCAGGCGCCAAGCCGTTCGCCCTTGTGGTGGCCGACGGCCATCGGCCCGGTCGGCAGGAAGATCGCCGGTATCTCGCTGCTGGCGGCCGCCATGATCTGGGCCGGCAGGGTCTTGTCGCAGCCGCCGATCAGAACGACGGCATCCATCGGCTGGGCGCGGATCATCTCTTCCGTTTCCATCGCCATCAAGTTGCGCAGATACATCGAGGTCGGCGAGGCAAAGCTCTCGTGGATCGAGATCGTCGGAAACACCATGGGCATCGCACCGGCCAGCATCACGCCGCGCTTGGTTGCCTCGATGAGTTGCGGCACATTGCCGTGACAGGGATTGAAATCACTGTAGGTATTGGCGATGCCGACGATCGGGCGGTCGAGCGCATCGTCCGAATAACCCATGGCCTTGATGAATGCTTTGCGCAGGAAAAGGGAGAATCCCTGATCGCCATAACTCGTCAGCTTGCGGCGAAGACCGTTCGACAAACCTGTTCCTCCCTCGCCAAATTGATCCATGGCCGTGTTGTCAGGGTAGAGGGATACGGATGATTGTCAATAAATAAGATGGCGCCACTGTATCGTATTTTTGGATTTCTTCGGCGATTACCATAAAATACAAGGGTAATCTCGGAAATTGGTGCTTTCGTTCGACAATCAACCGGTTGGCTTTTGCGAAGAAGCAGGGTAGATTATTGATAAAATGGAATTGAATACAGAGGAAGCGCGATGATGGGAACGGAACGACGGCGTATCGGCATTATCGGTGCCGGCTGGGTCAGCGCCTATCATCTGCCTGCATGGATGCGGCAATCGGAAAGAGCCGAGGTCGTGGCGATTGCCGACCCGTCGCCGAGCGCCATCGAGGCCCGGCTTGCCGCCTTCGATATCGCTCGCAACTATACGAGCGTGCAGGCGATGCTGGATGCTGAGCAGCTCGATGCCGTTGATATCTGCGCGCCGCGGGAATTCCATGTCGAACTGGTCCGGCTGGCGGCAGCAAAGGACCTCGACATCATCTGCCAGAAGCCGCTCGCACCCTCCTACGACGAGGCGGTCGACCTGGTGGCAAGCCTTTCCGGCAGGGGCAGGCTGATGATCCACGAGAACTGGCGGTTCCGCGCTTATTATCGGCGGCTGAAGGCGTGGCTCGACGAGGGGCTTGCCGGCGAGATCCGCCAGGTGCAGTTCGAATTCCTGTCCAGCGGCATGATCGCGGATGCCGAGGGAAGAAGGCCGGCGCTGATACGCCAGCCGTTCTTCCGGACACAAAAGCGGCTGCTGGTCATGGAAGTCATGATCCATCATCTCGATACGCTGAGATATCTTCTGGGCGAGATGGAGGTGGTGAGTGCGCGGCTTGAGAGGAGCAATCGCGATATCGTCGCAGAGGATGTCGCAAGCGTCGTCCTGCGCCGGCTTAGCGACGGCATTCTTGTCACCATCAATGCCAATCTCGCCGTGCATGGCGCGCCACCGGCGCCGCGCGATCACCTGCGCATCTTCGGGGCGCGCGGCACGCTCGAACTTAACGGCAATCTGCTCTCGGCCGAGGGTGCGCAGCAGCGCCGGGAAAGCTTCGATCCTGACGAGACCTACCAGGGCGCCTATGACGCGACCATTGCGCATTTTCTCGACAGCCTCGATGGAAAGGTCGCGATGGAGACATCGCCGGGCGATAACATCAAAACGCTTGCGCTTGTCGAGGATATCTATCGCCTGAGCCGGTTCGACCCGGAACGCAATCCACTGTAACATGGCCCGCCGTTAGAGCGCCGCGCGTCCGACAGGACGCGCTAAGGACGCTCTATCACATTAAATTGGCGCATAATCCCTTTCCGAAAATCGACTTCGATTTTCGGGGTTATGCTTCAGAGGAGATGACATTGCAGACGCTCAACGAAAGCCGCGAAGACGGCATCGAGCATGATGATCTAAGTATTGCCCGCGCGCTGGAGGAAGACATCATTTTCGGGCGGCTTGCGCCCGGAACCCGCCTGACCGAAGACACGCTCCTTGCCCGCTTTCATGTCACGCGTCATTTTGCCCGGCAGGCGATCGTGCAGCTCGAGACGATGGGCATCGTGGTTCGGGAGCGGAACAAAGGAGCGACCGTCCGCTCGCTGACTGCTCGCCAGGTTCAGGAAATCTACGATGTGCGTGAGTTGCTGCAACGGCAGGCGGCTCTGTGGATAAAGCTGCCGGCACCCGAGGCATTGATCGAGGAACTGCTGGCGATGCACGAGGAGCATGGCCGGCACGTCGAATCCGGCTATCTCAGGGGTGTGCACGAGGCCAACGACAAATTTCACCTGACGCTCTTTGGCGCCTGCGGCAATGCCCATCTGGTGCAATCGATCGAGCTCTATATGCGGCTCAGCCTGCCGGTGCGCGCCAATTCAATGTCGAGCAAGGAGTCGCTGCGCATCTCGCATGAGCACCACCGGCTGATGATCGAGATGTTGCGCGGTGGGGATAACTGGGTTCTCGCCCAGCTCTGCGTCGACCATTTGCAGCCGAGCAAGAAACGTTATCTTGCCTATGTCAGCGACAATTGACCGGCTCGTTTGAAGGGAGCGCAATCATTCGATTGCGCTCCCTTCGCCTACCGGCTCACCAATCGAGGCGCAGGAGAGACACGCCTTGACGCGGTAGGGAGACCTTGAGGGCGATCCTGCCGTCATCGACCTTGACCGACGCTTCACCGTCGATCTCGGCGAGCTTTCCCGAGGCTTCCAGTCTGGCATAGTCTTCGCCGGCCGGCTCCTGCGGCTTGCCCATCGCCTTCCAGACGCCGAAGGCGTTGGAATGCTCCTCGTCCATCCTGAAATGCTTGAGCGAGGCGGACTTGTCGCCCCAGCCGTCGAGATTGACCGTGATATTGGCGGACGGGCCGGCTTCATCATCGTCGTGGTAGTGCCAGACGAGAATGGAAACGCCCTTGTCGTCGCGGGTCGCCACGACATTGACATCGGGCTTGCCGCGAACGCCATGGCTCATGATATCTTCGATGTCGCGGCGATAATCGCTTTCCGATTCCAGCCATTCGCCGCCGAGTTTGCCAAGCATGCGGAAGCCGTTGAGAACAGCCTTGTCGACGCCGTTGGTCGCAAGATCGCGGAAGCCGTCGAAATAGGGCTGGTCGTCGAAGAGAAAGGCCCAGGTGACCGCGCCTTCGATGTGGATGTTGGCGCGTCTTGCAAGCTCATAGGTGCGGATCATGCTCTCGACGACATAGACGCCGTAGAGCGGGCCGTTGCGATAGCCGTTCTGGGGATGAACGCGTGCGGAGCAGGCCGCACAGCCTTCCGGGTCGGATTCGCCGATCACCACGGGCAGGTGGCGGAGTTCCGGAAACTCATTGATGATGGCAAGGTTCGTCTCGATGTCGCGGAGCTGCTTGTGCAGGCCCATCCGCACGTGACCCTCGTAGATCACCGGATTGCCCTTGGCGTGGAAGGCGAGGAAATCGATCGGCGACTTGTTGTCGACGACATGCTTGAGGAAGGCACGCAGAAAGGTCTGGGCCTTTTCATTGGCAAAGGCGCCGCAGGTGTGCGGCCCGCCGACGCGGGCCTTCGGAAGCGCGCGCTTCAATGCCTTGGCGCTGACGTCATACATTTCGCAGAATTGCGGGATGGTGCCGGTCCAATAGTGACCGTCCGGCTCGTTCCACACTTCCCACGGCCAACTTGAAACGACGTCCTCGCCATATCTTTCGGCCAGATGGCGCGCCCATGCTTCGATCAGGTCGCCCCATTTCTTCAGGTCGTTTGGCGGGGCCGTCCAGCCGGTGGTGATCGTTGCGTATTTGTCGGCCGGCTCCCATTGGTGGCGATAGGGACCGTCGAAATCGGAGAGCGCTTCGGGCGTGAAGCCGATCTGGATGAGCGGAATGTTGCCGGCTTCGACATAGGTGTCGAAGATCTTGTCGATGACCGTCCAATCATAGACCGGATTGCCGTTCGCATCCTCGGTATAGGCATTGGTCGAACCCCATTTGAGGGCAGGCAGGCCATCGCCGCTGGTCAGAAGATTGTGCGCGCGGATGCGGGGGGGCTCGGGGCTGAGCTCTGTCAGTTCCTTGAGCAGCTTCCTGCCGTGCGGGGAGTAAGTGTAGTTCGGCTCGTCGTATCCGAACCAGTTCCACAAGGGTTCGTATTTGCCGGTCGGCCGGTTGGCGTGAACGGAGATTGTCACGTCATAGGGGCTGCTCATCCTGGTGTCCTCTTGAACGGTCATGCCAAAGCCTCCTCCCGAAAGCAGGCGACCTGTCTGGTGATGAAGTGCGGCCTCTTGGGAGGGGCGCCGCGCTCGCCGCAAAAGCTAAGCGAAATGCTCACTTTGTCAATAATATAAAAAAGCAGATCGTCGCCACGCGGCAAAAACACCTGAAAATGCGCTATTTTTTATGACCGGCAAAATTATCAGTTGCCGTTTCTCAAAAAATTGTCGATAACTGTGGCGTGAGTTCGCCCGCCGCCGAGGAGTGCATGTGTCTCCGGACACGTGCAGGTGGGGTTCGCTGGACGCTATCGTCAATTGATTACGGGAAGCGCTCGCCGTGGCGAGTTGAGGAGGAGGAACATCCGATGAAGTTCCGTAAATATGCAGCCATTGCCTTATTGTCTCTCATGGCCCTTCCGGCATCTGCGCAGGATTTCATTGCCGGCATACCGCGCAACGAAACGCTGATCATTCAGGGCACGCCGCAGCAGAATGCCGACTGGTTCAACGTCTGGGCTCCGGGCGGCGGGGCGGCGGCAAACCTCAACGGCCTGCAGCAGCTGACCACCGATACGCTGTGGTTCATCAATCCCGAGGGCGGCAAGGATGCCTGGCAGAATGCGCTGGCCAGCGAACCGCCGAGCTACAATGCCGATTTCACCGAGATGACGGTGAAATTGCGCAAGGGCATCTTCTGGAGCGACGGCGTCGAATTCACCAGCGACGACGTGGTCTATACCGTGCAGACGCAGATCGACCATCCCGGCATGGCCTGGAGCGCGCCCTTCACCGTCAATGTCGCGAGCATGGAAAATCCGGATCCGCAGACCGTCGTCTTTCATCTGAAAAAGCCGAACTCGCGCTTCCACACGCTTTTCACGGTGCGCTGGAATGCCGCCTGGATCATGCCGAAGCACGTCTTCGAGAAGGCCGCAGATCCGCTGTCGTTCAATAATAATCCGCCGGTTTCGCTCGGGCCCTACCAGCTGCAGAGCTATGACAAGGGCGGCAACTGGACGATCTGGAAGCTGCGTGACGACTGGCAGCGCACGTCGATCGGCCTGGCTGCGGCACAACCGCCCGAGGTCAAATACGTCGTCTATCGGGCCGCCGGCAATCCGGAAGCGCGCGTCATCGAACAGCGCAACCACAATCTCGACGTCATCAACGACATGGCGCCCGAGGGCATGTTCTCGATCATGCGCGACAGCAAGAGCACGGCCTCCTGGCTAAAGGGCTTTCCTTTCGCGCATCCGGACCCGACGCTGCCTTCCGTTCTCTTCAATACGAAGAAGGCGCCCTTCGACAACAAGGACGTGCGCTGGGCTCTCGCGTTGCTGATCGATATCCGCGAAGTGGCGCTCGGTTCCTACCGAGGCGCGGCCAATATCGCCGCCCTTGCCACGCCGCCGACGGGTTCTGCCCCCGACGATTATTACGCACCGATGCAGGACTGGCTGACGAATTTCGAGCTCGACACCGGGTCTCGCAAGATCAAGCCCTACGATCCGAACATCTCGGCGCAGATCGCCAATATGGTGCGTAGTCAATGGGCCGATCAGATCCCGACCGATCCGGCCAAGCTGCAGCGCACATTCGGCTTCGGCTGGTGGAAGAAGGACGTTCAGGCTGCAACCGAGCTGCTGCAGAAGGCAGGCTTCAAGAAAAGCGGCCGCCAGTGGGTGAAGCCTGACGGCACGCCCTTTACGATCCGGCTGCAGGTGGAAGGCGATGCCATCCCGACGCTTGCCCGCGCCGGCACGGTGATCGCCCAGCAATGGACGCAAGCCGGCATCGCCACCAAGGTCGATGTCGCCGGCCCGACCAATGGCCAACGCCTCGGCACCGGCGATTTCGAGACGGCGATCTACTGGAGCATCGAGACCTGGGGCGGTCATCCCGACCTCTCCTTCTTCCTCGACAGCTATCATTCGGAGTTCATCAAGCCGGTCGGGCAGATCCAGCCGCCGCGCAATCTGCAGCGCTGGCAGGATCCGCGTCTCGACCAGATCATCGAGAAGAACCGATCGATCGCCTTCGATTCGCCGGATGTCGCCAAGCTCGGCCAGGACTTCCTGAAGCTTGCCGTCGAGGAAATGCCGATGATCCCGCTGATGGCCTACAACAAGTTCGCACCGCTCGATACGACCTACTGGACCAACTATCCGAGCGCCGACAATCCCTATTCGGCCTCGGGTCCGAACTGGTCGAACATTCGCTACATGGTGGTCGGGCTGAAGGCCAATCCGGATGCGCCGAAGCCTTGATCGAGGCACAACAAAGGAAACAGCCGGCCGCCGGCTGTTTCCGTTCTGCTATTGAAGGGTCGATGTCATGAACGGCTTTCTGATCTATGCGGCAAAACGCTTTCTGCAATTTCTCTTCGTGGTCTTCACCGGCATCACGCTGGCCTTCCTGATCGCACATTTTTCGCCGGTCGATCCGATCGAGCAGACCGTGTCGCTGTTGACGAGCTTCGGCTCCACCGATCCGCAGGCCGTCGAAATCCTCCGCGAATCGCTGCGCGAGCTCTACGGCACCGGCGGCCCGCTGCTGGAGCAGTATTTCACCTTCTGGGGCCGCGTCCTGACCGGCGATTTCGGCCCGTCGCTTTCCTCTTTCCCGACCCCCGTGATGACCGTTATCGGCCGTGCACTGCCCTGGACCGTCGGGCTTCTGACGCTTGCAACGATCATTTCCTGGATCATCGGGAATTTTCTCGGCGCGCTTGCCGGCTATTTCCGCAGCAGCAAGCTGCTGAAGGTTGCCGGCATCGTCATCATGGCGCTGCAGCCGATCCCGACCTACATCATCGGTCTCAGCCTGGTGATCCTCTTCGGTTTCATCTGGCCGATCCTGCCAATCAGCGACGGCGCCCAGGTCAATCTCGCGCCGGCCTTCAACTGGGCCTTCATCAGCTCGGTGATCGAACACGGCATCCTGCCGGCCCTGACCCTCGTGCTCGTCGGCATCGGCGGCTGGTTCATCTCGATGCGCTCGCTGGTTTCCAACATCGTCACCGACGACCACGTCGTCTATGCCGAACTTGGCGGCGTGCGCTCGCGCAGCATCTTTTCGCAATATGTGGCGCGCAACGCCATGCTGCCGCAAGTCACCGGCCTGGCACTCAGTCTCGGAAACGTCTTCGGCGGCGCCGTCATCGTCGAATTCGTCTTCAATTATCCGGGGATCGGCAAGCTTCTGATCTCCGGCATCTATTCCGGCGACTACAGCCTCGTGCTCGGTGTCACCACCATCGCCATCATCGCGGTTGCCGCCGCGGTCTTCGTGATCGACATCATCTATCCGCTGATCGATCCGCGCGTGAAACTGGGGTAATCCGTGATGTTCAAAGTCCTCAGAGACCTGCTGCGCTACAACAAGGAGTTCCTGCTCGGAACCGTCCTGATCTCTATCATCCTGGCGCTGATCGTGGCGTCGTTCTTCTCGCCCTATGACGAGAATGCCATCTATGTCGTCGCGCCCGACATGCCGCCTTCGGCCGAATTCTGGCTCGGCACCACCTCGCGCGGCCAGGAGGTTTTCTGGCAGATCGCCGCCTCGATGCGCAACACGCTGTTCTTCGGCATCATCGTCGCCTTCGTCAGCCGCATCATCGCCATCGCCGTCGGGCTGATCTCCGGCTATATCGGTGGGCGAACCGACCAGATCATCATGGCGGTCAACGATACGCTCGGCGCACTGCCGAACATTCCGATCCTGCTGCTTCTGGTCTTCGTGCTCCGCGACCAGATGACGTGGTTCATGCTGGCGATCACCGCAGCATTGCTCGGATGGACGCACGACAGCCGCCTGATCCGTTCCGTCGCCCTGTCTCTGCGTCAGCGGGAATTCACCCGGCACGCGGTCTTCTCGGGCATGCGCACACCGCAGATCCTCATCCGCGAACACCTGCCCTATGTCATGCCGATCGTCTTCTTCACGACGATGAACAACATGATCTGGGCGATCGGTCTCGAGGTGACGCTCTCGGTGCTCGGATTTTCCGACATCAACCGGCCGACGATCGGCGGCATGATCTACTGGGCCAATGCGCATTCCGCGATGGTATCGGGCATATGGTGGTGGGTCGCCTTTCCGATGCTCTTCGTCGTCATCCTGTTCCTCGGCCTGTTCATGCTGGCCATGTCGGTCAACGAATATATCGACCCGCGTTCGCGGCTCGCCCGCATGGGAGCTTGAGGAGATGCAGAACCTGATGAGGACGCAGCCTTTGACCCTTGCTGAAAACGCCATGGACGCACTGACGATCGACGGGCTGAAATGCTATTACGTCAACGACTATTTCGGTGTGCGGCGGGAAATCCGCGCAGTCGACGATATCAGCCTGACCATCCGCAAGAACGAGATCTACGGCATTGCCGGCGAATCCTCGAGCGGCAAGACATCGTTGATCAAGACGCTGGCCGGCGCCATCCGCCCGCCGATGCGCGTCGTCGGCGGGACGGTGAAATTCAATTTTGCCGACGGGCCGATCGATGTCTATGGCGAACCGGCGAAGATGAAGGCGGCACGCTGGCGTCACCTTTCCTACATTATGCAGGGCTCGATGAACGTGCTGAACCCGGTCAGAAGGGTCAAACACGCCTTCACCGATTTCGCCTCCCGCCATATGAACCTCGATCCCGCCGCCTTCCGCGCGCGCGTCGAGGCGCATCTTGCCAGGCTGCATCTCGATCCTCATGTGCTCGAGGCCTTTCCGCATCAGCTTTCAGGCGGCATGCGCCAGCGCCTGACCATTGCTCTCGCCACTGTCTGCGAGCCGGAATTCATCATCGCCGACGAGCCGACGACGGCGCTCGACGTGCTCGTGCAGCAGGACGTGTTGGCGCTGATCAAGGAAGTGCAGGCCCGCTTGCAGTCCTCGGTCATCTTCGTGACCCACGACATGTCCGTGCATGCCGCCATCACCGACCGGTTGGCCATCATGTATGCGGGACGGCTGGCGGAGGAGGGGCCGACGCAGGCGATCTTCGACAATCCCCAGCATCCCTATACCGTTCACCTGATCGGCAGCCTGCCACGCATCGGTGATGTCTCGACGCGAAAGAGCCTTAAGGGCAAGCCGCCGGCACTTTCGGATCCGCCTTCGGGATGCCGTTTCCATCCGCGCTGTCCGATCGCGATCGACAAATGCGCACGTGAAGTGCCGGCCATGCTGCCGAGCGCGACGGGAGGGCGGGTCGCATGCTTCCGTGCCGGGGAGTACCAGATCCAATGAGCAGCAATCTCCTCGAACTCGACCATGTGACCAAGCTCTTTCCGATCGGCGGTTTCTTCTCGCGCGAAAAGATGAAGGCGGTCGACGATGTCAGCTTCGCGCTCAGCGCCGACAAGCCCGAGATATTCACGATCGTCGGCGAATCCGGCTCCGGAAAATCGACGCTGGCGAAGATGATCCTCGGCAGCGAAAAGGCCGATCGGGGCAGTATTCATTTCGACGGCACGGATGTGAAGGCGGTCCGGTCCCGCAGGGATCGCGAGGCTTTCATGGCCAAGGTCCAGCCGGTCTTCCAAAATCCGTTCGAGGCCTTCAATCCGCTGACCCGGATCGACGAGTATCTGCTGGCCACCGCCCATCGCTTCAAGGGAGCAAATAGCCGCGCCGAGAAAGAGGCGCTTGCCGACGTTGCCCTCCAACGCGTCGGCCTGTCGATGGCGGAGATAAAGGGCCGCTTCTCGCACGAGCTTTCAGGCGGCCAATTGCAGCGCATCGCGGTCGCCCGTGCGCTGATACCCGAGCCGAAGCTGATCGTGGCGGACGAGCCGGTCTCGATGGTCGACGCATCGCTTCGCATGTCGATCGTCAATCTCTTCCGCGATCTGCGTGATGCTCTCAACGTCTCGATCGTCTACATCACCCATGACCTTGCGACGGCCTATTACATTTCCGACCGTGTGGTGATCATGCGCAAGGGCGTGGTGGTGGAAAGCGGCGATGCCAGGGACGTGCTGGAAAATCCGAAACACGCCTATTCGATCGCCTTGAAGAACGCGGTCCTGCCGCCCAATCCGCGTGAGGCATCGGCGATCCTGCGCCTGCGGCAGCGCGCTGCCGAGACAAATGAAGCCACTTCCGGCAGTGGCGACCGCCTTGCCAGGTGAAGCGCAGTTTCTGAGCTTCACGGTTTAAATCGTCGCGACGACCCGGAACGCGTCGCTCCGTCTTTGCGGTTCCAATTCCATCGATTTGCGGGCATGGTCTCGCGCGATGAGCACAGATTCGTCCGATCTCTTTGGCGCGCTTTTCGAGGCACCGCCCGCGAACCGAACGGTTCCCGTGCTGGTGCCGATGCCGGCGCCGAAACCCTATTCCTATTCGGTGCCGGATGGCATGGCGGTCGAGCCCGGTTCGGTCGTGCAGGTGCCGCTTGGCCCGCGGCAGGTGATCGGCGTCGTCTGGGACGGCGGCGAAGACGGCGTCGATCCGAAGAAGCTTCGGCCGATCAGCCATGTCTTCGACTGCCCGCCGCTTTCCAGGGAGATGCGGGACTTCATCGATTGGGTGGCGACCTATACGCTCTCGCCGCCCGGCCTCGTCGCGCGCATGGCGCTCCGGGCGCCGAACGCCTTCGAGCCGGAACCGATGGTGGAGGGGCTGAAGCTCGTCGGCGGCGAACCGGAGCGGATGACGCCGGCGCGCGCCCGGGTGCTCGATACGGCCTCCGACGGCTTTTCCTGGACACGCAGCGGCCTTGCGCATGCGGCGGGTGTCTCGACGAGTGTCGTAGACGGGCTGATCACGCTCGGTATCTTCGAGACTGTATTCCTGCCGCCGCCGCCGGTTGTCGCGATGCCGGATCCGGATTTTGCCGCAGCACGTCTCGAAGGGCCGCAGAAGCAGGCGGCCGAAGAGATCGTTTCCGATGTCCGCAAGGGCGAATTTTCGGTGTCGCTGATCGACGGGGTAACCGGCTCCGGCAAGACGGAGGTCTATTTCGAGGCGATTGCCGAGACGCTGAAACGCGGCAAGCAGGTGCTGATCCTGCTGCCGGAGATCGCGCTGACGGCCAGTTTCATGGAGCGTTTCCAGGACCGCTTCGGGGCAAAGCCGGCCGAATGGCATTCCGATCTTGCGCCGCGCATGCGCGAAAAGGTCTGGCGCCAGGCGGTGACCGGCGAAGTGCGGGTGGTGGCCGGCGCTCGCTCGGCGCTCTTCCTGCCCTTCGAGGATCTCGGCCTGATCATCGTCGACGAGGAACACGATCCCGCCTACAAGCAGGAGGATCGCGTGTTCTACAATGCTCGCGACATGGCCGTCGTGCGCGGCCGCATCGGTGATTTTCCCGTTATTCTGGTGTCGGCGACGCCGTCGGTCGAAAGCCAGGTCAACGGCCAGAGCGGACGCTACAGCACCGTCCACCTGCCGACGCGTTTCGGCGATGCGGCGATGCCGGACCTGCATCTGGTCGATATGCGCAGGCATGCGCCGGAGCGGGGCGGCTTCCTGTCGCCTGTGCTGATCCGGGCGATCGGCAAGACGGTGGAGAAGCGCGAACAGGCGCTGCTGTTTCTCAACCGGCGCGGTTATGCGCCGCTGACGCTCTGCCGGGTCTGCGGCCACCGGTTCCAATGCCCGCAATGTTCGAGCTGGCTGGTGGAGCATCGTTTCCGCAAGCAGCTGCAATGCCATCAATGCGGCCATGCCGAGCGCACGCCGGAGGCATGCCCGGAATGCGGCACGCTCGACCATCTCGTCGCCTGCGGGCCAGGCGTCGAGCGCATCGCCGAGGAGGTGGAACGGCATTTCCCGGAGGCGCGAACGATCGTTCTCTCTTCCGATATCATGGGCGGGGTGAAGCGGCTGCGGCTGGAGCTGGAAGCGATCGCCAAGGGCGAGGCCGATATCGTTATCGGCACCCAGCTTGTGGCAAAGGGCCACAATTTTCCGCTGATGACGCTGGTCGGCATCGTCGATGCCGATCTCGGCCTTGCCAATGGCGACCCGCGCGCGGCCGAGCGCACCTTCCAGCTTTTGTCGCAGGTGACCGGCCGGGCCGGGCGCACCGGCCTCAAGAGCCATGGGCTGCTGCAGACCTACCAGCCGCAGCATCCTGTCATGCAGGCAATTGTCTCCGGCGATTCCGACGCCTTCTACGAGCGCGAGATCACCGAACGCGAACGCGCCCTATTGCCGCCCTTCGGCAGGCTGGCGTCGATCATCGTTTCTGCCGAAACCCGCCACGACGCCGAAAACCATGCGCGCGGCATGCGCAACGCCGCACCGCAGGTGTCAGGCATCTCGGTGCTCGGTCCGGCCGAAGCGCCGCTTGCGCTGGTGCGCGGCCGCCATCGCTTCCGTCTTTTGGTGCATGGGCGGCGGAACTCGGACATGCAGGGGTTCCTGCGGGCGATGCTGTCGCAATCGCCCAAGGAGCGCGGATCGGTGCAGGTGCAACTGGATATCGATCCGCAGAGTTTTCTCTAAATCAAGTGAAGTCGCCATTTCCTCCTTTTTCGGCCCATGCCATAAAACACTGATTCATCCAGGTGATTTGGGGCTGATGCATGGAGTTTTACTTTCCGACCGAGCTTGGCGAGCAGCTTGCCTTTTGCTCCGCGGCTTTCACGGCGCTTGCCGGCTTCATCATGATGTTCGCGCCGGGCCATACTTTCCGTCTTCTCGGTTTGCAGGCGCAGGAGGGGCGGCCGGAAGGATATGGAGAGGGACGCTCGATGGGTGGTTTCTATCTCGGCTTCGGCCTGTCGGCGATCATGCTCGCCCAGACCACGATCTATATGGCGCTCGGCGCCTCCTTCGCGATGGCGGCCTTTGCCCGGATCGTCTCGATCCTGTCCGATAAGGGGAGTAATCTCGTCAACTATTTACTCCTGGTTGTGCAGATCGCTTTGGCCGCGCTACCGCTGCTCTACGTTTTCGGCTTCATCCAGACGTGACTCTCGCTGCCCGCAGACGGCTTGTTCGGCCTGCTTTCAGGCCATTGCGCGATTTTGCAGACAGAAATTCATGCGAAAGGCGTATTCGGGCATTACGCGTGTTGCGAGTCCGAACATCCTATGTTAGACGGACCCCGAATTTCGGAAGAAGCAAGAGGCTTCTCTTGTGATTTCTGGGGGAAATCAAAACGAATTCAAGATCATAGGTTCGGCGCCCGCCGAGAGCCGGATTTTGGGTTGAAATCAGGGAAATTTGTGCCAGTGGCAGACACGTCCCAGCTTACTTCTGGTGTTGCCGAACGCTATGCCTCGTCGCTTTTCGAACTGGCGCTCGAGCAGGGCGCCGTCGACAGCGTCACCGCCGATCTTGATCATTTCCAGGCGATGCTGGATGAGAGCGCCGATCTGAAGCGCTTTGTCGCAAGCCCGGTTTTTTCCGCTGAAGACCAGCTGAAGGCGATCGTCGCCATTAGCGAGAAGGCCGGTATCAGCGGTTTCTTCGCCAATTTCCTGAAGGTCGTGGCGCGCAACCGCCGCCTGTTCGCCCTGCCGGGCATGATCAAGGCCTTCCGCATCATCGCCGCGAACCATCGCGGTGAAATCTCCGCCGAGGTCACCTCGGCGCATGCGCTTTCGCAAGCGCAGGAAACCGAATTGAAGGTGGCACTCAAGAGCGTTACCGGCAAAGACGTGACGATTGCCGTCACGGTTGATCCGTCAATTCTTGGTGGTCTGATCGTGAAGGTCGGGTCCCGTCAGATTGATACGTCTCTTCGTACCAAACTCTCTACCCTTAAGCTCGCATTGAAAGAGGTTGGCTGATGGATATCCGCGCCGCGGAAATTTCCGCAATTCTCAAAGACCAGATTAAAAATTTCGGCAAAGAGGCAGAAGTCTCGGAAGTCGGCCAGGTTCTCTCCGTCGGTGACGGTATCGCTCGTGTCTACGGTCTGGACAATGTCCAGGCCGGTGAAATGGTCGAGTTCCCGGGCGGCATCCGCGGCATGGCTCTGAACCTCGAATCCGACAATGTCGGCGTCGTCATCTTCGGCTCCGACCGCGACATCAAGGAAGGCGACACCGTCAAGCGGACCGGCGCCATCGTTGACGTTCCGGTTGGTCCGGAACTGCTTGGCCGCGTCGTCGACGCGCTCGGCAATCCGATCGACGGCAAGGGCCCGATCAACGCGACGCGCCGTTCGCGCGTCGACGTCAAGGCTCCCGGCATCATTCCGCGCAAGTCGGTCCATGAGCCGATGTCGACCGGCCTCAAGGCCATCGACGCGCTGATCCCGGTCGGCCGCGGCCAGCGCGAGTTGGTCATCGGCGACCGCCAGACCGGCAAGACCGCGATCCTTCTCGATGCCTTCCTCAACCAGAAGGCCATTCACGACAACGGTCCGGAAGGCGAAAAGCTTTACTGCGTCTACGTCGCCGTCGGCCAGAAGCGTTCGACCGTCGCCCAGTTCGTCAAGGTGCTCGAAGAGCGCGGCGCGCTGAAGTATTCGATCATCGTTGCCGCCACCGCTTCCGATCCGGCGCCGATGCAGTTCCTGGCTCCGTTTGCCGGCTGCGCCATGGGCGAATATTTCCGTGACAACGGCATGCATGCGCTGATCGGTTACGACGACCTGTCCAAGCAGGCCGTGTCCTATCGCCAGATGTCGCTGCTGTTGCGCCGCCCGCCGGGCCGCGAGGCCTATCCGGGCGACGTTTTCTACTTGCACTCGCGCTTGCTCGAGCGTGCTGCGAAGATGAACGACGACAAGGGCGCCGGTTCGCTGACCGCTCTGCCGGTCATCGAAACGCAGGGCAACGACGTGTCGGCCTTCATTCCGACCAACGTGATCTCGATCACCGACGGCCAGATCTTCCTTGAAACCGACCTGTTCTACCAGGGTATCCGCCCGGCCGTGAACGTCGGTCTGTCGGTTTCCCGCGTCGGTTCGTCGGCACAGATCAAGGCGATGAAGCAGGTTGCCGGCTCGATCAAGGGCGAGCTTGCCCAGTATCGCGAAATGGCCGCCTTCGCTCAGTTCGGTTCGGACCTCGACGCTGCGACGCAGCGCCTGCTGAACCGCGGTGCACGCCTGACCGAACTCCTGAAGCAGCCGCAGTTCTCGCCGCTGAAGACGGAAGAGCAGGTCGCCGTGATCTTTGCAGGCGTCAACGGCTATCTCGACAAGCTGCCGGTCGCTTCGGTTGGCAAGTTCGAGCAGGGCTTCCTCTCATATCTGCGTTCGGAAGGCTCCGCCATCCTCGACGCGATCCGCACGGAAAAGGCAATCAGCGACGATACCAAGGGCAAGCTCAACGCTGCTCTCGATAGCTTCGCAAAGTCTTTCTCGTAATCAGGCCCTAAGTTAGGACGGATCACGGATGCCTTCACTTAAGGATCTGAAAAACCGGATCGCCTCCGTCAAGGCGACGCAGAAGATCACCAAGGCGATGAAAATGGTCGCCGCGGCGAAGCTTCGGCGTGCGCAGGAGGCGGCCGAGGCCGCCCGGCCTTATTCGCAGCGCATGGGTGCGGTTCTGGCGAACATCGCCAAGGCCGTCACCGATGCCGACGGCGCACCGACGCTGATGACCGGCACCGGCCAGGACAAGGTCCATCTGCTGGTGGTCTGCACGGCCGAACGTGGTCTTTGCGGCGGCTTCAACTCGCAGATCGCACGCTTTGCACGCGAACATGTCCGCAAGCTGCTTGCCGAAGGCAAGACGGTGAAGATCTTCACCGTCGGCAAGAAGGGTCACGACATCCTTCGCCGCGAATTCGCCTCGCTCATCATCGAGCGCAAGGAATTGCGCGACGTCAAGCGCGTCGGCTTCGAGAATGCGGACCAGATCGGCAAGCGCATCATCGAGATGTATGCTGCCGGCGAGTTCGACGTCTGCACGCTGTTCTATTCCGAGTTCAAGTCGGTGATCAGCCAGATTCCGACGGCGCAGCAGCTCATCCCGGCTTCAACGGGAGCTGTGCAGACCGAAGATGCCGCACATGCAGGCGCCGTCTACGAATACGAGCCGGATCCGGCATCGATCCTCGAAGATCTGATCCCGCGCAACATCTCCGTCCAGATCTTCCGCGCGCTCCTTGAGAACGTCGCAGGCGAGATGGGCGCCAAGATGAGCGCTATGGACAATGCGACGCGTAATGCCGGTGAGATGATCAACAAGCTGACGCTGAGCTACAACCGCCAGCGTCAGGCGCAGATCACCAAGGAACTCATTGAAATCATTTCGGGCGCGGAAGCGCTCTGAGGCTAGGAAAAGAGGGTCAGAAAATGGCTGAGGCAGCTACCCCCAAGATCGGCTCTGTCGGCAGAGTCACCCAGGTTATCGGCGCCGTCGTCGACGTTGCATTCGAAGGCGAACTGCCGAAGATCCTGAACGCGCTGGAAACCAGCAACAACGGCAACCGCCTGGTTCTCGAAGTTGCGCAGCACCTTGGCGAAAACGTCGTCCGTACCATCGCGATGGACTCGAGCGAAGGTCTCGTTCGCGGCCAGGAAGTCGCCGATACCGGCGCTCCGATCATGGTTCCGGTCGGCAACGAGACGCTCGGCCGCATCATGAACGTCATCGGTGAGCCGGTCGACGAAGCCGGTCCGCTGGTCACCGCTCACAAGCGCTCCATCCACCAAGAGGCGCCGTCCTATGTCGAGCAGTCGACGGAATCGCAGATCCTCGTGACCGGCATCAAGGTCGTCGATCTTCTGGCTCCCTATGCACGCGGCGGCAAGATCGGCCTCTTCGGCGGCGCCGGCGTCGGCAAGACCGTTCTGATCATGGAATTGATCAACAACGTCGCCAAGGCGCATGGTGGTTATTCGGTTTTCGCAGGCGTCGGTGAACGCACCCGCGAAGGCAACGACCTCTACCATGAAATGATCGAATCGAACGTCAACAAGCATGGCGGCGGCGAGGGCTCGAAGGCGGCGCTGGTTTACGGTCAGATGAACGAACCGCCGGGCGCCCGCGCCCGCGTTGCTCTGACCGGCCTGACGGTCGCCGAACACTTCCGCGACCAGGGCCAGGACGTTCTGTTCTTCGTCGACAACATCTTCCGCTTCACGCAGGCAGGTTCCGAAGTGTCGGCTCTGCTCGGCCGCATCCCGTCGGCCGTCGGCTATCAACCGACGCTCGCAACCGACATGGGCCAGATGCAGGAGCGCATCACCACGACGACGACCGGCTCGATCACCTCGGTTCAGGCCATCTACGTTCCGGCCGACGACTTGACCGACCCGGCGCCGGCAACCTCGTTCGCTCACCTTGACGCAACGACGGTTCTGTCGCGCTCGATCGCTGAAAAGGGCATCTACCCGGCGGTCGATCCGCTCGACTCCACGTCGCGCATGCTCGATCCGCTGGTCGTCGGTGAAGAACATTACGACGTCGCCCGTAAGGTCCAGTCGACGCTGCAGCGCTACAAGGCCCTGCAGGACATCATCGCGATCCTTGGCATGGACGAACTGTCCGAAGAGGACAAGATTGCTGTCGCCCGCGCCCGCAAGATCGAGCGCTTCCTGTCGCAGCCGTTCTTCGTCGCCGAAGTCTTCACCGGCTCGCCGGGCAAGCTGGTTGCTCTCGAAGACACGATCAAGGGCTTCAAGGGCCTCGTCAACGGCGAATACGATCACCTGCCGGAAGCTGCCTTCTACATGGTCGGCTCGATGGAAGAAGCGGTCGAAAAGGCCAAGAAGCTCGCAGCTGCTTAATGAGCGATGCGCTAGACGAGATATTCTGCTGCGACTCCCTGAAAGGGGTCGTGGCGGATCTTCCGGAACCGGCAGCGCCGACCGTCTATCGCGCCGATAATGGCGTGCTGATGATGGTGGTGGGGCTGGTCCAGAGCGAGGAAGGTCTCGGTTATCTCGACCAAGCGATAATGCACTGCCCGTTCTGCGGGACTAAATTGCAAGATGCGAAAGCCATAGCCGAGAAGGTAAGTCACTGATGGCTGACAATTTCAACTTTGAGCTCGTTTCGCCGGAGCGTCTGCTGCTGTCGGAGATGGTGACCGAGGTCGTCATCCCCGCGACAGAAGGCGAGATGACGGTCATGGCAAACCATGCGCCGACGATGACGACGATCAAGCCGGGTGTCGTGAGCGTGCGTTCTGCCTCCGGCAAGAAGCAGGACTACGTCGTGTTCGGCGGTTTTGCCGATATCCTGCCGACCGGCTGCACATTGCTCGCCGAATCCGCAGTTCCGGTCGAGGAACTCCACAAGGACGAACTGACGCGCCGCATCGAGGCCGCCCGTAAGGAACTCGAACATGCCGAGCTGCACGAGCACAAGTCGAAGCTCGAACACTTCATCATGGAACTGACGCACCTGCGCGGCGTCGTTCAACAGGATTGATTACAATCGGTAAGATCCATGAAAAGCGGCCGCGATGGCCGCTTTTTTGTTTCTGCCTTTATCTGTCGATGTACGGAAAACAGCGCTATCGGCCGAGTTGAAATTAAGACGCGGCCGCAGCAATTCAAAGGGCTAATGCGACCTTTGCGCGTCTGAAAAGACGCGTGACGCTGCAGGGGTCGCCTACCTCTGGCAGTGATGCCGGATCGTCTCAGAAACCGGTGCCGCCGCGCAGCTCGATGACGACCGTCTTGAACAGGATCTTCACGTCGAGCAGCAGGCTGAAATTCCTGACATAATAGATATCGCAGGCGATGCGAGCGCGGGCTGCCAGCGGCCGCGCCGTCGGGCCGCGCCAGCCGCGCGTCTGCGCAAGGCCGGTGATGCCGGGGCGCATGATGTGGCGGTGGTGGTAGTCCGGCACCAATTCCTCGTAGAGCCGGCCGGCTGCCCGCATATTGATGGCGTGGCAGCGCGGGCCGACCAACGACATCTCACCCCTGAGAACGTTGAAAAGCTGCGGCAGCTCGTCGATATTGGTCTTGCGCAGCAGCGCGCCGACGCCTGTCACCCGGCTGTCGCCCTTGACGGTCTGTTGAATGCCGCTGGGATCGCAAGCTTCCGCGCGCATCGACCGGAACTTGAAGACCGTGATCTTCCGGCCGTTCAGCCCCCAGCGGATCTGCCGGAAAAACACCGGACCGCCATCGTCGAGTTTGATGAAAAGAGCGATTGCCAGAAAAAGCGGCGCCAGCACGATGAGGGCGCTGAGTGAGGCGACGATGTCGATCAACCGCTTCACGCTGAGCCGCACAGCCATCTTTCTTTCGATAAGGGAAAAGCTATCCGGCTGGCGAACGTTGGAGTTCGCTATAACCAGGGTCTTGGTTTTGTCCTGACGCTGAGACGGATCGAAGCGTGGATTCGTCTTCGAAGTAAAAGCATTCATTACGCAAGGTCCACAAGTTTAGATGCGATACTGAACAACATGGAGACAAATACATGGTCACGTATCGTTTGTCATCGGTATAAATAAGAATTTGATAACCCTAAAGATGCCAAAAATGGGAGTATTCCGCGTTAACCTTAACGCCTGTAGTTGCGCTTACGGGAAATTTATACTTTGAAAGGAGTAGCCCGATTGGGTTGACGAGATGTCAGCCGGTTGCCGAAATCGATCGCCGGTTTTTCCAGCAGGAAGTAGCTGAGGGTTGCGACCAGAAGGATGAGCGCTGCCGCCAATCCGCAAGACTGCAGCCAGCCGGTAACGACATTTTCCGAGGAAACGCCGAACGAACCCGGGTCGAGCCTCTGGATCAATATCAGAATGATCTCCTGCCAAATATAGATGCCGAAGGAGATCTTTGCGATATAGCGGACAGGAGCGTTGTCGAGCAGCCTGCCCAGGTGTTGCGAATGGCTGAGCGAAACGAGCGCCGTTGCGACCGCCAGCGGAAAGACCGGAAAACCGTAGGGGATTTCGAGCCAGCCGTAAGCTTCGGCAGAGCCGCCGGGCGATATGACGAGGCGGTAGGCGGCAATGGCGAGGCCGAGGAGCGCTGCGGCATCGAACCAGGAGGAGCGCCTTCTTGGCAGCATGACCTCGACGCCGGCGGCAAGCGCGCCGAGCGCGAAGACGGCGAAGAAGCCGATCGGGTTATATCTCGGCATCCATTCCTTCGCCCCGCCCTGCAGGCCGTACTGCCAGCCGCGTTCGATGTCGTCGAGCGGAAAGAGGGTCAGGATCAGCACATGGGCGAGGAGTACGCCCGTGATGACGCAAAGCCAAGCGAAGCGGGTAAGCAATGGGCGCTGCCTGAGGAATGGCAAACGAAACAGCAGGAGAAAGCAGACCGGCAGGAGCACATAGCTGGTGACCTCGAAGGGAATGGACCAGAGCGGCCCGTCGGCTTCGACAGGAAACAAGGTGCGCCAATGCCACTGGCTCATGAACAGCAGCCCGGAGACGTAGCGGAGCACAAGCTCAGGCGTCAGCGGCAGGGCAAGCAGCGTCAGGCTGAGGGCGAAGCCGGTGGTGGCGGCGAACCAGAAGCCCGGAGCGATGCGCGCCATCCTGCGGATCGTATAATGCCGCAGGCTCGGCATGTCGCTGCCCGCGTCGAGCGCGCGCCAGAAGGGATGGGCAAGAAGGAAGCCGCTGAGGACGAAGAAGATGGCGACGCCGAAATTGCCGAAGCGGAGGATGTTTGCGGTCGGTCCGAGTTCATCAGGGATTCTGCGCATATCCAGCCGCAGCGCGAAGTGGTGGGCGAGCACCAGCAGACAGGCCGTCGCGCGCAGAAAGTCCGCTCCGGCCAGTCTCTCTTGTAGTCGCATCCTGCCTCCCCACCTTGCCCAGAGCATGATGCCGAAAAGTGTGAGTGGTTTCCGGACGACATCATGCTCTACTTCTTTGATTTAGATACGGATTCGGACCTTAAGCCGATCCGGCCTAAGATCTGAATCCGTATCTAGGATTTTGCAGCGGAAAGCCGCGACGGGCAAGGCAGGCGTTGGGCTCAGTCGAGAAGTTCGTTGGTATAATAGGTGGAAAAGTCCGGCTTCTCCTTGAGTGCGGCGCCATTCGCATCGACCAGAATACCGTTCTCCATCAGGAAGCTGCCGAGGGCCTCGGCTTTTGCCGGGTCGAGCTTACCGATCACACCGGCTTCGGATTTCAGGAAGTGCCCCTCGATCAATGCCTTCTGAGAAGCCTTTACCAGTTCCGTATTCATCAGTGCGCCGTTGCTTCCAGAGATCAGCAGGTCGCAGGCTTCGTCGGGATGGTCGACGGAGTAGGTATAACCCTTTCGTGTCGCCTGGATGAAGGCGCGGGCGTGTTCCCGGCTTGCGGAGAGATAGGCGTCGCTGGAGACGATGACCGTCGTCTGCTCATCGGGAATGCCATAATCGGAATAGTGGAAGCGGCCGATCTTCCGGTTTTCCAGTTCGGCAGCGATGCCTTCCCAGGTGTAGATCTCCAGCGTGAAATCGATCGAGCCATTGTCCAGCGCCTCGTAAGCGGAGGTGCCGAGGGTGACGGTCTTGACGTCGCCTTTGCCGCCGTCATTGCGGATCATCGCGGAGATCAGCGCGCTCTCCCAGGTGCCGCCAAAGCCGCCATAGGTCTTGCCGTCGAGGTCTTTCGGGCTCTTGATGTCGTCGCGTCCGCCCTTGAAGATCAGGCGTGCGGTTTCCGTCTGGACGACGCCGTAGACCATCTTCACGTCACCGCCGCCAGCGCGCTGCGTCAGGGTCTCGATCTCGCTGCTGATGCCGAAATCGGCAACGCCGTTCGACACCAGCGTTCCGGCGCTGGTATCGGTGAAGGGAAGAATCTCGACATCGAGCCCGGCATCGGCATAGAAGCCCTTCGCCTTGGCGACATAGATGCCGATATGGTTGGTGTTGGGCGTCCAGTCGAGCGCGATGCGAACCTTTGCGGGCGCCGATTGGGCGAAGGCGGGGTGGCCGGCGAGGCTTGCCGCGATGGCGGCGAAGATCGTCTGGCGACGGGTGAGAAGCAGCATGGTGACCTCCTCAGGTCTCTAGAGCATGATGCCGAAAAGTGTGAGCGGTTTTCGGACGACATCATGCTCTAACTCTTTAACTTAGAACAGGATTCAGATTTTAGGCCGACCGGTCTAAAATCATCCTGTTCTAGCGGATGAAGCAGGGTTTGCAGGATTTCGGTTTCGATCGCCTGGGCCGCCGGCGAGCCGAGATCGGCAATGCTTCTCGGACGGGGCAGGGGAACGCGGAATTCGCGGATAATACGCGCCGGACGGGCCGAGAGCACGTAGATCCGGTCGGAAAGGAACACGGCCTCGCGAACATCATGGGTGATCAGCAGTGCCGTCCAACGGTGTTCGGTCCACATGCCCTGCAGCCATTCCTGGATCTGCGTGCGCGTCAGCGCGTCGAGGGCGCCGAAAGGCTCGTCGAGCAGCAACATGTCCTGGGTCTGGACGACGGTGCGCAGCAGCGCGGCGCGCTGGCGCATGCCGCCTGACAGTTCGGAGGGATAGTGATGCTCGAAGCCTGCGAGGCCGAAGCGCTCGAACAGAGGCGCGACGGCGGCGCGGGCCGCGCGGCGGCTCATGCCGCGCACCTCGAGACCGAGTGCGGCATTGTCGATGATCCGGCGCCAGGGCATCAGCGCATCGCGCTGCGGCATGAAGGCGAAGGAATGCGGCGCCTGTTCCAGCGGCGCGCCCTTGAAAAGCATGGTGCCGGAATCGGGCCGAAGCGCCTGTGTCAGCAATCTCAGTACCGTCGATTTTCCGGAGCCGGATGGGCCGACGATCGAAACGAACTCGCCGCTTTCGACAGCGAGTGAAATATCGCCCAGCACCTTCATGCCGTCGAATGACTTCGAGATGTTGTGCAGTTCAACCATTGCATCGCTCATCGGCGCAGCTCCCCGGATTGTTGCCAGGGCATGACGAGGCGCTGGATCAATAGCGTCGCTCCGAAGAGGCAGAGTGTCAGCACGGCGCTGACGACGACGGCGGCGAGCACGAGATCGGGGCGGAAGTTGTTCTTGGCGTTGAGGATATAGATCCCGAGGCCGCGGGCGGCACCGGCATATTCGGCAAAGATCGCGCCGACGACGGCATAGGTGATCGAGATCCGCAGGCCGGCGAAGAAATAGGGCAGCGAGGAGGGAAGCCGTGCCAGGCGGAAAATACGCCAGCGGCTCGCCTTCATCGAATTCAGCAATTCGGCGATGTCGCGATCGGTCGATTCATAGCCCTGCAGCAAGGCGACGAGCAGCGGGAAGAAGGTGACGAGCGCCACCAGCAGGATCTTCGGCAACAGGCCGAAGCCGAACCAGAGGACGACGAGGGGGGCGATCGCCACCAGCGGCAGGGTCTGGCTGGCGATGAAGATCGGCAGCAATGCCCGGCGCATGAAAGGCACGAAATCCATGAGGATCGAGGCGGCGAAGGCGAAGGCAAGCGACAGGGCGAAACCACCGAGTGTCGCGCCGAGCGTCGGCCAGGTGTTTGATATCAGTGACTCGCGGTTCAGCCAGCCCTGGATGACGATGCGCGAAGGCGCCGGCAGGATGGACGGTTTGATGCCGGATAGATCGACATAGAGTTCCCATGCCGCCAAGAAGGCGCAGCCGGCGAGCAAGGCGGGTATGCCCCGGTAGAGAGCGGAGCGGAGCGCGGCAAGGCGCGAATCCGATGGTTTTGACGGTGTCATCAGCGTTCGATTTCAAGCTTTCGTCGGGCACTGCATAATTCCTTAAATCGGAATCGATTTAAGGATAAAATTATGCAGCAATTTAAAGTGTTACAGCGTCCTTTGCGCGTCTGAAAAGACGCGCGGCGCTGTATTGGCCGACACCGTGATGTCGAGGGTCACATGCCCTTCGGGTTCGCCGAAGCGAAAGAAGGCCTCACGAATGGTGGCGAAGACCGCGCCGGCATCGCCAGAGAGCCTGGTGCAGAAATTCTTGGCACGGTCGAAGGTGCCGGAGCGCTTCAGGAAGTCGATGCAGCCGTAGATCTCGTCCATATGGGTACCGGTGCCCATGACGTAGAGCGAGAATTGCGCGGCGGTCGGCTGTCCGGTCTCGGCAGTGGTTTCAATGGCGGCAAGTGCGGCTGTTATACGCTCGGCAAGCGGCTCCGCCTGGCCGAGGGAGGGGTTGATGCCGCAGATGGCGTCGTCGGGTTCGCCGGGGCAGCCGCGTGAAACGGCAGCGGACAGCACGCAACGCTCGCCGGTCTTTGCGGCGGCGATGAAAAGATCGTGCATGGCGGCGAAGAGAATGTCAGGCGGGCCGACCAGCAGTGTGGAGATGTCATCGGTCTCGATGCGCAGCCGGTCGCGATAGGGATCTAGCGCCTTGACGGCATCGAGAATGATGCCGACGAAATTGTCGGACATCGGATAGAGTGACACTTGTGCGCCTGAGAACATCTGAACCTCGCTCCGCTGGCATTACCCAGATCAGCTTTGAAGGGTCCAGAGGCTTGCGCCTCACATCTCAGCCCCGGCAATACGGAGCTCCCCTGTTATTTGCGCGGAAACTATCACCGGGGGTTTCTCCCCGCAACCGCAAAATTGCGAACCCGTCCGTGCGGTCGGAATGAGCCTGATGTGACGGGAAACACCCGGACGGAGGTCCTGTCCCGGTGTTCCCAATGGTTCCGTACCTGCCGGGAACGGAACCGGAGCTTCCTGCCTCAGGCGGCTAGCGCATAACCCCGAAAATCGGAATCGGTTTTCGGAAAGGATTATGCGTAGATTCAAAGTGATAGAGCGTCTTTAGCGCGTCTGAAAAGACGCGCGGCGCTCTATGTCGGCATAGGGACGATTGCTGCGGGCGGTAACAAGCGCCCGTGTCCACCATTCCAGCCCTCGCCATCATCTGGTGTTTGCATGCGTCGCTCCTTGTTGCGATTGAACTTTACGATTGCGGGAGCAAGGGTTATAAAACCTCAACTATTCTTGAGGTCAAGAGGTGATGGATACAATTCCGGCAGCGCCGCTCGGCAAGCTCCTGACGGTTGGCGAAGTGGCGGAGCGCAGCGGCCTGGCCGTCTCGGCGCTGCATTTTTACGAGACCAAGGGGCTGATCTCGAGCATCCGCTCCCGCGGCAATCAGCGGCGCTATGGGCGCGATGTGCTTCGCCGGCTCGGGATCATCAAGGTGGCGCAGCGTGTCGGCATTCCGCTTTCGGAAATCCAGGCGGCGTTCGAGTCCTTGCCGCAAGGACGCACGCCGACCGTCGCCGACTGGCAGACGCTGTCGGCGCTGTGGAAGGATGATCTCGACGCGCGAATCAGGCGGCTTAGCCTGCTGCGCGACCGGCTGACCGGCTGCATCGGCTGCGGCTGCCTGTCGATCGAAAGCTGTCCGTTGCGCAACCCCTGCGACCGGCTCGGCAAGGAAGGGCCGGGCGCGCGGCTTCTGGAGACCGAAAACTAACCCCTGTTTTCACCGGGAAAGATCGATACGCGCCTTTCTTTCAGTCAGCGCGCTCATATGTTAATGGCGAATGACACAACCGGCGGCACTGTCCGCGAGGAGGACGGCTTCGTGTTCCATCCCAGACTGTTCGAAAATCGCAATGTCGTGGTGACCGGCGCCGGCCGCGGCATCGGCCTTGAAGTGGCCCGGCAGTTCCTGGACTGCGGCGCGAAGGTGATCGTCCATACCGGGCGCAAGCCGGGACGCGACCTGCCGGATTTCCTGCTGACGGCTGAATCCGAAAGACGGGCGCTGCTGCTTAATGCCGATTTCTCTGCAGTCGGTGGGGCAGCGCAATTTGCCGAGGATACTCTCGCCTTCTTCGATAAGGTCGATGTGCTGGTCAACAATGCCGGCACCATGCTTGGCCGTTTTCCCGCCGCCACGCTCACCGATGCAGAATATGAGGCGGTCGTGCGTCTTAACCAGACATCGGTGGTGGCGCTGACGCGGGCGCTGCTGCCGGCATTGAAGGCGGCTAGTGGTGCTGCCATCGTCAACACAGTTTCGATTTCGGCGTTGACCGGCGGCAGCCCCGGTTCCTCGATCTATTCGGCCTCGAAAGCCTTCGTTGCGACCTATTCCAAGGCGCTTGCCCGCGAGCTTGCACCGGACGGCATCCGCGTCAATTGCGTATCGCCGGGAACGATCGAGACGGATTTCCATGAGCGCTATTCCTCGCGCGAAAAGCTGGAGCAGACGAGAAAATCCATCCCCCTGCAGCGGCTCGGCACGGCGGAGGATTGTGCTCCCGCCTATCTGTTCCTGGCGGCTCCCTCGCTCTCGGGCTACATCACCGGACAGGTGATCGAGATCAATGGAGGTCAGCTTATCTGCTGATTTGTTTGGACTTTTTTTGACATTTCATCACTTTTGACCAATTCGCTTGTGCGAATATGCTATTGTGCTGATCTACTCATTGCCTCCCTTCCGAGATACCCGATGCCGTTGCCCAAACCCGAGCCGGGGATGTCCGGCCAGGAATTGCACAAACTCGCTGGAAAAGCCCATGAAGCGAGCGATCTGCTGAAAGCGCTAGCGCACCCGACCCGACTTCTGATCCTCTGCATATTGGCGAACGAGGAACGCACGGTGGGTGAAATCGAAAATATCCTCGGCATCCAACAGGCAATGGTTTCGCAGCAGCTGGCGCGGTTAAGGCTCGAAGGCCTGGTCCATACGCGCCGCCAGGGCAGGCTGGTCTATTACAGCATCGGCAATGTCAGCGTGCTTGCCTTCCTCGAATCGCTGTTCGATCTTTTCCCGGCTGCAGAAACAGTTAGAGCATGATGCCGAAAAGTGTGTGCGGTTTTCGGACGACATCATGCTCTATTTCTTTGATTTAGATCAGGATTCAGATTTTAGGCCGATCGGGCCTAAAATCATCCTGATCTAGAGATCGCCCTTGCGGAGCACGGCTGCTGCGTCAAAGATGAACTGACCCGGATGATGTCACGCCGGATCGGGAGACCGGATGATCGACAAGCTGGAATTCTTCATCGCCCTTGCCAATGAAAAGCATTTTGGCCGCGCCGCGGAGGAGTGCGGGATCTCGCAGCCGACGCTTTCGGCCGCCATCCGGCAGCTCGAGGATCAGCTCGGCGTCATGCTGGTGCAGCGCGGTTCGCGGTTCCAGGGGCTGACGCCGGAGGGGCAGCGCGTGCTCGAATGGGCCCGGCGCATCGTCGGCGATGCCCGCACCATGCGCGAGGAGATGCGCGCCGCGCGCCGCGGTCTTTCCGGCCACATCCGCCTCGCCGCCATTCCGACCGCGCTCGCGATGCTGTCGCGCATCACCACGCCTTTTCAGGAGCGCCATCCCGGCGTGACCTTCTCGATCGTCTCGCGGAATTCGCTGCAGGTGCTGAGCATGCTCGAAAACCTCGAAATCGATGCCGGCATCACCTATCTCGAAAACGAACCGCTCGGCCGCGTCACGACCGTTCCCCTTTATGCCGAGCGCTATAATCTGATCACGGCTGCCGGCAGCCCGCTATCTGATCGCGACAACGTGACCTGGCGGGAGATCGGCGACCTTCGGCTTTGTCTATTGACTGCCGACATGCAGAACCGCCGGATCATCAACCGCCACTTGACGGAAGCAGGCGCCACCGCGCATCCGACGCTCGAATCGAACTCGATGATTGTGTTGTTCTCGCATGTCAGGACTGGACGCTGGGCGAGCATCATGCCGCGCAACGTCGCCAAATCCTTCGGATTTCCAGTGGAAATCCGCATGATCCCGATCGTCGAGCCGGAGGCGCATCATCTGGTCGGCCTTGTTGCGCCTTATCGCGAGCCCTTCACGCCGCTTGTCTCGGCCTTGCTGCATGAAGCGAGAGTGCTCGTGCAAGATGAAGAACTTTGATAGAGAAAACCTATCAAGCAACGAGATAGCTTTATTGATCGCCGGCTGCTTCCCTGAGATGGTGGTGACGGAATAGCACTCGGCCGGGGGAGGCCCGCTATTTCGCAACGAGCAAGCCGCTGGGAGGGCTGCCTTATGACCATTCATATCGCCGAAGGCGATATTGCAGCACGCACCCGAGCCATCGTCGCCGATCTTCGCTTTCTCGAAGGGCCGTTGCTTCCCATTCTGCACGAGGTTCAGCAGGAATTCGGCTATGTGCCGCAGGAAGCCATGCCCGTTATCGCGGAGGAATTGAACCTCTCGCGCGCCGAGGTGCATGGCGTGGTGACCTTCTATCACGATTATCGCGACCATCCCGCCGGCCGGCATGTGCTGAAGCTCTGTCGCGCCGAGGCTTGTCAGTCGATGGGCGGCGATGCGCTGGCCGAACGTGTCAAGGCGCTGCTCGGCATCGATTTTCATCAAACGACGCTCGATGGCGGCGTGACGCTGGAGCCGGTCTACTGTCTCGGGCTCTGCGCCTGCGCGCCGGCAGTTATGCTCGACGGCGAGGTCTATGGCCGGGTCGACGATCAGACGGCGGCGGAACTCGTCGCGGAGGCACGCCGATGACGGTCAGGATATATGTTCCGCGCGATGCCGCAGCGCTGGCGCTCGGGGCCGAAAAGGTGGCAAAGGCGATTGCCCAGGAGATCGCCGCCCGCGGCTTCGATGCCGAGATCGTGCGCAACGGCTCGCGCGGAATGTTCTGGCTGGAGCCGCTGGTGGAGGTCGAGGTTGCCGGCAAGCGCATCGGCTACGGGTCGGTGAAGGCGAAGGATGTGCCTGATCTGTTCGATGCCGGGATGATTGATGGAGGCGAGCATCGGCTCTGTCTCGGGGAGGTTGAAGACCTCCCGTTCCTCAAGGAACAGACCCGCCTGACCTTCGCCCGCTGTGGCGTCACCGATCCGCTTTCGCTTGGCGATTACGAGGCGCATGGCGGTCTTGCCGGCCTTCGCCGCGCCATCTCGATGACACCAGTCGATATCGTCAAGGAAATCACCGATTCCGGCTTGCGCGGTCGCGGCGGCGCCGGCTTTCCCACCGGCATCAAGTGGAAGACCGTTCTCGATGCCGCCGGCGAACGCAAATATATCGTCTGCAATGCCGATGAGGGCGACAGCGGCACCTTTGCCGACCGGATGATCATGGAGGGCGATCCCTTCGTGCTGATCGAGGGCATGGCGATATCAGGGCTCGCGACCGGGGCGACCAAGGGCTTCATTTATACGCGTTCGGAATATCCGCATGCGATCGCTGTCATGACCGAGGCTGTCGGCATCGCACGCCAGGCCGGCATTCTCGGACCATCGGTGCTCGGCTCCGGCCGCGCCTTCGAAATCGAGGTGCGCACCGGCGCCGGCGCCTATGTCTGCGGCGAGGAGACGGCGCTGCTCAACAGTCTCGAGGGCAAGCGCGGTATCGTGCGTGCCAAGCCGCCGCTGCCGGCGCATAAGGGGCTGTTTAACTGTCCGACCGTCATCAACAATGTGATCTCGCTGGCTTCGGTGCCCGTCATCATGGAAAAGGGCGCGGCCTTCTACCGCGATTTCGGCATGGGCCGCTCACGCGGCACCATCCCGCTGCAGATTGCCGGCAATGTCAGATATGGCGGCCTCTTTGAGACGGCCTTCGGTCTTTCGCTCGGAGATATCGTCGACAGGATCGGTGGGGGGACGGCGACGGGACGGCCGGTCAAGGCCGTGCAGGTCGGTGGACCGCTCGGCGCTTATTTCCCCCGGGCGCTGTTCGACACGCCGTTCGATTACGAATCCTTCGCCGCCAAGGACGGGCTGATCGGCCATGCCGGCATCGTCGTCTTCGACGACACGGCCGATATGCTGAAGCAGGCGCGTTTCGCCATGGAATTCTGCGCCGTCGAAAGCTGCGGAAAGTGCACGCCCTGCCGCATCGGCTCGACGCGCGGCGTGGAGACGGCCGACAAGATCGCTCGCGGCATCGAGCCGGAAAAGAACCGGGTGCTGCTTGCCGATCTCTGCAACACGATGAAGTTTGGCTCGCTCTGTGCGCTGGGTGGGTTCACGCCCTATCCTGTGATGAGCGCCATGACGCATTTCCCCGAGGATTTTTCGCCGGCACCTCTGGTGGAGGCGGCGGAATGACGCGTTTTTCATGGAACGCCTGCGCTGACCTCACCATCTCAAGCAAGGAGACCCATCATGTCTCTCATCCATGAAATCGACTACGGCACCCCGGCTTCCAAATCCGAGGCCATGGTGACGCTTACCATCGACGGACAGCAGATCAGCGTGCCGGAGGGCACCTCGATCATGCGCGCCTCAATGGAGGCTGGCATCAAGGTGCCGAAGCTCTGTGCCACCGATATGGTCGATGCTTTCGGCTCCTGCCGGCTCTGCCTCGTCGAGATCGAGGGCCGCAACGGCACGCCCTCCTCCTGCACGACGCCGGTGGCGGCAAACATGGTGGTGCACACGCAGACGGGGCGATTGAAGGATATCCGCCGCGGCGTGATGGAACTCTATATTTCCGACCATCCGCTCGACTGTCTCACTTGCGCAGCCAACGGCGATTGCGAATTGCAGGACATGGCAGGCGCCGTCGGCCTGCGCGCTGTGCGCTACGGCTATGAGGGCGACAATCACGTCAAGGCGCGCAGCAATGGCGACATCAATCTGAAATGGATGCCGAAGGACGAGTCCAATCCCTATTTCACCTATGATCCTTCCAAGTGCATCGTCTGTTCGCGCTGCGTGCGCGCCTGCGAGGAAGTACAGGGAACCTTCGCGCTGACGATCGAGGGGCGCGGTTTTGGCTCGCGCGTTTCGCCCGGCATGCATGAGCATTTCATCGATTCCGAATGCGTCTCCTGCGGCGCCTGCGTCCAGGCCTGCCCGACGGCGACGTTGACGGAGAAGTCGGTGATCCAGATCGGCCAACCGGAGCATTCGGCCGTGACGACCTGCGCCTATTGCGGCGTCGGCTGTTCTTTCAAGGCGGAAATGCGCGGCGAGGAACTGGTGCGCATGGTGCCGTGGAAGGACGGTCAGGCCAATCGCGGCCATTCCTGCGTCAAGGGCCGCTTCGCCTATGGCTATTCCACCCATAAGGACCGCATCCTCAATCCGATGATCCGCGAAAAGGTCAGCGATCCCTGGCGGGAAGTGAGCTGGGATGAAGCCTTCGCGCATGTGGCGCTGGAGTTCCGCCGCATCCAGTATCAATATGGCCGCGAGGCGATTGGCGGCATCACCTCGTCGCGCTGCACCAATGAGGAAACGTATCTGGTGCAGAAGCTGATCCGCGCCGGTTTCGGCAACAACAATGTCGATACCTGCGCCCGCGTCTGCCATTCACCGACCGGTTACGGCCTCGGCCAGACCTTCGGCACGTCGGCGGGCACGCAGGATTTCGACAGCGTCGAGCATTCCGACGTCGTCATCGTCATCGGCGCCAATCCGACCGACGGACATCCGGTGTTCGGCTCGCGGCTGAAGAAGCGGCTGCGCCAGGGCGCCAAGCTCATCGTCATCGACCCGCGCCGCACCGATATCGTCCGCTCGCCGCATATCGAGGCCTCCTATCACCTGCCGCTGAAGCCCGGCACCAATGTCGCGGTCATGACGGCGCTGGCGCATGTGATCGTCACCGAAGGCCTCTTTGACGAGGCGTTCATCCGCGAGCGCTGCGACTGGTCGGAGTTCGAGGATTGGGCCGCCTTCGTCGCCGAACCGCAGCACAGTCCCGAAGAGACCGAGATCTTCACCGGCGTGCCGGCGGCGGATCTGCGCGGTGCGGCACGGCTCTATGCCAAGGGCGGCAATGGCGCGATCTACTATGGGCTCGGCGTCACCGAACACAGCCAGGGCTCGACCACGGTCATCGCCATCGCCAACCTGGCGATGGCGACCGGCAATATCGGCCGTCCCGGCGTCGGCGTGAACCCGCTGCGCGGCCAGAACAATGTGCAGGGCTCCTGCGACATGGGCTCGTTCCCGCACGAACTGCCGGGCTACCGGCACATTTCCGACGATGCGACGCGCGATATCTTCGAAAAGCTCTGGGGCGTGAAGCTCAACAACGAGCCGGGCCTGCGTATTCCGAACATGCTGGATGCAGCAGTCGACGGCTCCTTCAAAGGCATCTACATCCAGGGCGAAGACATCCTCCAGTCCGATCCCGATACCAAACATGTCGCGGCCGGGCTTGCGGCGATGGAATGCGTCGTCGTGCAGGATCTGTTCCTCAACGAGACCGCCAACTACGCCCATGTCTTCCTGCCGGGCTCGACCTTCCTCGAGAAGGACGGCACCTTCACCAATGCCGAACGACGCATCAATCGCGTGCGCAAGGTGATGTCGCCGCGCAACGGCTATGGCGACTGGGAAGTGACGCAGAAGCTTGCCCAGGCGATGGCGCTCGACTGGAATTACACCCATCCGTCGGAGATCATGGACGAGATCGCCGCGACGACGCCGAGCTTCGCGATGGTCTCCTACGACTATCTCGATAAAATGGGCTCGGTGCAGTGGCCCTGCAACGAGAAGAACCCGCTCGGCTCGCCGATCATGCATGTCAACGGCTTCGTGCGCGGCAAGGGCAAGTTCATCCGCACCGAATATGTGGCGACCGACGAGCGTACCGGTCCGCGCTTCCCGCTGCTGCTGACAACCGGCCGCATCCTCAGCCAGTACAATGTCGGAGCGCAAACGCGGCGGACCGAGAATGTCGTCTGGCATGCCGAAGACCGGCTGGAAATCCATCCACACGATGCCGAGCAGCGCGGCGTTCGCGACGGCGACTGGGTGAAGCTCGGCAGCCGCTCCGGCGACACGACGCTCAGGGCGCTGATCACCGATCGCGTCGCGCCGGGTGTCGTCTATACGACCTTCCATCATCCAACGACGCAGGCGAACGTCATCACCACCGATTTCTCCGACTGGGCGACCAACTGCCCGGAATACAAAGTAACGGCGGTGCAGGTCTCGCCCTCTAACGGGCCGAGCGAATGGCAGCTCGAATATGACGAGCAGGCGCGGCAGTCGCGCCGCATCGCCGGCAAGCTCGAGGCGGCGGAGTGACGATGCGGGGGCGGCTCTGTAGGCAGGAACGCGTATCATGACATTCACCGTCACCGCCCGTGCTCCCGAAACCGCCCGCCGCAACGGCGTCCTCCAGACCGGTTCGCGCATCGTGCCGGAAGAGGTGCCGATCGCTTTTTCCTATGGCGGCAGTTCGCATGCGGTGATGATGGCAACGCCTGATGATCTCGAGGATTTTGCGATCGGATTCAGCCTGACCGAAGGGATCATCACCGGGCCGGCGGAGATATCAGGCATCGAGGTCGTCGAGGGCGAGCAGGGGATCGATGTGCAGGTGAGCCTGGTCGACGACGTCGCCGATCGGCTGCGGGCACGACGCCGTAGCATGGCGGGACCGGTCGGCTGCGGGCTCTGCGGCATCGAAACGATCGAACAGGCGGTACGGCCGGTGCCTGACGTTTCGACATCGCCGTTGGCGCTGTCGCATGCGGATATCGTCCGCGCCGTTTCGCTTCTGAACGAGGCGCAGCCGCTGCATCGTGAGACGCGGGCGGTGCATGGCGCCGGGTTCTATCTTCCCGACAGGGGGCTGATTGCCGTGCGCGAAGATGTCGGCCGGCACAATGCGCTGGACAAGCTCTGCGGCGCCGTCATCCGCGCCAGTGAAAGAGGCGGGGATGGCGCCGTCGTCGTCACCAGCCGGCTCTCCGTCGAGATGGTGCAGAAAGCGGCGATCCTCGGCAGCCCGGTGCTCATCGCCATATCGGCGCCGACGGCTCTCGCCATCCGCACGGCCGAAGAAGCCGGCATGACGCTCGTCGCGCTGGTGCGCGGCGAGGATTTCGAGATTTTCACCCACCCGCACCGCATCTCGCCCGGAAGCATTGCCGATGTCGCATGATACCAAGACCAAGCTCGTTTATATGGCAAACCAGATCGCCACCTTCTTCAAGAGCCAGCCGGAAAGCGAGGCAGCGCAGGGGGTCGCCACCCATATCAACAAATTCTGGGACCCGCGCATGCGGCGGCAATTGTTCGAAATTCTGGAGAATGAGGAGAATGGCCTGGACGCGCTCGTGCTTCAGGCCATTCCTCTGATTAGAAAGCCGGAGCCGGTAACACACTAAAGCGCATTCCTCGCGCTTTAGGTATTTATTTCAATGCTTTAATTCCAAAATCCAGGATCGGTCCGTGCGGAAGGGAGGCAGGAGCAACCTGCCTGCGCATGTGCCGGTGGACAGTAAAGGCTGAAATCAAACCAGATTTGAATCAAGGAGGAGTTTTCATGACTGCAGCGGAAACACGTACAGACGGGGCGTTGGCGGGCCTAGGCCTGCTCGATCGGGAAAGGATCGTCGCAAGGCCCGGGTTCAATCGGTGGCTGGTGCCGCCGGCTGCGCTCGCCATCCATCTCTGCATCGGCATGGCCTATGGTTTCAGCGTGTTCTGGCTGCCGCTTTCCAAGTCGCTCGGGATCACGGCCTCGACGGCCTGCCCCGATCTGACACTTGCCTCGGCGCTGTTCACCACGACCTGCGACTGGCGCGTTGCCGACCTCGGCTGGATCTATACGCTGTTCTTCGTTCTGCTTGGTTCGTCCGCCGCCATCTGGGGCGGCTGGCTCGAGCGCACCGGTCCGCGCAAGGCGGGCGTCGTTTCCGCCTGCTGCTGGTGCGGCGGCATCATTCTTGCCGCGATCGGCGTCATCACCCATCAGCTCTGGCTGATGTGGTTGGGTGCCGGCGTCATCGGCGGCATCGGTCTCGGTCTCGGCTACATCTCGCCGGTCTCGACGCTGATCAAATGGTTTCCCGACCGGCGCGGCATGGCGACCGGTATGGCGATCATGGGCTTCGGCGGCGGTGCGATGATCGGCGCCCCATTGGCCAACCTGCTGATGAATACTTTCAAGACCGACAGTTCGGTCGGCGTCTGGCAGACCTTCATCGTCATGGCGGTGATCTATTTCGTCTTCATGATGGGCGGCGCCTTCGGCTATCGCATTCCGCCGGCCGGCTGGCGTCCCGAGGGTTGGACGCCGCCTGCAGCCAAGAGCACGATGATCACCACCAAACATGTGCACCTGCGCGATGCCCACAGGACAAAACAGTTCTGGCTGATCTGGGCGGTGCTTTGCCTCAACGTTTCGGCCGGTATCGGCGTTATCGGCATGGCCTCGCCAATGCTGCAGGAAATCTTCGCCGGTTCGCTGATCGGCCTGCCGGATGTCGGCTTCGCCCAGCTCGACGCCGGGCAGAAGGCATCGATCGCCACGATCGCCGCCGGTTTCGCCGGTTTGCTGTCGCTCTTCAACATCGGCGGACGATTCTTCTGGGCGTCGCTGTCCGACAAGATCGGCCGCAAGAATACCTATTATTGCTTCTTCGTCCTCGGCATCGTGCTCTATGCGCTGGCGCCCACTTTCGCAGGCATGGGCAACAAGGCGCTGTTCGTTCTCTCCTTCGGCATCATCCTGTCGATGTACGGCGGCGGCTTCGCGACGATCCCGGCCTATCTTGCCGATATTTTCGGCACGCAGTTCGTCGGCGCCATCCACGGCCGGCTGCTGACGGCCTGGGCAACGGCCGGCATCGTCGGGCCCGTCGTCGTCAACTATATCCGCGAAGCGCAGATTGCCGCCGGCGTTGCACCCGGGCCAACCCTCTATACCGGCACCATGTATATCCTCGCCGGCATGCTGGCGGTCGGGCTGATCGCCAATGCGCTGATCAGGCCTCTTTCGGACAAGTGGTTCATGTCCGATGACGAGGTTGCTGCGCTGCAGGCGAAGTCGGCGGCGGTCAATGCCGGCCCGACGGGTTCCTTCGGCATCGGCACTGGCGGGCTGGACGCCAAGGCGATGCTTGCCTGGGCCGTCGTCGGCATTCCGCTGCTGTGGGGTGTCTGGGTAACGCTGAGGGCAACCTTCGCGCTGTTCGGCTAAGCCATCAAAGCGCGTCGCATGGGTTTCATGCGGCGCGCTTTATCTTCGTATACAGCGCATCTGATCAAAGTGCCGCCTGCACCGGTATGGTTCAGAACTCTTCCCAGCTCTGGGCGGTCGCTGCGCCTGCACTATGCGCCTTTGCGACACGTGAAACGAGGTGCAGCGCCGGTGAGCCCGCCTGTCTTGGCCCAGCTCCGCCGATGGACTGCGTTTGACCCGGTAGGCGGAACCTCGCCAGCAGGACACGCAGCGTTTCGGCTTCTCTCGCAAGGCTGTGGCTGGCGGCGGTACTTTCTTCGACCATCGCGGCATTTTGCTGGGTTGCCTGATCCAGCGTATTGACCGCCTGGTTGATTTCCTTGAGGCCGGTTGCCTGTTCCCTGGAGGCTTCGACGATGGCGACGACATTGCCGTTGATATCGCCGACCTGTGCGACGATCGCCTCGAGCGCCTTGCCGGTCTCGCCGACGAGGCCGACGCCGTTCTTGACATGCTCGCCCGACGTGTTGATCAGTGCCTTGATCTCCTTGGCAGCTTTGGCGGAGCGCTGGGCGAGCTCCCGCACTTCCTGAGCCACGACCGCAAAGCCCTTGCCGGCTTCACCGGCGCGGGCCGCCTCGACGCCGGCATTCAGCGCAAGCAAGTTCGTCTGGAAGGCGATGTCGTCGATGACGCCGATGATGTTGGTGATCTCGCGGGAGGACTGTTCGATCTGACCCATGGCGGCGACGGCATTGCGGACCACGACGCCGGAATGTTCGGCGCCCTGTTTGGTGATGGCGACGAGGCGACCCGCCTCGTCGGCGCTACGGCTGGAATCGTTGACGGTCGTGGTGATCTCCTCCAACGCGGCGGCCGTCTCTTCGATCGATGCTGCTTGCTGTTCCGTTCGCTTGGAGAAGGAGTCGGCCGCTGCGCCGATCTCGCTCGACCCTGCGGCGATCGCACCGGCATTCTCACCGATCGTCTTGATGGTCTCGGATAGGCCTTTGACAGCGGTGTTGAAATCGTGCCGCAGCTGCTCCATCGATGGAACGAAAGGCGTGTCCACCGTTCTTGTCAGGTCGCCTTCGGAGAGATTGCGCAGCGCTGTGCCGAGAAGGGAAATGGCGCTCATGCGCTGGGTAACGTCGGTCGCGAACTTCACGATCTTGTAGACTTTGCCGTCGGCATCGAGGATCGGGTTGTAGGCCGCCTGTATCCAGATTTGCCGGCCACCCTTGCCGAACCTGACAAATTCGTTGGCGATGAACTCGCCGTGCGCCAACCGCTTCCAGAAGTTGGTGTAGTCGGCCGTATCCGTATAGGCACGATCGCAGAACATGCTGTGGTGCTTGCCGGTGATCTCGGCGAGCGAATACCCCATGGCATTGCAGAAATTCTCGTTGGCGGTCAGGATTTCACCCACCGGGGTAAATTCGATCACCGCCTGCGAGCGCGAGATCGCCTCCAGCTTGCCGGAATCCTCCACCGCCTTCTTTTTCGTTGCGGTGATGTCGGCCGCGAATTTCACGACCTTGTATGGTTTGCCCCCTTTGAAAACCGGATTGTAGGACGCCTGGATCCATATTTCCCGATTGCCCTTGGCAAAGCGTTTGTAGGCGCCGGCGTCATATTCGCCGCGCCCGAGCCGCGCCCAGAATTCGCGATACTCCGCGGTTGCCGTATAAGCCCGCTCGCAGAACATGCCGTGATGCTTACCAACGATCTCGCTCAAGCTGTATCCAAGCGCGTTGCAGAAATTTTCGTTCGCCTTGAGGATATTTCCTTTGAGATCGAATTCTATGATCGCCTGCGATTTGGAGATGGCATCAAGAATGTATTTCGTATCGGAGCTTAGACCAAACATTCCTGTCCCTTTGAGATGCGCAGCTTTGCTGCTTAGGCTGGTAGACGCAAAGGTCGACGAGGAGTGCCGGTCCCGGGACGAACCGTTGACCGGTTCGCAATCCCAATGTGCCGCAAACGTGTCATCCGAACGCTTCACAATCATGCTGACGGGGCATGGTTAATATTGCGTATAAAAGCTGTTGCTAATTTTATGATGTCAGGATGAAAGTCGCAGCTTAGCCGGGTGTCTGGCGCAATAAAAAACCGCCTGAGAGGGCGGTTTTTCAATAAATTAGTGGTTTTTCAAAGATCAGGCGGCCAGTTCATCCGTCTCGTTTTCCTTGAACATCTTGGCGAGGTTCAGGAAGCAGATCATGCCATTCTCCGAGGCGATGATGCCTTCGCAATAGGCCCGGTCGAAGGAGGCGGTTACCTCGGGCACCGGCTGGACCTGGCTGGACGAGATGGTGAGAATGTCCGAGACGCGGTCGACCAGCATGCCGATGACCATGCTGTGAACTTCGGCGACGACGATGGCGCTGCGCTCATTGGCGACCGTGCTCTTCATGCCGAGCTTGAAAGCAAGATCGATGATTGGGATCACCGAGCCGCGCAGGTTCATGACACCGATGACATCGGCCGGTGCATGCGGGATCGGCGTCGACGGCGCCCAGCCGCGGATTTCGCGGATGGTCGTGGTCTTGACGCAGAATTCCTGATCATGCAGGCGGAAGGCAATAATTTCGAGCGTATCGCCGCTGAAGTTAGTCGAATTGATCGTGGCCATTAGAATTCTTCCCAACTATCGTAAGCCAGGGCAGAAGCGGATGCGCCACCATTGGCGCGGACAAGCTTTGCCTTCATACCACGCGATGGCTTTGCGCTCGGCGAAGCATCGTTACGGTTATCGATGACTTTAGCGAAAGAGTGTTGCCCAAATCTAAATTGAAAGACGAGATTGAGAAGGTTTTTAAGCTCGGATGAAGGGGAGGCAGTTTTGCTGCCGATCTCCTCCAGCCGATATTTTTGCAGCAATTCAAAGTGCTACAGCGTCCTTTGCGCGTCTAAAAGACGCGCGGCGCTGCAGTCGGGATTCTGAAGAAGAATTTCGCCGATTTACTCAGCTTATCGTCTTTTCGATATGCGAGACCGCCCAATCGACCTGCTCCCTTGATATGACCAGTGGCGGAGCGAGGCGAATCGTGTGGTCGTGGGTGTCCTTGGCGAGAAGGCCGCGCTCCTTCAGCGCATGGCAATATTGCCGGGCGCCGCCGGCTTCGGGTTCCAGCTCGATGGCCATCATCAGGCCGCGGCCGCGTACGTCCCTGACGATGTTCGAGCGGATCGATCTCAGGCCTTCGAGGAAGTAGTCGCCCATAACAGCGGCGTTCTCGATCATGCCCTCTTCCGCCAACACCTTGAGTGCTGCGCGCGCCACTGCGCAGGCGAGCGGATTGCCGCCGAAGGTCGAACCGTGCTGGCCGGGCTTCAGCACGCCCAGAACTTCGGAATTCGAAAGCACGGCCGACACCGGATAGAAGCCGCCGGACAGCGCCTTGCCGATCAGCGTCACGTCGGCCTCGATGCCTTCGTGCTCCTCGGCCAGCAGCTTGCCGGTACGGCCGAGGCCGGTCTGGATCTCGTCGAGGATGAGGGTGACGTTGTTTGCCGTGCAAAGCTCGCGGATGCGGGTGAAATAGCCCGACGGCGGGATGATGACGCCGGCTTCCCCCTGGATCGGTTCGATCAGGGCGGCCACGGTATTGCTGTTGATTGCGGCGGCGAAAGCCTCGGCATCGCCGAAGGGAATGATGCGGAAACCTGACGTGTAGGGGCCGAAACCGCTGCGGGCATCGGGATCTGTGGAGAAACTGATGATGCTCAGCGTGCGGCCGTGGAAATTATCGGCGCAGACGATGATTTCCGCCTTGCCCTCCGACACGCCCTTGACCTCGTAACCCCATTTGCGCACCGCCTTGATGGCGGTCTCCACCGCTTCGGCGCCGGAATTCATCGGCAGGATCTTATGCGAGCCGGTGAGAGCCGCGAGCTCTTCGTAGAGATAGGCGAGCTGATCATTGCGGAAGGCGCGGGAGGTGAGCGTCAGCCTGCCTGCCTGTTCGACCATGGCGGCGAGGATTTTCGGATGGCAGTGGCCCTGGTTGACGGCGGAATAGGCCGAGAGACAATCGAGATAACGGTTGCCGTCGGTATCCCAGACATAAACACCTTCGCCACGCGTCAGCACCACGTCGAGCGGCTTGTAGTTATGGGCGCCGAGCCGTTGTTCCGTGGCGATCAGTTTTTCCGAAGTGTTCATGGTCGTACTCCCTCTAATCTTATTTCACGCATGTCGTTATCGCAAAACCGCTGCACACTTTTGCTCGACATGCTCTTATGCAGCGCGTGTCGGACGATCGAAGATACGGCGGCCGAAGAGGCTTGCCGTCAGCTCGACCAGGATGCGGGCGCTCTTGCCGCGATCGTCGAGAAACGGATTGAGCTCGACGAGATCGAGCGACGAGACGAGGCCGCTGTCCGAAAGCATTTCCATGACCAGATGCGCCTCGCGAAAAGTCGCGCCGCCAGGCACCGTCGTGCCGACGCCGGGGGCAATCTCGGGATCGAGGAAATCGAGGTCGAGGCTGACATGCAGCAGGCCGTTCGCCTTGGTGACGACATCGAGGATCTCACGCATGATGGCGCCGATGCCCTGCTCGTCGATCGCGCGCATGTCGAAGACATTGACGCCGTGTTCGTGGATTTCCTCGCGCTCGCGCGCATCGACCGAACGGATGCCGACCTGGAAGACATTCTTCGGATCGACGAACGGACGGTCGTTCGGCAGGATCTCGGCGAACTCCGCCTCGCCGCAGAAGAAGGCGACCGGCATGCCATGAATATTGCCGGAGGGCGACGTCGCCGGAGAATTGAAATCGGCATGGGCATCGAGCCAGAGCACGAAGAGCGGGCGGCCTTTGCTGGCGGCATAGCGGGCCATTCCGGAGACGCTGCCCATGGAAAGGCTGTGGTCGCCGCCAAGAATCAGCGGGAAACGGCCGGAGGCGGCCACGTCGTGGACGCTGCTTTCGAGGGCGCGCGTGAAGGCGCCGACGATCCTCAGATTGTGGGCTTTTGGATGGTTCGGCAGATCCATCGCCGGCACGATCCTGAGATCGCCGATATCGGCGACGTCATGGCCAAGCTCGATCAGCGTCTGGTCGACGCCGGCTATGCGCAGGGCCGCGGGGCCCATGGCAGCCCCTCTGCGGCCGGAGCCTTCTTCCAGCGGCGCGCCGATGAGGGTGACAGATCGCGATTGCGCATTCATGTGGAGGGCTCCGTGTTGAGGCCTGTTTCGGCCGATAGTGGGACAAAGGGCTGGCGGCAAAAAGATGGAAAAGTGTCAGAAATGGACTATGATTGCGCAGATTGATAAACCCATTTTGACAAAGTGATCAGCGTGGATGATCTCGACACCGAACTTCTGAGTGCACTTCGCCATAACGCCCGGATTTCCGTCTCCTCGCTTGCGGCGATGACCGGCGCATCGCGGGCAACGGTTGCCACCCGTATCGACCGGCTGGTGGCCAGCGGCACCATCGTCGGCTTCACCATCCGCACCGGCCATGAGACGCGCTCCGCCGGCGTGCGCGCCATCGTCATGATCGAGGTGCTCGGCAAGCTCGCCGACAGGGTGGCCGATCAGTTAAGGGGCCTGCCGCAGGTGCGCGCGCTTCACAGCACCAACGGCAAATGGGATTTCGTCGCCGAACTCGAGGATCGCGACCTTGCCGCCTTCGACGAGACGCTGCGCCGCATCCGGCTAATCAACGGCATCAATTCGACCGAGACCAACATCCTTCTGAAGACCAGCAAAACCGGTTTCTAAGCCGGCTTAAAGCTCGTGCATGCTGTCCTCAAACGGCTGCACAGCTTCTTGCGAGAGGCATCAATATTCCCGTTCGTAGACAATCCCGGCTTCGCCCTCACCGTTGCCACCGGCCCCCCCGCGCAGCTTGACGCCGCGGCCGACATCGAGGTTGATCACCGCCTTGGCGCCAGCCGAACCGCCCTGCTGCAACTCGAAATAGGTGCGGTCGTTGAGATAGCGGCCGACGCTGACGCTCGTCTGGCCCTTGGAATCGGTGCTGACGTCGAAATCGTCGACGCCGAGCTGGTTGCGCAGGCCTTCGAAAAGCGAGGTGGAGCGGTTGCCGGCCAGCTGACTGACGGCGTCGGCGAGCTGGGCGATCTGCACCGGCGAGAGCTTCGACATCGACTGGCCGAAGATCAGCTGCGCCAGCACTTCGTCCTGCGGCAGCTCGGGGGACGAGGAAAAGGTGATCGCAGGGTCGGTGGCGAGGCCGGCGACGTCGACCGTCAGCGTCGTCGAGCCGGAGGCCGAGGTCGCTTCCATATCGAGCGCCGGCGTCAGGTCGCCGGCGAAGGTGATCCTGCTCTTGTCGGAAAAATCCAGCCGGCGGTTGAGAATGGTCATGCGGCCGCGGCGCATGGTGAAACCGCCGGTCACGATGGGTGCAGCCGCCGTTCCGCGGATCGTCACCAGACCGCCAAGCTCGGCATCGATGCCGCGGCCGCGCACGAAGATATGCGAGGGCGCGTCGATTTCGAGATCCAGCGTGATCACGGAGGATTTCTCTCCGGGTTTCTGCTCGCCGTCATCCCGCAACTGCGCAAGTACAGCCCGCGGCGCATTCTTATGCCGAATGTCGATTTCTCTCAGCGAGGTGGGCAATTTTTCCGGGACCGTGATCGAGGTCTTGTCCAGTCGAAGCTTGCCGCTTAGCGTCGCATTGGTGATCGGCCCGCGCAGGCCGACCGTGCCATTGACTGTCGAGACGACAAGGGTTCCATCGACATAGACCGCCTTGTCGAGCTTGATCGAAATGTCAGCGGGAAAACCTCCGGCCGGCTGGATGCCGATGGTGCCGCTGGCCGAAATCGTACCGCCGCCGCCAAGGTTGCCGGTGAGGCGCGATATCACGGCCTGGCTGCCATTGAAGGTCACGGTCGCCGTCAGATTGTTGACGGCCATATTGCGCCGAACGTCGACGAGCTTTGCGCCATTGGTCGAGACAGTGCCGTTGATGACGGGTGCTGCGGCCGTTCCGCCAATCTGCAGGTTGACGGTGGCGACGCCGTCCGCGACGAGGCCCTGTTGCGCAAGCGGGGCGCCGAGCACGGCGAAAGGAAGATTGCCTGTGAAGCGCATGTCCATAGCGCGATTGCCTGTGATGACGACGCTGCCGCCGCCCTTCAGCGACATGCCGGCGTCACCGGCAAGACTGGTATCGACCGTCAGCTTGTTTCCGGCAAGTTTGCCTGATGCGCCGATGCTGAACGGCGAAAGGCCGGCACCTTTTGTCTGGCTCGTCGCTGCGTTCTTCCAGTCGACCTTGAAGTCGACGGAGGGCGCCGATAGCGCGCCGGTGGCTTTTACGGTCGCAGAGACCGCGCCCTCGGCTGCAAGGCCGGGAACGAAGCCGTTGGCAATGCCGGCCGGAAGATTGTTAGTATTCGCCGTGACATCGAGCGACCGGATCGACGTGCCGGCGATGGCAAGATTGCCGGCAGCTTTCAGCGCGATGCCGCCGTCGCCGTTGAGGGCGGCATCGAAATCCAGCCTGTCACCGGTGTATTTTCCCGTCGCCGCCAGCGCAAGGCGAGATAGGCCGGCAGCCTTGGTGTAGCTGGTCGCGGCATCCTTCCAGTCGAGCTTGAAATCGACGATCGGATTTGCCGGCGTTCCCGACGTGACGGCACTTGCCGAAAGCGTGCCTTCGGCGCCGAGACCGGGAACGAAGGCATTTGCGATATTTGCCGGCAGCGCCGGAATATCGGCATTGATCGAAAGGTCCCGGATGGCCGTTCCCGCGATCGTCACGCCGCCCGTCGCCTTGGCCAACACACCGTCCTTACCGGCGAGATTGGCGTCGAAATCGACCCTGTCGTTGGCGAATTTGCCGGAGGCTGCAGCACTCAGGCCCGAAAGGCCGCTGCTCTTGGTCTGGGCGGTCGCGGCGTTCTTCCAGTCGAGCTTGAAATCGACCGCCGGCTTCGGAAGCGCGCCGGAAGCGGATGCCGTTCCCGAGACAGTGCCTTCGGCGGCAAGACCCGGGACGAAGCCGTTGGCGAGGCCTGCCGGAAGGTTGGCGAGATCGGCCTTGACGTCAAGATCGCGGACCGACGTGCCTGAAATCGCGACGTTGCCGGCGGCCTTCAGCGAGAGGCCGTCCTTGCCGGCGAGATTGGCATCGAAATCGAGCCGGTTGTCGGCGAAGCGTCCCGATGCGGCAAGTGCGAGGCCAGAGAGGCGAGCGCTTCTGGTCTGGCTGGTCGCAGCATCCGTCCAGTCGAGCTTGAAGTCGGCTTTCGGTGCGGCGGGTGTGCCGGCGGCGGACAGGGTGCCTGATATCGTGCCGCCGGCCGCCAGATCGGGAACGAAGGCATTGGCGAGACTGGCCGGAAGCTTGGCGATCTCGGCATCGACCTTGATGCTGTCGATCGCCGTACCGGCCAATGCGACATTGCCAATGGCCTTCAGCGAGAGGTCTTTGTCGCCGCTCGCTGCCGCATTGAAATCAAGCTTGTTGTCGGCAAATTTTCCCGATGCGGTCACGCCGATCGCGGCAAGGCCGGCACGTTTCGTGTGGCTCGTCGCAGCATCTTTCCAATTGAGATCGAAATTGGCGGCCGGAGCGGAAAGAGAGCCGCTGGCCGAGACCGTTCCTGAGATCGCGCCTTCGGCGGCGAGATCGGGAACGAAGCTGTTTGCGATATTTGCAGGGATATTTGCCAGCGCGGCGTCGACCTTGACATTGCCGACTGTCGTGCCGGTGACGGCGATATTGCCGTTAGCCTTCAGCGAGACGCCGTTGGCGCCGCCGATCACGGTGTCGAAATCGAGCTTATTGTCTGCGAATTTTCCCGATGCCTTCAGGCCAAGATCCGCAAGGCCGGCGCGTTTCGTCTGGGTCGTCGCAGCGTTTTTCCAATCCAGATCGAAATTGGCAGTGGGAGCAGCGAGCGAGCCGGAGGCCGCTACCCTTCCTGAGATCGTCCCTTCGGCGGCGAGATCGGCGACGAAGCTGTTTGCGATGCTTGCGGGAACATTTGCCAGCGCGGCGTCGACCTTGACGTTGCCGATCGTCGTGCCGGTGATGGCGACATTGCCGTTTGCTTTCAGCGAGAGGCTGTTGGCGCCGCCGATCACTGTATCGAAATCGAGCTTGTTGTCGGTGAATTTTCCGGATGCCTTCAGGCCAAGATTCGCAAGGCCGGCGCGTTTGGTCTGGCTCGTCGCGGCATTCTTCCAATCGAGATCGAAATTGGCGGTGGGTGCAGCGAGGGAGCCGGCGGCCGCCACTTTTCCTGTAATCGTGCCTTCGGCGGCGAGATCGGGAACGAAACCGTTGGCGATGCGGGCAGGCAAGTTGAGGATATCGGCGTTGACATCAAGTACCGGTGCCTTCGGGTCGGCGAGCGCGAGATTGCCGGCGGCCTTCAGCGAGAGGCCGTCATTGCTGCCGACCGTGGTGTCGAAATCGAGCTTGTTATCAGCGAATTTGCCACTGGCGGTGATGCCGAGCGGTGCCAGGCCGGCTCCCTTTGTCTGGCCCGTCGTCGCATCCTTCCAGTCGAGCTTGAAGTCGGCGACCGGTGCTGCCGGCGTTCCGGTCACGGCAATCGTTCCGGAGATCGTGCCGCCGGCTGAGAGATTCGGCACGAAACCGTTGGCAAGCGCTGCCGGCAGCTCGCGGATGTCTGCATCGATCTTCAGCGTTTCGCCGGCGGAACCGGTGACCGTCACCGAGCCGGTGCCGGTTTTCAGCATCAGTCCGTTCAGGCTGGCGGCACCGCCGCCGATTGAGACCTGCGTCGGTGCGGCAAGCTCGATCGGGATATTGCGGGGGCTTGCCGAGAAGCGATCGAGGTTCAGGTGCATCGTGCCGTCGGCCGCTTCGATATTACCGGCGGCCAGTACGGGATTGCCGTCATAGGCAGCATCGAGATCGAAATCGGTATGATCTTGCTGCTTGGCAAAATCGAGCGAAAGGCCGGCGAGCCTGTTCGTTCCGGCACTCACCTCCTCGGCCTTGACCGTGCCGTTAGCCGCAAGGACTTTGAGATCGCTGACCGTGACATCGATATCCGGCTTGACGATCGCAAGCGTATCACGGCGGATGGAGCCGCCGGTCGCAAGCAGCTTGAGCGCAATCCTGCCGCCATCGCTGCTGACGCCGAGCGACCCTTTGAGATCGCCTTCGGCCTTTTGTCCGCCGAGTGCGGCGAGCAGGCCGATATTGGGGAAATCGAAGGTCAGCGCGCCTGTCGGCTCAAGGGAAGACGAGAATTCCACATTGCCGGTCAGCCGGTTGCCGCCGATGTCGGCGGTCAGCGCCGGAATGCTTATCTTGCCGTCCTGCGAGGTGATGTTGCCGTTGATGCCGATCGGTTGGCCATCGATTGTGCCGGTGGCGGCGATCTTGCCCTGCGGCGCCTTGGGATCGGCGAGACCCGACAGGTCGATATTGAGGTTGCCGAGCACGCGGTCGGCCATTTTAAGGCTGGGCGCCTTGAGATTGGCCGTGACGGAGATTGCCGGGAGCTCACCTCCCACTCTCAACGCATAACCCGCCCCGCCGCTGGCGCCGGGGATGAGCTTGTCGATGTCAGGCAACCGGCCGGAGAGATCGGCGTTCAAGATCCCGCCGTCGAGCGCGACGTTGCCCGCGGCTTCGAGCGTGCCGGACTTCAGGACGAGGTTGGACAGCGCGAATTTCGACGGGATGGTGCCGACCACCTGGCTCTCGAGCGAGATCGGCCCGTCGAACTTGCCTGTTGCCGCAGCCGGCAGGGCTGCCGGGTTGATCATGAGCTTGAGGTTGCCGGTCAGCGCTTGGTCCGTCAGCCGATAGGAGCCGTTGAGGCTGCCGTTGATATTGGCGCTTTCTACGGTAGTGCCGTTGAAGCCGATGCCGGAGGGTGAGATCTGCAGGGGCGAGGCGATCGTGATCGGGCCCTGGACCGCGCGATTGAGGTTCGGCTCGGCAAAGGTCGCGTCGCCGGCAACGAGGCGCAGCTGGACGCTGCCGGAACGGGCGGCGAGATTGAAGGCGTCGCTCTTTGCGGTCAGCTTGATGTTGCCGATATTGGCCTGCGGCAGGGTTGCGCTGTCGAGCGAGCCGCTGACGTTCAGTCGGGCGGTCTGCGCATCGCCTGTTAGCGCCAGGTTGAGGCCTGATATCAGGAAGCGGGCTTCGCCTTCGGCGAGCGGCCAGCGGAAATCGACAGGCCCCGACGTGCCGAGCAGATTGGCGTTCAGGCTGTTGTTGCCGGCAGGATCGAGGGTGCCCGAGGCGGCGATCACAACGCTGCCGGTGGCGATATTGCCGGTCTGGATATCGATCTTGCCGTGATTGTCGAAGGTGGTGGCAAGATCGATATTGGTCTGGCCGGCAAAAAGCGGCCGGAATGCCGATGGAAGCAGCGAGCTCAGGTCACCGCCGCCTTTGAGGTCGAGGTGGTGCAGCCCGTCTTCCGTAATCTGGTGCCGAGCTTCGATTGCGGCACGTTGCTGCCCGTCTAGGGCAGCCTGCAATTTGCCTTTCCAATCGGATATCGGCCCCTGGCCATCGAGATCGATGTTGACGGCCGGGCTGTCCGGCAGGCCGAGAAAGCCCGCCAGCAGTCCGCCCTTCGGCTCGGACAGCTGCGCCTTCAGTCGCAGCCGGTTTTCGGCTGGCGCAAAAGCGATGTCGGCGGCAAGCCGCGCATCCGGAACCGCGTGACGGCTGACATTGACGACGGCCTCGCCGCCATCGCCGTTCGCCGAAAGGCTGCCTTCGGCGGCCAGCGCAAAGGCGCGGCCGGCAACGGGTGCGGCAAGTTTGATATCGGGCAGCGCGATGCGGTCGACATCGACTTTGATCGGAAGGCTGAATCCGCCGGAATTTTCAGCTTGGGGCCGCGAGGGCAGGGTGCGTACCGGCTTGCGCAGCACGTTGATCGCTTCGATCTCGAAGCGTTTGGCATGGAAGGTTCCGGTCAGCAGCGCAAGCGGATTCCAGTCGATCGCGACGCCATGAATTTCCGCAAAGACGCCCCTGGTGTCGGAGATGGAGATCTCGGCGGCGCGAAGCCCGCCGGTCAAAAGGCCTTGCGGTTCGCGAACCTCGATCGTCATGTCGCGATTGGACAGCGTGGAGGCTATCTTTTCGGTGACGATGCGGGCACCAAAACTGGTGAAGCCGAAGATCGCCAGTGCTACGACCGCGAGAATCAACGTGGCGCCGACGACATAGCCGGTGAGCCGTACGACCCAGTTGACGATTTTTGTCAGCGTTTGCATCGGCGCGGACACTACCCCGTTTTCATGACGGCCCACAGATCGGAAAACACGAGCGGAATCGGCAATCCTAGAAAGATTGGCCGATGCCGGCGTAGATTCCGTAATCTGTGCCATCTTCGTACTTGTTCAGCGGCATGGCAAAATCAAGCCGCAGCGGGCCGAAAGGCGTTGCATATCGTATTCCGGCGCCGGCACCGGCGCGAATATCGGAAAAACCCGGAAAGGTGCTGTCCGATACGGTGCCGACATCGATGAAAGGCACGATGCCGATCGTATCGGTGATCTTGATGCGGGCCTCCAGCGAACCGGTCACATAGGAACGGCCGCCGGTGGGATCGCCATCGTCGTTATAGGGCGAGATTTCCTGATAGCTGTATCCGCGCACGGAGCCGCCGCCGCCGGCAAAGAAGCGCTGCGTGGCGGGAATGTCCCCAATGCTGTCGCCGCCGATCAGGACGCCGGCGGCAACCTTGCCGGCAAGCACCACGCCGTCTTCCTGTCCGAACGGCAAGTAGCCGGAGATCGAGCCCTCGAATGCCGCATAGGGCGTGGCGTTGAAGATCTCGTAGCCGGGCTTAGCCGAGAGCGTCGCGCGATAACCCTCCGTCGGGTTGAATTTGTCGTCACGTGCGTCGCGATCATATTGGATCGGCAAGGTGAAGGTCAGATAGTCGTTCGTGCCGAAGGCGTCGTCGTCGCGCTCCCAGCTGACCTCGCCGCTCGCCGCGACGGTGTCCTGGTCGGTCAGTTCGTAGGAAAGGCCGAGCGAGGCGGTGACGAGCGTGGCGTTATAGGCATCCGGATTTTCGGTCTTGGCGACGATGCCGGCCTTCAGCGTGGCGGCGGGAAAGAAGGCGCCGGGCTTGGTGAACAGGATGCCGGCGGAATAGTCGAGGCTGCCGACATCGGTCGTTTCGCCAAGCCGCGAGACCGCTCCCTCGATCCTCAGCGTTTCGGCTTCGCCAAAAAGGTTGCGGTGGCCCCAATAGCCCTGAACACCGAAGCCGTCGGTGGTGGAATATTGCGCGCCGACGCCGAAGTAGCGCCTCTTGCCCTCTGAAACTTCGATCGTCATCGGCAAGGTGCCGTCCGATGCCAGCGCATCTCCTTGGTGAATGGTGACGCTCGAAAAGACGCCGAGGGCGCGAAGCCGCTCGCCGGCTTTCTTCAACGTTTCCGGGGAATAGGCTTCGCCCTTGTTCAGCCGGGAATAACGCTGGATGAAAGCTGGCTTGACGGTCTTCTCGCCGGTGACGCCGACATCGCCGATCGGAGCGATGGGGCCGCCCTCGGCAGCAAGGACGATATCGACGGTATCGCTGTTGTGATCGGCGACCACCTTGCGTTCGGTCAACTTGGCGAAGGGCCGGCCTTCGCTCTTCAATTGTTCGACGATCTTGTCGCCGGCCCTGATGATCGCGAGCGAGCCGGCCTGCGCGCCCGGGGCGAGATCGTAATCGGCGGGATTATGGTTTGCGGCATCGCCGCCGAACTGGACCTCCCTGACCTTGAAAACGGGGCCGGGAGCAATGGCGACGGTGACGGGGATCGGCCCGGACCGGTCGAATGTCGGATTGGGCGGCAGGTCGTCGATATTCTTGCCGTCGATGGTGATCGTCACCAGGCCGCCATAACGGGCCTTTTCATACAGAGTGGCGATCAGCCGCTCCCGGTCGTCGCGCGCCTTGACGACGACGCCGAGATCGCCGGAAACCGGCAGCTTCTGGTCGCTGACGAGACGGGAACTGTTTTCCAGCGCTTCTTTCAGGTCCGGATCGGCGGTATCGGCTTTGAGGTCGACCTGGTAGCGCACCGGATCGGGCACCTGTTCGCCTTCGTCTTCCTCTTTGCCGAAAATGGTGATGCCGAAAAGCTTGAAGGCGTAAGCGTCGCCGATCAGCACCGGTGAGAACGCAGCCGCCGCTGCGACCACCATCATGGTGCCTGTTCGCCGATACGCAGTACCTGTTTTCGGGCCTGTCCCTCTGATCCGCATCCGCCGCTTTTGGTTGTGTCTACATTGAAGCTTCGTTGCCCAGCCATGAACAGCTTAGCGGCAAAATCGCGCGAGGTGTACCATTTTAAATTGCCAACGCGCTAATTTAGCACAAAAAATCCCGGACCTGTGTCCGGGATTTCTTGAATTTGCCGATTTCAGTGCGCTCAGCGCGGGCAACTATCGATATAGCGGCGGCCGTAGCGGTCGCGATAGTAGCACTGGCCGGGCTGTTCGGCGACGCTGCCGATGAGGGCGCCGGACACGCCGCCGATAGCGGCGCCGACTGCCGCGCCACGGACGTTGCCGGTGACTACGCCGCCGATGACGGCGCCTGATGCAGCGCCGATGCCGGCGCCTTGCTGCGTCGGCGTGCAGCTTGCGATCGACAAGCCGATCAATGCGAGTATGACAACTTTCTTCATCTTTTCTCTCCGAGGTTGTTGCCCAGCGGGCAAAGGCCGTCCCTTTTATTTTTTGTCAGGCTAGACCGAAAACTATGTCGGAAGAAAGGGTTGTCCACTGCTGTCCTGATTTTTTTCGATACAGGATGTTGTCGCCAGCTGCACGGTTTCGCGAATTTCCATTATGCTTGCCACATCAATTTCGTTGATCGCGGCTCGCATATTCTTTATCTGGAATCATTCAAAACTCTGCGCCTTTTGCCGCAGTTGATGTTAAAGCAAAGGGCAAGGGTTGACGCGCGAACGTCCGGTCAGCAAGAACGGTCGCGTGATACTGGAGCATATGATGGATTTCGAAGCGTATTTTAAAAGCGAGCTGGACGGGCTTCACATCGAGGGCCGTTACCGCGTTTTTGCCGATCTCGAACGTCACCGCGGCAATTTTCCGCGCGCGACGCGCCATACGGCCGATGGCGCAAAAGAAGTTACCGTCTGGTGCTCCAACGACTATCTCGGCATGGGCCAGCATCCCAAGGTGATCGAGGCGATGAAGAACGCCATCGACCACTGTGGCGCGGGTGCGGGAGGCACCCGGAATATCTCTGGCACCAACCATCACCACGTCGTGCTCGAACGTGAGCTTGCCGATCTGCACGGCAAGGAAGCGGCCCTGATCTTCACATCAGGCTATGTTTCCAACTGGGCGGCACTCGGCACGCTCGGTGCGAAGATTCCCGGGCTCATAATCTTCTCCGACGCGATGAACCATGCCTCGATGATCGAGGGTATTCGCCACGCCAAGTGCGACAAGGTGATCTGGAAGCACAATGACGTGGCCGATCTCGAGGCCAAGCTCGCTGCCGCCGATCCGAGGGCGCCGAAGCTGATCGCCTTCGAGAGCGTCTATTCGATGGATGGCGATATCGCCCCGATCAAGGAGATCTGCGATCTCGCCGACAAATATGGCGCGATGACCTATCTCGACGAAGTGCATGCCGTCGGCATGTACGGCCCGCGTGGCGGCGGCATTGCCGAACGCGAGGGGCTGATGGACCGGTTGACCGTCATCGAGGGCACGCTCGGCAAGGCTTTCGGGGTGATGGGCGGCTATATCGCCGCTTCGACGGCGCTTTGCGATTTCATTCGCTCGTTTGCCTCCGGCTTCATCTTCACCACGGCGCTGCCGCCGGCACTTGCCGCCGGCGCCGTCGCCTCGATCCAGCACCTGAAGGTCAGCCAGTTCGAGCGCGCCCGCCATCAAGATCGTGTCCGCAAGCTGAGAGCGCTGCTCGACCAGCGCGGCATTCCGCATATGCCCAATCCGAGCCATATCGTGCCGGTGCTGGTCGGCGATGCGGCCAAGTGCAAGTGGATCTCCGATCTGCTGCTCGACAATTGCGGCGTCTACGTCCAGCCGATCAACTATCCGACCGTGCCGAAGAAGACCGAGCGCCTGCGCATTACGCCGACGCCGCTGCATTCCGACGCCGATATCGCCCATCTGGTTGAGGCGCTGCATTCGCTCTGGTCGCGCTGCGCACTGGCAAGGCACGTCGCCTGATTTTTCGATGATCGCTCGGTTCGAACCGTAATTCAGGGCCTCCACCGGAGGCTCTGACAGCGATCGGTCTTGCTCCCGCAAGACGCTGGAACAAACCTCCCTTGCCCGTCCAAGATCGTCCGCTCTGCGCTTGGTCTTAACACCGATGACACATCGCAATCGGCCTGACCGATGCGCATCGATCTTTCCCTGTGCTTGCCTCTTGCCGCAACTGTGTTGCCGATCCGAGCTTTGGTGTGGCGTGAGAAAACCTTTTCTCACTTGACATAAGGATTGGTAAAAGCTTTTCTCAGATCACTTCAGAAGGAGGACGTTCTGAACATATCGGGAGGAAAAAGAGGCAGGATCACCATCCACGAGGTGGCGGCGGCTGCCGCGGTGAGCATCTCGACGGCGTCGAAAGCTCTCAACGATACCGGCCGGATGGGGTCGGAAACGCGCGAACGGGTGAAACGGATCGCCGCCGAGATCGGATACCGGCCGAATGCGCTGGCGAGAGGTCTTCTCAGCAAGCGCAGCTTCACCATCGGGCTGCTGACGAACGATACTTACGGCCGTTTCACGCTGCCTGTCATGGCGGGTATCTCGGATGCTCTCGTCGATCACGGCGTTTCGGTCTTCCTGTGCGCCATCGAAGACGATCCGGCGCTCGCCCAGATCCATGTCGATGCGATGCTGGACAAACAGGTCGACGGCATCATTGCGACGGGAAAACGCCTGGATCGGCGCCTGCCTGTCGATCTTTCGAATTTGCATGTGCCTGTCGTCTACGCATTCACGGAGGGGACGCAGAACAGTGTCACCTTCCGTTCGGACGACGAACAGGGTGCGCGGCTGGCGGTGGAATGGCTCGTGAAGATCGGACGGCGGCGGATTGCGCACATCACCGGGCCGGAGGACTTCTTCTCAGTGCGGGAACGTGCCGGCGCCTATCACGAGGTGGCAGGTCACCGTGAGCCGGTGCTCTACGGCGTCTGGTCGGAAAGCTGGGGGCATGATGCGGTCGAACAGCTTTGGAAGAGGTCGGGAGAAAAACCGGATGCTCTCTTCTGCGGCAATGACCAGATCGCCCGCGGCGCGGTGGATGCGTTGCGCGAGCGCGGCGTCAAGGTGCCGCAGGACGTCTCGGTCATCGGCTTCGACAATTGGGAGATTGTCGCGGCCCAGACGCGGCCGCCGCTGACGACGGTGGACATGGAACTGAAGGAGCTCGGGCGGCAAGCCGGATTGACGGTGCTCGCGCTTGCGGAAGGACGGCCTGTCGAGCCGGGAGTGAGGAAATTGCCGTGCCGGCTGATCGTCCGGCAGTCATGCGGGGGTACAGCCCCGAAGGAATGAGAACAAGAGAATGAGCAAAGGCGCGAGGAGATGCGCCATATCGGGAGGAGTGTCATGATCAAGCGTCTATTGGCGGCGACCAGCATCGCTACCTTGTGCCTGTTTTCGGCCGCGTCAGCTGCCGAGAATGTCGAAATGTGGGTTCGTACGGGGATCGGCGACGCCTTCAAGAAGGTCGTCGAAGCCTATAATTCCGGTCACGAGAACAAGGTCGTGATGACCGAGGTGCCGTTCTCCGAACTCGTGCAGAAATATGCGACGGCGATCGCCGGCGGACAGGCGCCGGACGCCCTGTCGATGGATCTGATCTATAATCCGGCCTTTGCTGCGGCCGGCCAGCTGGAAGACCTGACGGACTGGGCAAAATCCCTGCCCTATTTCAACTCGCTTTCGCCATCGCATGTTCGCCTCGGCACCTATCAGGACCGGATTTACGGCCTGCCGCTTTCGGTCGAGACCTCCGTCTTTGCCTGGAACAAGGATCTCTACAAGAAGGCAGGTCTCGACCCGGAAAAGGCACCTGTGAATTGGGACGAAATCACCGCCAATGCCGAGAAGATCCGGGCGCTGGGTGACGATACCTACGGCTTCTATTTCTCCGGCGGCGGCTGCGGCGGCTGCATGATCTTCACCTTCACGCCGTTGGTCTGGGGTGCGGGCGCCGATATCCTGTCGGCCGACAGCAAGACGGCGACGCTCGATACGCCGCAGATGCGCAAGGCCGTCGATATCTACCGCAACATGATCAAGAAGGACCTCGTGCCGGCAGGAGCCGCCAGCGACAACGGCGCCAACTTCCTGACCTTCACCAACGGCAAGATCGGCCAGCAGAGCCTTGGCGCCTTTGCCATCGGCACGCTGGTGACCGAGCATCCCGATATCAACTTCGGCGTAACGCTCATTCCTGGCGTCGACGGGAAGCCTTCGTCCTTTGCCGGCGGCGACAACTTCGTCATCACCAAGGGCACGAAGAAGATCGACGCGGTGAAGGAGTTCATCGAATATGTATATTCGATGGACGGCCAGAAGATCATGGCGAAGTATGGCAGCCTGCCGACGCGCGGCGATATCGCCGACAAGGTGCTTGAGGGCCTCGATCCGCGCATGCAGGTCGGCCTGAAGGCGATCGGTGTGGCCAAGACCCCCTATACGCTGCAGTTCAACGATCTGATCAACAGCGCCAACGGGCCATGGGCAAGCTTCACCAACGCCGCGATCTTCGGCGAAGACGTCGACGGCGCGTTTTCGAGTGCGCAATCGGAAATGCAATCGATCATCGATAGCGGCCAGTAAACTCTCCCCCGGCCGCGGCCGGGGAGCGGTGGCAGCTTCCCGGCCAATCCCACTCGACAGATGCGGAGCGTTTGATGACCGGTTCCGGTTCAGAGATTCTATTGCCTCGACGCAGGCGACGGCGCCGATCGAACTGGCGCGGCCTCGTCTACATCGCACCGGCCATGGCGCTGGTCATCGTCTTCTTTATCATGCCGGTTCTCTTCACCGGATGGATGAGCCTGCACAACTGGCCGCTGATGGGGGCGTCCCGCTGGATCGGCTTCAACAATTATTTCCGCATGGCCAACGATACCCGTTTTATGACGGCACTGAATTTCACGGCCTATTATACCGTGATCGTCACCATCGCGATCTTCGCGATCGCGTTTCCGCTGGCAATCTTCGTCGAGAAGGAACGGCAGTTCGTCGGCGCCTACCGGACGATCATCTTCCTGCCCGTCGTGGTCGGTCTTGCGACAGCCTCGCTGCTGTGGGTCTGGCTCGCCAATGTCGATAGCGGCTTCATCGGCCCGGCCTTGAAGGCGCTCGGCCTCGTCGAAAAGAGCCCCAATCTTCTTGCGACCTTCGACACCGCCTTTCTGACGATCGTGGTGATGGTCGTCTGGAAGATCGCCGGCTTCACCATGATCATTCTTTTGACCGGGCTTCAGGCCATTCCGTCCGAGCTGACGGAGGCTGCCCGCATCGACGGCGCCGGCCGCTGGCAGCGTTTCCGGCATCTGACGCTGCCGCTGATGCGCAAGACGATCGCACTGGCGCTGATCGTCTCCGTCACCGGTTCGATCCTCGCTTTCGATCAGTTCTACATCATGACGTCAGGCGGACCGCAGAACAAGATGATCTCGGTGGTCTACTACATCTTCAATCAGTCGTTCGTGTCGTTCAATCTTGGTTATGGCGCAGCGCTGTCGATCGTGCTTCTCGCCATCCTAATGGCGATCAGCATCGTGCAGCTCTGGCTGCTTCGCGTCGGGGAGGAGCGTCCATGACCACCTCAAGGGAGCGCCGCGCGCGCAAGGCCATCCGGACGAAGTCGGCCTATCACCTGACCGGCATCGCTATCTCGATCTTCTTTCTCGCCCCCTTCGTGATCACGCTGTTGTCGTCCTTCCGGCATGGCACGGAGGCCAGCCTGCCGCCCTTGCCGCCATGGCCGACCTCAGGCGTCAGCATCGATTCCTACGCGCTGCTTGACACGTTCGGCGCCGGCATCTGGCGGCACATGATCAATTCGCTGTTCGTTTCGGTCGCCACGGTGGTGCTCACCGTCGCCGTCAGCCTGCTCGCCGGCTACGGCTTCTCGCGGTACCGATTCCCGATGAAGAATGCGCTTTTCGTGCTGATCATCGCGACGCTGATGATCCCGTTCCAATCGATCCTGACGCCGCTCTTCATCATCCTGGCAAAGCTCGGCCTCAACAATTCGCTGCTTGGGCTGACGCTCGTCTATGTGACGCTTCAACTGCCCTTTTCGGTGTTCATGATGCGCAACGCCTTCGACGCCGTGCCGAAGGAGATCGAAGAGGCCGCGCGCATCGACGGCGCGCGCGACCTCAGGCTCTTGGTCCGGGTTCTTCTGCCGCTGGTGCTTCCCGGTGTGGCGACGGTGGCGATCTTTGCCTTCCTCAATGCCTGGAACGAGTTTCTGGCCGCCCTCGTGCTGCTCTCCAGCAACGAGAAATACACCCTGCCGGTGCTGATGACGGCGGTTCGCGCCGGGCGGCTCGGCGCCATCAACTGGGGAGCGGTGCAGGCCGGTGTCGTCGTCATGACGATCCCTTGCCTGATCGTCTTCCTGCTCCTGCAACGCTACTACATGCGCGGGCTGATGGCCGGCGCCGTGAAATGATCCCAAGAAGGTAGAGCCCATGACCAAATCAACCAATGACCGCCAGTTTCGTCCCGTCGCCGTTCCCGATGTGGAGCTCGGCGGCTTCTGGGGAAAATGGCAGGATGCCGTCTGCAATTCCACGGCCGAGATCCTGCTCGACCGCTGCGTCGAGGCCGGCATGCTGAAGGCGATCGACGTCAACCAACCGAGCCCCGGGGTGGTCATTCCCATTCAGCCATGGGGCGGGACGACGCAGATGTTCTGGGATTCCGACCTCGGCAAGTCGATCGAAACGATCGCCTATTCGCTCTATCGCCGGCCGAACCCGAAGCTCGAGGCCCGCGCCGATGAGATCATCGACATGTATGAGAAGCTGCAGGACGAAGACGGCTATCTGAACGCCTGGTTCCAGCGCGTCGAGCCGAACCGCCGCTGGACCAATCTGCGCGACCATCATGAGCTCTATTGCGCCGGCCATCTTATGGAAGCCGCCGTCGCCTATTATCAGGCGACCGGCAAACGCAAGCTGCTCGACATCATGTGCCGCTATGCCGATTACATGATCAAGATTTTCGGCCATGGCGAAGGCCAGATATCAGGCTATTGCGGCCATGAGGAAGTCGAGCTCGCGCTGGTCAAGCTTGCCCGCGTGACCGGCGAGACGAAATATCTCGAGCTTTCGAAATACTTCATCGACGAACGCGGCACCGAGCCGCACTTCTTCACGGCCGAGGCCGCTCGCGACGGCCGGAGCGCTGCCGACTTCCATCAGAAGACCTATGAATATGGCCAGGCACACCAGCCGGTGCGCGAGCAGACGAAGGTGGTCGGCCACGCGGTGCGCGCCATGTACCTCTATTCGGGCATGGCCGACATCGCCACCGAATACAAGGACGATAGCCTGACGGCAGCGCTGGAAACGCTCTGGGACGATCTGACCACCAAGCAGATGTACATCACCGGCGGCATCGGGCCGGCGGCCTCAAACGAAGGCTTCACCGATTACTTCGATCTGCCGAACGATACCGCCTATGCGGAGACCTGCGCCTCGGTCGGCTTGGTGTTCTGGGCAAGCCGCATGCTCGGCCGCGGTCCGGATCGGCGCTATGCCGATATTATGGAGCAGGCGCTTTACAACGGCGCGCTGCCGGGGCTTTCGACCGACGGCAAGACATTCTTCTACGACAATCCGCTCGAAAGTGCCGGCAAGCACCACCGGTGGAAGTGGCACCATTGCCCCTGCTGCCCGCCCAACATCGCCCGGCTGGTGACCTCGATCGGCTCCTACATGTACGCCGTTTCGGACAATGAGATCGCCGTGCACCTCTATGGCGAGAGCACCGCAAGGCTGAAGCTGGCCAACGGCGCCGAGGTCGAACTCGAGCAGACCACCAACTATCCGTGGGACGGTGCCGTCGCCTTTACCACCAAGCTGGAGAAGCCGGCGAAGTTTGCACTGTCGCTGCGCATTCCGGACTGGGCTGAAGGCGCAACCCTCAGCGTTAATGGAGAGATGCTCGATCTCAACGCCAATATGCAGGACGGATATGCCAGGATCGATCGTGAGTGGGCTGCGGGCGATCGTGTCGCCCTCTACCTGCCGCTGGCGCTTCGGCCGCAATATGCCAACCCGAAGGTGCGCCAGGATGCCGGGCGCGTCGCATTGATGCGCGGCCCGCTGGTCTATTGCGTCGAAACGACCGACAACGGCGAAGACCTCAACGCCATCGTCCTGCCGCGTGAGCTCTCCACAGCCGAAACCGTCGTACTGAAGGATCTCAATGATGCCGTCGCCCTCGATCTCAAGGTCGAGCGCGAGGAAACCTCGAACTGGGGAACGGCGCTCTACCGCAAGGCGCCTGCCGAAAGGCAGGTCGCCACCGCGCGTTTCGTGCCCTATCATCTCTGGGACAACCGCGCGCCCGGAGAGATGCTCGTCTGGGTCCAGTCGGACAGATAGGTCTTTTTGGGGATGACGAACGGTATGGGTAACAAGAGCGTCGTGCTCCAGGACGTGCGAAAAAGCTATGGCAATCTGCAGGTGGTCCACGGGATCGACCTGACGATCGCGGAGGGTGAATTCGTCGTCTTCGTCGGCCCTTCCGGCTGCGGAAAATCGACGCTTCTTCGCATGATCGCCGGCTTGGAAGACGTGACCGACGGGGAGGTCGAGATCAAGGGACGTGTTGTCACCGATCTCGATCCATCCGAGCGCGGCATCGCCATGGTCTTTCAGTCCTACGCGCTCTATCCGCATATGAGCGTGCGCGACAATCTGGCCTTCGGTTTGAAGATGGCGCGCACCAATGCCGCGGAGATAGAGACGCGCGTCAAGGCTGCTTCCGCGATCCTGAAGATCGACCATCTTCTCGACCGGCGGCCGGGACAGCTTTCCGGCGGCCAGCGGCAGCGTGTGGCGATCGGCCGGGCGATCGTGCGCAAGCCCGACGTCTTCCTGTTCGACGAACCGCTGTCCAATCTCGATGCGGAACTGCGCGTTTCGATGCGCATCGAGATCGCCCGCCTCCACCGCGAACTCGGCAACACGATGATCTATGTCACCCACGACCAGACGGAGGCGATGACGCTCGCCGACAAGATCGTCGTGCTGCGCGACGGGCGCGTCGAACAGGCGGGAACGCCGCGGGAAATCTACGAGAATCCCTCGAACACCTTCGTGGCGGGCTTTATCGGCTCGCCACGGATGAACCTGCTCAATGCCCGCTGGGGTGAGGGCGGCCTGGTCGAAGTCGCCGGCCGGCAGATCGAAAGCGGCCTGCCGCCCGCAAATCGGCCGGTTGGTGCCGCGGTGACGCTCGGTCTGCGGCCGGAGCATTTGAAGGTGGCATCCGACCTATCGGGCAGCCTGACGGCGAGGGTGGATTTTTCAGAGTATCTCGGGGGAACGCAATATCTCTATTGCCAGCTTGCCGATGGCCAGTCACTGACCGTCGAACATCGGTCACCGATCAGTATTGCGGCGGGCGAGCAGGTGAGCCTGCTGTTTGAACCGTCGGATTGCCGATTGTTCGACGAGGGTGGGAACCGGTTGCGCTAATCGCGGGTGTCAGGATCACAGGCGGGCGACCACTCGGCGATCGGCCCGTCTGAACTTCACTCGGCGATCGCGAGTGTCATGAGCTCCGCCGCCCTTTGCCGGGCTTGCCTGTCGGCGGCGAAGACATCGTCCATGGTGGAGGCCGGCGGCAGGCCGGCCAGATCGTCCATGACCCTCTCGGTGACCTCGGCCATGGCGAGGAAGGAGAGCTGCCCTTCGATGAAGGCTTCGAGCGCCACTTCCTTGGCGCCGTTCAGCACCGCGCCCTGAACACCGCCGCGCGTCATCGCCAGGCGCGCGAGCCGCAGCGCCGGAAACCGCACCTCATCCGGTGCCTCGAAATCCAGCCTGGCGAGCTTGGCGAAATCCAGCCGCTCGACCGGCAGGTTCGGCCGGCGCGGAAAGGACAGGGCATAACCGATGGCGGTGCGCATATCCGGCGCGCCGAGCTGCGCCAGCACCGATCCATCGGTATAGCCGACCATGGAATGAATGATCGATTGCGGATGGAAGATAACCTCGATCTGTTCGGGTCTGAGACCGAAAAGGTGCCGGGCTTCGATCATCTCCAGCGCCTTGTTGAACATCGAGGCGCTGTCGATCGAGATCTTCAATCCCATCGACCAGTTCGGGTGGGCGCGCGCAGTTTCCACCGTCACATCCGCCATGTCACGCAGCGAGGCGGTGCGGAAGGGGCCACCCGAAGCCGTCAGGATGACCCGCTCGACGGCGTGGCGCTGGTTCTCTTCCAGCACCTGGAAAATCGCGTTGTGCTCGCTGTCGACCGGAAGCAGCTTGCCGCCGCCCGCCCGGATCGCTGCGATGAACAGGTCGCCGGCCGATACCAGGCATTCCTTGTTGGCAAGGGCGATATCGGCGCCGCGGCGGGCAGCGGCAAGGGTGGGCGCCAGGCCAGCAGTGCCGACGATTGCCGCCATCACCCAGTCGGCTTCGCGGTCCGCGGCTTCCATCAGGCCGGATTTTCCTGAAGCGACCGCGATGCCGGTGCCGGAAAGTGCGCTCTTCAGTGATTCGTAATGCCGGTCATTTGCCGTCACCGCCAGCCGCGCGCCCGATGATTTCGCCTGCCGGGCCAACAATTCGACATTGCCGCTGCCGGTCAGCACGGAGATTTCGAAGTTCTCCCGTCCGCCCAGATGATCGACGACATTGAGTGTATTCTGGCCGATCGAACCCGTCGAACCGAAGATGCTGAGGCGCCGCGGCGCGCTTTTGCCGGTCATCATGTAGAATTTCGCGAAAATTTCTCTCGTAGGCTCAGGCTCTACTAGGCTTTGGGGGGGGCGGCAAGTGTGCAGTGCAGCAGATTTCAACCCCTGAGGGGTTTACAGAACGGCGGTTGGATGTGATCCTTCTAACATTGCTGGTGGATTCGGTTCCGCCGCGGCCGGTCGCGGTCGCAGGGCAATTCGGGGCGCTAAGGCGCCTATTGAAGAACAGGCACTCGGTGCCGTCGGCTTTCCGAGCCAACCATTAAATCGAGGATGAAACCGGGATGGGCGGCTTGGCCGTGATCCCCATCGCGTTCGCTGCGAGCGCTTCATGTTCGCTGCTGCTTCGGTTTCGGAGCCGCAGCCCTGTGTCAGGCAAAACGTTCTTACTTCATGACGACATTCAAATTAGCATGCATCCTTTTCGCCATCCTGCCCTCGCTCACAGCCGCAGCCAGGGCAGACGACCTGCTGATCTGGTCGCCGGCCAAGCTTTCGGACCGGTCCTACAAAGCGACGATGGGTTTTCGCCTGCCGGCGGAATGGGAAACGAGTGCCGGCGCCGACATCGCGCTTGCCTCGACCAAAGGCGGGGCGCTGCTGCCCGATTCCGAACAGGCAATGCTTTGGGGCAGGATCAGCAGAACGAGCGTTACCCCGGCAGGCCGGTCACAGCAGGGTGCCAGCGTCAGCGTCGATACGCTGCGCGGCAGCGGCGCGCTGACCCTCAGCCGCTCGCGCAGCTGGATCCTGTCCGATTCGCTCGACATGCAATCGAGCCGATCCATCAGCGTGCAATATGACGCGGTCGAGGCCCGGCAGGCTTCGGTGACGGCATCGCAGGCGCTGAAGCTGATTCATCCCTGGACGGGAACCTCGCTTTCGGCAGGGACAGGCGTCAGCAATGCCAGCGGCGACTTCTCGAGCACGGTAGGGGTCAGCCAGACCATTCTGCCGAACCTCAATCTCGATGCCTCGGTGAGCAATCCATTTTCGGGAGGTGAGGCGGGCAGTGTCAATCTCCGCTATCGCGTCAACTGGTAGCGGGGACTGAACCAAACTCCGCCGATCAGCGTTTCCTACGAAGCTTTCACGGAGGAACGGATCATGGTTTTCAAGGAGCAGACATTTCACGGGCTCGAACCCGAGATGGAGATAGAGATCGCCAATCGCGCAACGGTCGAGTCAGCCGTTGCCAATGCGCTGGCGATTGCCGGCGGCATCGATGCGTCGGATGTCGAGGTGACGATGGAAAACGACCAGATCATACTGAGCGGCACCGTCGGCACGGTGGGCGAAATCGAACGGGCAACCGCGGTCGCCAAGGCGGTCGAGGGCGTGCATGCTGTGCAGAACCGGATCCTGCTTGGCGGATCCTCGCTCGACGGCTCGCACTAACCAACGGCGGGCCGCTCCGAGCCTGGACCCTGCCGGGCGAGGACTATTTCCACATCGTCGCCTATAAGCCGCCGATCAACCGGCGAAGCGTTCGACGAGGAAGGACGAGCCCGCCAGACGATCCGTTTTCTGCGCGGCGCCCGATCCCTGCGGCTGGTAGGCGATGGCGAGCAGCAGGACACTGACGGCGACATAGGCGATTGCCAAAAGAGTCATCTTGATACGCATGATGAATACTCCTGTTTCGCGATAAACGCAGCTGGTATGGCGAAGTTCCGCATCGGCGAGATCAGAAAGAAAAAGCCCGGCCGGGGAGGATCGGCCGGGCTTTTCCTGCATGGATTGCCTTATCGGCAGATTCGGGTTTCCTTGACGACCGTATGGCCGTGACGGCGAATCTTTTCCGTCTTGGTGAAGCAATCGCGGGAAACGTGGCGCGCCCTCATGTCATGGCGGTAATTGGGCCTGTCCGAATGGCGGTAGTAGGGGCGCGCGTCATCGGTGGTGATCGTCACACTTGCTGCCTGGGACGGCATTGCGGAAAAGATGGACGAAGCAGCGAGCGTGCAGGCAAGGATAATCTGTTTCATGACAAGCCTCTCTTTCTGAGTTGGTCACGGCATCAACTCGCCGGAAGCGCCGTCGGTTCAATCACATAGAGTTACCGATTGTGTCGACGGCAGAAACCTTTGACGCGCCGGATCGTTAGCGCAAGGGGATAGCCGGAGGCATAGATCATGGGACAGATTGCAAGGATCATCACCATCGTCGCCGGGCTTGCCGGCGGCACGGTTTTTTCGCAGGCACCGGAATTTGCGCAGCAATACCGCCAGCGGATCGGCGGGGCGATCGACGAATTGCGGGTCATCGTCGAGGATTTCAATGCCCAGGCGGCCGAGCACCATCTCGATCGCCAGCAGGCGCTGAGCGCCTATGCGCAATCATCCGACGATTTCCTGCGCGACCGCGGCGTCTCGATGCAGAGCACGATCTCGCGCTACGAAACGCTGCTGTCGCAGCAGCTCCACCTCGGCACCGCCGCACCCGTCGCCAAGCCCTTCGTTCTGCTGCGGAATGCCGATGACGTCGTTTTCGCCAATACCTGGCGCGATTTCGTGCCCGGTGTGCCGGTCAGCTTTGCCGGTCTCGTCTGGGGTGCGATTGGATTTCTCGGCGGCTGGGTCGTGGCGGCGCTGCTGGGATTGGGGGCGCGGCGGCTCACGAGGACGCGGCGAATTCATCGTCAGGTGCGGTGAACCAATCGGTGGCGAACGTGGCACTGGCCCCGGAACGTAATGATATCAGCCAAGCTTTGCACTGAAATGACCCCCGCCAAACTTCGGCGGGAGTCGTCGATATTGATCGGAACCGGTTCGTCCAGTTGCCTTCCCGGTGATCGGGCCAGAGAGCCTTGTTACGTGGACGCTGCCGCTTCCTTGGCGATGCCACCTGAAAGCAAACGCCAAATGCCGAATGCCACCACGCCCATCGCGAGGAAGATCACAAAGATCAGGAAGTTGTAGTAGATCATCGCTGCCAGCGCGACGAGGGCGAGCCCGAGGGCAATGGCTGGCACCACGGGATAACCCCAGGCCCTGAAGGGTCGGGCGAGTTCAGGTTCGGCCTGACGCAGCTTAAACAGCGACGCCATCGAGACGATGTACATGATGATCGCGCCGAACACCGACATGGTGACAATATTGGCGGTCAGCGGCAAACCGCCGATCTGGATCAGGCTGTCGGAAAAGATGGCTGCGATGCCGACGGCGCCACCTGCAAGGACTGCGAGATAAGGCGTGCGGAATTTCGGATGGATTTTTGCAAGGACTTCCGGGAGGTAGCCGGCGCGGCCCAGTGCAAAAATCTGCCTGGAATAGCCCATGATGATGCCGTGAAAGGAAGCAATCAGGCCGAACAGGCCGATCCAGACCAGCATATGCAGCCAACCGGAGGATTCGCCCACGACCGCCTTCATCGCCTGCGGTAGCGGATCGTTGATGTTGGACAGCGTACGCCAGTCGCCGACGCCACCGGCGAAGATCATGGTGCCGAAGGCGAGGAAGACGAGTGTCAGAATACCCGCAATATAGGCAATGGGAACGGTGCGGGTGGGGTTCTTGGTCTCCTCAGCCGCCATCGCCGCACCTTCGATCGCCAGGAAAAACCAGATGGCAAATGGAATGGCGGCAAAGATGCCTCCAATGGCACCGACCGAGAATTCAGGGGCGCCAGCCCAGCCATTGGCCGCGAAATTGGCAAAAGAGAAGCCCGGCGCGACGACACCCATAAAGATCAGCAATTCGGCAATCGCCAGAACGGTGATAAAGAGTTCGAAGGTTGCCGCGATGGTGACTCCGACAATATTGAGCGCCATGAAAATGATATAGGCGCCGACGGCCGCCATTTTCGGATCAAGCCCCGGGAACTGCACATTGAGATAGGCGCCGATGGCAAGCGCGATGGCTGGAGGGGCGAAGACGAATTCCACCAGTGTTGCAAAACCCGCAACGAAGCCGCCGAGTGGGCCGAAGGCCCTGAGCGCATAGGCAAACGGTCCGCCCGCATGGGGAATAGCCGTCGTCAACTCCGTGAAGGAGAAAATGAAGGTGGTGTACATGACGGCGATCAGGATCGTGGTGATCAAAAAGCCGAGTGTGCCGGCGGCCGCCCAGCCATAGCTCCAGCCGAAATATTCGCCCGAGATGACGAGGCCGACTGCAAGTCCCCATAAATGCAGCCCGGTCAGGCTCTTGGCGAGCGTCGGTTGAGAATTTGACATGATTGTTCCCCTTTTTTGTATTGAACTTTAGATTTCTTGGTGTGGCAGCGCTTCTATGGCGCCTTCGGCATTTTCCTTGAGATCGACACCGGTCAGCTGCAAGCGAAGCGCCTCCCGGACGATCCAAACGATCTTGTCTGCTGCGACCTCGTAGCTGAGCCCGTCGGCATGAATATTCGAAATACAGTTGCGCTCGCTGTCACGCCGTCCTGATTGCGGGCGGAACGTGATGTAGGCACCGAGACTGTCAGGCACGCTTAACCCCGGCCTCTCGCCGATCAGCACGATGGCAACTTCCGCACCAAACGCCGCCGCTGCCTCATCACCAAATGCCACCCGCGCCTGCTCGCCCAATATCACCGGGGCGACGCTGAAGCCGCCGAGACGCTTCATGCATGCCTTAAACAGCGGCACCGCATGGTGCTCGACCGCCGAGGCCGAAAGTCCGTCTGCAATGATGAAGGCGATATCATAGCGGTCGCCTGAGCTCGGGAGATCGGCAGCGTTGGTCTGACGGCCGAGATCGGGGCGCGCCAGATAGATCGTACGGTCTTTGGCGCGAGACCGAATCCGGACCGTCGGCACGGGAGCAAGCTGCTTGGCAAGGACGACAAAATCCACTTGCCCATGCACAGCATCCCGCGCCCGGGCATGGGCAAGCTGGAAGTCGAGAATTGCCGATGTCGGCAAGGCGTCGCCCGCCCTTCCAAGCCCGATGCGGGCGCGGGTGGCGTTGCGGAACCGCGCAAACGGATCTCGTTCGAAGGGAGTCATGCCGATGCCCTGTAGCTCAAGAGATTGCGAGAAAAGGCGCCCGAGGCGCTGGCAGGCGCAAGACGACCCGTGTGATCAAGCATGCCCATGCGGTGGAGCCAGGCTTCGAACTCCGGGGCGGGCGGACGATTGAACTGGTGCCTGAGGCCGACAATATCGTGGTAGGAAAGGCTCTGATAATTGAGCATGACGTCGTCGGCGCCGGGCACCGCGATGAGGAAGCTGACGCCCGCGACAGTCAGCAACACCATCAGATTGTCCATGTCGTCCTGGTCGGCTTCCGCATGGTTCGTGTAGCAGACGTCGACCCCCATCGGCACACCAAGCAGTTTGCCGCAGAAATGGTCTTCGAGCCCGGCGCGGATAATTTGCTTGGCGTCGAAAAGGTATTCGGGGCCAATGAAGCCAACTACTGTATTGACGAGCAACGGATTGAGTTCACGTGCAACGGCATAGGCCCGCGCCTCCACCGTCTGTTCGTCGACACCATGATGGGCGTCGGCCGAGAGAGCGCTGCCCTGGCCGGTCTCGAGATACATGACATTGTTTCCGACCGTGCCGCGTTTCATGGAAAGTGCTGCCTGCTGGCCTTCCCTCAGGACGGCGAGATCGACGCCGAAACCCTTGTTAGCGGCCTCCGAGCCGGCGATTGACTGGAACACCAGATCGAGCGGCGCTCCAGCCTCGATTGCCTTGATTGACGTGGTGACATGGGTCAACACGCAGGATTGGGTCGGGATCTCGAACCGTTCGCGCAGCCGGTCGAAAAGAACCATCAACCTTGTGCAGGCTTCGAGATTGTCGGTCGCCGGGTTGATGCCGATCACCGCATCGCCGATCCCATAAAGAAGTCCGTCGAGCGTCGAGCCGGCAACGCCTTCAGGATCATCGGTGGGATGATTGGGCTGAAGACGGCTCGATAGTCGGCCGGGCAGACCGATCGTGGAACGAAAGGCAGTCACCACCCGGCATTTGCCGGCGACGGTGATCAGATCATGGTTGCGCATGATCTTGGAGACCGCCGCGACCATTTCGGGGGTGAGGCCTGGTGCAATGGCAAGCAGTCTTTCCGCGGTCGCGTCATAAGAGAGAAGCCAATCGCGAAACTCACCGACCGTCATATGAGATACCGACGCGAATGCCATCCAATCATGGCGGTCGACGATCAGTCGGCTGACCTCGTCGACCTCGTATGGGATGACGAGATCCTCCAGGAAAGTTTTGAGTGGCATATCCGCGAGCAGATAACGGGCGGCCACCCGCCGCTCGTTGCTTGACGCTGCGATCCCAGCCAGCACGTCACCAGATTTCAGCGGCGAAGCGCAAGCCAATACCGATTTCAGATCCTGAAAGACATGGCGTTCGCGTCCTAGAACGATCGAATATGTTGTCATCTGCTCCTGGCCGTCGGCCGGCCTATTCCAAATGTCCGAGAACCCATCCACCTTCCGGTTGTGAGCATCCGCGGGCTTCCGCCGACTATGCTCGGCTCTACGCCAAGCAACGCAAGAAGCGTGCCATTCTTTATGGGCTGGGATGCCGAGGCAGCCGTGCCAAGGACTTCGCATGGCTGACCATCAGGGCCGACGCTGCGCGCGGCTATCGCACAGACTGTTTTCAATTTAGGGTAGCTAATTCGCTAGCGTGGTTGTATCCACTTTACGATAGTATGCTCCGATGTGCGCAGATTTGCGCCCGGCTCGACACCGATTTCGAATATATTCGTTGATCGTCCTGATCCAGTGGTTCGGCCCCGAGTGCTTTTTCGGTGGGGCAGTCTGCGCTGAGACGCGATCGTCAACCATGAACGAACCGCCCGTGGATCGACGCCGATGTTGAAAAACTAGCCAGTTGAACGAGTCTAATCGATCGCCCAATTTCCTCGGCCCGAAGAGCTTGGTCATGCGGCCTCAACGCGACACTCGGCCTCGCTACTGCCAATCAAAGGCCGGTTTCTCATGACATCGTTATTGCGTTCTTGCATGTCTGCAGGAACGTGCGTTCTGTCGAGATAAGCATCTGATTGACTGGTGATCCCGGCGCGATTCGAACGCGCGACCCCCAGATTAGGAATCTGGTGCTCTATCCTGCTGAGCTACGGGACCACTTGAGTGCCATGCATACAAAAGGCTTGGCGGGAAGCCAAGCCTTAATTGTTGTCAGAGACCGAGCCGCTGTTCGGCGAGGCGGACCCAGTAGGAGATGCCGTGGGCGATGGCTTCGTCGTTGAAGTCGTAGGCCGGGTTGTGGAGGCCGGCGCTGTCGCCGTTGCCGATGAAGATGAAGGCGCCGGGCCGGGCGTTCAGCATGTAGGAGAAATCCTCGCCGCCCATCATCGGATCGATCTCGGCGTTGACGTTGCCTTCGCCGGCGATGGCGCTGGCGGTGGCGACCGCATGCTCGGTCTCATCCGGGTGGTTGACGGTAACGGGGTAGTTGCGGTGGAAGCTGATTTCGGCCTCGGCGCCGTGGGCCGCGACCAGGCCCTCGATGATCTGCCGGAACCGCGTCTCGGCGAGCGTGCGCACCTCGGGGTCGAGGGTGCGGACCGTACCGGCGAAGGTCGCATCGTTCGGAATGACGTTATGGGCGAAGCCGGCATTGAACTTGGTCACCGAGACGACGACCGAGCGCAGCGGATCAGCGCTGCGCGAGGCGATCATCTGCAGATTGGCGATGATCTGGGCGCCGATGGCGATCGGGTCGATCGTCTTATGCGGCTGGGCGGCGTGGCCACCGCGGCCCTTGACGGTGACGGTGAATTCATCGGTCGCCGCCATGATGGCGCCCTTGCGGGTGGCGAACTGGCCGACCGGTAGGCCCGGCAGGTTGTGCATGCCGTAGACCTCTTCGATATCGAAGCGCTCCATCATGCCGTCCTTGACCATCAGATTGCCGCCGCCGCCGCCTTCTTCTGCGGGCTGGAAGATAACAGCGACATTGCCGTTGAAGTTGCGGGTCTCGGCCAGGTATTTTGCGGCGCCGAGCAGCATGGCGGTGTGGCCGTCATGGCCGCAGGCATGCATCTTGCCCGGCGTCTTCGAAGCCCAGGGTTTGCCGGTGATTTCGGTGAGCGGCAGAGCGTCCATGTCGGCGCGCAGGCCGACCGTGCGGCGGCCTTCGCCCTTGCCCTTGATCAGGCCGACGACACCGGTTCGGCCGATGCCGGTGACGATCTCGTCGACGCCGAATTCCTTGAGTTTTTCGGCGACGAAGGCGGCCGTGTTTTCCACCGCGAAGAGGAGTTCGGGCCGAGCGTGGATGTGGCGGCGCCATTCGGCGACCTCGTCCTGCAACTCCGCGGCTCTGTTCAAAATCGGCATATCGGCGTTCCTGTTATGAAATCTCGACAATCTTTCATCGCATCACAAGGGTGTGAGGCTCACGGAAATTACTTAGTCAATGACCTTTGCCATGTCATAGCCATATAGGCTAAATAGGGGAAGATTTCGAGATTTTCCTGATATCCGAAGGACGAACCGTGTCGACGAGCCACTTCCGTTTGTTTGCTGCCTTGCGGCCGCTTTCTTTCGCGTCAGCGGCGACGGCCGTTTTTCTGGCCTCCGTTCCGCTGGCCCAGGCCAATCCGCATATTCTCGTCGATGTGCAGACCGGCCGCGTGCTCGAGCATGAAGAAGCCTTCCGCAAATGGTATCCGGCCTCGCTGACCAAGCTGATGACCGTCTATACCGTGTTCGATGCGATCCGCGCCGGTCAGATCAGCCTTGATACGCCCGTCGTCATCAGCAAACGCGCCGCCGCGCAGCCGGCCGCCAAGATGTATTTCAAACCAGGCCAGAAACTGACGCTCGACAGCGCATTGAAGATCCTGCTGGTGAAGTCGGCCAATGACGTGGCGGTCGCGGTCGCCGAAGCCATCGGCGGCACGCAGGAAGGCTTCGTGACGCGGATGAACGGCGAGGCGCTGAAGCTCGGCATGACGGATTCGCACTTCGTCAATCCGAACGGCTTGCCCGGCAAGGGCCAGTATACGACGGCGCGCGACCTTGCGGTGCTGACGGTGGCGCTGCGCCGCGATTTTCCGCAATATGCCGGCTATTTCTCGCTGGAGGGTTTCACCAACGGCCAGCAGAACGTGCCGAGCCTCAACATGCTGATCGGTCGTTTCGCCGGCGCCGACGGCATGAAGACCGGCTTCATCTGTGCCTCGGGCTTCAACCAGATCGGTTCGGCGACGCGCAATGGCCGCACACTGGTCTCCGTCGTGCTCGGCACCGACAGCCTTGCAGCCCGCGCCGATGCGACGGCAAATCTTTTGCAGAAGGGCTTCACCACCCAGCCTGCCAGCAACGACACATTAGGTTCGCTGAGACCTTACGGGTCGGGACAGGACCAGGTGACCGACATCAGTGCCGATATCTGTAGCGCCAAGGGCGCCAAGGTGCGCAGCGAAACGCGCGACGAAGTCGGCCGCATGAAGGTACAGTCACCCTATATCCAGCCGATGGATCACGATCCGCAATTCGTCTTTGCCGGCCTCATTCCGGGCCAGGATCCGCAGCCGACCGCGCAGCCGGAAAAAATGGCGCGGGGTGATACGGCGGGAGTGATCGCCAACGTGCCGGTGCCGATGCCGCGCCCGACATCCTTCTAAGCTTTTAAGGTAAAATGACATGAGCGCGCTCAACGACAGGATTCCGGTCACCATCCTGACCGGCTTTCTCGGCGCCGGCAAATCGACGCTGCTCAACCGCATCCTCAAAGATCCTGTCATGAAGGATGCGGCCGTCATCATCAACGAATTCGGCGATGTCGGCATCGATCATCTTCTGGTCGAGAGTTCCGGCGATTCGATCATCGAGCTCTCCGATGGCTGCCTCTGCTGCACCGTGCGCGGCGAGCTTGTCGATACGCTGGCGAACCTGATGGACGCCGTGCAGACGGGCCGCGTCAAACCGGTCAAGCGCGTCGTCATCGAGACGACGGGTCTTGCCGATCCTTCACCGGTCATGCAGGCGATCATGGGCAATCCCGTCATTGCCACGAATTTCGAACTCGATGGGGTCGTCACCGTCGTGGACGCGGTGAATGGGCTGCAGACACTCGACAATCACGAGGAAGCGCGCAAGCAGGCGGCGGTCGCCGACCGGCTGATCGTCTCGAAAAAGACGATGGCCGAGGCAACGGACGAGCTGGTAAAGCGGCTGCGGGCGCTCAATCCGCGCGCGACGATGATGGATGCCGACAGCGCCGAGGCGGGCAGTGCCGCGGTGCTGGTCAACGGGCTCTACGATCCGGCGACGAAGATTGCCGATGTCGGCCGCTGGCTGCAGGACGAGGATGCGCACGAGGCGCATCATCATCATGATCATGATGGCGATCACCATCACCATGGTCACCACCATCATGATCATCACCATCTTGGTGAACAGGGGCACGCGCATCAGGATCCGCACGACGTCAATCGTCACGATGCCTCGATCCGCTCTTTCTCGATCATCGAGGAAAAGCCGATCGATCCGATGGCGCTTGAGATGTTCATCGATCTTCTGCGTTCGGCCCATGGCGAGAAGCTGTTGAGGATGAAGGCGATCGTGTCCGTCTCCGACCGGCCGGATCGGCCGCTGGTGCTGCACGGGGTGCAGAGCATCTTCCACCCGCCGGTGCGGCTTCCCGCCTGGCCGGGGGAAGACCGGCGCACGCGCATGGTGCTGATCACGCGCGATCTGCCGGAAGCCTTCGTGAAGGATCTCTTCGACGCCTTCCTCGGCAAGCCGCGCATCGATATGCCCGATCGTGCGGCGCTGTCGGACAATCCGCTCGCCATTCCCGGCATGCGGATTTAAACCGTTGGTTTTGTTGTTGCGCGATTTTCTTCAGGTCTTGCGTTTAAGGATACTTGAAAGCCACTTGGCCTGCTGGCCGCTGAGAAGGCTGCGATAGCGCTCCTGGCTTGCCGCCAGATGGGCGCGCATGGCGGCGCGGGCGGCTTCCGGGTCCCCGGCAGAAATCGCCTTCAAAATCGCCAAATGCTCGCGCTGCAGGCCCTCCTGATAGTCACGCGACAGGGTGCTATCTGTACCCCAAGGCGAGGCGACGTCGCAGGGGATGGCCCGCAGGCCAAGCGCATCGAGAACTTCGACATAATATGAGTTATTGGTGGCAGCCGCGATTTCTCGGTGGAAGGCGAAGTCGCTTTTGCCGGTTGCTTCACCGCGCTCGAGCAGCCGGTCGAATTCGAAGAATGCTTCCTGAATCTGCGCTTCCTGAGCTGCATTGCGCCGTAGTGCAGCAAGCCCTGCGCTCTCGATTTCCAGCCCCATGCGCACCTCGATTATGTTGAGTGCATGGGAAACCTTGTTGCCGACATCGGCGCTGATCGAACCGAAGGCAATCGTCGGATGGTTCTTGACGAAGACGCCGGCGCCTTGCCGCGCCTCGACGAGGCCGTCGGCGGCAAGGGTTGCAATCGCCTCGCGGACAACGGTGCGGCTGACGCCGAAGAGTTCGCCCATCCGGATCTCCGTCGGCAGCTTTTGGCCGGGCGCGTACACTCCGGACACGACCTGAGCGCGGATGGCCGAAACGACGCCTTCGGAGAGTTTCGGTCTTCGCTCGACCCTGAAGTCTACGGCTGTGTCGGTCGCCATGTCGCACTCCTATTTGAACACGCTCGGCAGCCACAGTGAAATCGCCGGGATGTAGGTGACCAGCCCGAGCACCACGATGCCCGCACCGTAGAACGGCCAGATCGAGCGCATGGCCTCCCAGACCGTGATCTTGCCGACTGCACAAGCCACGAATTGCACCGCGCCGACTGGAGGCGTGTTCAGCCCGATGCCGAAATTCAGGATCATGATCACGCCGAAATGCACCGGGTCGACACCGTAGGCCTGGGCAACCGGCAGGAAGATCGGCGTGCAGATAATGATGGTCGGCCCCATGTCCATAAAAGTGCCGAGCACAAGCATGAGGACATTCAGCAGGAGCAGCACCGTCAGCGGATCGTCGGCGACGCTCTTCATCCAGATCACCAGCGAGGCAGGCACCTTCAGGAAGGCCATCAACCAGGAGAAGGCGGCAGCTGTGCCGATAATCAAAAGCACCATTGCCGTCGTGCGCACGGCACCCTGTGTGGCGTGAACGAAGTCTCTCCAACTCATCTGCCGGTAGACCAGGAGAGTTATCAGCAGCGCGTAGAGCACCGCGATGCAAGAGCTTTCCGTCGCGGTGAAGACGCCGGACCTCACCCCGCCGAAGATGATGGCGATCAGCAGAAGCCCGGGCAGTGCGACGGCGAACAAATGAGCCACCATGACAAAGCCCGGAAAGGGCTCTGTCGGATAGCCGCGCGAGCGCGCAACGATGTAGGCCGTCACCATGAGCGCGACCGCAAGCAATAGTCCGGGTAACACGCCGGCGGTGAACAGGTCGGCGATGGAGATCTTGCCGCCGGCAGAGATCGAATAGATGATCATGTTGTGGGAGGGCGGCAGGAGCAGCGCGATCAGCGCTGCCATTGACGTGACGTTCACCGCATAATCGGCGCCATAGCCGCGCTGCTTCATCTGCGGGATCATCAGGCCGCCGACGGCTGCGGCTTCTGCCACGGCCGAACCGGAGATGCCGCCGAACAGCGTGGCGGTGACGATGTTGACCTGGCCGAGGCCGCCGCGCACGTGGCCGACCAGTGATGCGGCGAAGGCGACGATGCGGCTGGCGATGCCGCCGCGCACCATCAGGTCGCCAGCGTAGATGAAAAAGGGGATGGCGAGGAGCGAAAATACGCTCATGCCGGAATTCAGCCGCTGGAAGATGACCAGCGGCGGCAGGCCCATGTAGAGCACCGTAGCGAAGCTGGCGACGCCGAGGCAGAAGGCGATCGGCGTGCCTATCAGCATCAGGGTGGTGAAAACACCGAACAGGATCCAGAGTTCCATCGCGCTACACCTTCAATTTGACGTTCGGATCGGCATTGATGTTTTCGATCTCGACGGCGATTTCCGCCGGCAGAATCTCATCCAACGCATCGTCAATCGGTTCGCCGGCGAGGCGGAGCACGATGCGCTCCAGCGAGAAGACGACGGCAAGCACGCCGCCGCCTGCGAGCGGCAGATAGTCGAACGCGCCGGAAATACCCAGCGACGGCAAGGTTGTGTTCCAGGTCAGGCTTATGAGCGCGCCGCCGTACCAGACCATGCCGGCGCCAAAGGCGAGAATGACGACGTCCGAGATCATGCGCAGGACGCGCTTGCCGGATTTCGGCAGCACATAGAGCAGCACGTCGAAACCAAGATGATTATTCTCCCGGATGCCGACGGCGGCGCCGAGGAAGATGAACCAGCTCATCAGCATGACCGAGCCCGGCTCCGTCCAACTCGGCGAGTCGTTCAGCACATAGCGGCAAAATACCTGCCAGGCGACAAAGACCGTCATCAGCACCAAGCCGGTGCCCGCGAGCCAAAGGGCGGCGTTGCTCAGGCGTGTCAGAGAATTGACGACGGGTGTCAGGTTGTTCGACATAAGGGCCTCGTCGAAATTGGGCGCTCACTCTCCCTTGTCGGGAGGATCGAGAAAGATGTGCACGAAACGGCGGGTGAACCGGGGTGGCGATACCTGTCCACCCCGATAACCGACGCCGCTTTCCGCAAAAAAGGAAGGCAAGCTATGGCTATTGCACAGCCTTTACATCCTCGACCATCTTCTTCAGCACGTCGTCTTTCACGTGCTTTTCATAAACCGGGGCCATGGCGTCGATGAACCCCTGTTTGTCCGGCGTGCTGATCTGGGCGCCGAGCTTTTCGACATTGGCGCGCGATTCAGTGACCTTGGCTGACCACAGCTCGCGCTGCTTGGCGACGCTGTCCTTGGCTGCCTGTTTGAAGACCGCCTGATCGTCAGGCGTCAGCTTGTCGAACGCCGCCTTGTTCATGACGAACACCTCCGGCAGGATCGTATGCTCGTCGAGCGAGTAGTTCTTCGCTACTTCGGCGTGCTTGGCGGTGTCGTAGCTCGGGAAGTTGTTTTCCGCGCCGTCGATAACGCCCGTTTCGATCCCCGAGTAGACTTCTCCATAGGGCATCGGCGTGGCATTGGCGCCGAGGGCCGCCACCATGTCGACGAAGATATCGGACTGGATAACGCGGAACTTCAGACCTTTCATATCGGCAACCGAATTGATCGGCTTCGTTTTGTTGTAGAACGAGCGCGCGCCGGCATCGTAGAAGGCAAGCACCACGAGACCGGCCGGTTCGAACGCCTTCTTGATCTGGTCGCCGATGGCGCCGTCCATGACCTTGTGCATGTGCTCTTCCGAACGGAAGATATAGGGCAAAGCCGGAACGATCGATTCCTTCACCGTGCCGTTGAAGGGCGCCATTGACACGCGATTGAGCTCGATTACGCCGGAGCGCACCTGCTCGATCGTGTCTTTCTCCTCGCCGAGCTGGGCGGAATGATAGACTTCGAGGGAATAGCGGCCCTGCGTCCGCTCCTTCAAGAGCTCGCCGAAATATTTGACGCCCTCGACTGTCGGATAGCCGTCCGGATGCGTATCGGACGATTTCAGCACCGTTTGAGCGCTGGCCGCGCCACTCATGAATGAAGCGGCAACCATAAGACCGGCCGCCAGTTTAACGAAATTTTTCATGCTCTCCTCCCGTTTTGCATGACGATGAATTCTCAGAGTCGGTATCCCGGCTTTGCGACTTAGAGGAAGGTCCTCTGCACGCTTCGCCTCCTTCCAGCGATATTTCCACAATCGGGCACTGATGGTCCGGCACGAAAAGTTGCGCGAGTTGGAAGAGCCTCATCGAGACATACCGACATGGCTCAGCGGTGCCCATCGGGTTCGATGGAGCAGCTGCTGACCTCTACACGCGAACACTGTCGCTCTTCTTGTGGAAACAGAAGACTTGGATCAATAGCCTCCTCTATTCTTGCCGTTCCTCCGACCGGCTCACTATGGCTAGAACCTGTAAAGTATAATGTCAACATACAAAAGCTGTGTAGTTGTATGATGAATTTTCACCGCGCCTGGTCTCAGATCGGCAGCTGCGGAAGCGCGAGCAGGCAAGGTTGGAGATGCGGACGACGGCCTTATGGTGGAGGCGTACGCTTCGGCGAACTTTCGGATTTAATCGTCGCGTTTTAGGTTTTTGTTTTTACGCATCTCGTTGTCGCAAATACCGCTGCACAGTTTTGCGCGACGCGCTTTAGCGCTTGCGGATCAGGAAGCGGTGGCCGTTTTCGGTCTTTTCCGTCTCGACCAGTTCGTGGCCGTCCTCATTGCAGAAATGCGGCATATCGATCACGGCCAGCGGGTCGGTGGTGTCGACGCGAATGAGCGTGCCGCTCGCCATGGCGGCGAGCTTCTTGCGTGTCTTGATCACGGGCAATGGGCATTTCAGGCCGCGAAGATCGTAGAGAACGGGGTTCAAGCCGTTCAGTTCCTCGCCCAGAATTTCCAGAACGGCTTCTTTGCCGTGGCTTCCGCCGTTTCCTGCGGTTCGGGCGCCGCAAAGGCCAGCGGGTTCTGCATCGGCACCGGCACGACCGCAGGTGTCGCGGCAGCGACGGCCGTTGCCTGCGGCTGGGCAGAGATTGCCTGCGGCCCGGCAGGTGTTGCCGGCGTGGCGCCCGGCGCGCTCTTGGCGGCGAGGCCCTGCGCGGTGCGCTTGGCCATCATGTCTTCGAGTTCGGCGACCTTGACCATGCGGCCGGCTTCCAGCGAGGTGCCGGTCGGAGCGTAAGCAAGCTCGCGGCCCTTACGCTGCTTGGCGACCACGGCCTTGCGTTCGGCTTCGGTGGGATCGTACCAGGCCATGCCGTCAAATTTGCTCATCGCCTTGGCATAATCGGCATCGTAGGTCTTGCCGTAGGAGGCAAGGGCGGCCGTCAGCGCCGGCGGCGTCGACATTGCCGGGCATTTGCCGGCGGCATTGAAGGCGTTGCCGTCGGTTGCCTGCTGATTGAAGACGTATTTCTTCTCGCAGACATTCACCTCAGGCGGGCGCTTCGTCACTTCGAAATTGTCGTAGCCGACCTTCAGCATCTTCCAGAAGTCGTAATTGCCGTCGAGGCGATGCTTCACCATGTTTTCCGCCGTCATGCGGAAGGGGAAGGCCTGCAGCTGCACCGTCGCCTGGCCGCCCTTGAAGGCGTCGCGGGCAAAAGCGTAGATCTCCAGCACCTGCTGGTCGGTCATCGAATAGCAGCCGGAGGACGAGCAGGCGCCGTGGATCATCAGATCGGAACCGGTGCGGCCGTTCGCCGCGTCGTAGCGGTTCGGGAAGCCGGTGTTGATCGCCAGATAATATTTGGAATTGGGATTGAGGTTGGCGCGCGTCAGGTCGTAGAAACCTTCCGGCGCCTGCCGGTCGCCGGTCTTTACCTTCGGGCCGAGACGGCCGGACCAGGCGCAGATCTTGTAATCGGCGATCTTGTCGAAACGGTTGTCGGTTTTCGCCTTCCAGATCTCCATGGCACCTTCTTCCTTGAAGATGCGGATCATGATCGGCGAATTACGGTCCATGCCCTTGGCGGACATCTGAGCGAGGATATGGCTGGGAAGCGGCTGCTCGACCTTGTTCTTGACCTTGGAAAGATCGACCTGCGCGGTTTCCAACGCGTCATTGCAGCCGGACAGAGCCAGCGCCATGAGGGAGATATAGGCAAAATGACGTATGCGCATCCCAACTAGCCCATAAAGATAATGCGACCCGGTCCGCCCATGGAGTCCAGGCATCAAACGGAATCATAGACGGTTTATACTTTACAAGTCCTTACCAGCCTATGACGTGCCTGGAACATCCCCGCAAGCGCGAATGCTACAGATAACATCAATGTGGCCAAGATTTGGCCCCAATCGATGAGAAACCGAATGTTGCGCCCAGATCCGGATGTTTTAGGCCGGATCGGCCTAAAATCCGAATCCGGATCTAAATCAAAGAAATAGAGCATGATGTCATCCGAAAACCGCTCACACTTTTCGGCATCATGCTCTAGAGATTGCGTCCCATGGCGAGGAATTTCTGGCGGCGGTCGTTGCGCAGCTGCTCGCCCGAGCGGGGTGCCATTTCGGCCAGAGCACTGGCGATCACGTCACCGGTTGCGGCAATCACGCTGTCGGGATCGCGATGCGCGCCGCCGAGCGGCTCGGAAATGATGCCGTCGATAACGCCGAGCGACTTCAGGTCCTCGGCGGTGATCTTCATGTTGGTCGCCGCTTCCCGGGCGCGGGTGGAATCGCGCCAGAGGATGGAAGCTGCCCCTTCGGGCGAGATTACGCTGTAGATCGAATGCTCGAGCATATAGACCTTGTTGCCGGTGGCGATGGCGATGGCGCCGCCCGAGCCTCCTTCGCCGATGACGACGGAGACCAGTGGAACCTTGACGCCGAGACACATTTCCGTTGAGCGGGCGATCGCCTCGGCCTGGCCGCGCTCTTCGGCGCCGACGCCGGGATAGGCGCCTGCCGTATCCACCAGCGAAATCACCGGCAGGCCGAAACGATCGGCCATTTCAAGGATGCGGATCGCCTTTCGATAGCCTTCCGGACGGGGGCTGCCGAAATTGTGCTTGATGCGGCTCTTGGTGTCGTTGCCCTTTTCCTGGCCGATGACGGCGACGGGTTGGCCGCGGAAGCGGGCAAGGCCTGCCTGGATCGCGGCATCCTCGGAAAATTTGCGGTCGCCGGCGAGCGGTGTGAATTCCTGGAACAGGGTCTTGGCGTAATCGATGAAATGCGGGCGCTGCGGATGGCGGGCGACCTGCGTCTTCTGCCAGGGATTGAGCTTGGAATAGATTTCGACGATCGCCTCACGGACGCGAACCTCCAGCCGGCCGATCTCATCGGTGGTGTCGATGCTCTCGTCTTCCGTTGCGAGCTTCTTCAGCTCGATGATCTTGCCTTCGAGGTCGGAGATCGGCTTTTCGAAGTCGAGATAATTGTGCATGAGGTGCGTTTCCGTTCCTTGTGCCCGGGGCGTTTTCCTGGCTCCGCCCCATGTCGCCGGTCCTATTCGTGCTTTTTCGCCTGTTTGGCAAGGGGGTGATGCGTCTGGACAAGCTGCTGCAGCCTCTCTTCGAGGACATGTGTGTAGATCTGCGTGGTCGAAATGTCCGAATGGCCGAGGAGTTCCTGTACGACGCGCAGATCGGCGCCGTTGGCAAGCAGGTGGCTGGCAAAGGCGTGGCGCATGACATGCGGCGAGATCAGCGACGGCGTCAGGCCGGCGCGGATCGCCAGGTTCTTGAGGTCGCGGGCAAAAACCTGGCGCGGCAGGTATCCCTCCTTCGAGGCGGAGGGAAACAGCCACGGGCTTTCCTGCTGTTCCTTCACGGCTGCATTTTCGGCCGCCAGCAGGCGCCCGTAGGATTTCAGGGCTGATATTGCCGAATGCGACAGCGGCACCAGCCGCTCCTTGTTGCCCTTGCCACGGATCATCAGGAAACGGCCTTCCTGATCGAGCACGCGGGCGGGAAGCGAGACGAGTTCGCTGACCCGCATTCCGGTGGCATAGAGCAGCTCCAGCAACGCCAGCATGCGCAGGCGCTGCAACTGGCCCGGAGCCGGATCCTCGGCTTCGGCCTCGGCCTGCGAAAGCAGCCTGCCGACCTCGTCGACGCCCATCGTCTTCGGCAGCGGACGGCCCTTCTTCGGCGCGTCGAGAATGCCAGTGGGGTCGTCGGTCCTCAGGCCCTCGGCATAGAGGAACTTGTAGAACTGCCGCATGGCGGCAAGCCGGCGCGCCTGGGACGAGGGTTTGAAACCCTTTCGGGCGAGCGAGGAGAGATAGGCGGCGAGATCGGCGGAGGCAGCTTCGGTGAGCCGTATGCTGCGCTCCGTCAGGAAGGAGCGGACGTCGTCGAGATCGCGTTCATAGGATTGCAGCGTGTTGGCGGCAGCGCCGCGCTCGGCGCTCATCATCTCCAGGAAGGATTCCACATGGACGCGGCCGAGATCCACCATGCCGGTCACTTCCTGGTCGTGTCGATCGCGCCCGTCGCGGGCGGATTGACCCGCTCGGACGGAATGCGGATCGTCACGTCGCGCTGCTGCGGCTCCACGAAGGTCACAAGCGCCAGCATCGCTCCGTAGACCGTCCCGGCGAGGATCGCGCAGACGAACAGGAAACGGAACAGGGTCGGCATCCAGCAACTCCTTCATGCTCTGCTTCTGTTATAAGAAGCCTATCTGCAAGTGCAAGAAGCGGTATTCAAGCCATGATTCCCTAGTCCGCGACTTGACGCTCCATCTGCATTTGTCGATACCGTTTGCAAACAAAGTGTGAATGGACCGATGAGTGAACAACTGCTGACCGTTGCTGAAAGCTTGAAAGACAGAGCTCGCGCCGCGCTCGGTTCACGCAATCTCATCCTTGTCGGCCTGATGGGCGCCGGCAAATCCTCTGTCGGGCGCATCGTCGCCAGCCAGCTCGCCATTCCCTTCATCGACAGCGATCTCGAGATCGAGCGGGTGTCGCGCATGACGATCGCCGAGCTTTTCGCCGCCTATGGCGAGCAGGAGTTCCGGGCGTTGGAAGCGCGGGTGATCAAGCGGCTGCTGAAGAGCGGGCCGCGTGTCGTCTCCACCGGAGGCGGCGCCTTCATCAACGACCGGACGCGCAAGCATATCAAGAAGGGCGGTCTTTCCGTCTGGCTGAAGGCCGATCTCGACGTGCTCTGGGACCGGGTCGCCAAGCGCGACACACGGCCGCTGCTCAAGACCGAAAATCCGAAGCAGACGCTCGAGGGCCTGATGAATGCGCGTTATCCGATCTATGCGCAGGCCGATCTGACCGTGCTTTCGCGCGACGTCCGCAAGGAAATCATGGCCGACGAAGTCTTAAAGGCCTTGATCGAAGCTCAGAAAGAAAGTGCAGCGTCATGAATGCGATAACCTCCGCCTCCGCCATCCGAACGGTGCATGTGCCGCTCGGCGAGCGCGCCTACGACATCCTGATCGGGCCGGGGCTGATTACGCGGGCCGGTGCCGAGATCGCCTCTCGCCTCAAGGGCCGCAAGGCGGCTGTTGTCACCGATGAAAATGTCGCGCCGCTCTATCTCAAAGCCCTGGTCGCAAGTCTGGATGAAGCAGGTATCGCCTCGGCTGAGGTCGTCCTGCCGGCCGGCGAGAAGACCAAGAGCTTCGAACATCTGATGACGGCCTGCGACAAGGTGCTGGAGGCGCGCGTCGAGCGCAATGATTACGTCATCGCGCTCGGTGGCGGGGTCATCGGCGATCTTTCGGGATTTGCGGCCGGCATCGTCCGTCGCGGCGTGCGCTTGGTGCAGGTACCGACCTCGCTGCTGTCTCAGGTCGATTCCTCGGTCGGCGGCAAGACCGGCATCAATTCCCGCCACGGCAAGAATCTGATCGGCGTCTTCCATCAGCCGGACCTGGTTCTGGCCGATACGGATGTGCTGAATTCGCTGAGCGAGCGCGAATTCCGCGCAGGTTACGCCGAGGTCGCGAAATACGGGTTGATCGACAAGCCGGATTTCTTTGCCTGGCTGGAAGCGAATTGGAAAGCGGTTTTTACCGGCGGCTCCGCGCGCATCGAGGCGATTGCCGCAAGCTGCCAGGCAAAGGCCGATGTCGTCGTTGCCGACGAGCGTGAGAATGGTCAGCGAGCGCTGCTCAATCTCGGCCATACCTTCGGCCACGCGCTGGAAGCGGCGACCGCCTATGACAGTTCTCGCCTCGTGCATGGCGAGGGCGTTTCGATCGGCATGGTGCTGGCGCACGAATTCTCCGCACGGATGAACCTTGCAAGCCCGGACGATGCGCGGCGCGTCGAGCGGCATCTGAAGGAGGTCGGCCTGCCGACCCGCATGTCCGACATTCCAGGCGACCTGCCGCCGGCCGAAACGCTGATGGACGCGATCGCCCAGGACAAGAAGGTCAAGAGCGGCAAGCTTACCTTCATCCTGACACGCGGCATCGGCCAGTCCTTCGTCGCCGACGATGTTCCGGCGTCCGAAGTGATCAGCTTTCTCCGGGAAAAACACGCCTGATGTCGGTCGAAGGCGCTCTGGCATTTCTTTCGACATATTGGCCGGAGATCCTTTCGATCACGGCGCTCGTGCTCATGTCCGCCTTCTTTTCCGGCTCCGAGACCGCGTTGACCGCCGTTTCGCGCAGCCGTATCCATACGCTCGAGGTCAATGGCGACGAACGCGCCGGCCTCGTCCGGCAGTTGATCGAGCGGCGCGACCGGCTGATCGGCGCGCTGCTCATCGGCAACAATCTCGCCAATATCCTGTCCTCCTCGATCGCCACCAGCCTCTTCCTCGGGCTGTTCGGCAGTTCCGGCGTGGCGCTGGCGACGCTTGCGATGACCGTCATTCTGGTCATCTTCGCGGAAGTGCTGCCGAAGAGCTGGGCGATTTCGGCGCCTGAGCGCTTCGCACTCGCCATCGCGCTGCCGGCCAAGCTCTTCGTCGCCGTCGTCGGCCCGGTTTCCTCCTTCGTCAATGCGATCGTCCGGCAGATTCTTTCGCTGTTCGGCATCAATCTCTCACGCGAGACATCGATGCTGACGGCGCATGAGGAGCTGCGCGGCGCCGTCGATCTGCTGCACCGCGAGGGATCGGTGGTGAAGGCCGACCGTGACCGCCTCGGCGGCATACTCGATCTTAGCGAGCTCGAACTCTCCGACATCATGGTCCACCGCACCGCGATGCGGGCGATCAACGCCGACGATGCGCCGGAAGCGGTGGTGCGCGTCATCCTCGAAAGCCCCTATACGCGTATGCCGTTGTGGCGCGGCACGATCGACAACATCATCGGCGTCGTCCACGCCAAGGATCTGCTGCGGGCGCTCGCCGAGCCGAACATGGAGCCGCAGAACCTCGATATCGTGAAGATCGCGCAGAAGCCGTGGTTCGTGCCCGACAGCACCAACCTCGAGGACCAGCTCAACGCTTTCCTGCGCCGCAAGCAGCATTTCGCCGTCGTCGTCGATGAATATGGCGAGGTGCAGGGCATCGTCACGCTGGAGGATATTCTCGAGGAAATCGTCGGCGACATCTCCGACGAGCACGATATCGAAATACAGGGTGTGCGCCAGGAGGCCGACGGTTCCGTCGTCGTTGATGGCGGCGTGCCGATCCGCGACCTGAACCGCGCGCTCGACTGGAACCTGCCGGACGAGGAGGCGACGACGATCGCCGGACTCGTCATCCACGAATCGATGACCATCCCGGAAGAGCGCCAGGCCTTCACCTTCTACGGCAAGCGTTTCGTCGTCATGAAGCGGGAGAAGAACCGCATCACCAAGCTGCGCATCCGCCCGGCCGGGGAAGACGGCGCAAAGCCAGGCTGATTCTGCTTGGATCTTAGACGGCGAATGCCCATATGGGTTGCGTGCCGCTACCAGCGGGTCGGTTCATCAGGTGCAGCCGGTTCGACGGCCAGCGCATGCAGGCCGGCATCGAGCTCCGGTTTCAACAGGTCGGTGATGGCCCGGTGGCGCGCCAGCCGCGACATGCCGGCGAATTTTCCGGAAACGATCCTCACCCGCATATGGGTTTCGCCGGTGCCCGTGATATCGGGCTGGTGGCCGGCATGCAGATGGCTTTCGTCGATGACGCTCAGGCGGTCGGGCGCGAAGGCTTCGACAAGTTTTTCTTCGATGCGGGTTCGCAGGGTCATCATCCGGTCTTGCTGTTCGCGAAAAGGGTTCCTACCAAGCCAGCAACATTCCCGTTTGTCAATTCTTGTTGTCGCTTCGCGACAGCCCCATAATTAGCGCCGTCATGAGACTTGATTCCAAATATTTCGATCGCATCCGAACACGCCGCAAACGCGAGCCAGAGACAGAGCAGGCGCCGCCTACCTGTCAGTGGGACGGCTGCGACAAAAAGGGGGCGCATCGCGCTCCCGTCGGCCGCAATGCGGAAGGCCAGTTCTTTTTGTTCTGTTTCGAGCACGTCAAGGAATACAACAAGGGCTACAATTATTTCTCCGGTCTTTCGGACGGCGAGATCGCGCGTTACCAGAAAGAGGCGATCACCGGTCACCGGCCGACATGGACGGTCGGCGTCAACAAGGCGGCGAAGGACAGTCCGCTGCATTCGGAGATCCGCTCCGGCGCCTATACCCGCGTTCGCGATCCCTTCGGCTTCGTCAAGGAAGGCGGCAAGGGCAGCGGGCCGCGTTTTCCGCAGGCACGCAAGCTGAAATCGCTCGAAACCAAGGCCTTCGAAACGATGGGCCTCGACGCCAATGCGACATCGGCGGAGATCAAGAGCCGCTACAAGGAACTGGTGAAGAAACACCATCCGGATGCCAATGGCGGCGACCGCGGCTCGGAGGAGCGTTTCCGCGCCGTCATCCAGGCCTATCAATTGTTGAAGCAGAACGGTTTTTGTTAATTCCCGTCCTTGCTCTTGGGCTTCAATCGGGTATGGTCCAAATCGGCTGAGGCCGCAGGCAAACGCGGCTCATATTTGTGCGTTTTCCCGACATCGCCTCCGCCGACCTTCCGGACGCGGCGTTTCTTGTCCGGGACTCTTTCAAGAATGCTCGCACGCGGTCATTATCCCGCCGAGGTTTCGTTTCAGTCCCGGAGAAGCATCGCCGACGTTCCGACCTGGACGGGCGCGGAATAAAAAAACGCGGCGTCACGGTTGCGACATGGCCTGAGACAGTATGGCCGGGTGGCATCACCCGCCTTGGAGACATGATGAGCAAGATCGACCTTGATATTTCCGAACTGCCCGATACCACCGTTTCGGTTCGCGAGGCCTTCGGCATCGATTCCGACATCCGCGTTCCCGCCTACAGCAAGGGCGACGCCTATGTGCCGGACCTCGATACCGACTACCTGTTCGACCGCGACACGACGCTCGCCATTCTCGCAGGCTTCGCCCATAACCGCCGCGTGATGATCTCCGGCTACCACGGCACGGGCAAGTCCTCGCATATCGAGCAGGTGGCGGCGCGGCTCAACTGGCCCTGCGTGCGCATCAACCTCGACAGCCATGTCAGCCGTATCGATCTCGTCGGCAAGGATGCGATCGTCGTCAAGGACGGGCTGCAGGTCACCGAATTCAAGGACGGCATCCTGCCCTGGGCCTATCAGCACAATGTTGCGCTCGTCTTCGACGAATATGATGCCGGCCGTCCCGATGTGATGTTCGTAATCCAGCGCGTGCTCGAATCCTCCGGTCGCCTGACGCTGCTCGACCAGAGCCGCGTCATTCGGCCGCACCCGGCATTCCGTCTGTTTGCGACCGCAAATACGATCGGCCTCGGCGACACGACCGGCCTCTATCATGGTACGCAGCAGATCAACCAGGCGCAGATGGACCGCTGGTCGATCGTCACCACGCTGAACTATCTGCCGCATGATCATGAAGTGAATATCGTCGCCGCCAAGGTGAAGAGCTTCGGCAAGGACAAGGGCGGCCGCGAGACCGTGTCGAAGATGGTGCGCGTCGCCGACCTGACGCGCGCTGCCTTCATGAACGGTGATCTCTCGACCGTCATGAGCCCGCGCACGGTCATCACTTGGGCCGAAAATGCCGAGATCTTCGGCGATCTCGCCTTCGCCTTCCGCGTCACATTCCTCAACAAGTGCGACGAGCTGGAGCGTCCGCTGGTCGCCGAGCACTATCAGCGGGCCTTCGGCGTCGAGCTGAAGGAAAGTGCCGCCAATATCGTTCTCGGAGCTTGAGACCGACCGATCATGGCAGCTCGCGGTGACAATTCGAAAGCAAAGCCCGGCGCGCCTGTCGACGTCGAGCCATTGCGCCGGGCGATAACCGGCTGCGTGCGCTCGATCGCCGGCGACGGCGACGTCGAGGTGACCTTCGCCAATGAACGGCCGGGGATGACCGGCGAGCGCATTCGGCTGCCGGAACTTTCCAAGCGGCCGACGGCGCATGAGCTGGCGGTCACCCGCGGTCTCGGCGATTCGATGGCGCTGCGGCTCGCCTGCCATGACGAGAAGGTGCATGCGACGATGGCGCCGCAGGGCTCGGATGCCCGGGCGATCTTCGATGTGGTCGAGCAAGCGCGTGTCGAATCGATCGGCGCGCTGCGCATGGAGGGCATGGCGTCGAACCTGCGCTCCATGACGGATGAGAAATATTCCAAGGCGAATTTTACCGGCATCGAGCGCCAGGAAGACGCACCGGTCGGCGAAGCGGTTGCGATGATGGTGCGCGAGAAGCTGACCGGCCAGCGCCCGCCGGCCTCCGCCGGCAAGGTGCTCGACCTTTGGCGTGACTTTATCGAGGACAAGGCAGGGTCCGAACTCGACAATCTGTCGAGCGCGATCAACGACCAGCAGGCCTTCGCCAAGGTCATCCGCAACATGCTGTCGGCCATGGAAATGGCCGAGGAGTACGGCGACGACGACAGCGACGCCGACAATGACGACCAGTCGGAGCAGGAAGACCAGCCGAGCGGCGATGAGCAGGACCAGGACGAGGTCGACGAGGATGCCGGCACCGATGCCGCCCCCGTCGAGGACAGTGAAGTCGCCGACGAGCAGATGGAGGACGGCGAGACCGAAGGCGCCGAAATCTCCGACGACGACATGATGGAAGAGGGTGAGGACGATTCGGAAACGCCGGGCGAGACCCGCCGGCCGAATACGCCTTTTGCCGATTTCAACGAGAAGGTCGATTATCACGTCTTTACCGAAGAGTTTGACGAGATCATCACCGCCGAGGAACTTTGCGACGCCGCCGAGCTGGAGCGCCTGCGCGCCTTCCTCGACAAGCAGTTGGCGCATCTCCAAGGCGCCGTCGGCCGTCTCGCCAACCGGCTGCAGCGCCGCCTGATGGCGCAGCAGAACCGCTCCTGGGATTTCGACCTGGAAGAGGGTTATCTCGATCCGGCCCGGCTGCAGCGCATCATCATCGATCCGATGCAGGCGCTCTCCTTCAAGATGGAGCGCGACACCCAGTTCCGCGATACCGTCGTTACCCTGCTCATCGACAATTCCGGCTCGATGCGCGGTCGGCCGATCACGGTTGCCGCCACCTGCGCCGACATTCTCGCCCGCACGCTGGAGCGCTGCGGCGTCAAGGTCGAGATCCTGGGCTTTACGACCAAGGCCTGGAAGGGCGGGCAGGCGCGTGAAAACTGGCTTGCCGGCGGCAAGCCGCAGACGCCAGGCCGTCTCAACGACCTGCGTCATATCATCTACAAATCGGCCGACGCGCCGTGGCGGCGCGCGCGCGCCAATCTTGGGCTGATGATGCGCGAGGGCCTGCTCAAGGAAAATATCGACGGCGAGGCGCTGATCTGGGCGCATAATCGCCTGCTCGCGCGCCGCGAGCAGCGCCGCATCCTGATGATGATCTCGGACGGGGCGCCGGTGGACGATTCGACGCTGTCGGTGAATCCGGGCAATTATCTGGAGCGGCACCTGCGCGCCGTCATCGAACAGATCGAGACGCGCTCGCCTGTCGAACTGCTGGCGATCGGCATCGGCCACGACGTGACGCGCTACTATCGCCGCGCCGTGACGATCGTCGATGCCGACGAGCTTGCCGGTGCGATGACCGAGCAGCTTGCCTCACTGTTCGAGGACCAATCCGTCCAGCCGCGCGGCGGCCGGATACGCCGTGCCGGCTGACGTCGGAAGAATGACTGTCAAGCGCCTCTGCCGTGCGGCGTCGATCGTTCTCTGCGTCGCGGCCGGCGCTTCCTCGTCATGGGCGGCCGGCGACGACGTGCCGGTCATTAGCCGGCAAATCTCCGATTACAGGATCGGCTCTTCGGAGACGCAATTCGGTTCGCTGGAATTTCTCGGCGGGCTGGAAATGGTCTCCAGCCGAGCGCTATTCGGCTCGCTCTCCTCCATCCGTTTCCGGCCGGACCAAAAACATTTCGTCGTTGTGCTCGACACCGGCCAGTGGCTGACCGGCAGCATCGAGCGCGACGTCAAGGGCAGGCTTTCCGGCCTTTCGGATGTCGAGATCACGCCGATGAAGAACAGCGCCGGGCGCAGCTTCGAGGGCAAGGGACATATGGATGCCGAAGGCCTGGCGCTCGACGGCGACCGGATCCTGGTCTCCTTCGAGCAGGCTCATCGCGTCGATGTCTATCCCGATCCCGGCTTTGCCGGCTCGGGAGTGATCGCCACCCTGCCGATCCTCATCCCGCGAAAGATGCTGGACGACAACCGCGGCATCGAAACCATCGCCGTGGCGCCGGCATCCAGCCCACTCAAGGGCGGCGTGGTCATCGTCTCCGAACGCGGTCTCGACAGTGACGGCAATCGGCTGGCGGCCATTCTCAGCGGACCGCTGAAAGGCCGTTTCTCGGTTAAGCGAGACGGCAGCTTCGACATCACCGACGGTGCCTTCCTGCCGAACGGCGACCTGCTGCTGCTGGAGCGCCGCTTCAACATGGCCGAAGGCATCGGCATGCGTCTTCGGCGCATCAAGGGCGCCGACATCAGGCCCGGCGCCGTCGTCGACGGCGACTTGCTGCTGGAAGGCAATTTCAACTCGCAGATCGACAATATGGAAGGGCTCGATGCTTTCCAGGCCGCCGACGGCACGACCCATATCATTCTAGTGTCGGACGACAATCATTCGATCCTGCAGCGCAATCTGATGCTGGAATTTCGGCTTTCGGAAGAGGCCGCGTGGTCAGCGCCGAGTTCCCGGAAGCGGAATTGATCCTAGCCATCGGCCCGAAAATCGGAATCGATTTTCGGAAAGCACGATGCGTAGATTCAAAATGTTAGAGCGTCCTTTGTGCGTCCGAAAGGACGTAGACGTCAGACTGATGTCATATGCCTCGGCTATCCCGCCGCAATCGGTCGGCTTGCGACATCGGGAAAGCAGCCTCGGAGGGAAGTTCGTGGTGCATATTCATGTCATGGGCGCGTCCGGTTCAGGCACGACATCACTCGGCCGTGCGCTTGCCGAGAAGCTCGATATCGCCCATCTCGACACCGACGATTTCTTCTGGTTACCGACTGATCCGCCCTTCGCGACGCCGAGGGATGCCGACGAGCGCATCGGGCTGCTCCTCGATGAGGTGGCGCGGCATGACGGCTGGGTCCTCTCCGGATCGGCGCTGAAATGGGGAAGGCCGCTCGAGCCGCTTTACGATCTGATCGTGTCCCTCAGGATCGACTCGGAGCTTAGAATGGCGCGCATCCTTGCGCGGGAGATTGCCCGATACGGCAATAGAATCAGGCCGGGCGGCGACATGGCCGTAAAAAGCGGGGAATTCCTGGAATGGGCGGCCAGCTACGATACGGCCGGCCCCGAACGCCGCAGCCTTGTGGCACATGAGCAATGGCTGGAAACACAGACAGCGCCGGTGCTGCGGCTCGATTCATCGCTAGGTATCGACGATCTGACGGCAGAGGTGCTGCTGCATCCGGCCCTCGCCGCCGACGCGGTCCGGCGGCGTCCGTAACTTCAGCTAGCTGGCGCGAGCAGCCTGCATCGGCCGCAGCACATTCATCAGTGCGCCATAAGGCAGCAGCATGACGAGGCCGACGATCATCTTCACGGCGAAATCGCCGATCGCCCAGGAAATCCAGCGCGGAGCCTCCGCGGCGAAGACGCCGAGGATGGGGGCTGCTTCCAGCGCAAAGGGATCGTTCGGGCCGAGGAAGACGAAAACGGCGGCGAAGGACAACGAGAAGAACATTACCGTATCGAGCGCCGAGCCGATCAGCGAACCGACCAGTGGCGCGCGCCACCAGGCTTGGCGGCGGAGGCGGTTGAAGACGGCGATATCGAGCAGCTGGCCGGCGAGATAGGCCGAGCCGGAGGCGATGGCGATACGCGGCACTGAGGTGAAGAAGGAGAGCGTCACGCCGACGACGAAGCCGGCAAACACGACCTTGCGGGCTGCCTGCGGGCCGAACTGACGATTGGTCAGATCGGTGATCAGGAAGGCGATCGGATAGGAGAAAGCGCCCCAGGTCAGGATGTCGGCAAGGTTGATGCCGGCGACTTCGGCGTTCAGCGGAAACTGGACGAGGAAGTTGGAGGCGACGACGACGAGTGTCATCAGCGCGACATAGGCGATGGTATAGCGGGTCTTCAGCATTTTTTTATCCTGGGTGATGCCACCAGTTGGAGGAGCAAACCGGCAAAGCAAAAGGCTTGTCCGGTATTATCCGTTCAAGCCTTTTGAAGCCGTATAAAAGAAGGGCAGAAGCTTACGCAGCAGCGGCTTCAGCAGTCTTCTTGGCGATCTGACGGCGCAGCAGGCGAGCGCGCATCGACAGTTCGTTTTCGCTGGCCTTCAGCAGGAAGGCATCGAGGCCGCCACGATGCTCGACGGTGCGAAGAGCGGCAGCCGAAACGCGAAGACGATAACGCTGGTTGAGAGCGTCGGAAATCAGCGTTACCTGGCACAGGTTCGGCAGGAACCGGCGCTTGGTCTTGTTGTTGGCATGGCTGACATTGTTACCAGTCAGGACGGCCTTGCCGGTCAATTCGCACACGCGGGACATGGAACACCTATTCTTGTTTTTCTCGGGCCATCGAATTGCCATTCCCGGCAAAGCCAGGCGCGCAATCCAACGGGCATGATTGGAAAGTTGCGGTTCTATAGTCAGACAGGCTGCTCGCGTCAAGCCAAACCTTGGCCTTTCCCGCAATTCTGTCAAAAAGCTGCTGTTTTCTTCCCTTCGCGGCAGGAGTATAGAGCGCTCAGCAAGGGCCTGCCAGCGCGCAGCAAGACAAGGCTTTTTTCCATGGCTCATTCGGGCAGACGGATTTTCATTTCGGCCATCGCCGCACTTCTTGCCATACCGGCATCGGCGGCCGAAATCCAGCATCGGACGGAATACCGGGTGGCGCTCGCCGGCCTGCCGATCGCGCGCGCCGCGTTCCTGACGCAGATCGAGGACGATCACAGCTACAAGATCGCCGGCGACATCAATTCTGCCGGTCTTGCCGATCTCGTCACGTCGATTTCGGCCAAGACCAGCGTCACCGGCGTAGTTCGCAATGACAGATTGCAGGCGCAAAAATACTCTCTCTACTACAAGAGCGGCAAGCGGAAGGCCCGCTTCTACGAGGTCAGCTACCGCAACGGCAACATCATCTCGGCGACGACGACACCGATGCCGAAGCGTCCGAAGAACTGGATCGACGTCACGCCGCGCGACATGCGCTCGGTGCTCGACCCGATCTCCGGCCTGGTCTTCACCGGCGACACCAAGGTCTGCTCGCAGACGCTGCCGATCTTCGATGGCGAGACACGCATGGATCTGGTGCTGTCGCCGAAGGGCGACGAGGATTTTTCCACCAATGGTTTCAAGGGCAAGGCGACCGTCTGCAGCGTGCGCTTCGTACCGCGCTCGGGCTACAAGAAGGGCCGCAAGGACATCGACTATCTCAGCAAGAGTAACCGGATGGAAATCTGGTTTGCCAAGTCGGACGCGGCAAATGTATACGCTCCTGTCTATGTGCGCATTCCAACCGAATATGGAATGGTGACGATCACTGCCGTCAAATACGGCAGCAACAGCTGACGGGGCTTCTGCCTCCGTGAAGGGGGACAGGTGAAGCTTCGCGCGACGTTGATCGGTTTTACGGCCATTCTGATGTGGTCGTTCCTGGCGTTGTTCACGGCCGCCTCCGGCAAGATGCCGCCGTTCCAGCTTTCGGCCGTCTGCTTTGCGATCGGCAGCCTTCCCGGCCTTGTGGTGCTTATCCTCAATCCCGCGCGGCTGGCGCTGCTGAAGCAGCCGGCCAAGGTCTGGATAACAGGCATTGCGGGGCTGTTCGGTTATCATTTTCTCTATTTTACCGCGCTCCGGAACGCGCCGGCGGTGGAGGCGGGGCTGGTCGCCTATCTTTGGCCGCTGCTGATCGTCGTCGGTTCGGCGCTGCTGCCGGGCGAACGGCTGCGCTGGTATCATGTGGCGGGTGCGCTTGCCGGACTTTGCGGTACCTTCCTGATCGTTGGCCGCAACGGCGTCGATTTCGACGGCGCCTATGCCGTCGGTTACGGTGCCGCCTTTCTCTGCGCCTTCACATGGTCCGGTTATTCGCTGCTAACGCGGCGTTTCGACGCCGTCTCCACGGATGTCGTCACCGGCTTCTGCCTTGCGACCTCCATGCTGTCGCTCTTCTGCCATCTCGGCCTTGAGACGACCGTCTGGCCGGAAACGATTTTCGAATGGGTCGCCGTCGCCGGGCTCGGGCTCTTTCCGGTCGGTGCTGCCTTCTACGCGTGGGATTACGGCGTCAAGAACGGCGATATCCAGATTCTCGGCGCGGCAAGTTATGCAGCACCTCTGCTTTCGACGCTCATTCTGGTGCTGTTTGGATTTGCCGAGCCGAGCTGGCGCATTGCTCTCGCTTGCCTGCTCGTCACCGGCGGGGCGGTGCTCGCCGCTCAGGACATGTTTCGCCGCAAAGTTCCGGCGCAGCCTGCGGCTGCAGCATAGGCCTTAGAACAGGATGACTTTAGGCCCGGTCGGCCTAAAATCTGAATCCTGTTCTAAATTAGATAGTTGGAGCATGATGTCGCCCGAAAACCGCTCACACTTTTCGGCATCATGCTCTAGCCGCCTGGCTTCCAACCGGGTGGAGCCATCTCGAAGCTCGAGAATTCGAAGCCGGGTGAGACGGTGCAGCCGACCAGGGTGAAATCGCCGAGGGTTTCGGCCGATTGCCACCAATTGGCGGGAATGATTGCTTGCGGCCGCTCGCCGGCAGGAAGATTCGTTCCGAGCGTCAGGGTCTCGCTTGCCGTTCCGTCTTCCGACCGATGCAGCGAGAGCGGCGCGCCGGCGTAATAATGCCAGACCTCGGCCGCATCATGGACACGATGCCAGTGCGAACGTTGCCCCCTGGTCAGCAGATAATAGATCGCCGTCGAATGGCCGCGTTCTCCGCCCGCCGTATCGCGGAACGTCTGCACGTACCAGCCACCTTCGGGATGCGGCTGCATGCCGAGTTCGCTGATGATGTCCTCAGGCGACATCAGAAATGGTCCTTGCGCTTGCGGATCTCTGCAAAGACTTCCTCGTTGGTCTTACCTTCCATCAGCAGATTGCGGCGGATCGCCGGATCGGCGGCGCGCAGAAACGGGTTGGTTTCCTTTTCCAGCCCCAGCGTCGTCGGGATGGTGAATTTGCCGTCGGCGCGCAAGGCCTCGATCTCGGCGGCGCGGTTCTTCAGTCGCTCATTGTCGGGATCGACGGTCAGCGCGAAGCGGGCATTGGACAATGTGTATTCATGGCCGAAATAGATGGCGGTCTCATCGGGCAGCACGGCGAGTTTCTGCAGGGAATGCCACATATCGGCGGCCGGGCGTTCGAACAGCCGGCCGCAGCCGAGCGCAAACAGCGTGTCGGCGGCAAACAGCAGCTTGTCATCGGCAAAGTAATAGCAGATGTGGCCGGCGGTGTGGCCGGGCGTCTCGATGACGTTGACCGTGTGATCGCCGAAAAGGAAGCTGTCGCCATCGGCCATCGTCCGATCGAGGCCGGGAATGGCAATGGCCTCGTTGATCGGGCCGATGATCTCACAGCCGAACTGTTCCTTCAGTGCCAGGTTGGCAGTGACATGGTCGGTGTGATGATGCGTGGTGAAGATATGGGTGATTTTCCAGCCGCGACGTGTCGCCGCTTCCAGAATCGGCGCCTCCTCCGGCGCATCGATCGCCGCGGTAAAGCCTGTCTCCGGATCATGCACGAGAACGCCGAAATTGTCGGTGCGGCAGAGAAAAACGTCTAATTCCAAAGGTTTCATCGTTCAATAATCCCTTATCCCAGGAGTCTCGCGGAAATGTAGAGGTTCCGGCCTTGAAGTCCAACCGCCCGCTGATAACATTTGTCGCAATGCACGCCGATATCGTCGACTTACGCCAGTTCTATCATTCCGAGCTCGGACGTCTTGCCGAGCAGTCGATCGCCATGGCGCTGTCCTCGCTCTGGGTGCGGCTGCCGCAGGAGCGTCTGGTCGGTCTCGGTTATGCCGTGCCCTTCCTCGATCGCTTCCAGGCCGATACCGAACGCACCTTCGCCTTCATGCCGGCCGGGCAGGGCGCGGTGAACTGGCCGATGGGCTCGCTCTCGACGACGGCGCTGGTTTTCGACGAGGAATTGCCGCTGCCGGATTCCTCGATCGACCGGGTGCTGATGGTGCATTCGCTGGAATTTGCCGAAAGCCCGCGCGAGACGCTGAAGGAGCTCTGGCGGGTGCTGGCGCCGGGCGGACGGCTGGTCATCGTCGTGCCGAACCGGCGCGGCGTCTGGGCACGCATGGAGCATACGCCCTTCGGTTCGGGCCGGCCCTATTCCCGCGGTCAGCTGACAAATCTGCTGCGCGAGACGAATTTCACGCCGGGCGCGACGGCTGAAGCGCTGTTCTTCCCGCCTTCGAAGCTCAGAACCATCCTGCGCCTGCGGCGCGCCTTCGAGCGGATCGGCCGAACGCTTTGGCCGGCCTTCTCGGGCGTCATCATCGTCGAAGCGCAGAAGCGGCTCTATCAGGGGCTGCCGGTTGCTGCGCGGGCCTCCCGCCGCGTCTTCGTGCCGGTTCTCGCACCTCATGGCGTGCCGACCACACGCACGACAGCGCCGCGCGTCTTTTAAGACGCGCAAAGGACGCTGTAGCACTTTGAATGCTGCATAATTTTATCCTTAAATCGATTCCGATTTAAGGAATTATGCGGGAGCTGACGTCGCTCCCGGCGGTGTCCAACTGCTTGTGTCACGCCCATAGCTCTCGACAACAATCGCATTCCGCTTTAATGCCACTTGGTGTTTTTCAGCCCGGATTTACCGGCAATTCCAAGGTCGAACCCATGAGCGTTGAGATGAGCAAGCCCGTTCCGCGTCCCGGTATTCTCGATATCGCAGCCTATGTGCCGGGCAAGGAACATGCGCCGGGTGTTGCCCGTGTCTACAAGCTCTCGTCCAACGAAACGCCGCTCGGCGCCAGCCCGAAGGCAATTGAGGCCTTCAAGACGGTTGCCGACAATCTGGGGCGTTATCCCGACGGGCAGGCGATCGAACTGCGCGAGGCGATCGCCGCCGTGCACGGTCTCAATCCGGCAAACATCCTCTGCGGCAACGGTTCGGACGAGCTGCTCGGCCTGCTCTGCCATGTCTATCTCGGCGCCGGCGATGAGGGCATCATCACCGAGCACGGCTTCCTCGTCTACAAGATCCAGATCCTGGGCGCAGGCGCCACGCCTGTCGTCGTCAAGGAGAAGGACTATACCGTCGATGTCGATGCGATCCTTGCCGCGGTGACGGAGAAGACGAAGATCGTCTTCATCGCCAATCCCGGCAATCCGACCGGCACCTATGTTTCCGTCAGCGAGATCCGCCGCCTGCAGGCCGGACTGCCGAAACATGTCGTCCTGGTGCTCGATGCGGCTTACGCCGAATATGTGCGCCGCAACGATTATGAAGCCGGCATCGAGGTCGTATCCTCCAATGCCAACGTGGTGATGACCCGCACCTTCTCGAAGGCCTATGGTCTTGCGGCGCTGCGCGTCGGCTGGATGTATGCGCCCGCCGAGATCGTCGACGCGCTGAACCGCGTGCGCGCGCCGTTCAACTTGAACGCACCGGCAATCGCCGCCGCAGCCGCTGCCATCCGCGATCAGGCCTTCATCCAGCAGGCCGTCTCCTTCAACCAGATGTGGGTGGAGACGCTGACCCAGGCGCTCGAAGCGATCGGGCTGAAGGTGACGCCGTCCGTCGCCAATTTCGTCCTCATCCATTTCCCCGAGATCGACGGTAAGCGCGCCGCGGATGCCGACGATTTGCTGACGAGCCGCGGTTACATCCTGCGCGCCGTGCGCGGTTATGGCTTCGCCAATGCGCTGCGCATGAGCATTGGCCCCGAGGAGGCCAATCGCGGCGTGATTGCCGCGCTCACCGAATTCATGGGTCATCAGCCATGAGCGTGCAGTTCGATCGTATCGCGCTGATCGGCATCGGCCTGATCGGATCGTCGCTCGCCTATGACATCAGGCGGCTTGGCCTTGCGAGGGAGATCGTCGTCGCCACACGCAGCCCCGATACGCTGAAGCGCGCGGAAGAGCTTGGCCTCGGCGATCGCTATACGGCGTCGTCGCAGGATGCCGTCACGGATGCCGATCTGGTGATCGTCTCGGTGCCGGTCGGCGCTTCGGAAAGTGTGGCGAAGGAGATCTCGGGAAACCTGAAGCCCGGGGCCATCGTCACCGATGTCGGTTCGACAAAGGCTTCTGTCATTGCGCAGATGCTGCCGCATATGCCTGATAATGTGCATTTTATCCCCGGCCATCCGCTGGCCGGTACCGAAAAATCCGGCCCGGATGCCGGCTTTCCCGGCCTCTTCGAAGGCCGCTGGTGCATCTTCACGCCGGTCGCTGGCACCGATGAGGTGGCTCTGAAGCGGCTGCGCAGCTTCTGGGAAGCGCTGGGCTCGAAAGTCGACGAAATGGATGCCGAGCATCACGACAAGGTGCTCGCCATCGTCTCACACCTGCCGCATATCATCGCTTACAATATCGTCGGCACCGCCGACGATCTGGAGACGGTGACGGAATCGGAAGTCATCAAATATTCCGCCTCCGGCTTTCGCGATTTCACCCGCCTTGCTGCCTCCGACCCGACCATGTGGCGCGACGTCTGCCTGCATAACCGCGATGCGATCCTCGAAATGCTGGCACGGTTCTCTGAGGATCTCGCCTATCTGCAGCGCGCCATCCGCTGGGGCGAGGGCGACAAGATATTCGAACTCTTCACCCGCACGCGCGCCATCCGCCGTTCGATCGTCCAGGCTGGCCAGGATGTCGACGCGCCGGATTTCGGCCGCCATGCGCTGGACAAGAAGTAGCCGCGGCGATGGTGGAGGTGGCACGTGCCGGCCGGGCGGATATCGACTGGCTGGCGCGCGAGGATGCTAGCGCCGGTGCGGCATGGGTGTCGCGCTGCGTCGCGCTCGGCGAATATCTGGTTACCAGGGAGGCCGATGAGATTGTCGGTTTCCTGCGCTTTTCCCGCTTCTGGGGCAGGGTTCCCTATATGGAAATGATCCGCGTCCTGCCCGGTCACCGCCGGTCGGGCGTCGGCACGGCGCTGTTTCTCGCCTGGGAAGACGCCATGCGCGGCGACGGCGCCCGCCTGCTGATGACGTCGAGCGAATGCGACGAAAGCCGGCCTCAGGACTGGCATCGCCGCAACGGATTTTCCGAAACCGGTGCGATCGAGCTGCCCGACCTGCAATCGGTGCCGGAAGTCTTCTTCATCAAGCGAATCGCCTGAAGCGCCTCGCGTCGAGCCGGAATCATGCGACGCGCTTCAGGCCTTTCCTATGCATCCTGTTATCCCAGAAACCTCTGGACACTTTTGGGGGGATGCATCAGATCGGCGGAATCCGGCCGAGCGGGATGAAACCGCTGACGGTGGCATTGCCGCGATCGACGACGAGATCGACAGAGACTTTGTCGCCGCCGCCGGCAAGCGCCTTCAAGAGCTTGGTCGCCGTATTGACGGTCGAGGCGATATCCGGAAAGGCCTGTTTCAGGCTGTCCCCCCAAGGGCCGAGCTGTTCGATCTCCAGCTTGAATTTTCCCGAGAGCAAGCCCTGCTCATCGAAGGAGAAGGGGCCGGTGAGCGTCATCACCTTGCCGTCGCCGATGTCGGCGACGATGCGGCGCAGGTCGCCGGTGGCACCATTGAGGCCGTTCCGGTCACTGCCGTCGATCAGGCCGGCCTTGCCGGCGACGGTCAGATCGATGCTGGCAGACAATTTCGGGAAGATCTGCGGCCAGTCCTTGATCGCCGCGTTGGCGTCCTGCACGGAAATCGCACCGTCGAGATCGGCACCATTCTGGCGCAGATGGATTTCGGTGCGAGCGGCATCGAAGCTCATGGTCTGGCCGGTGTAGGAGGAGACGGCCATCGCCTTCAGACCTTCGATGACGGTCGAGCTGCGGTCGACGCCCTGCAGCCTGGTTGCAAGACTTGCCTGCAGGTCCGTCCATTGGGCCGAGATCGAAAGGCCGTTGCTGGTGCGGATTTCGGCCGGCGAATCGAGTTCCCAGACGATATTGCCGGGCGCATAGACCTGGGCTGCCGAACGCAGTGCGCCGAAGGTGGCGGAGACGCCGTTGACATTGTCGTCGACGTCAATCTTCGAGCAGAACAGACCGATACGGAAGGGATAGCCGCGGAATTCGATATCGGAGCATTCGCCGCTGACGCCTGCCTGATCGCGCGGCGCGATCGCTTTCAGCACTGTGTTCTTCAGCGCCGAGGCCGCATAGAACCAGCCGCCGGTATAAAGCGCAATCACCAGGAGGACGCCTCCACCCAGCAACCAGAATTTCTTACCGCTGCCGGATTGGCTTGACGCTGCCATGATGTTCTCCAATGGTGAATCGCAAATGTGATTCCCGGTCTGGCGTGCGATATGGACGAATTTTGGGTATTTGGCTACGGTTCGCTGATGTGGAATCCGGGCTTCGAGTTCATGGAGCGGGCAGAGGCCCTGGTCTACGGCTACAGGCGTTCGCTCTGCGTCCGCTCCTTTGTCCATCGTGGCTCCCGCGACAATCCGGGCCTGGTTCTCGGCCTCGACAGGGGTGGCGCCTGCCGCGGCATGGCTTTCCGCATTTCGCCGGAAAAATGGGATGAGGTGATCGATTATCTCCGCGCCCGCGAGCTGGTCACCAATGTCTACCTGGAGCGCCGGGTGCGGCTGCAGCTTGCCGGACGGCGCCGGGTGGAGGCGGTCGCCTACATCATCGACCGCGAGCATGAACAATATGCCGGCGCGCTCGATGCGCTGGCGGCGGCGCGCGTGGTGAACGAAGCAAAAGGCCAGTCTGGTCCGAATGACGCCTATGTCTTCAACACGCTGACGCATCTGAAGCAGATGGGCATTCGCGACCATTGGCTGGAGCAGGTCGTCAACGAAGTGGAGCGGCTACGCGCCGCCTGATCTCAGCCCGTTGCCGCGTTCAGCTTGCGCAACTCGACCAGCCTTTCGACCGCCGTCGGCGGGAGCGGCAGATGCGGATTTCGCTCGACGGTTTCGAGCAGAAGCTCGTCGCTTGCCCGCTCCGATACCTCGATCAGATGGGTAAAAAAGGCGTCCGGATCCATTCCCGGCATGATCGGCGGCAGGATCCTCACCTTGAAATGACCGGGATAACGACGAATGCTCCGTCGCGGCCAGAAGAGGCCGGGATGCATGGCGACCGGCACGACGGGGAGGTTAAGATCGCGGTACATGCGGGCGATGCCGTATTTATAGAGCGGTTCTGCGCCCGGCGGGCGGCGGGTGCCCTCCGGATAGATGATGAGCTGGCGGCCGGTCGAAAGCTCTTCCTTCGTGCGTTTCAGCACTTCCACCATCACCTTGCCGCGGGCGCCGCGATCGACCGGGATCATGCGCTGTTTCTTCGCATACCAGCCGAAGAGCGGAATCCACATCAGTTCGCGCTTCAGGATATAAACCGGATCCTTCAGCCAGGGCAGCAGTGCGTAGGTATCCCAGAAGGACTGATGCTTCGGCGCCAGGATGTAACTGCCGTCAGGCAGGTTCTCCAGGCCCTCGATCTCGAAGGTGGTGCCGACGATCACCCGCATCAGCCAGTGGTTGGAGCGCGCCCAGTTCTTCGGGATCGCATAGGCGATCTTGCGCGGCACCACGAAATAGTAGGGCGAGAGCACAATCATCCGGATGATGAGGTTGGCGTAGAAGATCGTGTTGAAGAGAACGGAACGCAGGGCGATCATGAAACTTTCCCGAGGCATGCTCACGCGACCGGCCTACACGATATTGCCCGCCATAAAAAGCGTTTGATGCTGCCTTGATGTAAAAGCCTGGAGCAATTCCAGCAAAAGTGCGCAGCGGTTTTGCGTCCGGAATTGCGCAAAAACAAGAAGATAGCGCATGACCCCGAAAGTCGGAATCGATTTTCGCAAGGGATTATGCGCGACTTTCAAAGGGATGGACCGTCCTTGCGCGTCCTATCGAAGCGCGGCGCTCTATTCTTGGCCGGACGCACTTGCCGAGCGCAAGCCAGTGTGGCGGCCGAAGCCGGTGATGTTGCGGGCGCCAGTCAGCAGCACTTTCACATATTCGGCCAGCATGACGCGCATCGCATTCGGGTCGGTGAACCAGTTGCGGCTCTTCAAATCCGAGTTGACCACGGGATAAGCGATGAACTCGATGTCGGGATCGACATAGGAGAGCTCGGCGAGGCTTCGCGGCATGTGGTAGTTGTTGGTGACGATCAGAACGCTGCGGTATCCCTTGGCGTGGATCCAGTTCGAAGCTTCCTCGGCATTGCCGATCGTGTCGATCGCATCGTAGCCGATATCGACACAGCAGGAGAAGAGATCGGCCGAACCCTGCGTCATCTTGCGGATCTGTGCCGGTGTCGTCGTCGGGTGGGCGCCGGAAATGAGCAGGCGCTTGCCGGCACCCTTCTGCAGCAGCTCCACGGCCTGGTCGATGCGCTGGTAACCACCCGTCAATACCACAATGGCATCCGCTTTAGGCTCGGCCGGCGGCCTGAGTGTCGTCACCGAATCGGCAAAACGCAGAAAGCCGCCGAACACCAGGGCGATTACCAGCAGGCAGCCAAAGCCGCCCCAGCGCAGCAGGCGGCGGATCGGCCCACGCCGCGGCGGCAGACCCGCCGGGCGATCAAGCTCCGGGTCCTGATGAATCGGGTTGGGTGTCGTGTGTCCCATCGTCATGAATCGTGATTATACGCTGATTGCGGCGCGGAACAGACGCTTTCATGGCAAAACGGCACGGTCACGATCAACTTCCGATGCCGTCCGTGCGTGTCGGGTCCGAGCGTAGCGTATCGATTTCGTAGATCGTCCGCATGACGGTGAGCCGGGCGGTGAAGGTGGTGAGCAGCGCGATGACGATCATCGTTGCGAAGATGCCGGCATAACCGAGCACGCCGACGGAGAAGGTGCCAAAGAGCGCGGTCGCCTGGTCCGTTTCGGGGGTGGCGAGGGTGCGGCTTTGCCAGAAACCGGCGGTGGCGAAGAAGAGGGCGGCAAGCGCGCTGCCGATCGCCGAGCCCTTGAGGCTGATCTTCAGGAAATGCTTCTGGAATTCGGTGGCGACGAAGGAGCTTTCGGCGCCGACGAAATGCAGCACCTCGACGACGTGACGATTGCCCGACAACGCGCCGCGCGTGGCGAAGACGACAGTGAGCACCATCGCCGTGAAAACCAGGAGCAGGATGCCGGTGCCGATCATCACAGTCGTGTGCGCCATGGACACCAACCGGTCGACCCAGGTGCGGTGATCGTCAAGGGTGGCCTGCGGAATGCTTTCCTTCAGCAGCGCCCGCATCGAATCGAAATCCGGTGGATTGCTCTCGTCGATGGTGATGATGACGAGGCGGGGAACGGGCAGATCCTTGAGATCGAGACCAGGGCCGAGCCAGGGTTCGAGCAGGCGAGCGGTCGCCGCCTCATCGACGATCTGGCCACTCTTGGTGCCGACGAAGGTCAGCGCGAGATCGCGCGCCTGGGTCAGCGCCTTTTCCATGTCGAGATTGTCGTCCGGCTTGATCTGGATGGTAATCTCGCGCGAGATCTGGCTCTCCCAGCTGGCCGCCGTCGAGCGCACCATGCTGACGCCGCCGAGCGTCAGGCAGGCGAGAAAGGCCATGATTGATATCACCACCATCAAGGCGCTGCCCTGGATGTTGGAAGGCGGCAGGATCGGCGCGGTCGGACGCACGCGCAATTCTGGCCGCTTCTGCTGGGTCTTGGCAGACGCCTTCTCGGGGTTTCTGGACGGGGGCTCAGTCATAAATATCGAGATGCCCCTCTGAGAGGATCATGCGGCGGGCTTCCACCTGCTCCATCAGCGCCAGGTCATGCGTGGCGATCACGACTGCCGTGCCGAGGCGGTTCAGCTCGAGGAAAAGGTTGAGTAGGCGCTTTGCCATCGGCGGGTCGACATTGCCTGTGGGTTCGTCGGCCAGCAGCACTTCCGGCCGATCCATCAACGCCCGGGCGATTGCGGCGCGCTGCTTCTCGCCGCCGGAGAGTACGGGCGGCAGCACGTTGATGCGTTCGCCGAGGCCGACCCATTTCAAAAGTTCCAGGACGTCGGTCTTGTAGGAGCTCTCATCCTTGCCGCGCACCCGTAAGGGCAAAGCGACATTCTCATAGGTGGTGAGATGGTCGAGGAGGCGGAAATCCTGGAAGACGATGCCGACGCGGCGGCGCAGAAGCGGCAGTTCGGGGCGGGGGATTTCGGAAATGTCGCGCCCGAACATGCGGATCAAGCCGCGCGTCGGCTGCAGCGACATGAAAAGCATCCGCAGCAACGACGTCTTGCCGGCGCCCGATGGACCAGTCAGGAACTGAAAGGATTTCTTCGGAATGTCAAAGGTCAGGTCCCGGAGGATTTCCGGGCCCATGCCATAACGCAAACCGACATTCTCGAAGTGGATCAACGGGCAGCTCAGTCTGTTGTGGGTTTCACCGCACGACTTGTTAACCAACACCGTTAACAGCCGGTAAATTTTGCTGGAAAGACGCCCGTTTGATGGCGATCTTTGCGAAGCATTAACCATTAAAATTTACGACTGAGCAGGATTCGTTTCAATGCCAAGATTTCCCCTGGCAGCGAAACCATGTGGACATCTGCGAGGCAGCCACCATGGAAGCATCCTCCTTCAGTCGCCGGACGGGCCAGGCCTATGATTTCCTGCCGCCGGAACCCACCAACCGTCGGTACCGCTCGGCGCGTCCTGCCGATATCTCCGACGCCGAATTCGTCACCCTCGGCAAAGTTCGGCCCAGGGAATTCAATGCAAGGACCTATAACGACAACCGCAAGCGTATGGCTGCCGCAAACGCCGCACCGCCGCCGTTCATGCCGGCAATGGCTGCTTCCGTTCTGCAGACCGTGGAATCCTGGCTGCAGCGCGCGTCGATGCGGAGCTTCGCAGCGCTGGTGCTGGCGCTCGTCGTGCTCGTCTTCGGGCTTGCGGGTGGTTTTTCCGGCCTTTCCGGCGAGCGAGCCACTTCCGGCGCATCGCTGCATTTCACCCATGTCACGGTGACGCCGCGTGATGCGAACGGCATGCGCGTGCTCGTCATCAACGGCATCATCGAAAACGAGAGCGGCACGACGCAGACGGTGCATCCGATCCGTGCCGATCTCGTGACCGACGAACGGTTGACCGCAAGCATCGTCATCAACCCGCCAGCCGATGTGATCTATGGCGGCCAGAGCCGGGGCTTCTCGGCGCGCGTCCAGCATGCCGGCGGAAAAATGCCGGAGGTCCGGCTTTCCTTCCTGCCGCAGACGTAACAGGACATGGATTGCCGATTTTCGCGTCGCAGGTCGCGCCAATCGCGTTAATTTCATAGCCGGCGAGGCTGTTTCAGGCTCGCATATGTGCTAACGGCTTACCCTTCTTTTCATGGAGCAAGCCCTTATGCCTGTCGTGCGCGGAAAAAACATCGAGCCGCTCTTCACCGCTGAGCAGATCGCCGAGCGCAATCATTCGATGGCGCGGGAGATCGCCAGCGGCCCGACCAAGGACCTGCTGGTCATCGCCGTGCTCAAGGGCTCCTTCATCTTCGCCGCCGACCTGATCCGTGCCCTGCATGATAGCGGGCTTGCCCCGGAGGTCGAGTTCATCACCCTGTCGAGTTACGGCATCGGCACGGTTTCTCAGGGCGTGCGCATCGTCAAGGATATCGACAGCGACGTGCATGGCCGCGACGTCCTGCTGATCGACGATATCCTCGAATCCGGCCGGACGCTGCTCTTTGCCAAGGAGCTGCTGTTCGAACGTGGCGCGCGCAACGTCACGATCGCCGTGCTGCTCGACAAGCGCGTCAAGCGCAAGGAAAAGCTGGAGGCCGACTATGTCGGCTTCGAATGCCCCGACTATTTTGTCGTCGGCTACGGCATGGATGTCGCCTATGCCTTTCGCGAACTGCCCTTCGTCGGCGTGGTTACCGGGGACGCCTGAGCTGTTGCCTTCAAGACGGGTTGTTAACCATCTCGTCCATCGCTTCACCATCTTTACCGATCGAAAAGGAAAGTCTGGTGATTTCCGTCGCGGGGCTGATACGGAGCGATGCACATATGGCAAGAATTCTGATTACGGAAGACGAGGACTCCCTGCGGTCCTTCGTGGCCCGGGCCCTGCGGCTTGATGGCCACGAGACCGATGAGGCGGCCGATGGGGCCGAGGGCTTGGAGAAGCTCAAGGACGGGGTCTACGATCTGCTGCTTTCAGATATCCGCATGCCCGTGATGGACGGCATTGAACTCGCCCATCAGGCAAAAGACGCTTTTCCGGGTCTGAAGATCCTGCTGATGACCGGTTATGCCGAACAGCGCGAACGAGCCGACGATCTTGCCGAAAAGATCATCGATGTCGTTGCCAAACCATTCGCGCTTCCCGATATCCGCAAGGCTGTTGCCCGGGCGCTCGTCGCCTAGGGCTTAATGCCGAAAGGTGTGAGCGGTCGTCGGACGAGATGGTGCTCACCTTCCTCGATTGATATCCGGATTTAGATTTTAGGCCGATCCGGCCTAAAATCATTCTGTTAGAGCGACTGCGATCCATTATGTGGTGGAGTAGGACCTACTGGATGTCCAGCAGCCGCTCGAGATAGCGCCGTTCCATTTCCTGCGGCGGATTGTTGCCAAGCTTTTCGCGGATCGCGTCAAGGATTTCTCGCGCCCGCTGAACGTCGATTTCGTCAGGCACCTTCACGTTGTCGCCGAATTCAGGTCCCTGGGTCCGGCGTGGCCGGCCGAGCGGGTCGCGGCCGTTCTGGTCGCCCTGGCCAACCTGGCCGTTCGGACCTTGACCTTGCTGGCCCTGCTGCGCCTGCATCATCTGGTTCATCATGTCGCGGGCGCCCTGGCGAAGTGCTTCGAGCGCGCGGCCCTGGCCCTCGACGGCCGGCTGGCCGCGGCCCTGGCCGAGTTCACGGCCGGCGCCTTCCATCTCACGCTGCGCCTGGCCGAAGCCCGGGCCGGGCTTCATGCCCATCTCGCCGAGGCTCTTCTGCAATTCGCCGAGCTGCTTGCCCAGCGCATCCTGCTGGGCGCGCAGCTGTTTCAGCGCCTCCCGCAGCTGCTCGGCCGTCATCTGGTCGGAGGGCTGCTGGCCTTCCTTGCCTTGCTGGCCCTGCTGCTGGTCCTGTGGCTCGCCGTTCTCTCCGGGATTCATCTCGTCGAGCAGCGGATCGTTTTCGCCCATGTCAGGCTCGCCGCGCTGCATGCGGTCCCTGAGCTGCTGGTCGAGCCGGAAGGTCTGTTCCATCAGCTTCTGCTGGTCGCGCAGGATCTCGCCGAGCTTGTCGATCTGTTTGCGGGCTTCGCTGTTTTCCTGGCCCTGCTGACCGCGCTGCGGGCGGCCCGCCTGCAGGTTGTTCATCATCCGCTGCAATTCCGACAGCATCTGCTGGGCCGCGTCACGATTGCCGGAGCGGGCGAGATTCTCGATCTGGTCCATCATCCGTTCCAGATCCTGCTGGCGCAGGATATTCTGCGCATTCTGGTTCGGTTGCATCGGCGCGTTCTGCATGCGCTCTGCAAGCTCGGTCATATAGTCCTGCATCGCCTTGCGCAGCTCGTCCATCAGCTTCTTGATCTCCGCGTCGGGAGCGTTGCGGTCCAGCGCGTCGGCAAGCTTCTGCTGGGCTTCGCGCAGCTTGCGCTCGGCAAGCGAGAGATCGCCGTCCTCCATGCCGAGGGCGATCTCCCAGAGATATTGGGCCGTATCCTTCAGCGCATCCTCACCCTTTGCGAGCTTCATGCGAGCCAAGGCGGATTCGAGCAGCAGATAGTTGGTGAGCTTGGGGATCGTCTCCTCGGGGCGGATGGTCAGCGCCTCGTTCAGGGCGATCGCCTGCGGCATCTTGCGGGTATCGAGCGCGAAAACCTGCCGCTCCTCGGCGACGGCCGCGGCAAGCGGCTCGTTGAAGGGCCGCGACGGCAGCACCATCTCATGCGGTGGGCTGCGGCCGGTCTGGCCGGCGGCATCCTTGGCGACGAGGGTGATGCGCACGCGCTTGCCGGCAAGCGGATGTTCGGTCAGGTTCCGGCTGGTCACACCCTTGGCGTCGCGGGCGTTGCGGCGGGGGACATCCAGCCGGTACTCCGGCAGCGGATAGAGCGGCGTTGCGGTCGGGTCTGTTTCGACGGGAACGATCTCCGCATGCGCTTCCTGGACGCCGTAATCGTCCTTGACGGTGAAACCGATTTCGAGCGCGCCGTTGACGCTGGGCTTCGGCAGGCCGTCAAAGGCAATCTCCGGGGCCTTGTCGGGGAGCACGTCGAAGCTCCAGCGCCGGCCATTGACCTCGAGTGCACCGTTCTCCTGAAGCTTCATCATATGCGTCTGCGCGATGAGAGCCTGGCTGGCTGGTGCCGCCGTCGGCTGCTCGCTGGCTGATGCCGCGGTCTGCTGCGGCTTGGTATCGGCCTGCACGGCGATATCCTGTGCCTCGCCGTTCGCCTTGCGGAACACGACTTTTTCCGCCGTCTTTCCGCCGCTGACGCGGACAGTGAGGCCTGAAAACTGCGGAATGCCGATCGGCGCCTGCTCGCTGCCGTCAGCCGTCAGATAGATCGGGGCGCGGCCGGTATAGGAAGGCGGCGTCACCCAGGCGTCAATGCGCACTGCCGGATCGCTGACCACCTGCTCGGGTGCTGCCTGCAACGCGTCGCGGATCGAGCCGCCGTTGATCGACAGCGAATAACCGAAGGCCGTGACGAGCAGCAGCGCCGGGACGGCGCGCAGCGCGAAACGGTCATGCGCGGCGATATCAGGCCGCGGCAGTCCGGCATCGAGCGCTGCGATCTTTTCGGCCATGCGCGTCTGGTGCTCACGCCAGAGCGCCCGGCCGAAGGGCGTATCGAAGGCCGGCTCGTCTTCCTGAACGGTGACCGGCTGGTGCGGCAGGCCGTTGCGCTCTTCCAGCATGCGGTCGGCTTCTGCAACCCTCGGCCAGCGCAGGGTGCGGAAGGGGAGGAGCGAGACGAGAAAAGCGCCAGCAAAGGCAATCAGCAGCAAGATGCGCAGCCAGTCCGGCACGCTGCGGAAGACGCCGAACCAGGAGGCAGAGAGATAAAAGGCGATGACGGACAGTACCGGCATCAAAGGCGGCAGCAGTTGCTCGAAAAAGAGCACGATTCGCGCCAGCAGTCGTTTCGTCGTCACCAGCCGGGCAAGCGAGGGACGATAGGCAAATGCGCCTTTCTTCTGCCGCGAGGGGCTTGTCATCGGTCCGGTCTCCGCGATCTGGCGTTCTGGAACAGAGGGCGCTTCCGGCGATTGCAGGGCAATACGCTCATGAACGAAAGGATAACACTCTTTGTGGCGAAGGCGAGGGCGAGCGGCCGGCAATACCGGCTTTTCACGTTTATTCGCCAAAAAGTGATGGCGACTTAAAGCGCGTCGCGATCTTTCAGATTGCTTCGCGCGCTTTAAATCTTCGTTTTACGCATGTGGTAGTCGCAAAATCGCTGCCCACTTTTGCGCGAAAATCGATCCCGATTTTCGGGCCGATGCGCTAGAACAGGATGATTTTAGGCCGGGTCGGCCTAAAATCTAAATCCTGTTCTACATTCTATAGTGAGAGCATGATGTCGTCCGAAAACCGCTCACACTTTTCGGCATCATGCACTAATCGAGCCAGGCCGGAACGGAGTCGAGGCTGATCAGTTCGGCATAGGTTCTGCGCGGTCGAATCGTGTGGAAATCGCTGCCCCTGACCAGAACTTCGGGCACCAGCAGGCGGCTGTTATAGGTGCCGGCCTGGACCGCGCCATAGGCGCCGGCGCTGCTGACGGCCACCAGGTCGCCGGGCTTCGGCATCGCCATCTCGCGGTCGAGCGCCAGATAGTCGCCAGTCTCGCAGACGGGGCCGACAACATCGGCGCGGATGCGGGGGGCGTTGGCCGCCGAAATCGTTACCGGCCGGATCTCGTGATAGGCCTCGTAGAGCGTCGGGCGGATGAGATCGTTCATCGCGCCGTCGACGATAACGAAGGTTTTTTCGCCGCCATCCTTCACATACAATACTTCGGTCACGAGGATGCCGGCATTGCCGACGATCAGGCGTCCGGGTTCGGTGATGATCTTGCAGTTTAGACCGCGCAGCTGGTTCTTGACGATTGCCGCATAGGCGTCCGGCAGCGGCGGCGGATTGTTGTCGTCCTTGTAGGGGATGCCGAGGCCGCCGCCGATATCGACGTGATGGATGGTGTGGCCGTCGGCGCGCAGCGTCGCGACAAGGTCGTGCAGCAGCTTGAAGGCGTCGTCGAAGGGCTGCAATTCGGTGATCTGGCTGCCGATATGCATGTCGATGCCGGTGACCTCGATGCCCGGCAGCTTGGCGGCATGGGCATAGATGGCGCGGGCGCGCTCCCAGGAGATGCCGAACTTGTTTTCCTTCTTGCCGGTCGAGATCTTGGAATGCGTCTTTGCATCGACATCAGGGTTGATGCGGAAGGAGACCGGCGCTTTCTTGCCCGCGCTGACGGCGCGCTGATTGAGGATCTCGAGTTCAGGCTCGGATTCGACGTTGAAACAGTAAATGCCGGCTTCGAGAGCGAAATCCATCTCGGATGGGGTCTTGCCGACACCTGAGAACATGATGCGATTTGCCGGGATGTCGGCGGCAAGCGCGCGGCGCAGCTCTCCCTCCGAGACGACGTCGATGCCGGCGCCGAGGCGGCCCAGCGTCTTCAGCACCGCCTGGTTCGAATTCGCCTTCATCGCATAGCAGACCATGGAGTCCATGTCGGCGAAGGCTTCCGAAAAGACGCGGTAATGGCGCTCCAGCGTCGCGGTGGAGTAGACGTAGAAAGGGGTGCCGACCGCCTTGGCGATCTCGGGAACGGGGACGTTCTCCGCATGAAGGACGCCGTCGCGGTACTCGAAATGGTTCACGGGTTTATGCCTTAAAGAAGGGGATCGAGAAGGAAGGGCCTGTCGACGGTTCCCGGCCGTTTCGTCGGCTTGGAAACGTCGCCTTCCTTGGTTGCAGCAGCGCTCGGCGGATCGAGGTCGCCCTTGCGCCCGCATCCGGCAACGGCAAGGCCGATGACGGCGAGAACCGCCGTCAGGCGGACGAGGTGCGGCAAGCTCTTCATGGATATCCTCTTCTGCGGCATGTGATGGCATCATTCATATCGAATAATGGACATCTTCATAGCGAAGTTTATCCGCCTTGTGCACCCTGATTGTTGGCGGTCTTTGCGCGCCCCGCAGGAAGGGCGCGGCGGCTTTTCGCCACGCCTGGTATCTCTTAGTTGCGGGCGCGCCAGAAGGCGATCTGCCTGCGCACTTCGGACGGCGCGGTGCCGCCGAAGCTCTTGCGACTGGCGACCGAGGCCTCGACGGTCAGCACGTCGTAGACCTTGTCGGTGATCGCGGCATGGATCGCCTGCAGATCGGAGAGCGGCAGCTCGGCAAGGTCGCAGCCTTTGCTTTCGGCGAGTGCGACGGCGCGGCCAGTGACGTGATGGGCGTCGCGGAAGGGAAGGCCCGCTTCACGTACCAGCCAGTCGGCAAGATCGGTCGCCGTCGAATAGCCGGAGCCGGCCGCCGCCTTCATGCGCGCGGTATTGACGGTCATATCGCGCACCATGCCGGTCATGGCGGCAATTGCCAGTTCCAGACTCTCGGCGGCGTCGAAGACCTGTTCCTTGTCTTCCTGCATGTCCTTGGAATAGGCGAGCGGCAGGCCCTTCATGATCGTCAACAGCGCCACCAGCGAGCCGTTGATGCGGCCGGTCTTGGCGCGCACCAGTTCGGCCGCATCCGGGTTCTTCTTCTGCGGCATGATCGACGAGCCGGTCGAGAAGGCGTCGGAGAGACGCACGAAACCGAATTGCGGGGTCGACCAGATGACGATCTCTTCTGCCAGACGCGACAGGTGCATGCCCGCAATCGCTGCGATCGACAGGAATTCGATGGCGAAATCGCGGTCGGATACCGTATCGATGGAGTTGCGGGTCGGCTCGCGGAAACCGAGCGCCTTGGCCGTCATGTGGCGGTCGATCGGATAGCCGGTGCCGGCAAGTGCGGCGGCACCGATCGGGCTTTCATCCAGATGCTCGATGGCGTGGCGCACACGCGAGCGATCGCGGCCGAACATTTCGACATAGGCCATGCAGTGATGGCCGAAGGTAACGGGCTGGGCTGCCTGCAGATGGGTGAAGCCCGGCATGACGCTTTCGGCATGTTCTTCGGCGCGGTCGAGGAAAGCCGCGATCAGGCCGGTCAGCATCTGCTCGGTCTTCTGCAGCTCTTCCTTCACCCAGAGACGGAAGTCGAGCGCCACCTGATCATTGCGCGACCGGGCGGTGTGCAACCGGCCGGCCGCCGGTCCGATCAATGTCGCCAGGCGTGCTTCGACATTCATATGGATGTCTTCGAGCTGACGCGAGAATTCGAAATTGCCGCTTTCGATCTCTGACAGGATCGTGTTTAGCCCGTGAACGATCTTGTCCTTATCTTCGGCGGAAATGATCCCCTGATGGGCGAGCATCGTCGCATGGGCAATCGAACCGCGAATATCCTGCGCGAATAGCTTCTTGTCGAAACCGATCGAGGCATTTATCTCCTCCATGATCGCGTCCGGGCCGGAGGCGAAACGCCCACCCCACATCTGGTTGGAGGATTTGGTGTCCGTGGTGTCGTCGGCCATGAAGGTGTCCGCCTTGAGGATGCATGTCCAGGAGAATGAAATGACGACAAGAAAACCCCTCGGGCTGCCATCCCTGAAATGGATCGCGATGGCCGCCGTTGCGGGTGTCGTTGCCGGTGCGGCAGCGGTATACGTGAAGGAGACGGGGATTGGCAATGGCGGCGGCGAAACGGCGTCGGCCGAATGCAAGCTTGCCAAGGATCGCGTCGCCAGCGTCACGCCGCTGATGAAGGGACAGGTGGCCGCGATGGTCGCCGCCTACGAGCCGCGCAAGCTGACCGCGGTCTCCTTCAACGGGCCGGATGGCAAGCCGCTGACGCTCGATCATTTCGCCGGCAAGACCGTGCTTCTCAATCTCTGGGCGACATGGTGCGTTCCGTGCCGCGAGGAGATGCCGGCGCTGAACGCGCTTGAGAAGGAGATGGGCAGCGACAGGTTCCAGGTCGTGCCGGTCAATATCGATAGCGGCGACGACGAGAAGCCGAAGACCTTCCTTGCGGAGATTGGCGTCGATGCGCTGCAGCTCTATCGCGACAATACGATTTCGGTGTTCAACAGCCTGAAAAAAGAGGGCCTCGCCATGGGGCTGCCGGTGACGCTGTTGATCGATGACAAGGGATGCCTGATTTCAGCGATGAACGGTCCGGCTGCCTGGGACAGCGAAGATGCCAAGGCGCTGATCAAGGGCGCGATCGGGACGTAAAGCCGCGATGGGTCACCCTCCTTCGCTGAAGAGGGGGCGCAGCAACCGTTTACCGCGTCGGGACCGGCACTTCACCGCGATAGTCATAGAAGCCGCGGCCGGACTTGCGTCCGAGCCAGCCGGCTTCGACATATTTCACCAGCAGTGGGCAGGGACGATATTTAGAGTCCGCCAGGCCGTCATGCAGCACCTGCATGATCGAGAGGCAGGTGTCGAGGCCGATGAAATCGGCAAGCTGCAGCGGTCCCATCGGATGGTTGGCGCCGAGCTTCATCGCCGTATCGATGGCGTCGACCGTGCCGACGCCTTCATAGAGCGTGTAGATCGCTTCGTTGATCATCGGCAGCAGGATGCGGTTGACGATGAAGGCCGGGAAATCCTCGGCGACGGTGATAGTCTTTTCCAGCGTGCCGACGAATTCCTTGGCGGCGGAGAAGGTCTTCTCGTCGGTGGCGATGCCGCGCACCAGTTCGACCAGCTTCATCACCGGCACCGGGTTCATGAAATGTATGCCCATGAAGCGTTCGGGGCGGTCGGTGGCGGCAGCAAGCCGGGTGATGGAAAGGGAAGAGGTGTTGGTGGCAAGCAGCGCTTCCGGCTTTAGGACCGGACAGACCTGGGTATAGATCTTGCGCTTGACCGTTTCATCCTCGGTAGCGGCCTCGATGACGAGATCGGAGGGGGCAAGATCATTGACATCGGACGAGCCTGTGATGAGCGACAAGGTCGACTTGCGCTCCTCTTCGGTCATCTTGCCGTTCGTCACCAGGCGGGCCAGGTTGCCGTTGATGGTGGCAAGGCCGGATTCGATGCGGTCCTGCGAGAGATCGTAGATGTGAACCCTGTAACCTGCGGCGGCCGAAACATGCGCGATGCCGCAGCCCATCTGGCCGGCACCGATAATACCAATATTCTTCAACACCGCATTCATCTCCAAACCCCCGCACGGCATTCGCCCCCGCGCCGCCGCATTTTTCTAGCAATACTGCCGGACGAAGGATCGCCCGGCAGCAGTAGTAGCCCGATAAAAGATAATTTTCCAGTCATTCGCAAGTGCGAAAGAAAAGCATTTGACGCAGTCAGAGCGCCTTTTGCAATTCCGGCAAGACGTCGAAGAGATCGGCGACCAGTCCGTAGTCGGCGACCTGGAAGATCGGCGCCTCCTCGTCCTTGTTGATGGCGACGATAACCTTCGAATCCTTCATGCCGGCCAGATGCTGGATGGCCCCTGAAATGCCGCAGGCAATGTAGAGCTGCGGCGCCACCACCTTGCCGGTCTGGCCAACCTGCCAGTCGTTCGGCGCATAGCCGGCATCGACGGCAGCACGGCTTGCGCCGACGGCAGCACCCAGCTTGTCGGCAAGCGGCAGAATGACTTCCCTGAACTTTTCCGCCGAGCCGAGTGCCCGGCCGCCGGAGATGATGATCTTGGCAGAGGTCAGTTCCGGACGGTCGGAGGCCGACAGCGCGTCCTTGACGAAGGTCGAAAGCCCCGGATCGGAAACCGCCGGGATTGCCTCGATCGTTGCCGAACCACCTTCCGGTGCAGAGGCAAAGGAAGCGGTGCGCACGGTGATCACCTTCTTGGCATCGCTCGCCTGCACCGTCTGGATGGCATTGCCGGCATAGATCGGCCGCTTGAAGGTATCGGACGAGATCACCTCGATGATCTCGGAGACCTGGGCGACATCGAGAAGAGCGGCGACGCGCGGCAGCACGTTCTTGCCGACCGAGGTGGCGGCAGACAGGATCGTGTCGTAGCTGCCCGCCAGCGAAACGATCAGGTCGGCCAGCGGTTCGGCCAGGTTGTTGGCGAGTTCGTCGCTTTCGGCCAGCAGCACCTTGGACACGCCGGCAAGCTTGGCGGCGGCATCGGCAGCAGGCTTGGCGCCCTTGCCGGCAACCAGCACATGGATATCGCCGCCGATCTTGGCTGCTGCCGTCAGCGCCTTGGCGGTC
>NZ_JABFCP010000002.1:0-469509 GCF_013087615.1 Rhizobium sp. WYCCWR 11152 | reverse complement strand
TTTGAACAACCGCGATATGAGGCGCGGTCGCAATCCTTGCCTCTCATCGATGAGGAGGAATGACATCCTCTTTATCTCGATCGTGATCACGCCTGCATTGTCATGGCGACGATAATTCCCGGAATCCATCGCATGGAATCCATTTTCCACCGCCCAGGCGGCTATCATATCCGCGTTCATCAAGGTCCTGCTTTAGGAGATGCGGACGTGCTGTCTCTAGCTGTCCCGCTCGCGCAAATCGCTTCGCAGTCCTACGGATACCGCAACTGAATCGCTCTAATCCAGCCAAATCCGTCCAAGATCACAGTTCGCGCTTAGGTGTTGCGAGAAAGACTCGAAGCAATCGTTTTCAATCGGTACCACTCAGCCGAGGCCCCGCCCGTTTTTGTGCTCTTGAAGGGGTGTGCCGGCGCGCGGAACTAGGGTCATCAGGCGCGCCTATTTGTTGCAAGCTGCACGCCAAGCATCCTCCGCCATCCTTGATCATAGCGAAACGCGGCAGGACGCCTTACTCGATATCTTTCAGCGCATCGAGCGGGCCGATCAGCGCCGTGCGTGGTGGCACGAGTGTCGGCCGCACCAGATGCGTGATTGGCGGGCGGCGGTCCGCATCGAGGATCGCAAACCCCTTTGTAATCATCGTTTCGCTGTCCTGCCGGATCATGAAGACGGGGAAAGGCAGGAAAGAGCCGAAGGGATCGTAGTCATAGCAGCCGACGATGATATCGGCGAAGGTCTCGTGCGGATGCAGGGCGAGGAAGCGCATCAGCCCTTCGAGGTTGATCGAGGAATTGACGAAGAATGCACGCGGCAGCTTTCCGTGGCCTTCGTAGAAGGCTTCGAAGGCACGCGCCGTCATGGCCGGGGAATAGCCCGTCGGCTGGATGCAGATGTCCGGATTCGCGCCCAGCAATGCGCGCTTTACGTCGCGGAAACCGCGAATTCGCTCATGGCTGGCATGGTCGTTGCGGCCGCCGAACAGGTACAGGTCGTCAGGTGAAAGCGGTCCATCCTCCTGCGCGCGTTCGATGATCGCCTGTGTCAGCATGCGCGCACCTTCATGATTGTCGCTGATGACCGACGGCGCCAGTGTACCGGGCAGATCGATGTTGACGTGCTTCAGTCCTGCCTTTTCGCAGACCCTGTGCACGCCATCCGGATCGGTTGCGCCAGCGATGAAAAGCTCGTCGATCGAATAGGAGATCAGTGTCTCGACGACCTTGCGCTCCTCTTCCGGATCGCGACAGGCACTGACGACGAGAGGGCACTGGCCGCGGCTTCTGACCTGCGCCTCGAAAGACTGCGCCATGGAGGAGAAATAGCGGTTGTCGTGCACCGGCAGCAGAAGACCAACAAGACCTGAGCGGGACGAACGCAGGCCACGGGCCTGCAGGTTTGCCGTATAGCCGTGCTCGTTTGCCAGGTTCTGAATGAGTTGCGCCGTCGCCTCCTTGATACGCCGCTTCCGCCAGCTCCCGTTCAGCACGGCGCTCACGGTCGAAGGCGACGCACCCGATAGCATCGAGAGATCGTAGATCGTCGCCTTCTTCTTGCCGATGTCGGTCATATCTCGCCTTTCCTTTGTCGCTTCCCTTAGAAACAAACCCCTCTTGACGAAAGCCCTGCCTTGATCGATAGTCATTGCACCATCGATTGTGCAAAAAAGAAAGATCGATTGTGCAAAGATGGTTCGCCGGAGGAGGCGAGATGGGAGGCAAGGGTATTCCCTCGCCAAGAAGCAACCAGGAACAACCTGCCGCAAACCGGCCGGTGGTCGTCGTTCGTATGAGCGACCTTTGAGGAGGAGTGAGGATGAGGAGCCTTATCGTAGCGGCATTTGCCGCATCGCTGTCGCTTGCCGGGGCGGTGGTCGCGTTTGCGCAGGACGCGCCGAAGGTCGGCGTTGTCGTCAAGATCGGCGGCATTCCCTGGTTCAACGCGATGGAAGCCGGGATCAAGGAACAGGGCCAGAAATTAGGCGTCGATGCCTTCATGATCGGCCCGACTAGCGCCGATCCGGCGCTGCAGGTGCGCGCCATCGAGGATCTGATTGCCCAAGGCGTCAAAGTCATTGGTGTGGTTCCGAACGATGCCAAGGTGCTCGAGCCCGTGCTCACCAAGGCGCAAGCCGCCGGCATCAAGGTCATTACGCATGAATCACCCTCGCAGAAGGGCGCCGACTGGAATTTCGAACTCGCATCGGCCACCGGCTTCGGTGAAGCGCATGGCAAGCTGCTCGCCGAGAAAATGGGTGGCAAGGGCGAATATGCCGTCTTCGTCGGCTCGCTGACCGTGCCGCTCCACAACGCCTGGGCGGATGCCGCAATCGCCTATATCAAGGCAAATTACCCGGACATGAAGCTCGTCGGCGAGCGCTACGGCGTGGCGGAGGACGTCGACAAGAGCCGCTCGACGGCGCTCGATCTCATTGCCGCGCATCCGGATCTGAGCGGCTTCCTCGCCTTCGGCAGCCAGGGTCCGATCGGCGCTGGGCGCGCCATTGAGGAACGCCGCAAGACGGGCAAAATCTTCGTGCTCGGCCCGTTCTCGCCCGGCCAGGGCCAGAAGCTGATCAAGTCCGATGCGATATCGGGCGGCTTCATGTGGAATCCGAAGCAGGCCGGCGAAGTCTTCGTCACACTCGCCGATCGCCTGATCAAGGGCGAGAGCGTCAAGGAAGGTGATGACATTCCGGGTCTCGGCGTGATCAAGCCTGTTGGTAACGACATCATCGTCGATCAACTGCTGCCGATCAACAAGGATACGGTCGACGACCTGGCCGCAATGGGCCTCTGAAGAGGCCCCCTCCCCGGGTGTCGGGCTGGTCCATGTCGACCGGCCCGGCGTTCGGGAAAGAGAGCGGTATCCGGCGATGGCCGGACCATTGATCTTTCATGGCATTCGACTGGACAGGCAACCGGCATGAGCACGGCAACGGATGATGGTGTGAAGGCCCAGCCGCTTCTTTCGCTTCGCGGCATCAACATGACATTCGGCGGTGTGAAGGCGCTGAAAAACGTTTCCTTCGAAGTCTTGCCTGGCGAAGTGCATTGTCTGGCCGGCGAGAATGGATCCGGCAAGAGCACTTTGATCAAGGTGATATCAGGCGTCTATCGGCCTGCAGACGGCGCCGAGATCGTCTTCGACGGCGAGACGATATCCCACATGACGCCTGCCATGGCCCAGTCCCGCGGCATCCAGATCATCTGGCAGGACCTCGCGCTCTTTCCGGAAATGAGCGTGGCGGAAAACATCGCCTTCCAGACCCTTTCCGGTTCGCGCCCGCGCTTCGTCAATTATGCCGCGATCCGCGGAATAGCCGAGGAAGCACTCGCCCGGCTCGGCGTCACCCTCGACGTCGACAGACCCCTCAAGGACTTCGCCATCGCCCAGCGCCAGATCGTCGCCATTGCCCGCGCGCTGGTCGGAGAGGCCCGGATCGTCTTCATGGACGAGCCGACCGCCTCGCTCACCCAGTCTGAGACCGATCATCTGCTGGCGATCGTGCGTACGCTGTCGGCTTCGGGCGTTGCTGTGGTCTTCGTCAGCCATCGTCTTGCGGAAGTGCTGGACATCTCCTCGCGCATCACCGTGCTGCGCGATGGCGCACTGGTCGGGGTCTATCCGGTGGAGGGCATGACCCAGTCTAAGATCACCGAGCTGATGACCGGGCGCACCTTCGACCAGAATGTTCTCGCCCGCGACGTATCGCAGAACCCGGTCCTGCTTTCCGTCAGCAAGCTTTCCCGGCCTGGCGAGTTCGAGGACATTTCCTTTGATCTGCGCCGAGGGGAGACGCTCGGGATAACCGGTCTGCTCGGCTCCGGGCGTACCGAACTTGCGCTGACGCTGTTCGGCATGCGTCGACCCGCGGCCGGAATGATCATGTTGGAGGGAAAGCCGGTGCGCTTTGCCTCCAACCGCGAGGCGATCACATCAGGTATCGCCTATCTCTCCGAAGACCGCCTTTCGCTCGGTCTCAACCAGCCGCAATCCATCGCCGACAATCTGGTCATGGCCTCGCTTAACCGTATCCTGAGCGGCGGGCTCATTTCGCCGGAAAAGAAGCGCTCGCTGGTCGCGCGCTGGATCGCCGATCTCGGCATCAGGATCGGCAAGCAGGACGATGCGATCTCGACGCTTTCGGGCGGCAACCAGCAGCGCGTCGCGATCGCCAAATGGCTCGCCACCGATCCAAAAGTGTTGATCCTCGATGCGCCCACGGTCGGCGTCGATGTCGGCGCGCGCGCCGGCATCTTCGAAATCGTTGCCCGCCTCGCCGAGGCGGGGCTTGCGATCATCCTCATCTCGGACGAGGTGCCGGAGATCTATTTCAACGCCGACCGGATCATCCATATGGAAAAGGGCCGCATCGCCGGCTGGCACGATCCCCGCGCGACCACACTGAAGGACCTGGAGGCGGCGGTCTATGCGTAAGCTGTTCCTGTCCCATACGACGGAATTTGTGCTGTTTGCCGTCATCATCGCGATGAGTATTGTCCTGGCTTTTACGACCGACCGTTTCTTCACGCTCGGCAATGGGTTCGACCTGCTCAATATCAGCGCGGTCAACATCATCTTTGCCGTCGGCCTGCTCGTGGTGCTGATATCAGGCGGGATCGACATCTCCTTCGCCGTCGCAGCCTCGATCGTGCAATATGTCACTGCACTTGCGCTCGAGAGGATCGGCGGCGGCGGATGGGTATCCGGTCTCCTGATTGCGGCCTGCATCGGCATCGTGCTCGGCATGATCAACGCCTTCCTGATCCACCGCTTCCGCATCATCTCGATCGTCGCGACGATCGCGACCTTCAACGTCTATTTCGGCCTGCTGATGTTCTTCACCAAGGGCGTGTCGATTTACAATCTGCCCGACTGGCTGACGAGCCGTGTCATCATCTACGAGCGCGAAATGGCCGATGGGAGCTGGGCTGAGATCACGTTGCCGGTTGTCGTCATGGTCGTCTGCACGCTCGCTACCTGGCTCTTCATTACCCGCACGACGACCGGCCGGCAGCTCTATGCCTTCGGCGACAATCCGGAAGGCGCGCGCCGCTTCGGCATCAATATCGGCGCCATGCAGTTCATCGCCTTCGGCTGGCTTGGACTGATGGCAGGCATCGCCGGTCTCATGCAGGCGCATTATGCGCAGGAGGTCGTGCCGAACGCACTCTATGGCCGCGAGCTCGATGTCCTGGCCGCCGTAGTGCTCGGCGGCGCGCGGCTGGGCGGCGGCAAGGGCTCGGTGCTCGGTTGCGTGCTGGGCGTGCTGCTCGTCTCGATCACCCAGAACGGCCTCAACCTGATGGGCGTCTCGCCCTTCGCCTTCAAGATGATCGTCGGCGCGATCATCCTCGTGGCGATCACCTTGTCGAGCGCCCGCATCGGCAATCTGGTGCCAGTGTTTGCGACCCGCAAATCGACCGATGCCAGGCCTGCAGACAGGGGAGAGAGCTGATGAACGCGCTCGCCGCCCGCTTCAACGCCATCTTCGGGGCCGACATGGCCGGTCCCCTCGCGGCGCTGGCGGTGGTGCTTGTCGTCTTCGGTTTCGCTTCGCCGCATTTCCTGACGGGCGCGACCTTCGGCTCGGTCGCCTTTCAGCTTCCCGAGCTTGGCGTCCTGACGCTTGCCATGCTGATGCCGATCCTCACCGGCGGCCTCAACCTTGCGATCACCTTCACCGCCAACATCGCCGGCCTGACGCTCGCCTGGACGCTGCAGGCCAATGGCGGCATCGATGCCGGCCCGGGCGCCTTTTTGCTCGGTTCGGCTCTGGCGCTCGCCGTCGGCGCGGCAAGCGGCCTGGTCATGGGCCTGGTCATCGCCTTTACCCGCGCCCATCCGATCCTCGTTTCGCTGTCGATGATGATCTTCCTGCGCGGCCTCGGCGAGTTCCTGACGCGCGGCGGCGATATTTCCGGCTTTCCCACCTTCATCGCGCCGATCGGCCACGGCAGCATCCTCGGCATCCCCGTCCCGTTGCTGATCCTGATCGCCTGCGTGATTGCCAGCCACATCCTGCTCTCGCGCTCCAAGCTCGGCTTTTCCACCTATATGATCGGCTCCAATATCGAGTCTGCCCGCTATTCCGGCATCAACACCCGCAAGGTCCTGGTGCTGGTCTACATGCTCTCCGGCGTGATGGCTGCGGTTGCCGGCATCATCATGCTTGCGCGTTTCAATTCGGTGCGCGTCGGCCACGGCGAATCCTATCTGCTGATCACCGTGCTTGCCTGCTTCCTCGGCGGCATCAATCCCTTCGGCGGCTTCGGCCGCGTCCTGCCCGTCTTCGTGGCGCTTATCGTGCTGCAGCTCCTCTCTTCGGGGCTCAACCTGCTCGGCGCCAACCAGCATCTCACCACTGCCGTCTGGGGCATCCTGCTCATCGTCGTGATGGTGCTGCGGTGGCTCTCGGCCAAGTTCATCAGAATCGTGAAATAGGAGATACGACCATGGAAGGTTTCGGCGTTCACACCAGCATGTGGACCATGAACTGGGATCGCGCAGGCGCTGAGAAGGCGATTGCCGGAGCCGTGCACTACAAGATGGATTTCATCGAGATCGCGCTGCTCAATGCGCCTGCCGTCGATGCCAAACACACCCGCGACTTGCTTGAAAAGCACAAGCTGCGCGCCGTCTGCTCGCTCGGCCTGCCGGAGCACGCCTGGGCCTCCGTCCGCCCGGATGCAGCGATCGAGCACCTGAAGGTCGCGATCGAAAAGACTGCGGAAATGAGCGCCGAGGCGCTCTCGGGCGTCATCTTCGGCGGCATCGGCGAACGCACCGGCCTGCCACCGACGCAAGGCGAATACGACAACATCGCCAAGGTGATCGACGCAGCAGCAAAACATGCTAGGAAGTACAGAATCCAACTCGGCGTCGAGGCCGTGAACCGCTATGAGAACCACCTCATCAACTCGGCGCAGCAGGCCGTCGACATGGTGGAGCGTGTCGGTGCGGATAACATCTTCGTTCACCTCGACACCTACCACATGAATATCGAGGAAAAGGGTGCGGCAAACGGCATCCTGATCGCCCGCGACCACCTGAAGTACATCCATCTTTCCGAAAGCGACCGCGGCACGCCGGGCTACGGCAACATCCCGTGGGATGCGATCTATGCCGCGCTCGCCGCAATCGGCTTCAAGGGCGGGCTCGCGATGGAAAGCTTTATCAACATGCCGCCTGAGGTCGCCTATGGCCTGGCCGTGTGGCGCCCCGTCGCACGCGATATGGAAGAGGTCATGGACAAGGGCCTGCCATTCCTGCGCAACAAGGCGGAACAATACGGTCTCATCTGACCCCAGTTGCCGGATGTCGCCCATTCGGTTGCATCAGCTTTAGATCGAGGCTGATGCTGGCCGTCTGCCATTGGTCACAAGCCGCAACCGTAGCGTCCACATGGGGTGTTTGGCTGAAGAGATCTCGCCATCGCTGGCAGAGGACCGTGTCGGCGGCCCGCCCTCTTCAGCACATCCCCTGAATATCATTTGGCCTCGGGCAGGCGAAATGACTGTCAGGAAATATCACACTCGTTGTGATATTGTTATTATTGCTTGTTACATTCCTCCTCCTATGCCATTTTGCCTATTAAAATAAGAGGCTTGAACGGCTCGCGCCCGGGCTCTAGTTTTGAGGAGATGGCGGCATTTCGTTCGACCATCGATATGGGGGAATCTTGGATGGCACGCATTACGCTGAGGCAACTGCTCGACCATGCTGCGGAGGAAGGCTACGGCGTTCCAGCTTTCAACATCAACAACATGGAGCAGGCGCTCGCCATCATGGAGGCCGCCGACGCGTGTCAGGCGCCGGTTATCATGCAGGCGTCGCGCGGAGCCCGCGCCTATGCCAATGACATCATGCTGAAGCACATGATGGATGCCGTCGTTGAAATCTATCCGCATATTCCGGTCTGCGTGCATCTCGATCACGGCAACGATCCCTCAAACTGCATGACGGCGATCCAGGCGGGCTTCACCTCGGTGATGATGGACGGTTCATTGAAGGCGGATGCCAAGACGCCCGCCGACTGGGCCTATAATGTCGGCGTCACCAAAATGGTGACGGATATGGCCCATTTTGGCGGCATTTCGGTGGAAGGCGAACTCGGCGTTCTCGGTTCTCTGGAGACCGGCATGGGCGAGGCCGAGGACGGCCACGGCGCCGAGGGCAAGCTTTCGCATGACCAGCTGCTGACCGATCCGGACGAGGCCGTGAAGTTCGTGCGCGAAACCAAGGTCGATGCACTTGCCATCGCGATGGGCACATCGCATGGCGCCTACAAGTTCACCCGCAAGCCGGACGGTTCGGTGCTGGCGATGAATGTCATCGAAGAAATTCACCGTAAGCTCCCGAACACACATCTCGTCATGCATGGCTCGTCCTCGGTCCCGATCGAGCTGCAGGAGATCATCAACAAATATGGCGGCCAGATGAAGCCGACATGGGGAGTGCCGGTCGAGGAAATCCAGCGCGGCATCAAGAACGGCGTGCGTAAGGTCAACATCGACACCGATGGCAGAATGGCGATGACCGGTCAGATCCGCCGCGTGCTGCAGGAGGACCCAAGCGAGTTCGACCCGCGCAAATATCTGAAGCCGGCAATGACGGCGCTGACCAAGCTCTGCAAGGAGCGCTTCGAACAGTTCGGCACTGCCGGCATGGCCGGCCGCATCACGCCCCTTCCCGTTTCGGAAATGGCGAAGCGTTACAAGTCCGGTTCCCTCGATCCGGCTTTCTCCTGAAACGCTCTAGCCCAACGCCGGGCGGGGTGCCTTTTCCGGCTCGGCGGCGGCAGGCTTGCCCGTCAGCGTTTGGCCGTGGAAACGGCTCAGCTGGCTGACAACCCCCTGGATTTCGCTGGTCGTTCGTTCGCCACTCCAGCCGAGCGCCGCCTCGGCAACGCCGGCGATTTCCCGCAAGCCTGCGAGCGTCAACCGACCCTCGATCGCAAGCGTCGTGCGACGCATCACGATGTCCGACAGGTGGACGACGAGCTCGTTCCGGGCGATCCAGTCGATCTCCCGGAGACTGTAACGTGCAGCACCCGTCAGGCGCTGTTCGTCGGAATAGCTTGAAGGGGAGGAAAGCAGGGCCACAGCCGTCGTGCCGTATCGGCCGAGCAGTTCGTCGGCACGTTCGGCGGCAACGCCGCTGCGCGCCGCGGCATCGCTGATCCAGGCGTTACGCTGCTTAGCATCCGCCGGAAAGGCCTTGCCGCCGCCGATCGCCAGATAGCGTGTCGACTGGCTGCGGCGGCGTTGCAGCCGGGAGAGAACGGTGTCGGCGACCTCTTCCGCAAAGCCGCGGAACGTCGTCCACTTGCCTCCGACCAGCGAAATGACCGGAAAAGGTCTGCCGTCCTCGGGTTCCTTCACCGGCGCGGAGTGGTCGCGGCTGATCAGCCCCGGCGCGGTCGCATCCGATGCCGGCAGCGGGCGGATGCCGCTATAGCTGTAAACGATCTGATCACGATCGAAGCGAAGCGTCGGCAGCAGCGAGCGGATGCTTTCGAGGAAATACTCCGTTTCCGGCTCCTCGCACAAGACATTGTCCGGATTACCTGCCGGAATGTCGGTCGACCCGACCAGTGCCAGCCCGAGATAGTCGTAGACCAGGCAGATGCGGCCGTCGTCGGCCTCGAAATAGATCATGTGGCCGTTGAGGCTTCGCACCAATTCGGGATGGTCGAGCAGGATATGGGAACCCTTGGTGCCGCCGATCAGGTGCGATGGAGCGCCGAGCAAAGTGTTGACCTGATCGATCCAAGGACCTGCCGCATTGACGACCAGCTTGGGAGCAACGGTGACATCGTGGCCATCGGGCTGGCGGAAGGTCAAACGCCCGTCTGAAACGGCAGCCAGTGTCGCGAAATTTGCCGCGAGGCTCCCCGCATTCGCATCGAGACCATCGCTCACGAGCTCATAGACGAGCCGCTCCGGCCTGCTGATCTTGGCATCGTAATAGATGCCGCCGGCGACGATGGCGGGGGTAATATGCGGCATCTCCTTGCGCGCCTGTTTCTTCAGAATCAGCCGGTGGCGCGGCATGACCTGGTCGCGCGAACCGAAAAAGTCGTAGAGCCGAAGCCCGATCTTGATGAGAACCGCGCCACGGCTGCGTGGCGCCGTCTTCGACCCGAAGAGCGTCCGGATCGCTGCCCAGATGCCGCGCGTCCAGGAAAAGACCGGAATGAAGGTCGGCAGCGGTTCGACGCAATGCGGCGCATTCTTGAGCAGGAGGTTGCGCTCAAGCGTCGACTGCGCAACCAGTCCGAACTCGCCCGTTTCCAGATATTTCAGGCCGCCGTGAATGAGCCGCGATGGTGCGGCGCTCGTGCCGGAGCCAAAGTCGGCCTTGTCGACGATCAGGCAGTTGACACCCTGTAGCGAGAGGTCGCGGAACAGGCCGGCGCCGTTGATGCCCGCCCCGATGATCAAAACGTCGATATCGTTCTCGCCGAGGTTCGAGAAGCGCTGCTGCAAATCGGGGGTCATGCTCGTCGTCCTAAATCGCCCGCCGCAGCAGGCATCTGTCTTTTCAGTTTGCCGGTTGCTCCGGCGCAAGCGCGGAAATCTTCGGCCAAAGGGGGATCATCACGTCGGCAATGTCGCGGAACACCTGGTAACGCTTTTCATAATCCGTGCTGCGCGCCGCATCCGGCCGGAAAGTCTTCGCGATGGAAGCGGTGTCGCGCGGATCGCTCTGCGGATCGGCGAAGATACCGGCGCCCGACCCGGCACAAAGCGCAGCACCCCAGGCGGCCGCCTCATCCGTCTCTGTTACCGTGACCGGCATGCCAAGCACATCGGCAAACATCTGCACGACGGCAGGATTGCGCGAGACGCCACCGGCGAGCCGCGCCTGATCGAAGGCAAAGCCGTCGCGAAGCGCGTCGACATGGATGCGATGATTGAAAGCGATACCCTCTAGCACGGCGCGCAGCATGTCACCGCGGTCGTGCCATCCACCGAGCCCGAAGAAGCCGGCGCTCGCCGTCGCGCCATAAGGCGAGCCGAACAGATAGGGATGGAAGAGCGCGGTCGAGGGGCGCTCGAAGGCGGCCGCGATCTCGGGCGCCAGCAGGGCGTGGATCGAGTTACCTTGCACGTCGCCATTCTTCCGTTCGGCAGCGCAGAGCGTGTCCAGAAACCAGTCATAATTCGCTGTCGATGCCGGGGAGATCGACATGCTGTTCCAGATGCCGGGTGCGATCCCGTTGCGGCAGAACCAGCGCCGGTCGACACGCGGTTCCGACGAAAGCGTCTCGTTGATCGAATAGGTCCCGGCAATGACCGCGACAACGCCTTTGGCATAACCCCCTGCCCCGAGCGCCGAGGCCGTGACGTCGTGCAGACCGGCAACGACAGGCGTTCCTTCGGTAAGGCCCGTCAGCTGCGCGGCTTCACGAGTCACGCGTCCGACGATCTGGTCGGAGCGCGAGGCCGGCGGCAGGGCGTGGACGAGATCCTGCAAGCCAAATAGCTGCAGGGCATCCTCACTGTAGTTCTGCGTTTTGACATTGGTGAAGGAGGTGCTGGCTTCGGTGTGGTCCGTACCGATGATCCCGGTCAGGCAGAACCGCAGCCAGTCCTTGCAGCTGCAGAAATGGCCAATGCGCTTGTAGCGCTCAGGCTCCACTTCGCGGATCCAGGCAAGCAATGCCGATGGCGCGGAGACGTGCGGGATCTGCCCCGTCAGTTCGATCGCCAGGTCGGCGACATCGCTCTCCATCCACCGGTCGACGATTGCCCCTGCCCGGCTGTCCAGCGAGAGAATGGCCCGGCCGAGCGGCTTTTGGGTGTGATCGAGCAGGTAGATGCCGTCTCCATGCGCGGTAGCGGCAATGCCCTCTATGTCGCTTGCCGGCCGTCCGCTGAGTGAAATCGCTTCGCGGATGGCATCGGCCGTCGCGTTCCACAATTCATCCATGTCGCGCTCGATATGGCGGGCCTTCGGAATGAACTGCGTGACACGGCGACGCGCGGCTGCAAGCGGCGTGCCGTCGATATCGAAGATGACCGCCTTGGTGACTGTCAAACCACTATCGATCCCGAGCAGTGTCGGCATTTTAAATTTACCTCACGAGGAGCAACGGGCCGGCGCCGTCAGGAGCGCCCTCCGGCGCCCTTGGCGATGACCACGTTGATATCTCTGGACCGCATGCGGTCGATGTGCACCGGCTGGGTCTTGTCGTCGACGATGACGACGTCGAACTCATCCAGTGCTGCGAAACTGTGGAGCGCACGCCGTTCGAACTTGGTATGATCGGCAAGCAGGATGCGTTTTACGGAACAATCGAACATGGCGCGCTTGGTATCGACTGTCTCAGGAGACTGGTGCAGCACCGTGCCCTCGCTGATCGCCGACATCGAGATGAACGCGACATCGGCCCTGAGAGCCTTGATCTCGTTGATGGTCATGCGACCCATGAAGGCATTGCACCAATTGTAATACTGGCCGCCGAGGGCGAGTAGCGTCACGTCGTGCAGGCCCGTCAGCGCATTCATCAGGGTCAGGGAATTGGTAATTGCGGTGACCGGCGCCTTCGAAGGCAGATGTGCCGCCATCTGAAGAACCGTGGTCGAGTCGTCGAAAAAAATTGCCTGCCCCGGTTCGACGAATTGCATTGCCGCCTCGGCGATCAGCTTCTTTTCGGTTGACTGACGGTTCGAGCGGTAGACGTCGCTGGATTCGATGAGATTGGTCGCCGCCGCAGTGACGATACCGCGCGTCTTCCTGAAGAGGCCGCGGCTGACGAGTTCATCGACATCGCGGTGAGCCGTCATCAGGCTGATCCCAAAGCGGTCCGTCAGGTCTTCAATCCGCATCGAGCCTTCACCCATCACGGCCTCTGCAATCATGCGGCGGCGCGCGATCTGGCGCGTCTGCCGGCTGTCGCTGGTGAGCTGGTCCAACAGATCGTCGTCCCGGCTGGTCTTCTGTGTCACGGGTCACCCCTGTCGCTGAATTATGGATCCCAGCTTCGTACAGTGATTGCCGCGCCAAGGCAAAAAGGGGAGGCGCAACCGGCGGTTGATCGTCGGCCATCGCTTCCAGCATAAAAATGAGGGCGCTCTTGCGAGCGCCCTTTACCGTTTACTGCGCCAGAACGAACGGGCCGGTGTACTTGTCGATGTTGTCCTTGGTGATCAATAGGCAATCGAAGAGCTGTTTTTCGCTCTTGGCGCCTGTGTTACCCGTCTTGATCAGGTTGTCGGCCTGCTTGACGGCTTCTTCGGAGAAGACGGCAACCGGTTGGAGGACGGTGTATTGGAGTTCGCCCGCCTTGATGGCGGCAACGGCATCCGGCGAACCGTCGAAGCCGCCGACCTTCACATTGGCGAGCTTGCCGGCTTCCTTGAGCGCGGCGATCGCACCGAGCGCCATTTCGTCATTGCCCGAGATGACGCCGACGATATCCGGGTTGGCCTGCAGCATGGACTGCATCTTGTTGTGGCCCTGGGTGCGGTCCCAGTTGGCAACTTCCTTGGCGACCTTCTTCAGATCCGGATACTGCGAAAGGACAGTCTCGTAGCCATTCGACCGCGTTGCCGCGTTGTTGTCGGACGGAGCGCCGAAGAGTTCGGCATAGTTGCCCTTGTCGCCGATCGCTTCGACCCATTGTTGCGCGCCGAGGGCGGCACCCTGTGCGTTGTTGGAAACAAGCTGCGCCTTGGCCAGGCCTTCCTGGTTGATTTCGGCATTGACGAGGATGACCGGGATGCCGGCAGCAACGGCCTTCTTGACCGCACCGACGGAACCGTCGGCGTTTGCCGGGTCGAGGATGATCGCCACCGACTTGTTGGTGATCGCCGTGTCGATCAGGTTGCTTTCGGTATTGGTGTCACCCTTGTGGGCGTTGACCGAGGCCGTGTAGCCCAGCTTTTCGGCGGTTGCCTTTGCGACATTGCCTTCCGTCAGCCAGTATGGATTCGACGGATCGTTGACGATGATCGTCATCATGCCCGCTGCCCAAGCCGAGCTTGCAAGAAGCGGTGCTACGGCCGCGGCGGCCAGAAGTATGCGCATGCCTTTCTTAAACATAGTCTCTCTCCCATTCGTGAGCTCAGTTATTGCCGGTGATCCGGCGTTGCTTTCCCCAATCGGCTTTCCTGGAGTCCAGCCTGCCGTCGTGGATAAGTTTCGGTCGTAGCCGTCAGGACGATTTGACCCGGCGGCCGTATTGGATGCTGTTCATGAGGACGGCGAGAACGATCACAGCGCCGGTGAATACGGTCTGCCAGTAGGCCGAGACGCCGATGATCACGAGGCCGTCCGAAAGGAAGCCGATAACGAAGGCGCCGAGCATGGTGCCGCGGACCGTACCGCGGCCGCCGGTCAGCGCCGCACCGCCGATGACCACGGCTGCGATCGCCGTCAGTTCGTAGGTTGTGCCTGCCGTCGGACCGGCTGAGGTCAGCTGCGAGGAGAGGACCAGGCCGGCAATCGCAGCGCAGACGCCCGAAAGCACATAGACGATGATCTTCACGCGCTTGACCGGGACGCCGGAGAGGTCGGCAGCTCGCTCGTTACCGCCTGAGGCGTAGAGCCAGCGGCCGAAGGCGGTGCGGCTCAGCACGATGCCGCAAATGATCGCGAGAACCGCAAGCACGATGACGCCGATCGGAATGCCTGCGAGCCGGTTGAAGCCGAGCCAGTCGAAGCCGGTATTGCCGAGTTCCGGACGGCCACCAAGATTGTTGTAGGTCAGGCCGTTGGTCATCAAGAGCGCGATACCGCGGGCCACGTAGAGCACGCCGAGCGAGGCGACGAAGGCCGGCACCTTGAGATAGGCGATCAGCACGCCATTGACCGCACCGACCAGCGCACCGAGCGCACATGTGATGACGACGACGGCCCAGACCGGCGGATAGAGGATGACGCCGAAATAAGTGAGCGTGACGCCCTGCATCAGGAAACCGGCGATGCAGCCTGCAAGCCCAAGCGTCGAGCCGACCGACAGATCGATGCCGCCATTCAGGATGACGAGCAGCATGCCGATCGCCAGAATGCCGAAGATCGCGACGTGCGACGCCATGATCAGGAAGTTGTTCAGGGTGAAGTAATAGGGCGACAGGAACGAGAAGACCGCGATGATGACGATCAGCGCGAAGAAGGCCCGGCCCTCCAGAATGAGACGCACGATATTGGTATTGCGCTTCTGCCCACTGGAAACTGATTTCTTTTCGGTGATGTTCGTGACTGACATAATCAGTGCTCCATAATCCAGGCTAGTGCGCGACCACGGCTTCGCCGGAGGCGGCCATGATCTTTTCCTTGGTGACATCCGAGCCGAACTCGGCCGATATCCTGCCGCGATGCATGACGATGATGCGGTGCGCGATGCTCAGGCATTCATTGACTTCGGACGTCGAATAGATGACCGCCAATCCCTGCTTGGCGCGCTCCGCGAGCAATTTGAAAACTTCCGCCTTGGCGCCGATGTCGATGCCGCGGCTTGGCTCATCGAGCAGGATGACCTTCGGCTGGGTTGCCAGCATCTTGCCGATGACGACCTTCTGCTGGTTGCCGCCGGAGAGCGAGCCGATCGAAGCTGCACCGCCATCGGTTTTCACATGCACCCGCCGGATCGCGTCATTGACGAGATCGCGCTCGCGATGGCCGGAGGTGAAAAGCCCTTTGGTGAAGGCGCGGATACTCGCAAGCGACAGATTGGAGCCGACCGTCATCGTCTGGACGAGACCGTCGCGCTGGCGATCTTCGGGCACGAGCACGAGACCGCTGGCAATGCGCCCGGCGATGCTGAGCCCACTGACGTCCTGTCCTTCGAGCAGAACCTGTCCGCCACTTGCGCGCAGACGTCCGGCAATACACTCGAGCAGTTCCGTGCGCCCGGCGCCCATCAGACCGTAGATGCAGACGATCTCGCCGGCACGCACCTTGAGAGACAGACGATCGACTGCATTATAGGCAGCGCCGGAGGGACCCGGGACACTGAGATTTTCGATGGAAAGCGAGACGTTTCCGAACTGGTGAGCTTGCGGCGGGCTGCCGAGGTCGAAATTCTCGCCGACCATGTTGCGGACGATCCACTCGAGATCGATATCCTTGCGCTCGGCATAGGCTGTCATGTTTCCGTCGCGCAGAACGACGGCGTGATTGGTGATCTGCAGCGCCTCTTCCAGATGATGCGAGATGTAGACGATCGACACGCCGCGACTCGTCAGATCGTGGATGACCTTGAAGAGCACTTCCACCTCGGTCGCGCTCAGCGCCGAGGTCGGCTCGTCCATGATCAGGATGCGCGAATTGACGGAGAGCGCCCGGGCAATTTCGACGATCTGCTGCTGGCCGAGGCGAAGATCCTCGACGCGCGTCAGTGGATCGATGTCTTCCTCGAGCTCCTCCATCAGCGCGCGGGTCTGACGCGCCTCTTCCGCGAAATCGACAACACCGCCCTTGATGATCTCCCGGCCCATGAAAATATTGTCGCGCACACTGAGATTGGGCGCGAGGCTGAGCTCCTGGTGAATGATGGAGATCCCGCACTCGCGGGCATGGGTCGACGAGGTAAAGCTGATCGGCGAGCCATCGAGAATGATCTCGCCGGAGCTTGGCTGCGCGACACCGGAAAGGATCTTCATCAAGGTCGACTTGCCCGCGCCATTCTCCCCGAATAGCGTTGTGACTTGGCCCCGATGGATGTCGAAGTTCACTCCCTTGAGGGCGTGAACGCTGCCGTAGGATTTTGCGATATTGCGGGCAGCGAGGACGACCTCGCCTATCGCCCCGTTGCTGCGTTGCGGCTGGTTCATTTGAGCTCGACCTTCACCGGCGTGACCAGCCAGTTCTTCGGGTTGATGAGCTTGAAAACGCCGACGACGGTCGCCTGCTTTCCGTCCAGGGCATCAGCATCCAGGCCCGCGAAAACCGCCTTCTTCATCTCGTTATTGATGGCCGAGCCGGCATCCTGATACTGGATCTGGTTGGTAAACTGGCCGAATTCGATGGTGCCGGTTGCATCGCGGAGGTCCGTGCCGTTGACCGCAGGGCCGGTCTGGACACGGACCACCGTCTCGGGAGGCAACCCATCGATCTTCATTTCGTTGGTGTTCGACTTGCGGGCGCCGAAAACGCCGGTCAGCGTGAGGGGAATAACCGGGCCGGTGCTCGTTGCGGTGCCGTATTTCTCGGCCGCCGCCTTCTTATCGGCGGCAATGGCGGCCGCGAGATCGGCGGCCGCAACGGCCCGCTCTTCGACATTCGCCTTGATCTTCGGGAACTGCTCGGCGCCGAAGGTTTCCGGAGAGAATACCTGCTGCCGGACATCGTTTTCGGAGCCGATCCTGACGACCGTCGTATCGAACGCGATCGCTGCAACGACGATGACCGCCAACGCCGCGCTGACAAGGAGCGTGCGATTGCCGCTGCTCGGCTTTGATGCTGGATAATCGGGCGAAGTACTCATGTCCGGACGGCCTTGGCTTGGAATGGCGAGATGGAGAGGGTTAGCGCGATGATGATCGCTGGTGTGCTGAAGCATTGCGTCGCACCGGAACAGATGCCGGCGGGCCGCCCGCAAGAGCGCAACTCTGGACGAAAATTCGCATCGGAAGCCTCCTCAACAAGACCGGCGCTTGTCTCCTCCAACCGCCTGGATCTGTAAATTCTCCATCAGGAAGAGCGCTTCCGTGATAGAAGTATGTTATTTATGCCGCAAATGATGTTATAAATTTTATGAGCTGTCAACGGCGCTTCCGCGGTATCTCGATTAAAATGCACGATCTCACATCTTGTTTATCATGCTGCGCTGCAGCAGAAAGGGGCGGCAAATGCTAACATCTTCACGCACGTCATTCGATTGCGTTACGGCTGTATATAGCTGATTTTAAATCAATAGTTTGCACGTTGAGCATCGCGGGCGCTGCCGTTTCCAATGCCGCACGGCAATCGCTGGGCGGCACAAGCTTAACTTCCGTACCCTTCTATTTTAGATGAAAAAAATTACATCGCTAGAAAAATCTTACTGGCATTATGGTATCTTTATGTTATATTTTCAAGCGAGCTTAGGAGGTTCGGCTGCGCGCTCGATCTGGGTTAAAAACCGAAGTTGGCAGCCGGATGCATCATGCCAGACGAGTTGAGGGATCGGGAGGACTGCAGATGAATTTGATGCGCGTATTGCCCGCCGTGACACTTGCTAGGATGGCGAGATAAGCCTGCAATGACATCGACCGAGAAGATCATCATTGGGATAGATGCCGGCACCTCGGTCATCAAGGCGGTCGCCTTCGATCTGTCCGGCCGCCAGCTCGCCACGGCCTCCGTTCGCAACCGATACGCGACCGGAGACGATGGTTCGGCAACGCAGTCGCTGGATCGGACCTGGCTCGATTGCGCCAGCGCGTTGCGTGGCCTTGGCGAAAAAGTCCCCGACCTCGCATCACGCACCGCAGCCATCGCCGTCACCGGACAGGGCGACGGCACATGGCTCGTCGGCCGCGGCAACAGGCCGGTTGCCGATGCTTGGCTGTGGCTCGACGCGCGCGCCGCGCCGACAGTGACGTCGCTGGCCGGCGGGGCGCAGAACCGTGCCCGCTTCGAGGCAACGGGCACCGGCCTCAACACGTGCCAGCAGGGCGCGCAACTCGCCCATATGGACCGCTTCACGCCGGACCTTCTCGATCGAGCGGAGACGGCGCTGCACTGCAAGGACTGGCTCTATCTCAACCTCACAGGCGTGCGGGCAACCGATCCATCGGAGGCGAGTTTCACCTTCGGCAATTTCAGAACGCGCCAGTATGATGCGGTCGTGATCGACGCGCTCGGCCTTGACCACCGACGGGGGCTTCTGCCCGAAATCATCGACGGCAGCGAGATCAGCCACCCGCTGACATCGGAGGCGGCGAAGGCCTGCGGGCTTCTTGCCGGAACGCCGGTCTGCCTCGGCTATGTCGACATGGTGATGACGGCGCTTGGTGCAGGCGTGCGCAGCGGCGCTCGCAACGCCGCCTGCTCGACGATCGGCTCGACCGGCGTGCATTTGCGCGCCAAGTCCGTTGCCGACGTTCAGCTCAATCGGGAGGGCACCGGCTATGTGATCGCCCTGCCCATTCCCGGCATCGTCACTCAGGTCCAGACGAATATGGGCGCCACGATCAACATCGACTGGATCCTCGATGTCGCCGCCTATCTCATGGCCGAGGCGGGCAAGCCTGCTTCGCATGCAGACCTCATTGCGCGCATCGACGGCTGGTTTGCAGAAAGCCGACCGGGGTCGGTGCTTTACCATCCCTACATTTCCGAAGCGGGCGAACGTGGTCCTTTCGTCAACGCCAATGCGCGCGCGGGCTTCACCGGGCTTTCGATGCGTCACGGCTTCCCCGACCTGCTGCGCAGCGTGATCGAAGGGTTGGGGCTTGCCACCCGCGACTGCTACTCGGCGATGGGCGCGATGCCCGAAGAGCTGCGGGTCACCGGCGGGGCAACACGCTCCGTCGCCCTTCGCCACTCACTTTCGGCCGCCGTCAACGCACCGATCCGCCAGTCGCGCCGCGAGGAGACAGGGGCGGCCGGCGTGGCGATGATGGCCGCGGTGGCTGTCGGCGTCTATTCCAGCATGGACGATTGCATTGACGACTGGGTGACGCCGCTGCTCGGCGATCCGGAGATACCGGATGCCAGCGAGGCCCACCGGTTCGACCGGCTTTTTTCTGCCTACACCGATGTACGCCAGGCAATGGCGCCCGCCTGGGACAAGCTTGCCGAAGCCGCAACGACGTCGCCGGTGGGCGCGTAATTCTGATGCAGCAGGCATCGAAGGAGCATGACATGACCGAACCCGAACTCCTGGATCTCTTCGTCATCGGCGGAGGCATCAACGGCGCGGGGATAGCACGCGATGCTGCCGGCCGCGGCCTGAAGGTCGTGCTGTGCGAAAAGGACGACCTGGCCCAGGGAACCTCGTCGCGCTCGGGCAAGCTGGTGCATGGAGGTCTGCGTTACCTCGAATATTACGAATTCCGCCTGGTGCGTGAGGCGCTGATCGAGCGTGAAGTGCTGCTCAACGCCGCGCCGCATATCATCTGGCCGATGCGCTTCGTCCTGCCGCACAGCCCTGAGGATCGCCCCGCATGGCTCGTGCGGCTCGGCCTCTTCCTCTACGATCATCTCGGCGGCCGCAAGAAGCTGCCCGGGACCCGAACGCTCAATCTGCTCCGCGACCCGGAAGGCACGCCGATCCTCGATCAATACACACGCGGCTTTGAATATTCCGATTGCTGGGTCGACGACGCCCGCCTCGTGACCTTGAATGCGGTCAGCGCAGCGGAAAACGGCGCTCTGGTGCTGACCCGCTCGCCGGCCGTGTCGGCCCGTCGCGAGAACGGCGGTTGGACCGTAGTCACGAAAAGCAACACCACGGGAGAGACGCGAACCTTCCGCGCCAAATGTCTGGTGAACTGCGCCGGCCCCTGGGTGATGGACATCATCAATCGCGTCGCCGGATCGAACTCCGGCCGCAACGTCCGCCTCGTCAAGGGCAGCCACATCATCGTGCCGAAGTTCTGGGCAGGCGCCAATGCCTATCTGGTGCAGAACCACGACAAACGCGTCATTTTCATCAATCCCTACGAGGGCGACAAGGCGCTGATCGGGACGACCGATATCGCTTACGAAGGCCGGGCCGAGGATGTTGCCGCCGACGAGACGGAGATCGAGTATCTGCTCCAGGCGGTCAATCGCTATTTCAAGGAAAAGCTGCGTCGCCACGACGTGCTGCACAGCTTCTCCGGCGTGCGCCCGCTGTTTGACGATGGAAAGGGCAACCCGTCCGCCGTTACCCGCGACTATGTCTTCGATCTCGACGAGACAGGCGGCGCTCCGCTGCTCAACGTCTTCGGCGGCAAGATCACCACATTCCGCGAGCTCGCCGAACGCGGCATGCAGCGCCTGAAGCATATCTTCCCGAACATGGGAGGCGACTGGACGGAGAAGGCGCCACTGCCCGGCGGCGAAATTCCGAATGCCGATTACGAGACCTTCGCCAACAGCCTGCGCGATATCTATCCCTGGATGCCGCGCAAACTCGTGCATCACTACGGCCGTCTCTATGGCGCCCGCGCCAGGAACGTGGTTGCCGGCGCGACAGGTATGGAAGGGCTTGGGCGGCATTTCGGCGGTCAGCTCTATGAGGCCGAGGCCCGCTATCTCGTCGCCACGGAATGGGCCGAAACGGCCGAGGACATCCTCTATCGCCGCACCAAACACTACCTCCATCTGAACGAAGCGGAGCGCGCGGCCTTTGGCGAGTGGTTTGCTTCCACCCGCCTTGCCGCCGCCTGAAGGATGCCGCCATGCCGCTGACCCTTTCGCTCAATACCAATCCGCTGGTGAACCGCTTCGCCGACCCAGACGATCTGATCGACACGGTTGCGCATGACTTGCGGATCCGCGACCTCCAACTGACCCACGAGTTCATCAATCCGAGCTGGCAAGCGCCGGTGATCCGCCGCCTGACGCGCACGATGAGCGCTGCGCTGAAGCGCACGGGGGTGCGGGTTACCTCGGGAATGACGGGCCCCTATGGGCGCCTCAACCATTTCGGACATCCGGATGCCGATGTGCGCCGCTACTACGTCGACTGGTTCAAGACCTTTGCCGACATCACCGCCGATCTCGGCGGCCATTCGGTCGGCACGCAATTTGCGATCTTCACCTATAAGGACTTCGACGATCCGGCCAGACGCGAGGAACTGATCAAGACCGCCATCGATTGTTGGGCCGATGTCGCCGAGCATGCGCGCGCCGCAGGCCTCTCCTACATGTTCTGGGAGCCGATGAGCATCGGCCGCGAGTTCGGCGAGACGATCGGCGCCTGCCTGTCGCTGCAGGAGCGGCTGACAGCCGCCGGAATGGCCATCCCGATGTGGATGATGGCCGACATCGATCATGGCGATATCACCTCTGCCAACCCCGACGACTACGACCCCTATGCCTGGGCGCGCGCCGTCCCACCGGTATCGCCGATCATCCACATCAAACAGAGCCTGATGGACAAGGGCGGGCACCGGCCCTTTACCGCCGAATTCAACGCCAAGGGCCGCATCCAGCCGGCACCTCTGCTCCAGGCGCTGGCCGAAGGTGGGGCGAAGGACAATGAAATCTGCCTGGAACTCTCCTTCAAGGAACGCGAGCCGAATGATCGCCAGGTCATTCCGCAGATTGCCGAAAGCGTCGCCTTCTGGGCGCCGCATATCGACACCGGCGCCGCCGACTTGAACATCTGAGGCGGAGATCTTTAAAAGGCAGCACTGCATACGGCGGAATCGCCGCATGACCTTCGAAAAGGAGCCGTGATGACGGACGCCGATGATACGCTTGCCGTGCGTGCTGCCTGGCTTCATTATGCCGGTGGCCTGACGCAGTCCGACGTTGCGCGCCGCCTCGGCGTGCCGTCGGTAAAGGCCCATCGCCTGATCGCCAGAGCGGTCGCCGATGGCGTCGTCAAAGTTACCATCGACGGGGATATCGTCGAATGCGTCGAGCTGGAGATGCGGCTTTCGGAACGGTTCGGGCTTCAATATTGCGAGGTCGCCCCCGATCTCGGCGAGGAAGGCTTGCCGCTGCGCGCGCTCGGCCATGCCGGCGCCGGCTATCTCAAGCGCGAGATCGAGCGCGGCGACAATACGGTCATCGGCCTTGGTCATGGCCGCACGCTTTCCGCTGCCGTGCAATATATGCCGAGGGTGAGTGCGAAGAACCTGCGCTTCGTCTCTTTGCTTGGCGGGCTGACACGAAACTACGGCGCCAATCCCTATGACGTGATGCATCGCATTGCCGAAAAGACCGGCGCCCATGCCTATGTCATGCCGGTTCCCTTTTTCGCCAATACCGGCGAGGATCGCGAAGTGCTGAAGGCGCAGCGTGCCGTCAAGGAAGTCTTCGATCTTGCCAATAATGCCGATCTGAAGCTCGTCGGCCTGGGAACTGTCGATGCCGAGGCGCAGCTGGTTTTGTCCGGCATGGTCGAACCCGGTGAAATCGACGACATCGCTGCCGCGGGCGGCGTCGGCGAAATCCTCGGTCATTTTTTCGACGCCGACGGCCATATCCTCGACACCGCGCTGACGGCGCGCACGCTCTCCGCGTCTTTTCCCAAGACCAAGAAAGAGCGGCTCGTGGCGCTGGCGGGCGGACAGTCGAAAGTGGCGGCCATCCGGGCAATTCTGAATAGCCGCCGTCTTTTCGGGCTGATCACCGACGAACGAACCGCGCAGGCGCTGCTGAAGTAGCTATGGAAACACAACAATATTTTATCGCAAAATAACATAATAAATGTTGATTATCGCGCATACTCCGTTATCTTAACATCAAATGAGGTGGAGACCGGGATGAGGCGGGAAGAGCGGCAGCAGTTGATCGTCAACCTGCTCGTCGAAAACAAGACCGTCGATCTCGACGATCTTGCCGATCGCTTCACCGTGTCAAAGATGACGATCCATCGCGATCTCGACGATCTCGAGCAGGCGGGCGTCCTGCGCAAGGTTCGCGGTGGCGCGACCATTGATGCCGGAACGCAGTTCGAAAGCGACTTCCGCATTCGCGAGCGCCAAGGCAGCGAGGCAAAGCTGGCAATGGCTGAGACCGCGCTGGAACTGGTCGAGCCGGGAATGACGGTGATGGTAAACGACGGCTCGATGGCCGCCGTGCTCGGCGAAATGCTGCTGCAGAAGCGGCCGCTGACGTTGATCACCAACAATGCGGCGATCATGGAGCGGCTGAAAGGCGAAACAGGCATCACGCTGATCGCGCTCGGCGGCATCTACTCGGCCAAATTCAACGCCTATCTCGGGGTTGTTACCGAGGAGGCACTGTCGCGGCTGAGAGCCGACATCGCCTTCATTTCGACGCCGGCCGTCAGCGGCGGGCGCGCCTATCACATGGACGATAACGTCGTGCGCGCCAAACGGGCGATGATCGCGTCATCGACCAGGACTTGCCTTCTGGTCAACCATCAGCGCATCGGCCACACCGCCTTGCATGTCATGGCGGATCTAGCCGACTTCGACGCGATTATCACCGACAGCGCACCGGATGCTGCTGTCCTGGAGGAATTCGAGCAGGCGGGCATTACGCTCACCATCGCATCAACGCAGGATCCGACATGACCGAAAAGCCGCGCTTCTGGATTGGCACCAGCTGGAAGATGAACAAGACGCTTGCTGAAGCCGGGCATTTCGCCCGCGGCCTCGAGGCTGCCGATGCCGCGCGCGAGCCGCGTATCCAGCGCTTTGTGATTCCGCCCTTCACAGCGGTGCGCGAGGTCAAGTCGCTGCTTGCCAAGACCTCGGTGAAGGTCGGCGCCCAGAACATGCATTGGGCCGACCAGGGCGCCTGGACCGGCGAAGTCTCGCCGGTAATGCTGAAGGACTGCAATCTCGATCTCGTGGAGCTCGGCCATTCCGAGCGGCGCGAACATTTTGGAGAGACCGACGAGACTGTGGGTCTGAAGACCGAAGCGGCCGTTCGCCACGGTCTCATTCCTCTGATCTGCATTGGCGAGACGCTTTCCGACCGCGAAAGTGGAAAGGCTGCCGACATCCTGGCAACCCAGGTGCGCGGCGCGCTTTCGAAACTTTCGGGCGCCCAGAAAGGCGCCGAAATCCTGCTGGCCTACGAGCCGGTCTGGGCGATCGGCGAGAAGGGCATCCCGGCGACCGCGGATTATGCGGATGCCCGCCAGTCTGAAATCATCGCCGTTGCCGAAACTGTGCTGGGCCGGAAGATCCCCTGCCTTTATGGCGGGTCGGTCAACCCGCAGAACTGCGAAGAACTGATTTCGAGCCCGCATATCGACGGGCTCTTCATCGGCCGTTCGGCCTGGAATGTCGAAGGCTACCTCGACATCCTGGCCAAATGCGCCGCCAAACTCTGAGGAGAAAGACAATGAAACTTGCCATTGCAGGAGACAGCGCCGGCGAAGGCCTCGCCAAGATCCTGGCCGACCATTTGAAAGAGCGCTTCGACGTCTACGAAGTCTCGCGCACGAGCGCCGGTGCCGATCCTTTCTACGCCAACCTCTCGGATCGCGTTGCCTCGGGCGTCATCGACGGCACCTACGACAAGGCGATCCTCGTTTGCGGCACCGGCATCGGCGTCTGCATCTCGGCCAACAAGGTTCCGGGCATCCGCGCCGCCCTGACGCACGACACCTATTCTGCCGAGCGTGCCGCGCTTTCCAACAATGCGCAGATCATCACCATGGGAGCCCGCGTCATCGGAACCGAGCTTGCAAAGTCGATCGCTGACGCGTTTCTTGCCCAGACCTTCGACGAGAACGGCCGCTCTGCCGGTAACGTCAAGGCCATGGATGATCTCGACGCGAAGTACAGCGCCCGTTGAAGAATGGGACGACTGCTCGGCCCGATCCAGATCCGGCAGCGATTTCGGGCCGGAGGCACCGACACGTTAAGTCGTTGAATTGAGATTCGTTTCGACTCGGAACAATCGGCCGAATGATTCGGTTGAGTCGCGTTGTTGCCATCGAAGCGAAGAAGAAGCAGATGAAAAGGCCGTACAGGGCAAAGCCCAAGAGCAGGGAAAAGCAAGGGCCGGCACCGAGCAATGTCATCAGAACCATGAATGTTCTGCGCAACTCGGTCGACGCCGAAATCCAGCCGGGGAGGCGTCGGACATACTCATGAAGCGCCCGCGCCGCCCCATTCTGCCCTTGCTCGACGAATCTCGCTCAACGCTGCAGTCTCGTCCGATCCGCAAGCGCGACCCCGACCAGCCCAGTCTGCCCTTCGATCCAATGCCGTCGCGCGTCGAGCCCTGCCTTGCGCTGCTGAAGCCGACCGTGCCCGTGGGACCGGACTGGCTCTACGAGGTGAAGCTGGATGGCTATCGTTTGGCAATCCACGTTGAGCCGAAAGGGGTGCGGGTCCTCACTCGCGGTGGCCATGACTGGACCCACCGCTTCCCCACCATCGCCGCCGCAGCGAAAAAGCTTGGCGTGACGACCGCCATTCTCGATGGCGAGGCGGTTGTACTCGATGATCATGGCCGATCGGATTTTGGCGCCCTGCAGCGCTCGCTCGGCGGGCGGGGCGGCAGGCGTGTCTCGACCGAGTCGATCCTCGTCGCCTTCGACCTTCTTTATCTCGATGGACACGATCTGACCGGCACCGAGCTTGAGGTACGCCGGCACCTGCTTGAAGACCTGATACCGGAAGGCGACGATAAAGCGATCCGCCTCTCCGAGGAGATAGAGCTGCCGGCCGAAGAACTCCTCGAGCACGCCTGCCATCGACATCTGGAAGGCATCATCGCCAAGCATCGCGACCGGCCCTACGGCAGCGGCCGCACGGGCGACTGGCTGAAGATCAAATGCGTCCAGAGCGAGAGCTTCATGATCGTCGGTTATGAGCAGTCCGCATCCGCCCGCGGCGGGATCGGCAGGCTGCTGTTGGCCGGCAGACGAGGCCTCGACTGGATTTACGTTGGCTCCGTCGGAACCGGTTTCGGTACGAGCGATGCTGAATACCTGAAAAAGACGCTGGACCGGTTGAAGACGAGCCGGCCCGTTGTTCCCCTGAAGGGCAAGCGCCTCGTCCTCGTGCAGCCGACGCTGATCGCCGAGATCGAGTTTCGCGGCTGGACGGATGATGGCAATCTCCGCCATGCCTCGTACAAGGGGCTGCGCGAGGTTCAAGACAACGCCGCTGTCTTCGATATGACCTACATCTGATCGCTTTCAGCAGGTAAAACGCCGATCAGAGACTCTCCAGAAGAAGCCCAAAACTGGGCCGCCATTCGAATATATCGACGCTCGCGTAAACACCGGAGCGGACGAAGGGGTCTCCTGCGCTGAACGCCTCGAACTCGGCGAGCGTTTCGACTCGCGCCATCACGATTGCGGTGGAACCCTTGCCCTCCGCTGGCGGTGCGGAAGGTCCGGACAGCAGGATGCGGATCGCCGCGCCATGCAGATAGGCCTTGTGCTCATCGAGCAATCGGGAGCGTTCGGCAGCCTTGCCGGGGTCGGATATCGCGTAGCGGGCTACGATCATTGTCTATTCTCCACCGGCGTCAGCACGAAATCGAAATCGGAGCGCCAGATCGTCGGATGATCGACACGCTCGAAAGGCGCGACCAGGCTGTTTTTGACACCAAACACCGTATCGGATTCCAGATAGGGGTCGTCGCCGACAAACGTGTGGGTTACCAGCTTCTGATAACCTGAAGCGGTGATCAGGTAATGGGTATGGGCAGGACGGTAGGGATGGCGGCCCAGGGACGTCAACATCTGGCCGACCGGGCCATCATCCGGGATCGGATAGGAAACCGGCTTTATGCCGGCGAAGCTATAGGCTCCATCTGCGCCGGTGACGAAAATGCCCCGGTTGTTCCACTTCGGCTGGATATCCGGCTGCTGGACGTCGTAGAAGCCATCGGAATTATCCGACCATACATCGATCCAAGCTCCCTCGATCGGATTGCCGTCAAGATCCAGCACTCGCCCGATGAAGAGACAGCTCTCTCCCTTGCCGTCGAGCGAGATGTTTTCACCCATCTGCCGGATGGGCGCCCCTTCGACATGGAATGGTCCAAACACGGTATTTTCCGTGGCGCCTGGCGGACGCCGGTTGTTGATTGCATCCACCAGCATCGACAAACCCAGCGTATCGCTGAGCAGGATGAACTCCTGCCGCTCGTCATGACAGAGATGGCCGGTGCGGGTCAGGAAGCCGATGGCCAGCTCCCATTCCTCCTGGGTCAGGCTGATGTCCTTGGCAAAGGCATGCAGGTGCTTGACCAGCGACGCCATGACTTCGGCAAGGCGCGGATCAACGCCCCGCCCCATCCGCGAGTTGACGGCTTCCACGGATCTCTCTTCGGTGAAATATTCAGGCACGTGGCCATCCTCCTAAACATTAACGCGGCCGCGAGCCTTCCCAGGCGCTCTGCAACAAAGCCCGGATCGCTTCCCGTTCGATCGGGCGCGGGTTCCAGTAGGGGTTCTGGGCGGCGAGTTCCGCCGCACGGTCCAGATCGGCTTCCTTCATACCCAGATCGCGCAGCGCCAAGGGCGCGCCGATCGAAGCGGCAAAATCATAAAGACCGCTGCCCGGCGAGCCGCCGAAAAGATCGGCAGCCGGTTTTAGCGCATCCGCTGCGGCTACGGCGTTATAGGCAGCAGAATGGGGAAGAATGACAGCATGGGTTTCCGCATGCGGCAGATCGAAGCTACCGCCCAGCGTATGGCAGAGCTTGTGATGCAGGGCCATGCCAACCGCTCCGAGCACCGTGCCGCACAGCCAGGAACCGTAAAGCGCTTCGCTTCGCGGCTCGATGTCCCCAGGGGCATTGACGATTTGAGGCAAAGCCTGCTTCAGCGCGCGCAGGCCCTCGATCGCCATCATTGACGAAATGGGATTGCGATCCTGCGCATAGAGACCTTCGACCGCATGCGCCATTGCATTGAGCCCGCTGCTGACGCTGATGTTGACCGGCAATCCCAATGTCAATTCAGGGTCGTAGATCACCACTTCGGGCAGGATGCCGGCCCCGCGGACCGTCGTCTTCTGCCCGTTTTCTGTCTGGCCGAGGATCGGTGTAACCTCCGACCCCGCATAGGTCGTCGCCACCACGATTTGTGGCGCGTCGTTGCGATAGGCGATTGCCTTGCCGAGACCGATCGTCGATCCGCCGCCGATCGCGACGACGCAATCGGCACCGGCTGCGTTATATGCCGCCATTGCGCGCTCGGTCACCTCGACCGGCGTATGCATCGTCGCATCGTGGAATAGTCCCGCCGCAAGCGGGCCGAGGGAAGCGGCGATGCGTTCAGCCTCCGCTTTCTGGTGCGGGGTCGAAAGGATCAGGGCGCGTTTGCCGCCCTGTCCTGCAATCGCCTCGGCGAGACGGTTCAACGAGCCACTCCCGAAGAAGACCTGGGCCGCGCTGGCCGTGTATCTGAAAGGTGTAACCATGCTATCGATCGAGTTTGAAGAGTGAAACCGCGTTGGTGCGACCGATCTTCAGACGGTCGGCTTCGGAGATGGTCGTGCTGTCGAACCAGTTTGCAGCATGGTCGATGTTCTCGAATGGCCAGTCTGTCGAGAACAGAATTCGGTCCGCGCCGATTTCCAGCATAGCATCGATCAGCGATTGCGTGCGGAAGTTCCCCGACGTCGTGATGTAGAAATTCTCGTTGAAATAATCGGCAATCGGGCGTTTGGCCGGATAGCTCTTTTCCACCTTGACCCACGCATTCCGGTTGTCGATGCGCCACATCATGTATGGCAGTCCCTCGCCCATGTGGCCAACGATGATCCGCAAGGCCGGATGTTCGTCAAACAGGCCGGATCCCATCAAGCGTAGCGCATGAACGGCGGTCTCCTGCGCGAACGCCCATGTCGGACCCATCAGCCAGGAATGGCCAGCATAGATCCGGCTGTCCTGCGGCAGAGGGTTGCGCGGATGCAGATAGAAGGGAACGTTGAGTTTTTCGACTTCGGCCCAGAACGGACGGTATTGCGGCAGGTCGTAGTAGAGCGGCGTCGTACCGTCGCCTTCCTGCGAGAAACCATTAACCAGTGCGCCGACGAAACCCATCGTCGTCACGCAGCGCTGCAATTCCTGTGTTGCGGCATCCGGATCCTGTAGCGGCAATGCTGCAAATCCCAGGAAGCGGTTCGGGTTCTTAACGCATTGCTCCGCCAGAAAGTCGTTGGCGCGTCGGGAAATCTCCAGGGCCTTTGCCTTATCCGGGATCGCCTGCACGGCCGGAGCGTTCAGCGACAGGATCATTTTCTCGATGCCGTGGGCATCCATCAGCCGCAAACGCTTTCCCTGGATATCCAGGAGACGGGCGGACAGTTCCGTCCAGTAGTCGCCCGGCACGAATCCAGCCGAATCCTGCAGTGTCTCGGGAATGGCGAAATGTTCTTCAAGCGCGATCTTGCCTTGCACGATATGCTCTCTTTCCTGTCTTGAATCGAAATGCTGAGGATGGCGGATCAGAATTGTCCCTTGGGCGGAAGACCGAGCAGTTGCTGGCCGGCCATGGTGCCGACTGCATCCCAGTTCATGGAAATGTGGCGTCCGACGGCATTTGCATCGCGCCAAGCCCGCTGGACGGGGTTGGACATCTGGAGGCCGAGGCCGCCTGTCGATGCATTGAGTGCTTCGACGGCCCGAAGCGCCAGGCTGACCGCAAAGGACTGGCTCCGACGGGCGAGAATCCGATCGTCCTCGGTGATCTCGCCGGTGCCATCCTCGCGGGCCTGGGCCAGTTGCTGTGCCCGGGCAATATCGCGCAGAATGATTTCGCGGGCGGCATCCACGGATGCGGAGGCTTCCGCCACGCGAAGCTGGATCGTCGGAAACTCCGCGATCTTGTTGTTGCCACCGGCAACTGCACCACGTGTCACACGTGTCCCGATCTGGTCGATATAGCTATCCAGTGCGCCCTTCGCCGCACCGACGGCTGCGCTGCCGAGGCAGAACGGAACGCCCATGAGAAGCGGAATGTTGAAAAGCCCGATACCCTTGTAGCCACGTCCCCCCGGCGTTCTGCCGGAGGTCGCATCCGGAAAGCTCAACATGCGGTATTCCGGAACGAAGACATCCTCGAGGATCAGGCTTTTTGAGCCGGTGCCCGCGAGGCCGACCACGTCCCAGGTCTCGGCAATGGCATAATCGCTGGCGGGAACCAGAAGGAACGCCGGCACAGGACGCTCCCCCTCGCCGTTTGGCGGAATGATCGCCGCACAGAGCGCCCATTGGGCATTTTCGCATCCGCTCGCAAAGGCCCAATCGCCGGATAGCCGGAAGCCACCCTCGACGCGTTCCGCCATGCGGACCGGCGCATAGGAACCGCAGAGCAGCGCATCCGGATTGCTGCCCCACACCTCCTGCTGAACCCTTTCATCGAACATGGCAAGGAGCCATTGATGCGCGGAAAGGAGGCCGGCAACCCAGCCGGTGGAGGCGCAGGCCGACGACAGCTCGATATTTGCATCGACGAGCTCGGCAAAGGATCCTTCGTCGCCGCCAAAGCGGGCCGGCTTGACGATATCGAAATAGCCGGCGGAGCGCAGCAGATCGATAGAGCGCGCCGGCACACGGCCGGATTTTTCGGTGTCGCGCGCGCCGGCACGGATTTCGTCCAGCACCGGGGCGATGCGATCTGCAAGACATGCGGTCTTGACCCGCGCCGAGGCGGGAAACAGGGCGGCTGTATTGTTCATGGAACTACCTTCAGTTCTGGGATGCAGGAAGCGCGTGCTGTGGCGCGCAATATTTCGAATTCTCGTACATCAGCGCGATCGTGTCGTCGGAATGGCGTGTATCCACCACCTGCCCGATGAAGATCGTGTGCGTACCATAGGGAACTGCGCCCATGCGGCGGCAGACAACCGAGGCATGAGCGGAATTCAGCACCATCATGCCGCGCTCATGGCGAACCCAATCGGCAGCGTCGAACCGACGCTCAGGCGCAATCTTGCCGCTGAAACCTTCCGATACGGCTGCCTGCCTGTCGGTCAGAATGCTGACTGCGAATTCCGGCACCTCAAGCAGCATGTCATGCAGGTAGGTGCGATTGTTCAGGCAGATGATAAGAGATGGCGGATCCATCGAAAGTGATGTGACGGCGGTGGCCGTCATTCCATGATCCGAACCGTTGCGACAAGCAGAAATGACCGTCACCGTCGCCGGGAAACGGCGCATGGTCGATCGAAACGCATCGCTGATGGGTGCGGGGGCCGGCGCTATATCGAGGGCAGCAGTGGCAGACATGATTTCCTCCCGTGTCTCCTTGGCATCTAGATTATTGCATTTGCAACTATTGTCAATGCAAGTTTATAAATTGGGCGGGAAAATGCTTGCCTTACTCAGCCTTTCTCGACGGCTGAAAGCCAATCGTGTTGTCATTCCGGTAATTTAGGTGCATGTCGGAGAGAGCCCTCAGCAAGCGAAATCCCGCCAGCAGACAGAGACATGTACAAACTTACCGATTCCGTTCCGTATCTTCTCAATCGCGCCGGCGTGCGGATAGCCGAGGTATTCGCGCAGAGAATCGCTGAAGACAATCTCAGCGTGGCGATGTACCGGGTTCTGGCCATGCTCAAGGAGCGCCGGGAAAGCACCCTTGGAGATCTCGCCGACGTTGTCTCTGTCGAGATTTCGACGCTTTCGCGCCTCGTCGGCACACTGGCCAAGCGCAAGCTGGTGTCGAGAACACGTCCGGAAGACAATGGCCGTATCGTCATCGTAAGGCTGACCCCGCAGGGAGAGGCGCTGACGGAAAGGCTCATGCCGCTTGCCGTCGAGCTTGAACGCACCGCGGTTCAGGACATGTCGGACGAGGAGGTCGCAGCACTGAAGAAGGCGCTGCGCCGCATGCACAGCAACCTGCCGGCAATGTCCGGAAAGGGAAAAGTTGCGAGCTGAAAAGTTTGCAGTTGCAAATATTTTATTCGCAAGTATTTAATAGCGTGTCATCGTTGTCTTGACATAGCCCGTTTGCGGGTGAGTCTGGCGCTGGGAGGAACCACGCCGGCAACGATCCAGGAGGGTTTGTACACGGATCGACGCGGACCTGCCGCTGGCAGGAGCGTACTTCCTGTACGCAAATGTATGGGGAGGGAAAATTGGCCATACAAGATCTCGCTATTATCAACGAACGCGTTCGCAGCCCGAATATCATCATCGCCCTTTGCGGTCTGCTGATCCTGTTCGACGGCTACGACCTGATCGTTTACGGCGCAGTCGCGCCGGCGTTGCTCGGTGAAGCCAGTTGGGGCCTGACTCCGGGCATGGTCGGACGGGCTGCCTCCATCACCCTGTTCGGTATGCTGCTGGGCGCTCTCGTTGCCGGAACACTTGCTGACAGGATAGGTCGTCGCAAGGTCATCATCGGCAGTCTGCTGAGCTTTTCCGTGATGATGATCGGCAGCGGTCTTGCGCCGAACTTTCTCGCTTTCGAGGGAACACGCTTTCTCGCCGGCCTGGGGCTTGGAGCTCTTTTTCCGACGGTAACCGCTTTGATCATCGAGTTTTCTCCGCCGAAGCGGAAGGCAATGGCCTATTCGATTGCTCTTCTCGGTTACCTGGCCGGCGGCATCATCTCGGGTATCCTCGGAATGCTGCTGATACAGAAATACGGATGGCGCCCACTGATGATTATTGGCGGTGCACCGATCCTGCTTCTGCCTTTCTTCATCCGCCTCATCCCCGAGTCTCCCGAATGGCTGGCAACAAAGAACCGCCAGACCGAAGCCAACCAGATCGCAAACCAGTACGGGCTGCCCAATCCCGTAGCCAGGCCCGTTGCGTCACGCCAGGTGGGCATCCGCTCGCTGTTTTCCGAAGGTCGCCTGCTGCCGACGTTGAACGCATGGGGCATTCACTTCTGTTCGCTTCTGCTCACATTCGGCATGGTCAATTGGCTTCCGACCATCATGAACAAGATGGGCTATGACCTCGGTTCTGCCCTCCTTTTCTCCGTAACGCTCAATCTCGGAGCGGCCGTCGGCCTCCTGATCGGCGCAAGGATTGCCGACCGCGGAAACGTCAAAATAGTCGTGGCAGGCATGTTTCTTCTCGGAGCCTGCTCGATCTGGTTGCTGACGCAAGTGGATCAGGGCCTCCAGGTTTATGGTCTCGTCGCACTTGCCGGTACGGGAACGATCGGCACGCAGATCCTCGCCAACGTTCTCGTTGGAAACCTCTATCCGGTCGAAATCCGTGGAACCGGCCTTGGCTTCTCGCTCGGCATCGGCCGTATCGGCGGCATGATAGGACCGGCCATCGGCGGTGCGGTTCTGGGTGCGGGCCTGGCTCCGCAGTGGAACTTCTACATCTTCGCATCGGTCGGAGTCTTGGGATGTGTCCTCGCGCTCATGACGTTGCTGTATCGCAAAAAGGCTGATTGACGGCCAGATTGTCGGCAGGTCTTACATCCAGAACCTGCCGGCAATGCAAACCTTGTGAAGCTGATTCCCGATCATAGCCGACGGCTTTACGCGGTCACCGAGGCGAAAGACCGGAAGCGCAAGGACAAGTGGTTTCTGCCGCCGCCACGCTGGCGATCGAGCAGGTCGGCTAAATTCCCGTGTCGTAAAACAAGCTAAATAGTCGACGAAGCAGCCGAGATCCCGTATGCCGCTCATATGTCGATCCGACAGGCAATAGAAAGTCATAACGATGGCAAACTCGCCCCGCAGACCTGTCAATCCAATGGATGCTGCCGAAGCGTTGTTCAAACCCGCGAAGAAGAAGGCGGAGCCAGCGGTTGAGCGGCCGGCGCTGCCGAATACAAAGGAGCTTGTTTCGCTCAAGATCGACAGCGATGTGCTTTCCTTTTTCCAGGAAGATGGCCCCGGCTGGCAGGATCGGATCAACGATATATTGCGCGCCGCGATGAAGAACGGGCTCTGACCTGTTGCACCATCTTGTCCGCTACGGGTGGTTGTTGTGATACCGAATGCACTGCAGCGGCTTCTCCGCAGCGGCGTTGTCCATGTTCTCTTCGCCTTTTTGGCAATGGGCAGCTGGGCGGTTTTCGCCAATCGCGCGCACGCCATGCCATTGCCGCTCTATGCCGGCCTTGTGCAGGGTACGATATCCGCCTGCCTGACGCTTTTCCTGAAATCTGTGATCGACTGGCTTTCGAAGCGCTTCGTCGGATCTGCGCGATTTTGGGCGCCGCCTCTCATTGCTTGTCTCGGCTCAGCCAGCATTCTCGTGGCAATTCATGCGGTGACCGGCACACCGGAAATACTCAAGACCATCGCACTTCCGCTGCTCGTATCGACGAGCTACGCGGCAATTTACAATTATTCGATCTCGGCACGACGAGGTTTCGATACATGATGGGAAGGCAGCTGATCCCATTTTGCGGACACTCCTCCTCCGGTGCGCGGTAACAAGCAGTCGCAACTGCTGCAGAAGCAGGGGCGTGTCCGCGCTAGACTGTCACTCCTTCACCGCCCCGGTCATCGATGAGACGTAGTAGTCCACGAAGAACGAGTAGAGGATCACCACCGGGAGCGAGCCGAACAATGCGCCCGCCATCAGTGCTCCCCATTCGAAGACGTCGCCGCGCACCAGTTCGGTCAGCACGCCGACCGGGATGGTTTTGTTTTCCGAGGACTGGATGAAAGTCAGCGCATAGATGAATTCGTTCCAGGACAGTGTGAAGGCGAAGATGCCAGCCGAAATCAGCCCTGGTACTGCGAGCGGCAGAATGATCTTGGTGAGAATCTGCCATCTGTTGGCGCCGTCCACCAGCGCGCTTTCCTCTAGCTCGAATGGGATCGAGCGGAAATAGCCCATCAGCAGCCAGGTGCAGAAGGGAATGAGGAAGGTCGGATAGGTGAAGATCAGCGCCAGCCGCGAGTCGTAGATCCCGAGCTTGAAGACGATGAAGGCAAGCGGGATGAAAAGGATCGACGGTGGCACGAGATAGGCGAGGAAGATGACGAGGCCGACCGAACGGGACCCTGTAAAGCGGACCCGCTCGATGGCATAGGCGCCGAAGACTGACGCCACCAACGAGAGGACGGTGGAGCAGACCGCGACCAGCATCGTGTTCCACAGCCAGCCCGGATAGGATGTCTCAAGGAACAGGTATTTGATGTGATCGAGCGTTGCTCCCACCACCCAGAAGGGGCTGTAGTTGCTGTAGTCGGTCAGCTGATCGTTCGGCTTCACCGCGGTGATCGCCATCCAGTAGAACGGGAAGAGCAGCACGACGACGAAGACGGCCATCGGCAGGTAGAGCATTACGATCCGCCGCGGCAGGCGGTTCAGATAGCTCATGCCTTCGGCATTGTCGGTCACGACCTGATCGGCGGCGTTTGAATTTATCGACATCATCACTCTCCCTAACCCCAATTTGGCTCTAACCCTGGCCTTAATCCTGGCCGCCCTGTTGCCATTTGCGCCGTTGCAGGCCGAAGAAGCTGAACATGATGGCGCCGAGCAGGAAGGGCACCATGGCGACTGCGATGGCCGCACCTTCACCGAGCTGACCGCCTGGAATGCCGCGCTGGAACGATAGCGTCGCCATCAGATGCGTCGCGTTGACCGGTCCACCCTTGGTCAGCACGTAGATGAGCTGGAAATCCGTAAAGGTGAAGAGCACCGAGAAGGTCATCACCACGGCGATGATCGGCGTCAGCATCGGCAGCGTCACATAGCGGAAACGCTGCCAGCTCGTGGCGCCGTCGAGCGAGGCGGCCTCCTGCAGCGACGCCGGAATGGTCTGCAGGCCCGCGAGCAGCGAGATCGCCACGAAGGGAATGCCGCGCCAGACATTGGCGACGATGACGGATATGCGCGCATTGATGGGATCGCCGAGGAAGTTGATCGGCCCGCTGATCAGCCCGAGCTTCATCAGCGACCAGGAGATGATCGAGAACTGGGAATCGTAGATCCACCAGAAGGCCAGCGCCGAAAGCACCGTCGGCACGACCCAGGGAAGCAGTACGATTGCCCGGAAGAAGGACTTGAACGGCAGGTGCTGATTGAGCAGCATCGCCAGCCAGAGGCCGAGCGCGAATTTCAGCACCGAGGCAACGGAGGTATAGAGAATGGTGTTGAAGACCGACAGCCAGAAGACGCTGTCGTCCATCAGGAACTGGTAGTTCTCCAACCCGATGAAGACGCCGTCGCGGCCGATCCTCGTATCGGTGAAGCCGAGCCAGACACCAAGCCCCAGCGGATAGGTCAGAAAGCAGACGAGGAACACCGCCGCCGGCAGCATGAACAGGAAGCCGAGCACATTGTTGTTCTGCAGGAGCGAGGAGATCGGCCCGCGTCTATCCTCCGGATTCACCATCGACATTGCTTATCTCCCAGATTGCACTGAACTCCCAGAGGACTTTGCGGCATGCCGAAGCCGGCATGCCGCTTGTTTTGAAGCGCGGCTCAGACGCGATAGTAGCGGTTTGCCCGCCGTTCAGCTTCCTTCATCGCATCCTCGGGCGACATCTGGCCGGTGACGGCGGCCGCATACATGTCGACCAGAACGTAATCGGCCATGGTCGCTGCCGAGGCATAACCGAGTGGGCCGGCATAGCCGTTCGGACGCAGCTTTTCCGAAGCACGTGCATAAGGCGCGTGGATCGGATCGGATGTCCAGATCGGGTTCTTGGCGAAAGCCTTGAGCGGCTGGCAGCAATAGGCGCTTGAGCCCTGGATCCAGGCATTCATCTGGTCGGCTTCCATCATGAACTTGATGTAGGCCTTCGCCGCCTCCGGATACTTCGTATGCTTGAAGAGAAGCAGTGAGCTCGTCTGGAAAAGCTCGACGCTCTGGCCAACCGGGCCGACGGGGAAATTCGTCGTGCGGATGTCCTTGGCGATCTCGGCGAGCTTCGGGTCGTTCTTGGCCGTGTAATAGACCGAGACGCCGTTGGCGATCAGCGACACTTGGCCCGCGAGGAAGGCGCGGTTGTTGTTGACGTCCTGCCAGCTTTCCGTGCCTGGAATGAAGGTCGCATAGAGCTCCTTGGCGTAGTTGATCGACGCCAGCGTTTCCGGGCTGGTGATCGTCACCTTGCCGCCTTCGTCGACCATCTTGCCGCCATGGCTCCAAAGCAGCCAATGGGCGTAGTTGTTGCCGTCGCCGACGGCCTTGCCGTGCGGGAAGCCGGCCGGCGTGCCCTTGGCTTTCATCGCCTTGCAAAGCTCGAGGAAGCCTGCCGTGTCTTTGGGGAACTCGCTGAAGCCGGCTGCTTTCACGTGAGTGTCGCGATAGACCACCGCATTGCCGATTGCCGCCAGCGGCATGGCGATGAAGGTGTCGCCGCGCGCGGCATAGCCCTTCACACCGTCATACCAGCCGTCATATTTGTTGCCGAGATAGTTGGCGAGTTCGGTCAGGTCGACCAGCTTGTCGGGATACTGGTGAGCGTCATCGAACCAGCACATGATGAGGTCCGGGCCGGAGCCGACATTGGCCGCGACGGCAGCCTTCGGGCGGATATCTTCCCAGCTTTCCTTGTCGATGCGCACCTCGACGCCGGTCGCTTCGGTGAACTTCTTTGTGTTGGCAAGCCATGCCTCCTCGTCGCCCTTGACGAAAGGTGTCCAGCGCAGCAGCCGCAGGCTGGCGCCGCTTTCCGGCGTGTAGGTCGGTTCAGCCTGCGCGAGGGATGGCCGAATGCCGAGGCCAGCGGCGCCGGCAACGGCAGCCGAGGCGGCAAGAAAGTCACGTCTCTTAAACCTCATGATATTCCTCCTCTTCAAAAAAGCGGGTGCGAACTCCCCCGCCATTCACCTCCCGCTTGGTGAACGACGGTCCTTGCATCCCTGAAACGGGGTGCTGCCGGCCTGCAGGCGACGGGGCTCCTCCGCCCCGCGCAGCCGCCGGACGGCGTCAGTCGGTCAATCTCCGGCCGCTCTCGGCATCGAAGAGATGAACATGCGCGGCGTCGATCGCAACGCGCAGGGCCTCGCCCGGCCGCGCGCTGACGCGTTCGCGGAAGACGCAGCTGAGATCGCTGCCGCCGAGCCTGAGGATAAGATGCGTCTCGTAGCCGGTCGGCTCGATCACCACGATTTCACCGGGCAGGCCATTGGCATCGAGCAGGATGTATTCCGGGCGAAGCCCGTAGACGAGGTCGCGGCCCAGGGCGTCGGCAGGCGGATTGGCAACCGGCAGCGCCGTGCCGTCCGGCGCCTTGAAACTTGTCGGGTTTTCGGGGTCGAGCCTGCCCTTGATCATGTTCATCGCCGGCGAGCCGATGAACCCGCCAACGAAGAGATTGGCCGGCTTGTCGTAAAGCTCGAGCGGCGTGCCGATCTGCTCGACGACGCCGTCATGCATGACCACGATCTTGTCGGCCATAGTCATGGCCTCGATCTGGTCGTGGGTGACGTAGACCGTCGTCGTTTTCAGCCGCTGGTGCAGTTCCTTGATTTCGGCGCGCATGGCGACGCGCAGCTTCGCATCGAGGTTGGATAGCGGTTCGTCGAACAGGAAGACTTCCGGATCGCGGACGATCGCCCGCCCCATGGCGACACGCTGGCGCTGGCCGCCGGAAAGCTGGCGCGGATAACGGTCGAGCAATTTGTCGAGACCGAGGATGCCGGCGGCATATTTCACCCGCTTCTCGGCTTCCGCCTTCGGCGCTTTGTTCAGCATCAGCGAGAAACCCATGTTCTCCTGTACCGTCATATGCGGATAGAGCGCATAGTTCTGGAACACCATGGCGATGTCGCGGTCCTTGGGCGGCAGCGTGTTGACCACGCGCCCGCCGATCTTGATCTCGCCGCCGGAAATATTCTCAAGTCCCGCCAGCATCCGCAGAAGAGTGGATTTTCCACAACCCGACGGGCCGACCAGGATCACGAACTCCCCGTCGGCAATGTCGATATCCACGCCTTTGATCACCGGAAATGTCCCGAATGATTTCCGCACATCCGCGAATTGAACGCCTGCCATACCCACTCCTCCCAGAAATCGAGCGCTACATGCTATGTATTCGTATTTTCGTATATCTTGCCGGTGGCCTTATCTTCTCAAGTCCTTCTGCCGCCGCAATCCCGCATCTGCGGGTGTGCCTGGGCCGTACTCTCCTCTTATGGGGCGGTTTTAGCCCAGCTCAATCTCATCCGGACGCACCCGGAGCGTCTTCGGCGAGGTAGACCTCGATCAGCTCGTCCACCGTGGTTTCGGCGACGAAACCCAGTTGCGTCGCGCGTTCGGGCGTAAAGGACTTCGGCCATCCGGCGACGATCCCTTCAATGACCTCGTCGCGGCGACGATCGATCAAGTCCGCCGCCTCAGGACCGGCAGCACGGCGCAAGGCGGCAATCTGGTCGGCAACGGTGGCGGCGACGCCCGGCATGGTGAGCGTGCGCCGAACACCCAGCGCTGCCGTGTCGAGCGTGGCAGCATGGATCAGGAACTTGATGGCGGAACGCGGGCTTGCCAGCCAGTGCTTGACCGTTTCCTCGACCGGAAGAACAGCCCGCTGGCCTGCAAGCGGTTCACGCAGGATTCCGGAAAAGAAGCCCGATGCGGCGGCATTCGGCGCACCCGGCCGGATCACGATGGTCGGCAATCGAATTCCGACGCCGTCGATAAAGCCGCGCCGCGAATAGTCGGCGAGCAGAAGCTCGGATATCGCTTTCTGGACTCCGTAGCTGGTCAGAGGTGCGAGCACGTAGTCGTCGGGAATGGGATCGGGAAACGGCGAGCCATAGACCGCGATCGACGAGGAGAATACGAACCGGGGAACATAGGCTTGGCGGCTTCCTTCCCGGCGGATCGCTTCCAACAGCAATCGCGTGCCGTCGAGATTGACCTTGTAGCCGAGGTCGAAATTGCGCTCGGCTTCACCGGAAACGATCGCGGCGAGATGGAAGATCACGTCGGCCCGGCGAGCCGCCAGGGCTTCCGCTGCGCCGCTTTCGGAAATATCGGCAGCCAGCGCTTCCGCCGGCACGGAGACGTCGGCGGGCACCGGCGGAGGCGTTACATCCACAAGCGTCATGCGCGTGATTGTATCGCCGCCGAGTGACCCGCTGCGCCCCAGTGTGGCGGCGAGCTTCCGGCCGATCATTCCTCCCGCCCCGATAATGAGAATATGCATCGTGTTTCGCCTCCCTGCGAACTACGAGAAGAGTAACTTGGTCGTCGTATAAATACGGGTTTCGTGGATTGCGAAGGCCGCGGCCGCGGCATCCGGCTCCCGCGTCTCCAAACCAGCGAGGATCAACCGGTGATCGGCGATGCTCGTGGCGATACTCCCGGGCTGCGATACGACGCGCCTTCGGTGGCTCAGAAGATAGGAATAGAGGTCGGCGGCCATATCAGCCAGCACCGCGTTGCCGCTGGAACGGTAGATAGCGGTGTGAAATTCCCGGTCACATATCAAAAAACGAACAGGATCGTCACAGGCGGCCTCCTGCGCTGCGATCGACTTGCGGAGATAATCAAAAGTTGAAGGCTCCATCTTGAGCGCGGCAGCCCTGACGACCTGTGCTTCGATAAGAAGCCGGGCCTCATGAACATTGTCGAGACTGTAGGCCGCGATGTCGCGATACCGCGCAGCCTGGACGGCCAATTCGCCGACGTCCTCCGATGCCACCACTGTGCGCGTTCCGTGCACAACCGAGAGAATCCCATGGGTGGAAAGGATCAGGATCGCCCCACGGACGGTCTCGCGGCTGACCGAGAGTGCGGAGGCGAGCTCCCGTTCGCTGGGCAGCGGGTCGCCGGCTTTGAGGATGCCGGTGGCGATGAAGGTCGCAATCTTCTGGACGACGAAGTCTTTTATCGACTTCTTCGGCGCTCCACCGAGCGCCGCAACGTCGTCTTCGAGCATCGCTCGAACGTCCATTGCTTTTTCCTCCCCACGCTCAGGTCTACTGGTCCGGTAAGTGGACCACTAGACCTGAGCAAAAGAGGATTGTCAACGCATGATGGCACGCGATCTACCCAACCGTTATTTGGAGCAGTTTTGTGAATGGCAATATCAGCACGCCGAGAAAACCAGCTGATCACAGTGCCGGACGGACTGTAGTCCGATAACGCTCAAGCCACTTTGGAGACTTTCCCGAGGAGCTTGATCGCCTGTTCCAGCGGACGCTTGCCGTCACTGTAATCTTCCCAGGCGGAAGATTTTGACAGCAGGCCGGAACGGTGCGCGGGCGCCGGCGGCTCCGCGGTCATCGACGTCGGAGGCTTTCTGGGTATCGGCGCGAAGCCTGTTGCAGTTCCGATCTTGGATCTTGAGTTCATGCGCGATGAAGACGGCGACGTTCATGCCTTTACGAGCTGGACCAAGGACGAGCTCAAGCAGATGCCCGTGTACCGCGACTGAGCGTAATCATATGATGCCTTCCGTCCTGGCGTAGTCGTTGACGCTGCAGAGCGGAAGGTCCATCTACTCGTACATGGCAAAACCCAAGACCACCGACGATGCGGAGCTGATCAAGGAGTGGCCCCTATCGACCGCAGCCACGCTCGGATCATCCGTTCGCGCGAAGGGGATTCTGCTGGAAATTCGCGCACGTCTGCCTTTGGCGGTGAGAAAGTCGCTCGAAATCGAGGCGGGTGCTCTGACATTGGCGATGGCTGAAACGGCGAAGAGTGCGTTCCGTGCTGCTTCGTCAGTCGTTTCCAACGCGCTCGAAGACATCGAAAGCCTGCCTGTGATCCCCCGTGAAATCCAGGATATCCTGACGATCTCTACTACCGAGAGACATCGCTGGCTCAGCGACGGGCGATTGCCCAGTGCAGGAACCCGCACGGTGAAGCTGCGTGGGCGGGCGAGGAAAATTACCTTCCACGTATTCGACCCGCGCGTGGTGGAGGACATCCTCGACCAAGACCTGGTGACAGTCTGGCGCGAAGAGGATGCTGAAGCTACGGCCGAGAAACGACGACGGGCAGCCTTGAAAGCGAAGTTGACGCGTTCGCTGAAGACCAAGGCCAAGACCCCTTCCAAGCCTGATGCCGCCCCCGACGATGCGTCACGTTCGAAACCTCTCGGCTGGGAAGAGTTCAGTCGCGATGGGTTGCTCCGCTAAGGCGGCGGAACCTCTGCAACGCAGTCTTCGATCCCTTCCCAATAGTCGCCGAAGGCATTTCGGCGACCGGGCACACAATGCGTGACTCCATCCCTCGCGTCTCACCGATGTCCTTCGTTCTAAGGCTGGAGACACTTTTCGGCGGCTTCAATCCGCAACTCTGTCTAACGGTGTCGATCCGCTGATCACTTCTCGCAAAGCTTGGCCAAGTTCTTCTCCAGACTTCGCCGGAGGGCGCCAGAGATTTCAGTCTCAAGTCCTTTGACGATGTCGCCGAACCTGCCACCGGTCTTCACGATCTCGATGGAGGTCTCGGTCATCTTGCAGGTCGTAAGGTCGACCTTCAGCCGAACCTCAGCGGTCGCTGAAAACCCTCCTTCTACCAGCGCTTCGTCCGAGGTCTTGCAAGCAAGCGTGCCGCGGGCGCTCGCCTCCGCGGTGTTGCCATTCACCGACAATTGCAGGTTTTCGATCTTCACGGAATCGAGCTTGTCGACGCCTACCTCCACACTGATGCCGAAGCTCGATACTTTGGTCTTCAACGACCTGCATGGCTGCGCATCTCCGATGGCCCTCTCCAGGGCATTCGGTGCCTGTGCGTTGGCGAAGGAGCATAGCTGGAGGAGAGAGACTCCTGCAGCTAGCAGGCCTAAACAATTCCGCATCGCTCTCCCATCTCCCTGGATTTCATGCAGGTGCCTCTGAATGATAGGGCGGGATCGGTCTGCGGGAAAGGCAATGACGGTTGCCCGACCATGACCGTCGCACAATGAACTTAGACGTCAAATATTGTCTAACGACCGATGGAAACTACGTCGTTTGCAGTACGAGCTCGTGGCCGCGGCGAATGGCGAGCCACATCCCTCGCATTCAGATCCGATTATCTGCCCTGAAAGATCCTGTGTCGTCTTTCGAGCCACTCGTCGATCTTCCCGCGACTGTTTCGGAAACTGTAAGCACAGGAACCGCATCTCTGCGGATCGCTCTTAGAACACTGATCTGTTCGAAAGAAAGTGATGATCTTTCAGACCGGTATTGGCTTCATGAGCGGCGACTGTGTTCAGGAACCGGTCGAGCATCGAGTTGAAGCTCTCCGGCTTTTCCCAGAAAGGCGCGTGACCAGCACCTTCCACTACATGCGCTTTGCCTTCGAAGAGCAACTGGATGTTCAGGCCCGAAAAATAGCTGAGTTTGACAAAGGGGTCATAAAATCCATTCACAAAAGCAATGGGTATATCTGCCTGTTCGACGGTGCGGCGCTGATCCACCCCCTGCCCCCGCAACATTGCGCGAGAAAAAACGCTCCTTAGTCTCCCGTCTGCGCGCGCTATAGCATCGCGAAAGGAGGGGTTGCTCGTGTCTCCAAAGCAAAGAGACTGAAACCGCTCCACGTCACGCGACGTAAAGTTCTCTTTTGATGCCAGAAGAACATCAAATGATGGATGGAATCCCCGCAGCATTCCGAGGAGACCGCTGGGGACCGGTGGCGTGCCGCACAACATCAGGCCCGAAATGCCGTTGCCGCTGCCCGCCATCTCAATCGCGACGTGACCGCCAAGCGACCATCCGAGCACGGGAAAGCGATGAAGCCCCAGGCGGGCTGCCACCTCTCCTATGCAGTCGGCAAGACCGGTGACAGTGTAAGTTGACTGCGGATCTCGAGCGTCGCTCGATTCGCCATGTCCCGGAAGATCGAGCGCAATCAGACGCCAATTCCGGGACAAATGGCTGTGTAGTTGCCGTGAAAAGACCGTCCGTGAGCTGCCGGAACCGTGTATCATAACCAGTGGTGCAGCGCCATCGATAGTGTCACTGATGCGTACAGCGCCGTGGCTGGTGTCGATTGTACAGTGAAATACGTCCATAAGCTGCGACCCCTAAAGCGCAGCCAAAATCTTGCACAAAAATATCTACGGCAGGTGCATGATCATCGTAAACCAGATCTAAACCAGGCCGTGCAATCACGACACGTTTCGGTGCGGTTACGTATCATACATCAATCATTTGCCTTGGCGTTTTATACGGGTTAGGTCTGTCGCAGCAGCAATTGTAACCAACCTTTCAAGCTGGGTATCGAGATGCAATTTCTTCTGGACTTCATTATTTCGATCACCAGCCTGATTATCGTCGGGTCCTACGCGTGGTCGTTGCGAGGCCACTTCAACTCACCGAAGATGGAAGCCGGAGCAAAGCTGATCACCGTCGGCGTCATCGCGACGACGGCGTTTTTCCTGTACCTGGTTTGGTCCGAGACGCAGATGCTATGGGTACAGGTAGTAGGACTGGGATTTGAAATCGGGTCGGCGGGCTTGTTCTGGTGGGCGGTGTCGGCGTCGCGAGAGGCCAGGTTGCGCTTTGTGTTCACCCTCGATCATCCAGATAGTCTTGTCACCGACGGTCCCTATCGCTACCTGCGGCACCCTTTTTACACGTCCTACCTGCTCTTCTGGTCGGGGTGGGCGCTGGCATCTTGGTCGATATGGTCGATCCTGCCGGTCTTATTTTTTACGGTTGTCTACGTGATTGCAGCCCGCAATGAGGAGAGGAAGTTCTCCCTATCACCGCTGGCATCCGAATATGAAGCCTATCGGCGCAAGACGGGCTTGCTGACACCGTGGTTCGATTGGCGGTAAACCCGCCTCCGAGGGAGGGTACGCATGGTGGAACCGCGTCAGACGCGATGAAGTAGTACCACGAGGCAGCGGCCCGATAGGCGACTGACCTCTCGACGATGCGATACAGCAATCAGCGTCGAAAGCCTCCGACCGATGGACTTTTCGGACTGCTCCACGGAAACTGTCGATCGTGGCCAGGCGAGTGTCGTTGCCTGCAACAAATCCAACTTCAACACCACGGCATTAATCCGACGCCTGGCCCGGCTGTCGCCACGGTGGATCGCCGGGCGGGACCCGAACTCCCAAAGCAATTCCGGTTTGGGCTAACTATCACCTCGAACCGGTCCGCGGTAAGCCCCTCAATCAAGCCGTCACCCGAGCCTTGGCAAGCCGCTTGATCGCCTGTTCCAGTGGCCGTTGGCCGTCGCAATAGTCTTCCCAGGCCGACGATTTCGCCAGAAGCGCAGGAACGGTGCGGATGGTGAAGCGCTTGGGGTCCAGATCTGATTTGACCTGCGTCCAGCTGAGCGGCATTGAGACGGTGGCTCCCGATCGGGCGCGCGGCGACAAAGGTGCAACCGCCGTCGCCATGCGGTCATTGCGCAGATAGTCGAGGAAGATCCGGCCGTTCCGCAGGCTCTTCGTCATCTTGATGAGATAGAGATCGGGATTGTCGCGCGCCATCTGCTGGCAGACACCGTGCGCAAAACCCTTCGCTTCGGCCCACGAAAGCGGCTTGCGCTTGTTGACCGCAAGCGGAGTGACGACGTGCAGACCCTTGCCGCCAGTCGTCTTGCAAAAGCTGATCAGACCCAGCGCGTCGAGACGGTCCCGCATTTCGCGGGCTGCCGAAACGACCGCGGAGAATGGCACGTCCGGACCTGGATCAAGGTCGAAGACGAGCCGGCCGGGCACCTCAGGCTGACGCGGTTCGCAATTCCAGGGATGCAGCTCGACGGCGCCGATCTGCGCGACGGCAGCCAAGCCTTCGACCCGGTCGATTTGCAGGTAGGGCTTTTTATCGCCGAAGACCTTGACCAGTTCGAGAAGGTTCGAGGTGCCGGGCATCGCATGACGCTGAAAAAACTGCTCGCCGCCGATCCCGTCGGGCGTACGGATGATCGAACATGGCCGTCCCTTGATGTGCTCGATCAGCCAGGAGCCGACGGCTTCGTAATAGCGGGCCAGTTCCTCCTTGGTGACGGGTTTGCGGTCATTGGCATCCGGCCATAGCGGCTTGTCCGGGTTGGAGATCAGCACCCCCATGACCTCGGCCTTGGCGCTTTTTCGGCGGACGGGTTTGGCCTTCGCCTCCACCGCCGGCTGCGGCACGTCAGTTTGCGAGGGCTTTGCCGGCCGTTCGGCCTTGACCTCTTTGGCCGGCTTGTCTTCCCGCAGTCCCTTGAAGGCCGCCTGCCGGACAATGCCGTCGGCGGTCCAGCCCGCGAATTCGATTTCCGCCACGAGCTCGGGCTTCAGCCAGGTGACCTCGGCCTCCTTCTTCGGCGCACCAATGCCGGTGAATGGTGATTTTGCCGTCTCGAGCGCTTTCAACTTCGGCAGCAGCGTTTCCACTTTCTTTACGCCATATCCCGTACCGACGCGGCCGACATAGACGAAGTGGTCACCGTGATAGACGCCGACCAGCAGGGATCGGAACTTCCCGTTGGTCTTGGCATAAGCGCCGATCACCACCTCGTGGCCGGCGCGGCATTTCGACTTCGCCCAGCTTTCGGTACGGCCGGATTGATAGGGTGCATCCGCCTCTTTCGAGACGATGCCTTCCAGTGAGAGTTTGCAGGCAGACCGGAGAACTGCGTCACCGCCGGTGTCGAAATGCTCGACGAAGCGGATGCGCGGATCATTGCCGGCGTCGGAGAGAAGGCTTTGAAGCCGCGTCTTGCGCTCGATGAGCGGCAGAGATCGCAAGTCCTCGCCACCCTCATAGAGAAGATCGAAGGCGAAATAGACGAGCTCGCCGGTCTTGCCTTCCGAAAGGGCCGCCTGCAGGGCAGCGAAATCAGGAACGCCATTATCGTCCAGGGCGCAGATCTCGCCGTCGATGATCGCATCGGGCAGCGTCGATGCCGCCTCGGCGATCTCGGGATATTTTGCCGTCCAGTCGAGCCCTTTCCTGGTCTTCAGAGTCGCCTCGCTATCCAGCACTCGCATCTGGATCCGGTAACCGTCGAACTTGATCTCGTGAAGCCAGCCGGTGCCGGCCGGAGGGCGTTCCAGTGTCCGGCAGAGCTGCGGCGCAATGAAATCCGGCAGATCGACCTTTGTGACTGGTTTCGATTTCCGACCGCCTCCGACGTTCTCTTTTCGCTCTTCGGCAGCCAGTCCGTGGTTGCTGTCCCAGACGGCATCAGCCTGAACGTCGCCATCCTCGATCATGAAAGGCTTGGGCTTTCGTCCCTTGCCGGCGGCAATCATCTCCATGGTTCGGCCGGAGGCGACAGAGGTGTTGTTCTCCTCGAGGATCGCTTCGCCATTGTTTTCGACGGAGAACTCATCATGGTGTTTGATGAGCAGCCAATTTGTCCGGTTGCCGCCGTTGCGATCATTGCGCATGCGCACCAGCACGAAGCTGCCGTGCAGGCGTTTGCCTTCCAAGGTGAACTTGAAGTCACCCTTGGCGAGTGCCTGCTCGGGGCTCTTATTTCCTTCCGGTTCCCAATAGCCCCGATCCCAGAGCATGACCGTCCCGCCGCCATACTGACCTTTAGGAATAGTGCCTTCGAAGTCGCCATAGTCGAGCGGATGATCCTCGACCTCAACTGCCAGCCGCTTGTCGTGCGGGTCGTGAGACGGGCCTTTGGTGACCGCCCAGGATTTGAAGACGCCATCCAACTCGAGCCGCAGATCGTAGTGCAGCCGGGTGGCATCATGTTTCTGGATCACGAAGCGACGGCGATTGCTGCGCGCGAGGCGTTTTTCGCCGCTTGGCTCATCCGTTTTTTTAAAGTCGCGCTTCGACCGATAGGTCGATAGTTTGTCACTGGCCATGGTCGTTCCCGAAAGCAACCCCGACAGCGAAATGCCGCCTGGCGGCTGGAAGTTCCATCAGAGTACTCCTCCAGCCGTCAGCGGACAAAACGGCTGGGATAGACGAGAAAAAATTTCACCACCTTGTCGCATCGTTCTCTTGCTTGAAACGTTAATTGCCACCACCGGGATGCAAACATGCGCGCTGATCAATGGCTTTCTCTTCTCATCATCGCGCTGATGATGGGCGCGTTCCTGTGGGGGCGTTATCGATACGATATAGTCGCCGTAAGCTCCCTTCTCGCTGCAATCATTGTCGGCATCGTCCCTGCCAAAAATGCTTTTTCCGGCTTTTCCGATGACATTGTTATCATCGTTGGCAGCGCGCTCATCGTCAGTGCGGCGATATCCAGATCGGGGATTATGGATGTCGCCTTGCGCAGATTTTCTCCCGAACGACGCGGGCCACGGATGCAGCTGATCATTCTGGTTGCCATTGTCGCAGCCCTGTCGGCTTTCATTAAAAACATTGGTGCGCTGGCGATCATGATCCCGGTCGCTGTGCAAATGGCCCGGAAATCACGCGTATCACCGTCGATGTTCCTGATGCCGATGTCTTTCGCCTCTCTGCTCGGAGGGCTTATGACGCAGATCGGCACATCGCCAAACATCATCGTTTCCCGGGTGCGCGAGGAGATCACCGGGCAGCCGTTCATGATGTTTGACTATACGCCTGTCGGCCTGGCGCTCTCGGTCGCCGGCGGTGTCTTTCTGGCGCTGTTCTACAAGCTGCTGCCTGAAAGATCACGGGTCGAAACGTCGATGGATGAGGCGGTGGCGATCAAAAACTACACGACCGAGGCCAAGGTCACCACGCCATCAGGGGCAATCGGGCGGTCCGTCAGCTGGCTACAGAAGCCGGCGGGCGGCGATGCGATGGTGACTGCGATTATCGGTGGCAACGGCCAAAGACGAACGCCCCTTCCCGACACGGTGCTTAAGGATGGCGACCTTCTTATTATAGAGGGGGAGCAGAGCGCCCTCGACAAGATCGTCAGTGAAGCCAAGCTTCAACTGTCCGACCGTAAACACGAGCCTGAGACACGCCAAGACATCAGTTCTGTTGAAGCTATCGTTGGCGAACATTCCCGATTGATCGGCGTCAGCGCAAAAGACGTTTCTCTCTTCCACAATACCGGGCTCAACCTTCTTGCCGTCAGCCGCCGCGACAGGCGCTTCACCGAGCGCCTGGGCGAGATCAAGATCCGCAATGGCGACGTCGTGGTCTTACAGGGCGACTTGCAGAAACTACCGGATCTTCTACGCGAATGGGGATGTTTGCCGCTGGTCGAACGAGATATGAAGCTCGGCAACGCCCGCAATGGCATGATCCCCGTCATTATCCTGATGGCAACGATGGGGGCGACAGCTTTCGGGGGCATTCCCGTCGCGACAGCGTTTTTCGCCGCCGCTTTTCTGATGGTGGTCACCGGATCCGTTCCTTTGCGGGAAGTTTATCAGCATCTCGATGCGCCCATTCTGATCATGCTGGCCGCTCTCATTCCGATCAGCGACTCGCTCAGGACCACAGGAACCACCGACATCATCGCGGACCTCCTCTCGCGAACCGCCGAAATGCTCCCGCCCTTCGGTGCCTTGGCTCTGATCCTGGTTGCGGCCATGGCCGTAACCCCGTTTTTGAACAACGCAGCGACGGTTCTGGTCATGGCCCCGATCGCCGCGACCTTTGCCGAGAAGCTGGGCTTCAGGCCCGATGCCTTTCTGATGGCGGTGGCAATTGGAGCCGGCTGCGACTTCCTCACGCCCATCGGACACCAATGCAACACGCTCGTGATGGGACCGGGCGGATATCGATTTGGTGACTACGCCCGACTGGGTCTGCCGCTCTCGCTCATTGTGGTGATCGTCAGTGTGCCGATCCTATTGCTGGTTTGGCCGATTTGATTACAACTGACACCGGGCATTGCGGCGACCGACAAGAAGGTTTGAAGCAGATGTGTTCCTCACGCGGCGACGTCGGGAATAGGCAAGCCTAGGATCTCGGCATGTTTGCAAAGCTTCGCCCAAGTTGCATCGCCGACCGGCACGCCCTCTTCCAACGCCGCGCGGCGCCTTCGCGCCGCATTGTCGCCCGGCATGCGAACGGGGCCATTGTTCCAGGGCGCCGGAGGATTGCTGCGGCATGCAGCGGCGAGAAAATCAGACTGCGCCGTAAAGGCGTCCAGCCCGGCGAAAAAGGCGGGATCGATGACCTGAAGGAAAGCGCTTTGCGAAAACACACCGGACGGCGTGTTGGCCCGTCCTTTGCCGGAAAGCCCCTGCCCCAGCAATTCGACGATCAGCCCGAGCCCAAAACCCTTGTGTCCCTTCAGCTGACCGCCAAGAGGCATCATTGTCCCGCCCCGTTCCGTCACCTCGCGCGGATCATCGGTCGGCTCGCCTGCGGCGGTGAAAGCCCAGGCCTCAGGAAATTTCTTGCCGGCCTTCGCCAGGTTTTGCGTCATGGTCGTGGTGGTGATCGAGGCCGAGACGTCGATCAGGATCGGATCCTTAGACGTCGGGAAGCCGGCAGCCATCGGATTGGGTGTCAGGAGCGGCTTCGTGCCGCCATAGGGCGCAACGCGGCTCGCCGCGGGATGCGAGACAGACAGCTGTACGATGAGGCCCCGTTCGGTCACCTGCCGCATGAAGGCTGAAAGCGCGCAGGTATGGTGGCAGTTGCGGATCGCGGCGGTGACGACGCCATGATCGCCGACCCGTTCGCAGGCCTGCTCGATCGCCTTTGTCAGCAGCCATGCGCCCGGCAGGGATTTGCCGTCCCAAACAAAGGCTGCGCCGCGGTCATTGACGACCTCATAGCTGCCGGACTTTGCCAGCGAGCCGTCTTCCAACGCCTCGACATACCAGTTCAAAAGACTGACGCCATGGGTTTCGTGGCCGATCATGTCGCCTTCCACCAGGACGGTGGCAGTCGTTTCGGCCTTGTCGGCCTCCATGCCGGCGCGGGTCAATATCTGCTTTGCGAATTGAGTCAGGGCAATGCGGTCAATCAGGGGCATCGGCATTTCTCCCTCACGTCATGGAAAGCACGGGCCGCTGTTCGCGGCGGCCCGTGGTTAAGTGCAGCATACCGGCTTACTTGAAGCGGATCTGCGACAGCTGCAGTTCGGAATTCGTCGCGATCGTCGGCTTGAAGTCGAGACGCGGCGAGACGCGGGTGAAACCGACCATGTGAAACATCGGGATGTCGGCGATGATTTCGGTGTTCACCTTGGCGAAAAGCTCCTTCCAGAGTTTTGTGCGCTCGTCGCCGGTGGCAGACGTCGCCTTGGCGATCAGCGCGTCGACGGCGGGATCGCGAACCATGGAGTGGGAACCGTCGGTCGCGTATTTCACGAATGCGGTGAAGACGGGGTCGCCGGTCGCGTTGTCGTGCTGCGATTGGGTCAGCGTCGGACCAGAATCGGCGACAAAGGGTGCAACGAAGTAGCCGTTCCACACGGACACGTCATACATGTCGAGCTTTACGTTCAAGCCGACTTCCTGAAGCATCGCCATCATCGCTTCCATCGCTTCGGTGGCATTGGGATATTGCCCATTGCGACCGATGATGCGGATCTCACGATCGACCGGGACGCCGTCCGCTTTCGCTGCTGCGACCAGTTCCTTTGCTTTTTCGGGATCATAGGGCCAAGCGGGGATATCGGCATTGTAGCCGATCGTGGTCGGCACGACGAGCTGTGTCGCGATCTTCGCCTGTTCGGGGAACAACGTTCCGAGCATCGCCTGACGATCGATAGCGAGGTTCATCGCTTCGCGGATGCGCCGGTCGTTAAGGGGTGCTGCGCGCGTATCGATGCGCAGCGATGTCGTCTCCGAATTCGGGTAGGCGAAATCGGTTTCCTTGTTGGTGGCATCCTGTACGGATACCGCCGGAACGATATCGGCTTCGCCGGCATCGACCATGGCGGCAGCAACGGCGCTGTCGGAGCGGAACAGATAGGTCGCCTGTTCCACCTGGGGTTTCTCCCCCCAATATTCCGGATTGCGTTTCAGCACGATTGACTGGCCGATTTCCCATTTGTCGAACGTATAAGGGCCGGTGCCAATCGGCTTGCGGGTGAATTCGTCGGCTGGTGTCGCCTCGGCCGATTCCACAGCCATCACCGTCATCAGAAGCGGAAGAATCGGCTGCGCCGGTTTTGTCGTAATCCGGATCGTGTTGGCATCGGGCGTTTCGAAGCTGAACTCCGTGCCGCCGAAATATTTGCCGCCGGTCTCACAGCTGAGCTTCTTATTCTTGTTGCGCTCGATGGTGAATTGGACATCCTTGGCGGTGAACGGCTTGCCATCGTGCCATTTGACATTCGGACGCAGCTTAAACTCCCAGGTGTCGTCATCGATCTTCGACCATTCCGTCGCCAGGCGGGGCTTGAGGCCGCCATTGACGTAGTCGAATTCCACCAGCATCTCGTTGACGTTTTCGGAAATGACCCGGCCGACGTCCTGGCGCGCTGCCATACAGGGTTCGACGACATCGACGGTTTCGGCAAGCACAACAGTGACGTTGCTCTTGGCATCCTGAGCGTGCGCCGTACCGCCGCTCAGCGCGAGCACCGTTGTTGAAAAGCAGGCAGCTAACAAATGCAGTTTCATTTCGTTCTCCTCCCATGCGCCTTTGGCGCTCCTCACAGTGAATCTGCGTCCCGTTTCCGGTGCTCCGGCATCCATCTCCTCATGGTTTTACAAAGCACAAGTGCACTAATATACTAGTTAACGACGGCCTTCAACTCAGGCGCTCCGAAGCATGGAGCCCTCAACCGTGTCCGGAACCCTTCATTTTTACCGGGCCGAGGCAATCAGTTCGCGCATCATCTCGACTTCCTCGTCGGTGAGATCCGTCAGCGGCGCCCGCACCGGTCCCGCCTCAAAGCCGCGCAAGCGCACGCCTGCCTTGACCGCGGATACCGCATAACCGGCTTTGCGATCGCGAATACGGGCAAAGGGATAGTAGAAATCGCGCAGCATCTGTTCACAGGCTGCGTCGTCACCGGCAAGGAATGCCTTGTGGAATTTCAATGCCGTTTCAGGCACGAAATTGAAGACTGCGGAGGAATAGGTCGGCATGCCGGCTCCGCGATAGGCCTGGGCAAACAGTTCGTGTGTCGGCATGCCGCCGATATAGGAAAGGCGGTCGCCGAGCGCGATCGTGACACGGCGCACCGTATCGATGTCACCGGTTCCATCCTTGAAGCCGATCAGATTCGGGCATTCGTCGGCAAGCTGAGCAAGCTGCTCGGCCGAAACCCGCGCCTGGCCACGATTATAAACGATAACGCCCATATTGGTGGCCTTGCAAACGGCCCGTACACGCGCGGCAATGCCATCTGCCGGCGCCTCGGTCAGGTAATGCGGCAGCAGAAGAATGCCGTCGCCACCGGCCGCCTCGATCTCGCGCGCCATGTCGCAGGCAATACGCGTGCCGTAGCCGCATCCGGCAATAACAGGTGCATCGCCGGACACGGCGCGGGCGGCCTTTACCACCTCAACCACCTCACCCGGCGTCAGCGAGAACAGCTCACCGGTGCCGCCGGCAACGATCAGGCCGGCAACGGGGTAGGATGACAGCCATTCCAGATGCGCTGAAAACGGCTTGGCGGCAAACCGGTCCTCGGCATCGAAAGGAGTGACGGGAAAAGACAGCAGGCCGTTGCGAATGATCTCGCGAAGTTCCGTCGGGGCAATCAATTTGGCACTCCTCGGTTTCAGTTGCGCAGGTCTTGCGGCAACAGGTCGGCGGGGAAATTCTGGTAGGCAACGGGGCGCAAAAACCTGCGGATCGACATGGTCCCGACGCTGGTCGCGCCGAAGTTGGTCGAGGCCGGGTAGGGTCCGCCATGCACCATGGAATCGACAACCTCGACGCCGGTTGGGAAGCCGTTGACCAGCACTCTGCCCGCCTTCCGTTCGAGGATTGGCAGCAGGTCGCGGGCAAGGCCCAGATCGGCGTCGTCCATATGGATCGTTGCAGTCAGCTGTCCCTGAAAGCTTTCGGCAAGGGTGAGCAACTTTTCAGGTGAGCCGACGCGCACGACGAGGCCGAGAGGACCGAATACTTCTTCGCTGAGCGAGTGATCGGCAAGCCAGGCCGAGCCGTTGGTCTCGAACAGGTTTGGCGTTGCTTCGCGGCCGTCGCTCTGTGCCGCGAGAACCGGCGCGACGGCATTGCTTGCCCGCATGCGCTCGACACCTTCGTGATAGGCCGTGGCGATGCCTTTGGTCAGCATCGTCTGCGGCGCCACCTTTTCAAGAGCCGCCTTGGCGGCACTGGTGAACTTGTCTGCCTCCGGCCCGTCGACGACGACGGCGATACCGGGTTTGGTGCAGAACTGGCCGGCACCAAGCGTCAGGGAACCGGCCCAGCCTGAACCGATCGCCTCTGCCCGGGCAGCGGTGGCGGCCGGCAGCAGGAACATCGGATTAACGCTGCCGAGTTCCCCGAAAAAGGGGATCGGCTCAGGGCGCTGGGCGCAAAGGTCGAAGAGCGCCCTTCCGCCGGCAAGCGAGCCGGTAAAGCCAACGGCTTTGATGGCCGGATGCGTCACCAGCGCCGTTCCGACATCACGACGGCCACCCTGGATCAGGCTGAAGACGCCGGCCGGCATTCCGGTGCGCTCGATAGCGGCTGCAATCGCCTCGGCAATGATCTCACCTGTGCCGGGATGGGCTGAATGTCCCTTCACCACGACCGGGCAGCCCGCGGCAAGCGCGGCTGCCGTATCGCCGCCGGCCGTCGAGAATGCCAGCGGAAAATTCGAAGCGCCGAAGACGGCGACCGGGCCGATCGGCCGCTGCACCAGACGGATCTCGGGCCGCGGCGCCGGCTGCCGATCGGGTTGGGCCGCATCGATCCGAGCGTCGAGATGCGCGCCCTTGCGGATATGGTCGGCAAACAGTCTGAGTTGGCCGGTGGTGCGAGCGCGTTCGCCGTTGAGCCGGCCCTCCGGAAGCCCGGTTTCCTGCGTTCCGATGAGGGTGACGGCCTCGCCGCGCTTGTCGATCTCCTCGGCGATTGCCTCGAGGAAAGTGGCGCGCTCCTCGCGTGTCGTTGCCGAAAATGCTGCAAAAGCAGCTTCGGCGGCGCGGCAGGCGCGGTCGACCAGTTCCGTTGTGCCGACAGCGAAGTCACGTGCCTGCCCATGCGCCGGCTCTGACCGAAATGTCGTCGTTCCGGCAATCCATTCGCCGGCGATGAAATGCTTGCCTGAAGGGGTCCAGCTCATTGTTATTCTCCTCGGCGGAGCCTTGCTCCGTCCTGATTCCGTTGTTCAAGATGCGCCGCCTTAGCGGCCATTCACCTTCCGCCATTCGGCAAAAAGCGTCAGATTGCTTTCGTCGGTGGCCGGGTAGAGGCCAATGATCGTGTGACCTTGCTTGACGCGTTCCGTCACGAAATCCTCGTAAGCGGTCATCTCCACCGCTTCATCGGCGATCTCGTCGGCAATCTCCGCAGGGATGACGATCACGCTGTCATCGTCGCCAACCATGATGTCGCCCGGGAAGACCGCCACATCGCCACAGCCTATCGGCACATTGATGTCGATTGCCTCATGCAGCGTCAGGTTCGTCGGGCTGGAGGGACGATGGTGATAGGCGGGGATATCGAGGCCGCCGATCGTCATGGCGTCCCGGAAGCCGCCATCGGTGACGACGCCGGCGCCGCCGCGCATCATCAGGCGGGTAATCAGGATGTCGCCGGCAGAGGCTGCACGCGGATCCTTGCGGCTGTCCATCACCATAACAGAGCCTTCCGGGCACGTCTCGATAGCAAGCCGTTGCGGATGTTTCGGGTTCCGAAAGACGTTCATTGCATTGCGGTCCTCGCGCGCCGGCATGTAGCGCAGCGTAAAGGCCGGTCCGACCATATTGCGGCCCTTCGGCTGCACCGGCCGAACATCCTGGACCGTCTGGTTTCTCAGGCCACGCTTGAACAGCGCTGAACAGAGCGTCGCGACGGAGACACCCATCAGCTTTTCACGGGTTGCGGGGTTCATGTTTCTCTCCTCGTTCTCATTCAGACGCCGAAACTGCGGGTTTCCACGGTCCAGTCGCGGGCTTTGCCCGCCAGGCTGCAACCAAGCCCCGGACGAGCCGGCACGATCATCCGGCCGTCCTTGATTTCGAGTTGTTCGTTGAACAGCGGCGCCAGCCAATCGAAATGCTCTACCCACGGCTCATGCGCATAGGCAGCCGCCAGGTGCAGATGGATTTCCATGGCGAAATGCGGCGCCAGGCGCATGCGTTTCGCCTCGGCGTGTGTGCAGATGCGCAAAAAGGGTGTGATGCCGCCGACACGCGGCGCATCCGGCTGAATGAAGTCGACCGCATCGGCCTGGATCAGCGCCATGTGCTCGTCGGCGCTTGCCAGCATTTCGCCGGTGGCGATCGGCGTGGCAAGTTCGCGCGCCAGCGCCGCATGGCCCTCGGCGTCATAGGCATCGAGCGGCTCTTCGATCCATTCGAGGTTGAGCGGTTCGACCAGCCGGCCGAAACGCAAGGCCGTGGTGCGGTCCCATTGCTGGTTTGCATCGACCATCAGCGGGACACGGCCATCGATATGGCTGGTCACCGCATCGAGCCGGCGAAGGTCGATCATCGGGTCCGGCTGCCCGACCTTGATCTTGATGCCGCCGATACCGGAGGCGATCGAGTGATCGATGGCATCGCGGATTTCCTCGACAGTCGATGACAGGAAGCCGCCGGAGGTGTTGTAGCAGGCGACACTGTCGCGATGGGCGCCAAGCAGTTTTGCGAGCGGCAGGCCGGCGCGTTTCGCCTTCAGGTCCCAGAGGCAGATGTCGATGGCGGCGATTGCCTGGGTTGCAATGCCGGAGCGGCCGACCGAGGCCCCGGCCCAGCAGAGCTTGTCCCAAATGCGCGCGGTATCGTTGGGATCTTCGCCAATCAGGTTGTCGGCAAGCTCGCAGGCATGTGCATAAAGGGCAGGTCCGCCTGCCCGCTTCGAGTAACTGAAACCGAGCCCATTATGGCCAGCCTCGGAGACGATCTCGCAAAACAGAAAGGCCACCTGCGTCAGCGGCTTCTGCCGGCCCGTCAACACCTTGGCATCGCTGATCGGCCGCGCCAACGGCAGGTAAACGAGCGACAGGGTGACCGATCGGATAGCGTCCAGCTTGGACGGACCGGCAGCGAAGCCAGCCTTCGGAGGCTGTGCGGGAATCGTACGTCGATCGGGATCAAACATCGTGGTGCCTCAGTTGATTGCCGGTTCCGGCGTCTTGCCACCGAATTCCGTGGTCAGGAAATCAAAGTCGCAGCCTTTGTCGGCCTGCTCGATATGGCCGGAGAACATGAAGCCGTAACCGCGCTCGTAATGCCGCGTCGGCGCCACCCAGGCGGCCCGCCGCGCTGTGATCTCTTCTTCGGAAACCAGCATATTGAGGCTGCGTGCCGGAATATTAAGCTCGACCATGTCCCCTGTTCTCAGCAGCGCCAGAGGCCCGCCAACATAAGATTCCGGTGCGACATGCAGCACGCAGGCACCGAAACTGGTTCCGGACATGCGGGCGTCCGAGATGCGTACCATGTCGCGCAAGCCGAGCTTCAACAGCGCCTTCGGCATCGGGATCATGCCCCATTCCGGCATGCCCGGCCCACCCTGGGGGCCGGCGTTGCGGAGCACGAGAACCGTGTCCGGCGTTAATGGATAGTCGGGATCATCGATGATCTTCTTCATCTCCGCATAACTGTCGGCGACCAGCGCCGGGCCGCAATGGCGATGGAATTTCGGGTCGCAGGCCGCTGGTTTGATAACCGCGCCATCGGGACAGAGGTTCCCCTTGAGCACGGCCAGCGAACCTTCGTGATAGACCGGGTTCGACAATGGCCGGATAACGTCGTCATTGTAGATCTTCACCTGGTCGAGACCATCCAACAAGGGTTTTCCCGTCACGGTAATCGCGGTGGGATCCAGTTTGTCGCCGAGCTGCTTCATCAGGGCGCGCAGGCCCCCTGCATAAAAGAAATCCTCCATCAGATAGGTCGAACCAGAAGGCCGGATGTTGGCGAGAACCGGCGTCGTGCGACCGATGCGATCGAGATCATCGAGCTCCAACGGGACACCGGCGCGGCGGGCCATGGCAATCAGGTGAATGATGGCATTGGTGGAGCAGCCGGTCGCCATGGCGACCGTGACCGCGTTGTCGACGGCCGCCGGAGTGATGATCTGATCCGGCGTCAGATCCTCCCACACCATGTCGACGATGCGGCGGCCACAGGCCGCCGACATGCGCTGATGGTTGGCGTCGGCCGCGGGGATCGAGGATGCGCCCGGCAGCGTCAACCCCATAGCCTCGGCGATCGCCGTCATCGTCGACGCCGTGCCCATGGTCATGCAATGGCCGTAACTGCGGGCGATCCCGCCTTCTATGCCCTGCCACTCCTCCTGGGTGATCGTGCCGGCACGCCGCTCGTCCCAGTATTTGAAGCCGTCGGTACCGGAGCCTAGCGTCTTGCCGGCATAGTTGCCGCGCAGCATCGGGCCGGCAGGGAGATAGACGAAGGGAATGCCCATGCTGACTGCGCCCATGACCAGGCCCGGTGTCGTCTTGTCGCAGCCACCCATCAGAACGGCGCCATCGACAGGATGGCTCCGCAGCAGTTCCTCGGTCTCCATCGCCAGCATATTGCGATAGAGCATCGTGGTCGGCTTGACGAAGTTTTCGGAAAGGGAAAGAGCAGGCAGTTCCATGGGGAACCCGCCCGACTGAAGAATTCCGCGCTTCACCCATTCGGCGCGTTCACGGAAATGCATGTGGCACGGCTGCGCATCGGACCAGGTGTTGATCACGGCAATGATCGGCTTCCCCTGCCAATCCTCCGGCGCGTAACCCATCTGCATGGTCCGCGACCGGTGGCCGAACGAGCGCTGATCATCCGGCAGCATCCATCGGGCGGACCGCAATTGCTCGTAGGTTTTCTTCGCGGTCACGGCTTTCTCCCACCTTTTCGCTTGCTTATCTCAGCGTTTGCACCAACTGATATTTTAGTTTGACATATATATCAATGGAAAGTTTGCATTCTTGTGCATTAGGTCGTGCAAAGCTATGAATGGAATCGAAAAGGACGCCTCACATGAATTCCCAGTTCGCCTCCACATTTGGCCTGACTGCGCCCGGCTTTCCGGTCGTCGCCGGCAGTACGGTCCAGCGGGTCTATGATGATCTGCGAAAGCGGATCATCACCATTCAGCTGCCGCCGGACACCACTCTGTCGCGCACCGAGCTCACCGAGACTTATGAAGTCAGCCAGACTCCCATTCGTGACGCATTGCAGCTTCTCAAACAGGAGGGTCTGGTTCGCATTTATCCGCAGTCCCGCACTGTGGTGACCAGGATCGACGTGCTGCAAATTTACGAGGCGCATTTCCTTCGCGTCGCGCTGGAATCGGAAGTCTGCCGCCGCCTCGCGACCGATCCGGATCCGGATCCAAGCGTCATCACCCGCGCCCGCTCGATCATCAAAATGCAGTCGGCGGTCGCCGACGACGCCGATCAGATCGCGATCTTCCAGGAGCTCGACGAGCTCTTTCACCAGACATTGTTCGCAGGCGCCAAGCGCAGCAGCCTGCATCAGCTGGTTCGCGAGCGGTCCGGCCATCTCGAGCGCATTCGTCGTCTGCATCTGCCCGAAAAGGGCAAGATCATGAGCATCCTCGAGGGTCACCACGCCATCATCGACGCAATTGCCGCCCGCGACGAACAGGGTGCCGTCGACGCGATCCGTGAGCATCTCAGCCAGACCGTCGCAAAAGTCGAAGAGCTCAGGAAGGAGTTCCCGGATTACTTCGTCTGAACCTGCCGCGTCGCGGGTTTCAGTCGGGGTCAATTGACCGGCGTCAGCAGCGGCCTGCCTGCGAAGAAGGCGGCAAGGTTGTCGACCGTCAATTGCGCCATCCTGTCGCGCGTTTCCTCGGTACCGCTGGCATGATGGGGATAGAGCACGACGTTGTCGAGCGCTGCGAAGCGCGGATCGGGATTGGGTTCGTTGAGGTAGACATCGATGCCGGCCGAGGCGATCCGCCTTTCCTGCAAGGCCTTAATCAAGGCCGGCTCGTCGACCACGGTGCCGCGGGCAATGTTGATGAAGCTGCCCGTCGGTCCGAGCGCATTCAGCACGTCTGCCGAAATCAACCCTTCGGTCGAGGGCCCGCCAGGGGTTGCGACGATCAGGATATCGGCCCAGTCCGCCAGTTTGACCGGTGTGTCGAAATAGGTAAAATCGTTGCCGGCTTTCTTCGTCCTTCCATAATAGCCGACCGTCAGCCCGACAGCTTCGCATCGCTTGGCAATCGCCATCCCTATGCGGCCGAGGCCGACGATCCCGGCCTTCTTGCCCGACGTCGACGTCGTCAGCGGCATCATGCCCTTCTGCCCCCAGTCGCCGGAGCGCACATAGCGATCGCCTTCCGGCAGGCGCCGTCGTGCCGCCAGCATCAGAAGCAGTGCCATGTCGGCAACGTCGTCGCAAAGCACCTCCGATGTGTTGGTGAGCTTGATGCCGCGCCGTGTCATCGCCTCGACATCCATCTGGTCGTAGCCAGCCGAGGAACAGGCGGCGAGCTTTAATGCCGGCAATTTCGAAAGCAGGGCTTCGTCGATCGTCACATGGCCGTTGCAGACCAGTGCGGAAGAGATCGGGCCGGCTTGCTGCAAGAGAGCATCCCGCTCTTCGCCTTTGACAAGATCGAGCCGGTGCAGCGTATAGGTCTCCTCCAGCATTGCCATCTGATGGGGCCGGAGCGGATAGGCGACGATGACATCGGGCTTCATGCGGAAACGAGTCCTTCCTGTAGTTGGCGGGCGGCGCGTCGGGTGGCCTGGATTTCCGGATCGGGATCGAGGCTCGCGGCAAGAAGCGCCTGCGTGTAGGGGTGGGAGGGCGCGTTGAAGATCTGTTCCACCGGCCCCTCCTCGACAATCTCGCCGGCCTTCATGACAATGACGCGATCGGCGAAATCGCGAACCACCGGCAGGTCGTGTGCGATGAAGAGGTAAGACAGGCCGAATTCGCGGCGCAGGCCCTCAAGCAGGGCAATCACCTGTGCCTGGATCGACACGTCGAGCGCGGAAACCGCCTCGTCGCAGATGATCAGTTTCGGCTCCATAGCCAGCGCCCGGGCAATCGCGATGCGCTGGCGCTGGCCGCCGGAAAACTGATGTGGATACCGATCGGCCATATCCGGTTTCAGGCCAACCTTGACCAGCAACTCGGCCACTCTCTCCTTCCACCTCGCTTTCGGCAGGATATCCGGGTGAATGACCCAGGCCTCCGAAATCAACCGGAACACGCTCATCCGCGGGTTCAGTGACTGGGTGGGGTCCTGAAAGACCATCTGCAAATCGCGACGCAGCCCGAATATTTCTCTCGGGGTCATCGCAAGCAGATCGTTGCCGCGGTAGAGAACCTGGCCCTCCTGCGGATCATCGAGCCGAACGATCGCCCGGGCAAGGGTTGACTTGCCGGAACCGCTCTCGCCGACAACGGCAACCGTTTCGCCGGGCATGATGACGAAATCCACGCCCTTCAGCGCCTGGAATGCGCCAAAACTCTTTTTCAAGCCAATGGCGCGCAGCAGCGGTTCGCCCTGCCGGTCACGCTCCTGGGCCATCGCACCCTTCCCCGGTGCGGCAGCAATCAGCTTCTTCGTATAGGCGTTCTGCGGGTTGCGATAGACTTCGGCCGCATTGCCGGTTTCGACGACACAGCCGGAATTCATCACCACGACCCGGTCGGCGATCTCGGCAACGACGCCCAAATCGTGGGTGATCAGCAACAGGCCCATGCCGGTTTCCTGCTGCAACTCCTGCAGAAGTTCGAGCACCTGCGCCTGCACGGTAACATCAAGCGCGGTGGTGGGTTCATCCGCGATCAGGATATCGGGCTTGCAGGCAATTGCCATGGCGATCATCAGGCGCTGCCGCTGGCCGCCGGAGAACTGGAACGGATATTTTCGCATCGCCGCCTGCGGATCGCTTATGCCGACGCGCCCGATCAATTCGAGCGCCCTCGCGCCAGCGCGTTCCGCCGACTGACCATGCGTCGTCATCATCTCGGTGATTTGCCAGCCGACCGGATAGACCGGATTGAGGTGGGCGAGAGGGTCCTGAAAGATCATGGCGATCTTGGCGCCGTTGATCGAGCGCCGCTCCTCGGGCGTCATTTTCAGCATGTCGCGGCCGTTGAGGAGAATGGTGCCGCTGGTGATCTTGCCAGGTGGCATGTCGATCAGGTTCATGATCGCCGAGGCCGACACGGACTTGCCCGAACCGCTTTCCCCAAGGATCGCCAGCGTCTCGCCGCGATCGAGATGCCAGCTGACATCCTGCACCGCCTTGACGGTCCCGCTGGCGGTGTGGAACTCGACCGAGAGGTCACGCACTTCCAAAAGATGTTCAGCCATTTTTCCTGCCCCTCATTTCAAGGCGCCAGCGTTGCGTCGGATCGAGTGCGATACGCAGCCAATTCGACAGAAGGTTCAGCGACAGCGTCGTCAGAATGATTGCAAGGCCCGGCCAGAAGGAAAGCCACCAGGCATTGGTGAGATAGGGTCGTCCTTGAGCAACCATAAGACCCCAGGTGATCTCAGGCGCCTGAATGCCGATCCCAAGGAATGACAGGGAGGATTCCGCCAGCATGACGAAGGCGAAATCCAGCGTCGCGATGGTCACCAGCGTGGGGAAGATCACCGGCAGGATGTGATGGAAGATAATGCGCCAGTACGATGCTCCCATGACCTTCGCCGCCTGCACGAACATCCGCTCGCGCACTTCCAGCACTTCGGCGCGCGTGGTGCGCAGATAGATGGGAATGCGGGTGATCGCCAGGACGAGGACGATATTGGTGACCGAGGGCTCGAGCATGTAGAGCACGATCACCGCCAGAAGCAGCGACGGAAAGGACATGATGACGTCGCCGAGGCGCATGATCCATTGAGCCGCGGAGGAGCGGCTGTAACCCGCCACCAGACCGAGCGCCGTACCGACGACGGATGATGCGAGCACGGCTGCCGCGGCAACCAGGATGGTATTTTGCGCCGCCACGATGACGCGGGCAAGAAGCGGCCTGCCCAGCGCATCGGCGCCGAGGACATAGAGCAATCCGCGGGTGATATCGAACGGCGGCGCGTTCCGGCCCCGCAGGTTCTGCTTGGTGGCGATGGCCTCCAGCAGGAACGGGCCAAACAGCGCGCAGAGCAGAACGATCAAAAGGAACAGAGCCGCGAAAAAAGCGAGCTTGTCCGCCCACAGCATCGTCAGCCAGCGCCCGATCGGGCTGTTTGGTTTTTTCTCGGCGAGGATTTGTGTGTCGGCCATCGTCATCGCTCAATACCGGATGCGCGGATCGAGCAGCGCATAGGCGATGTCGATCAACAGGTTCATGATGAAGATCGCGAGTGCCGAGACCATGATGACGGCCAGCACGACGGCGAAATCGCGAAGCAAAATGGAATCGATCATCAGCTTGCCGATGCCCGGAAAACCAAACACCGTCTCGACGACAACGGCGCCGTTCAAGATGGCTGCCGCCTGGTCGCCGATGACTGTGATCACCGGCAGCATGGCGTTGCGCAGTCCATGAATGAAGATGATCGAGTTCGAGTGGACCCCCTTGGCGCGGGCCGTCTTCACATAGGCGGAAGACAGAACACTGATCATCGAGCCGCGGACCACCTGCAGGATCAGGCCGAAAGGCCGGATGAACAGCACGCTGACCGGCAGGACCCAGTGCCAGAAAGTTCCCGTTCCCGATGTCGGCAGGACATGCAGTTTGACGGCGAAAATGACGATCGCCACGATGGCCAGCCAGAAATCCGGCGCCGCAGCGCCGATCAGCGAGAAGAAAGTGGCAAGACGGTCGAAGACGCCGCCGACACGAAAGGCCGCCAGAGAACCGATGACGATCGCGGCGACCGTGACCAGCGCCATGGTGATGGCAGCCAGCCAGAAGGTCCAGACGAAGGCCTCCAGCACGACATTCATGGCCGGACGGGCCTGTCGCAGTGACTGACCGAAATTGCCTTGGGCAAGATCCGAGACATAACGGCCGAACTGGATGATCAACGGATCGTTGAAACCGTTCATCTCACGGAATTGCTGGCGCATTTCCGTGGTCGCATCGATCGGCAGATAGAGGTCGGTCGGATCGCCCGTCAGCCGGGAAAGGAAGAACACGATGACGATAAGCACCACGAGTGATACGCCACTGGCGATCGCGCGCTTGCCGATGAAACTCTTCATGCCACTCCTCCCGAGTGAACCCCATAGGGGCCGTGATGTCCGGTTTCGTCTTCGTCTACGCTGCCTGTCATACCCCTCCGGCAATAGGCACGGCTCGACGACCAGTCGCTACAACTGAAATATTAGTGCATCTAAAATTTTTGTGAACCCCAAAAATGATCAGGGCTTATCAACCGGCGGCTTGCGTCGCCATGTCACGCCGCGGGTTCCAATAATGGCCGCGCCGATGATCACCGCCGCGCCGATCCAAGTCTGTGCGGCCGGAACTTCCGCGAAAAATGAGAAGGCCATGAGGGCCACGACGGGCAGTCGGAGAAAGTCGAGCGGTGCCAGAACGCTTGCGGCCGCCATACCGAAGGCGCGTGTGATCAGCGTCATGTTGAGTGCGCCGAGTGCCCCTTGCATGGCAAGCAGTCCGAGTTGGCTCCAGCTTGGCATTGACCAGACCGGCAGCATGACGATCAGGCCAAGCGGCACCGTCGCTATCAGATTCCATGCAACCAGCCGGTCGGCGCTATCCCTCAATGCCATGCGCCGCAGCATCAATTGGCTGGCTGCCGTCAAGACCGCTCCTGCCAGCGCAAAAAGCAGCCATTGGTCGAAACCGGACGCTCCAGGGCGAATGATGATCATGACGCCGATAAAACCTGCGACAATGCCGGCCAAGCTGGAGATGCCGACATGTTCCTTGAGCACCAGCCACGCACCGAGAACGAGAAACATGGGCATGGTGAAATTGATCGCCGTCGCATCGGCGAGTGGCGCGTGCGCAAAGGCGACGAACAAAGCAACCAGTGAGGCAAGCTTCAGACCCGCACGCACGACATGCAGGACACGATAGGGAGAGGCTTTCAGGTCGACCCGTGACACGATCCAGGGCGTGACGACAAGAAGTCCGAAAAACGACCGGAAAAAGCCGATCATCAATGGATGCACGTCACCGGCCAGCAAACGCACAATGACTGCGTCGAGACTATTTAAAAAAGCGGCGGCCACCATTAAGCAGACGGCAAGGCCTGTGCGACCAGGCTGCATCACACTTCTCCTGATCGAACAAGGGTGAACCCTGCTATATCGACCATTCGATACAGCTGCGCGTTGAACCGGCAATCCATTGGAAATAAAGCCTTCCTGGCGTGTCTGCTTATCTCCCGCTCCCACGGTTTGCCGCGGCTGAGACCACTCGTTCTCACCAGGGGCCGGCAGCATCCGTTATCTCCGGCGCGGATTAACGGCTTTATCTCAATCCATCAGCCGCCGTCCACACGGACAGAGCGCATTGCGTACAGGGCCGCCCTCGCCCCCGCTAGTGGATCACTCCGTTCGTTTTCGCCCGGTTCGAGAACTGGTGGACGAGCATGATCCCCTGCTCAAGGAGCAACTCGGCCGCCTGCAGATCGCGTGGCGTCAGGTCTCCGGATAGACCGCGAATCGTATTGGCGACGCAGATGGAGTTGGCGACGAAGCGGGCGTCGCCCTCACCTTCAGCCTCCTCGGCCGTTGCTTCCAAGGCGTCGGCGACGGTGTCGAGCAGGCTCGAGCGTTCGACGAGCGTCATGTCGTTCAGGGTTTTGGAAATGCCGTTCATAATTGTCTCCTCGCGTGTGCTCAAGGCGGATCGCAGCTCCGTTTTCTCGATTTCAGTGACGTGGCGGTGACTGTCAGATAGGCTGGCTGTTTTCAGAAGCAACTCATGGCTGCCGCGCGCCTGACGCATGAGTGAAGCGAGATCGGACGGCTCAATCAATAATTTCGGGCCGATCATTCCAGATGCGTCAGGAGGTCGGCAATCATCGGTCGCTGCCCTTTCAACAGCTTTATGGCTGCGTTGGGCGGGGAAAACCACCCCGCGCGATCGACCTCCTGAAAGCTCTTTACCTGGCCCGACCGTGGTGGCCATTCCATTTCAAATTCGGAACTCTGTATCGAATTCACGTCCAGTACCGGATCGGCTTCGATCGACCACGCAACAACCATCTTTCCGCCAGGTTGTCGGTATTCGCCCAACGGCGTGAACCTGCCATCGACTGCTACACCCAGCTCTTCGGCAGTTTCCCTTATTGCCGCCGCGAGCTCATCTTCTCCAGGTTCGATCAACCCCTTCGGGATCGACCACGCAGCCTCGTCTTTCCTGGCCCAGAAAGGGCCGCCCGGATGGACGAGAAGCACTTCGATGTCCCTGGAAACACGCCGGTATAGCAGAAGTCCGGCGCTACGGATTGCCATCGCCTTGTGCCCTTGTTGTGTCGATCACGAGGCCAGGCATTCCTCACAGATGCCGCAGCCGTCATCGTCCATCCACTGACGCCGGCGCTTACAGCAAAGGCAAGCACGACTATCGGGTTGTTCCTTCGTGTCTTCCGGTGGAATGATCTCGATCGTCGTGTCGATTAGAGTGTCGGCCACAAGTTCCGCCATCTCGTTGCTCCATCAGTCTATTCTAAATAAGATAGGAGCGGCGATCGATACCGGCAAGCTCTCGACGCCGGTCGGAGCGGCAAATGGCATTCCGAACCACATTTGGCGATCTCAACATCGAACGCTGGGCCTTCTTGCGACAAGTGGTATAGTTAAATTTCGGTCGTCTACCTAGACGATACGACAAAGGAATTGTTCCATGGGAGACCAGAAGCGCCCGCTGCAACCAGGAGAAACCGCCCCGGCCTTCGCACTGGCCACGGCCAACTTCGACGGAACGGTCTCTTTCGCCGACTTGAGCGGTCGCCCGTTCGTGATCGGGTTCTTTCGCGGGCTGCACTGCCCGTTCTGCCGGCGCCAGCTAGAGCAGCTTGCCGGCGTACAGCCGACCCTGCGCTCCGCCGGGGTGGAGACTGTTGCCGTGATCAACACGCCGGTGGAACGTGCCCGCCTGTATTTCCGCCACCGGCCGACGCCGATAACGCTTCTGTGTGACCCGGATTGCCGCACGCACCGGGCCTACGGTGTGCCGCATGGCGAGTTCCTGCCCGAAGGAAGCTGCGAGCAGCCCGAATGGCCCTATGGCGCAACGATGGCGCAATTCCAGGCGGCACGCATCAACCCCACGGGCGAGCTGCCGGAACCGCTGCACCCGATGGAAGCCAACACCGTACTCAACGCCAAGGACGGCTTCGAGCTTGACGAAGTCGATAATGCGATCTTCGCGAACCACGCTACCCAGCTCGTCGGGCACTTCCTGGTCAATGCGAACGGCACCATCGGCTGGGCACAAATCGAGGCGCTCGACGGACCGAACAGCCTCTCCATCTTCCCGACCGCGGCGGAGATCATCGCCGCCGCTGGCAGCCTTGGACGCTGACCTGCAGCGAACCATCTGCCAGCGTTGGCGAACTGTCCGGAAAAATTGGCACGTTACACGGACCTTAACCGTTTTTCGGTTTTTGCGTCGAACAGATGCAGTTTACTGAGATCCGGGGTAATGACGATCTGGTCGCCGGCGCGGAGATCAAGGCGCTCTCTTACCGTTGCAACGAGGTGATCGGCGCCAAACTTCGTGGTTATCTGGATCTCAGCACCGGTAGGCTCGACGAGAACGACCTCAGCGGCAACAGGGCCTTGTCCGATTGCGAGATGTTCAGGGCGAATGCCGTAGATAAGCTGCGCGCCGCGTTCCAGTGACGCTGCTTCCGGCAGCGGCAACCTGCCTCCGCCGTCCGCGATCAACTCCAGCGGCCCCGAAGTGCTGACCTGGCCTCGAATAAGGTTCATCGCCGGCGAACCGATGAAGCCCGCCACGAAAAGGTTTGCCGGCCGGTCGTAGAGATCGAGCGGCGAGCCTATCTGCTCGACGAAGCCGTCCCGCATCACAACAATCCGATCGGCCATCGTCATGGCCTCGATCTGGTCGTGGGTGACGTAAATGGTCGTTGTCTTCAGTCGCTGATGCAGTTGCTTGATTTCCGAACGCATCTGGACACGCAGCTTTGCGTCTAGGTTCGACAATGGTTCGTCAAACAGGAAGACCTGCGGATTTCTGACGATGGCACGGCCCATCGCCACACGTTGGCGTTGGCCACCCGACAGATTTTTCGGATATCTATCGAGCAGATGCTCGAGCCCCAGAATTTCAGCGGCCTCTCGAACACGTTGCCTGGTCTGTTCCTTGGGTGCTTTCGCCAGCTTGAGCGAAAAACCCATATTCGCCTCGACTGTCAGATGGGGGTAGAGCGCATAGGACTGGAAAACCATCGCAATATCGCGTTCTTTTGGCGCGACATTGTTCACGACCTTGCTGCCGATCGATATCCGGCCAGCTGAAATCTCTTCGAGGCCGGCGATCATTCGCAACAATGTCGACTTCCCGCACCCGGACGGACCGACCAGGATCACGAATTCGCCATCTTGGATATCAATATCCACCCCATGCAGAACTTCGAAGTGACCGTAGCTCTTGCGGGCATTCGCCACACTTACTGACGCCATAACTTTCTCCGGCTGAATGTTGATATCTTCGGGACGCAGCCGCTCGTCTGACACGGCTGTCGATTGCTTATCGGATTGCCGTGGCGGCTGAATAAGGCGCCAATGCCGCGTCGATCGCAGCAAGGCAGAGTTCGCGGGCCTTCGGAGCGACCCGCTGTGACACCACGTCGGAATATAGTCGGCCGAGATATTGGCTGATCAGAGTTTCGGGGATTTCATCGGGGAGCCGGCTGAACAATTCGCCGACCGCGGCGGATGCTCGAGGATCCGGCCAGTAATAGCGAATTCGATCACTATAGCTGAAATGCCGTTGCAGTCGCTCCTCATCGGGACTGCCGCCATAGTGGCCCGTCCAGCTTGCCGGCTGCTCGACCATGATTTTTTCCATGGCGGTCACCAGTCCGGCTCGTTGGGTCCTCCCGGCAAGCACATCAGCGATCGCATCGAGACCGTACAGCGCTTCGCGCAGCGCGAAAGTCAGCCCCGGCCCGACCTTGAGGATTGCAAAGCCGCCGTCAACGAGAGCAGACAAGGCTTCGGCCGGTTGGTAGTCGGTGGAATGTGCTTCGAAAACCAAGCCGGGCATGTCGTTCAGCGAACGAATGAGGCTCTTGGCCCGTTCAGGCTTGTAGAGCGCCACGTCCGTGTTGCCAAATTCCACGCCCGGCTGAACCACGATCCCAATGACCCGCTCCATTGCCGACGCCAAACCTGCTTCGGCAAAAGACGCCCGGTGAACCGCCAGCGTTGTCATCGCCGCATCGGCCCGGGTAATTTCGATTTCATCGAGTGCGTGCGTTGCACCACCTGGAGGCGGCACCTCGGTTCCGATGATATAGACCGGCGGACGGCGGCCTGAACGAAGAGCGGCCTCCTCGGCGACCTTTGCCAATCGAGCAGCCCGCGCCGCGGTCAATTCGTCATCGAGCGCCGTTGGTTCACCGGCACAGCCCATCGACGTGTCCAGGTGAATCTTTTCAAACCCAGCCTCGACATAGGCCGTCACCATAGCCGCGGCGCGCAGCATCGCCTCTTCGGCCGCCAATTTTCTCCATGGGTTGGGACCGAGGTGATCGCCTCCCAGGATGATGCGTTCGGCTGGAAAGTCAGTCGCTGCGGCGATGTCCTCGATGAACCTGCGAAAGTCCGCCGGCGTCATCGCGGTATAGCCGCCCTCCTGATTGACCTGATTGCAGGTGGCTTCGATGAGGACCGCCCGGTGCTCCATGCCGGCACGCCGAAGCGCTGCCTCGATGACCAGCGGATGCGCCGAGCAGACCGAAGTGACGCCATGGGGAAAAGGCAGGCTTCGGGCACCGAAAAGCTTTCGCAGCGCGATCTGCCGGTTCTCTTCGATCGACGTCATGCGAGCGTTACAACCTTCGTCAGGTGACGGGGAGAGACCGTGTCGATTTGCCGAGCCTGCGCGGCGCGTTCGCCGAGGACCTGCAGCGCCGGAAGGACAACGAGACCCGCAAGCGACAGATCGACATCGACGGCCAGTTCCAGATCGCCTGGACCACCCACACCGATGACGACCGCGCCTTTTTCTCTCAGTTCTCCCACCAGTTTCGTCTCCGCCTCCCTTTGGTCGGAGCTGTACAGCATGACCGCAACGGTCTTCCCGTCAACGAGGCTGATCGGCCCATGCCGGTATTCCAGCGGATGGAAAGCCTGGGTCATGATCTGGCTCATTTCCATGAGCTTGAGCGCTCCCTCCAGGGCGACACCGAAGAGGGGGCCTCCACCGAGAAAGACGAAGTGCGACCGGTCGGCGATAATTCCAGGAAGTGCGGCATCGAGAGCGCTCGCCAGCTGGCGGGCGGAATTCACGACAGAGGCGGGAACCTTCTGCCCGATCATCTGCAAACCGAGAAGGACCATGAGACTCGCGGATACCGTCATGACGATCCCTTCGTCCGGATGGGTTTCGGCCGCGACCATCCGATCGCAATTTTTCGCCAGAGAGCTTTCCGGTTCGACGGTTATCGCCGTCACGAAGGCGCCGGCGGCGCGGCTTGCCTTTGCTGCGGCGACTGTCTCTGTCGTCTCACCGCTCCGGGAAAGTGCGACGACGTGCGTGTTGCGCCACTCCGGCCAGAAGGCCGAGGGGCGGTTTTGCCATTCGGCACCGGGCACCGCGATTGCCTTGCGTCCGGCCATATTGGCATAGGCTGCTAGCGCAAGCGCCAGATTGAAGGACGTGCCGCAGCCGACGAAGACGAGCAGCTCCGCCCTATCGGCAGCTGAATTCGAGCCGATCGCCTTCTCCCAGTAGGGAAATTGCTCGAAAATGACTTTTTCGGTCGTGTTCATGAAGTCTCCGATTATTTGACTGAACCAGCCAACAGGCCGCTGACGAGGTAACGGTTGAGGAAAATGACGACGAGGGCGGGGATGACGATGGCGATCGAGCCGCTCGCTGTGATGAGCCCGTAGTCGATGAAGTTCTTCGTTACGAATTCCGGGATCAGAACCGTTAGCGGCTTCGTTGCCTGCGGCGAAAAAATGAGCGGCACGAGATACTGTCCCCAGGCACCAAGAAAGGTGAGGATCGCCGCGGCCGTCAGACCCGGTCCGGCCAGCGGCAGGACGATATTGAAGAAGATGTAGAGCCGGCCGGCTCCGTCGAGTTGTGCCGCCTCTTCCAGTGCGATCGGAAGAGCTTCGAACACGCTTCGCAGCAGCCAGAGCGACAGGGGCAGGAAGGCTGAGACATAGATCAGCGAAACACCCAGATAGGTATCGACGAGATGCAGCTTGATCATGATCTGATAGAGCGGGATCAAGACAGCGTAGGCGGGAATGGCCAGGGTCGCGACCACAGCGACAAAAAGCGCTTTGCGGCCGGGAAACTGAAGCCTGGTGAAGGCGTAAGCCCCAAGAGAGGATATTGCGACGCAAAGCAGCGTGGCAGCGATCGATGTCACCACGCTATTGAGCAATGCGGCACGGAACTGTTTGAACACCTCCACACCCCCGATCCGGGCGATATTGATGCCGAGCAGCCGGGAGTAGTGATCGAGCGTAAAGTGCTGCGGAAAGAAGTTGATCGGTCGGGTCGAAAAGTCTTCGCTTGGCGTAACCGAACTCGCGATGGTCCAGTAGATCGGCCCCAGAGACCAGATCAACAGGACGACGACACCGGTCCAAATCATCATTCGATAGGCAATAGTGGATCTCATCAGTCGAACCGTGTGTTGCGATAGACACGAAGGACGTAGACGAGCGAAATCAGCAGAGACACGAGAGTGATCACGACCGATAGCGCCATGCCATACGAGAAGCGGAGGTTCTGGAAGGTTTCGAGGTAGATCTGGACGAGCACCGATCGGGTCTCGAGGCTGGCACCCGCCAGAACCCAGGCCTCGTCGAAGAGATTGAAAGCGTTCACGGTTGCGTTGGTCATGGCGACAGCGATCGCACTGCGAACCAGCGGCAGGGTTACCCATCCGAACATCTGAATGCGCGTGGCTCCATCGATCCGCGCAGCCTCATAGAGATGAGCTGGGATACTCTGCATCGCGGCAAGGACGATGACGATCGTCAAGGGCATCATGCGCCAGACGTGGACGATTGTTACGGCAACGATGGCGCTGGTGCGATCGTTGAACCAGACGTGATTTTCGAAGGGGAGCCCGAGCGCCGAAAGAATACCGTTCAACAGGCCCGCGCCAGGTTGATAAATCCAAAGCCATATGACCGAGTTCACAACACCGGGCAGCGCCCAGGGCAAGATCACTGCTGCGAGCACCCACTGCCGCCCGACCTTGATCTGATTGATGAGAGCAGCGGCAAGAACGCCGAACACGGTTTCGGCGACGACGGCCAGAACAACGTATGTGAGCGTGTTGCTCCAGGTGGTCGCGAGTTGGCCATCCGACAGCATTCGGCTGTAGTTTTCCAGGCCGATGAATGGCGTGCCGGCCTGCATGGGGTTGACCCTGTGCAGGCTGTCCCAGACGGTTCTTCCCATCGGGTAGAAGACCAAAGCTGCCATCGTGATAATGATGGGCGACACCAACAGCAAGCCGAGTGTGGTGTCGGCGTTGAAGCCGACCCCACGCTTGCTCGTGGCCTCTTCGGACGCCAAAGCTGTCATTGCGCCATTGCCTGCTTGGCGGCGGAAGCAATAGCCTCCATCGCCTGGTCGACGCTCATCTGTCCCTTGGCAGCGCTATTGATTGCCGTGTTTACACCGCTGGAAAATTGCGGATACCAAGGCGGCGTGCCTTGCGGGAACAGCGGCTCAACCGTCTTCGACTGCGCCACGAGAGCGTCGCCGCTGTTCAGCTTTCCGGACTCGTTCAGTTCGGAAAGCGCCGACGTGCGTGTCGGCAGGAAGCCGTTCACGGCATTCTTCTTCTGAAAGTCCTTGCTGGTAAACCATTTGACGAAGGCGATCGCCGCCTCCTTGTTGGGAGAGACATTTGGAATAGCCAGCGCTTCTGGAAGGCCGAAACTGCGCGTTTCACCGCTTGCCGTCGGTACCAGGATCGCCTCTACCTGGCCGGCGACTTTCGACTGCTTGGGATCGTTCATCTGGCCAAGACGACCAGGCTCACCGGAGATCATGATGCTGGTGATGCCCTGCGCGAACATGCTCTCATTGATCTGGCTGTCCTTCAGGCCGGTAGACGCCGGATCGACCAGCCCTTCCTTGAGGAGCATCAGCTCGAAAGCAAGCGCCTTGTAACCAGCCGAATCCGGCGAGGTGAACAGCGGATTGAAGTCCTTGTCGAAGAGTTCGCCGCCGAAGGCCTTGGTCAGCAAGTACCAGCTCGTTGACGCGCCTTCCGTCGCTGAGACCGGCAGGCCGATCGGATACTCGACAATGCCCTTTTCCTTGATCTTCTTGGCTGCAGCGACCAGGGCGTCCAATGTTTTCGGCATCTCGGTGATACCTGCATCCGCGAAATGCTTCTTGTTGACGAGCATCACCCGGAAGTCGTTGGTGTAGGGAATTCCCAATAACTTGCCGTCAACCGTGAAGATCTTGGCAACGCCGATATCCTTCACCGTGTCGGCGTCGATCACGTCGTTGAGCGGCATATACCAACCGGCCGCGCTGAACTGACCGGTCCAGGACCAATCGAATTCGGTCACATCCGCTGGCGCTGTACCGGCAACCAAGGCTGTCACCAGCTTCGGGCGGATGTCGTCCCACGACAGGGTCTGCAGGTCGACGTGAATGCCGGTTTCGGCTTCGAAGTCAGAGGCGATGTTCGGTCCCTGCGGCGATGGCATGAGCACCGTGATCGACTGACCGGCAAGCGGCTTGGCGTCCTGGCCAAGAGCCGGTGCGGCGATTGCCAAGGCCGCCGATGCAAGTAGAGGCAAGATCAATTTATGCATGTTCCCATCCTTCATTATTCTTGAGCTCAATTCACTGGGATGTGCGGTCACCGCCTTCGGCCGTGGCCACGATTTGCCCGAACCAGCCGTCGTCCAACGGCCAGTCGAGAAGTTGGGCGGCAGCCAGGAGCGCGCCGCCAATCGGGGGAAGTTTCGGCAAAACCGTAGGCCTGCCGATTCGCCGTTCAAGCGCCTCCAAAAGAAGCCGGCTCGAAAAAGTACCGCCGGCATAGGTCCAGTCGGCATCCGGATCACAGTGGCCGGCAATTGCCTTATGATGCTTCGCGAGTTCATCGGCGGCCTGCTCGATCAAGCCGACCGCTCCTTTGTCGCCGCCAAGTGCGATCTGATCGACGAGGGTCGAAATTGCTGCAATGTCCGCCCGTGCATTCGCCAGGGAGCTGGCCCAATCGCCGAGCCCATTCATGGGATTGCTCAAGTCGATGCCAAGGTGGTCAAACAGAGCCGTTGCGAGAGCTGTTGCCGGAGCGCGCCCGTCCAAGCTTTGGCTGACGAGATTGAGCGCCCTCTGCCCGATCCAATGGCTGCTGCCCTCGTCACCGACGAGATCTCCCCAGCCGCCGGTCCGCGCCGACTGGCCTTTGGAATTGCGCGCCCATGCCATTGAACCCGTGCCGGAAAGAATGAGGATACCCGGCTCGCCCGCAAAAGCACCGAGGTGCGCCGCGTCGACGTCGTTGAGGACGCGCCGGTGGACGTTTGGGAATAGGCGCTCGATCGCATCCCGCTGTAGAGCCGAAAGGCGTTCGACCTCCCCGTAGGCGGGCAGTGCTGCGGCGACGGCCGCCAGATTTCCTTCATCGCGAAAGGGAAGGAGATGCTGCTCCAGCTCCTGGAGCCAATTCGGATTGTCCATGGGATTGACCCCATGGCCGCGGGAACGCCGCAATATCCGCCCACGCTTGTCCGCGAGGGCAACCAGCACCTTGCTTCCGCCACCGTCGATGCCGAGGATCAGCGCGTCGCTCACTCTTTCGCCCTCAGATCCGCGATTGTTGCGTCGACGCCGAAGTTGACGAGTTCCTCGCGCCAATGCCGCGAAAGCCCGGAATCGGTAATGACTTTCGCAGTGTCCAGCGGCGCGACCTTGTAAGTCGCCATGGTTCCGAATTTCGAGGAATCGGCCAGGACGAAACGATTGGCCGACCGAGCCAGCATGCGCCGGTTGAGGCTCGCTTCCGCACTGTCCACGCTGTAGATCGCACCGTCGGAGCTGATGGCGCTGGCGCCAAGAAAGAGCTGGTCGAACCATAATGTTTCCAGCATTGCCTCCGCCTGAGGTCCGACAAGCGACGCATTCTCGCTGCGCAGCTGACCGCCGAGAAGCACCACTTCCAAATTCGGAATATTCAGGAATTCCTGCGCTACCGTTAGGCCGTTGGTGAATATCCTGAGCGGCATGGGGTTGATGCGAACGAGGCGCGCAAGCTGCAGGACGGTGGTTCCCGCGTCGAGAAAGATTGCCGTACGCGGATGAAGCAGGTCGTAGGCCGCGGTGGCAATCGCCCGTTTGGCCGATAGATGGCGCTTTTCGCGCTCCTGAAATGCGACCTCAACCGACGATCCTTCGGCAATGCGCGCTCCACCATGCACGCGATCAATGGCGCCCTCCTGCTCAAGAATCTGCAGGTCTCTACGAACCGTGGCAAGCGATGCTCCGATCGCATCGGCAAGCGCCTGAATGGTCGAAAAGCCGTTCGCGTAGAGGTGGCTGCGAATGGCATCCAGTCGATCGACCTTCACTCCAACTGCCTGGCTCAAAGACAACTCCCTCTGGATCCTTCCCCAATTTCGATCACATTTTCATTTCAAATGATCAGTGTCAATCAATTTTCTGACGTTTTTTGATTTATTGGAATGAAGGCTGGAATGAAAAAGACGCGCCGTGAATTCACGGCGCGCCTAAACGAATGAACTGCCATGCGCTTCTGGCTGGCTTATCCACGGGATCTCACTGATATCTCGGCAACAAATCGCCGTGTGCATCGATCAGGTCGTCGACAAGGTGCCAGATTTGGTCTGGAGACAATTCCGCAGACGTATGCGGATCGAGCAGAGCGGCTTGGTAGATGCGCTCGCGGTTTTTTGTCAGAGCCGCCTCGACCGTCAACTGCTGAACGGAAACGCTCAAGTTCATGACGGCGGAAAGCTGAGAGGGGATCCGACCGACCCGGACCGGCTGAATTCCATTTCTGTCGACATGGCAAGGCACTTCCACAATGCATTCATCGGGCAGATTCTCGATCAGGCCGTTGTTTGGAACATTGCCGTATATCAGCGCCGGGTTGCCAGTGACCGCGGCATGAATGATGCCGGCCGCGTATTCGTTGCTGCGGCACACCTCGATCGGTTTGTCGCCTTCCAGTTCTTTGCGCAGGGCATGCCACTCTTCGATCTGCACTTCGCAGCGCCGGATGTATTCGTCCAGCGGAATATTGAGCTGATCGATCAGATCCCCTCGTCCCTCCTTGATGTACCAGGAGGTATATTCGGAGAAATGCTCGCTGGATTCGGTGACGAAGTGGCCGAGCCGTTTGAGCACATCGAACCGCACCCGATCGTCCGGCGGAACGCGGCCATCGGCGGCGAGAGCGTTCAGTCTCGGATAAAGGTCTTCCCGCCGTCCATCGCTATGAACTTTCTCATATTTCAGGAAGAAGGCGACGTGATTGATGCCAGCCGAAACGTAGTTCACGTTGGCAATGTCCTCTCCGAGGCATTGCGCGAGATGCCCGGCTGTATGCTGCACACTGTGACACAGGCCGACGGTGCGGATTTCCGGGGCCAGATCCTTGATCGCCCAGCAGTTGATGGCCATCGGGTTGACGTACTGCATCAAAAGAGCCTGCGGGCAAACCTCCTGCATGTCTCGGCAGATCGCCTCAAGGACTGGTATCGTCCGCAAACCGCGGAAAATGCCGCCGATGCCAAGGGTGTCGGCGATCGTCTGACGCAAGCCGTATTTTTTTGGAATGTCGAAGTCCGTGACGGTAGCCGGTTTGTAGCCACCGACCTGCATCATGAGGATGACGAAATCAGACCCGCGCAGCGCCTCTCGCCGGTCGAGCGTGGCGTCGATCCTGACGTTTGAAAGCTTAAGCGACTCGCAGATCCGGCGAGCGACGATCTCTGACGTCTTCAGTCGCTCTGGATCAATATCGAAGAGACTGATGACGTAGTCGCCGCCTCTCTGCGAGGATAGGACATCTCCCAGAATGTTCTGTGCAAAAACGGTGCTACCAGCGCCTACTAGGCAAATCTTCGGCATTGCAATCTCCCTATCGGTTGTGATTGCTTACTGCTCCTTCTAGATCAGAATTTCTTCCTGACATCGGCCTATTAATTCCGGAATTCGAGTCTCAGACACATGAAACATCTCCAAAGCCGCGGCGAATGGATTGGATCCCGAGGGGAGTTCCTGATCGAGCGTCACATCGCTGATGCGATGGCCGCACCGCATTGGCACGACCACGTTGAAATAAACCTGCTCATGGCAGGCCAGATGACCTACCTCTTTAATGGAAGGCAGGAACAGGTGGAGGCCGGCCGCTTGGTTTTATTCTGGGCTGCAATTCCGCATCAGACGATCGCTGTTAGCGAAAATGCGCCGCTGGTATGCGTCTATCTTCCCCTTATCGATTTCCTGGGTCTGCCGGTGGACAGGAAAGCAAGGCAGTCGATCATGCAGGGGAGATTTCTGGCGCAGGCAAATCAGGAAACGATGGATGCGTTGACCCTCCCACGATGGGAAAAGGAATGGCAGTGCGGTAGTGCGGCAAGACGGAAATTGGTTGTGGAGGAAGCACGACTGCGAATACGACGTCTGATCCTGGACAATGCTGAAAGCGACAATTCGCCAACCCATGTTTCTCCGACATCGTTGGCCGGCCAGGCAGTGCGACACGTCGAGCTGCTGATCGACCTCATCAATTCCCGCTATGCAGATCCGGTAGGCGTAGCCGATCTCGCAAAACTCGCTGGCATGCATCCAAGCACCGCCAACAGCGCTTTCCGAAAGATTTTGGGAATATCAGTCAACGAATACCTGACCCGACATCGGATTGCCCGGGCGATGCAGCGACTGACGGACACGGAGGATCCGGTCCTCCAGATCGGTTTTGACTGCGGGTTTGGTTCCAGCAGTCGCTTCTACGAGATTTTCAAGGAGCGAACGGGGACGACCCCCCGTCATTTCCGAGAAGCGGTGAACTCCAAGAACACTCCGGCGCCTTGACGAATGGTCCGCCGGAAAAACTATTTGATCTGTTCGACTAGCGTGCGTCTACAAGGCAACGTTCTCTTCGCCGTCATGATCGCCTGGTCGGCACGTGTTACGGCTTCGGCCCCAGCCTGTTTCCCAGATCATCCCCGGTCACAACGCGCCCTGCGGCGACGGGACGCCGACGCGAATGGCCTGCGAAAAAATCGGCGAAAGACCGTCGTCGTGCGCCCTTGCAGCGATGTGTGCGGCCGACCGAAGTTGCGACAAGGGAACGGAGGTGTCCAGCGCGCGCCGGTCATAGGCGTATTCCGGCAGGTATCCGTTGACGACGAGGCGCCAGTCCATCGGCACGGCGTCGCCTGCGACGCGCATCATCTTGACGATGGTCGTCGTGCAGTTGGTCGTCAGCGAATTGTAGAAGGCGGGCGTGGCCGCAAGGGCGTTTGCGTCGGAGACGTACTCGCGCAGAAGAAGCCTCGCAGCTGCAGGCGACGCCCTCAGGCGGTAGATCTGGACGTCCTCACCGCGAAAATTGGAGCGGAGGCCGATCACATCTCTTTCGTCTGCGGCGAGGATGACTAGAGGGCTGTTTTTGAAGAGGTCCGCCAGCGGCGAGAACGTGCCTCCAGAAAGGCGACGCACTTCGATAGACCACGCCATATAGCGGCCGTCGTCGAAGCCGAAGCTCATGATGACATGCGCGATGGTCGGACCTGACCAGTACGACATGAACATGTCGACGGTCTTCAACTTGTTCAGGTCATAACTGCGCTTCGTCCATCGTTCCGTGAAGTCGGTGGCGCTGCGCCACTCGAAATCGCGGACATTTGTCAGCGTCAACAGATCACCGTCGAATTCGCCGGTGACCTGACGAGCGACGTCCGGAGCCCACGCTCCATTTGCCTGCGGCTCGATAGTGCTCCACCAGACGAGGACAAGGACGAACGCGGCCCCAAACGCGAGGACCGCACGAAAGCGCCTTCTGCCAAAGAGCGCCACGACGACGGCGGCGCCAAAAAGCCCGAACAAGATGGCGCTGGCTTGCCTGCCGACCTCGGGCAACGGCAAGCGGTACCAAAGCGCCAGCGACGACCAAGCCGATGCAAAGACGACAAGCAAGACGAGCACTGCAATGGCGATCGCACGGGCCGGTCGAATCATTTTGCTTTTCCAAACGAGTTTGAAGCGTTCGTCCTGATCGTTGGACCCTATCGGTTTCCGGACACGAAGCCCAGAACCTATCCGAAGCGACAGGCCGCCGGATCCTCCATTTTGGTATGGCTTGAATTCCGCTGGCGTGACCGACGGTGCCAGCAGGCATGACAAAACCAAGATATTCTTCATGGAAACCGCCAGCGCAGATGAAGTCACTTGACCTCCCGATCGCATGCGGCTCCTGAAGAGATTCGAACCGCGGCAACAGATTGCCGCGCAATTGGCCAATTCGATCAACTGAAGGGGCGAACACTCAAAACTAAGACGTCGCAAGGCTGGATGGCACCGGCACCGAACCACGCCCGTCAAATGACGGACGCGGCTCAGCGGGAGGCGCCGAGGGATCAGCCTATCCGACTGCCTTCGGCTGAGAAGAGGTGGATTTTCTCGGATTTGGGCGCGACGTGGATTTGCTGGTCGGCTTTTATATCCAGCCGCCGGTGCAGCACGATGGTTGCCGTCTGCGTGCCGACACGCACCGAAAGATGGGTCTCCGCACCGGTCGGCTCGACAGTCAGCACGGTGGCCGGAATGCCAGTCTCCGCAATGTCGAGGTCTTCCGGGCGGATGCCGTAGGTGCGCGCCGCGCTTTGGCTCAATTGTGGCGGAAGCGGCAGGGACACACCGCCTTCGATACGGAAGCCGCCGTCGCTGACGCCACCCTCGAAGAGGTTCATCGACGGCGAGCCGATGAAGGCGGCGACGAAGGTGTTATCCGGGCGGTCGTAGAGATCGAGCGGCTTGCCGATCTGCTCGATGCGGCCGGCGCGCATGACGACGATCTTGTCGGCCATGGTCATCGCCTCGATCTGGTCGTGGGTGACGTAAACGATGGTAGTGCCAAGGCGCTGATGCAGCTCCTTGATTTCGCTGCGCATGGTCACCCGCAGCTTGGCGTCGAGGTTGGACAGCGGCTCGTCAAAGAGGAACACTTTCGGATGGCGTACGATGGCGCGGCCCATGGCGACGCGCTGGCGCTGGCCGCCGGAAAGCTGCTTTGGCAAGCGCTCCAGCAGGGGTTCAAGTGCGAGAATGCCGGCGGCTTCTCTCACCAGCTTGTCGATGGTCGCCTTATCGCGCCCCTGCAGCTTCAGGGCAAAGCCCATATTTTCGCGCACCGTCATGTGCGGATAGAGCGCGTAGGACTGGAACACCATCGCGATATCGCGCTCCTTCGGCGCGACGTCGTTGACGACGCGGCCGTCGATGCGGATTTCACCGCCGCTGATATCCTCTAGCCCCGCCAGCATGCGCAGAAGCGTGGACTTGCCGCAGCCGGACGGCCCGACGAGCGTGACGAACTCACCGTCCTCGATATCCGCGGAAACCCCGTGGATAACGGAGGCCGCGCCGTATTGCTTCAGAACCCGGTCGATTGCTACCGATGCCATTGTCTGTCCGCCCTCACAGTTTCAATTGCCAGACGCCGGCCTCGGCGACGGCGCCGGTGAGCGTTGCCGAACGTGCGGCGGCAAAGCCCGGAATGCGTTTGGACCCCGTCCAGCGGCCGTTGTCAGCGAAGACCTCGATGGAGCCGGCATCGAGGAAGATGCGCAGGCTGGACGGTTTCGCGCCGGCGGCGACGTAACGTGGCGGCGTCACACCGGTGCGAGCGTCGAAGACAATCGCCAGACCATCGGCATCGAGTTTCACGCCTAGATCGACATCCGGATGATCGAAGGTGAGATCGAAGGCGGCGCCCGGCTCGGTGAGATCAAGTACGATCTCGACGGCGCCGGTGCCGAGCGGCACGGTCTTGCCAGCGGCAAGCGCGGTGTCATCAAGCAACTGATGGCGCAGGCTTTCGACGGCTGCGACCGGCGGGGTCAGCACGGTGTCGCCGTCGAGAAGCACGCGGCGCGGCAGGGTCATGGTCGTCGGGAAGTCGTCCTTCTTGGAAAAATCCGTCCAGTTGGCGAGCCAGGCGATGCCGACCGGCTCGTCGCCATCGACGAAAGCCTGGAAGGCATAGGCATCCGAACCGAAATCCAACTCCTGCACGAACTCCGCGGTGAAGGTGCGGCCATCAAAACCGCCGACGGTGACGGAGGTGAGGTTGCGGCGGCCGGTGGCCGGGTCGCGGCTGGTGAGCAGACCGAAGATCAGCGCCCAGCGGGTTTCTGCGTTTTTGCCGGAAAGCGGCACCATGCAGGGGCATTCCGCCGCCGTCATGCCGAAACCGTCCTCACGATGGAGGATACCGAGGAAGGTCCAGCCATCGGCGCCTTGCGCGTCTGCGGTTTCATAGAGCAGTACGACGCCGCCCTGCCTGTCGCGGCTGCCGAGCAGCATCTTCCAGCGCCCGTCCGGGCCTTTGAAGACATAGGGGTCGCGGAAATCGGTGGTGAGGTTCAAGCCTTCCGGGCGCAGCGGCATCACGATTTCCGACGGCCCGGCGACGATGCCGTCGCGGCTGACCGCGGAAAGCTGGATTTGCTCTTCCGGTTGCCGGTCACGCACATGCTCGGTGTAGAAGACGCGGATCTCCTCGCCTTCCGGGCCGGCGCCGGGGATCGCCGAGCCGGAGAAGGCACCGCCGCGGCCATCGTCCTTTTCCGATAGATGCGCCGCCGGGAAGAGGAACATGGGCAGATGCCTCCAGCGGACGAAATCCTTCGAGACGGCATGCCCCCAGTGCATAGTGTTCCAGCGCGGCTCATGAGGATAGTGCTGGTAGAAGAGGTGAGCGTTTCCGCCGAACCGTCCAAACCCGTTCGGATCGTTCATCCAGCCGAAGGGCGGGCGGAAATGGTAGCTGTCGGGCACGTCGGGGGCGGCGGTGCGGGCATCGCTGTGCAGGACGCGGATGCCCTCCTTCATCACGGTTTCCGGCCGGAAGGCGTAAGCGACTGAGAGCGCTGTGGTTGTCGCATCATAGGACAGCGTGGCACGACCGCCTTTCGCGAGCGTCACAGCGAAGAACTCAAATTCCCCCGTGCGGCGGGTCGAGGGCTCGCCGATGTCGTTGCCATCAACGGCGACGAAGAGCTTCGCCTCGCCGCCGGCATGGCGCGCCTTCAGCCAGAGATGCAGCACCGTGCCTTCGGGCAGCTCCGCTTCAATGGTTTCAGGTGCTGACGTTTCGGATTTTGCCTGCAGAGACATGATCAACCTTTCACGGCGGAGCCGACGAATGAACTGACGAACCAGCGCTGGAAAGCCAGATAGAGAATGAGGACCGGGATCATCATCAGCACCGAGGCGGCCATGGCGCGGTCCCAGTAGATGCTGTCCTGTCCGAAGAAGGTGGCGATGGCGACGGCAATCGGCCGAGCATAGTCGGTCTGAGTGACCAGCGTCGGCCACAGATACTGGTTCCAGCTTTCGATGCCCATGAGGATCGAGACCGTGGCGAGCGCCGGCAGGCTGAGCGGCATGTAGATCGACCGGTAGATGCGGAAGGCCGATGCGCCGTCCATTTCCGCCGCTTCATAGAGTTCTTTCGGCAGCTGCGCGAAGAACTGGTAGAAGAGGAAGACATAGAGCGGGCTTGCCACCCAGGGCAGGATCTGCACCGCGAAGGTATCCGTCAGCCCCGCCCGCGACATCATGACGACGAGCGGCATGATGATGCTTTCCTGCGGGATGACATAGAGCGCGACGATCAGCGCCAAGAGCGCCGCCTTGCCGCGCAGCGAGCCCCAGGCGAGAACGAAGCCCGCCATGGAATTGACGACCAGTCCCGAGACGACTGTGGCGACGAGGATCACCAGCGAATTGAAGAGATATCGGCCATAGGCCAGCTCGCCGGAGAAATGGGCGATCTCCTTGTAGTTCGACAGCGTCGGGTCGCTGACCCAGAAGGCGCGGAAGCTGCCCATGTCGGCGAGAATGCGGAAGCGGTCGTCCTTCAGGCTGGCGATCAGCAGCATGAACAGCGGCGAGATCATCACCAGCGCGATGACCAGGATGCAGAGGCTCTGCACGATGCGCAGGCTTCTCTTGCCGTTGCCCCTTGCGATTGCCAGCGGGACGGGCTGGGTCAAAGCGAGATCAGACATCGAAGCGCCTCAGGAGTTTGCGTTGCAGGAGCGCGATCAGAAGAACGATGACGAAGAGGATGACGGACACGGCCGATGCGTAGCCGAGTTTCTGCTCCTCGAAGCCGGCGCGCACCATATAGTGGACAACGGTTTCGGTGCTTTCGTTCGGGCCGCCCTGGGTGAGGATCGCCACCTGCGTATAGAGCTTGAAGGCCTGGATCGTGGTGATGACCAGCACGAAGACATGGGTCGGGCGAAGGCCGGGCATGGTGACGTGCCAGAAGCGGCGCAGCGCGCTTGCCCCGTCGATGCGGGCGGCATCGTATAGTTCTTCGGGAATGCCCTGCAGGCCGGCGAGATAGATGATCATCTGAAAGCCATAGGCCTGCCAGGCTGAAAGCAACACGATGGAGAACATCGCCCAGTTGGGGTCGCCGAGCCAGTCGATCGGCTGAATCGTGCCGCCGGAAAGGAAACCGACGATCTGGTTGAGCGGGCCGCTCGGGTACTGGAAAAGCGTGCCCCAGATGACGCAGACCACCACCATGGAGGTGATCGCCGGCAGGAAGAACAGGCCGCGCAGCAGGTTTTGCATCGGCAGCTTCTGATGCAAGAGTAGCGCGGTCAGGAAGGCGAGGCCGCACTGCAGCGGCAGCACCCAGACGGTGAAGCGCGTGACGTTCCACAGCGAGGTCCAGAACAGCGGATCGGTGAAGACGCGCTCGAAATTCAGGAGGCCGACGAAGCGTACCGGCGTCGGGCGCGGCACGAGCGGCTGGTTGGTCATCGCCGTCCAGAAGGACAAGAGGAACGGCGTGATCAGGAATATCGCCATAAGCAGAAAGGCAGGCGCGATCATCGCCATTTCCTGCCAGAGCCGCTGGTTGTCGCGGCGTTTCGCCGGACGTTGCAAAGCGGGCGTGGAGGTCTGTTGCAAAGTCATTGTTTCCTCCTCATCGGTCATCCTCCCGAGATAGTCCAGGGCCGGCCGGAGAGCCGGCCCCGTCAAAACCCCTTACTGCTGCTCGTCGAAGGGCGGGTAGCCGGCGTTGTCCTCGATATCCTCGTCGATCTTCTTGGCGGCGGCCGTCAGCGCTTCCTGCGCGTCACCACCGTTGAAGATCTTGTCGACGGCCTGCATGAAGGCCGAGGTGATCGTCGGATAGGCCGGGTGCGGCGGACGGGCGATCGCGGTCTTGGAAGCCTGCTCAAAGGCGACGGCGAGCGGACCGCCTTCCGCATAGAGCGGGGATTCGGCGGCGAAGCTCTTCAGGCCCGGATAGGCGGACTGGGTCTTGGCGTACTCTCTGTATTCCTTGTCCTTCAGCAGGAAGCTCAGGAACTTGCCGGCGATCTCAGGGTTTTCCGAGGTCGCGGAAATGCCCCAGATCCAGGTTCCGTTCGGGCTCACGCCCTTGTCGCCGATCTTCGGCAGCGGCATGACGACGATATTGTCCTTCATCGCTGCCGATGCCTCCGCGTAGAACCAGTGGCCGCCCATGGCGAGCGCGGCCGGCTGTCCTTCGGCGTAGAACTGGTTGGTGCCCGACGAAGTCGGTACGACCCAGCCCTTCTTCACCCAGTCCTGCATCATCGTCAGCGCCTTGACGCAGGCCTCGCCATCGAGCGTGCCGCTGGCCTTCCAAGTCTTGCGGTCGATCAGGTCGCAGCCGGCGCTTTCGAGCAGGGGGCCGTAGGCATAGGTGATCCACTCGGTCTTGATGCCGTAACCTCGGAAGGTGTCGATCGGCCACTTCACGCCTTCGAGCTTGGAAAGCTTTTCGAGATAACCTTCGAATTCCTCGCGGGTCCAGGCATCATCGACCGATTTCGGAATGCGGGCGCCAATGGCTTCAAGATATTTCTTATTGCCGTAGAGCACGACCGAGGAGTCGGTGAGGCCGATCGCATAGAGGTCCTTGTCGATCGGATAGGTGCCCTGGGCGATATTCGAATCCGTCATGTCATCGAGCAGGTCCTTGTCAATGAGCGGCTTGACGGGCTGTAGATAGCCGGACCAGACATAATTGGCGAGGAACGGAGCATCGAATTCCATGATATCGGGCAGCTGCTTGGCCATGACGGCGGCGCTGAACTTTTCGTTATAGGCATCGTGCGGCGCGTAGATCATCTCGATGTCGACATCGGGATTGGCGGCCTCGAAGCGGGTGGCAACGTCGCCATAGGCCTTCACCCAGCCGGGATCGCCCTGGTGCATGACGTGGATGACGGTCTTCGCCTCGGCGAAACCGGCGGTCGCGACCAGGGCAGCGGACGCTAGGAGTGCGGGAAGTAAACGATTACCCATTAAAATCCTCATTTCGTATTCTCCTCCTGTTTGGCACTATTCGATGTTCAGACGGATGCCCGTTCGACCAGATGGAACGGCAGTTTATGCAGATGCGGCGGTTCGGGCTGCTCGGCCAGGAGGATCTCCATGGCAAGGCGGCCCATGGCGCGGTGCGGCAGGGCCATCGTCGTCAATGGCGGGTCCAGCCGCGAGGCCAGCTCGACCTGGTTGTCGAAGCTTGCCACCGCGATATCATCCGGAATGCGAAGGCCGGCACGGGCAAGCGCCGCATAGACTTCCATCGCCACGCGGTCATTGCCGCACAAGATGGCGTCAGGCCGTTGACCGGATTTCAGAAGCGCCTCCACATGAGAGGCAACAAGGCTTGGCGCGCGGTCGCTATAGACGCTGCGGCGCACCGCCGGCAGAACGCCGATGGGGTCGATGCCCCCCTCCTCAAGCGCCGCACGAAACCCCGTCTCGCGTAGCGTGCCGGCGAGAATGCCCGGCAGGTTGATGAAGGCGATGCGGCGGCGGCCGGCGACGAGGAGATAACGCACGATCTCCCGCGCGCCGCCCTCTTCGTCCGGCACCAGCGCGGTGACGCGGCCGGCAGCCTCGCGGCAGTTGATCATGACGCCGACGGCGCCCGCCAACCTGTCCGGCAGGGCGACATCCTTGTGGTACATGGCGGCATAAGCAACGGCGCGCGGCCGGAACTGCTGCACCTCGTCGAGCACCGAGCCGATAGACTGGCCGCTGCGGTGGTTGACCGCAAAGACCGCCATGCCGGCGCTGCGGGCCGCCCCGTCGAGGCCACGCACGATCTCGGTGGCGAAGGGCGAAGTGATGAGGCCGTCGGAGACGACTCCGACCAGCGGCAGCCAGCCCTGACGCACGCCACGCGCCGCAAGGTTGGTCACGTAGCCGAGTTCTTCCGCAATGGCTTTGACCTTCTGGCGCGTATCGTCCGACATGCGGGCGGAGCCGCCGTGCAATGCGCCGGAAACCGTCTTTACCGAGACGCCCGCACGTTCCGCGATGTCAGAAAGAGATGCTGCCACGATCCTCACCATCCTCCTTGGGTGATCGATTACCCAATAGTCGTGGCGGACGCGTTTTGTCAAGCGGCTTTTTACGCGCACTGCTCAGCGTTCCGAACACCTATCTGTCAATCGGCGCACAAACTGCCCCCTATCGGCGCGCAATCTTTACCCCCTGTAGACGATCAGCGCTTGGCCTGCCCGGCGCTGGTCGGGGTTGCCTCTGCTGCCGAAATGACCGCCGATCCGAGCGGAGTTACAAGTGACGTTTGGCCGGTACGACGCGCCGTCCGGTAAATGATGGCTCTAGTGGAGCGTGCCGCTGATCACCATTTTTGACACGAATGCGGAAAGAAGCTGGCTATCGAAATGGCCCGGCGAATTCATCATCATGTTGATCGCCTCCGCTTGCGAGAAGGCGCGCTTATACGGCCTGATTGTGGTCAGCGCTTCGTAAACGTCACAAATCGCCGCAAGCCGGGCGACGTAAGGGATCTTCTTTCCGGCGAGCCGGCCAGGATAGCCCGAGCCATCGAACTTTTCATGGTGGTACCGACAAATGTCGAGCACCGGCTTCGGGACATGCGCGACATGGGAAACCAGCTCATATCCCCGCTGAGGATGCCCGCGGACAAGATCCATTTCCTCGGCCGTCAGTTTACCGGGTTTCGTCAAAATTTCGTCCGGGAGCGCCATTTTTCCAAGATCGTGAACCAGTCCGCCGAGTCCCAATACCCGCACATCCTCTTCTCCATGACCGAGGCTGCGCCCTAGGGTGATCATCAACGCGCTTACCGCCAGCGAGTGGAGGAACGTCAGCTCATCTTTTTCCTTCAGCTTTGCGACTGCGATCAGCGCGCCGGCGTTGTCGAAGGCTGCCGACATGATCCGCTCCACAGCTGCGCTTGCCGCATCACTGGCGAAAGAAGCTTTGATCCTGGCGTGGGCAAGCATTTGGCGGATCTGCGGTCTTGTATCCTCGACGCATTCCCTCGCCTGCTTGATATCCTTCGCCGAAAACACGGCACGAAGCTGGGTGTCAAACGCAGCCCGGTCGATGTCCTGTGCCCCGCCCGGATCGACATCCGCGCCTTTTCCGACGTCGATAACAACAGTCATCAGGCGGTTTGCCATCAAACTCTCGACCTGACCGGCGGCCGAGATCAGGAACGGCTTGAACCGGCGTGTCCTGTCTTCTCCCTCAATCTCGACGTCCTCGACATACATTCCTACCCGCAATTGGCTGACATGTATCCGTTTTCGCATCTCTGATCCGTTCAAAATAATCTTGGTACTCAAGCGTTGTCTCAGGTATCCGGGGCTGGCCCGAGCGCGAAAACCTCGCTCAGGCTATAGGGCTCCGGCACGGGTCTTGTCTTGGTTGAGCCGTTGTCCATGCTGCTCTAAAATGGCCGCGGCAACCGTTCGATCGACTGCTTTCGAAAACAGATAGCCCTGTCCGAGCTTGCAGCCGAGCTGGCTCAATTGAACAGCTTGGGGTTCTGTTTCAATCCCTTCTGCGACGACCCGGATCCCCAGCTTGTCAGCTATTCCGATCAGGCCCTCAACGATGAAGGTCCCAGCGTCGCCCGGCACCATGCGGTCGATGAAGGACTTGTCGATCTTGATGATGTCGACCGGCACCGTCAGCAGATGGGTCAAAGACGCGTAGCCCGTGCCGAAGTCGTCGAGGGCAACCCGCAAGCCCTTGGACCGAAGAGCCTTTATCTCGTCCGCTACGACATAGTCCCGTTGTCCGAGATAAACCGATTCCGTCACTTCGAGGATGATGTGCTTGAGAGGAACCTCCGCGTCCCCGAAAATTCGGCACAGCCTGTCTTGCAGATTGCCGCCACGAAAATCTGCGGCGGACAGGTTGATGCCGACATGTTGGAGAGGAAGGCCTCGGGCGAGCCAGCTGCGGATGTCTTTCGCAACCCTCAGCAACATCCGTTGGGTCAGCTCAGCAGCAATATGCGCGTCTTTCGTCGCCTCATGGAAATGCGCTGCTGCTATGATTTGGCCGGAAGGCGTGGTCATTCGACACAAGGCTTCGAAACCAACAATTTCCCGCGTATCCAGGCGCAAGATCGGTTGGTAATGCGCGTCGATCCGATCGTCTTTTAGGGCGATGCCCACGTCCCGAACCGCCCTGAAGCGTCTGGTGAGGGCGGTGCCCAGGCCGGGATAGTGTTGCACGTACCGGCCACGGTTGTGTTCTTTCGCATGGTAGAGCGCCACATCGGCGTTCTGGCGGGTCTGATCGGGGTTTGTTTCGGTCTCTGCCAACGCGCCGCCAATCGTCGCGGCGGGAAAGACGACATGGCCGTCGCACGTTGAAGGAGAGGACAGTGCTTCGAGGATGGCGGATGCCCTCGCATTCAGATCAAGGTCTTTGTCGTCCGATACAATGACAGCAAACTCATCTCCACCAAGCCTGAACGTGTTTTTGGCGCCTGCTGTCGCGGAGATCCGGTCTGCAACCACTTGAATCAATGCGTCGCCGGCTGCGTGCCCGAACGTGTCGTTCACCAGTTTCAAGTTGTCGATGTCCACCAGCAAGATGCCCCAGGCGCGCCGGGATCGAGGCAGATCTTCGGCGAGAAGCTGGTTGAAACGAGCACGATTCGACAGTCCCGTCATAGCGTCGCTGTATGTCAGTCGCTGACGTTCCATCACCCGTTCTTCGCGATCGATGGCGATTGTGCAAAGATGGACACAAGCCTCGACGAGGTCCCGTTCGACGGCCTTCGGAGCGCCGTGTTCTCGATAATAGAAGGCGAAGGTGCCGATCACCCGCTCGCCGCTCTTGATCGGGCTGGACCAGCAAGCCCGCAACCCTAGCGGAAGAACCAGAGACTTGAAGTCCTGCCAACGAGGATCGGTCTCGATATCGGTGACAACGACCGCTTCTCCAAAATAGGCAGCAGCGCCACAGGAGCCCGCAAGAGGACCGGCTTCAAGATTGTCGACAGCCGCTGAATAGTCAGGCGGAAGAGAGGGTCCAGCAAGCGTGTGAAGACGGCTCCCGTCGAACGTCAGCACCGAAGCAATGACCCCGGGAACGACGGCCTCAACCCGGAGGCAAAGTTGCTCGATCGTTGCTGCCAGAGGTTCCCCTTTGGCAATCATTTCCAGAATGGCATTCTGCAACTCAAGGATCATGACGTCACTTCCCGGAAGGAGACCCTCCGTACCAAACCGACTTTCAAATCAGGTTACGCCGTTGATTAGATTTTGATCGAATAGACGCACTCGCGAGCCATCAACGGCCGAGCCCCCAAGCGGGGTAGAAGGTCCAGACCCGAGGCCGGGTCGATCGGCTCACGCAGACCTTGAATAATCGATCGTGGGACTCATCTCCTTTTGCTCGTGGAACAGACGTTTCGGGCTGTGAACGGGTGTGATGCCCGGATTGGCGCATGCCCGGCGCATAATCCCCTCTGGTTGGCGGGCTTGGTGCCTTGTTCCGCGATGCCATGCCGTTTGAGGCAGACGTCCTCGACCGTCGGCTTGCTTCATTCAGATGTCACGGAGAGCAGAACATGACGAAAGTTCCAACTATTGCTCGTATCTGGCGCGGTCGCACGAAGCCGGAATTTGCTGATGAATACGAAGCTTACAATCGCGCTGAGGGAGTTCCACCACTGCTAAAGACGGCACTCGGCGCCCAATTGTTGCGCGAAGATCGAAAGGATGAAACATGGTTCACGACGATCTCCTACTGGGCCGACATACAATCGATGACGGCGTTTACGAAAGGTGATCCGGAGCAGGTTCATCATCTGGCGCGAGATGCAGAACTACTTTGCGAACTTCCCGAGCGTATCCAGATACATAAGATAGTGGTCCCGCCTAGGCTGCGCTGAGAACCCCCGCCCTTTCGCATATCTCTGTGACGTCTCCGCTCCGTCTTGAAAGATCAATGCGCGCGACATCGGCACAAATCCAAAACGTTTTGGCTTGACTCCCAAAACGTTTTGGAGAATCTTTTTCTCACCTCGGGAGGAAGATCTTGGCCAATCTCAAACAGCTCGCGCAATCGCTGGGACTGTCGATCACCACGGTGTCGCGTGCGCTCGACGGTTATGCCGATGTGTCGGCCGCCACGCGCGAGCGGGTTCGCGAGGCCGCCGACAAGGTTGGCTACCGGCCGAATGCTTCGGCCCGCCGCCTCCGCAGGCAACGCGCCGAGCTCGTTGCCGTCACGCTGCCGAGCGATCCCGGCCATATCGGCCCTCCGCATTTCCTCGATATGTTGTCCGGCTGTGCCGAACATCTTGCTGCTGCCGGCCTCAATCTGGTGATTGCGCCCGTGCCGCGCGGCGAGAGCGAACTCGACATCTGCCGTCGCTTCGTCGATGGCCGCCGCGTCGACGCCATGCTTCTCGTCCGCACCAAGCGGAAGGACGAGCGCGTCGAATTCCTGCAGTCGCGCGGCATTCCCTTCGTTACCAACGGCCGCAGCGAAAGCCTGCTGCCGCATCCCTTTATCGACGGTGACGGCTTTGCCGGCTTCCGGGCCGCGACGCTACGCTTCCATGGCGCCGGCCACCGTCGTATCGGCCATATCGCCGGCCCGCAGGAATATTACTTCGCACATGACCGTTGCCGTGGCTGGCGGGCGGCAATGGAGGAATGCGGCCTGGCCACTGATCTCTGCGCCGAAGGTGCGCCGTTGGAACAGGGCGGTTATCTCGCAGCACTCGAACTTCTGCGCCAACCCTCGCGTCCGACCGCACTCGTCTGCGCCACCGACGAAATGGCGATCGGGGCGCTCAGGGCGTTGCGCGAGGTCGATGGCGGCAACCAGATCAGCATCGTCGGCCATGACGACCTGCCGATGGGCGCCTTCACCAGCCCGCCGCTCTCGACCATGCGCATGACCGGCGAACACCTCGGCGCGAGCTTCGCCTCGCTGCTGCTGCGCGCCATTGCCGGCGAACCCGCCGAAGAACTCCAGGAGCTTCACGCGATCGAATTCGTCGATCGCGACAGCCACCGCCGTCCGCTTCGAGCGGCATAGACAGCAGTGCATCTCAAACAAAGAACAATGAAGGAGGAGAAGATGAAACATATCATGTCATTTGGAATTCTGGCTTCCACCGTGCTGGCCTTCGCCTCGCCGGTGCTTGCCCAGACGGTTTTCGTGTCCACCCAGCTTCGTCCGATCGAGGAGGCGACCGTCGTTCGCGAGGAACTTCTGAAGGACGTCGGCTCGGTTGATTACGTGGTCGAGGAGCCGCCGCAGTTTGCGGTGCGCATGGAGGCCGAACGCCAGGCCGGCAAGCACACCGTCAGCCTCGTGGGTGCGCTGCATGGGGAGCTCTCGCCGCTCGCCGACAAGGACACGCTCGAGCCGCTCGACGATCTTGCCAAGAAGCTGGCAGCGAGCGGCATGCCGCAGTCGCTGCTCGACCTCGGCAAGCTCGGCAAGTCGACCCAGCAGTACATTCCGTGGATGCAGGCGACCTATGTCATGGCCGCCAAGAAGGAAGCCCTGCAATACCTGCCTGATGGCGCCGACGTGAACGCGCTGAACTACGATCAGCTGATCGAGTGGGGCAAGAACATGCAGGAGGCGACGGGCCAGCCGCAGATCGGTTTCCCGGCCGGCCCGAAGGGGCTGATGGCGCGTTACTTCCAGGGCTATTTCTATCCGTCGTTTACGGGAGGTGTCGTGCGCACCTTCCAGAGTGCGGATGCGGCCGCCGGCTGGGAGAAGCTGAAGGCGCTATGGGCCTATGTGACACCGAACTCGACCAGCTACGACTTCATGCAGGAGCCGCTGGCAGCCGGCGAAGTCATGGTCGCCTGGGACCATATCGCTCGCCTGAAGAATGCCATTTCTGCAGCACCTGACGATTATGTCGTCTTCCCGGCGCCTGCGGGTCCGAAGGGCCGCGGCTACATGCCGGTCGTTGCCGGTCTCGCCATTCCGAAGGGGGCGCCTGACAAGGCCGGCGCCGAAAAGGTCATCGAGCACCTGTCCATGCCGGAGACGCAGCTCCTCACTGCCTCCAAGGTCGGCTTCTTTCCGACGCTGAACATCAAGCTGCCGCCGGATCTCGACGCCGGCGTCGCCCTTCTCGCCGGTGCGGTCACGGCCACCCAGGCTTCCAAGGACGCGGTCATCTCGCTGCTCCCAGTCGGTCTCGGCGACAAGGGCGGCGAGTTCAACAAGGTCTACATGGACAGTTTCCAGCGCATCGTGCTGCAGAACGAGCCCGTTGCCGACGTGCTGAAAGCCCAGGGCGCCACGATGGCCAAGCTGATGGCCGACACCAAGGCTGCCTGCTGGGCACCCGATGCCAAGAGCGACGGCCCCTGCCCGGTCGAATAAATCCGCTTAGCAAGCGTCCGGGCGAAATGCCCGGGCGCTCCTTCACCACTCTGCTCGTCAAGGCGGGAGCCGATGACCAATAGCCGACCCTGGATCCCCTATCTGCTAATCCTGCCATCCGTCGCCTTCCTGGCGCTGTTGTTCGTCGTGCCGCTGGTGCAGACGATCTGGCTGGCGGTTTCGGACAATGGCGCGCCGTCGCTCGCGAATGCCGAGCGCATGCTAACCGACATCAATTTCACCCGCTCGGTGAAGAACACCTTCCTGCTGACGATCGCGGTCGTGCCGGTGCAGATCGCCATTGCGCTTGCCATGGGCACGATGGTCGCCAAGGTCGGCCGCGGGCGGGAGACGATCCTGTGGATCTGGACTATCCCGCTCGGCATTTCCGACCTCGCCGCCGGTCTCGTCTGGCTGTCGATCCTGCAGAATACCGGCTATCTGAATTCGCTGCTCTTCGGCCTCGGCATCATCGGCAGGCAGGCAAGCTGGCTTTCCTACCAGACACCGGTCGCGCTCTTCATCGCGATTGCGGTGGCCGAAATCTGGCGCGGCACGGCCATCGTCATGGTGATCATCGTCGCCGGTCTCAACCAGGTGCCGAAGGAATTCAAGGAAGCCGCCGAAATCTTCGGCGCAGGCCCGTGGACGCGCTTCTGGCGCATCACCCTGCCGCTGATCCGTCCGGCCCTGCAATCGGCGCTGATCCTACGCACCGTGCTCGCCTTCGAGGTCTTCGCGGTGGTCTATGCGCTCGGCGGACGCAATTTCCCGGTCCTCGTCGGCGAGGCCTACAACTGGCAGAATCAGAACCAGAACTACAGCGTTGCTGCCGCCTATGCGGTGCTGATCATGATCATCTCGCTTGCCGCCACGCTCATCTATCTGAAGGCCTTGAAAGTCGATCCGGAGCGCCTGCCATGACCACGGACACCATCAGTACGGCCAAAGACACACCCAAAGCCGCCGGCTTCATCTCTTCACGCCGCTGGCTGCTCTGGAGCGGCATTGCCGCACTCTGTGCCTGGGTGCTGGTGCCGATCTATCTGGTCGCACTCGGGGCGCTCGGCGGCCGCCAGGGCGTCTATATCTGGCCGAAGACCGGTCTTCCCACGGGCATATCGCTCGAGCCCTTCATTCTCTTTCTGAAAACCGAAGGCGTCGTCCAGTCCTTCCTCAATTCGCTGGGCGCAGCCGGCATCACGGTGGCGCTTTCGATCCTGCTGGGCGCGCCGGCAGGTTACGCGCTCGCCCGCTACGATTTCCGCGGCAAGGACAGCTACCGCCTGCTGGTGTTGCTGACCCGCGCCTTTCCGCTGGCAATCCTGGCGCTGCCGCTGACGGTCTCCTTCATCCGGCTCGGCCTCTACGATACGATCGTCGGCGTCGGCCTCATCCATACGGTCCTGGCGCTGCCCTTCGCGGCACTCGTCACGCAAGGGATTTTCCTCGGCGTGCCGAAGGAGTTGGAGGAAGCTGCCTGGGTGTTCGGCTGCACCCGCATCCAGGCCTTCTTCAAGGTGGTGGCACCCTTGGCGCTTCCCGGCATCGTCGCAACCGCGGTCTTTGCCTTCGTCATCTCGTGGAACGAGGTCTTTGCCGCCTCGGTGCTGACGGTGCGCAACCGCACGCTGACCGCCTACCTGCTGACCGTGCTTTCGGAAAGCCCGATGCACTACCGTTTTGCCGGGGGCCTGATGCTCATCCTTCCCTCGGTTGTCTTCATTTTCGCGGTCAGGCGCTACCTCTTCGCGATCTGGGGCATTTCCTCCAAATAACGGGACCAGAGATATGGCCAATATTGTCATCGACCGCATTCGCAAGAGCTTCGGAGCCTTCCAGGCGCTGAAAGAGGTCTCGCTGACGATCAACGACGGCGAATTCGTCTCGCTGCTCGGCCCGTCCGGCTGCGGCAAGACCACGCTGCTGCGCATCATCGCCGGCCTCGAGACGGCAACATCGGGAGATGTCCGTATCGGCGACAAGTCGGTGATCGGCTTGCCTCCCAAGGATCGCGGCCTTGCGATGGTCTTCCAGAACTATGCCGTCTTTCCGCATATGACGGTCTACGAAAACGTCGCCTTCGGGCTGCGGATGCAGAAGGCCGACGACGCACGCGTGAAGGCGCAGGTCGAGAAGGCCGCCGGCCTGTTGCATATCGAGCAATATCTCGACCGCTACCCGAACAAGCTTTCCGGCGGCCAGCGCCAGCGCGTCGCGGTCGCTCGCGCCCTTGCCGTCGAACCGAAGGTTCTCCTGATGGATGAGCCGCTTTCGAACCTCGACGCGCTGCTCCGCCTCGAAATGCGCACCGAACTCAAGACGGTGCTGCAATCGGCGGGGACCACGACGATCTACGTCACCCACGATCAGACGGAAGCGATGGGCCTTTCCGACCGCATCGCCGTCATGCATGGCGGCGTGGTCGAGCAGGTCGGCCATCCGGTCGAGATCTACAATCACCCGGCGACACGTTTCGTCGGCGGCTTCATCGGCAACCCGCCGATGAACTTCATCAAGGTGCCGGTCACGAACAGCCAGGTTGCAGCCGGCGCCGAGCGGCTTGCCGCGCCGCAGGGCTCCGGCAATGAGGTGATTCTCGGCCTGCGCGGCGAGGCAGTCGAACTCGCGCCGCTGCCGCAGGGCCTCGAAATGCGGGTGCGCGTTGCCGAGCCGATGGGCTCGCACCTGCTTTTGACCGGCTCGATCCACGACCAGCCGGTCCGTGTCATCCTGCCGGCCTCGGAAACCGTGAAGAGCGGCGACACGATCGGCCTGAAGCTCGACCAGAAACGCATTACCTGGCTTTCGCCCGAAAGCGGCAAGTCCTTTCCGGCCGTCCAGGCCTAAGAATACCGGAGCATCCAGAATGAACACGCATATCGACCAGGCGAAGCGCATCCTCGCCGTGAACGATCGCGGCGGCTATACCGTGCCGACCGACCGGCTCTATCCCTTCCAGTGGAACTGGGATTCCGCCTTCGTCGCCATGGGCTTTGCGCTCTACGATACCGATCGCGCCTATCGGGAGTTGGAGCGGCTGGTCGAGGGCCAGTGGGCGGACGGGATGATCCCGCATATCGTCTTCCACGCGCCCAGCGATACCTATTTCCCGGGGCCGAACGTCTGGCGTACGAAGCATACGACCCCGACTTCTGGCATAACCCAGCCGCCGGTCTTCGCGATCGCACTGCGCAAGCTGTATGAGGCCGCCGGCAAGGATGCCGAGGCGCGCACTCTCCCCCTCTACGAAGCGGCGCTGAAATGGCATCGCTGGTGGTACTCGGCGCGCGACCCCGAAGGCACCGGCCTCGTCGCACTCCTGCATCCCTGGGAAAGCGGCAGCGACAATTCTCCCGCCTGGGACATCGCGCTCGCTCGTGTACCCACCACCACCGATACCCCCGTCGTGCGCAAGGATACCGGCCATGTCGATGCCGACATGCGTCCGCGCGACGAGGATTACCGCCGCTTCATCCATCTCGTCGATACTTATGCCGCTTGCGGCTGGGATCCGGCGAAACAATGGGAAAAGGCACCGTTCAAGGTCGCGGAGATCCAGACGACCGCCATCCTGCTCAAGGCCGGCGAAGATTTGGAAGCCCTCGCCCGCGAGTTTGGCCGGATGGACGATGTCGCCGAGATCGCCGCGTTGAATGCGCTGACCCGCAAGGCTATCCTCGCCCAGTGGCGCCCCGCCCTGTCACGCTTCGTCTCGCGCGATCTCGTCTCCGGCGAGGATATAGAGGCCGCGACTCAAGCCGGCTTCATCCCCCTACTCTCACTAGACCTCGAAAAGCCGATCGCGGATGCGTTGGTTGACGAGATGAGGGCCTGGTCCAAGAGCCTCAAGGTCGCCTTCCCCACAACCAAGCCCGGCAGCGCAAGCTGGGAACCGAAGCGTTACTGGCGCGGCCCCGCCTGGGCGATCATAAACTGGCTTCTGATCAACGGCCTCAAACGCAATGGCCATGCGGATGCCTCCGAAGAGCTGCGAAAATCCACTGTCACGGCGATCGAAACGGAAGGTTTCGCCGAATATTTCGACCCCGTCACCGGCGAAGGCTGCGGCGGCCTCGGCTTTTCCTGGACGGCTGCTGCGTATCTGTGGCTTGAGCGAGGCGTAGACCCTGCCTGAGCGTGGTGTCGCGCCTAACAAGCCATTTTCGCGATCAGCGCTCCAAGGATCGCTTATATGTAAAGCGTATGATTTAATCATACGGCATGCTATAAGGAGATAACGAGGATACACACCATGCGCACAACCCAACCTCTCACCATCACCCTCCCGCTGGAAATGGCGCAAATGGTGAAGGCCAAAGTCAGCTCCGGCGAATATGCGACCGAGAGCGAAGTTATCCGTGACGGCCTGCGCACCTTGGCCGCCCGCGACGCCGCCGTTGAAAAATGGCTACGCGATGAGGTCCTGCCTACCTATGACGAAATGAAAGCCCACCCCGAGCGCGCCCTCTCCGCCGAGGAAGTTCGCCAGCGGCTCGATGCCCGTGTAGCCGCTCACGCCAAGAAATAACGCAGGGCATGAACTGCACCGTTATTTTTGCGCCCGAGGCGAGCGACGACCTCGAAACCCTGCTGGTGTATCTGATAGACGAGGCCGGGCCGGAGACGGCTCGCAACTACGTCAGTAAGATTGTGGATTACTGCCTCAGCTTTGAGACGTTTCCCGAGCGGGGCGCCGCGCGTGACGACCTGCGGCCGGGACTGCGCGTCGTTGGGTATCGCGGCAAGGCAAGCATCGCGTTTGTGGTGGAAGAGAACATCGTATCTATCCTGCGTGTCTTCCATCGCGGCCAGGACGTCAGCTTCGACGACAATTAGCAAACGGTTCAAACCAGACGACAGGATCGACCGCTCGCCCTAATCCGGCTGCCATGGCTGCATGGTGAGCACATTGCCGCCCAGCTTGGCGAAGGCGCGCTGGCGGCAGGAGAAGACGAGGATCTGCTGGTCGCGTGACTGGCGGTGCAGCGCATCGAACATCCGCTCGATCCGGTCGTCGTCGGAATAAACAAGCGCATCATCGAGGATGACGGGCGCCGGCCGGCCGTCGCGGGCGAGCAGCCGGGCGAACGCAAGGCGGGTCAGCACCGAGAGCTGCTCCCGCATGCCGCCGCTCAGCCGATCGACATCCTCGTCCAGGCCGTTGCGGCGCACGATCTGCGGCAGCAAGGTGTCGCCGTCGAAGGTAATCGAGATGTCGTCGAACAGCAGGCCGACCAGCGGGGCGAGTTCGCTCATGACCGGCTTGAGATAGAGGTCGCGCGCGGCTGCTCGCGTCGCCGTCAGCGCCTTGCGCAGGCGATCCAGGACGGCGACCTCCGCCTCGAACCGCTTTACCTGTTCCCGCGCAGCGTCAAGCAAACCGCGAGTTTCCAACCAGTTTTCTTCCACCGCACTGTCTGAGCGGGTACGAATTTGACCGCCGAGGTCGGCAAGCTCTTCGCGTAACCTGGCAATTTCACGTGCTGCGGCGTCGGCGACCGAACGTGCCCTGGCAAGAGCGGCTTCCGCGCCGGCGAGGTCCCGCCCGGCCCTGCGCAAAGGCCCGGCCCGGAGCTCAACCGCGTCGCATTGTTCTTTGGCGCTGGAAAGCTTTGCCGCAAGGTCCCGTTGCAATTCCGTTCGGCTGCCTTCGGGACCGATGATCGCGACGATGGCCTCGAGGTCCTGACCAAGTTTGGCGTGCTCCGTCTGCGCACGCAATATTGCCTCGCCGGCCTCCATGCGCATCATCGACGCTTCCCGGGCCCGGTTTCGCGCCAGGTCGATACGCTGCGTCGCATCCGCGAGACGGGCGCGCACCTCCTCCGGGTCGGTGTCGAGTTCGACTGGGCCCTGGCTGAGTACCGCAAAGCGTGCGGCATCGAGGTGAAGCTGGTCGATACCATTCGGAGCCACGTCGGCGAACCGCTGCCGTGCCCGCACCAGTTCCTCGTGCTTGTTCCGGGCGGCAATATCGCGCTGTCGCGCCGCCCGCAAACTCTCGACACCGAGCCTGGCAAGCAATGTTTGGCGCGTGGCTTCCGCGGTCTCGAGCGCTCCGTCCTGTTCTGCCTGCCGGCTGGAATGGATCGTCAGCGTACCGACGCCTGCTATGTCGAGTTTCGCCACCCCGGCAAAGCTCTTGTCCTCGCCCCCCGGCAAAGGTTGGCGATCCATGCTCACCGAGCCGGAGGCGTCTTTCAGGTAGTCGATCCTGAGCCTGGGAAGACCGACTTCGGCTGCTGCACGCAAGCCAACGATCTTTAGATCCAACGCTTCGAGCCGTTCGATCGCATCGGCTGGAATGGCGAGCAATGCATGTGCAGCCTCCGCGTCCTCGATCTGCCGCCGCGCCGCTTCCGCCTGGTCGAGATGCAGACGAACCTCCGCCAGCCGCTCTGCGGCATGGCGCGAACGCAGTGCTGCCTCCAGCCGGGCCAGCCATTCGCGGTTTACCCGCTCATCCTCTTCGGCTGCCTGAACCTCCGCCGTTGCTGCCTCGCTTTCGGCCAGCGATGCCGCGCGTCGCTCGGCTGCATTTGAAAGCTCTTTTTCCGTCACGGCGAAACGCCGCGCGAGTTCGTCACTGCGGTTCAATGCCGCGTGGAAGCGGTCGAATGCCTGCTGCGCCTCATCGCGACGGCTGGCGGCCAGGGCAGCTTCGGCATCGAGTGCCTTGAGTTCCCTGTCGTGCAGTTTAGCGGCCTCGAGCACCGACTCGGCATTGGCAATCGCCGCCTTCCGGCCCGCCTCTTCGTCCGAATTTTCCAGTTCGCTGAGTCTCGCCTGCACAGAGCGGCGGCGGTCGAGTGCGCCATGCAGCATCTCCACCTCCTTGGCCAGCCGCGCCTCCTCCGCCTGCAGCCGGTCACGATCGTCGAGCGCGGCGACAAAGCGGCCTCCGGTCTTTGGCCGGAGCGTCGCGGTGACCAGGCGATTGAGTTCATCCTCGCAGGCTTCGAGCACCGCCGACATGCGCCGTCCGCCCGTCAGTGCCTCCACCTCGCCCTGCACCGAAGACAACAGGCTTTCGCGCACCCGCTTGTCGTTTTCTTCCTCGCTCTTGCTACGATTTTCGATGCCGGTGACGCCCTGGCGCACCCAGAGCAGGCCTGCCGGGCCGGCAGTTCCGCCGGAAATGAGATCGCCGATGAAAGCCTCGGCCTCGTCGGCCTGGGCGACGAGCCGGCCGCTGCCGAGATCGGTGACGCTGGCGCGCCGTCCGCCATAGAACTGCTTCGTCAGGCGATAGCGGCCGGCTTCGATCGTGATATCGGCCTCGACGATCGGATTGCCACTGCTATAGGGACGCAGCATCTGTACGCTCTTTGGCGTGCCGCCGTGCGGCTGGAAGAACAGCGCATGCAGCGCCTCGAAACAGGTCGATTTGCCGTGTTCGTTGGCAGCGCTCAGCACATTGACGCCGTCGGTAATGCCCTCGATGGCTATGCCACGGCCGGCGAAGCGTTTGACATTGTGAAGGCGAAGAGCGTTGAGTTTCATCGATCAATCGCCTCGCAATAGGAAAACAGGCGGATCAACGCCTCGCGCGCCACGCCCCTGTCATCGCCCGAGCGGGATTGGTCGAGGCTTTCGGCAAGCAGCAAATCCGCAGTATCGCGTAGCGCACCGGCTCGGTCGATGATCTCGAGATCATCGCTCTCGCAATCGGTCCCCAGCAGTTCCGTATCGATCTCCAGATGCGCAAATTCCGGCGCGACCTGTTGCAGCAGGCTGGTCATTGCTGTGCGCCCGTTCAATCGGGCACGGCCGGACAGCGCGACGCGCAACAGGGTTTGTCGCCGCGCGAAGGGTTCCGGCAGTGCCGCCTTCAGCGCTTCAACACCGTCTTCCGATGCCAGCAGCGGAAGCTGCAATGTCTGCCAGGAAAAGCTGGCGGTCACTGCTGCCGTCGTCGTCGGCATCGCTCCCTGCCCGGCAATGGAAACGACCATCGCCTGCCCCGGCCGGTCATGCTTGAAACGGTCCGGCTCGGGCGCGCCGCTATAATATGTTCTGGCGTCCACCGCCACCGATCCGTGCCAATCGCCGAGCGCCATGTAGTCGAGGCCGGCCAGCGCCGCGCGGTTCGGCGCAATCACGTTGGTGGCCGTGGCATCCTCCGAAAATTCCTGGATCGGGCCATGGGCGAGGCCGATGCGGATAGCGCCGTCCGGTGTGGCGGCACCCGTCATCCATTCGGTCAGGTCGCGGCCCGGCCTCCTGGTCGTGCAAGGCGCCGGCAGCAGCATGACATCAGGTCCAAGCGGAAGGGGCGCCGCTTCCGTCGCCAGGATGACATTGTCGGGCACCACGCCACGCGCAGCACTCCAGAGCTGGTCCGCCAGCAGTGAATCGTGATTGCCCGGAAGCAGAACCCAACGCAGCGGTGAATTCCGGGCCATCTCGCCAAGCGCTTGGCGAAGCACGGCCGGTGTCGGCGTCTCGGTATCGAAGGTGTCGCCCGCGAGCAGGATGACACCAGCCCCATGCTCTCGTGCCGCACTGGCGAGTCTCCCGATCACGCCATGCCGCGCCTCGCGCAGGCGCCCTCTCAAATCCTCCGGAAGATTGCCAAACCGCTTGCCAATATGAAGGTCCGAACTGTGCAAGAAGGAAAACATCAATCAGCCATGTTTGCGCTGCGCTGCGAGCTTTCGAGCATGGTCAAGGACCTCTCGTCCGTAGTTTCGTGATTCCGTTGTTCCGTGACAGACCATGCCTCCCGACAACAGGCGAGGCAAGTCGATCCTGGCTGAACAAGCTGTTATCCAATGCTTGTCTAATTTTGAGTGATGCTCGACATCATATTCCCCAGTCGCCGTTCAAGGAGGTAGGCATCTGTTCCATCGTGCCGCGTCGTCTGCCGTCAATTCCGCGGCTCGCGGTCGAACGCCTGTGGACCTTCATGGCAGGCGGCATCTCAGGCCTCCAATATCGCGGGGAGCCGTTCGCGAAGCTCCTTTACCAGCACGCGTTCATTTTCCGAGTAGTCGACCGGGACGTTCACCAGATGGACGCCGCCTCCGGAGAATGCCTCTTCGAGAACCTGTTTGAACTGGCCGATATCGTCGACCCGGGTTCCCTTGGCGCCGTAGGATTCGGCATATTTCACGAAGTCGGGATTGCCGAAGGTCATCCCGAAATCCGGGAACTCGTCCACCGCCTGCTTCCAGCGGATCATCCCATAAGCATTGTCCTCGATGACAAGAACGACGAGGTTGAGCTTCAGCCGGACAGCCGTCTCGAGTTCCTGGGAATTCATCATGAAGCCGCCATCGCCGCAGATCGCCATGACCCGCCGCTCCGGGTAGAGCATCGAGGCAACCATGGCCGAAGGCAGCCCCGCTCCCATCGTTGCAAGAGCATTGTCGAGCAGCAGCGTGTTTGCCATCCGCGTGCGGTAATTCCGGGCGAACCAGATCTTGTACATGCCGTTGTCGAGCGCCAGGATGCCATCATTTGGCATCACCTCTCTTATGTCGTGAACCAGGCGCTGTGGCGTGAAGCGATCCTCCGTCGCCCGCGCGGCGATGCGCTCGAGAATGCGTTCCCGGAGATGAAGAAGCGCCTGCGCGTTTGGCAGCTTGCCCTCGAGGCGATCCGCCAGCGCCTTCAGCGAAGGGCCGATGTCGCCGATGACTTCGGATTGCGGGAAGTAGACCTGCTCGACGGTCGCCGGCTGATATCCGACATGAACGACCTTCGGGCCGCCCTTGCCCATGATGAACGGTGGCTTCTCGATCGTGTCATGGCCGATCGTGATGATGAGGTCAGCCTGTTCGATGGCCTCGTGGACATAATCCCGCTCCGACAGCGCGGCGGTGCCCATATAAAGTTCGGTTCCGCCGGGAACCGTTCCCTTCCCCATCTGAGTGGTAAAGAACGGAATGCGGGTGCGGATCACGAATTGCGCGATGTCGGAGGTCGAGCGGGGACGGGAGGCGGCGGCCCCGAACATCAGAAGCGGACGTTTGGCTGCGGCGATGAGAGCGGCGGCGCGATCGAGGGCCGCATCGCTTGCCGTCGGCAGTTCGAGCTGATGCGGCGCAATCAGCGCCACCTCCTGGCATTCTTCGGCCGCGATATCTTCCGGAAGCTCCAGATGCACCGGCCCCGGCCTTTCCTCCTGGGCGATGCGGAACGCCTCCCTGACCGTCGTCGGGATCATCTGCGGCGACACGATCTGCCTTGCGAGCTTGGTGAGCGGCTTCATCGACGCGACGACGTCGACCACCTGGAAACGCGCCTGGCGGGACGAGAGGATCCCCTTCTGACCTGTGATCATCACCATCGGCATCGCGCCGAGCAAGGCATAGGCGGCACCCGTCGAGAGGTTAAGAGCACCAGGCCCGAGCGTCGTCAGGCAGACGCCGGGCTTTCCTGTCAGGCGGCCATAGGTCGCCGCCATGAAAGCTGCTGCCTGCTCGTGTCGGGTGAGCACGAGCTCAATCGACGACTTGCGGATGGATTCGACGACGTCGAGATTCTCTTCGCCTGGGATGCCGAAAATGCGGTCGACACCTTCGTTCTCAAGCGCTGCCACTAGAAGATCGGAGCCTTTGGTCATGGATCGTTGCCCGTGCTGTTCGGTTCGAGGCTTCCAGAAAGGAAGGCCCCTCGAAGATAAGTTCTTTTCCGGGCCTGTCCATGCGTTCGGCGGCATCGGCGGTTGTCCTCAATCCCGCCGAGAATTTGTAGATAGGTTTTGCCGCGGAAATAAAAAAGCTCTCCGCAGTTCTGTTGGCAAACAGCTTGACTGATGACGTAATGATGTCGCAGTTCAGCCCGGTATTCCCGCCGGCAGCACACAGATCCGGCCGCCGGTTCGCCTTGGTGAGATTTGCCGGTGGTCGCTACCAAAGCGAACGTTCTATGTCGATGCGCTGTGTGTTTTGTGAATTTAAAGCTACGCTCGGCCGGATTTACCGAAGACGACCGCGCTTGGCCCTGCGCTCGCAAAAGCATGAAACATGCGACACATCGGTTTCCAAATAGGATAGATCGCAAACCAGAGCTGAGTCTTTCACCATGTCACAACGCAGCGGCGGGGATTTGGTGCCTGGCGCGCAAGCGGCCGTTGCCGATAGTGGTGGCCAGTAGCTGCTCGTCAAGCTTGCCCTCCCATTTGGCGACCACGACGGTGGCAAGCGCATTGCCGATCAGATTAACAAAAGTCAGCCCCTCGGCGAGGATGCGGTGAATTCCGAGGATCAGCGCGATGCTGGCGACCGGGATGGTTCCGGTGGTGTTCAGGGTTGCCGCCAGTACAACGAAGGCCGCTCCGGCGATGCCCGCCGCTCCCTTCGAGGTGAGCAGTAGCACCGCGATCAGGCCGAGTTCGTGCCAGAAGGTCAGATGTGTGTTCGTCGCCTGTGCCAGGAACACCGCGACGGTGGTCAGATAGAGGCATGTGCCGTCGAGATTGAACGAATAGCCGGCCGGGATGACGAAGCCGACCACACTTTCCTCACAGCCGGCCTTGCGCATCTTCTGGATGAGGCGCGGCAGCACCGTTTCGGTCGAGGTGGTCGCAGCAACGATGACGATTTCATCCCAGAGATAGCCTAGCAGCCACCACAGGCTGACACCGCACCAATGGGCGACGCTGCCGAGGACGATTGTTGTGAACAGTGCGCAGACGACGAAGAACTCGATGATTAACTCGCCCAGCGACCAGAGCGAGGCGGTGCCGAACTGACCGACGGTAAAGGCAATTGCGCCGAAGGCGCCGAGCGGCGCGAAGTACATGATGTAGCCGATGATTTTGAAGAACCCTTGCGAGGCGCTTTCGATCACCTGGAACACCGGGCGTCCGCGCTCTCCGATGGCGGCGATGGCGATACCGAACAGGACAGAGATAAACAGCACCTGCAGAACGTGTCCTTCCGTCAGCGCGCTGGCGAAGGTGTCCGGGATGATGTCAAGGAAATAGCTTGAAATGGACTGATCGTGCGCCGTCGCGAGATAGGTCTTGATCGATGCGGTATCGATTGCGGCAGCGTCGATGTTCATGCCCTCGCCCGGACGCCACAGATCGACTGCGATCAGTCCAAAGATCAGCGCCAAGATCGTGATCGCCTCGAAATAGATGATGGATTTCAGCGCGACACGCCCGACGCTCTTCATGTCGTTCATGCCGGCGATACCATGCACAACGGTGACGAAGATGATCGGCCCGATCATCATGCGGATCATTTTGATGAAGGCATCGCCGAAAGGTTTCATCGCCACCGCAGTGGCGGGCGCGAAATGACCGAGGAGGATGCCGAGCAGCGTCCCTGCCAGCACCTGAAACCACAACTGGCCAAGGAGGCTGAAGCGGCCCGCCGGTTTTTGCGTCTCACCTTCAGGTGTCATCGTTTTACTCGCCTCCAAATACGTCATGTTTTATTTCCTCCCAAGCTGCCGCCTGGCCATGATGTCCCATCTTTCAATTGTTCAATGGCAACTGTACCGTTCAATTGGCGCGCCCGGCGGCCCCGAAACGGTGACTGCGGAAGCAGCGATGCGGGCACCCGCAAAGATCGGCCGGCAACTAACCGGCCAGCGGTCCCGTGCGTCCCTGCACATCGTGGACGATGGCCGCTCCGGCGTCTGCCGGGCCGTGAATGATGGCGGTATCGGCGCGTTCGATCTGGTCATCACATCGGGCATGCTCGATCCTCCCTCCTGTCTTGGCTGGGAATTAAGGGAGGGAATATTGAGCCGCAAAGCAAACTTGATTTGCGCACCGGTCATAAGCTGTGTTGAAGTGTGATGATGATTGCACACCGCGAACTCAACCTTCGCCACCTCGAGGCCGTCGCCGCCGCCGCGCGGCTGGGCAGCATCAGCAGCGCGTCTCACATCATGAATTTGTCGCAGCCTGCTCTGACCCAGGCCGTTGCCAAGGTCGAGGCGCAGCTTGGCCATGTGCTATTCGATCGCCAGCCGAGCGGCGTTACCAGCACCGAGGCGGGGCGCTTGATCACGGCCCGCATCGAACGCGCGCTCGCCTATGTGGCGCGCGGCGGCCAAAGCGTGCGACGTGGCGCCCGCTTGCCGCCGCTGCCCCATATCGAGCGGCGCATCACTTTTGGACAATTGCGCGCGCTGATCGCGGTCGATCAAGCAGGCAGCTTTGCGCTGGCATCAAAGCGAATTGGCCTGTCTGAACCGGCATTGCATCGCGCGAGCCGCGATCTGGAGCAGTTGCTGGGCGTACCGCTTCTCGTCCGGCAGGGGCGTACCGTTCAGCCGACGGCGACGGCCGCCGTGTTGCTGCGGTTCGCCCGTCTGGCGCAATCGGAGCTGGAGGCTGGGTTCGACGAATTGGAGGCACTGCGGTCGGAGGGCGCCGGACGTGTCACTGTCGGCACCATGCCGCTGGCGCGTGCAATCCTGTTGCCGCAAGCATTGGCTCGTTTCGCTCGCGCCTATCCAATGGCGTCGGTGAACGTGGTGGAGGGGCCATATGTGGAACTGTTGGCCAGACTTCGCGAAGGCGAGATGGATCTGCTGATCGGGGCAATGCGCGACCCCCCGCCGGTCAAGGACATCGCTCAGGAACCGCTGTTCATCGATGATCCGGTGATCGTCGGTCGCGCCGGACATCCCCTGCTGTCCAAGCCGGGATTTGCCTTCTCGAGGCTATTGGATTTCCCATGGGTTATCGCCGCAACGGGCGCGCCGGTGCGTCATCGGTGGGAGGAGATGTTCACAGAGCACGGCCTTGAGCCGCCACGGCTACGCATCGAATGCGGTTCGGTTCTGGTGGTCCGCGGGCTGATGCTGGAGGACGATTGGTTGACGCTGATGTCGCGCGACCAGTTCCTGTTCGAGCGGCGTGCTGGCCTGCTCAGCGAAATCGCCGGCGCTGGGCTGTCGTTGCGTCGCCAGATCGGCCTCACGGTGCGCGATGACTGGCGTCCGACACAGCTGCAAACGGCATTCACGGATATCTTCCGCACGGTTTGTGCGCAGTGGACTTCAGGAAAAGCAATGGAGCGTGAACCCTTCCGATATGCCTGATCATCGTCCGGTTCGTTAGAACGGGGCATGAGCAAACACCAAACGATCGCATTCACCGGTTTTGGAAAGCCTTCGGAGGCTTTCCGTAGGGGCTGGCGCCCGCGCCGGCTGCGACCTCGAGCGAATGCTGGTCCAGGAGCCAAGCCGCGCCACCGCCGGCTGGCTGCCCATGCCTTCCCCTTCATCGGCTGGATTGGCTGCCGAGGCGAACGCATCTTTGCCGCTACAGGAACCTCAAAGCTATGATCATCGACTGCCACGGTCACTACACCACCGCTCCGGCGCTCCATGGCGAATGGCGAGCACGACAGGAGGCTGCCATCAAATCGGGCGGCGATATCGATCCCGCCTATCCAGACATTTCCGACGATGAGATCCGCGAGACCATCGAGGCCAACCAGCTGCGCCTGCTGCGCGAGCGCGGCGCCGACATGACTATTTTCTCGCCTCGGGCTTCGGCGATGGCGCCGCATATCGGCGGAGAATTGGTGGCAAAGGTCTGGGCGCGCCGTTCCAACGATTTGATCAAGCGCGTGATCGATCTCTATCCCGAGACTTTCGTGGGCGTTTGCCAGCTGCCGCAATCCCCTGGGGTCTCGATCGCCAACGCGATCGATGAGTTGGAGCGCTGCGTCAACGAGCTCGGCTTCGTCGGCTGCAATCTCAATCCCGATCCCTCCGGCGGCAAGTTCGATTCGCCGCCGCTCACCGATCGCGCCTGGTACCCCTTCTTCGAAAAGATGGTGGAACTCGACGTTCCCGCGATGATCCACGTTTCCGGCAGTTGCAATTGTGCGATGCATGCGACCGGCGCCTATTACATTGCCGCAGACACCATTGCCTTCATGCAGTTCGTCGAGGGCGACCTGTTTGGGGATTTCCCCTCGCTGCGGTTCATCATTCCGCATGGCGGCGGAGCCGTTCCCTATCACTGGGGCCGTTATCGTGGCCTCTCCTACATGCTGAAGCGGCCGCCGCTGGTCGAGCACGTGATGAAGAACGTCTATTTCGATACCTGCGTCTATCATCAGCCGGGCATCGACCTGTTGTTCGAGGTGATCGATGTGGAAAACATCCTGTTCGGATCGGAAATGGTTGGCGCAGTGCGCGGGATCGACCCGCAGACGGGTCACTATTTCGACGACACCAAGCGCTATATCGAAGCTCTGACGATATCCGATGAGGACAAGCGGAAGGTGTTCGAACTCAACGCGCGCCGCGTCTATCCGCGTCTCGATGCACAGCTCAAGGCACGGGGGCTGTGATGGCAAATTTCCAGATGGATCCCGATTGGCTCCGCTATCATCCCGACCCGAGCAAGCCGCGCTACATTCCGCCGCCGGGTGCAGTGGATGCGCATTGCCATGTCTTCGGGCCTGGGGATGTGTTTCCCTATGCGCCCGAGAGGAAATACACACCCTGCGATGCCGGCAAAGAGCAACTGTTCTCCCTGCGTGATTTTCTCGGGTTCGAGCGCAACGTCATCGTCCAGGCGACATGCCACGGCGCCGACAATCGTGCCCTGGTCGATGCGCTGCATGCGGCTGGCGATCGTGCTCGCGGGATAGCGACGGTGCGCGACACGGTGACGAACGAGGAGCTCGCCGAACTGCATGACGCAGGGGTGCGCGGCGTGCGCTTCAACTTCGTTCGCCGCCTGGTCGACCCGAAACCGGATGCCTATTATCGTGCGATCATCGACCGTATCGCACCGCTTGGCTGGCAGGTGGTGATCTATTTCGAGGCGGCCGATCTCGAGGAGCGCTGGGACTTCTTCACCTCGCTGCCGACGACCGTCGTCGTCGACCACATGGGCCGGCCGGATGTCTCCCAGCCTGTCGATGGCCCGCAGTTCGGCCGCTTTATCCGCTTCATGACCGAGCATGAAAATGTTGTCAGCAAGGTGAGCTGCCCGGAGCGACTGTCGCGATCAGGTCCGCCGAACTACGACGACGTCGTTCCGTTTGCGCGGACGCTGGTCGAGCGCTTCCCGGAGCGTGTCCTGTGGGGCACCGATTGGCCGCATCCGAACATGAAGGACCACATGCCCGACGACGGCGCGCTGGTGGACATCATCCCGCGCATCGCGCCGTCCGAGGAGCTTCAGCGCAAGCTGCTGGTTGAAAATCCCATGCGGCTCTATTGGCGGTAACCCGCCTTCGGGAATGGCCGGGCGACGCATCCCACGCAGGTGGTGGGCGGCAATCTGGATGCGCAACGCATTCATGCATCGGTTGTACGGACATCGCTGCGTGCATCGACATCTATCAAGAGGAGGAGATTAGGAACATGAGCATAGGACAACAAGTGAGCACGCCATCCCGGCGGATCGTAACATTGATGAAATCGATAATCCCGGCGATCGTTCTAATACTCGCGATGGCGGTGGAAGCACCGGCGCAGGAGAACGACTATCCGAGCCGCGAGATCAGTCTTGTCATTCCGTTCGGCCCTGGTGGAATTGCCGACATCACTGCGCGCATCGTCGCGGATTCTCTCGGCAAAAAGCTTGGGAAACAGATCGTCATCCTGAATCAGCCTGGCGCGGGAGGATCGGTCGCCGCACGGGTGGCGCTGAATGGGGAGCCAGACGGATATACGCTCGCTCTGCTGTCGAACGGAACCGCAATCAGCGTTCCGTTGTTCAAAAACCTGCAGTTCGATCCCGTCGCCGATTTCGTTCCGGTATCCAGCCTCGCCTACTTCGACTTCGTATTCGTGACCAAGGCGGATGGCAAATTCAAGTCCCTCAAGGATATTCTCGAAGCGGCCCGCGCAAACCCGGGCGCGCTCAATGTCGGGACGATTAATGTCGGGAGCAGCCAGAACCTTGCGGCCGAACTCTTCAAATCGACGGCCGGAGTGGACCTCACGATCGTTCCCTACAAGGGCACGCCGGATCTTCAAGTTGCCCTTCTCGGTGGGGAGCTTGACCTGATCATCGATAGCCAGACGGCGCTAAAGGCGGCACTCCAGCAGAACCAGGCTGCTGCGATTGCATCATCTGGCTCCACCCGTTCTATCCTCTTGCCGGACGTTCCGACGGCCCAGGAAGAAGGCGTAAAAGGGTTCGATGTCACGTCCTGGAACGGTATCTTCGCTCCCGCCGGCACACCGCAGGCCGTCGTGAACAAACTGAACACGGCGCTCGTCGAGGTTCTTGGCGACCCCGACGTCAAGAAGCGGTTTGCGGATCTCGGCATCGAGGCCCGTTCCAGCACGCCGCAAGAAATCGGCGATCGTCTGAAGGCTGATATCGACAAGTGGTCAAAGGTCATAAAGGATGCGGGCATCGTGCGGCAATAGTTCGTAACGCGTCGGCCAACTATGCCCAACCCTCATCCACGTCGCATCCTTCTCTCCTTTCGAAGGGGAGAAGTTTCGCAACGGCCTGCGCAAGGGCAGTACCGGTAGATTGTATGCGTCCCGCCTGAGAGAGGGATGTTTGATCTCGCGTCGCCTTTAACGCCAGGAGACACCATGAAATCCATCAGTTTCGATACCACCAATGCGATTTGCGGCGCGCTTTTCGTCGCGACCGGCGCTTTCTTCGCCATCCAGTCGCTGGGGCTCGACCTCGGCACGGCAGTGCGCATGGGGCCTGGTTATTTCCCGCTGGTGCTTGCCGCCGTGCTCGTGCTTCTCGGCGCGATCATCTTCATTCAGGCGCTGCGGGTCGAGGGCGAGCCGATCGACCCGTTTGCCTGGCGCGGCATGCTCTTCATCCTGCCGGCACCGGTATTCTTCGGGCTGACGGTGCGCGGGCTCGGCTTCGCGCCGTCACTGTTCCTCACCGCCTTCATCGCCTGCTTCGCATCGCAAAAGATGAACGTGTTCTTCGCGATCGTGCTGTCGTTGCTGCTGACCATCTTTTCGGTCGGAGTCTTCAGCTACGGGCTCGGGCTGCCGTTCGAGCGCTTCGGCCCCTGGGTCCGGTTCTAGGAGACGATGATGGATCTTTTCAGCAATCTCGCGCTCGGCTTTGCAACAGCCGGCACTCCGGAAAACCTGCTCTTCTGCTTGATCGGCGTGCTGCTCGGCACGCTGATCGGCGTGCTGCCCGGGATCGGCGCCACTGCGACGATCGCCATGCTCTTGCCGATCACCTTCCAACTTGAACCGGTTTCCTCGCTGATCATGCTCGCCGGCATCTATTACGGCGCGCAGTACGGCGGCTCGACGACGGCGATCCTGATCAACATGCCGGGCGAATCCTCCTCGGCCGTGACCGCGATCGACGGCTACCAGATGGCCCGCAAGGGCAGGGCCGGCGCAGCGCTTGCGATCGCGGCGCTCGGCTCGTTCTTTGCCGGCACGGTCTCGACCTTTCTCGTCGCGATCTTCGCACCGCCGCTGACCGCAATCGCGCTGCAGTTCGGCTCGGCGGAATATTTCTCGCTGATGATCGTCGGCCTCGTCTCCTCGATCGCACTCGCGCATGGCTCAGTCGTCAAGGCGCTGGCCATGGTGGCGCTCGGGCTGCTGCTTGGCCTCGTCGGCACCGACATCTACACCGGCACGCCACGCTTCACGCTCGGCATCCGTGAATATGCGGACGGGCTGAACTTCGTGGCGCTTGCCGTCGGCGTGTTCGGCGTGGCGGAAATCCTGCGCAACCTCGAGGGCGAGTCGACACGCACGGTGCTGATGGCCAAGGTCACCGGCCTTTTGCCGTCCCGCCAGGAATTCAAGGAGATGATTGCGCCGGTCATTCGCGGTACGGCAATCGGTTCGGCGCTCGGCATCCTGCCAGGTGGTGGCGCCATTCTCGCTGCTTTTGCCTCCTATACGGTGGAAAAGCGGATGTCGAAGACGCCGGAGGAATTCGGCAAGGGCGCGATCGCCGGCGTTGCGGGACCGGAATCGGCGAACAATGCCGGCGCGCAGACTTCGTTCATTCCGCTCTTGACGCTCGGCATTCCGGCCAATCCGGTCATGGCGCTGATGGTCGGGGCGATGATCATCCAGGGCATCGTACCCGGTCCGAACGTCGCCACCGAGCAGCCGGCGCTGTTCTGGGGTATCATCGCCTCGATGTGGATCGGCAACCTGATGCTGGTCATCCTTAACCTGCCGCTGATCGGGCTCTGGGTGAAGCTCTTGACCGTGCCTTACTACGTGCTCTTCCCCATCATCATGGCCTTTTGCTCGATCGGGGTCTACAGCGTCAACGCCAACGTCTACGATCTCTACGCCGTCGCCTTCTTCGGGCTCATCGGCTATGTGCTGGCGAAGCTTCGCTGTGAGCCGGCGCCGCTTCTGCTCGGCTTCGTGCTCGGGCCATTGCTCGAAGAAAACCTCCGGCGCGCCATGATCCTGTCGCGTGGCGATCCGACCACCTTCGTTACGCGGCCGATCAGCGCCATTCTTCTGGCCATTGCGGTCGCCGTCCTCATTGTCGTCTTCCTGCCGAGCGTCAAGAAGAAGCGTGAGGAGGTGTTCCAGGAAGAGGATTGAGAACAAATTCGCCCTACCGCAACGGGATTGGAATACTGACGTGGTTGCATTGCTCCAGTCGTTGCCCCAGACTCTCTTGATCATCGTCAATAGCCGCAAATACTGCGAGTCTGCCGAGTACTCGGTGTTGTTTCAGTGGCCTTGACCGCGCTTACTCAAGGAAGGTTATGTTGTTTGCATCCCTTGATCGTGGTCAGCGCCTCGCGATCCTCAATGCGTCACTCCGCAATTGGGAATTATTGCGCAGCGATTGGCGGTACCCTTTGGCTCTTCCATCTCTGCGAAGAATGTCGACGCATCGCCGAAATGGTTCAGCGAACACTACTTCGAGATCCTTCGCGACCTCCTGACCCGTTGCCGGTCCGTTATCCATCCAAGCGCCCCGCTCGGCTGCTCGGCGTGACGCTTCATCGCTTAAAATGATAAAATCGTCGATGTTCAGCCACAGTTCCAGCTTGATCTTGAATTGCGACGGGTACTTGCGACGTCATTGAGCGCAATTGGCTGATATGGATGTCCCCAAGCGCTCCCTGAGAATGAAGTTCGCAGGAGCACTGCGGGCATTCGTAGCCAGCGCTCAGTCGAAAAATACGTCTTGGTCTTCACCTGCGAACTTGAAGTCGCCTTAAGACCAAGAACAAAATTAAAGATATTTGCGCTGCCTGCTTCGCGCGTGAAGCTGAGATAGGAGCCGAATCGTTCGTATTCGACATTTCGAAGGTTTTGGATCGAGGCGAGAGTATCCTCGAAATCACGCCAGCACGCCTGCTTCACGATGATCTCGAAAATGCGCAGGACGGCCGGGGCGAGACGTCCCTGAGCGTCGGTCGTCGGCCCAATGATCTTGGCGCGGATCTCAAGGATATCGCCCATTTCATCTCCACGAACCTTAACGAAGGTTGAGCTGAGGGGACGCACCTCGTCCCGTTCGTAGATGCGCTGAAAATAACATTCATAGCTGCGATTGCGCATCGATGCGGCTTTCCATTCGCTCATCTCGATGCCGGCCTCTCGAAGAGCACCGCAAATATTCGGCCCCGAGACGCGCCACATCCGCAGAAACTGACTTGCCAATTCCAGCTTCGGGACCTCGATCAGCTGCAGTGATATCGACATCGGCGGCAGGGGAGAAGGAGCTTCCGGATCAGGGCGGGCGGCTATGCGAGATGATCGGGCAGCCTTATTGAGAGCTCGGTTTTCAAAGACCCCGAGTGGATCTTCGAGCTGGTGGACCTCACGATAAAAAACGACGATGCCTGCAAGAAGCAAAATTGATATCAAAAGCCCCGCCCAAAGCAGAGACCGGCGGTTGCTCGGCAATCGGAAATTCCGGTTCCGAAGTGGGCTGTCGCGAGGAGGATCGACTGCTGATAGCACTTTATCCATGGCGCGACCTCACAAGCAAAATAGGAGCGGCGAGTTCGAACTCAATCAACCTCGATCCTATTTGCGACCCACCGGCATCGGTCGGCGCTTCGACCAATCAGCCCTGCTGGCGACTCCTTCTAAGGTGAGCGACGGATGTGAAAACGGTACAGTCGGTCCGACTCACCTTCGATACTGTAAGTGTGAAGTTGCGTTTGTCGAGCGTCAAGCGGCAACCCCAGTGAACGGCGTTCGCCCTCTAAAATTGGTGCGGAAGAGCGCACGGGCGGCCGACAACTGCACTGGTCCAGCATTGTGATCCAGCCCGTCAAGGAAGTGCTCGCCCGATCGACTATTTTCCGTCCGTTTTTCCCGTTTGTTTCGTGGCTGCCTTCAGCGCGCCTTGCTGCAAATCGGCCTCGTCGGCAAGAATGGCGGCGGCCTCGTCGAGCAAGACGTCTTTTGCGTTCTTGCGGGCATTCTCGATGGCAATATCAGCGCTCAGGCTGCGCTCGCCTGCCTCCAGGCCGTCATCTCCAAGATCCTCGCCACCGCTTGCTTGCGCTCGATCCTTGAACCGTTTCTCGCGCGCCGTCGCTTCTTTGCGACGTTCGGCTTCATTGAGGGAAACAATTCCTTTTTCACGCTGCGCCTTGAGGTCGGCAATGTCTTTTATCAGGCGTTGGAAGTCCGGATCGCTCTCGATCCGCGCATCATGGCGGCTTTGCAATGTCGGCAGCAACGTCGTGACAGTGTCGGCGGCCGTGTACTTCGCAGGTTTGATCTGAGCCCACGGCAGGGCATTGTCATAACTGGTCTCGCCGAAGCTCGTCGGATCGGAAAGTCCTGGCAAGCCGATATCGGGCGTTACGCCGTGCAGCTGTGTCGTCCCGCCGTTGACCCGGAAAAACTGGGCAATCGTCACCTTCAGCTCCCCTAACTCGGGTTTGCTGTTGCGGACGATCTGGTCAAGATCGACGACGGTCTGAACGGTGCCCTTCCCGAAACTGGGTTCGCCGACGATCACGCCTCGACCGTAATCCTGGATTGCCGCGGCAAAAATCTCAGAAGCCGACGCCGACCCGCGATTGATCAGGACACCCATCGGGCCTGCCCAGACAGGCGCTGCAAGCTCCGAGCTCCTCACGTCGACCTTGCCATCGCTGCCGCGCTGCTGAACCACCGGGCCATTGCCGATGAACAGACCGGTCAAATCAATTGCCTCGTCCAATGAACCGCCGCCATTGTTGCGCAGGTCGATGAGAACGCTGTCGACTTTTTCTTCCTTCAACTCGTCGAGAAGCTTGGCGACATCGCGGCTTGCGCTTTTGTAATCCTGGTCTCCTTTGCGCTTGGCTTCAAAATCCTCATAGAATACCGGCAGCGTGATGATCCCGATTTTACGCGTGGCGTCGCCCACTTTTACGGACAGCACAGTCTTCCTGGCAGCCTGCTTATCGAGACTGATTTTATCGCGCACCAGGCTGATGACGCGATGCGTGCCATCAGCTCCGGCATCTGCCGGCAGGATGTCCAGCCGCACGACGGAGCCTTTTTTCCCGCGTATCATTTGCACGACTTCATCAAGGCGCGTGCCCACCACTTCTTTGATCGCCCCATCCTTGCCTTGACCAACGCCGGTAATGCGGTCTCCGACCGCAAGCTTGCCGGAAAGCTGCGCCGGCCCGCCAGGCACGAGCTCACGGATCGTCGTGTAGTCGTCGCGTTCCTGCAGCACAGCACCGATACCAAACAGCGAAAGCTTCATCGAGACATTGAAGTCGGCTGAAGCGGCCGCGCCGAAATAGTCCGTGTGCGGATCGATCGACGTTGAATAGGCATCCATGAACGACTGGAAAACGTCGTCGCTTTTAAACTTGTAAGCGCGTTCGAGTATGTTTTCATAACGTTTGTCGAGTGTTTCGCGAATGGCCGCGTCGTTTTTGCCGCCGAGTTTCAACCGCAACCAGTCGCTCTTGACGCGCTTGCGCCAAAGCTCATTGCTCTCGGCTTCAGACTGCGACCATGGCGCTTTATCGCGCAGCACCGAATAATTTTCCTGCGCACTGAAATCGAAGTCCTGCTTCAGCAGGCTGCGCGCATAGTTCATGCGATCGACAACGCGCTGTTCATAGGCGTTGAAAATCGCAAACGGGATCTTCAAGTCCTTCCGTTCTATCGCATCGTCGATCTCGCTGCGATCGGACATGAACTTGTCGATGTCCGCTTGCAGGAAGAGCATGCGGTCCGGATCAAGTGACTTGATGAACTGATCCATGATCCTGGCCGACAAGGCGTCGTCGAGTGGAACGGGCTTGTAGCTATACCGCGAAAGAAATTGTGCGCTCAACTCAGCGGCTTGCGCCTGTCGCTTTAGCGGCGCCAAAACAGGCGGTGATGCGACTTCAGCATATGCGGACTGTGCAATTGCAAGAAATGCACCAAAGAAAACGTAGGCTATGCGCATTCAGCGTTGATCCAATTCTTAGTGCCGAGTGTCGATCTGCGATCTATGTGACGCAATCATGGTTTTTTGGCAACCAAATGGCAAACGACATGGTTTGCAAAGCCGCGGAAACATATCCGGCGCGTGGTCGGCGTCTCCGCAGCCGGCGCTCAATCCGCCTGCACGTCTTGCCAGGAATCGAAAGTCGCAGCCTGACCGCGACGGCGCCCGCTGCGGTCGACAAGATCCCAGACGATGGCTTTTTCGATATAGAAACGCCGCCCTGACTTGGCAATGCGAAGTCCGCGGTAGTCGGCGATAAAGCCGTTGGCCGCCACGGTATTCAACAGCCTGTCACGTTCCGCGCGATCGGGTGCCTCCGCCGACAGACGCGATGGCAAAGTGATGAACTCGTCCCATGAATATTCAAAGCAGGCCTGGGCCGCGCGGTTTGCGTAGATAAAGCGCGGATCGGCGTCGGTGTTGTGAGCAAGGACAACGGCCGGCGACTGGTCATAAAGCCATTCAGCACCCTGGCCTTCCGGCGTCAGACTGCGTCCCACGCTTCGTTCGAAGCTTTCCGCCATCAATGCGTAAAATTCGAGATCGGAGGACAAGTCGAGTCCGGCGTCGTTATAGTTGGCAACCATGCTGCGCATCCTGGATTGCGGCGAGAGGTGTTGAAGTGGTGTTCTCGCTTGAAAGGCTAGCTCCAAATGCGACGCGGTCAAGCTGGGCGACCGGGACTTCAGGCATCATCCTGGAGGTAGCGTTCCGCGAGCCTTGCCCACATGGCTGCGCCAACCGTCAGGCTGGCGTCGGCGAAATCATATTTGGGGCTATGCAGGATGGCGGAATTCATGCCGTTGCCGAGACGCAGGAAGCTGCCCGGCTTGTGCTCGAGAAAGTGCGAGAAATCCTCGCTGCCGGGAATGAGCGGGCACGTCGCGACCTTGTCTTCGCCGATCAGTTCCATCGCGACGATCCGGGCAAAATCCGTCTCGGCAGGCGAATTGACGACGACAGGATTGCCGCGATCGTAGTCGATCTCGATGGAAGCATTGTGCCCTTCTGCCACCGAGCGGGCGAGCTTGGTGATGCGCTGCTGTAGGAGGTCGCGAATGCCAGGCTCGAAGGAGCGCACGCTCAGTGCGAGCTTGGCATACTCAGGAATGACGTTGACGGCATCGCCGGCATGGATCGTGCCGACGGTGATGACCGCCGTCTGGGTCGGATCGAGGTTGCGCGAGATGATGGTCTGCAGCGAGACGACGAGGTTGCACGCCACGACCACGGGATCGACGGTCAGGTGCGGCCGCGAGGCATGGCCGCCTTTGCCCTTGATGGTAATCTCGACGGTATCAGACGCCGCCATCATCGGACCGGATCGCAGCAGGATGGTGCCTTCGGGAGCGCCGGGGTGGTTATGGAGGCCAAAGATGGCATCGAACGGAAACCGCTCGAACAGGCCGTCGGCGATCATTGCCTGGGCGCCGCTATTCTTGCTCGCCTCTTCCGCTGGCTGGAAGATTAGCGTCACCGTGCCGTTGAAGCGGCGGGTGCGAGCGAGATATTCGGCGGCGCCGAGCAGCACGGTCGTATGGCCGTCATGGCCGCAGGCATGCATCTTGCCGGGGGTGCCGCTGGCATAGGCAAGTCCGGTTTCCTCGACGATCGGCAGTGCATCCATGTCGGCGCGGATGGCGATGCCCTTGCTGCCCTTGCCGGCGCTGAGGCGGGCGACAACGCCATGGCCGCCGACATCGCGGGTCACGTCATAACCCCAGCCCTCCAGCTTTTCCGCAACGTAACGCGCCGTTTCCGCTTCTTCAAAGGAGAGTTCCGGATGGGCATGCAGATACTGGCGGGTCGCCTTCAGCTCCGCCTCCATGGCTTCGAAATCGGAAACGCGGGCATAGGCATTGTCGAGCGTGGGCATGAAAACATCCAGTCTTGATCGAAAAGGGCGATTGCTCCGGCCCGAGGGTCGAAGCAGAAGCTGATATCAGTTAGAGAAAACGGGCGAGAAAAGCCTGGGTCCGGGGATGTTGCGGATTGCCGATGACATCCTCGGGCTTGCCCATCTCGACGACATTGCCGCCGTCCATGAACACCACCCGATCGGCCGCCTCGCGGGCGAAGCCGATCTCATGGGTAACGACGATCATCGTCAGGCCCTGTTTGGCGAGATCGCGCATGGTGGAGAGAACTTCGCCGACCAGCTCCGGGTCAAGCGCCGAGGTAGGCTCATCGAACAGCATCAGCTTCGGCTTGATCGCAAGCGCGCGGGCGATGGCGACGCGCTGCTGCTGACCGCCGGAGAGCTGACGGGGATAGCTCCCGGCCTTTTCCGACAGACCCACTCGCTCCAAAAGCCGCAGGGCGTTCTCGGTCGCGGCCTTGCGGCTTTCGCCGTGCACGCCGACCGGGGCCTCGACGATGTTCTGCAGGACCGTCATATGCGGATAGAGATTGAACTGCTGGAACACCATGCCGATCTTGCGCCGCTGGCTGGCGATCCTGTTGCTGGACAGCTTTTCCAGCCGGTCTTTGCGAAGGCGGTAGCCGATCTGTTCGCCATCGACTTCGATGAACCCTTTATTGATGGCCTCAAGATGGTTGATGCAGCGCAGGAAGGTCGACTTTCCCGACCCGGACGGGCCAAGCACCACGACGACTTCCCCCGGCATGACGTCGAGGTCGATCCCCTTCAGCACTTCGAGCTGGTCGAAGGACTTGTGGACATTGCGGGCTCTGACGAGAGGTTTTGCAATTTCGGCAGCGGTCAATGGCTTGCCTCCTCGACAAGGGTCTCGGATTTGGCGGCAGCGGCATTGTTGCGCCGTTCGCTGCGGCCGTAATAGGCCTCGATATAGCTCTGGCCGAGATTGAGGATGGAAGTAATGAAGAGGTACCAGAGGACCGCGACCAGCAGCATCGGCACGATCTCGAAGGTGCGATTGTAGATCGACTGGACGGAATAGAGCAGATCGGCCATGGCGATGACGCTGACGAGTGACGTTGCCTTGATCATGCTGATCAGCTGGTTGCCCGTCGGCGGCACGATCGAGCGCATCGCCTGCGGAATGATGATCCGCCACAGCGCTCTCGCCTTGGTCATGCCGAAGGCTTCCGCCGTCTCGAACTGGCCGCGATCGACCGAGAGCAGGCCGCCGCGAATGATTTCGGCCATGTAGGCCGCTTCGTTCAAGGCAAGGCCGACGATTGCCGCCGTCATCGGCGTGATCACCGAATTGGTCTCCCAGCTGGCGAGCGTCGGGCCGAACGGAATAGCGATCGAAAGCTCGGGAAAAAGGGTCGAGAGATTGTACCAGAAGATCAGCTGCACCAGGAGCGGCGTGCCGCGAAAGAACCAGATGAACAGCGACGCCAGCGACCGAGCGAGCCGGTCATTCGACAGCCTGGCGATCGCCAGTCCGAGGCCGAGAACGATGCCGATGGCCATCGCGACCACCGTCAGGCCCAGGCTGACGTAAAGGCCATTGATAACAGTCGGATCGAAGAAATAAGCCACGACGACAGGCCAGCCGAAATTCTCGTTATGGGCGACGATCCATAGGAAGTTGGCGGCAATCAGGAGCACGACCACCCACAGGACGAGCCGGCCCGTTTGAAAAGGCTTGTGGGCGTGGGCAACATCCCGGAAGTCCGCACCGCCCAAAGGCGGTGCGGCAGTCGTGCGGTCATTGCTCATTTCGGCAGGGCTCCACCAAGATTGAGGCCGGGCTGCTTGATCATGTTGTTCTCAAGACCCCATTTCTTCATGATGGCGGCATAGGCGCCGTTATCCATCAACGCCTTGATCGAGTCGAGCAGAACGGGGCCGAGCGGCGAGCCCTTCGGCACGACGGCGCCCTGATAGAGATCCTCAAACCCGTTTTTCTGGCCGACGCCGCTCAGTTCCAGCTGGCCGTTTGCCTGAGACACGAAATAGGTCAGCGGCGCCTGCGAAGAGAAGAAGGCATCGGCGCGTTTGGAGCGGACCGCCAGGATCGAGCTCGGCTGATCGGTGTAGGACTGCACTTCGGGCGCGGGCTTGCCCGCCACCTTGCACTTTTCGACCTGGGCCTGGATTACCTTTTCGGCGGAGCCGCCGGCCATAACGGCAATGCGATTGCCGCAGGCGCTGTCGAGCGAGGTGATGGCCTTCGGATTGCCCTTCTGGACGGAGAAGACCACGTATTCCTGAACCCAGTCGACGAAATCATTGGCCTCTTCACGGGTCTTGAAGTCGCCGATCGGGCCGAAGGCGAACTGGTATCGGCCGGAATTGATGCCGGCGAGCAACGCGCTCAACCCGCTGACGGTTTCGTGCTCGATCTCGACGCCGAGCATCTGGCCGATCGCATCGGTCAGGTCAGCGCTGGCGCCGGTCAGTTTCGTACCGGTGACGATCTCATAGGGAGGAAAGGAACCGTTGTTGACGGAGATCATCTTGCCGTCCGTGCGGATCTTCTCCGGCAGGCGGGCGCGAAGAGCCTCGTTGACGGTCTGCTTTGGTACGGCCGCCTCCTGGGCGAAGACCGACGTCGTCATCATCAGACCCAGCAGGGCGGCGGAAGCGATCAGTTTCGAATGCATGTCATTCCCCTTTTTTGGTTTTGCGAAAATGGTAATTCAACGTTGAGGCCTGTGATGAGTTTCATTGGCCTTGTTCACAGGGCCTTGGCGTGCCACGGAAACAGCTCGGCGGGCGTCAAAAGGCGCGGCATGATCTTCTGTTCGTAGAGTTCCTCGGCAAAGTCGGCGATCATTGCCTCGTTCTCGGCAAGCCCGCTGGCCCTCCAGGTCGGCGGCAGATCAGCCGCGCAGCGGCGCAGTTCGTCGATCATCCAGGGCGTGGTGTCGGCGTATTTCTCGCGCTTTTCCAGCCAGAGACGCTGGGACTCGTCGATCACCTCGCTGAGTTCATCCATGATCCAGGGATGCTCCTTGACGATATCAGCCTTGAAGCCGATCAGATGCATGCCTGGGACATAGCCAACCTCATTGAGGTAAGCGACTTCGGCGGCGCGGAAATCATCCAGCACCTGGCGGAGCGGCGATTCTTGGTCGAAGAAACCTTTCGGCATGAAAGGCGTAAACACGGCGTCGAGCCCGCCATCCAGCAAAAGATCGACCATCGGACGCTCGCCGGGAGCAGGTTCGATGCGGCCAGGCCGTCCAAAACCGTCGAGCCGGTCGACGATCGGATGGGCCTCGGTCAGGCGCCCGGCATACCACATGGCATCCTCGACGCCGACGCCTTCCCGGCGCAACGCGGCACGGGTCCAGGTATTTCCGGAATCTCGCCAGCCGGTCACGCCGATGTTCTTGCCGGCCAGATCGGAGAGCTTGCGGATCGGACTATCCTTGGCGGTGATGATGCAGCGATGGCGGAAGCCGCGCATGATGAAGTTCGGCATGCCCAGAACCCGATCATCGCCGTCATGGCGCATCTGCGAATAGCGGCTGAAGGACATTTCCGCGGCGTCATGCGCTGCGTCATCGGCGAGGCTCGAGACCAGCGTGCCCACACGATCCACTTTGATATCGAGACGGGAAGAACTGACATCACCGAGCACAAGCGGTGTCATGTAATCCCAGTCCCTAAGGGCGATGCGAAGCGTCACAGGCATGCAAAAACTCACAAAATTGCTCGACGGGTGGCAAATTAAATGTTCAAAATAGAGAGTACAAATGTTATTACGTTATTGAACATTTAAAGTGAGGGAAAAATGGGCGACGCGGTCGAAGCCTCCTGGTTTGCCGAAAAAATAGCCGACCGCAGCATCAGGGGAATCGCTCTCGAAACGAGCGCTCTGATCCGTGCCGGTATCCTGCCCGTTGGGACACGCCTGCCGGCGATCCGCGATATCGCTTACGAATTGCATGTCAGCCCGGCAACGATCTCCGAAGCCTGGAGCGAATTGCGGCGGCAGAAGATCATCAGCGGCCGGGGGCGCAACGGCACCTGGGTCAGCGGCGACCGCTTCGTCGCCAAGCCGGAACGTCTCGCCAGCTCGGGAAATTATGCGGCGGGTGTGCTCGACCTCACCTTAGCCGGGCCGGATGCAGCACTTCTTCCCCGCCTGGCCGAAGCGATGGCCTATGGCGCGTCCGTCGATGATCTCAACAGCTATGAGCGCAGCCGGATCGTCCCTGAGTTGAAGGACGCCGTTTCAGAGCGATGGCCGTATGAGGCGGAAGCCTTTCTGGCCACCAATGGCGGTTACAACGCCGTCTATACGATATTGCATGCGCTGGTTTCCTCGGGTTCGTTGGTCGCGATCGAACATCCGACCGCGATGCGGCTGCTCGATATTCTGGAAGATCTCGGCGTGAAAATCATCCCTGTCGCCTGCGACGGCGAAGGCCCCCTGCCGGATTCGCTCAGCGAAGCATTGCGGCAACGTCCGGCGGCTTTTCTGTTCCAGCCGCGGCTGCATTCGGTGACCGGCGTTACGGTCAGTTCATCCCGCCTCGGTCAGCTAGGAGATGTGCTGGAAGACAGCGATACGCTTGTTATCGAGGATGACGGCGTCGGCGACGTGTCGGCAGCGCCTCCGCAGTCGCTGGGCGGCCGATTTGCGGAGCGGACGATCCATATCCTCTCGCTCTCGAAAAGCCTCGGCCCGGATCTGCGTCTCGCGGTTCTGTCGAGTTCCGCGCCTATCGTCGACCAGATCCAGTCTTACCGTTCCTTCAGCGCCGGCTGGACGAGCCGTATCCTGCAAGGGGCCGCCGCCTGGCTATTGCGCGATCCGGAAACCTGGCAGCTTATCGGCGAGGCGCGCGAGATCTATCAGCAGAGGCGCGATGCTCTTGCAGATGCGCTTAGCGAACGGGGAATAGCGATACCGCCAGGCCAGGGCCTGTGCCTCTGGGTGCCCGTCGTCTCCGAACCATTCGCGATGGTTACGCTCGCCGCACGCAATATCGCTGTCAACCCGGGCAACAAATTCTCCGTCTTGCCCAGCAATCATATTCGAGTGGCGACCAGCACGCTTAGCGATCGCTGCGAGGAAGCCGCCGATGCGATCGCTCTGGCTCATGCGCCGTGAAGGTAGGGGCCTGCACCTCGCGTACTACTTTCCCTCAAGCCATTCCTGCAGCTCTGCCTCCGCCCGCTCCAGAGCGCTGTAGTTCAGGAGTTTGCGCATGAAAGCGACCGTGACGGCGCGGGCGCGCAGATTGAAGCGGCCGTCCTCGTGGTCGTCACCGGCGCTCTGGTAGACGTCGAGCTTGTCGTAGAGCTGCTGCAGGCGGTTCTGCACGCTGCGCAGCGACAGGCCCCGGCGTTTGGCGATGGCCCGGTCGGTGAGGCCGAGAGCGATATCGACGAGGATCTCGTATTCGGAATCGGTGAAGCCGTTTGTCTGGCCGAGGCTCTTCTGCTGCAGGCCCCGCACCTCGCGGTCGATGACGCATTGGCTCTCGATAAAGATCGAGCGCAGCGCAAGCTTCAGCCGCTCGTCGGAGGCGGATTTCAGCACATAGCCATAGGCGGCGCCATCCGGCACGATGCGGGAGACGCCGCGCACATAGGCCTCATCCGAGTAATTCGACCAGAACAGGATGCGGGTCTCCGGCCGCTCCTTCCAGATGGTGCGCGCCGCCTCGATGCCGTTGCGGTTGGCCATCTGCAGGTCCATGACGATATGCGCCGACTTGTGGTCGCGGGCGAGCTTCTCGCCGGCGGTTCCGTTCTCCGCCTCGATCACCGTGTCGCATTCCGGCAGGGCCGCGTTGACCGCCTCGTGCAGATAGGACCGGTGCAGCGGGTCGTCCTCGACGATCAGAACCTTCATGGTGCCCTTCTCCTCAGTTTGGCCCGCTCGGCGGGTCGTGCGGTGCGAGCGGTAGCACGACGCGCACCACAGTTCCGCGATTGTTGTGGCCGGGCCCGGTCGTGAACCGCGCCGAAATCAGCCGCGCACGGGTCTTCATATTGTCGATACCGCCGCCGATCCGGCCCCGCGCCTTGGCGAGCCCGGTCCCGTCGTCGGAGATTTCGATTGACAACCGATCGTCATCGGCCTCGAGCCGCACCATGACGGCCAGCGGAGCGGCATGGCGCACCGCATTGTTGATCGCCTCCTGTGCGATCCGGAACAGCGCGACGCTGACGGTCGGTTCCAGTCGCTCCAGCGCGCCGTGCGTCTCGTCGACAAGGCCCCATTCGATGCCCGATCCCGTGTCGCGGGTCGATCGGTCCAGATGATGCTCGATCGCCTGGGCGAGGCCGAAGAGCTGGAGCACGGAGGGTTTTGCCTGTTCGATGATCTGCCGCAGATCCTGCATGCAATGCTGCAGGGAACGGGAGATCGGCTCCAACGTCTCGGGCGCCATCTCGCCGTTGCGCGACAGCCGGTCGATCCGGCGGGCGAGCCGCGTCAGGTCGGCGAGCGTCTGGTCGTGCAGGTCCATGCCGATGCGCTGGCGTTCCTGCTCCAGCGCTTCGGTAAGTTTCAGCGCACCTTGCCGCAAGCCCTCCTCGCGGGCGCGGGCCTCTGCCTCGACAATGGCCGAGCGTTGCGCCTGCTCGGCTGCCTGCAGCGCGAAGAAATAGGGCGTCAGCAGATCGGCAATGATGCGGGCGCGTTCGATATCCTCCATCGTATAGACGCCCGCCCTGTGCGACGAACAGGAAAGCGCTGCGATGATCGTGCCCTGCACCTTCATCGGCACATGCAAGCGGCTTCTCAGCGACTGTTCGACGATCGGCCGCTTGAATGCGCCCTCGAAGTGGAAACGCGGATCGGTCATGGCGTCGTCCGCCAGCAGAAAATCCACCTCGCCCCAGAGCAGCGAGCGGATGGGGCTGTTGACAACAGGCGCGCCGGCAAGGCCGCCCCAGGCAGTCTCGATGCCCGTCTCATAGGCGGTGTGGTAGTTGCCGCCCTCAAGCAGCACGCAGACATCGAGGTGGTCGTGCGGGATGATATGGGCGACCTCGGCCGCGACGGAACGGATAGCCGAGCGGAAGTCGAGCTGGCCCGCGAGCAGCCGGGAAATGCCGAGATAATGGTCGAACATGGCTGCGGGTACGAGATGCAGCATCGTCAGTTCCTCCCCGAGACGGCGCCGGGCTCCTCAACCCGCCGCGACTCTTTCCCAGTAAGCGCCCGCGGGAGCGCCGCCGTCTTGCGTAAACCCGCAGCTTGTTGCGCAAAACCCGCAAACGGATTGCCGCCTTGCCCCTGTACAGGCCGATCGATCTCCCGCATCCTGCCCTTACTGAGAGGAGGAAGCTCAGTGCAAGAACAATTTTCACTCGGACCCAATTGGGCCGGCAGGAGTGAAGCGATCCGCCGACCAGCGCGATCATCAGGGAGGAAGACATGACAATCCGTAAGATGCTTCTGGCATCGGCCGCTATTGCTTGCGCCGCGATGCCCGTTTCAGCCTTTGCCGAGACATCGGCCAAGAAAATCGCCCTTTCCAACAACTATGCCGGCAACTCATGGCGCCAGGCCATGCTGACGAGCTGGGGCAAGGTCACGGGCGAAGCCGTGAAGGCCGGCACCGTTGCCGCAGCCGACCCTTTCACCACCGCCGAGAACCAGGCGACGGAACAGGCGGCGCAGATCCAGAACATGATCCTGCAGGGTTATGACGCCATCGTGCTGAACGCCGCCTCGCCGACGGCGCTGAACGGCGCGGTCAAGGAAGCCTGCGATGCCGGCATCACCGTCGTGTCCTTCGACGGTATCGTGACCGAACCCTGCGCCTGGCGTATCGCCGTCAACTTCAAGGAAATGGGCCGCAGTGAGGTCGAGTACTTGTCGAAGAAACTTCCGGACGGCGGCAACCTGCTCGAGATCCGCGGCCTTGCCGGTGTCTTCGTCGACGACGAAATCTCGGCCGGCATCCACGAGGGTGTCAAGCAGTTCCCGCAGTTCAAGGTCGTTGGCTCCGTGCACGGCGACTGGGCGCAGGACGTGGCGCAGAAGGCTGTTGCCGGCATCCTGCCGAGCCTGCCCGACATCGCCGGCGTGGTAACGCAGGGCGGCGACGGCTATGGCGCCGCACAGGCGATTGCCGCGACCGACCGGAAGATGCCGATCATTATCATGGGCAACCGCGAGGACGAACTGAAGTGGTGGAAGGAGCAGAAGGACGCGAAGGGTTACGAGACCATGTCCGTCTCCATCGCGCCCGGCGTCTCCACGCTCGCTTTCTGGGTGGCCCAGCAGATCCTCGACGGCAAGGAAGTCAAGAAGGACCTCGTCGTGCCCTTCCTGCGCATTGACCAGGACAATCTCGAAACCAACCTCGCCAATACCCAGGCCGGCGGCGTCGCCAACGTGGAATACTCGCAGGCAGACGCAATCAAGGTCATCGAGTCGGCAAAGTAATTCTCCCGGCGACTGCCGCGCGGCCGCAGAAGGTCGCGCGGCATTTTTTTTCAAGCAGGCATGGCGGGCAGCATGGATGACGTTTTGAAGGCGGTGATCGCCGTCGATGGCGCCAAGGTGAGTTTCGGCGCAGTCAGGGCACTCGATGGCGTGACCCTTCGCGTCATGCCGGGCGAATGCGTCGGGCTTGTCGGACACAATGGCGCCGGCAAGTCCACCATCGTCAGCGTCATCAACGGCGGCCTCACACCGCACGAAGGAAGTGTGGCGAGCGACGGCGAACGGCTGGAGCGTTATGGCATCAACGCTGCCCGTGCCCGCGGCGTGCGCTGTGTCTTCCAGGAGCTTTCGCTCTGCCCCAACCTTTCGATCGTCGAGAACACGCGCATCATGCATCGCCATCTCGGTGGCTTCGGCTGGCGGCGGCGCGCCGCAAAAATCATCGAGACGAGCCTCGACGCGGTCTTTCCCGGCCACGGCATCGACAGCAGCCGGGCCGTGGGAGATCTTTCGATCGCCGAGCGGCAGATGGTCGAGATCGCCATGGCCTTTTCCGACGCCGGCATTGCGCCGCGGCTGGTGATCCTCGACGAACCTACCTCGTCGCTCGATGCAAGCCTTGCCCGGCAGATGCTCGATCATGTCCGCCGCTTCATCGCCAGGGGCGGGTCCGTCATCTTCATCTCGCATATTCTGCACGAGATCCTCGAAACCGCCGACCGCATCATCGTCATGAAGGACGGCCGCGTCGTCGCCGAGCGTCTAGCGCAGGGCTTTGACCATCACGGCCTCGTGGAAGCGATGGGCACCGTTGCCAAAGAGGAGACCAAGCAGCACTCGGCGCGCGAACAATCCACCGCTCCGCTCATTTTGTCCCATCAGGCGAAAGGCCTTTCCTTTGCGGCCCGCAAGGGCGAGATCATCGGATTGGCGGGTCTGGCAGGCCATGGGCAGACCGAACTCTTGCTCGCCCTGCATGCCGCCCAGTCCGGCAACTGGCTGCCCGAGCGCGATCCGCTCGTCACCTTCGTCGCCGGCGACCGCCGCCTCAACGGCGTCTTCGAGCTGTGGAGCATCCTGCGCAACTTCTCCATCGCCTCGCTCGGTGACCTCTCCCGGCGCGGGCTGATCCTCGCAAACGAGGAGGAGACCAAAGGCGCCGACTGGAAGCGGCGGATCGAGATCCGCACGCCCGATATGGACAACCGCATCCTGTCGCTTTCCGGCGGCAACCAGCAGAAGGTGCTCTTTGCCCGCGCGCTTGCGACGCGCGCACCTGTTGTCCTGATGGATGACCCGATGCGCGGCGTCGACGTCGGCACCAAGCAGGAGGTCTATGCGATCATCCGCGAGGAAGCGGCGCGCGGCCGCACCTTCATCTGGTACTCGACCGAAATGGACGAGGTCCGCCTTTGCGACCGCGTCTACGTTTTCCGCGAAGGCCGCATCACGACCGAACTCGCCGGCGACGCCGTCAGCGAGGCGAACATCATCGCCGCCTCCTTCGAAGGGGTTGCCGCATGACGTTCCGGCTGTCGTCCGACGCCATGCGTCTTGCCATTCCTGCCCTGTCGCTGACGCTGCTGCTTGCCGCCGTCTTCTGGCTGCAGCCGCGCGCCATGAGCTATGTCGGCCTCAACCTGTTGTTCAACCTGGCTGTGCCGATCGCGCTTGCGACGATCGCCCAGATGATCGTGATGGCAGTGAACGATCTCGATCTCTCGATGGGGGCCTTCGTCAGCTTCGTCGCCTGCGTCACCGCGACCTTTCTGCGGGATGCTCCGGTGATCGGCGTGCTGATCCTTGCCGGCGCGATCGCAACCTATGCGGCGCTCGGCGTCATCATTTATCTGCGCAACCTGCCGTCCATCGTCGTGACCCTTGGCATGAGCTTCGTCTGGGGCGGCCTCGCCGTCCTGCTGCTGCCGGCACCGGGCGGGCAGGCGCCGGACTGGGTGCGCTGGCTGATGACCGTCAAGCCGCCGCTGGCGCCGATGGCGATCGTCGCCAGCATCGTCATCGCCTTGGTCGCCCATCTTCTCGTCATGCGGTCGTCGCTCGGCGTGCTGATGCGCGGCATCGGCGGCAACCAACGCTCGGTCGAGCGCGCCGGCTGGTCGATTGTCGGCGCGCGCGCTGCCGCCTACGGTCTTGCCGGCCTCTTTGCCGTGCTCGCCGGCATCGCCCTCGTCGGCCTGACCACCTCGGCCGATGCCAATATCGCGTTGCGCTACACGCTGCTGTCGATCGCCGGCGTGATCCTCGGCGGCGGCGAGTTCATCGGCGGCCGCGTCTCCCCGATCGGTGCCGTCATCGGTGCGCTGACGCTGACGCTTGCCGGCTCGTTCCTGTCCTTCCTGCGCATCTCGCCGGACTGGCAGATCGGGGCTCAAGGCGCGATCCTGATCATCGTGCTGGCACTTCGACTGATGCTGAACCGCCTGGAGAAGCGGGAGAAACGCCGATGACCCCGCTCCTTCGCCTATTACGTAAACCCTGGATCTGGTCGTGGCTTGCCGCCTTTGTCGTCTGGTTCCTGACGATCATGGTGACGCTCGGCGCCAGCACGCTTGGCCTGTCGCAGGCAGCCCTCACCTTCGCAGCCTTCTCGGTCATCGTCGGCATCGGCCAGATGTTCGTCATCACGCTCGGCCCCGGCAACATCGATCTCTCGGTTCCCGCCACCATGACGCTTGCCGGCACGGTGGCGTTGAAGCTGATGAATGTCGAAAACGGCATGATCCTGCCGGGCCTTCTTGTCGCCATCGTCATCGGCCTTGTCGTCGGCCTCGGCAACTATGCACTCATCAAGGCGCTGCGCATCCCGCCGATCATCGCCACGCTGTCCATGAGCTTCATCGTGCAGTCTGCCGCGATCTGGACGAACCGGGGGTTGCGCATCAAGCCTCCGAGCGTGCTGGCGGAATTCACCACGTCGAACACGCTCGGCGTGCCGAACGTGGCGATCGTGGCACTCCTGATCTCGCTCCTCGCCTGGTTCCTGCTCGAGAAGACGATCTACGGGCGGTGGATCTCGGCGATCGGCCAGAGCATGCCGGCCGCGCGCATGGCGGGCATACCGGTCGACGGCACGCGTTTCGTCACCTACCTCTTCTGTGCCGTGCTCGCATCGGTCGCAGGCTATCTGCTCGCCTGCTTCTCCGGCGGCGCGGCGCTCAACATGGGTTCGGAATATCTGCTGATGTCGATCGCTGTCGTCGTGATCGGCGGCACGGCGGTGGCCGGCGGCGATTCCAACGTGCCGGGCATCTGGGGCGCATCGCTCTTCATGTTCCTCGTCGTCTCGATGCTCAACACGTACGGGGTCGGTGCGGGCATCCGCCTGATCATGACCGGCCTCATCATCATCAGCGTCATCATGCTCGCCGGCGGTCGCCGCGCCGGCATGCGATAAACGGAAAGACCCCCATGGCCGAGGCCAGCATCTACGAAATCCACGACCCGCGCTTCCGGCAGATGATCGTAACGAGCGCCGGCCTCGACGAACTCTATTCCGGCTGCCGCTGGGCGGAGGGTCCCGTCTGGTTCAACGACGCGAACCAGCTGCTGTGGAGCGACATTCCCAACCAGCGTATGCTGCGTTGGACGCCCGAGAGCGGCGTCTCCGTCTATCGGCAGCCGTCCAACTTCACCAACGGTCATGCGCGCGACCGGCAGGGCCGGCTGATCTCCTGCGAACATGGTCCGCGCCGCGTCACCCGCACCGAGATCGACGGCTCGATCACCGTGCTCGCCGACCGTTTCGAAGGCGCAAGGCTCAATTCGCCGAACGATGTGGTGGTGAAATCAGACGGCACGATCTGGTTCACCGATCCCACCTACGGCATCATGTCGGACTATGAAGGCTATCGCGCCGAGCCGGAGCAGGCAACCCGCAACGTCTACCGGCTCGACCCGACGACCGGCGCGCTTGCAGCAGTCGTCACCGATTTCACCCAGCCGAACGGCCTCGCCTTCTCGCCCGACGAGACAATCCTCTATGTGGCGGATTCGGCCGCAAGCCACGACGAGAGCCTGCCGCGTCACATCCGCGCTTTCGACGTGATCGACGGCATCAGGCTGGCAAACAGCCGCGTCTTCTGCCTGATCGACAACGGCATCCCGGATGGCATCCGCACCGACGTCAACGGGAACCTCTGGTCAAGTGCCGCCGACGGCGTGCATTGCTTCGACCCGACGGGCAAGCTGATCGGCAAGATCCGCGTACCGCAGACCGTCGCCAACCTCACCTTCGGCGGCCCCCAACGCAACCGGCTGTTTATTGCGGCGACGCGGTCGGTTTATTCGGTCTATGTCGCGGTGAGTGGGGCTCAGGTGCCGTGAGGTTTGTCGCCTTGAACCAATACAAACCGTTGCTACAAAATGCTCGGCGGCCCACGTATGCTGGCCGCCGAGCTCCACATAAATCTCTTCATCATATAGGCTGATTGAACCCTCCGCTCGAGTCCGTAAGACCATGCATTTCCCGGATCAGATCGGCCGCCCGCTCTCCGATGACAACACAAGGCGCCATCGTGTTGCCGGTGGTGATGCGAGGCATGATCGAGGAGTCTGCGATGCGAAGGCCAGCGATACCGTACACTTTGAGCTCGTTATCGACCACCGACATGCTGTCGCGTCCCATCTTGGCTGTGCAGGATTGATGCCAGTAGGTGACCGCCGAACGCCGGATAAAGTCGATCATCCCTGATCGGTTGCGCGCGCCCGGAGCAGTCTCGGCCGTTACCAACGGCTTGAAAGCGTGGCTATTTCCCAATCCCCGGCATAGCTCCACCGCGGCCAGGGCAGCAGCCATGTCTTCTGGTTCGCTCAACGAATTGGGTTCGATGAGGATAGGGTCACTTGCGTTGGGGCCGGAGAGCCGAAGCCAACCACGGCTTTTCGGCTGGGCGAGACCGTTAAACATCGTCCACCCATGTTGCGGCGTTTCGAGGCCCGTCTCGATCGGTGACGGCACAGCGAACTCCAACTGGCACTGAAGAATGTCCGGCTGCGCAAGACGCGAGTTGCTTTTCCAGTAGAGTTTTGCTTCGCAGCCGCTACCACCGACGGCTTCTGGTTTTCGATATGCCCAGGTGCACCCGAATGCGAGATGATCCTGATGATTGCGCCCAACGCCCGGTAAGTGTTGAACCACGGGAATGCCGTGGGCTTGCAGCTCATCTTCTGGACCTATGCCCGACTGCATCAACACTTTCGGAGTGTTGATCGCGCCTAGCGACAGTACCGTTTCGCAACGCGCAGTGAATTGACGCAACTGATCATCGACGAGAACCTCGACCCCCGTCACACGCTTGCCATCGAAGATGAGGCGCGTGACCAGTGCGTCGGTCAGCACAGTCAGGTTTGGGCGCGACATGAGCGGGCTGACATAGGATCCAAAGACAGACTCCCGCTTGCCATCCCGGATCCGCAGTTCAGCGATAGATGCGCCGCCCGGGGCCTCCATCATTTCACCATTCGGGCTATCGTAGACGGGAATACCGATAGTGGATGCCGCACTCAACAAGGCCTCTGCGATCGGTTGGGGCGCCTGCGGCTGCGCTACGTAGGCCGGTCCGCCCATGCCTCGACGCGTTGGGTCCGGAGCGCCCTGCCAATCTTCGATCCGGCGATAGTAGCCGAGGATAGACTGATAGCCCCACGCGTCATCGCCGGCTTCAGCGGCAAAGTGGTCCCAATCTCCCTTGTGCCCCCTGGCCCACACCATGACATTGATGCTCGAACCGCCGCCGAGCCCCTTGCCCATGCTGAGAGGAAGACGTCGGCCGTCCAGGCCAGGTGCCGGTTGTCCGACAAAACCCCAGTCCCGGATCGAGCCGAGATTGAGCGGCCACTGCGCAGGGTTTGTAACGGTCTCGGCCGCATCGTCACCGCCTGCCTCGAGCAGTAGGACGCTTGCATTTCCATCCTCTGCCAGTCGCGCGGCAACGACGGAGCCGCTGGACCCGGCGCCGCAGACGATGAAGTCGAAAACACCACCGACCTCGTTCTGAGGAATGGGCGGATTTTCGGGTGCATTTTGGTCATGACTATTCAGCTTCACGTGACTACCTCCGTGAATGGATTCAAAACAATAGCGAATTTGCTGGGGATCCCGGGGGCGAATGCGGGCAATGGATCCCAGTCCGAGATCGTGCGGCCTTCCATGTGCTCGCTTCGGCCCGACCTCGCTCGGTTCGACAGCCCCTGCTCGTCGTCATCGGGACAGTGCGGACTGTCCCGATGAGGCTACGTCTGTCATCGCTTCTTCGCCGAGACGGCCTTAGCGGCCTGATCAATGGTATCGGCGACCACCTTCGGCTGCGTCATGAACAGGGCGTGGCTTGCCGAAACCTTGGTGATCTTCGCCTTGATGCGCTCTGCCATGTGGATCAGCATCGCCTGATCGAATGCCTTGTCTTCGGTAGCGATGACGGCCCAGCTCGGCTTAGTGCGCCATGCAGCATTTTCCAACTTCGTGCCGAACGCCGACATGTTGATCGGGACCTGCGCATCCCTCATGAATGCAACATCCGCATCACTGACGTCATGAGCAAAGCCAGCCTTGAACTTTTCCGGGCTGACATATCCAAAGCCATCTTTCGTGGTCTCAATGACGAATTCCGATGCAGGAGCAAATCCTTGGTATTGCTGTGCCGTTGTCTCGCCGGCATCGGGGGACAGAGCGGAAACATAGACGAGGCCAGCAACCTTTGCGTCGATGCCCGCTTCCGTGATGACCGTGCCGCCCCAGGAATGTCCAACGAGAATGACCGGACCATCCTGCCGTTCCAGCGCACGTTTGGTGGCGGCAACGTCGTCTTCGAGGGAGGTCAGCGGGTTTTGGACGATCGTAACGCGATAGCCGCGCTTGGTGAGATTGTCGTAAACACCCTTCCAGCCAGAACCGTCCGCAAAGGCGCCGTGGACAAGCACAACGTTTCTGACCGGGTGGTCTTGAGAGATGGTGTCCGCTGCGTTCGCCGGCAATGCGGCGGCGGACAGTGAGGCTGCAGCAGCAATTGCGGCTACGGTGGTCGTGGTCTTGCGTGTCATGGCTATCTCCTCGTTAACTGCGATAACTGTTATCGCGATATATGTAAGCTCGCAGACTTTGGGTTTCGCGTCAAGATAATTCTTATCGCGATATTTAATTTCTCTCTAGGATGGGCTATATGGAGTCTACAGGAGCTCACAATGACCGCACGCCATAACGACCCGCCCCCTCTGCACGACCAATTGTGCTACGCAATTTACACTGCTGGTATTGCCATCCAGCGTGCTTACAAGCCCCTTCTCGATGAGTTGGGCCTGACGTACCCGCAGTACCTCGTGCTCAACGTGCTGTGGGGCGAGGATGGGCAGACGGTGGGCGCCATTGCCAATGCCCTTGCCCTGGAATCCAGCACGCTGACGCCGCTTCTAAAGCGCCTTGAGGTATCCGGCCTGCTGCGTAGGACCAGAAACCTGAGCAACGAGCGCCAGGTGTTGATTGCGTTGACCGACGAAGGCAGGGCGTTACAGCACAAGGCTGGTTGTCTCAGCGACACCTTGCTTGCAGCTTCGACCCAGACGCCACAGGAATTGGGCGCTTTGAACCGCGACGTCCGCCATCTCCGCAACGCGATCTATTCCCAGATCGGCGGCTGGGACGCGCCCGCCTGATTTGCCGTGTATGTCGGCGCCTAAGCTGTTGGCACTGTCCCTCCATCGATTGTATATTCGGTACCGGTGATCGATGCAGCCCGGTCCGAGGCGAGGAAGGCAATCAGGTTTGCGACCTCTTCCGGCTTTGCCGGACGCCCCAGCGGAATGCCGCCCAGCCCGTCCATGATGATCTTTTTGCCACCCTCGAGGTCTGTTCCGGCCTGCTTCGCCAGGCGCTCTGCAAGGTGGACCGAAGCTTCCGTTTCGATCCAGCCTGGCGACACCCGAACGACACGAACACCTTTGGGCGAAACTTCCTTCGACATCGCCTTGCTGTAAGTGGAAAGCGCTGCCTTCGCCGCAGCATAGGCCGTCGTCGATTCCGGAAGCGGCAGGACTCTCTGGATGGATGTCACATGCACCACCACACCGTTTCCTTGAGCGACCATGTCCGGAACCAGTTGCCGATCCAGGCGAACGGCTGGAAAAAGGTTGAGCGACAGCTCCTTATGCCAGTCGTCTTCCGACAGTGCAGAAAATCCACCTCCGGCCGCTGAAGAGCCACCCAGCATATGGACGATGACGTCGACGCCGCCAAGGCGCCGCCGTGTGGCCTCTGCGACGATTGCACATCCCTCTTCGGTGGTCAGGTCCGCCTCGACGAACAGATCTTCCGACAGGCTGTCCGGACGGGCCCGAGCGGCTGTCAGCACCTGCGCGCCGAGCTCCCGAAACAGTCTGACGGTCGCGGCACCAGTACCTTTGGTTCCAGCCGTAATGAGGGCCCGTTTGCCTCTCAGGTTGAGAAAGTCGGCCATTATAATATCTCCAGCCTGACGATTCTGTCGTCCTTGATGGTGAAGGCGTGGGTGAGCATCACCGGGCTACCGGGAAACTGGCCGCTCACCCTCGCCCGGACGAGTGCCTTGTCGCCGTCAACCGCGGATTCCACGGGTTCGGCACGGTATTGGGTCGCCTTCTTCGCAGCCACCCACCAGTCGCGGATTGCGACGGCGCCCTGATGGCGAGCGTTCTCATCTTCGACCACGGCATCGACCGCGAGGGTCTTCACCAGCGCATCGGCATCATTGCGACTGTCGGCGTCAAAATACATGTTCACGATATGGGGCAAATCCATCCTGTTTCTCCTCATGATCTGCTCCGATAGTTAGCGCTCGACCATTGCATAGATAAGTGGGATAAACCGGAATGCGGTATTGAACGGATCGGGACAATGGAACATGCCAGCTTGAAGGAACTCGAAGCGGCCATTGCGATTGCCCGGCGCGGGACATTCCGCGCAGCAGCCATCGATCTCGGCATGTCGACCACCGCGCTCAGCCACACCATAGGCAGGCTTGAGGCCGGGCTCGGCGTGCGACTGTTCAACCGCACCACACGCAGCGTGTCGCTGACTGATGCCGGCAGGCTGTTTGTGCAGCAGGTAGGGCCCACGCTTCAGGATCTCCATGCTGCTCTGGATCTGGTGCGCTCCCACCGCGAGACTCCTTCCGGAACACTACGGATCAACGCAGCGCCGTTTGCGGCGCGCGCCATCATCTCACCGCTCGTGCTGGAGTTCCTGCGCCGCTATCCCGACATGACTGTCGATATCGTTACCGAGGGTAAAATGGTCGATATCGTCAAGGACGGGTTCGATCTGGGCGTCAGGGTTGAAGGCCTCGTTCCCAGCGACATGATTGCCGTTTCGCTCGGCCGGCCTCAGCGACACGCAGTGGTTGGGTCTCCCGAGTATTTCGAGAAACATGGTAAGCCCATGGTGCCTCCGGATCTTCTCAATCACAGGTGCATTCGTGTTCGCCTGCCAGACGGCTCCTTGTTTCGATGGCGGTTCGAAAAAGACGGCGAGCCGGTGCAGATAGACGTGCGGGGGCCAATCGCACTCGATGAGGCCAGCCTTACGCGGACTGCTGTGATCGAAAGCGCCGGCGTGGGCTACCTCTTTGAACAGGACATTCTCTCGGACATAGAGGCGGGGCGCGTTGTTCGTGTTTTAGAAGATTGGACGCTGCCGTATCCAGGGCTATGCCTATACTATCCTGGACGTCGAAATCTATCGGCTGGCGTCCGAGCATTCCTCGACTTAGCTCGTGAGTTCTCCCGAAAAGCGGCTTGACCCACTGCCTTCACCTTGAACGGTTTCGAACCGTTGGCCGGTGAACCCTCCTGCGTCGCTCCTGTCTATCGCCCGCCCTGCTATTGCGCCGGCTCCAGTATCGCGCAATCTTCCCCGCCGGTGCACTCGCCCGAGAGGGTACGCTGACCGAGCGCAATGATAAGGACGGTTGCGGCCCCGGCGGCTGCAGACACCCAGAATCCGCTCTGGGGACCGTAGCTGTCGACGATCCAGCCGGAGACGAAAGCGCCGAGCGCCATGCCGATGCCGATGCCGGTCATCACCCAAGTGACGCCTTCCGTCAGCACCGATTCCGGCACGCGACGCTCGATCAGTCCGAAGGCCGTTATAAAGGTCGGCGAGATCGCGATGCCGCTGACGAAGACAGCGATAGCAAGCAAGGTTACCGAGCTGCCGGCGACGAGCAGCGGCAGCGAGGTCAGGGCGAGGATCGCAACAGCGATCAGCAGCTGACGGTGCAACGGGATGCGCAGATTAAGCGCGCCGAGGGTCAAACCCACTAGGAAGGAACCGAGGGCATAGACACCGATCACCAGGCTTGCTGCATTCGGCTGACCAAGCTCCTTGGTGATGGCGACAACACTCACTTCAGCGGTTGCGAAGGTCGCGCCGACGAAGATCAGCGCGAGCGTGATGATCTGCACCGGACGCTGGCGGATCGCGGAGCCAATCGAAGCCGCGCCCGCGGCATGACGCACCTTCGGTTCGGTGCCGCGCTGCACGATGAAGGCGGCCGTCCCGAGCGCCAGAAAAGCTGTGCTCACCATCATGCCGGCTTCGGGGAATAGGGCGACGGCCAGCCCGACCGACAGCGAGGCGCCGGCGATATAGACCAGTTCGTCCGCGGCACTTTCGAACGCGAAGGCCGTGTTGAGCTCGGGCTGGTTGCGAAACAGTTCCGTCCAGCGCGCCCGCATCAGCGCCGGAATGCTCGGCATGGCTGCCGCGAGGAAGGCTGAGGCGAACAGCGTCCACACCGGCCAGTTCTGGTTGGTCGCGGTGATCAGCGCGATAAACGCCAGCACGGATACGATGGTTGTCGGAACGACGACTGCCGTCTGGCCCAGCCGATCGACCGCTCGCGAAATCTGCGGCGAGATCACCGCATTGGTGAGCGCATAGGTCGCCGACACGGCGCCTGCCAGCCAATATTCGCCATGTGCCTGGGAGAGCATGGCGACGATGCCGATCGGCGCCATGGCGATGGGAAGCCGTGCGAAAAAGCCGGCTGCGGAGAAGCACTTGGCCCCAGGTGCCGCGAATATTTGTTTATACGGATTTGACATGCGACGATCCTTCCAGCTATCGGATAGAACACTTATATACGGAGCGTATGTGTTTAGATAATGCATACGCTCCGTATGTCAATGAAAAAAGATACGCGGCGTATGCCAATGGAGAAGCCATGCGCAAACCGCGCCAGGAGATGATCGCAGAGACCCGCGGCAAACTTATCGCAGCCGGCCGGCGCGCCTTTGGCACGATCGGCTACGCGGAAGCGTCGATGGACGATTTCACCGGCGAAGCGGGATTGACGCGCGGCGCCCTCTATCACCATTTCGGTGACAAGAGGGGTCTGCTCCAAGCCGTCATCATGGAAATCGACGCGGAAATGACCGAACGGCTGAACGAGGTCTCGGCCGCCGCTCCTACGCGCTGGCAGGGTTTTGTCGACGAGTGCTCCGCTTATATCGAAATGGCGCTTGAGCCCGAAATCCAGCGTATCATGTTTCGCGATGGCCCGGCTGTACTCGGCGACATCTCGCAATGGCAGAACACCCCCGGCTGTATCGCCGCCCTCTCCCGCAGCCTCGACCGTCTCAAGGCCGATGGCGAGATCATCGACATTGACACCGAAACCGCCGCTCGCCTCATCAATGGCGCCAGCAGCCACATGGCGCTGTGGATCGCCAATGCGAAGGATCCGGAGGCGGTTTCGAAGCGGGCGGTCGCGGGGTTCAAGGCTATGCTGGGCAGCCTCCGCAGGCAGCAATGAGGTGTTTGATTTTCTATTTAGGTGCCGTGGGGCCCAGGCCGGTCCTCGACGTCGCGTTCCCGCCCCTGTGTAGCCGCCACTCCACACTCTGATACGTTTTCGGCATTTCTTGAAACATGCCAGATACGCAGACCCGTCAGACATCACTCCGTCACGAAATGTCGCCCTGGGCGACAAGAAGATGGAGTGCCTCATGAAGAAGATTGACAATATTCTCGCCTGGCGCCGCCTTGCCCGCGGAGCAATGGTGATGGCGGTTGGACCGATGTTGCTGTTTCCAGCCGGTTACCTTGTACCGGCGACTGCCGCCGACCTCACATCGGACGGGCCGGCGACGCCGATCGGGGCCGACGAAACGATCCGCCCGTTCCAGATCCACGTTCCGCAGTCACAGCTTGACGATCTGCGCAAGCGCATTGCCGAAACGCGTTGGCCAGACAAGGAGATCGTGAGCGACGCCTCGCAAGGCATTCAGCTTTCGCGCGTCCAGGATCTGGTCCGTTACTGGGGCACTGATTACGACTGGCGCAAAGCCGAGGCTGAGCTCAATGCACTTCCGGAATTCATCACGACGATCGACGGGGTCGATATCCAGTTCATCCATGTGCGATCGCGTCATCCCAACGCCCTGCCGGTCATTCTGACCCATGGTTGGCCGGGTTCGACCTTTGAGTTCATCAAGGCGATCGGCCCTCTTACAGATCCGACTGCTTATGGCGGTAAAGCGGAGGACGCGTTTGACGTGGTCGTCCCTTCCATCCCCGGCTACGGCTTTTCGGGTAAGCCGACGGAGCTTGGCTGGGGCCCCGACCGCGTTGCGCGGGCATGGGACATCCTGATGAAGCGGCTCGGCTACGCGCACTACGTTTCCCAGGGTGGCGACCATGGTTCCGTTATCTCCGACGCGCTGGCGCGCCAGGCACCGAAGGGCTTGCTTGGTATCCATCTCAACATGCCGGCGACGGTTCCGGGCAATCTCACCAAGGCGATCAACAGTGGAGACCCGGCTCCCGCAGGACTGTCGGCGCCCGAGCGTGATGCCTATCAATCGTTGAGCACCTTCTTCGGCCGGAATGCCGCCTATGGGGCCGTGATGGTGACGCGTCCGCAGACGATCGGCTACTCGCTTTCCGATTCGCCGTCGGGCCTGGCTGCCTGGATCTACGAAAAATTTGCTCAATGGAGCGATAGCGAGGGCATTCCCGAGCGTGTTTTTTCCAAGGACGAAATGCTGAATGACATCACATTGTACTGGCTGACCAACACCGGGGCATCCTCGTCGCGGTTCTATTGGGAAAACAATAATAACAACTTCAGCTCAGACGCCCAGAAGACCAAAGAGATCAAGATCCCGGTGGCAATCAGCGTATTCCCAAAGGAGATCTACCAGGCGCCGGAGAGTTGGAGCAAGGAGGCTTACCCCACGCTGCATTACTACCACCGTGTCGATATGGGCGGTCACTTCGCCGCCTGGGAACAGCCCCAGCTTTTCGCTGAGGAACTGCGAGAGGCATTCAGGTCGGTGCGTTGATGACATCGGCTGCAGAATGACGGCTTGGCAAATCCGCGGCTTAGAATGGCAAATTCAAAGCCGCGGAGAATCCAGCTCGACCGTTTCATCAAATCATCCTCATCTCACTGTATTTTCCTGGGGTCAGTTCAATGCGCCACCGGCCGCCAATACCTCGTCCGGCGTATCGACATCGAGCAAGGCTGCGTCGCCAACATCGACATCGAGCACAGGCAATCCTGATGTGGCGATGATATCGCGCGCGCCGACATCGCCTTCAAGTCTGAGGACTGCCCGACTGAGGGAACGTGGCAGGATAACGGGATTGCCGGGCTTGCCCTGCGAAACGGCGCGCACGACGGCCCCGCCGCTCGCGTTGCGGAAGGCGGAAATCAGGGCATCGAGATGCATCGTGGAAATGCCGGGCATATCGGCGAGCATGACGAGAATGCCTTCGGCGCTGTCAGCATCCCTCGATGAGAATCCTGCTATGAGTGAGCTCGCCATGCCGCTGGCGTAATCGGGATTATCGATGAAAGTCAGAGCGAGCCCATCGAGCGCGGCCTCGATCTCGCTCCTGCGATGACCTGTGACGACAATAACGGACGCTGCATCCGCACCGAGCGCGGTCAATGCTGACCGCCGCACGAGCGGCACGCCGTCGAACTCGGCCAGCAGTTTGTGTTTCCCGCCCTCACCCATCCGGCTTGCCTTGCCGGCAGCGAGAATGACGATCGCGACCGACGCCTTACGCATAAGCCACCAGTCTTGCCGCAGCGATATCAGCCAGAACCGACAGGGCGAGCGAGGTTGCATCCCGCGTCGGGCCGAACATCCCGATGGGCGCCTTGATGCGACCGATGTCGTCCTTTCTGAAAGCCATGGCTGTCAACCGCTCGACCCGTCGACGATGCGTCCGGGTGCTGCCGAGAGCGCCGATGTAGAACCCGGGCGAGCGAAGCGCGGTCTCGAGAATGGCGGCTTCGGCGTCGAGGTCATGATGCAGGAGCACGACGGCCGTGAAGGGGTCGATGTCGGCTGCGACCCTGCCCCGCTCGCCCTGTCCCCGGACGATCACGTCGTAACCGGAAGCTTCGGCCAGTCGTGCGACGGCCTGCGCTTCGATCGTCTGGCCGGAAAGGACGACGCGGGTGCGGGGGCGGTAGACGCTCAGAAAATCTCGCTCGAGCCAGCACGCCCGTGGCGGTGGGTCTACCGCTTCGAGCACCTGCCGCTCTGGCGAATATGCAAGGCCGGCTGCCTGCCGCCATTCGAGACGTTCCAGAACATGCCGCAAAGCTCCGACATCTTTCAGGACGTGGATTGCGACGGAGATTCCGCCGCCGCAGGGAAGGACAATGTCGAAGAAGGGAGAGCCGTCGCCGAACTTGACCGTGCGGTCCCGTCCTTCCGCCATTGCCAGCAGCGCTTCGGAAGCGACCGCGGCTTCGACACATCCGCCGGAGACATAGCCGCAGAACCGCCCGTCTGCGGCAACCGCCATATGAGCGCCAAGCGCGCGCGCGGCCCCGCCCCGGATTTCGACGAGGGTGGCAAGTGCCGCCGCGCCAAGACCATGGGCGTCTATCGCGAAGCGAAGCAGTTCCGCAGGATCGTCGGTGGACGAGGCCCTGACGGGAATTGGCGCCGTGATGGGCGCAAGTGTCTGATCCATTGGAAATCCTACAGGAAAGCGACGGCGGTCCGGTTTCGAGACCGCCGCCAAAACAATCAGGCCACGTCCGGCAAACCGCCGATCAGTTTGTCAAGGGTCAGCGGATAGTGCCGAACCCTGACGCCGGTCGCGTTATAGACGGCGTTGGCAATTGCTGCCGCGACGCCGCAAAGGCCAAGCTCGCCGACGCCCTTGGCCTTCATCGGCGAGGACATCGGATCGGTCTCGTCCATGAAGATTACCTCCTGGTGCGGAATGTCGGCATGCACCGCCACTTCGTAGCTGGCGAGATCGTGGTTGACGAAGAAGCCGCGGCGGGTGTCGACCGCCAATTCCTCGGACAGCGCGCCGCCGGCCCCCATCGTCATCGCGCCGATGACCTGGCTGCGGGCGGTGATCGGATTAAGGATTCTTCCCGCCGCACAGACCGCGAGCATCCTGCGGATGCGGCTTTCTCCTGTGGCTATGTCGACGCCAACCTCCACAAAGTGCGCTCCGAATGTCGATTGCTGATGTGTTTCGGTAAGCTCGCCCCATTTGATCGTGTCCTCGCCGACAAGACCATCCGGACCGGCGGCCTCGGCAAGAGGCACCGAACGATTGCCCGAGCGAGCCTCGCCATTCTCGAAGACGATATCTTCGGAGTTGAAGCCGAGCTTCTTGGCGATGGCCTCACGCAGCTTGACACAGGCTGCGTAGACGCCGGACGTGGAAGAGTTCGCACCGAACTGTCCGCCGGAACCCGCAGAAACCGGAAAACGCGAGTCGCCGAGTTGGACGGCGACCTTGTCGATCGTCACTCCCATCATCTCGGCGGCAGTCTGGGCGATGATCGTGTAGCTGCCCGTCCCGATGTCGGTCATGTCGGTTTCGACCGTCACGACACCTTCCCGGTCGAGCTTTACCCTTGCTCCGGAGGGAAGCACGAGGTTGTTGCGGAAGGCAACGGCAACGCCCATGCCGACTAGCCAGCTGCCGTCACGCCTGGAGCCCGGCCTTCCTCTTTCACGCCAGCCAAACCGCTCCGCACCGAGCGTGAGGCAGCCGATGAGATTGCGCTGGGAAAAAGGTCGCTGCGGCTTCTCCGGATCGACCTGCGTGTCGTTGACGATCCGAAACTGCACAGGATCGATCCCAACTTTTTCGGCAATCTCGTCGATGGCGATTTCGAGCGCCATCAGTCCGGGGGCTTCGCCCGGAGCGCGCATGGCATTGCCCTCCGGGAGGTTGAGCGTCGCCAGCCGCATCGCGGTCATCCGATTCGCACCCGCATAGAGAAGCCGCGTCTGGTTGACGGCGGTCTCCAGTCCGCCGCCCGGAAGATCGCCGGACCAGCTTTCGTGCGCAATGGCGGTTATCTTGCCGTCACGCTCGGTTCCAATGCGAATCCGCTGGATCGTCGCCGGCCGGTGGGTGGTGTTGTTTATCAGGAGGGGGCGGGGCAAGGCGACCTTGACGGGCCGCTGTACTGCACGCGCGCCGACAACGGCCAGCACGGCATCCGCCCGCAGGAACAGCTTGCCGCCAAAGCCGCCGCCGATGAAGGGCGACATGAGGTGGATCTTCTCCTTGTCGATATCGAGTGTCGTCGCAAGGTCGGAGCGCCACCAGTCGATCATCTGGCTGGAGGTCCAGACGGTCACCTCGTCGCCGTTCCAGGCTGCGATCGATGCGTGCGGCTCCATCATCGCATGCGACTGGTCGGGCGTCGTATAAGACGCGTCAACAGTGACGGGAGCTGACCTGAAGGCAGCCTCGAACTCGCCGACCGCAGTGTCGGGCTGTTGCGATTCATCCGGCTTGACGGCCGAATCCTTTGCCTGGCCGAGGTCGAACACACCCTTTTCTTCGGCATAGTCGACCTTGACCAGGGAGGCTGCGGCGCGTGCCTGCTCGAAGGTCTCGGCGACGACGACCGCGATTGCCTGGTGATAGTGCTGAATCTCGTCGCCGCCAAAAAGCTTGGCGGTGTTGAACTTGCCCTTCTTCCGCTCGCCGATGTCGAGCGTCGTCACCACGGCAAGCACACCGGGAGCCCTCTTGGCTGCGGAGACGTCCATGGACGTGATGCGGCCCTTAGCGATGGCCGCGCCGACCGGATAACCATAGGCGTAGCGCATGTTCGGATCGTGCCACTCATAGGCGTACATCGCCCGGCCGGTCGTCTTGAGCTGGCCGTCGATGCGGTGGATCGGCTGACCGACGACTTTCAGATTGTCGATCGGGTTGGTTGTCGCTGGCGTATCGAACTGCATGGCTCAACCCCTTGCTTCGGCAATGACCGCGCCGAGCGTGCGCTCGACCAGATCGACCTTGAAACGGTTCTGTTCGGTAGGATGGGCGCCGGCAAGAAGGACGCCCGCCGCCGCCCGCGCGCCTTTCGGCAACTCGGCTTCTGCTGCCTCGATGCGCCATGGCTTATGGGCGATGCCGCCGACGGCGACGCGTCCTGTCCCATCCGGCTGGATCACGGCTCCGACCGAGACGAGCGCGAAGGCATAGGAGGCGCGGTCGCGGACTTTGCGATAGATGTGCTTGCCGCCGATCGGGGGCGGTAGCAGGACCGCCGTGATGAACTCGCCGCGCTGAAGAACAGTCTCGATATCAGGCGTGTCGCCGGGCAACCGATGAAAGTCGGCGATCGCAATCGCGCGACGACTGCCGTCGGCCTTGACCGTTTCCACAACTGCATCGAGCGCCCGCATCGCGATGGCCATGTCACTCGGATGCGTGGCGATACACGCTTCGCTTGTGCCGACCACTGCATGCTGGCGGCTGAAGCCGCCGATGGCGGAACAGCCACTGCCCGGCTGCCGCTTGTTGCACGGCTGGTTCGGGTCGTAGAAATAAGGACAGCGCGTGCGCTGCAGGAGGTTGCCGGCCGTCGTCGCCTTGTTGCGCAGTTGCCCGGAGGCGCCCGCGACAAGCGCCCTGGAAAGCAGGCCGTAGTCGCGGCGAACAGTTTCGTGAGCTGCAAGATCGGTGTTGCGGACCAAGGCGCCGATGCGCAGCCCACCCTCCGGCGTGGGCTCGATCTTGTCGAGGCCGAGACCGTTGACGTCGATCAGATGCGTTGGCGTTTCGATCTCCAGCTTCATCAGGTCGAGGAGATTGGTGCCGCCGGCGATGAACTTGGTTTCAGGATTTAAGGCGGCCGCCTTGGCCGCGGCCTCGACGGATGAGGCGCGTTCGTAGGTGAAGGCTCTCATGCTTTTATCCCCGCGACTTCCGAAATGGCATCGATAATGTTGGAATAGGCGCCGCACCGACAGATGTTACCGCTCATGCGTTCGCGGATCTCGGCCGCAGTGACGGCCGCCTCTGCCGTAAGATCGCCAGTGACGTGGCTCGGTATGTTCGCCTTGATCTCTTCGAGCACCGCCACGGAGGAACAGATCTGTCCCGGCGTGCAGTAGCCGCACTGGAAGCCGTCATGCTTGACGAAGGCCGCCTGCATCGGATGAAGGTTTTCAGGCTGGCCGAGGCCCTCGATCGTGGTGATTTGATCGCCTTCGTGCATGACCGCCAGTGTCAGGCAGGAGTTGATGCGGTGGCCGTCGACTATGACGGTGCATGCGCCGCATTGGCCGTGGTCGCATCCCTTCTTCGTACCTGTGAGATGCAGGTGCTCGCGCAGTGCGTCGAGCAGCGACGTTCTATTGTCGACCTCGAGATCGCGGTTCTCGCCGTTAACCGCGAAAGAAACTTTCGATGTATAGGCCATGTCATTTCCTGGGGACTGTGCCGCCGCGGGCGCCACGGCTCCGGTGACCGCAATCGTTGCGGCCGACGAGATAAGTAGATCTCGGCGGGAAAGTTCCAGTTGTATCCGGCTTGGCATGAACTGTTCCACTTTGCTCGTTGGACATAGGCGCGCGTCAACGCCGTCTGCTGAGGTAGTGCAACTCCGCCTTCTGATTAGGCCCTTTCCGTTGCATACGGTTATCGATCTGGCTCATGAATTCCCCGAGCCGCGGTCATAAGATGCCGCGAACCACATCTTCAATGAAGTTGGCTTGGATGCGGAAGCGCCGGCGGAGTAACACCCGCCGATGCGCGCGAAAAAAAGCAGCGCCATGCGCAAAAAATGATGCTTTTCCGGCTTATCTTTATTCCCTACTCCCTATCGAAGCAGGTGACGAAAAGGGATGACCGCATGCCCACGCCGTTTTACTGGAACGAGCTCAATACATATGATTTTGCCGACCTCTCTCCCGAGACCACGATTGCCGTTCTGCCCATCGCCTCGACGGAACAGCACGGCCCGCATCTGCCGATCGCAACGGATGTCGCCATCGCGACCGGCATGCTGGCGGAGCTGAAGAGGCAGCGGCCGGAGGATCTGGACATCCTGGTCCTTCCGACACAGGAGATCGGCAAGGCCAACGAACACATCCACGGCCCCGGCACGCTGTCGCTCAGTGCAGAGCTGCTCATCCCCGTCTGGACGGCGATTGGTGCCAAGGTTGCCGAAGCCGGGCTGCGGAAGATGGTGATCGTCAATTCCCACGGCGGCAATGTCGACATCATGAGCATCGTCGCGCGCGAACTGCGCGTGCGCCATCAAATGGCGGTGGTCTCCACGCAATGGGGCCGTTTCGGTCATCCGGAAGGCATGGTCAGCGATCATGAGAGCAGATACGGCATCCACGGCGGCGATGTCGAGACGTCGTTGATGCTGCATTTCCGCCCCGAGCTGGTGCGCATGGACAAGGCGCAGAACTTTGCCTCGAAGGCCGAAGGGATGCGGCAGCAATCCAAATATCTTCAGCCTCTACCACCGCATTCGCTGGCCTGGATCGCGCATGACCTCAATCCCCTCGGCGTGGTCGGCGATGCCTCGATCGCCACGGCCGAAAAGGGCGAGGCGATCTGCAGCCATCAGGTCAAGGGGTTTGTCGAGCTGCTCCGGGATCTCAAGGCCTATCCGCTTTCGAATCTCTATGTGAAATAGGCTCAGCGGCCGGTTTCACATCCGGTGGGATATGACCCTTGGCCTGCAATTCCTGCACCAGGCCGAGCAGTTCGGCGAGAAGATATTCGACGAAAAGGCTGGTCGCTGCGTCGAGGGGCGCGCGGGCACGGGCAAACAGCTTCATCTGCTGATAACGCGTATGCGGCTCGGCGATCGGGCGGAAAACGAGTTCACCGCGCCGGCATTCGGTGATGACATCGAGCGGATTGAGCAGCGTCAGCCCCGTGCCGCATTTGACCAGCTGCTTCAGCATCTCCGATGCATTGGTTTCCAGCACCGGCTCGACCGAGATCGGCAGGCGCGCAAAAGCAAGGTTGATCACCTCGCGCAGGCTGGTGCCCGGCTGCGCCAGAACCAGTTTTTCCTGGGTGACATCGGCCAGGTTGATTGGCCCGGGGCCGATCAGGTGATGCCCTGGCGGCAGCACGACACCGATCGGGATATCGAAATTTCCGAGCGTGCGGATGCCAGGCGTGGCGGGGATGTTGAAGCCGAGACCGATATCCACCTCGCCTGATACAACGGGGCTGGCCGTCGTGCCGCCGGTGTCGTTGCGCAGTTGGACGAAGACGCGCGGATGCTCTGAAAGAAAGCGCGCGATGATTTCGGGCAGCGGCCCGGCGGCAAGCCCAACGGTCGTCACCATGCGCACCTTGCCTGCCTGCTGCATCTTGAGGCTGCGGATGCGCCCTTCCAGGCGCTCGTAATTCTTCAGCACGTCCCGGATATGCTCGATGCAGAGTTCGCCGGCAGCCGTCAGCCGCAGGCCACGCGGGAGCCGCTCGAAAAGCGGCGCCCCGATCTCCTCCTCCAGCGCCAGAATCTGCCTGTTGACCGCCGATGACGCCACGTTGAGGCGCGCGGCCGCCTTGCGGATCGAACCGCAACGGGCGATCTCGTTGATGTAAAGAAGGCGTCTGGAGTGCAACATGATCTCTCCAATGCATAAATTTTGCGCAGGACGCACAAATTATCTTCAGCTTTCCAACAGATGCCGAAAAGGCATCAATGCGCACGAATTTTGATGCTTTTCAAAGCGCATGGCAATGGCTCAAATTCCCTCAAAAGGGAGCCGAGCAAGGCTTCCCTCGGCCACAAAAGGGGAACTGCCGACCATGTTGAAAGCACTGATGAAGACGCAATTCCTGAGCTGCCTTGGCCTCGCCTCGATGCTTGCCGCCGCCTCGCCGGCGCTTGCCCTCGACAAGGTGAGCTACGGGACGAACTGGCTTGCCCAGGCGGAACATGGCGGCTTCTACCAAGCCGTTGCCGACGGTACCTATGCAAAATACGGCCTCGACGTCACCATCGTCCAGGGCGGCCCGAATGCTGCAAACAGCGCGCTGCTGATCTCCGGCAAGCTCGATTTCTACATGGGCGGCCCTCAGGGCGAAATATCCGCCGTCGAACAGGGCATTCCGCTGGTCGATGTCGCCGCGATCTTCCAAAAGGATCCGCAGGTGCTGATCGCCCATCCGGATAACGGCGTCGACAAGTTCGAGGATCTCGCCAAGCTGAAAACGCTGTTCCTCAGCAAGGATGGCTACCTCACCTATTTCGAATGGATGAAAGCCAACTTCAAAGGCTTCAAGGACGAGCAGTACAGGCCCTATAACTTCAGTCCCGCCCCCTTCCTCGCAGACAAGGAGTCTGCCCAGCAGGGATACCTGACCTCCGAACCCTACGAGATCCAGAAGCAGGCAGGCTTCGAGCCAAAGGTCTTCCTGCTCGCCGACAACGGCTACTCACCCTATTCGACGATGATCACGACAACGCAGGCGATGATCGATGGCAAGCCCGATGTCGTGCAGCGCTTTGTCGATGCCTCGATCGAGGGCTGGTACAATTACCTCTACGGCGACAACACCAAGGCGAACGCGCTGATCAAGAAGGACAATCCTGAAATAACGGACGGCCAGATCGCCTATTCGGTCACCAAGATGAAGGAATACGGCATCATCGAATCCGGCGACAGCCTGGACAAGGGCATCGGTTGCATCACCGACGCCCATTACAAGAAGTTCTTCGACGAGATGACCGCTATCAAGGTCTTCAAGACCGACACCGACTATACCAAGGCCTTCACGACGAAGTTCGTCTGCAAGGGCACCGGAATGGCGCTGAAGAAATAAGCCTCCCAGGCCAGGTCCGCCGCTCGTCTGGCGGTGGACCGCACTCCTTCGATAAATGAGCGAGAAAATGTCCCTAGCCGAAACCAAGGCGGCGCCTTCCAAGGAGGCGAGAAAGCGGCCACTGGTCGTCATGCAGTCGGTGTCGAAGGTCTTTTCCAGCGGCACGACAGCGCTTTCGGGCATGTCGCTGACGGTCGAAAGCGGCGAATTCATCAGCCTGCTTGGCCCCTCCGGCTGCGGCAAGTCCACGGCGCTGCGCATCATCGCAGGCCTTGGCGACATCACCGCGGGCAAGATCGACTGGCCAAGTTCACGCATCAATTCGAAGGGCCTGCCTGAAGGCGATATCGGCTTCGTCTTCCAGGAGCCGACACTGATGCCGTGGAAGACCGTTTTCGGCAACGTCTACCTGCCGCTGAAACTGCGGGGGATCTCCAAGGCGGAAGCCCGCGACCGGATCACCGAAGCGCTGGCGACCGTCAATCTTCAGGATTTCGCCGATGCCTATCCGCGCGAACTCTCCGGGGGCATGAAGATGCGCGTGTCGATCGCCCGCGCGCTCGTGACAAAGCCGAAGCTGCTGCTGATGGACGAGCCTTTCGCAGCACTCGACGAGATCACCCGCCAGAAGCTCAACGACGACGTACTGCGGCTGTGGAAGACGACCGGGATTACGGTGATCTTCGTGACGCATTCGGTCTTCGAATCCGCTTATCTCTCGAACCGGATCGTGGTGATGAAGGCGAGACCCGGCCGCGTGCATGCCGATTTTCCGCTGACCACCAGCCTCGAGCGGGATTCGCATTATCGAACCTCGGAACAATATCGGCAGGCCTGCGAAAAGGCGTCCCGTTCGCTGATCGAGGCGATGGGCGGATCGGAGGAGCACTGATGAGCGTCGAAAGCATCGAAGCCGCCGAAGCCGTATCCCCGCCCGCCTCCCAACCGGCGAACGCCCGGCGGCGTGAGCTGGCGCTGCGCATCGCCGTGCCTTTCCTGGTCATCACCGTGCTCATCATCGCTTGGGAGCTTTACGTGGTGCTCTCGGGCGTTCCGCCATACATTCTGCCCGGTCCCGGCGCGGTGGCCGCTGCCTTCGTCAATGATTGGGGCACGCTTGCGCCGGCCCTCTGGGTCACGACCAAGATCACCTTCATCTCGCTGATGCTGGCGCTGATTGGCGGCGTGGGGTTTGCAATCTTCCTGGTGCAATCGCGCTGGATCGAGATCGCCTTCTATCCGCTCGCCGTTATCCTGCAGGTGACGCCGATCGTGGCGATCTCGCCGCTGATCCTGATCTACGCTCCCTCCACGCAGGTCGCGCTGCTCATCTGCGCCTTCCTCGTCGCATTCTTCCCGATCCTTTCGAACATGGTGCAGGGCCTGAAGAGCGTCGACCATAACCTCATCAACCTCTTCGAACTCTATGGTGCCTCGCGCTGGCAGACGCTGATCCATCTGAAGATCCCGGCCGCCCAGCCCTATTTCATGACCGGTCTTCGCATCGGTGGCGGGCTTGCGCTGATCGCCGCCGTCGTCGCTGAATTTGCCGCGGGCTCCGCCGGCGCCGGCTCCGGCCTCGCCTTCCGCCTGCTGGAAGCGCAGTACCGGATGAACATCCCGCGGCTCTTCGCGGCGCTGTTGATGCTCTCCATGCTTGGCGTAGCGATCTTCGGCCTCACCACCCTCATTGCCTGGCTGAGCCTTCACCGCTGGCATGAAAGCAGCATCAAACGGGAAAACTGATGACCTATTCCTTCATATCCCCGCCGAATGCGGCCCGCTTCGTGCTGAGCAATGCGACAGTGCCCGCCATCACCGTCGAACATGTCGGCGTGCCGGTCACGGAAGGACTGGCCACGGTCGATATCGTCATCAGCGACGGCATGATTGCCGCCATCCGGCCGGCCGGCGCCGCACCCGCCGATTATGCCAGGATCGATCTCAAGGACGGCATGGTCTGGCCGTGTTTTGCCGATATCCATACCCATCTCGACAAGGGCCATATCTGGCCGCGCCAGGCCAATCCCGACGGCAGCTTCATGGGCGCGCTCGATGCCGTCAGGGCCGACCGTGAAGCCAACTGGTCGGCCGCGGACGTCAAGCGGCGGATGGAATTCTCGCTCCGCTCCGCCTATGCCCATGGCACCAGCCTGATCCGCACGCACCTGGATTCGCTTGCGCCCCAGCATCGCATCTCCTTCGAGGTCTTTGCCGGAATCCGGGATGCCTGGAAAGACAGGATCGCACTGCAGGCGGTCGCCCTCTTCCCGCTGGATGCCATGGCAGACAGCGCCTTCTTTACCGATCTCGTCACAACAATCCGGCAGAGCGGCGGCCTGCTTGGCGGCGTCACACGGATGGGGCCGGAGCTTGTCTGGCAGCTCGACACGCTCTTCAGGACTGCCGCGGAGCATGGCCTAAATATCGATCTGCATGTCGACGAGACGGATGACCGCGGCGCCGAGACGCTGAAGGCAATTGCCGAGGCCGTGCTGCGCAACGGGTTCGGGGGCAAGGTGACCGCCGGCCATTGCTGCTCGCTCGCCCGCCAGGACGAAGACACCGCCGCGCGCACCGTCGAATTGGTCGCCAAGGCAGGGATCGCGGTCATCGCGCTGCCGATGTGCAACATGTATCTGCAGGACCGCCATCCCGACCGCACCCCGCGCTGGCGCGGCGTCACCCTGTTCAAGGAATTGGCCGCCGCCGGCGTCGCGACTGCGGTCGCATCCGACAATACTCGTGACCCCTTCTATGCTTATGGTGATCTCGATCCGGTCGAGGTCTTCCGTGAGGCCGTCCGGATCCTGCATCTCGACCATCCGCTCGATACCGCCGCCCGTGTCGTCACCACCTCGCCCGCCGCCATCGTCGGACGGCCGGACAAGGGCCGCATCGCCGCCGGCGATCCGGCCGATCTCGTGCTCTTCAGCGCGCGGCGCTGGAGTGAATTCCTGTCCCGTCCGCAGTCTGACCGCGTCGTGCTTCGCCGCGGCAAGGTGATCGACCGCAGCCTGCCGGATTACCGTGAACTCGATAACGTCGTTGGAGCCTGACATGGCCGATTATCAGAAGATCAAAAAAGAACTCGAGGGCATCGCTGTTGAGGACAATCCAGCGCTGGTGCGCCAGAAGAGCCGGGATTTCTATTGGTACTCGCCGATCCTGAAGGCGCAGCTCGACAATGTTTCCGCCGATCTCGTTGTCACGCCGAAGACCGAGGACGAGGTCATCCGGACGCTGAAGGTCGCCTATGCGCATGGCGTGCCGGTCACGCCGCGCGGCGCCGGCACCGGCAATTACGGCCAGGCCATGCCGCTTTCCGGCGGTATCGTGCTGAACCTTGCGGCGATGGACAAGATCAAGGAGATCCATCCCGGCCGTGTCGTCTGCGAACCGGGCATCGTACTTGCCCAACTCGACAAGCAGACCAAGGCCCATTCCGGCCAGGAGCTGCGCTTCCACCCCTCCACCGCGCAGACGGCGACGGTCGGCGGCTTCATCGCCGGCGGTTCCGGCGGCGTCGGCTCGATCACCTGGGGCGGCTTGCGCGACCTCGGAAATATCCTGCGCCTGCGCGTCGTCACGATGGAAGCCGAACCGCGCGTGCTCGATCTCACCGGCTGGGATCTCCAGAAGGTGAGCCACGCCTACGGCACGAACGGCATCATCACCGAGATCGAGATGCCGCTTGCACCCGCCTATGACTGGGTCGATGTGCTCGTCGGCTATGACGATTTCATGGAGGCGGTGCGCTTCTCCGACGCGCTGGCGAAATGCAATGGCATTCTCGTCAAGGAGATCGCGCCGATCGCAGCTCCCATCCCTTACGACTATTTCACCCGCCACAAGCCCTATATCCGTCAGGGCCAGTCGATCGTCGTACTGATGATCGCGCCACATTCCATGGATGCCTTTCTGGCTTTCACGGCGGCGCAGAAGGGCGAGATCATGTTCCGCTCCGACAAGGTGGAAAGCATGCGCGGCATCCCGCATGCCTATGAGCTCGCCTGGAACCACACGACATTGCGTGCCCTGAAGGTCGATCCGAGCTTCACCTATCTGCAGGTTCAATATCCGGGACCCGATCATGTCGCCAAGGTCCGGAAGATGATGGAGATCTTCGGTGACGAAGTGCCGGGTCATCTCGAATTCATCAAATTCGACGGCCAGATCCAGTGCTCCGGCCTGCCGCTGGTGCGTTATACCACCGAGGAGCGGCTGGAGGAGATCATCAAGATCCACCAGGACAATGGATGCCCGATCTTCAACCCGCACCGCTATACGCTCGAAGAAGGCGGCATGAAGCGCACCGACGCGGTGCAGCTCGCCTTCAAGCAGGAAACCGATCCGAAGGGCTTGCTCAATCCCGGCAAGATGATTGCGTGGGAAAATCCCGATTTCGATTTCAATGCCGGCAAGAACTATCTCTTCCCCGGCCTGGCGGACCTGATGGAGGCCTCATGAGGGTTCTCGTCCTCCACTCTCACCCGGTCGAGGAAAGTTACGGCAAGGCGCTTTACCGGCAAACCGTCGAGAGCCTTGAGAAGGCCGGGCATATGGTGGATGGCTGCGACCTCTATGAAGAGCAGTTCGATCCGGTGCTCTCGCGCCACGACCGACTCGCCTATCACGACTATCCGGAAAATCTGAAGCTGGTGGAATCGCATGTCGAAAGGTTGAAGGCGGCCGAGGGGTTGGTGATCTGCACCCCGATCTGGAACTTCGGCTTTCCGGCGATCCTCAAGGGATATTTCGACCGTGTATGGCTGCCGGGCGTGTCCTTCGAGCTGGTCAACGGCAAGGTGGAATCGCGGCTGCGCCACATCCGCAAGCTTGCAGCCGTCCTGACCTACGGAGCAACGCCCTTCCGCGCCTTTGCAGCCGGCAATCCGCCGAAGAAGATCGTCAAGAGGGTGTTGAGGGCGCAGATCAATCCGGTGAGGCCGGTAACTTTCCTCGCCCATTACGACATGAACAATTGCACGCCGGAGACGCGGGCAAAATTCCTCGCCCGTGTCGGAGGCGCGATGGAGCGCTTTTAGAAGATTTTCGCGGCCGTAACCTCGACTTCGACCAGGAACTCGGGGCGCGTAAAGCCGCCGATGACGAGCAAGGTGGAAACCGGCTTCGGATCGAGCGTATAGCGATCTCGCACGGCCATATAGGCCGGGAAATCCTCACGGCGGGTGACGAAGCCCGAAATGCGGATGACGTCGGCAAAACTCATTTCCGCCTCTTCGAGGATCGCCTTGATCGCCTCGAAGCAGAGTTCAGCCTGAGCACTGATATCGCTCGGAACAGTATTGTCGAGACCGATACCAAGCTGACCCGACGTGACCAGAAGCGATGCGCCGGGCGGCACCAGCAGGCCGTGATTGTAATTTCCAAAAGGCCGGCGCACCGAGGCCGGATTGAAGGTCTTCTTCATCGATCTCTCTGAAATATTCCCATAGGTCCGCAGATCCCGCGACCCTACAGGATGCGGCGGGATATGAGAATATCGCCGTCTTCCACGATGTCTTGCGACAAAAGAGGCAGGAAGACCGTGGCAGCATCACTTCGGGCTATTGGACTTGCGCTCGCCTGAATTTCAGCCAAAATCCTGATGGTAATACGCGGGCCCCTGACAGCAGGGCGGCGTGCCTGAAAAATATTCCTTTAATAAATCAAAGATGATTGCAGATTGATGGCAGCGTGGCGGCGGAAATCGGCCAGCCGAGACTGAACAATTCGAGTTTAGATCTAGCTTCACGGCGCGGATGCGACATGACTTTCGTAGAATCGCAAGGGGACAGAAAGTATCGGACCAGCGAGAGAGTGGGCGGGCTCGTTGAGTGCTCGTCGCTGCAGGTGGAGCTGCGGCGTTTCGATCCGGGCTGGCAGGTCGACCTTACACTCGAATGCACGGAAATAGCCGTTCTGCTCTCGGGTCAGTCGAAGATCAGGTGGACTGGTGACGGTCACAGGCAGGAGGCTATCGCTCGGCCCGGTGTCGCTTGGATATGTCCGGCTGGTGTCCATGAGAGCGATGTAGAAATCATCGGCACCATGCCCGAGTCCCTGCACATCTTCCTGCCGCCGTCGCTCGTCGGTGAGAGCGCTCTTTCGAACTTTGACATCGACCCGGCCAGGGTGCAGCTCGCCTATGCCGGCGGCGTCCCCGATCCCATGGTGCTGCAGATCGGCCAGCTCTTTCGCGGTTTGTTGAACAGAAGCCTGGAGCCGACCGATCGGCTCTTCCTCGACGGGATTCAGATGGCGCTGGTGGCGCACCTGCTCGGCACCTATTCATCTGGCCGGTGGCGACCTGCCGCGCGGGCGCCGGCCATCGATCCAAAAAGGCTGCAACGCGTCTTCGATTTCATCGAAGCCCGCATCGCCGCACAGATCTCGCTGAATGACCTTGCTGCCGAGGCCTGCCTTAGCCCCTTTCATTTTGCCCGTATGTTTCGCAAAGCCACCGGCCTGACCCCGCATCGCTACGTCACCGAGCGACGGATCGAGGCGGCTAAGGAAAAGCTGCGGCTTGCGCGATCCTCGCTCGTGGAGATCGCGCTCGATACCGGCTTCGGCTCGCAGGCGAATTTCACCCGCGTCTTTCGCAAGATGACTGGCTTGACGCCCGGCCAGTACCGCACGCTCATCACCGATTAATGGTAGCCGCCTGCCGGAGCGCACACCGGAGCGCAAGATTTGCGCATAGCGCAGCAAGAGCTGAAAATACTGCAAAACCCTTTTCGGCCTACACCTGTCTCATCGAACGGGGAGCACTCCCCAAACGAAAAGAGGAGGCAGGCAGATGATTACCACCGACCAAGCTCGCAGGATCATCGCCGCAGGCGAGTCGCGGGCTCAAGAAATCGGCGTGCCGGTCAATATCACGGTCCTGGACGCCGGAGCCCATCTCAAGGCGTTCAGCCGAATGGACGGCGCAGTGCTCGGTTCGATCGACCTTGCTATGGGCAAAGCCCGGACGGCCGTATTGTTTCAAACCACAAGCGAGGCCGTCTGGGAATATTGCAAGCCCGGCGCTCCCGCCCATGCCCTCGAATTATCCAACGGCGGCTTGGCTCCCTTTCCCGGTGGCATCTCGCTTTTTGCCCGCGACGGCACAGTGATCGGCGCCGTTGGCGTTTCCGGCGGAGCGGTGCCGCAGGATCTCGAAATCGCGCAGGCAGCGGCTGCAGCCGTCGTGTGATGCTTGTGCCGATCCTTGATTTTGACCAACCCCAAAGTATCGAAAGGAATGTCGCATGACCAAGACCATTTTGATCACTGGTGCAGGCTCTGGCTTCGGCAAGGCTGCCGCCATCGGCATGGCTAAGAACGGCCACAGCATCATCGCGACCACGCAGGTTTCGTCACAGGTCACGCCGCTGCGTGAGGAAATCGCCGCCCTCGGACTCAAGGACTTCCGCGTCGAGCGTCTCGATCTCACCGATCCCTACGACATCAAGCAGGCGCAGGGCTGGGACTTTGACGTCCTCTGGAACAATGCCGGCATGGGCGAAGCCGGCCCGGTCTGGGAAATCCCGATCGAGCTCGTCCGCAAGAACTACGAAGTCAACGTCTTCCTGCCGCTGGTGCTGACCCAGGGCGTCGTCCAGAAATGGGTGCGCGAACGCAAGAGGGGCAAGGTGGTCTTCACGTCCTCGATGGGCGGCCTCTTCACTCCGGCCAACTGGGGCACCTACGTCTCCACCAAGCACGCTTTGGAAGCGATCGCCGAAGCGCTGCAGCAGGAACTCGCCCCTTATGGCATCAAGATCCAGACGATCAATCCGGGCGCCTACTACACCGGCTACAACGAGACGATGGCCGACAATCCGTTCCGCTGGCTGGACGACAGCAAGAACTTCACCAAGCGCGCAGATCTGCGCAAGGGCTTCGACGATTTCTTCGCCACCCCCGAAGGTAAGATGGACCCGAAGGAAATGATCGACCGTATGATCGACGTCGTCCCGGCCGACACCGGCAGGTTCCGCAACGTGGTTCCGAAGGTAGTCGAGGACATGCTGAAGGAGCATCAGCTGAGAGCCTGGGAAAACCAGATCTGATCAGCGTTTTTGGCGGCGAGCGCTGCAAGCGGCACCCGGCCAGCGGATGTCGCGCCACCAACCCGATCCTTGGAGGAACCCATGTCCACCACCGCAACCGCAACAGTCCGCAGCCAGGAATCCTTTGTCCACCGCATCTTCAACGCTGCCCTCGGCATCGCCGCCACCATTCTGGCTATGGGTGGGCTGGAGGCTCGCGCCGCACCGCAGACGCTGACTGAAACCGAACGCCGCAACAAGACGACCGTCGAGGCTGGCTTTGAAGCGTGGGCGGCCGGCACAGGCAGCCCTTATGACCTCCTCGCCGACGACGCCCGCTGGACGATCGAGGGCTATTCGCTGGCGTCGAAGACCTATCCTAGTCGCGAGGCGTTTTTACGCGAAGTGATCCGCCCGTTTAATGCCCGCATGAAGGCGCCGCTGAAGCCCGCGATCCGCAACGTCTATGCCGACGGCGACACTGTGATCGTCTTTTTCGACGCCCGCGGCATCGCCCGCGACGGGGAGCCCTACGCCAACACCTATGCCTGGTTTCTCGACATGCGCGACGGCCGTATCGTCCGCGCCTCGGCCTTCTTCGATTCGGTCGTGTTCAACGCGTTCTGGACCCGCGTGACGCCGGCCGAATAGCCGGGACGGCCACGTGCTGGATCCATGCAGCAATCGTCAGGACGGCAATTCAATTTATCGCGTGCATCTGATCTGCCGTCGGTCGCGCGTCATCTTTGTATCACGCGCCGCGAAGCGACCAGGTGGATTGGCCTGTTGCCTTCAAAGGCCCGTCCGCTGCGCTGCACGTCCGCCGTGCTTTTATCGCCGTCCAATTGAAACTGGTTGACCAGATCCCGCAGGCGGCCTGCCTCGGAGGACAACGAGGCAACGGCAGCCGTCGACTGCTCGACCATCGCCGCATTTTGCTGGGTCGCCTGGTCCATCTGATTGACGGCCGTGTTGATCTCGGCAAGTCCCGTCGATTGCTCGCGCGCCGAGGTGGCAATCGCATCCATGAGTTGGTTGATCTGGACGACGTACTCACCGATCGACTTCAGCGAGGTTCCGGTTTCGAGAACCAGTTTCACGCCATTTTCCACGTCAGTTGATGACTTTTGAATAAAGCCTTTGATTTCCTTGGCGGCTTGAGCTGCCCGCTGGGCAAGCTCGCGGACCTCCTGGGCGACCACGGCAAAACCTTTGCCCGCCTCTCCCGCACGGGCGGCTTCAACGCCGGCGTTCAGCGCCAAGAGGTTCGTTTGGAAGGCGATTTCATCGATTGCACCGATGATGTTCGAAATCTGCTGTGAGCTGTCTTCGATGCGGCGCATGGCCTGTTCCGCCTCAGAGACGACCGTTGCCGACCGCTGGGCACTGATATCGGCTTCTTTGGCCACATTGCGCGCCTCGTCGGTGCGTTTGGTCGACATCGTCACATTCGAGGTGATCTCGTCCAAGGCTGCAGCCGTCTCCTCGAGAGAGGCGGCTTGTTGTTCGGTGCGTTTGGAAAGATCCTGCGCGGCAGATGCAATTTCACCGGTTCCGTTGTCGATGCTGTGTACCGTCTCGAGCACGGCGCCGATGGTCGCACCCAATTGCCGGAGCGAAGCGTTGAAGTCTTCGCGCAAGGCTTCGTATTCGGCCGCAAATTGCTCCGAAAGCTGGAAGGAAATGTCGCCTGATGCAAGCCGCCGGAGACCTTCGCCCAATGTCGTGGTCGCGAAGCGCAACTGTTCCGCCTCGCGTTCGGCGCGCTGCTGGGCTGCGGCGCGCGCTGCCTCGCTCTCGCTGCGGGATTCGGCGGCTTCCTTCTCCAGCCTGACGACGTTGAGGGCATTCTGACGGAAGATTTCAACCGCGCCGGCCATCTCGCCGACTTCGTCGGCGCGACTGGCATAGGGAATATCGCTGTCAAGATCGCCATCCGACAAGCGCCTCATGGCGGAGGCGATGCTTCGGATTGGGTTGGCGATGCCCGATATCGCAAACAAGATGCCGGCTAAGGCAAGAAGCACGGCCAGCGCTGCGATCGCGGCCGTCAGCATGAAAGCGGATTGTGCGGAAGCACCGCTCGCGGCCACAAAGCCTTCGGCCTGGCTGAGAATAAAAGCAGCCAGATCTGCCACCGCCTTGTTCACCAGCTCGGCTTGTGGCTCCATATTTTCCTTGAAGAAGCGGATTGCTTCAGGCGTCTTTCCGTCATTTTCAAACGCAATCATCTGCTCTGCCAGCGCGCGATATTTGGCGAGTTCCGGCTTGATCTGATTGATCAGTTCGCGCCCCCGCTCGGTGCGGACGCCTTCTTCGTATTCGGCGACAACTTTCTCGAGCGTGGCAACGGCGGCATCGATTCGTTGCTGCCCGACATTCCGCTCCTCCGCTGTATCCTCCAGGAGGTAATGGGCATGGACCAATTTCAGGTCGAGGAAGTCATCCTTGATCTCGCGAGCCGTCACAAGCCGCTGCATCCAGAAGGTCCCGATCTGCTCAGTATTGGCACGAAGTGTCGAAATCGTGCTCAGCGAGATATAGGACAGGCCAACCATGAACAGACTGATGATCGACAGCTTTAAGATCAGGGCTTGCTTGATGCTCGGGCGCTTCATGCGGGTCTCCTCGAAGGTATCTGGAACGACCGGCATGCCGGCTGATGCAAGATCTCGCGCTAGATTCAATAATTTAGTATTAACTAAACAATGATCTCGCTCTATTTTCCTGAGATCTTCTGATCAGATCCATACTTCCGCGATCAATTAAACGCCCTGCGACTTAAAGTTCCTGGAAATCCAAGGAAATAGCAGCCATGGCGAGCGAAAATGGCAGCGCCATCAGGTCTCGATACCAAGAAATGAATCGGTCGACATTGACCCGGTTTTGGACATCGAGCCCTGATGAGAGGGAGCAGATCGGCACGATCTGGTCATCTTCGCCATGGAGAACGAGCGTTGAAACGCCAATCGCTTTCAGGACGGGAAATGCCGATCCGCTCACGCAGCTGTCCTGCCGTCTGTGACGTCGGCAAGCACCTGCATGCTTGCCAATAGGTCCACGGGACAGATACTGGACCCATGCACCAATTAGAAAAGCAATTTGCCGGCATTGAAATCGTTCTCTGGCAGTATTCCGAGAACGAAGGCGATCGGAACCGCAGGATGCAGTCGCTTTCACCGGATGAGCTGGAGCGCGCCGCGACCTACCGCTTCGAACGGGATCGGGCCTCGTTCGTTGCCGGCCGGTATCTCTTGCGGAAACTGTTGAGCGTGCAAACCGGGATATCGCCGAGCAAGGTCCCATTGTCTCCGGACAGGCACGGCAAGCTGAGGCTTGAAGGTCGTGAGAGGCCGCAATTCAGCCTCGCAAATACCGACGGGCTTGTCGCGGTCGCTGTCGCTTCAGGATGTGACCACCTGGGAATAGACTGCGAACGCGTCGATACCGAGATCGAAGCGGCGGCAGTGGATAACTATTGCAGCGCGGACGAACGGCGCTGGCTCATGGAATTGCCTGCGTCCGAACGCACGCGTGCGGCCATTGCACTTTGGACCCTGAAGGAGAGCCATCTGAAGGCACTCGGCGTCGGGCTGCACGAGGATCCCCGCAATGTCGCCTTTTCCTGGAAGGATGGCATCCCCGTCATGGTCGGCGGCGATCGCGATCGGCGCTGGCATCACCGTCTGGTCGAAAGCGGCAGCCAGCACGTCGTCGCGCTGGCTGCTTGCTCTCAATCCGGGTCCCCCGGCATTTCGACGCGCCTGTTTCAGGACGATAGCATGCCGTCCGAATAGCCGGCTCGGAGCTGATGAGGCATTGCGGAAGCGGTCTCCGTCGCCCAGGCGAGTTGCCCATTGTCGGGTTCCGCATCGAAGTGCTGCCGGCCGAGAAGCGCATTGACGATGGTTGCGCTGCGCCAGGCCATGAGGCTGAGCTGAGAGTCGGCGATACCGTGCGAGTATCGCCCTGCATTCTGCGCAAACAGCCGGTTGGCCCTCGGACCCGTCCACTGCATCGTGTAGTCGTCATTGAGAAGCGGATAGCCGTTTCTGTCGAGCGTTATCCTGTCGCCCAGCGAGCCGAGAGCATCGGGCAATCGGAACCGGTAGCCGGTTGCCAGAACCACCGCATCCGCATGCAGCACCTCGATCCCACCGTCGAATTGGTTCCTGACGATGAGCCGATAGGCATTGCCGTTCCGCTCCATCTGGATCACATCACGATTTGGGGCCAGAGATGCGTTGAGCGTGCTCGGCTCGAGATAACGCAACGCATAGAGGCGTCGATAGATCGCGTGAATCGTCGAAATCGACAAGCCGTCGCTGGTCAGGATCGAGTTCTTCAAAGCGGCCTGCTTCTGCTCGCCGCCGAGCTTCAGATAGGCCTGCACGTATTCCGGTGAGAAGACCTGGTTCGAAAACGGCGTGTCGTTGATCGGCTCGAAATTGTGACGCCGGCTGATCCATGTCAGCTCCGTCATCGAACCGGGATCGGTCAGCAAGGCTTCGACGACTTCACCGCCGCTTTGACCGCCGCCGACCACAACGATGCGGGCAGCACCGAGATCGGTGAGACGCGATTTGGCCTCGCTGTTATGAAAGCAATCGGTTCCTAGAAACGGTTTTGCCCAGTCGGGCACGAAGGGCGAAGATCCCGTGCCGATCACCAGGTTTCGCGCTTCTTCCTGCCCGTTGTCGAACCGCAGGAAGAAGCGGTCGTCGCGGTGCTCGACGTCGCGGATCTCCGTGCCAAAGCGCAACCCGTCCAGGCCGTTGGCGACCCAGGCGAGATAACGTGCAAACTCCTGCCGGGGAACGGCCTCATAATTGGCGTTCAGGAAAGCGTAGAGCCTTTTATGGGCAACCAGATAGGAGACGAACGACCAGCGGCTGGTCGGCAGGACCGGGGTGACGAGGTCTTTCAAAAAGGACGATTGCAGCTCGACGCCGGGCATCATCATGCCGGGGTGCCAGTCGAACGACGGGCGCCGCTCGAAGAAGCGGCTTCTGATCTCGGGCGCCGACTCGAACAGGCAGGCGAGGCTCAGATTGGAGGGGCCGATGCCGATGCCGGCAATATCCAGCGGCTCTGCATCCCTGCGGGCAAAAGCGACGGTCATGCGATATCCTTCTCTGTTTCCTTGAGACGCAGGGCAAGCCTTGAGTGGAAGGCGGGAGACCCGATCATGTGCAGATGGTTGGTGCCGGTGATGATTTCGGCCGCACGCGCCCGCGGCGACAGGCGGCGCCAGTCGATCAGATTGAGGCCGCGGTTGAGGCTGTCGTCGGCAGCCCAGGGATAGATCGGCACATCGTGGGGAACCAGCCGGTGCTTGCGGAAGATCAGGGCATTGTCGATCAGCACCCAAAACGTATGCTCGCGACTGCTGATATCGGGCCCGTCGTTTGGAAGCGGGTCCTTTTCGTCGCCGACAAAGCGCAGGAACTGATCGTAAGTATCCGCGTCCATCGTCGACAACAGCCGGTCCCATTCGGGGCGCATCGCCGTTTTTCCAAGCCATGCCTCTACGTCTCGATGAAGCGCATCGCGCTCGCCCGGCCGGAACCTCGGCTTTGCTCCGATCGCGAATTCCGATCCGAGATCGCAGACGTCGACCATTGCCATCATCCTGACGTCGACCTCATCACCGAGGGCGCGGGCGGCCTCGTAGGCCAGAAGCCCGCCCCACGACCAGCCGAGGAAATAGCAGGGCGCTCCCTGGCTATGCATCCTGATGTAATCGACATAGCTCTCGATGATCTCTTCGACCGGAGCGCCGACTGCCTTTTTCTCGGAAAGCGAGTGGCAAATGAAGCCGGTCGCCGGCTGATCGGCTCCGAGATAATCGACGAGCTTGACATATTCACGCGTGCTGACGAGAAGCCCCGGAAAGCAATAGAGCCGCGGCTTGGCGCCGGAAGCACGCAACACGATCACTTCCGAGATATCCCGCTCGTCGCCCTGCTCCACGACGCCGGCAAAGGAGCGTATGGTCGGGTTGTTGAAGATATCGGCGACGGTGAGCGGGGTTTTCGGCCGGCGCTGCCGCAGCTGCGAAAGGATGCGGATCGCGCCCAGCGAATTGCCGCCGATCGCGAAGAAATTGTCCTCGACGCTGATCGCTTCCAGCTTGAGAACCTGCCGCCAGACATCCTGCACCTCTTCTTCAAGCGCGGTCGTCGGCTCGACGATGGCACGCTTGACCGGCTGCGGCGCCGGCAGCGCGAAGCGATCGAGCTTGCTGTTCGGATTGGTCGGCATTTTTTCCAGTTCGACCACGGCAGCCGGCACCATATAGGACGGCAGGCTACGTTCGAGACCGGCGCGGATCGTCTCGACGTTCAACGTCTCGTCCTTCTTCGGAACGACGTAGGCAACGAGCGCCTTTTCACCGCCGGCATCGTCATCGCGCAGGACGACCAGAGCTTCGCCGACGCCGGGTTGCTGAAGCAGAGCCGCTTCGATCTCACCAAGCTCGATCCGGTAGCCGCGAAGCTTCACCTGATGGTCGACACGACCGACGAATTCGACGGTTCCGTCATCACGCCAACGCGTCAGGTCGCCGGAGCGATAAAGCCTGCCGCCCTCCGTGAAGAACGGATCGGGGATGAAGCGGTCCGCTGTCGTGTCCGGCTTGCCGAGATAGCCGCGTGCGATACCCTCGCCGCCGATATAGAGCTCGCCGGTGACGCCGATCGGGCAAGGATTGAGATCGGGGTCGAGCACATAGACCCGCCTTAATCCGACAGCACGACCGAGCGGAGCATAGACCCCCTGAAATTTCGTGCCGGCCCTCACCTTCCAGACCATCGGCGTCATGATGGTTTCGGTCGGCCCGTAGCCGTTGATCAGCCATTCCGATTTCAGCGCCCGCGACAGTAGATCGAAGGTCGGTTGCGCCAGCCCCTCGCCGCCGAAGGAGTAAAGCCGCATCGGCGGTGCGCCGTCGGTTATATCGGCCCATTCCGCCAGTTGCTGCAGATAGGTTGTGGGAATGCTGGCATTGTTGGCGCCGTGCTTGCGCATGGCCGTCAATGTCTCTTCCGGCGTCCACAGCGGCTGATCGGGAAGAATGATGCTGCCGCCCTCCATCAGCGGGTTCATCCATCGCTCGTGCCCGCCATCCGAACTGAAAGGCAGGAACGGCAGCTCGCGGGAGGCCGAACTCATGCCGTAGACACGCGAGGTGTTCTGCAGATGGTGCGTCAGCGGACCGTGCTCGACGGCGACACCCTTCGGCAATCCCGTCGATCCTGACGTGTACATGACATAGGCGAGCTGATCCTTGTGAGTGGGAATATCAAGGGGCGTATCCGGCTCGCCGTCGAGGTCGATCTTGTCGAGTTCGAGGATAATCGTGTCGAGCTCTTCCGGCAGCCGATGGCGAAGCCAGCTATGGGTCAGAACGATCTTGACGCCGCCATCGCGCAGAATGTGATGGTTGCGCACCGGCGGATGGTCGGGCTCGACCGGGATATAGGCGCCGCCCGCCTTCAGCGTCGCGAGGATCCCGACGATTGCCTCCGGCGAGCGCTTGATGAAGATGGCGACCGTCACCTCGGCGCGAACACCCAGCTGCCGCAACCGATGTGCGAGGCGGTTGGTGCCCGCCTCCAGCCAGCCATGGCTCCACTCCTCGTCGCCGTAGACGATCGCCGTCTTCTCCGGCGTCTGGCGCGAATGGGCCGATATCAGCTCGTGGACCGGTCTGTCATCGTTGACGACGTCGTCTTCATAGGGCGCCGACAACTGGTCGAGTTCGTCACTGCCGACGAGTTCGATGTCCTTGATCCGCACATTCGGCCGCGCAACGATCTGCTCGAGCACAAGGGTGAAATGCCGGGAGACACGCGCGATCAGGGCGCTGTCATAGAGATCCTGTGCATAATCGATCAGCCCGGATGCGGCCCCATCCAGACCCGCCTCGATCACCAGGGAAAGCTCGCTGTCAGCGCGCGCACCCGGCGGCTCCAGATTTGTTGCGTGCCTGGAGACCGGATGCGGCTCGCGGAATTCGAACAGGGCCTTGACCACGGCTTCCTGGGCCGCCGCTTCGTCGACGACCAGTTCCTGCGTGATGCGCTCCAGCGGAACGAGCCGGGCAAAGCCCTCCTCCGTTACCGATGAGATTGCAGCAATGACATCGTCAAGAGAGTTTCTGGAGGCGAGCGACAGGATGAGGGGAAGGACCTGTTCGGCACGGCCGCGGTTCGCAAGGTGTTCCTTCTCCGGCCGCGCGATCAGGAGCCCGGTCAGCAAAGCATAGTTCCCGCTGTAGCGTGCCAGCAGCGCGCAAAAGGCGGCATGAAGCACGCGCTCGACCTGATATCCCTTATGCTGCGCATGTCGACCGAGCTTTTCCCAGAGACCAGGCTCGATCGAAAATCGATGCTGAGCGCGCGCGACACCTGCCAGCCCGCCGCTGTTGAAGCGGGTGGGAAAGGTCGAGGCCGCGTAGTCGAGACCGATCGTGTTCCGCCAATAGGAGAGGGATTCCTGCGCCTGCTCGGTCTGCAGCCATTCAGCCTCCCGCGTTCCGGCCAAGATCTCAGTCAGTTGCGTGTCGCCGGAGGGTGCGCCGTCGAGAATTCGCGTCAGGGAGCCGGCGAGAATAGACTTCTCGCGATCGTCCGAGATTACAGGATGAAGCACGATCGTCAGAAGCGACTGCCCATCGGCAAGCAAGATGATTTGAACACGCGTCGGTGGACCAGCAAGGAGATCGAAGCGCCCGTCGCGGAAGGCTTTCTGGGCGGCCAACGCATCCGGCTCTGCAAGAGCAGCGCTTTCGCCGACAATCTCGATCGGTACGGCGCTCAATGCGCCGCAGTATTGCTCGACGCGACCGCCTGCCAGCCGGCGGAACCGGGTGGCAAGCGACGGATGTTGCGCCACGAGCGTCCGGCAGGCGCCGGCAATCGTCTTGACGTCGACCGCCGGGCGCAATCGCAGCGAAATGACCTGGTCGGGAAACACCGTGTCATTGCCGATCTGCTCCAGCGACCAGATACGCTTCTGCGCGATCGTCAGCGGGAAGCTCTCGAAGACCGCGTCCGTTGCGACATCGGTCGGGTAGGCATCTGCGAAGTTTGTGATCTGTTTGTTCATCCGTGCCATCCAGCCGTTTTCAGAGACGCGCATCGCCGGCGATTGCCGAGCGCAAAGAGAGGGGGCGCGGATCCGCCCAGACTGCAGCGATATGCGCCAGGCATTGCTGGCGCGAACCGGCAAAGCCCGCCGGCTCCCAGCCCAGGGGAATCCGCTTGTCTTGCGGCCAGACCGAGTAGCGACGCTCGGTGTCGATGACGGCGATCCAGAGATCGTCGTGAGGTTCAAGATTATCCATTCGCAGCTCCTGCGGTGATGATGGTCATGCGCAAGTGACGGATCCGGCAGGCTGCAGTTTAGAAAATTGATGAGAATTTTTTTCTTCGCTTACCCCTAAACCCAGCGGGAGATGGATCGTCATTCTACTAAATCGGCGCAGGAGCACGCTTCATGCTCGCAGCACCAAAAGTCCGACCGGTCCTCGACCGGCCAAGGAGAACATCATGGATTTTGACGCCGTCAAACAAAGGCGCGCTCTGCAGTCGCGCAGCTACGTCAGCCTTGCCCCCAATCTCATCCACCTCAAGACCGCTTACGGCCACCACGAAGCCGCATTCGAGGTCGAGGCCGGCATCGCGTCGGTGACCTTCTACCATGGCGATCCGGTGCAATCGGCAGAGCTTCTGATGGCGGCTGCCGAAGCCGTGACGGCAGAAGATCGCTCGATCACCTCAGTCGTCTTCGAAGGGCATCAGACAAGCCTTCCCAGACACATTGCGGATGCAGGCGGAAGGCTCGATTCGGCGATCCTGTGGCAATGGCCTTCACTATGGCTGCCGCAGCTGTCCTATCCGCTGCCGCCCGTGCAGGAGATGACCGCGGGCCGCTATCATCCGCGCCGGCCGGCAAAACCGAAGGGCACGATCTACAGGCGTTTCATCCCCTGGCTGGAACGGGAAATCACCTTCACGGTGGCCGATCCGGAGACCGATCTTGCAGCATTTCATCGCTGGATGAACGATGAGCAGGTCAACACGATCTGGGAGGATGCGGGTTCGATCGACAAACATCGCGAGATCCTGGAAGAGAGGATCGCTGATCCGCATGTCCTGCCGCTGATCGGCAGTTTCGCGGACATTCCCTTCGGCTATTTCGAGGTCTATTGGGCGAAAGAGAACCGGCTCGGTCCCTTCTACGATGCCGACGACTATGATCGAGGATGGCACGTCGCGATCGGCGAGCCCGGCTATCGCGGCAAGAAATGGATCAGCGCATGGCTTCCCTCGCTGATGCATTTCATCTTCCTCGATGATCCGCGCACGAAGCGCATCGTCGGTGAGCCGCGCGCCAGTCACGAGCAGCAGATCCGCAACCTCGACCGTTCGGGTTTTGCCAAGGTCAAGCACTTCGATTTTCCGCATAAGCGGGCGCTCCTCGTCATGCTTGGCCGCGAGCGTTTCTTCGGCGATCGTCTCTGGGTGCCGGCATCATGAACGACATGAGCGACGTCAGCGGCAGCTTCCGGAGACGGCAGCGCCTCGCACCGGAAGACCTTGCCAGTCCTGAGCTTTTCAGGCTGCTGTTTCGGCTTGGACTGCCGGCCATGTTCGGCCTGTCGATCAACGCCGCCCATCATACGATCAACATGATCTTCGTCGGGATGATCGGTGAAGACCAGATCGCGGCGATCATGATCGTCCTGCCGGTCCTCATGCTCATCGCCGCCTTCGGCGAGGGGATCGGCGTCGGTGTCGCAACGGAGGTCGGGCGCACGCTCGGAGCCGGCAACCGATCCCGGGCCGGCGCCATTGCCTCGATCAGTCTTGCTGCCGGCGTCGTTTTCGGCGCGGCAAGTGCCATCGCAATCGTCGTATTTCCAGATTTGCTGCTGTTCGGCGCCACCCCTGCCCTTCAGCCGCTCGCGCAACATTATCTGATGATCATTGCGGTCTCGGTGCCGCTGACGATGGCGCAGATCATTCTCGATTTCCTGGCGATCGCAGAGGGCAATGCCCGCTTCAGCATGTGGACGCTGGTCGCCTGCTTTGCGCTGAACATGATCCTCGATCCGATCATGATCTTCGGCTTCGGCCTCGGCCTGCAGGGCGTTGCAATCGCAACCATCCTGTCGCAGCTCGTCGCGCTTTGCATCTATGCTGCCTACCACGCCAGGCGACTTGGGACGGTCCGGCTGACGTTTGGCTGGCGGTGGCGAGATATCGGTTATCTCAGGCCTGTCCTTGCTGTGGGCGCGCCGACGACGCTGACAAGTCTCGCAACCGCTGGCGCGATTGCGGCAATGGTGTCGCTTGCCGGCACCTATCACGGAGAAGCCGGCATCGCCGGCGTCGGGATTGCCTTGCGGCTGCTGGCGGTCGGAACCCTCCCCGTCATCGGCATTTCACTCGGGGCCCAGTCGATCCTGAGCTTTGCCTGGGGTCGAGGCGATACGGCCCGAGTGCTGTCGACAGTCCGCATCCTGACAGTGGTCACAAGTGCGGTGAGCGGCGCATACGGGTTGGGGGCGCTCGTTTTCTCCCAGGAGCTTGCCTCGTTCTTCACCGACGATGCAGTGGTGATCGGGATCGCAGGGCAGGCGATCATCGCGACCCATCTTCCCCTTCTGTTTTTCGGCCTGCGGCAAACGGTGCTGATCCTCTTCCAGGCTCAGGGCAGACCGAAAGCGGCGGTTGCCATTGGTCTGGCGCAGAATGGCTATCTTCTCTTTCCACTGCTTGCTCTCCTGCCGCCGTTCTTCGGCTTTTCAGGCTTGCTGGCAGCAATGTTCCTGGCCTCTGCCCTGACCGGGCTGCTGTCGGCCGTCTGCCTGGCGAGGACGCTCAGCGCGCTCCGGCAGCGCTCTGCCGACCATCTGACCTCCATCCGTCCATTTCCCAGCTTTTGTCCATGAGAGGATGACCATGAACCAGTCGATCAACCCGCACGACCTTGGCGCCCATGCGGTCGCTGACGATCTCTTTACGCCTGTCGATCCGGCGGCATTCAACGCCGTGTCTCCGCCGATTTTCCAGACGTCACTCTTCACCTACGACAGTTACGAGGCGATGGAGGATGTTTTCGCCGGCCGCACGCGCAACTACATCTATTCGCGCGGCGACAATCCGACGGTCCGCGAATTCGAACTGCTGGTCGCCCGCCTCGAGGGCGCAGAGGATGGACGGGCTTTCTCCAGCGGAACGGCCGCCATTACATCGACAATTCTCAGTCTTGTTGAGGCGGGAGACCGGGTCGTTGCGGTCCGTCATCTCTACAACGATGTCTACCGCCTTCTGGTGAAGCTGCTTGCTAGGCTCGGTGTCGCGGTGGACTTCGTCGATCCCGCCGACCACGACGAGGTCCGCAAGGCGCTGTCGGGCGCCAAGCTGCTCTACCTCGAAAACCCCACATCCTTCGTCTTCGAGCTTCAGGACATTACGGCGCTGTCGGCCATGGCAAAAGAGGCCGGCGTCACCACCATCATCGACAATTCCTGGGCGACGCCGCTGTTTCAGAAACCGATCCAGCATGGCGTCGATATCGTCATTCACGCCGCCTCGAAATATCTCGGCGGTCACAGCGATACGGTCGCCGGCGTCGTCGTCGGCTCGAAAGAGGCCATCGCCAGGATCAATGCGACATCCTACCCCTATGTCGGCGCCAAACTGTCTCCGTTCGAGGCCTGGCTGCTGCTGCGCGGCATGCGCACGCTGCGTGTCCGTCTCAAGGAGCATGAGCGCAGCGGGCTTTTGCTGGCCGGGCGGCTGAAGGAGCATTCTGCGATCGGACGCGTTCGTCACCCGGCATTCCAGGAACATCCCGGAAGGGCGACGCTGACGGGTTATGCCGGGCTGTTTGCCTTCGACCTCAATCCCGATATCGATGTCGCACGTTTTGTGAATAGCCTTCGCGACATCCGCCTCGGTGTCAGCTGGGGGGGACCAGAAACGCTGGTGGTCCCCGCCAAGGTCGCGTTGCAGATCCCCGACCGGATGACTTCCTTCATCCGGTTCGGCGTGAGCGAGCAGACGGTTCGTTTCGCCGTTGGCCTGGAAGAGCCGGAACTGCTGTGGAGCGATTTGCAGCAGGCGCTGCACGCAGCGAAACGGTAGGCTCCTGCCGGTGCGCATGATCGGGGCGGGAAGCAGGTTCGGCGATCGCCAGATGGCAATGTTCCTCTGCCGCCTTGATCATGAAGTTGACGAGGGTCCTTGAGACGCCGAGTTCGGCTGCAATATCCTTCTGCGGCACGCCGTTGAGGCGATGGCGAATGAAGGCATCGTTGGTTCGCTTCGGCAGCGCCTCGAGCGAGGCAAGCACATTGCGCAGGGTCTCGGCAGCGACGAGCTGGTCGAGCACGGTGGGGATGGGAGCCGTAATCTCCTGAATCTGGTCTATCGACCTATGGTTGTTCATCTTCTGGCGTCGCCGGCGGCTCTCATCGAGTGCCAGATTGTAGACCATCCGGAAGGCGTAGCCGATCGGGCAACGAATGTCGTCGGTCTTGACACCATAGGCTTTAATGACTCCATCTTGAAAGATATCCTCGGAATATGACTTTGATTTGACAACGCTTTCAATCGTTTTAAGGAGCTTATCCTTGTTTTCGATCATGGCATTGACCACGGCATTTCCGTTCACATCACGATGCAATGTGTGCATTGTCCTGTACCCTTTTTACAAATGGAAAATCAGGCTCTGTCGTTGCTGGCTGGTTCGGTCTTAGCCTTCCTTTTTTGGAGGAAAGTACACGATTTGATTGCAGTGTCTATTTTAAGGTGATAACAGGAGTCAAGTTTAAATCGACCGATCGGAGGCGAGAAAAATGGGAAAAACAATTGAGATCCTGACCGGCAAGGCAGAGCTCTGCCGATCGATCATGGGGGCTTTGCCCGACTGGTTTTCAGAACCCGAGGTTATCGAAGCGAGTGCCCAGGCGATCGAAGACCTGCCGGTGTTCGGTTATGTCGAAGCGGATGTCGTGACCGCGTTGATGGCTTTGAAGCCGCACCCGCCCGGCGCCGTCGAGATCGCGCTGATCGCGACACGACCCGAACATCACGGTCGCGGCGCCGGACGCCATCTCATCGATGCGGCCGAGCGTTTCGGCCATGAATCGGGTGCGCGGCTGCTGACGGTCAAGACGCTCGCCCCGCGCGGCCTCGACGAACCGCAGTTCGAGGCGACGCGGCGCTTCTATGACCGGAACGGCTTTGTGCGGGCGGAGGTCTTTGCAAAGCTCTGGCACGAGGACCATCCATGCCTGTTCATGGTCAAGCCACTCGCCGGCGTCCAGGCAGGTGAGACTGCGCTTTGAGACGACGGGACTTTCTGCTTGGCGCGCATTGGCAATAACTGGCGCGCAGGGCACCCGTCTCTACGCGCGGTGGACGATAGGAGCTAATGGCGCCCGTCCGGCAACGGACAGGCCTCACCGCAGCCAGCCACGCCCGGCAGATTATAGCGCAGGCAGCAGACTTTCCGGCGAGCGAACTCGAGGCCGCATTGCTGTCGTGCAATGCGGATCATGCCGAACATCGGATTCCGCCTGCCGCATGGCCATTGAGCTTCTTCCAGCAGCGCCAGGCCGCCTTCGACGAGGTGGGGCTCGTGATGATGGGCGATCTCCTTGAGAATCCAGGAGAGATATGCCGCGACATTGTTCCAGAGAAGCTTCGGAGCGACGCCGGCATTGGCGGCGATCGCCGCGATCACCGGTTCGGCGTGGCGGCGCATCAGCCGGTGAAGCTCGCAGGCGGGATCGGTGGTAACGTCTGGTCTTTCGGACATCACGAATGCTTCGGGCTCGCCCGTATGTTCATTGCAGACGAGCGAAAGCCGATCGATCTCCAGCGGCAGCCCGATCCGGTGCACGAACATGTGGACGCTGGGGGCAATCGTCAGCATGCTGAAATAGTAGAGCGTCCACATGGAGACGATCGCGCGACGGTCGCTGCCTGGAAACTTTTGCGCATATCGGCCAATGATATCGTCAAAGATTGCACGGTCGCAAAGATTCCTGCAGGGAATGACAATACCCGTCTGGGGCGGGGAACCGAGCAGCTTGCCGCGACAATAGGAGAACGGGCCGTCGCCCACCAGGCCGTCGAGGTCGACGGCCTGGTGGGCGACGGGATGATCACCGATCAACGTCGCGGGCTGGAGCGCTCCGCTCGTCTCCGCCGCCATATATTACCACCGATACTTCAGGGTCGCCGTCATGTTGCGGCCCTGGCCGAGATAGCAGAAGCCCTCGTTGCAGACCGTGTCGCGCTGGTCGGCAATATTGCGGATATTGAAGGCAGCCGTCAGACCCTCGTAGTTCTTGTCGATCGCGCCGAAATCATAAGCGGCAGATGCATCGACGTAGAAGCTCGAAGGGTTCTTCGAGGTATTGGCGGTATCCGTCCAATTCTCGCTGACATAACGGACGCCCGCGCCGACCGACAGGCCGTTGAACGGATTGGTTTCCTGGAAAGTATAGTTGGCCCAGAGGCTTGCGACATGCGCGGGCGTGAAGGCCGGCGTGTTACCCTCGTTATTGCCCCCGGTGACCTCGGAATGATTGTAGGTGTAGGCAGCAATGAGATCGAGACCGTCGGCGATTGCCGCGCGGGCTTCAAGCTCGATGCCCTTTCCCGTCACTTCGCCGAGCGAGTCATAGGCAAGGGTCAGCGGATTGACCAGCACCGGCTTGTTCTTTTCGACGATATGGTAGGCGACCGCCGACAGCAGGATGTCGGTGCCGGGCGGCTGGTACTTCACGCCGAGCTCGTACTGTTCGCCCTCCGTCGGCTCCAGGATCTTGCCGGATGTCGACCGGTTGGTCACCGGATCGAACGAGGTCGCATAGGAAACGAAGGGCGCAATGCCGTTGTCGAAGAGATAAAGTGCACCGGCCTGCCAGGAGAAGGCATTCTTGTTGACGTCTTCCGAGTCGTTCAAGCCGAAGGAGGGGTAGGTCGTGTCACGCGTCTGGTTGACCCAGGTCTGGCGTCCGCCGAGGTTGAAGCGCCAGTTTCCAGCCTCGATCTGGTCCAGGGCGTAAACGCCGACTTGGCGCATATCGGCATCGGCAACGATGAAGTTATAGTCCGGCGTTGCGCCCGAAACACCATAGGTCGGATTGGCAATATCGAAATCGAATGCCGAGTTCACCGCCCCGATGCCGTAGCCCCAGTTCGACTGGAGATTGGTGTAATCGAGCCCGAACAGCATCGTATGGGCAAGCGGGCCGGTATCGAACTTCGCCTCGAGCTGGTTGTCGACCTGGAAGACATTCATCTCATCCCGGATCGAACTTGCGTTGCGATGGGCGACAGTCCCGGTCCAGCTGGAAACGCCGAGGTAACGAGCCCTGAGATCGAGATGGGAATAACGCAGGTTCTGCCGGAAGGTCAGGCCATTGTCGAATTCATGCTCGAACTGATAGCCGACCTGCTGCTGCTTGACCTTCTGGTAGTCATAGTCGGGATCGCTCGCCCTGATGTCGAGGATCCTCCCGTCCGAGGTCGTGATCGCGCCGACATTCGAGTCGGTCTCGTCGGCCTGCGCCAGGCCGTACACCGTGAAGGAGGTGCCCTCGTCCGGTTTCCAGGTGAAGGACGGCGCCAGGAAGTAGCGGTCGTCGGCAATATCGAAATTGGTGTCGCCGCGGCGGGCAAGGCCGACGATGCGATAGAGGAAATCGTCGTTATCTTCGCTGATCGGCCCACCGAAATCGAACATCGCTTGAGCCCGATCCTTGGTGCTGTAGGAAACACCCACTTCACGGATCGGCTCTTCGGTCGGAAGCTTCGATATCTTGTTGACGAGGCCGCCCGGCGATCCCGAGCCGTAGAGAACGGATACCGGCCCCTTGATCACCTCGATGCGCTGCAGTTGATAGGGATCGGTGCGGAACGTGCCGTAGTTGATGTAGGGCTGGCGCAAGCCGTCACGATAGTCACCGACCGTCGTGGCGTTGTAGCCGCGAATGTAGATCTGGTCGAAGCGCGGATCGAAGCCGTTCGGCCCGGTCGTCACGCCGGCCGAATAGCGCACGGCCTCGATGATGCTCTGGGCGCCACGCTGCTCGATTTCCTTCTCGGTGGTCACCGAGACCGAACGCGGCGTCTCGACGAGCGGCGTGTTGATCTTGGTCGCAGCCGAACTGTTCTTGGCGGCAACGGACGTCCGGTCGGTCTTGCTATCAGAGGATGCGCCTTGAATGACGATCGGTTCCAGCGTTGTGGCGCCGGCATCTCCGGATACGCTCTGGGCTGAAGCCGGCGATGCTGCACTTCCGATCAGGACGATCGCTGTCGTGAGAAACAGGCTATCTCTATAAATTCGCGATACATTATTAGAAACATTCAAAAAAACACGCGCCATTGCTTGGTCCCTACGCCACGGATGCGGGCGGAACCTATGGAGCGAAATTGGCCTTGTCAACATAAGATGATTATTTTAGTCACCTTTTAATCGATAAAATCTGCGCCCCCAACACTCCCGAAGGGGTTGCACTCAGCATCGAGGCCCGTAACGTTCTGTGCGGGTAAATTGCCAACGCAGGCGATTCTGTCGTGCGAGAGATCACGTGCGGACCGAGACGACTGTTAATCTGCAGGTTTTGATGGGGCGAACCGTAAATTTGGCCCGGCACAGGTGAGACTTTGAACCGATGTGACACACTTAACAACATACTGTCGTGAAGTGGTCCAAAATCATTAGGGCAAGCATATCGTCTTTCGGGGCGGAATTCGCGGCTCGTCTTGTCTCCGACCGTCTGCTCCCTAGATCCGACACATGGATACCGAGCGAACCACAGCTCCTATCAAACCGGTAAGGGCGTCTTCGCGGAAACCTCTTCAGAGGTTGAGCCCGGCCATTGTAGAGCAAGTCGAGTGCCTGCTCGGTGGACGCACGCGTGATATCCGCCTCAATGGTGAGCTGGCTCGGCTTTTCGGCGAACGCTCTTGGCCGCGGACTGCCAAGATCATCCGCGCGTGGATGGTTTGGGTTATCGTGCTCGACGTCCTGACGTTAGGCCTCAACGCGATCTTGCTTCCGACCGAAACCGTTATGTCGATGCTTTGGCCAGCGTCTATCCTTCCCCCCGCGGCTCTTGTCGCTGCGATAGCCTTCCTGCGGCCGCATGCTTTGTGGGTGCAGGGAGTTTTCCTCCTCTCGGCTGTTTTTCTCATTCTCCTGTCGGTCGCCTTGGTGGGCGTTAACACCGGTGGCGAGTTTTATGAGCGGCATTTGACCATCATGCTTTTTGTGGCCGTCACTGCCATTATCATATTTCCCGTTCCACTCGGTTGGGCGATGGCGATCGGTGCTGCCGCCCTTGGTATCTACCTTGTGTTTCAGCTGCGCAACCCGGGCATCGAAGTGGGAAGTGCTCTGGCCGGGACGCTGTTTTTCGCCAGCGGGGTGGCGGCAACCATCGTTGCCCGACGCACCGCCACCATCTTCGCTCAGAAGACTTTCTTGCTCGAGTTACGAGATCGAAGCCGGCTCGCGGAGCTTACCGACGCCAACTCGCAGCTGGAATTGCTGGCGCGGACCGACCCGCTGACGGGTGTCGCCAACCGGCGTTCGATGATGGAAACGCTAAATCATTTCTGGAACGAGGACCTTAAACGAACGAGCGGCGCGGCGATGCTGATGTGCGATGTCGACGACTTCAAGCATCTCAACGATAATCTCGGACATGCCGAAGGCGACCGTTGCCTGGTGAAAGTTGCCGGCATCATTCAGAGCAGCATGAGAGACGAGCGGGACCAGGTCGCCCGGTACGGAGGAGAAGAATTTCTCGTCTTTCTCCCAAGCTCCGATGAACAAGAGGCCGGATTGGTCGCTGAGAGAATTCGCAGCCGAGTGGAAGCTGCGTCTCTTCCAAATCCTACCTCCCGCGTCGGTCCCTGGGTCACTGTCAGCATCGGACTCGCGATATTGATGCAAAACGGTGAACTCGTGTCAGCAGAGCACATGCAGCGCCAAGCGGATGCGGCCCTCTACCTTGCCAAAAAGACCGGCCGCAACCGGGTGGTGGTCCATTCTCCAGAGGTCGATCAAAGCCTCCAATGAAGTAATTCCAGCAAAAGTACGCTGTTCCTGTTGTCCTTCTGGTGCCCAAAAACGACCGCCTTAAACGGCTTCGAGCCGGTTTGGTGTCGACCGTCCAAGCTTGCCCATTTGACAGATATCCTACAAGTCGATATGTAACATCCATCTTATCGACGATGCGGGAAGGTGACCGGGGCATGACATTGAAATCGATGAAGCCGCTGACGCGCGCGCCGCTGTTGCATGTCTCCGTGCAGGAAAGTCTTCGCGCCTATATCGACGATAATGGTCTCGCGCCCGGAACCCTGCTTCCGGCGGAAGGAGAACTCGCCACCCAGCTCGGTGTCAGCCGCAATTCGCTGAGGGAAGGCATCAAGGCTTTGGAATCGCTCGGCGTGCTGGAGACGCGGCGCGGCGTCGGCATCTTCGTGAAGGCCTTTTCCTTCGAGCCGCTTCTCGACAACCTCGCTTACGGCCTCGGCGGCGCCCTGCGACAGATCGAGGAAGTCCTCGAAATCCGGCGCACGCTGGAAGTGGGATTGATCGGCAAAACGATCGACGTGATCGGTGAGGAGGACATTGCCGAGCTGCGCGCCACCGTCAATCGGATGCGCGCCCATGCCGAGCGGGGCGAAACCTTTGCGGAAGACGACCAGCTGTTCCATCGACTGCTGTTTCGCTGCCAGGACAATGAAACGCTCGTGCGGCTGATCGATGTCTTCTGGCTCGCCTTCTACAAGGCGTCGGATTTCGTCAATCTTGAAAATGCCGATCCGATGGCGACGTGGCGCGACCATGCCGCGATCGTCGATGCGATCGAGGCAAAAGATCTGGAGGAGGCGCGCAGGCGCCTGGATCGTCACTACGAGGGCATCGCCCGGGTGATTGCCAACAACAAGACAAGTTCAAACGTGGGAGGAACACATGAAAAGACTGTCTAGATTATCCGTTATTGCGCTTGGCGCTCTGCTGTCGACGGCTGCCGTTCCGGCTCTTGTCGTTTCGGGCGCAGCAGCTGAGGCTCAGGCAGCCACGCTGTCGGGTGGCTTCGATGTCGGCCCCGGAGGCTTCCAGGGCAACTTCAATCCGCTCGCCGCGACCGCCGGCTTCACCTGGCTCAGCGTTTACTACGAACCGCTGATCACCTATGACGAGAAGCTGCAGAAGGTCGTCGGCGCGCTGGCAAGCTCCTACGAGGTCAGCTCCGACCAGATGACCTACACGTTCAAGCTGACGGACGCCAAATGGCATGACGGCAAACCGTTCACCGCCAAGGACGCGAAGTTCACCATGGGCCTTGCTATGGATGCGAAAACCGGCTCGGTGCTCGCTGCCCGGCTGAAGGGCATATCGTCGGTCGAGACGCCGGATGAGCACACTGTTGTCATCAAGCTCAGCGCGCCGAGCAGCAGTTTTCCCGACACGATGACCAAGGTGATGATGCTGCCCGAGCATGCGCTCTCCTCGATTCCGGCCGACCAATTAGCGAAGAATACCTGGTGGTCCACCGCTCCGATCGGCACCGGTCCGTTCAAATTCACCAAATACGTCTCGGATCAATATGTCGAACTTGCCGCAAACACCGATTATCGCGGTGGCAAACCTGCACTGGAACGTGTCATCAATCGTTATTTCGCCAACCCGGCCGCAGCAATCGCTGCGCTGAGATCCGGCGAAATCCAGTTCACCTATGTCGATTCCAACGACGTGCCGACCTTCAAGGACAACAAGGACTTCCAGGTCATCGAAGGCAACTCTTTCGTCGTCAACTATCTCGGCTTCAACCACGAATCCCCGCTCTGGAAGGATGTGCGCGTCCGCCAGGCGGTGATGTACGCGATCAATCGCGATGCCATCATCCAGAGCCTCTATGGCGGTGCGGCCAAGCCAGCTAATTGCGCCTATGTCGCCGACCAGCTGATACCCCAGGGCATAGACAGCTATGCCTATGATCCCGAGAAGGCCAAGCAACTGCTGACGGAAGCCGGCTGGGACCAGATCAATGGCGGCAAGCCGATCACCCTTCTGACCTATTACACCACGCCGCTGGCCACCAACGTGCTTGCCGCAGTCCAGGCGATGCTTGCCCAGGTCGGCATCAACATCGTCCCGCGCGCCGTCGATGCCCCGACCTATAACAGTATCGTGCTCAATGCGACGCCGGACATTGCCCAGTTCCAGTTGGTTTATGCCGGGCTGCAGAACGGGCCGGATGCCGGAAGCATCAATGTCGGCCTTAACGAGAAGCAGATCCCTCCGGCCGGACCGAATGTCGCCAGGGTTCGCATGCCTGACCTCACCAAGGCGCTCGATACCGCGCTGGCCGAGCCTGACAGCACCAAGCGGGATGCCGCCTACCAGGACGTCTGCAAGGTGATGAACACCAACCTGCCCTGGGCGACCCTCTGGGTGGCAAACCGCTACGGCATCGTCTCGACCAAGGTGAAGGATTTCGTCTGGACGCCGGCGCCTGGCGGCGGCCCCTACCAGGCCAACCCACAGAAATGGTCGATCGCCGAATAGGCGTTTTCCGCGAAAGCTTTGAGGGTGGCTTCGGCCACCCTGACAAGACGGCTCGATAAGACGGATTGCCGATGCTCCAATACAGTCTCAGACGCCTGATCATAGGAATGGGCATGCTCGTCGCCCTGAGCATGCTGATCTTCCTGCTGCTGCGCCTGACACCCGGCGATCCGATCGATGCCTATATCGATCCGAACCTGCCGATGTCGCCGTCAGACCTTGCCGATCTGCGCAGAAGCCTCGGGCTCGATCAGCCCTTGCCCGCGCAGTATCTGGGCTGGTTGCAACAGGCGTTGACGGGCAATCTCGGCTATTCGATCAAGCGTCTCGATCAGCCGGTTCTGGGTTTAGTGCTGTCACGGATCGGCCCGACAGTGCTCTTGATGGGCACCGCACTTGCCTTTGCCATCGTCGCAGGCATCACCTTCGGGGTGATCGGCGCCGTCCGCCGCAATTCGCTGGCCGATCTCTCCTTGTCGGTGATTGCGCTTGCCGGCATTTCCAGCCCGGCCTTCCTCAGCGCGCTGATCGGCCTTTATATTTTCTCCGTTCGTCTGCACTGGATGCCATCAGGCGGCATGCTGACGCCGGGCGAGGAATTCTCGCTCGGCGACCTCCTCCACCATCTGATCCTGCCAGCGGCACTTCTGTCTGTCGCGCAAGCCGCATTGATCATGCGTTACATGCGCGCTTCGCTGCTCGAAGTCCTGAACCAGGATTACGTGCGCACGGCCCGCGCCAAGGGCGTTCGCGAGTTCTGGGTCATCACCAAGCATGCCTTGCGCAATGCGCTTCTTCCGATCGTGACGCTGATCGGCTCCACCATCGGGCTTGCAATCGGCGGCGCCATCTTCATCGAGAGCGTCTTCAACTGGCCGGGCATGGGTCTGTTGCTCGTCGATGCCGTGCAGACCCGCGACTACCCCGTCATCATGGGCGCGACGCTCGTCATCGGCGCCTGCGTTATCGTCGTCAATCTTCTGACCGATATCACCTATGCGGTCGTCGACCCGCGCATCAAGGTGGGCTGATCATGCTGGCACGCTCTTCCGAACGCCGCAGCCCCGGACCACTTGCCCGCGCCTTCAGTCGGTTTCTGCTCAATCGCGCAGCCGTTGCCGGCGTCTGCATTGCCATTCCGATGCTGCTGCTGATCCTTTCCTATCCGCTATGGTGGGCTTTCCGGCCGAACGACATCGATCTTCTGGCCATGAATAGCGGCCCGACGGCAACGCACTGGTTCGGAGCCGACGGCGTCGGCCGCGACGTCTTCGCGCGCGTGCTCGAGGGCGGCCGGATTTCGCTGCTGGTCGCTGTCGCATCGACCGCGCTTTCGGCAGTCATCGGTTTTCTCTTCGGGGCAATCTCGGCGCTTGCAGGACGCTGGACGGACGCCGTCTCGATGCGCTTCGTCGATCTGGTGATGACCCTGCCGCCCGTCATCTTCCTGCTTGTGCTCGCTTCGATTGCCGGCACCGGCATCTGGCCGACGGTGCTGGTCATCTCGCTGCTCTCCTGGCCGCTGCTTGCGCGCATGATCCGCTCGCGGCTGCTGGAATTGCGCGAACGCGACTTCGTCATGGCCGCCCGCGGCATGGGCGCCGGCATCGGACATCTGCTCTTTCGCCACGGCCTGCCGAACTCGATCGATATCCTCGTGGTCTATGCAACGCTTCAGATCGCCAATGCCATCCTGCTCGAGGCGGGGCTATCCTTTCTCGGTCTCGGCATCGCCCCGCCGGCGGCAAGCTGGGGCAACATGCTGAACGCGGCCCGCTCGACCGCGGTGCTCGAACAATATCCGTGGCAATGGCTCTTCCCCGGCGCCGCGCTCATCCTTGCCGTCCTGGCAATCAATTTCATTGGCGATGGCCTCAGAGATGCCTTCGACCCGCGTGCCGAACTGAACTGACAATCGAAAGAAGCGAAAATGACCAAATTCAAGGGTGTCGTCCCCCCCGTCGTAACACCGCTCAATCCGGATCTCACCATCGACTACCCATCCTATACACGCGTGCTCGAGCATCTGATCGATGCCGGCTGCCATGGCGTATTCGTGCTCGGTTCGACGAGCGAGGTGATCTTCCATAACGAAAAGACCCGGCGGGAAATCATCGACCATTCGGCCAAGGTGGTGAATGGTCGGGTGCCGCTGATCGTCGGCGTCATCGATCCGACCACGGATCGCGTCATCGCCCATGCGAAGGTCGCAAAGGCGGCCGGCGCCGATGCAGTCGTGGTGACGGCGCCATTCTATACCGTCACCAGCCAGTCCGAGATCCTCGACCACTTCCGTTATATCCGCGACGCGGTGGATGTTCCCCTGGTCGCCTACGACATTCCCGTCTGCGTTCACGTCAAGCTGCAGCGCCAGACCGTCGTCACGCTCGCCAGGGAAGGCGCGATTATCGGTCTCAAGGATTCGAGCGGCGACGACGGCAACTTCCGCTATGCGCTCCTCGATCTTGCCGAGCACAAGGACGTCTTCCTGATGACCGGCTCCGAGATCGTCGTCGACACTGCCTTGCTGATGGGCGCCCATGGCGTCGTTCCCGGTATCGCCAATGTCGATCCGCACGGCTATGTCCGCCTTTGGGATGCTGCCCAGCGCGGCGACTGGGTCGCCGCGAAGAAGGAGCAGGAGCGCCTCTGCCGCCTGTTCGAAATCGTCTGGGTCGCGCAGGGCCGGGTCAGCGGCGGCGCAGCCGGCATCGGCGCCTTCAAGACCGCCATGCGCAGCCTCGGCATCATTGATTCCGCTGTCATGCCGCGGCCGCGTGCATCCCTCAACGATGCCGAAACGGCGCGGATCGACGAGATCCTGCGTGTTACCGGCCTGCTGAACTGAGCCGACCGATGGGACAGACCGCCGAACCCGTACTCGACATCAGGGGATTGCGAACGATCTTCCGCATCCGCGGCGGCGAGATCACGGCGGTCAACAGTATCGACCTGACTGTTGCCGCCGGCGAGACGCTTGCGCTCGTCGGCGAATCCGGCTCCGGCAAGTCGGTCACCAGCCTGTCGGTCATGCGGCTGCTGACCCGCAACATCGGCGTGATCGCCGCAGGCAGCATCCGCCTCGCGACCAGCGACGGCGTGGTCAGAGATCTCGTCTCCCTCGACGAAGAGAGCATGCGCAGGATCAGGGGCGACGACATCGGCATGATATTCCAGGAGCCGATGTCGAGCCTCAATCCCGTCTTCACCATCGGCGATCAGATCGCCGAGCCAATCCGCATCCATCGCGGTGCCGACCGCAAGGCGGCGATGAACGCAGCCGTCGCGTTGCTTGAAAGCGTCGGCATACCGGACGCCCGGCGCCGCGCCGGCCAATATCCGCACGAACTGTCGGGCGGCATGCGCCAGCGCGCGACGATCGCCATGGCGCTCGCCTGTGATCCGGCGCTGCTAATCGCCGACGAGCCGACAACGGCGCTCGACGTGACGATCCAGGCGCAGATTCTCGACCTGCTCCTCAAGCTGCAGCGCGAGCGCGGCATGGCCATGCTCTTCGTCACCCACAATCTCGGCGTCGTCGCCGAAATCGCCCATCGCGTGGCTGTGATGTATGCCGGCCGGATCGTCGAAGAAGGGCCGGTCGGCGAAGTGTTTCGCAATCCGAAGCATCCCTACACGATGGGCCTCCTCGCCTCCATGCCGCGCCTTGGCGATGCGGCGCGGATGAAGCTGGCCGGCGAAAAGCTCGCGGCCATTCCCGGCATCGTCCCGAGCCTGATGAACATGCCGAGCGGCTGCGCCTTTTCCCCGCGCTGCAAATTCGCGATCGAAGCCTGTCGCGCTGCCGTTCCCGCGCTCGAACAGGTCAATCCGCAGCACCGCAGCCGCTGCATCCGATGGCAGGAGATCTAGATGAGCGCACCGCTGCTGTCCGTCCGCGACCTTTCGAAACATTATACCTCCCGTGGCACGCGGCTGAACATTCTTGAGGGCATCTCCTTCGATATCGGCAAGGGTGAAGTCGTCGGGCTTGTCGGCGAATCCGGCAGCGGAAAGACCACGATCGGGCGTTCCGTCCTTCGCCTCGTCGAGCCGTCGTCAGGCAGCGTCCGTTTCGACGGGACGGAACTCACGGCACTTTCCGCCTCCGCGCTCAGACGGCAACGGCCGCGCATGCAGTATATTTTCCAGGACCCCTTCGCCAGCCTGTCGCCGCGCATGACGATCGGCGAGATCCTGACGGAAGGTCTGAAGATCCAAGGGATCGGAACCGCCCGCGACAGGCTCGAACGGGCGCAGTCGGCGTTGGCCCAGGTCGACTTGCCCGCCGATGCGATCAATCGGTACGCGCATGAATTTTCCGGTGGCCAGCGCCAACGCATCGGGATTGCCCGTGCGTTGACCTTGTCGCCCGAATTCATCGTCGCCGATGAGCCGGTCTCGGCGCTCGACGTGTCGATCCAGGCGCAGGTGATCAACCTGCTGCGCGAACTGCAGCAGCGGCTTGGCCTGACCATGCTGTTCATCTCGCATGACCTGGCCGTCGTCGAATATATCTGCGATCGGGTGATCGTGCTCTATCTCGGCCGCATCATGGAAATCGCGCCGAGTGCCGATCTCTATGCGAGACCGCAGCATCCCTATACGCGCGCGCTGCTGTCGGCGATTCCATCGCCCGATCCGGATGCCCGCCGCAACAGGCAGATCCTGAAAGGCGATATTCCAAGTCCGGCCAATCCGCCGAGCGGATGCGTCTTTCGCACGCGCTGTCCGAGCGCGCTCGAGGCCTGCGCTGGCGCCGTTCCGCAATTGCGGGAAACCGCGCCCGGCCACTTCAAGGCCTGCATTCGCGACGACCTCAACTGATCCGTCATCCATCGGAGAAAAACAGATGACTGCGAAGACGCCGCATCCCGCCATCAGCGGAAATTGGGCGAGCCTGCTTCTACCGATCGCGGCCGATGACAGCATCGAATTCGACAAGCTCGGCGAAGAGATCGACATCCTCATCGATGCCGGCGTCGATGGTATCTATTCGAACGGCACTGCCGGCGAATTCCACAATCAGACGGAGGCGGAGTTCGACAGGATCCAGGCAATGCTGGCCGAACGCTGCAAGGCATCTTCAACGCCATTCGTGATCGGCGCCTGCCAGCCCGACCCGCTGATCATGCTCAATCGCGTCCGCCGCGCCGCCGCGCTCGATCCCCGCGCGATTCAGGTCATATTGCCGGACTGGTGGCCGCTCAACGATGCCGAAGCGGTCGACTACCTGAAACGAGTGGCCGAGGTTGCCGACGGAATTCCGCTCATCCTCTACAATCCGCCGCATGCAAAACGCGCGCTGGCACCAAGGGAACTCGGCATGGTCTGCGCGGCAGTGCCTGAGGTGATCGGCATCAAGCTCGCCGATGGCGACGCCTCCTGGTATGCCGAGGCACGCCGGCATCTGTCCGGGCTTTCGCTCTTCGTCCCAGGCCATCATCTCGCAACCGGCACCAAGGAAGGTGTGGCAGCAGGCTCCTTTTCCAACGTGGCCTGCCTCAGTCCCCGCGGTGCTCAGACCTGGACGGTCTCGATGCGAAACGATATCGACGCCGCACTCGATCTGGAGCGACGCATCTGCACGTTTATGGACGCGCATATCGTCCCGTTTCGCCAGGAATTCGGCTATTCGAACGCCGCTCTCGACAAGCTTTTGAGTGCGATCGGCAATTGGGGACCCGTGGGCACCCGTTTGCGGTTTCCCTACCGCTCGATAGACATGGCAGAAGCGGTCAGGTTGCGACGCATCGCACGCTCCGAACTCCCCGATCTTTTTCCCTGAGTTTGCTCAAAGGACGGGCCTGGCACGAAACAAGCTGCGTTGGCTCGCCTTGATGGGTGTCGAACCGAAGAGACAAGGCCCGATGGCGCAGAACGAAAAGCTCTACCATCCCAGCCGAGCCGATATCTTGCTGGAGGCTTCCTTCAGCAGAACGATGAAGCGGTCGACATCGCTTTTTTGCGTGCGAAATGCCGGGGCGCCGACATTCACCGCGGCGATCACGGATCCGTCGAATGCCAGAACCGGCACCGAGACGGAGACGAGTTGCTCGCTGACTTCACCATAGCTCACACAAAATCCCTGGCGACGGATTTTATCCAATTCAGCAACCAGCTTGCCACGATCCGTGATCGTGCGCTTGGTCAGCCGCGGTAAAGTCTCGGGGATCATTTGCAACTGCACCTGGGGATGGAGATAGGCGAGAAGCACCTTGTACGAGCCGGCCGTGAGCGGCCGCCTTCGACCGATCATCGCCTGAACCCGCAAGTCACGCATCGGTTCGAACTTTGCAATGCACAGGGATTCCCCATTGTCGATGATCCTGAGCTGGGTCGTTTCGTTCGCCTTCTGGCCGACTTCTTCAAGAATAGGATTGGCTATTCGCACCAGATCAACCTGTGTCGAGGCCGCAGTCCCGAGAATGATCGCAGTCGTCCCCAGCCGATAAGTGCCTGTATCGCTCTTCCGCACTAGGCCGCGCCGTTCCAGTGTACGTAACATGCGCAAAATTCTCGGCTTGGTTTCCCCAAGGTTCTGCGCCACCTCAGTCAGTCTGATGTCCGGGTTTTTGGCGACATTCAGCAATACGTCGATGCAGACATCAACAGATTGCACAATATCGCTTTTTGATGATTGTCTTTTGTCCATGGGACCAGAATTTTCTCCGCGACCGAGGCTGAAGGATTGGCATAGTTTCAAGTTACGCCTACCGTAACGCGCTTGTTTTCCGTTTGACAGCCCCCTTGAGGCCCCCTTACCAATTTGTGTCAAGAGTGGACGGGAACCCGCTCGTACCGACCAAGCAAGGTCGGCCCAAAAACGCTAAACCGGGATGGAAGAAATGGCCGCAAAAATATTGACGCGGGCAGCGATCGGGCTGCTCGGAACGATCGCTATTCCTGCAATGGTCGCCGCACAGGAAACCCCGCTGACGATCGGGATGTCGACGACGCCAACGACGCTGGATCCCCATGAAGACAGTTCGGCGCCAAACAATGCGACCTCGCGCCATATCTGGGACAGCCTCATAAACCTCACGGGAACGTCGGCAAATGCCCCGGAACTCGCCACCGAATGGAAGGTCGTCGACCCGACCCACTGGGAATTCAAGCTGCGGAAGGGCGTGAAATTCCATGACGGCAGCGAGTTCAACGCCGATGACGTCATTGCGTCGCTTCTGCGTGCCCGCGACAAGCCCAGCCAGAGCTTTGCTTCCTACACCCGCAATATTGTCAATGTCACGGCCACGGATCCCTATACCATCGTCGTCGAGACCAAGGTTCCGGATCCGATCCTGCTGAATTCCGTCAGCCGAATTCGCATTATCAGCGCCGATTGCAAGGAGGCGCCGGTCCAGGATTTCGACAACGGCAAGTGTGCAATCGGAACCGGAGCCTATTCCTTCGTCTCCTATTCGCCAGGCAGCAACCTGACCTTGAAGCGCAATGACAGCTATTTCGCTGGCCCCTCGCACTGGTCGAACGTCACGCTCCGCTTCCTGCCCGATGACGGCGCCCGTCTGGCATCGCTTCTCTCCAACGAGATCGACATTGTCGAAACCCTTCCTGCCGATGGAATGGCACGCGTGGAAGCGAGCGATAATCTGCAAGTCATCAACGGCCTGTCTTCCCGCTTCGTTTATCTTGGCCTCGATGTCAGCCGCGATCTTTCACCTTTCGTGAAGGCTGCGGATGGCTCCGATCTCGACAAGAACCCGCTCAAGGATGAACGGGTGCGTCGTGCAATGCTGATGTCGATCAACCGGCCGGCAATCGTCGACCGCGTCATGCAGAAGAACGGCACGGTGGCCGACCAGTTCGTCACCCAAGGCTATGCGGGCTATTCCGAAAAAGTCGAGAAGGTGGGTTATGATCCCGCCGCCGCCAAGGCGCTTCTGGCCGAGGCCGGTTATCCCGATGGCTTCAGCCTGACCCTGCATGGCCCCTCTGGCCGTTACGTCAAGGATGCCGAAGTTCTGCAGGCGGTCGGCCAGATGTTCACGCGCATCGGCATCAAATCGAAAGTCGAGGTCCTGCCCTGGTCGATGTATTCGGAAGCCTACTCAAAAGGCACCTACAGCACCTATTTCGGCTCCTGGGGTGTGAACACCGGCGAAACCACCAATCCGACTGTTGCGCTCGTCGCCACGCGCGACGAGAAAAAGGGGACCGGCAGATATAACGGCGGCGGCGTGTCCGATCCGAAGATCGACGAGGTGCTGGCCAAGGCCAGTTCGACGCTCGATCAAGCCGAACGCGCGCCCCTTCTCGAGGAACTGTCGACCGAGACCTTCAACAACCTCTGGCTCCTGCCGATGCATTACGAAAACGTCGTGCTGGGCGCAAAGAAGACCGTGTCCTACACCCCGCGCGGCGACAAATATACGCTCGCTTACGACGTGAAGCCGGCGGACTAATGCATGTCGTCCAAAAGCGTGCAGCGGTTTTGGGACACATAAAGACTTGAAGTGCGTCGCATCGATCCATTCGATGTGGCGCGGTTTAAAACAGCAGCATGGGGCCGCACCAGGGCCGTCCCTTTCGTCATCTCCCAGGAGACATTCATGCAGGAACTTGGAACGGGCGAAGCCGTCGCCCGGGCGAAGGCCATCTATGACTATGGCCAGACGGCCATCTTCGCCTCTCAGGCCGATCCCCGCCTCCATATGGTGCTTTATGTGCCGCCGACGGCGGCAGACGGCCGCAAGCTCGACCTCCTGGTCGCGGTCCACGGCACCGGGCGCACGTCGGCCATCGACTTCCGCGACGGTTTTGCCGAATTCGGGCTCTACAACGATTGCGCCATCCTTTGCCCGATCTTCCCGGTTGGCGTTCTCGGCGATGGTGCGCGTTCCGGCTACAAGTTTCTAGAGGAAGGCGACATCCGCTACGATCGTGTCGTCCTCGCCATGGTCGCGGAGATGGCCGACAAATACCTCCAGGACTGGTCCAAATTCGCCATGTTCGGCTTCTCCGGCGGCGGGCATTTCGTGCATCGTTTCACCATCCTGCATCCGGAAAAGCTCTGGGCGGCATCGATCGGCGCACCTGGTTCCGTCACCCTTCTGGATCCGACGCGTGACTGGTGGGTCGGCATTCGGGATCTGGAAGCGCGCTTCGGCAAGGCCTTCCGGCCCGAAGATCTCGCCAAGGTGCCGGTGCACATGATCGTCGGCGATGCCGATCTGGAGACCTGGGAAATCACCCATAAACCGGGCGGCAAATATTATATGGACGGCGCAAACGACGCCGGCAAAACGCGACCGGAGCGCCTCGCCGCCCTGGCGAGCTCATTCCGCAAAGTGGGTGTCGATGTGACGTTCGATCGTGTTCCAGGCGTCTCTCACGACCGGATGAAAGTTCTGGGCCACGTCAAGGCCTTCCTGTCAAAGGTGCTGGAGGAGCGTCGCGCGAAATGAGAAATGCAACGATCGTGGCGCCTCAGCCGGAGGCAGTCGAAGCCGGCGCGGAAGTTCTCGAACGCGGCGGCAATGCCATCGACGCAGCACTCGCCTGTGCTTTCGTCCAGGGCGTGGTCGACCCGCAGATGGCCGGCATCGGCGGCTTCGGCTCCATGCATGTCTACATGCCGAAAAAGGGCGTGCACGAGATCCTCGAATTTTATGCGCGCGCGCCGTTGAAGGCTGCGCCGGACATGTGGCTCGACAAGATCAAGCACCAAAGCCGCGACGGCTTCGGCTATGTGCTTGAAGGCAATATTTCCGATATCGGTTACCTTGCCGTCTGCACCCCCGGCTCGCTCAGGGGCTATGAGACTGCGCTGCGCGATTACGGCACCTTCGATTGGGCCGATCTCATCAAGCCGGCCATCCGCCTTGCCCGTAACGGTTTCATGATCCGAAACCACATGCATTGGTATTGGGCCAAGGACCAGTCGAATGACGGTTTTGCCAACACGCTCGACAAGCTGCGATTTTCTGCAACGGGCCGGAGAACCTATTTCCACGACGACGGCACGCTCAAGAATGTCGGCGACCTGCTCGTCAACAAGGACATGGCAGAGACCCTCGAACGTATCGCGCGAAGCGGCGGCTCGGACATCTTCTATCACGGCGAACTGGCCGAGCAGATCGCTAGCGATTTCAGGGCAAATGGCGGCCTGATCGATCGGAAGGATCTGGCGCGTTACGAATTGTCGAAGGTAGAGCCGGTTTGGGGCGACTACCGCGACAACCGCATCGCCACCTCGCCTCCGCCAGGCTCGGGCTTCCCGATGCTGGAACTTCTGCATATCATGGAGCAGTTCGACGTCGGCTCGCTGCAGCATGGCAGTACCGATCATGTCCGCATCCTGTTCGAAGCCATGAAGCGGATGACGATCGATAAGGACGCGCATATGGGCGATCCCGCCTATGTCGACGTGCCCTATGAAAAGCTGCTGTCGAAAGAGCATGCAAAGGCGCATGCTGGCGCGATCAAGGCGGGCGAGATCGCAAGTGTTTCGCGTCTTGATACCTCGCTGCGCGACACCACCCACATCTCGGTGATCGACAAGGACGGTAATGCCGTCGCGATGACCCACACTCTCGGCAGTCCCTCGGGTGCGATCACCGACGGCCTCGGCTTCATGTATAATGGCACGATGAGCCGCTTTAATCCGCTTCCGGGCAAGCCCGGCTCCATCGCGCCCGGCAAGCGGCGTCCCAGCTCGGCGGCACCGACGATCGTCTTCAGGGGCGATGAGCCCAGCATCGTCATCGGAGCGCCTGGCGGCAGCTATATCGCGCCCGCCGTTGCGCAATGCCTGATGAACATGATCGATTTCGACATGTCCGTGCTCGAAGCCGTCTCGGCGCCGAGGATCGTAGGGGTGTCAAACACGATCGACATCTGCAATCGCATTCGACACTCTGTCGAAGACGAGTTGCGGGCGCAGGGCTACCAGGTGGCGCGGTCGCCGCAGACATATGCGTTCGCCGCAGTCCACGCGATTAAGATTGACGGCGGCATCTCGAAAGGCGCGGCCGATCCGCAGCGCGACGGGATGGCGATCTCCGTCGCCTAAAGCATGTCGCGCAAAAGTGCGCAGCGGTTTTGCGATAACGACATGCGTAAAACAAAGACGTCGATTCAAAGTGTTACAGCGTCCTTTGCGGCTCTCGAAAAGACGTGCGGCGCTGTAGGGAGAGGTTCAATGGTCACATCCATTATCAGGCGGTTGATACAGGCACTGTTCGTCGTTGTCGCGATGACGATCATTGTCTTCATCGGCGTCAATGTGATCGGCAACCCGGTCGACATCCTCATCAACCCGGACGCCAATCAGGCGGAGCGGGCGCTCGTTATCGCGCATTACGGTCTGGATCAGCCGCTGTGGAAACAGTATCTGCTGTTTCTCCAGGGACTTCTGCACGGGGACTTCGGCAACAGCTTCGTTTATGGGCGACCGGCGCTGGGTCTGATCCTCGAACGTCTCCCGGCGACACTCGAACTGGCGATCACGGCTCTCGGCATCGCGCTGCTGTTCGGCTTGCCGCTTGGGCTGTATGCAGGGCTCTACCCCAATCGGATTTCCTCCAAGCTGATCATGAGCGGCTCAATTCTGGGCTTCTCGCTTCCGACCTTCTGGGTCGGCCTCATGCTGATCATGGTATTTTCCGTCGAGCTTGGCTGGTTGCCGACGAATGGCCGCGGCCAGACGCAGGAGCTGCTTGGCGCACAATGGTCGCTTCTGACCGGGGACGGCATCCGGCACCTTTTATTGCCGGCCTTCAACCTGGCTCTGTTCAAGACTTCGCTCATTCTTCGGCTGACCCGCGCCGGCGTGCAGGAGGTCCTTCCTCAGGACTATGTGAAGTTCGCCCGCGCCAAGGGATTGCGAGAGCGGCGGATCATTTCCGTGCACGTTCTCAAGAACCTGATGATCCCGGTGGTGACCATCATCGGTCTCGAGTTCGGCTCACTGATCGCCTTTTCGGTCGTCACCGAAAGCATCTTTGCCTGGCCGGGCATGGGCAAGCTCATCATCGACTCGATCAACCTTCTCGATCGCCCGGTCATCGTCGCCTACCTGATGATGATGGTGCTGCTCTTCGTCGTCCTCAATTTCATCATCGATATCTGTTATACCCTTCTGGATCCGCGGGTCCGGCTGGAAGGAAAGGCTTGACCCTCATGGCCGAACCACAAACGCAAGACACAAGTGCTCCAACGCCCGAACCCAGTCGTCTGTCGAAAGGGATCGCGGATTTCTTCAGCTCTCCGGCAGCCGCGATTGCCTTCCTCACGCTGGTGATCATCTGTTGCCTGGCGCTGTTCGCGCCATGGATCTCTCCGCAAAATCCCTATGATTTGATGCAGCTCGACATCATGGATGGACGACTGCCGCCGGGGTCCGAATCCATGACCGGGCTCGTCTATCACCTCGGTACCGACAGCCAGGGCCGCGATATCCTGTCCGGCATCCTCTATGGGCTGCGCACGTCGTTATTGGTGGGCGTTCTGTCGGCTTTCGCCGCTGCCATCATCGGAACCTCAGCCGGACTGTTCGCAGCTTACATGGGAGGGCGCACGGAAACCGCGATGATGCGGCTCGTCGACCTGCAGCTGTCGTTTCCCACCATCTTGATGGCGCTCATGATGCTTGCCGTGCTTGGCAAGGGCGTGCCCAACGTGGTGATCGCACTGATCATCGCCGAGTGGGCGACCTATGCCCGCACGGTCCGCGGCACCGCTCTGGTCGAGCGCGAGAAGGAATATATCGAAGCGGCCCGGATGCTGCGCCTGCCCGGATGGCGCATCCTCTTCAGGCACCTGCTGCCGAACTGTCTTGCGCCGGTCATCGTCATCGCCACCATGCAGATCGCCCGGGCAATCGGCCTCGAAGCAACCTTGTCCTTCCTCGGTCTCGGTGCATCCGTGACCGAACCCTCGCTCGGCATGCTGATCTCGACGGGCTACCAGTATCTTCTGACAGGCCTTTACTGGATCAGCTTCTTTCCCGGCATTGCGCTTCTGGTCACGATCGCGGCGATCAATCTCGTCGGCGACCGGCTGCGCGATGTCCTCAACCCGAGGAACATGTCATGACCCCATTGCTGCAAGTGAGCAATCTTGTCACCGAATTCGGCGGCGGCAGGGGACGCCCCAGCCTTTGCGCCGTCAATGATGTGTCGTTCACTGTGGAGCGCGGCAAGGTCCTTGGTCTTGTGGGAGAATCCGGATCCGGAAAGTCGGTGACCGGCTTTTCGATCATGCGGCTCCTTGATAAACCCGGCCGGGTTGTCGGCGGCAGGGTCATCTTCGACGGCGCCGACATCGCGAAATATTCGGACGAAGAGATGCGGCAGCTGCGCGGCAAGCGGATCGCCATGGTATTCCAGGATCCGATGATGACGCTCAATCCGGTCCTGACGGTCGGAACGCAGATGGTGGAAGCCGTCCAGGCACACGAGCGAGTCTCGAAGGATGCCGCCCGGCAGCGGGCGCGGGATGCTTTGGCGCTGGTCGGCATACCAAGCCCTGAAGAAAGGCTTGCCGCCTATCCGCATCAGTTTTCCGGCGGAATGCGCCAGCGCGTGGCAATTGCCATCGCGCTTCTTCACAAGCCGGACCTCATCATCGCCGATGAACCGACAACGGCGCTTGATGTGACGATCCAGAGCCAGATCATTTCCGAATTCCAGAAACTCACGGAAGAGGGAAATACGGCGGTGATCTGGATCACCCACGATCTGGCTATCGTTTCAAGATTGGCCGACGAGATCGCCGTCATGTATGCCGGCCGCCTCGTCGAGACCGGACCGGTGGGCAAGGTTCTGACCGATCCTCACCATCCCTACACCGCCGGTCTGATCGCGTCCGTTCCTTCGCAAAACAGACGCGGAGAGCCCCTTCACCAGATCCGCGGCATGACGCCGGCGATTAACCGGCTCCCACAGGGATGCAGTTTTCGTACGCGCTGCGATCGGGCAACCGACGGCTGTCTGGTCATGCCGGCGCTCATGCCGGAAGGCGATCGCTCCTTCCGTTGCATTCATCCCGTAACGAAAGAGGTAGCATGATGACCGCGACCGCCGCGCCCCTAATCGAAGCGAGGAACGTGTCGCAGCGCTTCGGAGCCAAACCCGACCTCGCCGCCAAGATCGCGCTCAAGCTCAAACTGGCCAAACCGGCGCCTGTCGTTCACGCGCTTGATAATGTCAGCCTCAGCATTCGGCCCGGAGAGGTTGTCGGCCTTGTCGGTGAAAGCGGCTGCGGGAAGTCGACGCTCGGCCGCGCCATTGCAGGGATCACCTCACCAAGCCAGGGCCACATTCTCTGGAAGGGGATGGATCGAAGCGCCATGTCGAAAGGCGAGCAGCATCAGTTTGGCCTCGCCAGCCAGATGATTTTCCAGAACCCGATGGCGGCTCTCAATCCGCGCATGACCGTCGAGCAGCTTATCTGGGAGGCGCCTCGAACGCATGGGCTTGCCCGCTCGACGGAACGCGACGCCTATGTCGACAGATATTTGATGCTGGCCGGTTTCGACCCGGCCATGAAAAAGCGATACCCGCACCAGTTTTCCGGTGGCCAGCGGCAACGCGTCAATATTGCGCGCGCGCTCGCCGTGCAGCCGAAATTCCTCGTCTGTGACGAAAGCGTTGCGGCGCTCGACGTTTCCATCCAGGCACAGGTCATCAACCTGTTCATGGAACTTCGTGACAAGCTCGACCTGACCTATCTGTTCGTCAGCCATGATCTCGGCGTCGTGGAACATATTTCCGACCGTGTTGCGATCATGTATCTCGGCCGCATCGTCGAAGAGGCGCCCGTCGAGGAGGTTTTCAGACGGCCCAATCATCCTTACACGAAAGCGCTCTTGGCCGAAGTGCCGCGCATCGAACCCGGCAAGCGGCAGTTCAAGCCCGTCGACGGCGAACTCCCCAGCCCGATAAACCCGCCGAAAGGCTGCCACTTTCATCCGAGATGCCCGTTTGCGATGGACCGCTGTCGTGTGGAAGTGCCGGTGAAAAAGGAAATTGCACCGGGGCACTTGTCGGCTTGCCACCTCAACGATGAATGATCTCAAGCGATAGGATCGCTGATTGCTTCAGGCCTAACATCATCCCTGTTCTAATGTGCATGAGCGCCGCCCGGACGGGACACTTTTTTCAACCCGGCTCCCGCTGCAGCGGTGTCCGCCAGGGACGCATCGCCGAGCGAGATGACGCCGGTTAGGCGTTTGTCACGATTGACGACGGGAAGGCGGCGGACCTGGACCTGCCCCATATTGCGGGTCACGTCGTCGACATCTTCGTCTTCGAAACAATATTTGACATCGCGCGACATGACTTCGCGCACCTTTGCATCGCCCCCGAGTCCGTCGGCAAGCCCGCGCACGACGAGATCGCGGTCGGTGATCGTTCCGACGAGCCGGTCGTTGTCGCCGACCGGCAGGAAGCCGATCTGCCTGTCGGCCATGCATCTCGCGATTTCGGCTATCGTCTGATTAGGGTTGGCGATTTCTACATCGCGCGACATGATCTCTGACACTTTCATGGTCTTTCCTCCTGTTGTGCGGTTAGCGGAACGTCAAACGTTGCGGTGAGAGTCGTTCCGAAAGGAGGCGGCTCCGTTTATGCCCGCTCCTCCTGGTCACTCCTCGACCCATCTTCAACGGGCTTATCAGGATCCGACCAGAGGGCCTGGACTTCTGCCGGCAGTCCGTGGCGCACTTTCCGCACCTTGCTTGCTCGGATCACTATAGTAACATAGGCCCCGAAAACCGACCTTACGGTTGGCGTCGATTGAACATGATGATGGCTCGAATCTATCAAACCAGTCAGGGAGACGAAAGTTCCGGAAGCCACCGTTAAATGCACCGGCCGCTTCGTCAGGAATCCGACGTGCCCTCCTCCTCCACGAATATCCCCCAAGCGGCGATGAAGAGAGCGGCTATCAGCGGCCCGATCACGAAACCATTGATGCCTAGGAGAGAAATGCCGCCAATGGTGGAAATGAGGACAACATAGTCGGGAAGCTTGGTCTCCCTGCCGACCAGGCGCGGCCGCAGAAGATTATCGACAAGACCGATGACAAGGGCGCCGACCGCAACCAGCACAATCGCCTTCACCCAAAAACCGGCCAGGGCCAGGTAAATGGCCGTGGGGACCCAGATCAATGCGGCGCCGACCGCAGGCAGCAGCGACAGGAAGCTCATCAGTACGCCCCACAGCAGGGCTGGCTCGACGCCGAGGGCCCAGAAGGCGATGCCGCCGATCGAACCCTGGATGATGGCGATGATAATATTGCCTCGCACGGTCGCGTGAACGACCGAAGTGAATTTGGAGGTGAAGCGAACGGTATGGGCATCGCTGAGAGGCAGCGCTCTTCTGATGGCGCGGGCAAGGGCGCGCCCATCCCGGAACATGAAGAACAGGAGATAGAGCATCACGCCGAAGGTGACGAAGAACCGCAGGGTGTTCTGACCGAGGCTCAAGGCGCGTCCGGCAAAAAAACCGCCGCCCTGCATCAATGCCGAGGAGACGCGGTCCTGAAACGTATCGACGCCGTTCAGCTCGATGCTCCGGAGCCAGTCGCGGAGGAACAAGGGCAATGCTTCCTGCAGATTATGAATAAAGCTCCGGACGTCGATCTCGCCAGTGTCCATACGTTGGTAGAGATGGTTGCCCTGCTGGACGAGTGAACTGAGGACGATCAGCCCGGGAATGATAACGACGCAGAGACAGATCAACACATACAGCGCTGCAGCAAGGTTTCCCCGCCCACCCAGCCGAGCCTCTATACGGGCGTGAAGCGGGAAGAAGATGATAGCGAGGACGACTGCCCAGAATATCGCCGAATAGAACGGTAGCACGACGGCGACGAACGCAATGGTCACGAGGACCAGAAGCACATAGAAACTGACACGCTGAAGGAGCATCCGATCTTTCCGCTTCGAGACCGCGGTGATGGTAGCACAGATAAGGCGGCAGCGCTGGGCCTCCCTTCCATCATACTCTAACGGCTCGATGCCGTAGGCGCCGTCCCGCAATCGGCCGGAACTTCTTCTTCAGATCTTAGTTATGCGGCTCATGTTAGTGAAGCCAGTCCAGCCGACACTCGGAACAACAATTCACGTTGAAGATCAGGATGTTCACATCCTTGACGGTGGCAACCCACATGGCATTCCAGTCCTCCTCCTGCATGGCTGCGGCAGTCTTGCGCAGGAAATTTTGCTTCCCTTCGACAACAGCGATTTCCGGATCATTGCACCCGACCGGCCTGGCTATGGACAGAGCGCGCCGCCTGCACCGGCTGAGCGTGGACCTGAGGGACAGTCCTTCTGGCTTGAACGCCTTCTCGCCTCTCTTGACCTGCCGGAGGTGACGATCGTCGCGCACTCGATCGGCAGCGCAGCCGCGCTACACCTTGCGGCAAGAAGACCGGACCTCGTCAGGGGACTTTTTCTCATCTCTCCATGTTGCGGGCCGGTGCCGCCGAAGCCGTTGATTGTGCTTAGATCGGCGGTCGCTCCGGTGGTCGGGCCGTTGATCCGCCGGCACGTCATCGGCCGGTGGCCCGCATTCTTTCTCGATCGAGGCCTGAGGTCGTCCTCCTTTCCCAATCCCCTGCCTTCTCATCTCTCGGACCTGCCGGCCTCTCACGTGGTCAATCCCATTACCATCCGCACGATGGCAGACGAGTTGCGCGCCTTCAACCGAGACATGGAGCGCCTTCCAGATCTGCCTGGCGATCTTCCCCTGCACGTTCTCTTCGGGATGGCGGACCGCGTGATTTCACCGAACTGGCATATCGATTGGCTTTGCAGGAAGCATCCGGGGCCGATCGTCAGATTGCTGGAAGGTGTCGGGCATTTGCCCCATCATGTGGTCCCTGGCGTGGCGCGACGGATGCTTGGTGATCTTGTGGAGGCATGCGCACAAGAAACGGAACTCCCGCGTGTGAGGAGCATCGGCTCGCAGGCGGTTGCGGAAGCGCCATCTCGCAAAAAGTACATGCCGATCTTCAGAGGAGATGAATGCCCGGCCCTTAACTCGAAGCGCCGCGGCATTCCAGAGTAGCGATGGGGCAATACCAGACACAGGAGGCCCGTGACCCGATCTCCGCCTTGAGGGAGGAGATGATTTTTCTGTTGTCGCAAATGAAAAATCTGATTTACTGACGCTTCGCTGCTTGGCTTTAAGGGGGATACTGCCGATGCCGTGGACACGCAGAAATATTGTGCTTGGTGGATTGGCGTTACTTGGCGCCGGTGCAGTGCAGAAACCGGTATTTGCCGCGGCGTCTTCCTTTTTCGACGGCACCATCGTCGACAATGGCGTGACGTTCCGAAGAACCAAGTTCGCCAAGATCGACAAGAAGTGGCACCGCCAGGTCGTCAAATATTTCAGCAGCGAGCCGATCGGCACCGTTGTCGTCGATACGAGGCACCATTTCCTCTACGTGATCATGGAGAACAAGACGGCCATCCGCTACGGCGTCGGCGTCGGCCGCGAGGGCTTCAAATGGTTTGGCCGCGCCACGATTGACAGCAAATCGCTGTGGCCGCGCTGGACGCCGCCGCCGGAGATGCGCAAGCGCCATCCCGAACTGCCCGAATTCGTGGCGGGAGGCTCACCGAAAAATCCGCTCGGTCCCCGCGCCATGTACCTGCATCGCGACGGCGTCGACACCGGCTATCGCTTCCACGGCACGCTGGAGCCGTGGAGCATCGGCAAGGATGCCTCCAGCGGCTGTATCCGCATGTTCAATGAAGACGCCATCGATCTTTACCAGCGTTGCCCGATCGGCACCGCGGTGCAGGTTCTGCCGCATATTGCCGACCAGGCTGAAAGTGCGGCGCAGGTCAGCCAAGCAACCCCGGTCGAATAAGGAATATCAACTTGATGTCTGCTCCGACCGGATACATGAGGCGCCTTGCCGCCGCAGCCATGCTCTTGGCGCTCGCCTCCTGCAGCACCACCGATATCGCCTCCGTGGAAGAACCTGCTGCGGCGCCGATGACCGGCCAGACCAACGATCCCGCGCCCGGTTTCGAAAACGTCGCGATGGGCAGCGAAGAGGATTTCATCCTCAATGTCGGCCGGCGGATCTACTTCAAGCAGGACTCCGCAACACTCGATTCCGTCGCCATGGCAACCCTGGATAACCAAGCCGCCTGGCTCAACAGGAACCCCTCCTGGCTGCTCAAACTGCAGGGATTTGCCGACGACTCCGGCTCCGCATCCAGCATGGAGACGCTGTCGCAGAAGCGCGCCGATGCGGCGATGGCCTATCTCGCCTCGAAGGGCGTGGACGCCAGGCGCATGTGGGCCAAGGGCTACGGCAACGACCGCGAAGTCCGCGACTGCACGGAGCGCTCCTGCAAGGTGCAGAACCGGCGCGTCGTCACCAATCTGCGCACTCAGCCCGACGCGGTCTGATCCAGCTCGAACCACTCAGCGATTGGCGCAGACGCGCCAAGCGCTATCGGCCGGGCTCACTCGAATACGACATGGATCTCGCCAGCCTGCGTTTAATACGAAGGTGGTTGTACATATTCGAGTGGTGACGGCAGATCGATGACGAACCTGATATCCGCGGCATTCGCCGCCACGATCAGCTGGTAATTGCCCGATTCGGCGCGGAAGGCACCGGACTCGATGTCGAAATAAGCGAGATCGCGCGGCAGGATCGTCATTACGGCCGTCCCGGTCTCGCCGGGGAGCAGCGAAAGCTTTGCGAAGGCGCGCAATTCCTTCTCCGGCCGCTCCACCTTGGATTTTGGCGAGCGCACATAGAGCTGGACCAGTTCCGATCCGGCCCGGTCGCCGATATTGGTCAGATCGACGCTGATCGTCACGCCTTCGGCACCCATTTCGCTTGCTGAGAGCCGCGCCTCGCCCCAGCTGAAGCGTGTATAGCCAAGGCCGAAACCGAAGGGGAAGAGCGGTTCGACAGCGCGCGTATCGTGATGACGATAGCCGACGAACACGCCTTCGGCATAGCGCACATGCCCATCCTTACCCGGATAGACGGCTGGATCACCTGTTATCGCGGAATTGTCGGCAATCCCCTTCGGAAATGTCTGCGGCAGGCGCCCACCGGGCTCGACATCGCCGAACAGGACATCGGCAACGGCATTGCCCAGCTCCTGCCCGGGATACCAGATCTGCAGCACGGCGCGAACCTTGCCGAGCCAGGGCATTTCCACCGGGCCGCCGGTCTGCAGCACGACGACGGTGTTGGCGTTGACCGCCGCGACCCGCTCGATCAGTTCCTCCTGCCGACCCGGAAGCCGCATGTCGGGCAGGTCCAAGCCTTCGGTATCCCATTCGCCGTCGCGGCCGACGAAGAGAAGCGCCACATCGGCATTCAGCGCCGTCTCGACGGCGCCCTGCATATCGGCCTCGCCCAAGGGCTTTTCGACGCCGAACCGAATGGCCGTGAGGTTGATCCCCTCCCCGTTTGCCACCGGTGGGTCATATTCCACGGTGACGGCATGGGCTCGGCTCGGATCGAGCGCCACCGTGCCGCGCTGTTCGTCATTGGCGGTGCCGAAATAATTCTCGCCGCGTGTCCAGCCATCATGGCCGTCGACCGTGAGCCTGCCGTCGACGAAGAGCCGCGCCAGTCCAGCATTGGTCATGCCGAAGACATGATCGCCGCTCTCCTCCGGCACGAATTGCATCGTCATCCGTGCCGAGAAATCGGTTGGGTCGAGCTCGGCCGACGGCAGCTCGAACCAGAAGAACTCACCCTTGTCGACGGTTTCGACATGAAGCGGAGTGCCCTGGCAACCACGCCCCTTGAAATATTCGACGGTGATCTTTCCCTTGGCCACCTCGATCAGACGGTTGTGGCGGCAGCCGACGGCGTGGCTGACGCTGTTGGCATTGGAAAGGGCGGCTCGAATCCCTTCGAGCGGGCTGACCGTGTAATGCGCCGCGATCTGCGCGCTGCCGCCGCCCATCACACGCGCGCTCGCGGCGTTGGGTCCGATGACGGCGATCCGGTCGAGCGACGTCTTGGCAAGCGGCAGGATGCCGTCGTTCTTCAAAAGGACTGCTCCCTCTGAGCCGAGACGCCGGATCAGCGCCCGGTCTTCCGGCAGGTCGACTGCCCGCTCGGTGAGGTCGGGCCTCTTCTCGAAGGCACCGACCCGCTCGAGCAGCAGCAGGATCCGCCGCGCCGCCGCCCGCACCGTTGCCGCTTCGACCCTGCCCTCGCGCACGGCCGCAACCAGCTTCTCGCCGCGATCGCGCGCCGGGCCGGGCATTTCGAGATCAAGACCGGCATCGATCGTCTCGGCCGTCGAATGCGAACCAAACCAGTCGGACATGACGATCCCGTCGAATCCCCATTCCTCGCGCAGCACCTTGGTCAGCAGCCACTCATGCTCGCTCGTATAGGTGCCGTTGAGGCGGTTATAGGAGGACATGACGGCCATCACGCCGGCGCGCCTGACAGCCTGTTCGAAGGGGGGAAGGTAGATTTCGCGCAGTGTCCGCTCGTCGATATCGGAAGACATGGTCTGCCGCTCGATCTCGGATTCGTTGCCGGCGAAGTGCTTGATCGTCGCGGCGATCCCCTGGCTCTGCACGCCCTTGATATAGGCGACGGCCAGTTCCGCGGTCAGCATCGGATCCTCGGAATAACATTCGAAATTTCGCCCGTTGAGCCCGGAACGATGAATATTCACTGTGGGCGCGAGCAGCACCGCGGCCCCCTTGCTCTTCGCCTGGCAGGCAAGCGCCACACCCATGCGCTCGACGAGATCGGGATTCCAGGTGGCGCCGAGCGCGATGGCGACAGGAAAGCAGGTCGCCTTGACGCCGCCGACCAGCGAACCCGCGCCGCGGGCGCCATTCGGTCCGTCCGTCACCTTGATCTTCGGCACGTCAAGACGCTCGACGGGAACCGTCGTCCAGAAATCGGCGCCGGACAGCAGGGAGACCTGCTCCTCGAGCGTCATCTTGTCGAGAATGGAATCGATCATGCAAACCTCCCCTTCAATGGAATTCGGGCATTGCGAAGTGCTGGCCGAGCATGCCCGGGCAATTCATCCGGCGGCGGCATCAACTTCTCCACGCGCCAGACAGTTCTTAAACCTACCGATTACTCGGTATTTTTAAGATGTCAACTGCCGAGCCGTGATGTATGGATGGAGGGCGGGAGAAAGAGGCAGGCGGAAGAGACGATGGCAGAGTTTTCTGAATCGAAGACCGGACAGGACGAAAAGCGACGGCGCAGATCCCGCAAGGGCGAAGCGCGCCGTGCGGAGATCCTGACGGCTGCGATGCGGCGCTTTGCCGAAGACGGCTACCAGAATGCCGCCATCGGCGATGTGGCCCGCGACGTCGGCCTGTCGCTGCCCGGCCTGCTGCACCATTTCCCGACCAAGGTCGATCTGCTGCTCGCCATTCTGGACAAGCGCGATCTCGAAAGCGAAAGCTTCATCGACCCCCATCGTTCCGATCTCCGCGGCTTGCTCAAAGGCACGGTCGAGGTCTTCCGCCGCAACGCCGAAATGATCGAGGTCATCAGGGCCTTCGCCATCCTGAATGCCGAGAGCCTGATGAAGGATCACCCGGCCAAGGCCTGGTTTCTCGATCGCGCCACTCAGCTGCAGAATGACATCGCCGCGACCTTCGAACAGGCCGTCGCCGATGGCTCGATCGACGGCAAAATCGATGGCAGGGCGATGGCGGCCGAGCTGATCGCGGTGATGGACGGCCTTCAGATGCTCTGGCTGCGCGATCCCACCCGCTTCGATATGGTCGGCGGGTTGGAAGCCTATGTCAGCCGCCTGCTGGCGAGCCTTGGGTTAGAGGGCTGAGCTTGGTTGAGTGCCGCGGATCATTCCGGGGCACCGAAACGAAAGAGAACCATCTGCCAAGACATGGCATCAGCCATTCTGCAGCTTCCAGGTCCTGACTTCGAACGGCATGATGTCGGCAGGTCCCTTTCGCTCCATCGGCTCTTCGAGAATGTTCAGCGGCTGCGATGCTGCCCATCCGGAAGGCAAGTTGAGGGCGAGCCTGCCGCGCCGGCCGGCCGGTTCGTAAAGGCGCAGGATGAGGCCGTCGCCCTCTTCCGCCGGCTTCAGGCCTGAGAACGCGACAGGGATGCCGGTGACCGCAAGCGGCGCAAAAATGCCGGCGGAGAGGCCGCTGAATTGAGCCGAGACGAGCGGCTGATTGAGATCGATCGCCTCGTCGAGAACGCCGCCTTCATGCCAGGCGCCTTCATGCGGCATCAGTGCATAGGTGAAGCTCTGCTCCCCTTCGTCGGCCAACGGATCCGGATAGATCGGCCCGCGTACGAGGCTCATGCCGATCACATTGCCGCGGGCGCTATGGCCGTATTTGGCATTGTTGAGCAGCGCGACCCCGAAATCCGGCTCGCTGATATCGACGAAGCGGTGCGCGACGGCCTCGAACATCGCCTGCTCCCAGGACGTATTCGTGTGCGTTGCCCGTTCGACGACGCCGAAGGCGCATTCGAAGGTCGCCTTGCGGGCCTGCGCGGCGACCGGGTTCAGGGTTCGCAGCAGCGTGCGGCGATCATGCCAGTCGATCGTCGTTTCGATGTCGAGCCGCCTGGCGTTGGCCGTCAGCACATAGGTCTGCGTGACGCTCGAATTCCGGTAGCGGTAAACGACGCGGATCGCCGCGCGGTGCGGGCCGTCTTCAACGAGGGTGATACTATCAGGCGTATCGAGGCGGACGGCCTTTTCGGCATAATCCGCATCGATGTCCCAGGCGTCCCAGTTGCGCGGCTTGTCGGCCGGATAGACCCAGAGCTGATTTGCCGAGCCGTCGACCGCTTCCCGGCCCGTTGCCTTGTGAAGGAGGCTCGAAACCGCCCCGTCCCTGCCGATGGAGACCGAGAGGTGCTCGTTTTCGAGACGCTCGGGGCCTGCCTTCAGCCCGCCCGCCGGCTTGAGCGAGCCCTTGTCGAAGACCGCGACGGACAAGGGCGCGACGAGATCGGCGGCCGCGACGACCGTGCCGTCGGAGAGCGTTGCGCTGAGCGGTCTGGCCGCAAGAGACGGATTGACGACGACGAGGGCATCGCCAACCCCGCCTTTCGGCAGCTTGGCCGACAGCGCTTGCAAGGCATTTGCCTGTTCGGTTCCAGCACGTTCGATGACGCCGCCCAGTTCCTGCTCGGCATCCTGATAAACTTCACGGATGCTCGAGCCCGGCAGAATGTCGTGAAATTCGTTCTTCAGCACCACGCGCCAATCCGCTTCGAGGCTTCGGGGCCCGTCTGCTCCGAGCATATGCGCCAGCGAAGCGATGGTTTCGGCGGTGATCAGCGCGCGTTCGGCCTGGCGATGCTTGCGCTTGACGCCGCTTTGCGACGTCAGCGTGGCGCGGTGCAGTTCGAGATAGATTTCGCCATCCCATACCGGAAGGTTCTTTTCGCCTGCGGTGCGGTGCGCTTGTTCGTAATAGCTTTTGACGGTGCCCCAGCGTGCCTGCGGGATCGCCGGGAAATCGCGCAGCTGCACCTCGCGCTCGACCATCTCGGGCGTGACGCCGCCGCCGCCGTCGCCATATCCGACGGCCAGCAGCGAGGTATCGTGCTGTGTCTTGCCGCGGAAATTCTTCCATGTCGGCACGTAGCAATCGGCTTGCACGAAGCCGTTATAACCCTGCATCGGATTGTCGAACGTGTGGGTCAGCACCCGGCTGCCGTCGAGACCCTTCCACCAGAAGAGATCGGATGGAATATGGTTGGTCTCGCTCCAATTGACCTTGATTGTGAAGAAGCTGTCGATGCCGCCCTGCCTCAAGATTTGCGGCAGCGCGCCTGAAAAGCCAAAGCAATCGGGCAGCCAGCAGACCGTATGGCGCGTGCCGAAGGTCTTTTCGAAATAACGCTGGCCATAGAGAACCTGACGGGCGAGACTTTCGCCGGTCGGCATGTTCGTGTCGGGCTCCACCCACATGCCGCCGACGGTTTCCCACTTTCCATCCGCGACCTTCTGCTTGATGCGCTCGAGAAGCTCCGGGTCTTCCTCTTCCATCTGCGCGTAATAATGGGCGGTCGATTGATTGAAGCGGAAATCGTCGGAGCGCTCCATCAATGACAGCGCTGTATTGAAGGTGCGCCGCATTTTCCGCCGCGTCTCGCGATAGGGCCAAAGCCAGGCGAGATCGATATGCGCATGGCCCGTCAGCAGCAATTCTCCATTCGGCGGGAAGCGCTTCTGCAGCTCCTTCAACTTCGCCGTCAGAGCCTCGAAGGCTGTGGCTGCCGAAGCGCTCTGCTCCTCCGTAAGGCCTGCCGGATTAGCCTCGAGCTCCGGCAGTTCCCAGATCTTCTGCTGCATGACAGCGCTTGATGTGCGGGAGATATAGGCCGCCGTATCCGACGGCCAGTCGAGACTGCGCAACGCGTGCTCGGCGGCATCCATCAGGTGCGGCACGACTTCATGCTCGCCCAGCACATCGATTGCCTCGGCAACCTGCTTTAACAGAAGATGCAGGCGGTGAGCTGGACCATCGAGCCAGATAAATCGAGCCTTGTTGAGCCGTGGAGCGCGATTGGGCTCGCCGAATGGAAACCGGGCGACGGTTTCCGTTGCGATCGAAAAGCGGCGGCCCTTCAGCGGGAATTCCTGATGGTAGGGATCGAGACCGAATGTTTCCGTCTCGCCGTCGGGGTAGCTGAGCGTAATCAGGCTCTCGCCGCCGAGGTCGAGCTGCAGGCGAATATCGCCGAGAGGCCACGCCTCCGGCGCTTCAGCGGTCGCGGCAAAATGCACCACCCCCTGGCGGTGCGGCCAATCCTGGTGATGCGCGATCGGTTCGTCCTCGAAGGTCCAGCCATCGATCGCAGCACTTTGTCGATCCCGCCAATGAGCGAGCTCGGCAATGCGAACTTTCAGACGATCAAGGCGCTGGGCAATGGTCAGAGGCATGGCTTATCCTGTTTAAAATCGACGGCTGACAATTTTGTCGTCAAGCTTTTAGGGCCGCGGTCATGGTTTTGGGGGAGATGGCGCGACCGACATCGCGACTTGCCCGGTCCCGCTCCTCCAACAGTCCCGATGCCCTTAGATTAAGTAACTTTGATTTGGCGTCAAGTCCGTAAGAAATTCATTGCGGCAGACGAAGGCGTGTTACAAAAGCGTCGTATAGCTCTAAGGACGGCGACTATGCGGTATCTTCGATCAGGGCCGCGTCGGCTTCAAACCCAGGACACAGGCGCCCCACGCGCCAAAACAGTGGGTCTGCGGTCCGGCGAAATCGCCGATCGAAACATTCGCGTCATTCTGGAAGCCATCCGCCGCCATGGCCCGCTGACGCGGATGGAACTCGGCCGGCATTGCGGCCTGACCGGGCCCGGCATCACCAATATTCTGCGGCGGCTGGCCGAGGAAAAGCTTGTCACCTCCAACCGTCGCAATGGCCTCGGCGGAGGGGCCACCGCTACCGAGTTTGCCTTGCGCCCGGAAGGTGCTTTCTCGATCGGCGTCAAGCTTCGCCAAAGGCGTGGCGAGGCCGTGCTCATCGATCTGAGTGGCCAGGTCCATGACCGGGTCTATATCGAGCTGGACCCCGCTGACAAAGTCGGCCTGGTGCATGCGGCCGTCAGGGATATGGTCGATCGCCACGCGACATTGCCGATCATCGGGCTCGGCATCGCCGCCAACGACTGGACGGACGATCAAAGCGATCAGATCGCCGCGATGTCGACGATCGCGCGTCCCTATGTCGAGAACGAGTGCACGGCGAGCCTTCTCGCCGAGCGCACGATCGGCAGCTCCGGCAGGGAAGGCGGACTTGCGATGATCATCATCGACGACGACGTTCAGGCCGGCTTTCTCATTCGCGGTATTCCCTATTCCGGCGTGCATGGCCGGGCAGGCAGCATCGGCGAAATGCTGACCGGTCCCGACAATGTCCAGCTCAATACCGTCGTCGGTTTCGAGTCCTTGCGATCACGGATCGGCGATCGGGACTTCACCCGTCTGCTGCAAGGGGAGGAAATCTCCTCGCCGTTACTGTCGCAATGGATACGGGAAGCCGCAGGCCATCTGCTCGACCCGATCATCGCCATGGCCGGTTTCCTCGCGCCGAGCGTCGTTATGATCGGCAGCGATCTGCCGCAGGCCGTGATCGAAGCGCTGATCCATCAGCTTTCCATCGAGCGGCGCGACACCTCGACCAGACCATTGCTGACGCCCTGGATTTCGCCGATGAAACCCGCGAGTTTCAGCGGCGGCGGCGTTGCGCTCGGTGCGGCACTCCTGCCCTTCCTCAACACTTTGCTGCTGCCGCCGGCTTCGGCCTGATGGTCCAACCAGCCGCTTTGGCGCGACTCAGCCGAGCGCTTCATCGGCGTGGCTGAGATCGGAGGCCAGCGCCTTGTCCAGGACTTTCTGGATATTGGTCGCCCGCCGGAACGAGGGTTCCTGGGTCCTGCCCGCCCGCACGGCCTGGACGAAACGCTGGTAGTTCGTCTCGACCGGATCGAAGGGGACGTCGCGCCAGGTCGCCGTGTGCACGTCTTCTCCAAGACAGGCGCGTAGCGTCGATTTTCCGGTGTCGTAGATCATCTCGATCGAGCCGGTTTCGCCATAGACCCTGAGGCGCAGCTGATCCATCTGTCCGGCCGCCGTGCGCGTCGCCTGGATCGTCCCGATCGCCCCGCCGAAGAAATCGACATTCATCGTAAAACTGTCATTCGCATCGAGATCATACTCGCCGATCTTGTGTCCCGGCGCCTTGTCGAAGGTCTTCAGCCGGGCGAAGACATGAGCAACGTCGAGCCCGGAACCGTATGATGCGAAATCGACGATGTGAATTCCGATATCGCCGAGCGCGCCGTTGGATCCGTGTTTCTTGCTCAGCCGCCACAGCCATTTGCTTTCGGTTTTCCAGTCGCCCCAGTGGCGGCCGACCAGCCAGCTTTGCAGGTGGGAGGCCTCGACGTGCCTGATCTCCCCGATTTCGCCGGCGAGCACCATCTGCCGGCCTTTCTGAAGGGCAGGCGAATTGCGATAGGTGAAATTGACCATGCCGACCTTGCCCGATCGCTCGATGGCCTCGGTCATCTCCATGGCCTTGACGGCATCGGTGGCGAGCGGCTTTTCGCAAAAGACATGCTTGCCGGCGGCAATGGCCTGCAGCGTCGTCGGGTGGTGAACGCGGTCCGGCGTGACGTTTGCCACTGCGTCGAACTCGCCCCAGGCGAGAGCATCCTCGAGGGTCGTGAAATGATTGGCGATGCCATGTTCGGTGCAAAAGGCCGCGAGCCTTTCCGGGACGACATCGACGCCGCCCACGACACTGACGCCTTCGATCGCCTTGAAGCTGGCGGCATGCTGGTTGGCCATTCCGCCGGTACCGAGAATGAGTAGACGCATCTTATCCTCCATGGAATTAACTTCCCGCGGCAGTTCAGCCGGGCAAAACCGCACTCGCGCCATCGCAGCCATCCGCGATTGCCTCGTGCTCTTCTTCAGGAAAATTGCGGTGGATGTGCCGCGCGTGCCGCGGGACGCTCCATCACTTTCACGGCGCATGTTCTTTTCCGGAAATCGATCTCGATTTTCCGGAACTGTGCGCTAGCTGCTGTTGATTGTCGCCAGCATCTCAACCTCCCAGGTCTGGCCTTCCAAGCTGTGGCTTGACATCAAATCAAAGTAACTTAATCTAATTAATGCAGCACGGAAATGAGGAGAGGTCAACTGACCGCCAGGCTGTATCCGTTCAAAATGGGGAGGAGACCCATCATGAAGAGCGCCACCGTCAGCGCATTTGCGCTGAGCACCATGTTATTTTCAGCATCCGTTTCATTTGCCCAGGAACTTGCCACGAAGGACAGGATCGGCCTTGCCGATGCGCCGAAATCCCTCGTCGTCCGTCTGACGAACGATAGTCCCAACAATTCCGATCCGGCGATCGCCGAGGGCTATCAGAAGCTGTTCGTCGATTTCATCAAGAAGCATCCGGACTGGAAATTGCAGATGCAATTCATGTCCTCGGACATCGGCACCGAACAGGCCAAGATGCTGGAGCAGGCCAAGGCCGGCAACGCGCCTGACTGCGCTGCCGTCGACTCCTTCGTCCTCTCGCAGTTCATGGTCAATAAAGTTCTTGCGGACTTCACGCCGTATTTTTCGAAGGAGGAAGTGGATGACCTGTTCCCCTTCATCCGCAGCGGCATCACGGATAAGGATCAGACGGTCCGCGCCTGGTGGTGGGATACGGACCTTCGTGTGCTCTACCGCAACAAGTCGATCGTTGCGGATGCGCCCCAGACATGGGACGACCTGAAAACGGCCGCGCTCGCCTCCACCAAGGAAGGCATGGAAGGCGTTCTCTTCAACGGCGGGCGCTGGGAAGGGACGACGTTCGACTGGCTCGCGAATTATTGGGCGCTGGGCGGCAAGCTCGTCGACGACTCAGGCAAGCCGGTATTCGGCGAAGGCGAGAACAAGGAGAAATTCCTGAAGGCGCTGAATTATTTCAAGGATCTCGTCGATTCGGGTGCCGCGCCCAAGCGCGTCAGCACGATCGCGAATTACGACGATATGAATGCCGCGGCGGCAGCGGCGACGACGGCGCTCTTCATCGGCGGCAACTGGCAATATGCGCAGCTGAAGGCCACGCTCGACGAGGACGAGTTCAACAACTGGACCTTCTCGCCGATCCCCGGCCCCAGCGCCGATGAGCGTTCGACCGGCACCGGCGGCTGGACGATCGCATCCTTCAGCAAGGACAAGGACAAGATCGAGATGTGCGCCAACCTCGCACGCGAGGTCTATATGGGGCCGGCAAACGCGCTGCAGCAGCAGTTGCCGACCAGGAAGTCGCTGTTCGACAAATATGAGGTCTTCTCCACCGAAGCCAACAAGACCTTCGCCGCGGCTCTGGTCGATGGACAGGCACGCCCGGGTGTGCCGATCTATCCTGAAATCTCCAACCAGATCCAGATCATGATGGGCGACGTGCTCTCGGGGACCAAAAAGCCGGAAGACGCCTTGAATGCCGCCTTCAATGCGGCGCTGGAGGCCTACAAGCGTCTCTAGTGCTTCCGACCGTGACGGCGCCTGCCCGCCAGGCGCCGTCGACATTGCGAAACCCCGCACAGAGAAGCCAATGAGCCCCATTGCCATCGAGGCTGACAGCCCGCCTCAAAGCAGAACGTTCATGCGCCGTTTCGCCGGTGCGCCCCTGCCCTGGATCATGCCCGTGATCGTCGTCATCGGCATCTTCTACCTTTACCCCGTCATCGACGTTTTCAGGCTTTCATTCACCAATGCCACGCTGATCGGCGACAATCAGGATTATACGCTGGGGTCGATCACCAATGCGTTGAGCTCGCCGCAGCTACCCGACATTTTATGGGCGACCCTGATCTTTGTCGGCGGCAGCGTTATCGGTCAGCAGATTTTAGGCCTTGCGGTCGCCGTCGTGGTTATCCGCGGCGAAAAGCGCGGCCTGTTCGGCACCACCATTTTGAGGACGACGGCGCTGGTTGCCTGGGTTGTTCCCGGAATTGCCGGCGGCATCATCTGGCAGATGCTCTTTTCCGAAGCGCCTTATGGTGCGTTGAACAGCATTCTCAGGTTGATGCACATGCCTGTTGTCGCCTGGCTCTCGGACCCCGCAATCGCACCGTGGTCTACCCTTATCTCCAACATATGGCGCGGCACGGCATTTTCGATGGTCGTCATGTATGCGGCGCTGAAGTCGATCGATCCCTCGCTCTATGAAGCGGCGGAGGTCGACGGTGCGACGGCATCGCAGCAGTTTTTCTTCGTCACGCTTCCGCAACTGCGCGCGGCAATCCTCGTCAACATGATCCTCATTACGATCCAGACGGTGAATACTTTCGATGCGATCATCACGCTGACGGGCGGTGGTCCGGGGCGTGCGACCGAGGTCATCTCGCTCTACGTCTTCAATATCGTCTTTAGAAACTACGACCTGTCCGGCGGCAGCGTGCTCTCCGTGCTCATGCTGATCATCAGCCTCGGGCTCGCCTTTATCTATGCGTCGTTCCTGCCGAAGGAGGAAGAGCAATGAGCGGACGGACCGGAACGCGGCTCGGCGATGCCATGAGCTATCTGTTCATGCTGGTAATGTTCGTATTCTTCGCCGGCCCCCTCACCTATCTCCTGTCGATGGCGATGCGTGACAAGCGCGAGATCTATCGCGGCGCGGCGAGATATATTCCAAACAATCCCACCATCGACAATTTCATCACCGTTTTGAACAACAGCTATTTTCCGATCTATCTCTGGAACGGCCTCAAGCTTGCCGCCCTTAGCGGACTGGGCGTCCTGATCGTCGCACTGCCCGCGGCATACGCTTTTTCCCGCTTTCAGTTCCGGGGCAAGGGCCTGTCGATGATGGGGCTGCTGCTTTTCCAGATGATCTCGCCGCTTGTCATCATGGTGCCTCTCTACCGCTACATGAACCGCCTCGGCCTGCTGGATACGCATTTTGCCGTCGTCATGGTCTATATCGCGCTTGGTGTTCCGCTGGCGACCTGGCTTCTGAAGAGTTCGGTCGACGGCATCCCGCGCAGCCTCGACGAAGCGGCGATGATCGATGGCTGCAATCGATTTTCGGTCTTCTGGCGCATCATTCTGCCATTATCGGCGCCGGGCATCGCCTCCGTCTTCATCATCACGGTGATTGCCGGCTGGTCGCAATTTCTGGTGCCTTTTCTGTTGCTCACGAAAAATGATCTGATGCCGATCGGCGTCGGGATCTTTAACTTCCGCGGCATGCAGACCGACTCGTCCATCCAACTGCTTGCCGCCGCCTGCCTGATTGCGGTCGTTCCGGCGATCGTCGCCTTTCTGTCGCTCCAGCGGCTGATCCTCGGTGCGATGACCAGCGGCGCCGTCAAGGGATGACGAGCGGTTCAGGCGATGCGCAAGGAAGGATTTCGAGCATGAACCAGACACTCGGCGCCAGGCTGTCCCCGGATCTGACGGGCGCCAATGTCGAAGATGCAGGTGAGCACAACAGGGCCGTCGTCCTGCGCTGCATTCACCGTCAGGCGCCGATTTCGCGGGCTGAAATCGCTAGGCGGACGGGTTTTACCAAACCGGCGATCGCCCGGATCGTCGATCGCCTGCTGGACGAGGGCCTGATCATGGAAGCCCGCCGGCGGCATGGGCTGAGAGGCCAGCCGGCGATCGAACTCGAAATCAATCCGGATGCCTGTTTTGCCATCGGCATCAACATTGATCGCGACCATCTGACGATCCTGGCCGTCGATGCGGTCGGCAATGTCCGCGCCCGCGTACACCACGAGAAACGCTTCATTCTGCCGGCGGAGTTCCTGCAGCTCACGGCCGATGCGATTTCGCATTTCCAGCGCAGCCGGCTCATCGACGACGCGCGTCTCGCCGGCATCGGTCTGGCGATGCCGGATTGGCTTGGCGAGATTTCGCTCCTCGGCAAGCCCAAGGCCTATCAGGAATGGACGGCATTCGATGTGCGCGCCGCACTGGAGAATCTCACGCAGCATCCCGTCTTCATCGAAAACGAAGCCAATGCCGCAGCCCTTGCCGAACTCGATTATGGACTGGGTGCTGAAAGCAGCAGCTTCTTCTACATCGCCATCAATCCATGCCCGGGCGGCGGCCTCGTGCTCGACGGCAACGGTCATCGTGGCGCCATGGGCCTCAGCGGCGAAATCGGCTGGCTGCCGATCGCCGACGGCCGGGATGGGAAGGCCCATAAGGTCCAGCTTCTCGGCGAGATATTCTCGCTGTTCTTCCTCTATGATTTCCTTGCGCAACACGGCGTCGAGGTGAGTGTTCCGCACGATCTCCTGACGCTGGATGCGCATGGCAGGCGCCTCGTGTCGCAATGGCTGAAGGAAATGAGCGCGCATCTGGCTGTCGCCGTCAAGCATATCGGCATGGTCGTCGACCCAGACGCCGTCCTTGTCGGCGGCAGATTGCCGATCCGCATCGTCGACGAATTGCTGCGCTACGTGCATGAGCATCTCGATGCCGAGGACACCAACCTTCCTTCGCTTCATCGCGCCTCGCTCGGAGAGGATGCCTCTGCCATGGGAGCAGCGGCCATGCCGATGGCAGCAGCCCTCATGCTCGCATCGGCGGACGCTGCTCAACGCACACGTTCGCCACTCAAGAACATGGATCGCCTGAACAGTTGAAACGGCCGCATGGCCCAGGGATTTGGTGAAGATCGGAGGATTTTGATGAAGATCGGCTTTTACACTTCGACATTCAACGATCGCCCCCTGGAGGAAGTGGTTGATTTCGCCGCGTCGGCCGGGTTCGACGCCATCGAGATCGATGTCGGCGGTCATATCAAGACGCCGGATCGGGTGGAGGCCGCCGTCGCGCTCGCGCGTAGCCGCGACCTCTTCGTGTCGTCGATCACCTATTTCGGCAATCAGCTCGATGCTGACCGGGCAAAACGAACGGCACTTCGCGAAACGACCGCCGAATTCGCCGGCGCGATCGGGCAAGCGGGCGTCCCGATCTTCGTGATCTTCCCGGGCCGGGACGACACCGCAAGCGACGAAGCCAATTATGATGACTTCGCCGATTTCGCCAACGGGCTGATCGCGCAGACGGAGCCCTACGGCCTGACGTTTGCAATCGAGAACTGGCCGGGTCCGAAGGACAATTTCATCGGAACGACACCAAGAGGGTGGCAGGAGCTTTTTCAGCGGATCAGGGATCCTCGTTTCGGGCTGGAATTTGATCCCTCGCACCTCGTTCGCATCGGCGTCGATCCCTATCAGGCGATGGAGGCGGTGAAGGATCGCATCGCCATCCTTCATGCCAAGGACACGGCAATCGATCCGGAGAACCTGCAGGCTGTCGGCTATCACGGCAAGGGCTGGTGGCAATACAAGCTGCCGGGGCTCGGCCTCATCGATTGGCCGAGGTTTCTGCGCCAGGCCCGCGGGGCTGGCTTCGACGGCACGCTGTCGATCGAACACGAGGATGCCGCCTATGGCTGGCCGGGCAAGGACTTGGCCGCGCGCAAAGACGGCGAGCGCCTCGGCCTCGATTATTTGAGAAATGTCCTGAGCGGACTTTGACAGCGATTTCGGGAGGACGGTAATGGCCCATGTTTCGGTCAACAATGCGCGCAAGGATTACGGCGCGTTCAAAGCCATCAAAGGCGTCTCGGTCGATATCGGCGACGGCGAGTTCGTCGTTCTGGTCGGCCCTTCGGGCTGCGGCAAATCCACGCTCTTGAGGATGATTGCGGGCCTTGAGGGCATCACTTCGGGGCAGATCCAGATCGGCAAGCATATCGTCAACGAGCTTGCCCCCAAGGACCGGGACATCGCCATGGTGTTCCAGAATTATGCGCTCTACCCGCATATGACCGTTGCCAAGAACATGGGCTTTTCGCTGCGGCTGAAACGGATGCCGAGGACGGAGATCGATCAGCGGGTCGGCAACGCCGCGAAGATCCTCGGTCTCGAAAGTCTCCTGGAGAGATATCCCAAGCAACTGTCGGGCGGCCAGAGACAGCGTGTGGCGATGGGGCGGGCAATCGTGCGCGACCCGGCCGTCTTCCTCTTCGACGAGCCCCTGTCGAACCTCGACGCCAAGCTCAGGGTGCAGATGCGCTCGGAGATCAAGGAACTGCATCAACGGCTGCAGACGACGACCATCTATGTCACCCATGACCAGATCGAAGCCATGACCATGGCCGACAAGATTGTCGTCATGAAGGACGGACTGATCGAGCAGTCGGGTTCGCCGCTGGAATTGTACGATCGTCCGAACAACCTCTTCGTCGCCGGCTTCATCGGCTCCCCGGCGATGAATTTCATCAGCGGCAACATGACGGAAGACGGGTTTCGAACCGCCGACGGCCTGCTCCTGCCGAGCGAGCGCCGTCCGCCTGAAGCCGTGATCTACGGCATTCGTCCCGAACATATCCGGTTGGACCCGGGCGGCATCGAGGTGACGACGGTGGTCGTCGAGCCGACGGGTTCGGAAACGCTGGTCATCGTCCGGCTGGGAACGCAGACCTTGACTTGCGTCTTCAGGGAACGGATCAGGGCAACCCCCGGCGAGGTGCTGAGGATCGCGCCAATCCACGATGCGGTTCATCTGTTTGCCGGAGACGAGCAGCGGATCACCTCAGGCGAAGCCCCGTTGAACTGACCCGGCCGATTGCCCCTCCCCTTCGGCCGGCGCCGGCCGGGGGCGCGTTTTCCGCGCCCCCGATGCGGCCAAGCTCAGAGAGCGACTACGTCGCCCTTGTGAATGACGGTCGCACGACCAAGACCACGCAATGACTGCAAGCGAGACGCTGATGTCATCCCGCTCTAGCTGGCGGCGTTCCTTTTTTGCCGAGGAGGGCTGCGCGGATCTGTTCGCTTTTGCTCAACAGGGGAGCGGGGACCGGCGCTGTCTGCTCGGGCGCGTCTGTCTTGCCGGTGGTCTGCTTGAGGCTCAGAAAGCGTTTTTGCGCGACCAGCCGGTCTTCGGACGACAGTGGTTCGACAGGTTCACCGTCAAGACTATGGCGCATAGAATCGGGTTGGGCGCTGGCGAAATAGTAGCGCCGGCAGTGGACATAGGCCGCGGTCGCTCGCCTGAGCGCGGTGACGCCGGCATCGGGCTTCAGGAGCGGACGGAGTTCATTGAAAAGGCCGACGGCAAAAGGAAGGACAGGATCTCCCGCCTTGGCCGGAAGGACGCCGACCGGCCGGATCAACAGCACATTGATCGCGTTTGCCTTCTCCACGTCGAGCTCGGTTGCAGCAATCGGTCCGCGGCTGATCTTCCAGGGCTTGTCCATGCGTCCTCCATGTAACGTCCATAGCGATCGACTGTGATGGTATCTTGACGGACAGGGCGAGTAACGGAAGTCGCATATCGTCGGTTCCACTGCAAGCAGGTGAAACGCGCAAACAGCGGCCAAGTGGCGAAAAGCCGTTCCCCGGGGGCTGATATGGTCCGGTGTCGTCGGCTGGCTTTTCATCTAATCGTTTTTATCGAGGAATATGCATTGACCTGCCGCATCGATTACACTTCTTATCCGCGCCCAAGATGGAGTGACCGGCAGGGGAGGATATATGCGGGTTTTCTCGAGCATTGACGAGCTGCGCCACACGCTCGACGCGCTGAGGCGGCAGGGGCGGACGGTCGGCCTTGTTCCGACGATGGGCTATCTCCATGCCGGTCATATGGAACTGGTCGCGCGCGCCCGCGCCGAGAACGACATCGTCGTCGTCTCGATTTTCGTCAATCCGCTGCAATTCGGCCCGGCGGAAGATCTCAGCAAATATCCGCGCGATCTGGAACGCGACGCCGCCATGCTGAGGCAAGCCGGCGTCAATTTCCTTTTTTCGCCTGGCGTCGAGGACATGTATCCCCGCCCGATGCTTGCTGTCGTCGACGTTCCCGATCTCGGGCGCGAACTCGAAGGGGCGGTACGGCCCGGGCATTTTGCCGGCGTCGCCACTGTCGTCTGCAAGCTTTTCAACATCGTGCAGCCGCAAACCGCCTATTTCGGAGAGAAGGATTACCAGCAGGTCGTCATCATCAAGCGCATGGTGGACGATCTGGCCGTGCCGGTGCGCGTGATATCGGTGCCGACGGTCAGGGACAGCGACGGCCTCGCATTGTCGTCGCGCAACGTCTATCTCAGCGAGGCGGAGCGGCATGCCGCGGTGATCGTCCCTCAGACCCTTGACGAGGCAGAGCGGCTGGTCGCCGGCGGCCTGGCCGATCCGGTGGAACTCGAGGCAAAGCTCACGGCATTTCTCAATCGCGAGCCTCTGGCAAAGCCCGAGGTCGTCGCCGTCAGGGATGCCGCAACGCTGCAGCCGGTCACATCGATCGCAGAGCCTGTCGTCGTGGCGCTCTTCGTTCGGGTCGGCTCGACACGGCTGCTCGACAACAGGGTCGTCAGTAACAATCGAGTTGTCGGGAACAAAAGGGTGATCGGCGGGCAGAGCTTGCCGGGAAAGGGAGTGACCAGATGAGCGCGGCCGGAATTCAGAAGCGCATTACGCCACCGCGCATCTCAGCCATGAAGGGCGGCAAGCCGATCGTCTGCCTGACCGCCTATACGACGCCCATGGCGCGGCTACTCGATGAGCATTGCGACCTCCTGCTGGTCGGGGATTCGCTCGGCATGGTGCTCTACGGCATGGAGTCCACCATCGGCGTGACGCTCGACATGATGATCGCGCACGGCAAGGCGGTGATGCGCGGCGTCGGCAAGGCCTGCGTCGTCGTCGACATGCCGTTCGGCAGCTATCAGGAATCCAAGGAGATCGCCTTCCGCAACGCTGTGCGCATCCTGCAGGAAACCGGCTGTGATGCCGTCAAGCTGGAGGGCGGCGAGGAGATGGCCGAGACCATCGCCTTTCTGACGAAGCGGGGGGTCCCGGTTATGGGCCATATCGGCCTGATGCCGCAGCAGGTCCAAACCGCAGGCGGTTATCGATCTGTCGGCCATTCCGAACACGAGACGTCGAAGATCCGCCGCGATGCCCACGCCGTTGGCGGCTCAGGCGCCTTTGCCGTCGTCATCGAGGGCACGGTAGAGCCGCTCGCCCGGGAGGTGACGTCCGCCATGCACGTCCCGACCATCGGTATCGGCGCTTCTTCCGCCTGCGACGGTCAGGTTCTGGTTTCCGACGACATTCTGGGGCTCTTCAACGATTTCACCCCGCGCTTCGTCAAGCGCTACGACGAACTCGGCAAAAGGATTTCGGCCGCCGCTGGCGCTTATGCCGACGAGGTCCGATCGCGACAGTTTCCGGCAGCGGAGCATACGTTCAAACGGCGATCCTGAGGCAAGGCGATGTCAGGTCCATCACCGGGCGGCATACTGTTCGCGCATGCTGTCGGCCGACCGGCGAACCGCCTCGGAAACCTGCTGGAGCTGTTTGGCCATCGGCGTCGAATTGCGCCAGATCATGCCGATCGTTCGCGACGGCTGCGGAGACTGAAAACGGGAGATCGAGACATGCGCCGAGCGCGTTTCGAGGGGAACGGCCATCTCCGGGATCAAAGTAATGCCGATCCCGGCGCTGACCATCTGAACCAGGGTGGATAAAGAGCTGCCTTCCATGACTTCCCGGGGACGGGCCTGCCCTATCTTGCAGAACGACAGGGCCTGATCGCGAAAGCAGTGACCTTCCTCGAGCAGCAGCAACCGCATTTCGCGCAGCGCCTCGCGTTCGGGCACCGGCTTGCCCTCGTCTTCGGGCCGCCGAACCAGCACGAACTCTTCCTTGAAGAGCTCGAGTTCTGCCAGGGAGGGTTCGGACACGGGCAAGGCAACGATTGCCGTGTCCAGCTGACCTTGCGCCAGCTCGTGAACCAGCTTCGACGTCTGCGTTTCGCGCACCTCGATCTGAATGCCGGCAAAGCTCCTGTTCAGATCGTTGATGATCGCCGGCAACAGATAGGGCGCAATCGTCGGGATGATGCCGATGCGCAGCCGCGTCAGGAAAGGATCGCGCGCGGCGCGCGCCAGGTCCGCCAGTTCGTCCACGCCACGCAGGATATCGCGGATCCTGAGAGCGACGGTCTGGCCGAAAGCGGTCAGCTTCACCTCACGCGCGTTGCGCTCGAAAAGCTCGCCGCCCAACTCCTGCTCAAGTTCTTTGATCTGCATTGACAATGCCGGCTGGGAGATCGCGCAGGCGTCGGCAGCGCGTCGGAACCGGCCATCTCTTGCCAGTGCTTCAAAATAACGTAGCTGTTTCAGGGTAAGGTTCTTCATAACCTCAGCTTATCGCAACGATCAGTAAATCCAACTTAAATTTATTACATGCTTCCGATATGAAGACTGCAAGGGGAGAGTGGGGCGCCAGCTCGGCTCATCTTTTTTACGCGCAGACAGATCAAGCAATGAAGGAGACGATCATGGACAACCCCACTGACAGCGCAGGCAAATGTCCTGTGCCACACGGCAATACGCCTCGCAGCAGTCGATCCAACCGCGACTGGTGGCCGGACCAGTTGAACGTGCAGATTCTTCACCACAATTCCGGCCGCGCCGACCCCCTCGGCCAAGCCTTCGACTATGCGGAGGAATTCAAGAAGCTTGATCTCGACGGCCTGAAGAAGGATCTTCACGCGTTGATGACGGATTCGCAGGATTGGTGGCCGGCCGATTTCGGTCACTATGGCGGCCTGTTCATCCGCATGGCCTGGCACAGCGCCGGCACTTACCGCATCACCGATGGCCGCGGCGGCGCCGGGGCCGGCCAGCAGCGTTTTGCGCCGCTCAACAGCTGGCCTGACAACGTGAATCTCGACAAGGCCCGCCGCCTGCTGTGGCCGATCAAGCAGAAATACGGCAACAGGATCTCCTGGGCTGACCTGTTGATCCTCACCGGCAACGTCGCGCTCGAATCCATGGGTTTCAAGACCTTCGGTTTCGCCGGCGGCCGCGCCGACGTCTGGGAGCCGGAAGAACTCTACTGGGGTCCTGAGGGAACCTGGCTGGGTGACGAACGCTACAGTGGCGAACGCGAACTGGCAGAGCCGCTTGGCGCCGTGCAGATGGGCCTTATCTATGTTAACCCGGAAGGCCCGAACGGCACTCCGGATCCGCTGGCATCCGCCCGCGACATCCGTGAAACATTCGCCCGTATGGCGATGAACGACGAAGAAACCGTGGCGCTGATCGCCGGCGGTCATACCTTCGGCAAGACCCATGGCGCTGGCGATCCGTCGTTTGTCGGTGTCGACCCCGAAGGCGGCGAGCTTGAAGCTCAGGGCCTGGGCTGGACCAGCAAGTTCAACACCGGCGTCGGTCGCGATGCCATCGGCAGCGGCCTCGAAGTGACCTGGACCCAGACGCCGACCCAGTGGAGCAACTACTTCTTCGAAAACCTGTTCGCTTTCGAATGGGAGCTGACGAAGAGCCCGGGCGGCGCTCATCAGTGGCAGGCCAAGAACGCCGAAGCCTCCATTCCAGATGCCTACGACGCCTCGAAGAGGCACCTGCCGACCATGCTGACCAGCGATCTCGCGCTGCGTTTCGATCCGGTCTACGAGAAGATCTCGCGCCGCTTCCTCGAAAATCCCGACCAGTTCGCCGACGCTTTCGCCCGCGCCTGGTTCAAGCTGACCCACCGCGACATGGGACCGAAGGTGCGCTACCTCGGCCCGGAAGTTCCGGCCGAAGACCTGATCTGGCAGGATGTGATCCCGGCCGTCGACCACCCGCTTGTCGACGACAAGGACATTGCCGACCTGAAGGAAAAGGTTCTCGCCACCGGCCTCACGGTGCAGGAACTCGTCTCGACCGCCTGGGCGTCGGCCTCGACCTTCCGCGGCTCCGACAAGCGCGGCGGCGCCAACGGCGCGCGCATCCGCCTTGCCCCGCAGAAGGACTGGGACGCCAACCAGCCGACGCAGCTCGCCAAGGTCCTCGGCGTTCTCGAAGGCATCCAGAAGGAATTCAATGCTGCCCAGACCGGGGCTAAGAAGATCTCCCTCGCCGACTTGATCGTTCTCGCTGGTGCTGCCGGCGTCGAGAAGGCGGCAGCGGCCGGCGGCAACGCCGTCAGCGTGCCCTTCACGCCGGGCCGCACGGATGCTTCCGAAGCCCAGACCGACGCGCATTCCTTCGCAGCACTCGAGCCGCGCATCGACGGCTTCCGCAACTATGTGAACGGCAAACGCCATCAGTTCATGAAGCCGGAAGAAGCACTCGTCGACCGCGCCCAGCTCTTGACGCTGACCGGCCCCGAGCTGACCGTCCTCGTCGGCGGCCTGCGCGTGCTGAAGGCAGGCGACCCCGAGCAAGGCGTCTTCACTTCGCGTCCCGAGACGTTGACGAACGACTTCTTCGTCAACCTGCTCGACATGGGCACGCAGTGGGTTCCCCTCGCCGGCAAGGAAGGCGTCTATGAAGGCCGCGACCGCAAGACCGGCGCCGCCAAGTGGACCGGCACCCGCGTCGACCTGATCTTCGGCTCGCACTCGCAGCTTCGCGCCTTTGCCGAAGTCTACGGCCAGGCCGATACCAAGGAGAAGTTTGTGAGGGACTTCGTCGCCGCCTGGACCAAGGTCATGAACGCCGACCGCTTCGACCTCGTCTGATCGGCAGCATTTTGCCTGGGCGCAGTTTCGGCTGCGCCCGGGCATTTTTTCATCTGAGACCGGACCTACCGCCCCGACCAGTCCTCGACACGCAGATCGTCGACGCGGCGGAATTCCCCGACATTGTTCATAATGAGAACCAGATCCCGCGCCTTCTACTGGCGAGGCAGAATGCCGAAAGGCGAAAGTGACAGCAGATCGGGATCGGTCGTCGCCGTTACTGTCGCTACCTGGGCATGGCTTATGCTGTAGCCGTAGGTGAGGACGCGGTCACCATCGATCATGAAGAATTGCGCCTGATCCAGGCCGGGCCGCAGGGTACCCGTCACGGTGACGGTCTCGTACATTCTTGCCAGGTGCAAAGGCTTTTCCGGAACGACACGAACCAGTTGGTTGGGCGGAGGGGAAGGCATGTGGCTGCAGGCTCCGGCCCAAGGCACCAGCATGAATTCGTAGACGAGATCGCCTTCCTGATCGATCGGCAGAACGAAGCCCGTCATTTCGATCGGATGTTCCTCGCCATGCCAGGCGAGTGTTTCGCCCTGTGGGCCGCTAACCGCCTTGCCCGACAGCGGAACTGTCGCTTTGGCCTGATCCGCCGGCCGTAAAGCGCTCCAGAAGATAGGCTGCGCGGCAGCGAAGGCGTTAGAAATTGGCCATGCGGAACCAAATGCCAGCGCCGCGAACGTCAGGAGGAAAGGTTTGTGTTTCATCATTGCATCTCCATCGGGCCGGCCGCTTTGACCACCTTGCCGCTGCCGCATGGATGCTACTCTCGATCCCGCTCGGCCGTCAAAGCTTCTGGCGCGGACTACTCAGGGCTCTGCAGGGAACAGGGAGAGGGTGTGCGGTGGCCCCCCCCCCTCGACCGGAGGCCATAGCTCGGGGGAACGACGACCGAGTGGTTGGCAGTCAGGAGACCCCGCGTGGGGTGAACGTGGGATCTCCCTGCCGGACCTGCGGGCTGGTGAAGCCTTACTTCTCCGGCATCATCGAAGAGTGGTGCGACGTGATCAGCCAGGCGCTGTCCTTGAACTCATAGGTGTAGGTATAACGGGCCGGCACTTTCGAACCGTCCTTCAAGGTGAAGGTGTAGGTGCCGGTGTCGACGGCCCAGTTGCAGCCGATCTTGATGTCGCGGCTATCGATATGGCCCTTGGGCTCATTCGCCAGGAAGTGCTCGAAATAGTCGATCCGTTCCGCCTGGGTCAGGCGAGGCTTGTCCGACAAGGTCGCGAGAAGCACGGAGTCTTCACTGTAATTCTTGGCGACTTCCTGGGGGCTCAGGGTCGCGAGTGAGGTATTCCAGCGGTCGAAGAGCTTGGCGATTTCCGCCTCGCTTGTCGGCGCACAGGTTGCGGTTTCGGTAGCCGCCGCGGCCGACTGGACCTGAACGAAACCGAGAACGAGGGCGGCGGCAATGATGGTATGCATGTTTGACTTCCTATGTGGCGGTTCCGGCGGACATCGCATCGGTCGACCGCATGATCGACATCTAAGGTGCCTAGTGCCGCCGCCCCATCTGCCGTGTGGCTCCGATCGGGTCTGCCGAACGGCATAGATGACATTCCCGCCGGAATGACTATCGTGCCGGCGTCATTCATATCGGAGCAGTCCCGTCAGGCATGAACCACGATACAGGCGCGACGCATTCGCCTAACGTAACGGAATTGAAGGCCCTTTACCGGGCAGCGGAAGCGCGCGCGGCTCGTCTGCGCTTCATCATCGAGGCGCGAAACCTGCTTGACGCACAAACTTTCGAAGCGGCTGCTCAGGAGGTTCTGTCCCGTCTCGCCGACTTCTCGGGAGCATCCTTTGCCGAGCTCGTTTTCCCGTCCTCGCAAGAAGAGCTGCCTGTGCAGATGACGGTCGGCAAGTCGACGAGCCCCGGAAGCGACAGCATCTTGTTTACCTCGCAAGACGGCTCCGGTCTCTGCCTGACGCTGATCGGTCCGCTGAGGGGGCGCGGCGTCGATGCCGACGACCGGCAGACATTGGAGGTGGTGGCGGGACAGCTCGCCGACGCCTACAATCTCAATCGGCAGGCAGCGGAAAACCAGGCGCTTCTCGGCGATCTCCAGCGGCAGCGAAGTGAACTCGCGGCCCTTGTCGCGCAATTGATCCAGGCGCAGGAACAGGAGCGGCAGCGGGTGGCGCTTGATCTTCACGACGGCTCGGCGCAGCTGGCTGCAGGCCTTAGCTATCGCCTGCAGGACCTCGCGGCCCGTATCGGCGAGGCGCATGTCCTGAAGCCCGAGATCGACCAACTCGCTGCACTGGCGCGCCATTCCGTTGCGGATCTCAGGGCGGCCATCGCCGATCTTCGCCCGCCCGAACTCGATGATCTCGGTGTCGCCGCGGCCCTGCGCACGCGTCTCGATGCGATCGACGGTCTCGAAGTGATCGCCGACCTCGATGCCGCCTCCGACCGCTGGCCGACATCGACCGGGATCATCTTCTATCGCGTCGCGCAGGAAGCGATCACCAATGTGATCAAGCACGCCGAGGCGAGCCGCTTGGTCGTGCGGCTCTTCGAGGACGGCGAGGGCGAAGCGCATCTCGAAGTGATCGATGATGGCAAAGGCATCGGCGAGTTGCCCCATCCTCAGATGCGGGGCAGGCAACTCGGTATCGTCGGCATGCGGGAACGGCTGGCGCTGCTCGGCGGCAGGATCGAGATCGAGGCCGGGTCTTCGGGCGGCACGCATGTCCGCGCCGCCGCCCCCCTTGCGCAGGAGACGACATCAGAATGACGGCATCGATCCTTGTCGCCGACGATCACGACATCGCCCGCGCCGGTCTTATCGCCATGATCGGCGGTCAGGACGATTTCCGTGTCGGCTGGGACGTGCGTGACGGCGTCGAAGCGGTGGAGGCCTCAGCTCACCACAAGCCGGATCTGGCACTGCTCGATATCCGCATGCCGCGCATGGACGGCCTCGCCGCGACGAGGGAGATCCGGCGCGTGTCGCCCGGCACACGCGTCATGATCATCACGATGCATGACAGCCTCGATTATCTGGAAGCGGCGATCGAAGCTGGCGCCACGGGCTATCTGCTGAAGGACGCCAGCCGGGAAGACATTCTCCGCACGATCCGGCGCGTCCTTCAGGGCGACGCCTTCTTCGACGGTCCACTCGTCGCCAAGCTGTTGCGCCGCGCCGCCACCAAGCCGCAGACCAACAGCAGCGCCCTGGAGACGCTGACGATCCGGGAGCGCGAAGTCTTGTCGAAAGTGGCCGAGGGCCTGACGAACAAGGAGATTGGCCGAGCCTTGAAGATCTCGCCCGGTACCGTGAAGATCCATGTCGAGCGCATCATCGGCAAGCTCAGCGCCGGCGACCGGACGCAGGCCGCGGTCATGGCCGTGCGCGGCGGGCTGGTCGCAACATCCAGCGAAGAACAGCAATGACCCTGCGTTTCGCCGATCTGCCGCTGAGGGCGAAGGGCATTGTCATCATCACCGTACCGCTGGCGCTGCTGCTTGCGGCTCTCGCCTCCGTCTTCGTGGCCGACCGGCAAAGCCGGATTGCCGAGGATCAGGTGCGGGTCACGCTCGAGATCCAGTCGGGCATTCAGGAGATCCATGCCTCGATCGCCGAAGCAGCCACCGCGATGCGCGGTTATCTGCTGACCGGCAGAACCGATTTTCTCGATCCCTTCAACCGGGCCGAAAACAGGCTGCCCGTCGTGCTCGACGAGGTCGGTCGCCGATTGCGGGATGACGAGCAAAAGAGCCGCCTCGAACGCATCCGCACCCTCGTCGTCGCGAAAGTCGACCGTCTCCAGCTCCTGAAACAGGCCGACATCCTGCGCGCCGGCGGACGCGAGGATCTTGCGGCCAAGCTCATCGAGGGCAAGCAGGTCCTCGATGTGCTGAGACAGGAAATCGACGCGATGAGCCGGCGGGAGGCCGATCTGCTTCACGCGAGGACGGAGGCTGCCGACCGGGTTCGCACGCTGTCGCGAAGCCTGATGATCGCCGCCGGCTTCCTTGGGTTTGCCGGCGCGCTCGTCGCCGTCTTCCTGTTTTCGGCGAGCATCGTGCGTCGCGTGCATGCGCTGAAAGCCGAGGCGCATCGGCTGGCGCAAGGCGAGGTCGTGACGGTGGCGGATCCCTTCCGCGATGAACTCGGGAGCCTCGGACAGGCGCTCGAGGATGCGAGCGTGCTTCTGAAAAAGCGCGAGGCTGATCTGACCGAGAGCGAGGAGCGCTTTCGGCAATTGGTCGAAGGCGTCAGCGACTACGGCATCTTCGGGCTCGATACTTCAGGACGGGTGATAAGCTGGAATGCAGGCGCCGAGCGGATCACCGGTTATGGCGCCGAGGAGATCGTCGGGCAGCATTTTTCCCGCTTCTATCCCACGGAAACCAGGGACACATTTCCGGCAGAAGAGCTTGCCAAAGCCGCCCTTCACGGACGCACCGAAGCGGAAGGCTGGCGCCTTCGCAAGGACGGGTCGCAATTCTGGTCGCACGTCGTCGTGACCGCACTCCATGACGAGACGGGCCGGTTGCGCGGCTTTTCCAAAATCACGCGTGACATTACCGAGCGCAAGCAAATCGAAGAGGCCCTGCTTGGCGCCCGTGAGGATGCGATCCGCGCGAGCAACGCCAAGAGCGAATTTCTGTCGCGCATGAGCCACGAGCTGCGCACGCCGCTGAATTCCGTGCTCGGTTTCGCGCAGCTTCTGGAAATGGACGTCACCGATACTGAGTCCAGAGAGAGCGTCGCGCAGATCTTGAGGGCCGGCCGGCATTTGCTCAGCCTCATCGACGAGGTTCTCGACATGGCGAGGATCGAGGCCGGGCGCATGGATCTCGCTGTCGAAGCACAGCCCGTCGCCGAGGTGATCGATGAAGCCGTGTCGCTTGCAAGACCGCTCTGCGGCCAGCAGCAGATCAGGATCGAGGTCGTCGAGCCGGCCGAGCCGGATCTTTCGGTGCTCGCCGACCGACGGCGTCTGCTGCAGGTGTTCCTCAACCTCCTCTCCAATGCGGTGAAATACAATCGCCCCCAGGGAAGCGTAACCGTCAGCCACCGCGCGATGGATGGCGGCCGTATCCGCATCGAGGTCAGCGATACCGGTCCCGGCATTCCGGCCGAACGCGTCGCCCGGCTTTTCACCCCGTTCGATCGGCTGGGAGCGGAACGGATCAGCCAGGATGGAACCGGTCTCGGGCTCGCGCTGTCGAAACATCTGACAGACGCCATGGGCGGAACGCTCGGCTTCAGCAACCAGGAAGGCGGCGCCACTTTCCACGTCGATCTGCCGCGCGCGCCTGCAGTGGTAGAGGCAAGACCGGTTGCGATGGGAAGCCCGCCATAAGACATCGCCTTTGATTTGGCCGCGCCGCTTGATATCAGTTCGGCATCGCTTCAACCAAATATTGGGTCCATGACAGATTCCACAGATATCGTGCGCCGATCGACGATCCTGATCGTCGACGACGAGCCCGCCAATGTCTCACTGCTGGAGCGTATCCTCAAGCGCGAAGGCTTTACGGCGCTGATCAGCACCACCGAACCGCGCGAGGCCTTGCGGCTCTTCCGCGAACATCCTGTCGATCTCGTTCTTCTCGATCTGATGATGCCCGATCTGGACGGTTTCGCCCTGCTCGAGACCTTTGCGAGGCTCATTCCCGAAAACAGCTATCTGCCGATCCTGGTGCTCACTGCCGATGCGACCTTGCCGACGCGCAGGCGCGCACTTTCGCTCGGCGCGAAGGATTTTCTGACGAAGCCATTCGATGCGATCGAGGCCATCCTGCGCATCTTCAATCTTCTCGAAACCCGCATCCTGACCCTGGAGCTTGCCAAACACGGGCTGGCAACGCCGAAATCGAAGCGTCCCCGGATCGATTGATGCGGATCGACTAGGGCACCAGCCATTTTGGCGTATGGGCATTAGGCCACCGGCAAATGTCGACCGAGCAGTGCGGCGGAAATCGGCAGCAACGAGAGAGACGGCTGAACCAAGCGCGTAGTGCCGATAGTGGGGCCAGCTGGGAAGCCGGCCCCACTCAACTCAGAACATGGTGTTCTTGTTTGCCGCCTCTTTCGGAACGGCCTGGATCACGTCCCAGTGCTCGACGATCTTGCCGTCCTTGACGCGGAAAATATCGACGATCGCCTGGCCGCGGTCATCGGCGCCGTTCGTCGCGTGCACGTGCAGCCAGACGAGATCGCCATCGGCGGCGCTGCCGACGATCTCGGCCTTCGATTGGGCATTGTCCTTGAAGAAGCCGATGAAGAAGGAAATCAAAGGCTTCTTCCCGTCGGGAACTTGGGGATTGTGCTGCCGGTAATCGTCAGCGACGACCGAGGCGGCCTCGATATCGTGCTTGTTGAAGAACCCGTCGTAGAATTCCACCACCAGCTTCCGGTTGGCTTCCTCGATCTTCAAATCCCGCGAGGCCGATTCAGCAAAAGCGCCGGCCGGCGCGGCGACACCTGCCAAAATGACGAGTGCGAAAAGCGATTTCCCGAATGTCATGCATCAAGCTCCTTGGTACGGATTCGCGATCTAGTCTAGAAAACAGACTATGAGAGCTGGTCTATGAAACCGCGGCATGCCGAGCAAGAAGGCAGGTTTTAGTGGCAAGGTCAGCCGACGATGACCGAGGACGGAGCATGCCCAAGGAAACGGACGATCCGAAACAACAGCCTGGGGCGGGATGCTCGATCAGAGGCGTGCTCGATCGTATCGGCGATCAATGGAGCCTGCTCACCCTCGAGGCACTGGAAGACGGAAAGAAGCGCTTCAACGAGCTGATGCGCGAGATCGGTGACATCTCGAAGCAGATGCTGTCCAAGACATTGAAGCATCTGGAGCAGGACGGCTTCGTGCGGCGCACCGTCTATCCGGAGGTCCCGCCTCGCGTGGAATACGAACTGACGGAGCTGGGGCGATCCTTCCTCATCCCCATGAAAACCCTGATCGGGTGGGCCGAGCAGAACCATGCGGCAATCACCATCGCGCGGCAACGGCACGAAGACTCCTAGGGACAGCGTCCGTCAGGCCAAGAGCACCTTGCCGCCCGTTCGAAAGGGAAGAGCGGAGTGCAGGGCTTGCCGGACATTTTCCAAGGGGAATACCTCCCGCACCTCGGTCGCTATGACCTTCGAAACGATATGCGCCGCGATCTCGGAATAGGCCCGCTGGACGTCGCCCATCGCTTGCGAATGAACCCATTCACGGAGGTGACAATAGGAAAAGGCGATATCGGGATGGGAGGCCCAGAAGGAAGCCGGAATGCTTTGGCCCGAAAGCAGGCCGTAATGCACGAAATGCCCGCCGGGCTTCAGCGCATCGGCGAGGACGGATGCGCGCGCTCCTCCGACGCAGTCAAGCACAGCGTCGAGCCCATGCCGGCCGGTGAGCCCGGCGACCAGATCGCTTTCGCTTTCCTCTCTATCGATGATGATAGCCTCGACCCGGCCGCGCAGGCGCTCAAGTGATCCTTCGCTGCGGACGATGGCGACCGGCTCCACGCCGGCGGCATTGGCGAGACCGATCAATATCGCTCCGATCGAAGAGGCGGCGGCATTGATGGCGATGCGCATGCCTGGCCTCAGCCCGATCTTGGCACGCAGCATCAACCAGGCCGTCATCGGATTGACGTAGCTCGTTGCAGCTTCGAAGTCGGTAAGCTCGTCTGGAACACGAAGGCACCAGCCGGGATCGGTATCCTTGAATTCCTGCCACCCGCCGGCGCTGCGCACCGGCAGCACGCGTGTCCCGGGGGAAAGCCCATGAACCTCCTCACCGCACTGTTCGACCACGCCGAATGCTTCGAAGCCGGGAATGAAAGGTAATGTCGTGCGTCCGCTATAGGCTCCTGATATGGTGATGATATCGGACGGATTGATCGCCCGCGCCAGCAGACGTACCCTCACCTCGTCGCGCGCCAGCGGCGGCAGCGCAGCCTGCTCGAGCTCAACGACATCCTGAGCCGGGCCGAATTTTCGCACGACCGCCTGATATTGCATTGCATCCCCCACACACTGCGGTTAGATCACCCCGTCGAATTGGTGATCGAATGAGCGTTGACGACAGGCCTTTAGCATCGTTCCGGGTCTCGATGCGAGACATCGACATCTATGGTCATGTCCACAATTCCCGTTATCTCGATTATTGCGAGGATGCGGTCATCGAGTTCCTGCGGCAACGGCAAATTCTCAGCCATTTCCGTCACACTTCCTCCGGCGTTGCCTATCACGTGAAGAAGGCGGAGATCACCTTTCACAGCCCAATCGACCTTGACGATGTCGTGGAAGTGAAGGTGAACATAGAGAAAATCGGGCGCACGAGTCTGTCCTTTGCCATAGAACTCTTTCGCCAGCGCGATGGCGCCCATTGCGCATCGGCGCATTTCGTCTGGGTCTGCGTCGGCCTCTCCGACAGCCGCCCGACGCCGATTCCCGAAGCGACCAGAGCCGCTCTGTCTCCAGGCTGATTGCCGATCGTTCAAACCAGCGGGTGTCCATGCCGATCCATGCGCAGCTTCTTCGACATGCAACGGAAACACCGGACAAGCCGGCGCTGGTGATCGACGGGCACTCGCTCAGCTATGGCGAGCTCTATGTGCGCGCCAAGGCAATTTATCGGTTTCTCCAAGATCTCCCTCGCTCGAATCGCCGCTCGCTCGATCTGCCCGGTGTGGAGAAGCTTGCCGCTCTCAGCCTTGGCAACCATATCGGCTTTGCCGAGTATTTTGCGGCGGCCACCGCTTTCCCGAATGCCTGCGCGGTCATCGACCCGATGATGCCGGCGGAAAGGATCGAACGCATAATCGAGCGCCTGGCGCCTGACGTTCTGATTGTCGACGACGATGCCGGGCCGAGTGCTGAAATTGCCCGAAGACTCGGCATTCCCGTTGTCGCTGCCGGAGCCGAGGCTTTCGACCTTGCCGCGGCGGAAGGTGAAGCCGAGCTGCCGGCCGATACCGACAAGATCTTTCTGATCGGTTTCACCTCGGGGACCACCGCCGAACCGAAAGCCTATTATCGCTCGCGCGAACAATGGCGCCGGAGCCTCGATCGCGGACGCGTTGTTTTCGAACTCGAAGACGCGCCGTCGACAATGTGCCCGGGAGCGCTCGCGCATGGCCTGGCGCTTTATGCATTGGTCGAAGCTTTCGATGCCGGGGCAACCTTTCATTCGATCAGGAAATGGGATCCTGGCGTGGTGGCACGCACGCTCTCCTCCCGGCAAGTCGAACGGCTGGTTGCCGTACCCACCCATATAGCCGGCATTGCAAGAGCGTGGGCGGGTGAACCCGCTCTGACCTCCCTGCGCGACGTCCTCAGCGCCGGCGCAAAGCTTGACAGGAACGGGGTCGAGTCCATGCGTCGCCTTTTTCCGAAGGCGCGCATCCGGGAATATTACGGCGCATCCGAGATTGGATTCATGACCGTCTCGACCCTTGTCGGGAGCGAGATCGATTTTCCGATCGACCGGGTAGGACAAGCCTATCCCGGCGTGGGAATTTCCATTCGCGATCCCGATGAAAACGACGTCGGGACCGATGTGGCGGGAACTATATTCGTCGACAGCGACCTGATCGCTGATGGATATCTTTGGGGCGACGATGGTCAGGCCTTCCGGGTCACAAAAGCCGGGGCGACGGTCGGAGATCTCGGTGAACTCGATGCCGATGGCATGCTGCGGGTGATCGGCAGGGCCGGCGGCATGATGATATCAGGCGGCAACAACGTTTATCCCGCCGAAGTCGAGAGCGCGCTCAAAGTCTGCCCCGGGGTAGAAGATGCCGTTGTCTTCGGGCTGCCGGACGCCTATTTGGGCCAACGGATCGTTGCCGTCGTCTCGGGAGAGACGAGAGACCCGAAAATCCTGGCCGATCATTGCGCGCGGATGCTCTCCAGGTACAAGATCCCTAAGCAATTCTACCATATCGAGTTCTGGCCGATGACGAGCAGCGGCAAGATCTCGAGGGGGCAAGTGGAGACATCGGTGATCTCAGGAGACGATCTTGTCCTACGCCTATCAGCCTGAGGAGGATTGGCAGCCGGTCGTGGTTGCCGCCTACCGGTCGCCGATCGGCCGGGCGTTCGGATCGCTTGCTACTGTCGCGGCGGAAGATCTGCTTGCGCCGATCATCCGTCGCATTGTTTCCGAAACGGGAATTGCGCCGGAAAACATCGATGATGTGCTGGTGGGTAATGCCGCCGGTGGCGGTGGAAACATCGCGCGGCTGGCAGCGCTCACAGCAGGTCTGCCCATGTCAGTTCCGGGTGTTGCGATCGATCGGCAATGCGGCTCGGGCCTGGAAGCGATCATCATGGCAGCCCGGCTGATCCAAGCGAAAGCCGGTTCGTGCTTTCTGGCCGGCGGCGTGGAGAGTGTCAGCACCGCGCCATGGCGCGTCGAAAGACCAAAGACGAATGGGATGCCGCCGCGATTTTACGGGCGCGCCCGGTTTTCGCCTGAAACGATCGGCGATCCGGAAATGGGAATTGCCGCCGAAAACGTCGCGCGGCAGTTCGGCATATCGCGCCAGAGACAGGATGAATTCGCCCTGCGCAGCCATAGGCTCGCCGTGCAAGCGGCCGAGGCAGGCATCTTTCGGCCTGAGATCGTTGAAATTCCCACCAGCTACGGTCAGATCGAACGGGACGAATGTCCACGCGCGTCCACATCTCTTGAGGCGCTCGCAAACCTCCGGCCGGTCTTCCTGGCCGATGGTTCGGTGACAGCCGGCAATGCCTGCCCGCTGAACGACGGCGCCTGCCTGGTGCTGGTCATGAGTCGCGCAATGTCGAGAAGCATGGGCATCGAAAAGGGACTAGCCTTCATCGACAGCGCCGCTGCCGGTGTGGATCCCAACCTGCTCGGCATCGGCCCGGTCGCCTCGACCAGAAAGCTGCTGCAGCGTCAGCCCGGGCTTTCGCTCTTGGGCATCGATGCCATCGAATTCAACGAGGCTTTCGCGGCCCAGGTTCTGGCATCGCTGGACCAGCTCGCTATCCCTGCCGACGCGATCAACAAGGACGGCGGAGCCATTGCGCTCGGCCATCCATTCGGAGCCTCCGGCGCAATCCTCGTGACCCGGCTGTACAGCCAACTGATCCGCGACACCGGGGAAGGCTGGGCGCCGGGTGCGACTGCCTTGGCGATGATCGGCATCGGCGGAGGCATCGGGCTGAGCGCCATGTTCGAGGCTGCCAAGCTTTCCTGACCAAGGTGCAGCCCGTCAGGCGGCGGCGCGTTTGTGATCGGCCGGATGCTGAAGCCGGAAGCCGATCGCCAGCCTGTTCCAGGCGTTGATCATCGCAACACCGATTGAAAGGGCCACGAGCTCGTCATCCGAGAAGTTGGCGTGCGCCTCTTCATAAACATCATCCGGCGCATGGCTTTTCGCGATCTGAGTGAGAGCCTCGGCCCAGGCGAGTGCGGCCCGCTCCCGAGTGGTGAAGAGCTGTGACTCCCGCCACGCGTTCAGAAGCAGCAGCCGGTCATCCGTTTCGCCGAGCTTCAGCGCGTCCTGGCGGTGCATGTGCAGGCAGTGAGCGCATCCGTTCATCTGGGAAACGCGCACTTTGACAAGTTCGAGCAACTTCGGATCGAAGCTTTTGGCAATCCAGCCTTCAACGGAAAAGAGGCCGTCGATGCCGCTGTTCTTATGGGCCATGAAGTTCAGACGCTTGATCATTCTTATCTCCACCGTGAGAGGATTGATGACGCAAGCCTCGGCTTGCAGGCCAGTTAATACGCCTTGCCTTCCAGGTCGACTATCTGCCCCAACGGTAGATCAGGCCGATGCTCGTTTACCATTTTATTTGTCGTCGATCGTCAGTTCCGTCTCGTCGGTGTCCAGCACGAAGACCGCAAGCAGGCGCGCCGGCTTGGTATCACTGGCGTTTGCGCTGACGCTGTGGTGATCGCCTGGAAATTCGGCGAAGCTTTCTCCAGCCTTATACGTTTTCACCGGGCCGTCGTTCACCGCGCTGCGGATCGCCCCTTCGAGAACGGTGGCGTAGATGAAGGCCGAATCCGGATGGGTATGGCCGGGCGACAGGCCGCCGGGCTCATATTCCACCATCACAGCCTTCATGCTCTTGCCGGGAACATTGGGAAGCTTCTGGTCGAAAACGACGCTCACCTTCGCTTTCCCACCTCCGGCGTGAGCCTGAGTACCGGCGGCAAGTACAAGGGCGAACGCCGCTGCCGAGATCATTTTCCTGAGCATGTCTGGTCTCCTCAATTGATAGAATGGGTCGACAGGCGCAGCCTCGCTGTCAGGCGCTCTTTTTCTGCGGTGGCTGACGGCTGAGCCAATCGTCGAAACGGATCCGGCCGAGCCGAGCCTTGGGGCCGGTCACGAGCGAATTGTCCTCGAGTTCGACCCCGAAATAGCGGGCATGCGGATCGGTGACCACCTGGCGCGGATCGCTCGTGGCCTTGAAGAGACGCGTCACGATCTCGGTGAGGCGGACTTTCTCCGGCCCGCCGATCTCGATCGTGCCATTCACAGGCGTGCCGAGCGCCACCTCGGCCATGACGTCGGCAACGTCGTCCGAGGCGATCGGCTGCACGTAGGCGGGCGACAGATGCACCGTCTGGCCGACGGTACCCGACTGGGCGATGCCAGCCATGAATTCGTGGAACTGCGTCGAGTGCACGATGGTGTAGGGTATGCCGGACGTCTTGATCAGCTCTTCCTGGGCCATCTTGGCGCGCATGTAGCCGCTGCCCTGCAGCCGCTCCATGCCGACGATCGACAGCGCGATATGATGCTTGACGCCGGCGGCAGCCCCTGCCTTGAGCAGATTGCGGCCCGACGTCTGGAAGAATTCCAGGACGGCCTTGTCCTCGAATGAGGGCGAGTTTGCGAGATCGAGCACGACCTGCGCGCCAGCGAGCGCTTCGGCCACGCCCTTGCCGGTGATCGTGTCGACGCCCGAATTCGGCGAAGCCGCCAACACCTCATGCCCCTTGCTGCGCAATCTTTCCACGGTCTTCGAGCCGATGAGGCCGGTACCGCCGATAACGACGATTTTCATGGGTAGTCTCCTTGTCCTTTACGAGGAGTTTCCTCTGTTGACCTGAAAGCGAGCAGGCAACTGCTCGGCATGCCCCCGCGCCCTCGATGAGCGAAGCGACTTCATCGGGACCGTCGCCGGTGCGGCCGGTTGAAACCGATGAGCAGGAGAATGCGCCGGATCGCGGTGCCAAACTATTCTCCCTCGGTCGCTGTCACCCTATGCGAACGCAGTAGGAAAGCTGGCTCTGCGGTCGAGGAATCCGGCCAAAATGGAGGAACATGACGTCGACAGGCCCGGCGCCGCCGGGCATCGGTTCCCCCAATCACGCAGCCTGCAGCGCTATCTCGAGGTCGGCGATCAGATCGTCCGGATGCTCGATGCCGATCGAAAGACGGATCGTCGATTCCAGAACACCGATGCGCTGGCGGACATCGGCGGGTACGCCGGAATGCGTCATGGCGGCCGGATGGCTCGCAAGCGATTCCGTGCCCCCCAGGCTGACCGCAAGCTTGAAGATCTGCAGCGCGTTCAGGAATTTGAACGAGGCTGGCTGACCGCCGCGGATGTCGAAAGAGAAAGTCGAGCCGGCGCCGGTGCATTGCGCGATGAAGGTCCGCCCGGCCGGCGATTCCGGATCGTGGTAGGGCAGGTAGTGAACCTTCTCGACCTTCGGGTGATCGCGCAGAAAGTCGGCGACGGCCCGCGCGTTGCTGTTTGCCCGTTCCATGCGGAGCTGCAGCGTTTCCAGCGAGCGGCCGAGCATCCAGCAGGAATGTGGATCGAGCTGTGTGCCGATTGCGCCGCGCAGGGCCTTGATCTGCTTGATCACCGCCTTGCGACCAAGAACGGCGCCGGCGATCAGGTCGGAATGGCCGCCGACATATTTCGTCAGCGAATAGAGCGAGATATCGGCGCCGTGCTCGATCGGCCGCTGGAAGACTGGTCCGAGCAGGGTATTGTCGCAGACGATAATCGGCATATGACCCTGTCTTGCACCGATCGCGTCGGCCACGCGTCGGATCATCGCGACATCGACCAGGCTGTTGGTCGGATTGGCAGGCGTCTCGATCAGGATGACGGAAACGCGGCCCTTGGCCATTGCCTCTTCAGCCGCCTTTTGCACCGATCCTTCGCTGACGCCGTCGGCAAAGCCGACGGCGGCGGCGCCGAGGTTCAGGAAGGTCTTCGCCAGCAACGTTTCCGTTCCCCCGTAGAGCGGCTGCGAATGCAGGATCGCATCGCCCGGCCGGACGAAGGCGAGCAGAGTGGTGGCGATCGCCGCCATGCCGGATGAAAACAGCACGCCGCTTTCCGTCCGTTCGTAGACGGCGAGCCTGTCCTCGACGATCTCGCTGTTTGGATGGTTGAAGCGCGAATAGACGAGGCCCGCCCCCTTCCCCTCGGGCGGCTCGCGGCGGCCCGACACGTAATCGAAGAAATCGCGGCCATCCTCGGCCGTGTTGAAGACGAAAGTGGAGGTGAGGAATACCGGCGGCTTGACCGCCCCTTCCGAGAGCTCCGGATCGTAGCCGTAGTTCAGCATCTGTGTTTCGGGATGCAGGGCATGATTGCCGATATGGGTTTTGGAAGGATGCGGGGCGGTCATCATCGTCTCCTGTTTCGGGACTGGCGAAATGGCAGAATACATCAAAACCATATAAGAGGAGCAATCATCGCGGTTAGCTCATGGTCTCGCCCAGAGTGTCCGCGACATAGGCGCCGCGCGCCCCCATTGGCAGTGGCGTTCCCGTCGTCGTGTCCTTTGCGGTCTGATGCTCCAGTTCGGCGTTAAGCTCCCCTCCGACGATGAGAATGACGACGGAAAGCCAGATCCAGATAAGGAAGCCGATCAGCGCGCCGAGCGTGCCGTATGTCGCGTTGTAGTTGGCGAAATGGTCCAGATAGAAAGAAAAGCCGAGGGACATGGCGGCCCAGGCGATCGTGGTCAGAACCGCGCCCCACGTCATCCACCGGAGCTTGGCAGGCTCGCGGCTGGGGCCGAACCGGTAGACCGATGTAACGGCCACTGCGACGACCAGCAGAAGCAGCGGCCATCGCAGGAGAAGGGCCATGTGCTCCTTGAACTGATCGAGCCAGAGATAGGAGAGAACAACCGGCATGACCCCGACGAGCGCCACCATGACAACCGTCAAAAGCATCGCGCACAAGGTGAAGCAGAGGCCGATCAGGTTCAACCGGACAAGCCCCCGCTTCTCTTCCTCCTCATAGGCGACGTTCATCGCGTCGAAGATCGCCAGAGTGCCGCTATGCGTGCTCCAGAGGGCGATGCCGAGGCCGACGAAGAAGGTGATGCCGAGCGTCGCGTCGCGCCGATCGACGAGCTCCTTGATCTGATTGGCAAGAAGATCGAACGCTCCTGATGGCATGAGGCCGGCCAATTCGCGAAGATGTTCGGATATGGTGGCCGGATCTGCAACCAGCCCGTAAAGTGACACCAAAGCCGCCATGGCTGGGAAGAGTGCCAGCAGCAGATAAAACGTCACACCCGCGGCAATCAAAGTGACCCGGTCGGCGAGGACCTCGTGGAAGACGCGCCAGAACACGTCGCGAAGGCCGCTGAAAGGGATAGCCTCGGGCACGCTGGCGCTGCGACCATGATCGTCAGGTGCGCGGCCGGTATCCCCAGACCGAGCGACCGACCTGCGCTCAGTCGCCTGCATCAACACAAGTGCGCCAATCGCTGCGGCCATCATTGTCGCCGCAATGGAGAATCTCTTGAGGTGAAGCACATCAGGCATGAGCTGGTCTCCGGTCTCGTGCGGAGATAACGCAGGGTGCCGCTAAAGGATGCAAGCCGTTGCTTTCCTGCGGGCATTTCATGCAGGACCGAGATGGTCCGTTTCCCCAATCGGGCCAGGAAGCAGGGATTAGAACGATGGAGCCGCTCCGCCGCTGCGCCCATAAGTCGTTGATATCGCTGCAGTCACATCCTGCTACGGAAGCAAATCCAGACTTTAGTTTCGTTACTGCTGTGGTGGGAGTCTTTCGACAGGTCTACCGATGGGGGCGGCTTGGTAGCCGCGAAGCGGTAGATTGGTGTGCGGCTCATATCGAAAGCGCGACTTGGACCTGAATTCCGCCTGCCGCCATTCGACACCGGCGCCTGTCGGCGACCCGCACCAGCCTATGCAAGGTGCAACGAGCCCGCCAAAACAATAGCGCCGGTGACAATGGCCTGCAATAGCCGTTTGCGTTATCAACGGGCAAATAGCGGGTTTCGCCCCTGCGATCCGATTGCTTTCGCTCAGCGCGCCTCATGCCAAGCGCCGTCGAGACCGAGCCCCTGCCCTGCCCACGGACGCGATCTCGATGGCCTCGGTGGTTGCTTGACAGCGGGGCGGCAATCGGCAGAACGCGCCGCGATCGATCAAGTGGCTACGCGTAGCCAGCCGCGCGGCGAGGAGGTGGATATACGACGCGCGCCGCTCCGAACGTCGGCCAGTTCATAGCCCGGCGTTATTTTGCAATAGGCGCCCTCCCCGGCCGCCACCGCAAGCGCTGCTCGGCATCCCGTTCACAAGGCGCAGGAACATCTTCCGACATATCGGCCGGGATGAACGCAGGTCTTCTACACTGGCTGACAGTGAGGGCTGCACGTCATCAAATAACGTGCATTGATGACGGGCGCGGCCTGTCTGACATGATGGTGCGGTCTTGGTACTACGGCCGGCAATCTCAGGACAAAGCGGACCCGACGCTGCCGTTCCCCATGCGCGGCTCGCTGCTGCAAGCAGATCGGCGGTAGTCGTCGCTGCGTCAGGTGCGCTGACGGCCCGCCGATCGACGTCAGCGGCCGCCCTTTCGCAACGGGCGGATGCGCCGGAAGAATTCGGCCGTGAACTGCGGATCCTCCAAGATCGAAGGGCGTCCCCTCCCCTTCCGCGAGATCCCTCCGCTCGGTCTTATGTAGCACCGGATGATAGCGAGACAGCGGTACTGTCGGCTGACTACTACACAGAAGCCGGCTTTATGCCGGATGGGCAACCGACCCTGCGGCCTTTCCCAGGCGAATCCGCAAACCCTAGCTGCAAGGCCGAACGTTGCCTGCTCATGCCGTTGTCCGCGGACAACCGGATCATCAACGTGGTAGTCGCCAGGTCGTTTGCGCATGAACTGATCTCCGCAGCAACTGGGTTCGCGCCGGGAAAATATCCCTGATATCGCCGTACTGATTTGCGGTATTAGGGCCGCCTCGATGGCTCTGCCTAGTATCGTAGAGTCGCGCTTTCATGCGTCTTGCCGAACAGGCGCGGCGTATACGGCTCCAAGAGTTCCGCCGGGTCTGCCGGCAGTTTCGCAATGCCGAGAACCTGCTCCCGTCTAAGAGGAGCAGAGCGCCGCCCGTTCGAAGAGGCTGCGAGGCTGCCGACGCTGCGGCTTCGCTCACCGAAAGGGATCCGCGGCAAGGTCGGTGGGACGCCGCGGCGGGGTCATCCTCGCCGCTCTTGCGCCTCCTTGATGAGGTGGCAATCGAGACCGCCTATCGCTCGGCATTGGCTAACGGCAATGCTTCGGTCCGGCCAGATCGGTAAGCGTGCGGCTCCGTGCTTCGAGGCTCCTGCGGCGCGGCTCAGGCAAAGGCTGGAGAGAGGGCGGCAGGTGAGGGCGGCGACTCCAGCAGTCTGTCAGTTCGCGGTGCATCGATCGGTTCGGCCGTCCAAGCTATGCCTGTTGGTCCTCCTTCCTGAGCTTTGCTGGCCGGAGGACGAAGTCTCGAATGGTGCAGCGGATGGCTGAAAGCTGACGGCAGCATCCGCATGTGCTGGGGCGGATGGTTGGATGCTGTCGCCGTCGTTGGTCATCGGCGTCCGATCGGTCGGCTTGGCGATCGCCTTGTTCGACATCTCGGCCAACTCGGCCGTCAGTCAGGTGGAGATAAGCAAGGCCATGCTCTTGCTCGGGCGAAGGGTTGGGCAAGCCAGGTCCAAGGCGGACCGTCGTCGATCATTGAGGCAATCTCCATTCGCGCGTCCGGCTCTAGGCGCACCAGCCGCGCGATCTCCTGTGCCACTTCAATCATTTCGTGGTGGGCAGGTCGGCCCGCTGAAGGTCGGGGAAACTCCCTCCGCCGGGTCCTTTACTCGGCAAGTTGTCCGCGGACAACCCCTCGCTAGCCCTGATCGCGTGCGAGTGAGGCTGCATTTGTCTGGCACTTCGTCTGCGACATCCGCGCAGCCACCAGGCTTGAATTTGTCGCATCGCAACGCTACCTCGTGACAGACCGAAGCGCTTAACCCCTCCGAGCCGCTTCGGTGCGACGGACAGCCCTCCTCCTCCCAGGCTGTCGGTCACTATCGAAGCCCGGCGCATCTCTCCCGCGCCGGGCTTTTGTCATTCTGGCAATCGCCGCCGGACGGGCAACGAATCCTCATTTTCCATTCGTATCGATCCGGTTCTGGCGAGATGTGTCGGCATCGGGGTGTCCGAGGCCCGACGACTGGTTATCTGTGTCGCCAATTTGTGCCGCGGCGGCGCCGCCGCCTTCAGCAGTAGAGCCATGAGTGCTTGTTTCATGGGGTCGCTGGCGAGCATGGGCCAAGGCACTGCCGATCAGCTATGGTGTGGCCGCGGCCGCTTGCTGATCTTTGCCGCCGGTCTGAGCGGCGCCTTCCAGGAGGATATGTCAAATGCCCTGGTCGGATCGCGTCAGCGTCGCGGAAACAGCAGGTCTGCTGTCGGTGCACTGTATCCCGCGAATGCGGACCACAGATTTCAACAGGCCGTCGGCGCTCAATCCCGTCTCGACCTCCGCCGGCGTGGCCGTCGCTCGGATCCTTGGCGCCCTTGGTCCGATCATTAAAGATGAAGGCCGGCAAAAATTCAGCAGCAGACTTTCCGGCGTGGGAGAGGGCAGGGCGCCGGTGGCGAGCTTGCAAGGGGCTTCGAGATGGCCAAGTTCCGAGCCGGCTTTTGAGCGCGTTGCGCCATATTGCTCTCGTTCCTCGCGGAGATCAGGCAGGCGACTTTCGCGGCGCGGATGGTTCAGACGTCATCATAGCAGAGCGCCCATTGATCGCCGATATACCAGCAGCGTCCTATCCGCGGTTCCGTTTTCCAGAGCAGGCTTTTGACGAACTCGATGCCGCCGCGCCTGAATGCGGCTGTCAGCGCCTCGATCTCGTTGTCGTCGATCGACAATCCACCATTGGCGCAGACGAAGTAGGCCGCGCCGATCCAACGCGCCGCAAATCCACTCTCGCCGCGCTCAATCCGAAGTGCAGCACCGTGGGATGCATGACGGCCGCCCTTTGGCGGTCGGTCCAGGCGCGGTACGCCGAGTGGCAGCACCAGGCGCCCTCCAGGCCGAAGCCTTTCGATCCAGGGTTCCGCGGGCCGCGCGACGGCGAAATTCACATAGATCGCATCCATCTCTTGCTGCGGCCATTGGCTGCCGTCGGCGTTAATGACGCTGACATTGGCCCGATCGGCAAGCGCTGTTTGAGCGTGCGCAGCCAGATCGGGATCCATCTCGACGGCGTAGACATGACCGGAAGCGCCGACAAGCTCCGAAAGAATGGCGCTGTAATAGCCGGTGCCGGCACCGATATGGGTTATGCGATCGCCGATTTGTATGTCCAGCTCCGCCAGGAGTCGGGCATGCAGCGAGGGACTACCATTGTTGACACCGTTCTCGGACTGCAGCGCGAATAGCACGTCCTGATAGGCCAGAACCAAGTCGGAGGAGGTGAGGGGGCGATACCCGCCGCCCAGATTGGCGATCTGCCATGGCGGAGCACCGAGAAATTTTTCGCGCGGGACGGTGGCAAAGGCAGCTTCGATCCGCGGGTTCGTCGTTGCCGCGGTTGCCGCCACCTGATGGGCGTAAGCGCGGCGGATCACCGCCAGTTCGTCGGCCGTAAACATCGCAGTCGGCATGGGCAAATCTCCGGGCATGGCTTTGACCTGTTCCTTTTTTACGTCCTTGCGGCTCCAAATCCATCTTTACCCCGAATGATTGATTCATGGGGGAAGGAACTCGTGACGGAAGCTAACGCACACTTTTCTTCCATTATGGAAAACTACGTTGTTACTTCATGAGGTTAATATTCCGCAGGCGGCAAAATTTAACTTCGTCGCCGGACATCAAAGTGTAGCTGCAAAGAGGCTGCATCGGCTTGTCGGTCCCTTGCAAACAGGGGACGCTGGGCAAGGCTGAACCGGTCCGGTCCTTGGATGCCCAGCGCTCCCGCAGCGCCATCGACCAAGTTTCAGGCGTCGGGCATCGTGTGGTGCCTGGCGTCCACTCTGAAACGCTTCTTGATCCTGTCGACGGGCGTTCCATCTTGAAGCGGAACCTGGACCAGCCGGTCATAGGTCTCGAAGCCCATCTTTGTGTAATAGCCAAGGCCGCTGACATTGTCGGCCCGAATGGTCGCATTGATGAATTCGAGCCCGAACTCCTCCGCTGCGGCTCGGGTTGCGGGGAAGAGAGCGCTGCCGACGCCTGGGGTTCTTGGGTTCAAGCGGGCAAAGGTCGCGATGTCGGCAACGCCTTTCGGCGGGTCGCCGTATAAGCTGAGCGATTGAAAGCCGACGAGCGACTGATCGTGCTCTGCAACATGGCAGGTAAGAGGAAACTCGCCGTCGATGAACCAGTCCGCGAACTCGGCAGCCGAAAGCGGCGTCTCGAGTGCGGTGGTTCCGCCGGCAAGGATGATTTCGTTCAAAAGACTGCTCAGCTCCTCCGCGTCGGCGGAGAGGGCTCTTCGAATGTGCATGTCTTGGCTACCTCGTCTTGGAAGAACAGCCTATCGGCGAGATCAGAGATTACAAGTCACCAATTCGCTCCGAAGACGAGGAATCATCAAGAACTCCATGCCGTCAAATTCCGGTTCCGCGTTCGACGGACCTGCTGACGCGCCTTGTTCAGGCGTTCAGGCGCTGCTGCGTCTGCCGATCGAAGAAGTGAACCTTGGCCGTTTCGAAAGAAAGCTTTACCGGCTGTTCCGGCACCAGCTCGACACGTTCGCGAACGACCCATGTCAGCTCCCTGCCTTCGAGTTCCACGGCGACATGGGTTTCCGATCCCGTGGGTTCGACCACCTTGACCACGGCATCCACACCGTTTTCGCCACCGAAGGTGATGTCTTCGGGACGGATACCCAGCGTCAGCGGTCTGTTGCCGGAATTGGCTGGAGCCCGCGAAAGCGCTACGCGTGACCCACCCGGCAGCGACAATGCCGGCTTGCCTGCGCCCTCAAGAGTTCCCTCGAGAAAGTTCATCGCGGGGGAACCGAGGAAGCCGGCGACAAACATATTGCGCGGTCGGTCGTAGAGCTCGAGCGGACTGCCGATCTGTTCGACGCGACCGCCGTGGAGCACGACGATCTTGTCAGCCATGGTCATGGCCTCGATCTGGTCGTGGGTGACGTAAACGATCGTGGTCTTCAGGCGCTGGTGCAGAGCCTTGATCTCCGCTCTCATCTTCACGCGCAGTTTCGCATCCAGATTGGAGAGCGGCTCGTCGAAGAGAAAGACTTTCGGATCGCGAACGATGGCCCGGCCCATGGCGACGCGCTGTCGCTGTCCGCCCGACAGCTGAGCCGGCTTTCGATCGAGAAGCGGCTGCAATCCGAGAATTGCCGCAGCCTCACCGACCTTCTGTTCTATTTCCGGCCGCTTGGCCCCGGCGAGCTCGAGCGCAAATCCCATGTTCTGGGAGACCGTCATCTGCGGGTACAACGCATAGTTCTGGAAGACCATCGCGATATCGCGATCCTTCGGCTGCAGATTGTTCACGACCCGGCCGTCAATGCTGATTTGACCGGCGGTGATATCCTCGAGCCCGGCAATCATGCGCAGCAATGTCGACTTGCCGCAGCCGGAGGGGCCGACGAGAATGGTGAATTCACCGTCGGCGATCTCGACGTCGACACCATGAATGATATCGACCGGGCCGAAGGATTTCTTGACGTTTCTGATGCTCAAGCCAGACATTTCGTACCCCTTGTCATCTTCTAGAGCTTCCTGCGCACGCGCAGCGCCTGGTACGGCTTGCGCGGAATTTTCACGCCGAAGGCAGCGTCCGGCTTGCCGCCGCGCACGACCGAGCCATGGCGCGTCGGATGCGGAACGGGAGCCGCCACCTTCTCCACCGGCGTGATCGTCATCTCCCATGTGTCGATGAGATCGACATCATAATAGTCACCGTCCACGGGCAGGCCCGTGGACCAGATCACCGGCTGATGTTCGCCGAAATAGATCAGGCGGAAATCGCCGTCGCCGTCGCGCGCGCCCGACACGCGAGACCAGGGCCATTCGCCGATGATGCCCAGCGGCTCGAGGCCGTGCTTGACATCGGCTTCCAGAAGGTCGCGGAGGAAGGCGATGCGCTTCCACGCTTCGCCGCGCAGTTCCCCGCCTTTGGCCCACCAAATCAGGTCCTCGGGATGAGAATAGGTTTCGCCATGCCCGGCATAGCCGCCGCGCGCCATGGTGATCCAGAAGCGATGCACGAGCTCCTGCGCATTGAGGTTGCCCCATGACTGCAGGATGTCGCCCTCATATTCGGGCTCGTCGTTGACGACAGGCTTGCCGTAGGCATCGCGCCATTCCTGCGTCCGCTTGACGTCAGGGTTTTGAATGCAGGTGTGCGTCACCCACGGCTTGCGATGATCGAAATTCGCCGTCACGTCGCCATTATGGATGGAGCGCAGGTGCTGGTAGGGGTCGTTCTCTTCCAGGATGTGGAAGTAGCGATCCCACTGCTCCATCGGCTTTGTATCGATGAGGAAATCATATTCATTGGCAAGCGACCACCAGACGTTCCGGTAGGCGGCGAGACGAGCGGCCAGATATTCGACATAGCGAAAATCCTGTTCGGCCGACATGTCGGCATAACCCCACCGGTCATAGGGGTGGAAAATGATAATATCCGCTTCGATCCCCAATTCGCAGAGGGCTGCGACCTGCTTCTCAAAGTGCTGGAACGAGGCGGGGTTCGGACGATCGAAGTCTTCCTTCCCGTCCGCTCCGCGTTCGAAGGAGGCGTGCAGCGGCTCGTTGACGTTGTAGGGATAGTCCTTCGGAAACACGCCCATCCGCATCTTGTTGAAGCGGGCTTTCTTGAGGGTTTCGAGGGTCTGCTTCTGCATGTCGAGCGGCTGGTGCGTCCAAGCGTAGCAGGTCGTTCCGAAGGACAGGAACGGGGTTCCGTCGGCATAGGCGAAGTGGAATTTGTTGCGCACGCGCACCGGGCCGTGATTGCCGGCCAAGGGCTCGGTCGCGATCAATGCGCCGGCCTTGCCGTCGAGTGCGGCAGTCTTGGAGCGGGTCAGAAACGACCACTCGCCTTCTATGTCCGGCATGAAGCGGATACGGTAGGTCCCGTCGCCGTCATAGAAGCCCGGCACGCGGACTTCGCGGCTCTTATGGGTGAACACGGCATCGAATGCCACGTCGAGATAGGGATTGTCGCTGGAGGGTCCATCAAAGGAGGCCTCGAACACGCCCCATTTTTCGACTGTTGCATCAGACATAGAATATTCTCCTCGTGGAATGCTATTCGTGGCCCTAGCCTTTGACGGCGCCGGAGGTCAGGCCAGAGACGAAATAACGCTGGAAGATGAGATAGACGATCGTCGCCGGCAGGACGGTCATCACGATGGCCGCATTGAGCTGGCCGTAATTGCTCGAGAACTGCCCCTGAAACGACATCAGGCCGAGCGGCAAGGTCCACATGTGCTGATCCTGGAGCAGCACCAGCGCCATGGCGAATTCGTTCCAGGTGGAGACGAAGTCGAGGATGAGCAGTGCGGCGAGCACGGGCAGGCACACCGGCAGAAAGATCCGTCTGAAGATGATGAAGTGGCTGGCACCGTCGATCAGCGCTGCTTCCGACAGCTCCTTGGGGATGCTCTTGAAGAAGCCGTGCAGGATGAAAACCTGATAGGGAACGCCGAAGGCGATGTAGGGAAGGATGACGCCGGGGTAGGTGTCGATCAGGCCGAGTGAATTCACCAGGGTGAAGAGCGGCGCAAGCATCACCTGGAAGGGGATCATCGTGCCGAACACCACAAGCAGCAGCAGGGCCTTGGTGATTTTCAGCTTGATCTTGGCCAAGGCATAGGCGGCCATCGCCGAAAGGAACAGCCCGAGCGGCACCTTGATGACGGTGATGATGACGCTGTTGAAGAAGGAGTTTGCGAAGTTGCCGCGGCTCCATGCGGCGCTGTAGTTTTCGAAAGCGAGCTCGGTTGGCGGCACGAAGGCGCCCGTACCTGTCACCGCCGCCGGCGTCTTCAAGGAGGTGAAGACGATGAAGACGAATGGCGCGACCCAGACGAGCGCCACGATAACAAGCGTGATCCAGAGGCCGATCAGAATCGGATCCCGCTTCATCGACGATGGTTCGACCTGCAGATGCACTGCGGTCTGGTCGGTCGGTACTGCTGTCACGATTCAACCTCCTCGTGCTTCTGGGTCCATTTGAGATAGGGAATGACGACGGCCATGGTGATCAGCAGCAGCACGACCGAAATCGCCGCGCCTCGTCCGAAATCGAAGATCTGCATCGCCTGCGTGAATGCCCAGAGCGCCAGCATCTGAGTGGACTGCGCCGGCCCGCCGCCGGTCAGGCCGTAGACGATGTCGAAGGCCTTCAAGGAGGAGATAACGGAAAGAACGAGAACGATCGTGATCGTCGGGCGCAAGGCCGGCAATGTCACATGCTTGAACACCGCCCAGCGGCCGGCGCCATCGATGCGGGCGGCCTCGACGAGTGTCTGGGAGACGTTCTGCAGGCCCGCCAGGAACAGGACCATCGAGAAGCCGACCGTCTGCCAGAGATAGGCGACGAAGACCGAATAAAGGGCGATATCCCGGTTGCCCAGCCAGTCATTGATCCAGCCTTGCATGCCCCACGAGGTGAGCAACTGGCTGAAAAGGCCGAAGAACGGATCGTACATCCACTTCCACATGGTGGCCACCGCGATCGGCGCGATGATGACAGGCAGATAGAAGATGGCCCTGAGGCCATTTCGGCCGAATATCTTCTGGTTGAGGCTGAGCGCCAGCAGCAGTCCGACCATCGGCGGGAAGATCAGGCTCATCAAGGTCCAGATCACCGTGTTGCGAAAGGCAACCCAGAACACAGGATCTCTTGTGAAAATCGCCTGGTAGTTCGCAATCCCCACGAATTGTCGATTGGGATCGAGCCCGTTCCATTTCTGAAAGCTCAGGATCACGACGTTGAGCATCGGGTAGAGCGCGAAGACCGCGTAAATCGCGAGTGCTGGCACGAGCAGGATGAGCGCTTGTACGCGCGGATCATGTGTCGATTGTCGAAGTGACATGCTTTCCTCCTGGCAGTGAAGCGGCTGCCAGCTGATGAAAGAATGTGCCGGTCGATCGACAGCTGGGTCGATCGACTGGCACCTCGGGAGGAATCAGGTTCGGCTTGCGATGAAGCTCTGCAGTTGCTTGGCGGCATCGGCCGGCTCGGTGTTGCCGGAAGCAACATCGTTGATGACCCGGAAGTACTCCGTCGTGACGTCGAGCGGGAACGCCTGGTCGCCGTTCATGTACACTTTGCCGTATTTCTGGAAGATCCCCAGCCATTCCGCCTCGAGCGGCTTCTGGTTGGCATATTGTACGTTCTTGTTGACGGAGGTCGAACTCAGCTGGCCGAGCAGGTCCTGCTGGACTTTCGTCGAGAGGAAGTAGTCGAGGAACTTCGCCGCTACGTCAGGGCTCTTGCTCTTGGTGCTGATGTAATTGTACTCGGCGAAACCGTAGAGACGATCGGTGTTGGTCGGGAAGGGGAAAATGCCGTAGTCGTCGAGATTAGCGCCGGAGCCGTCGAGCTGGCTGACCAGCCAGTCGCCTTCGAGCATCATCGCCGCACGGCCTGCGGTGAAGAGGCTATAGGACTGTTTGTTGTCGATGCCCATGAACGGCTGCAGCGTATAGTCCTTCGTCCACTTCGCAAACTCCGCGAAGGATTCCGTCGCACAGGGTTCCTTGGTCCAGTCCAGCGTCATCGCCTTCAGTGCATCGTGTTTCTCAGCACCGCACTTCGTTTCAAGGATGACGTCCATGAGGCGCATGACGTGCCAGTTGACCGTGCCGCCGAAGGTGAAGGCAGGGATGCCGGCAGCCTTCAGCTTATCGGCCGCGGCAAGGAATTCCTCGTAGGTCTTGGGCTCTTCCTTGATGCCGGCCTGTTCGAAAAGCTTCTTGTTGTAATAGACGGCCTCACCCTTGAAGGTGAAGGGGACGCCGTGTTTGCCGCCGGGATAGAGGTCAGCAAAAGCCGCTGCCGAGGGCAGCAATTCGTCGTTCCACTTATACTCGGCATAGTATTTGTCGAGGGGCAGGGACAGACCGGCCTTCACATATTCACCACCGAGACCGAGGCCGGCCCAGCTGAAATAAATATCGGGTCCCTTGTCGGAGCCAGCAGCGACACGCAAGGCGGTCTTGTGCTCGTCGACGGCGCGCTGAACGATCTCGACATGCGTCCCGGGGTTTGCCGCTTCGAAGTCCGTCGCCACCTTCTTCAGGGCCGTATTGGCGGCATTGTTGTCGAAGTTGAGGGTCCAGAGCGTGATGTCTTCAGCAAGAACCGGCGTGGCCGATAGTGACGCCACGGCGATCGCAACGATGCTCGCGGTCTTCAATTTCGCAGAAAGGGTCAGCATTACCGTCCTCCTCTTGTAAAGCCGGGCCCCTTGTTGCAGATAGTCATTGACATGTCAACTGGTATGATGAGCTAACCATCGTGATGTTGGGCAAATTTGGCCATCGCGGCGATGATGATGACGGCCGAGGCGGCGCCGGGATCGATGTGCCCGATCACACGGTCCCCCAATCGCGAAGCCCGTCCCTTGGCCGCCGTCATGCTGCTGGTCGCTTCGCAGCCCGCGCGCGCTGCCCGCTCGGCCGTCTCGAAGCATTGGGGGAGGGGCTTTCCCGACTGACGGGCATCGAGAGCTGCGTCAGCCGCGGGTTTCCAGGCGTCAACCATCGTCTTTTCACCGGGTTCGGCCTTTCCGCGTTCCTGGATTCCCTGCGCCATTGCCGCAAAGACGCTGAGGAAGTCGTCATCGCTCAATGTCTGCTTGTCTTTGGCGGCTGCTCCGGCGCGCATGAAGGCCGTGGCGTAGAGCGGGCCGGACGAAGCGCCGACCGCATTCAGGAATGCCTTAGCCGCGACGTTGAATGCGGTTGTTGGGGCAATTCCGGCGTCAAGTTCGCCGACCGCTTTCGCCGCGGCCTGGCAGCCTGCATCCATGGCAAGGCCGTGATCTCCATCGCCGATGGCACCGTCCAGCTCGCAAAGATGATCTCGTTCCGCCGCGATATCCTCGGCAATCCCGGCAAACAAACGCTGCAGGTCTTCGGTGGTAAACGTCATCGATTACCTCGCAAACATCGCGCAATCACAGGGGTGGTCGATCAATCGCTGAAGTTCGTCGTCGAGATGCATGATCGTGATCGACGCGCCTGCCATTTCGAGAGAGGTGCAGTAGTTTCCGACAAGCGATGTATGGATGACGAGCCCGGCATCGTCGAGCCGGGACTTCACGCGCCGCATCATGATGTAGAGTTCCATCATCGGCGTCGAACCCAGCGAATTGACGAGCACAGCGACACGATCGCCCCGGTCTGCTTTCATTTCGCGAAGAATGCTGTCCATGAGTTCGTCGGTCACCGCGTCGGCCGGCCTCAGCGGCTCGCGCGCCACGCCAGGCTCCCCATGGATACCCATTCCGATCTCCATCTCGCCTTCGCCGATCAGGAAGTTTGGTCGGAGGGTCTGGGGCAGCGAACAGGGCGAAAGCGCGACACCCATCGTATAGGTTCGCGCATTGGCATGGCGGGCGACACGCTCGACATCGTCAAAGGAATAGAGAAGATCGCAGGCCGCGCCGGCAGCCTTGAAGATGAAGACGTTGCCCGCCACGCCTCGTCGCTTGTCCCTCTGATCGGCAGGGGCAGACGCCACGTCATCCGTGGTGAGCACCGTGCGTACCTCGATCTCGTCAAGCGCAAGCATCTCGGCAGCCATGTCGAAGTTCATCACGTCGCCGGCATAATTGCCATACATGAACAGGACACCGGCGCCGCCGTCGACCGCCATGGCGCAGGCGACGATCGGATCGGGCGGCGGCGAGGCGAAGACGTTGCCGATCGCGGCCGCGTCTGCGAGGCCTTTGCCGACAAACCCCAGAAATGTCGGTTCGTGCCCGGATCCACCGCCGATGACCAGCCCGACCTTGCCCCTGCGCGGCCCGTTTCTGGCAATGATCGCGCGGGGCATGTCCTCCACGGCGTACAGGTGGCGCGGATGCGCCGCCAACACCCCTTGCAGCATCTCATCGACGGCATCTGCGCCGGCATTGATAAGCTTCTTCGTCTTCATGCAATCCTCCACGGAACGAACTCCGATTGCATAGATGCGGCTGGCGCGTGGGACGTCAATCCGCCAGCGGCAATGCTGCGGTCGCAAACGGCGCGAGCAGCAACTCTTTGCCCGCATCTGCCGGCCCGCATGCGCCGCAATCGACCTTTCGTTCTTCGCTCGTCAGATTGACGACGTAAAGCCTGGCGCCTGTAGTATCCCTTGCAACGAAAGACAGGACCTCGGAGGGAGAGGAGGAGACGCATTCCCGCCAGGTTGCACCAGCCAATTGACACAGTGTCCGCACGGTATCGAACAGCGGACGACGCCCCCCCGGTTCGATCGGTTCCCCCGGACCAGCGATCAGGCCGAACGGACCGGTCAAGGCTGATAACGTCAGGCATTCCAGATCGGCATCCAGCACTCGTATTGCATATCCGAACGCGAAGGCCTGTCCGAAGCGTCCATTATGGCGCGGGTCACGATTGGCCATCGGGATGCGTGCGCTCACAGGATTGTCCATCGTGCGGCTGCCATAGGGGTTCTGCCGCATCGGGATGGTCGACGGGCCGATCCGGTAGGGTTTGTCGCCGTAGATCGCACGCACCGACCGCGTGATGAAGGGCAGCGCTTCTAATGTCTGCATGATGCTGAGATCGTCGGCAGCATGCACGATCGGGTTGGTGCAGTGGCTGACGAAGTCGAGCTGTCCATCGGGGACGCGCTTCCGGTTGAGTTCGGTGAAGTAGCTCAGCATGCCACCGCCGATGCGAATGCCGGGAAAGGCGGCGCGGGCAGCTGTATAGACTTCATCCAAGGGTGGGCAATCCGGCCATGTGCTGCCGGGCGGCGTCGACTGCCGGTCGACGGATGGCGAGATCATGATGGCATCCGGCCTGAATTCCGCGAGCTGCATCTGACGGGCAATCTCGGGGGTCTCGCTCGCCGGGACCGATTTGCAGGGAAGGGCGATCTCCAGCGTCGAGCGGCCGCGATGGACTGTGGCGATCGCAGCAAACCGCCTGAACGCGTCGACGCCATGCCCGGCGCCGGGGTCGAAATGGAAGAGGATTTCCTGGGGAGCGATCTCCGTCAGGACGGACTTTGCCGAGAGGGTCGCATCGGCCTCCTCGGGCGTAATGATCACGCCGATATCAGGCACGGTGCCGGTGCGCGCGCCGAGCTCGAGTTTTATGGCGCCGCTCGACACGCCAGTTGGAGAATGCCGTGCGGCACCCCCGATATCCTTGATGATCAGCGATGTTTTCTGCCGGAGCGGCCGATTGGCAGGAATCTGGTAAGGCCAGGGAAGGGCGAGCGGTCTGACATAGGTCTTGTAGGATGCGTCCGACCAGTTCCTCTGATCTTCCATTTCAAAAGTGTCGCCCTCCATCCGGCATTCCGCCTGAACGTCAGGCATGACCGCGTGGGTGATGGCGCGCATGTCCTTGAAAGGCTGCCAGGGCTCGATGACATCGGGAAACTGCGTTGCCACTATCCGGCCGTCGACATGCTCGACCGTTGCCGGCGAGCCCGCCACGCCGACAATCGGATGCAGGATGCAGAAGCCGCAGCGATTGGTCTCGAAGCCGGTCTCCGTGATGGCTTCGGCCTCGAAGTCGAGCCGGTCCGCGCTTCCGGTGATGCGAACGTCAATGGCAAGCCTCGTATCATCCGGTCCTTCGCAGCGGGCCCGATAGGCGACCGCGAAACGATCGTCACTCTGCTCGATCCGGAGATCAACAATTTCAGGGCTGTAGGTGCCCCAGTCCCGGTCGCGAACGAGGTATGAAATCGCTCGCAGCACCTCGGTCCCATCGTAGCGGATGGTGCGGAGGTTGCCATTGGTGAGATCGGCTTCCAGTTTTCCGGCTCTCAGCCGAACCGGCGGCGTTTCGACGAGGCGAGTGCCGTAGAGCTGGAACGCATCGACCGTCATCGCAGCATCGCTCCGACATCGATCGTCTGTCCCCTGACCGCACTGTCATAAGCGGCCTCGACGAGCGCGAAAGTCTTCAGATTGTCGGCCCCTGATGTCGAGTGCTCCGCGCCGCGCTCCAACTTATCAACCCAATGCTGCTGGATCGCGTAGACGCTCTCCTGGATATTGTGCCAGGGCCGCGAGGCCCATGACAGCAGCTTCGGCGATACGTCAGTGGTGATGGTGCCCCTGGCGTTGGTGATTTCCAGGCGGTAACCCTGGGTCAGACGGATCGTGCCCTCAGAACCGTCGAGCTCGATCAAGGTCTCGGGGAATGGCTCCCTGGAAAGCCTGGTGGCGTAGCTGACGTCGACGACCGATGTGGCGCCGTTTTCATGATCGAGCAGAATGGTCGCGACATCCTCGCCCTTGATTCCGGGATTGACCCGCTTGGTGCGGGCCGTGAGCGAGCGAACGTCGCCTAGGATATAGCGGGCGATGTCGAGCGTATGGATGCCGAGGTCTTCAATGATGAACCGCTCGCCCTCGGCCAGATAGGGCTGGCCGGAAAATACGTCGTAGGCCGAACGGAAGGAGAAGCGCCCCCAGAAGGGCGTGCCGATGCCATCCTCCTCGAGCGCCTTCCGCACCGCCTGGATCGGCGTCTGCCAGCGAAAGTTCTCGTGCACCATCAGCGGTATGCCGGCATTGCGACACGCCTCGACCATCGCCTTCGCGTCCGACAAGGTCTTGGCGAACGGCTTCTGGCTGATGGCCGGCACCTTGTTCCGAGCCGCCATTTCGACGAGGGTGCGGTGGCTTTGGACAGTCGTGGCAATATCGACGAAATCAAAACCGCCATCGGCGAACAACGCCTCGGCATCGCTATAGCGGCGATCGATGCCGAACTGATCGCCGACGATCTTCAGCCGTTCCGGGTCGCGGTCGCAGATCGCGACGACGCGGGCACCCCGAACGTCATTCCAGGCGTGCATCTGGTTGACCGCAAAGAAACCGCAACCGATCAAAGCCCCTTTCAATTCCGTCATCTCAACCTGCCTTTGCCATCTGCATGAGGGTAACGCGCTGCTGCAGGCGGCGCTGGGCCTGGTCGACGACGACAGCAATGATGATGACGAGGCCCTTGATGACCATCTGCCAGAAGGAGGAAACGCCCATCATCACCAATCCGTCGGAGAGGATGCCGATGACGAAGGCGCCGATGATCGTGCCGCCGATCGTGCCGCGACCGCCCGACATCGAGGTGCCGCCAAGCACGGCTGCGGCAATCGCATTGAGTTCGAAACTTTCACCGGTCGCCGGATGGGCTGCCATCAGTTCGGAGGAGATGATGACGCCGACGATGGCGGCGCAAAGTCCGGAGAACATGTAGACGAAGATCTTCACGACATCGACCCGGATACCGGACATGCGCGCGGCCCGCTCATTGCCGCCGACGGCGAAGATGTGACGGCCGATCGGCGTCGAGCGGGCGACATAGGCGGCCAGCAGCGCAAGCACGATCAGAATCCAGATCGATACCGGCAGACCGAGGATGCGCCCCGCGCCGAAGAAATCGAAGCCGGTCGTGGCATATTCAGGCCGGCCGACAAGGTTCGGAAACGTCTGGCCGTCCGACGACAGCAAAGCGAGGCCGCGGGCGATATAGAGCGTGCCGAGTGTGGCAATGAAGGGCGCGACGTTGAGCTTGGTGATCAGCAGGCCGTTGATCAGACCGATAAGCAAGCCGATCGACAAGGTGATCAGCACGATCTCGAAGAGATTAAAAAAGATCGTGTAGCCGATCGGCAATTCGATGCCGTAAAGGATCAGGCCGCCGGCGACCATGCCGCAAAGCCCGACGATCGATCCGACCGAGAGATCGATGCCGCCGGTGATGATGACGAAGGTCATGCCCATCGCCAGGAAGGCGTTCAGCGCCACATGCTTCGACATCAGGATCATGTTCGCCGTCGAGGTGAAGTTCGGGGCGAAGATCGCAAAGAAGATGATGACCGCGAATAGCGCGATGAACGTCCTGAGCTTCATCAGCGTCAGAAGCGCCGAGCCGTTGGCGCCCTTCGGCGCAAGAGTGGTTGATGTAGCCGCCATCATGACGCGAGTTTCCCTTGATGTCCGTGTCCCTTGGCCGAAGCCGCGATAATGGCTTCTTCCGTGGCCTCGTTGCGGTCGAAGACGGCGATCAGCTGGCCGTTGCTCAAGACCGCGATGCGATCGGAAAGCGCCATGACCTCTTCGAGGTCGGAAGTCGAAAACAGAATGGCGAGCCCGTTTGCCGCCAGCCGCCGCATGGTGCGAAAGACGTCGGCCTTGGCACCGACATCGATGCCACGGCTCGGCTCGTCCATCAGAAGCACCTTCGGCTTGGTCATCAACGCCTTACCGATGACGACCTTCTGCTGGTTGCCGCCCGACATCGAGGTCACCTCGAAATCCGGGTTCGGCGCCTTGATCGAAAGATCGCGGATTGCATCGCGAATGGCACTCTTCTCCGCACCCCTGTCGATATGGAAGAGCCGGGTGAAGCGGCCAAGACTCGCCAGCGTCAGGTTGGAGGCGATCGAGAGCACCTGGACCAGACCTTCCCGCTGCCGATCTTCCGGAATGAGCGCAAGGCCACGGCGGATGCGCCGCGTGGTGTCGCGGGCGCGAACATGCTTGCCGTCGATGAAGATCTTGCCGGTCGAGTGTGTGTGCCGCCCGATCACGCATTCGAAGAATTCGCTGCGCCCGGCCCCCATCAGGCCGTAGATGCCGAGGATTTCACCTGCCCTGACCGACAGCGAGACATCGTTGACAGAAAGCCCACCCGTCGGCCGCGGCAGACTGATGTTTTCGGCGCGAAAGACCTCGGCTCCGACGGCGTGGTCCACGGATTTTGCAAAATCCTTGGCATCCGAGCCGATCATGGAGCGCACGATCCAGCGCGTGTCGATGTCGCGGACCATCGCCTCGCCGGTGACCTGGCCGTCACGCAGCACCGTGATGTAATCGCCGATCCGCATCAGCTCTTCGAGCCGGTGCGAGATATAGACGATTGCCACACCCTGGGCCTTCAGTTCCGCGATCACCTTGAACAGGATCTCGACTTCGGCTGCCGAAAGCGCCGACGTCGGCTCGTCCATGATTAGGATCCGGGCATTCAACGACATCGCCTTGGCGATCTCGACGAGCTGCTGCTGGCCGATCGGCAAATCCTCGACCATCGTGCCGGCCTCGATGCCGGCATCGAGACGCTTCAAAAACGCATTGGCCTTTTGCACTTGTGCCTTGTGATCGATGCCGAGGATGCCGCGTGTGATCTCACGCGTGGTGAAGATATTCTCAGCGACCGACATGTTGGCGAAGAGATTGAGTTCCTGGAAGATCATGCCGATGCCGTGCGCCTGCGCGTGCGCCGGGCTGTCGAAGGATATGGGCTTGCCGTCCAGAATGATGCGGCCGAGCGTTGGACGTTCGACACCGGCGATGATCTTCATCAGCGTCGACTTGCCTGCACCGTTTTCGCCGACAAGCACGTTCACTGCGCCGCGGCGAAGCTCGAGATTGGCGCGCTTGACGGCGACGATGCCAGAATAGACCTTCGACACCTCGTCGAGGCGCAGGATGATGTCGTCCTTTTGTGCCTCTCCCGTGGTCATGGGCCGACCTTCAGTTCCGAGGGCGTGACGAGCGGCAGCTCGCCGCTTTTCGGCAGCGGAAAAGCGCCGATCGCGGTCACCGTCTTGCCGGCGAGGCCCTCACGCGGGATGGCGGAGAGAAAGGTGGTATTGGCCTTCTCGTTGAAGGCTTTGCCGAACTGCGCCCATTCGATCTGGTTCTTGAATTCGTTGAAATTGACGAACTCCAACGTGTCGCGCAGCGCCGTGCCGCGCAGCGCCGGGCCGATCTGGACCTTGGCGTCGGCCTCGCCGTCGCCATCGGCGTCGACATCGAGCGTTGCCGCGCGCGAGCCTGTATCGGCCGCGACAACCTTGCCGGTGATCTTCACCGCATAGGTCCATGGCGAGCTGCTCTGCTTGCGGGGATTACCGTATTTCTCGCCTGCGGCGTCGGGGCTGGAGGCTGCCAGTTGCATGACGTCCTTGAGGTCGCCGGCGCGCTTTTCGAAATAGGGCACTGCCTCGGACTGCCAGATCGCCTCGACCTTTGCATTCGGGTCGAAGGCGGTCTTGGCCGCTGCCGCCGCCTTTTCCTCAGCCGTCGGCGTCTTGATGATCTTGCAACCGGGCAAGGCGGCCGCCACGACGGCAGCGATGAGGGCGCCCTTCATTCTCAACATGCTTTAAACCTCGACGTCTTGCGAAATGCATTGCGGAGGGCGCAGCGCTGCGCCCTCCGCAATTCGCGGCTGATCAGTTCGTCAGGGCGAAGGTTTCGAGCTTGCCGGCATTGCCGGCATTGATGAGAACGCAATCCATCAACTGCTTCTCTTCCTTTGGCGTCGTCTTGTTCTTGATGTAGGCATCCGCCTGTTCCACCGCGAGCTGAGCCTGGGCATAGGCGGGCTGCAGAACCGTCGCCTTGATGCCTCCCGCCTTGATGGAGTCGCGCACATCGTTGGAGCCGTCGAAGCCGACGACGATCACGTCCTTGCGGCCGGCCGCCTGCAGCGCTGCGATGGCGCCCATGGCCATGGTGTCGTTGCCTGAAATGACGCCCTTGATGTCGGGATTTGCCTGGAGGATGGTTTCCATCTTCGAATAGGCTTCCGTCTGGCTCCAGTTGGCTGACTGCTTGGCGACGGACTTCAGGTCCGGATAGTCGTCGATGACGTCGTGATAGCCTTGCGAGCGGATGCCGGCATTGGTGTCGGACTCCTTGCCCACCAGCTCGACGTAATTGCCCTTCTCTCCCATCAGCTTGACGAATTCCTGCGCCCCGAGCTGGGCGCCCTGATAATTGTTCGAGACGATCTGGGCGACGGCAACGCCCGTCGCGTTGATTTCGCGGTCGATCAGGAAGGAGGGGATGCCTGCATCCTTCGCCTTTTTGACGGCCGCGACGGAGGCGTCAGCTCCGGCATTGTCGAGGATGATCGCCTTGGCGCCGCGCCCGATCGCCGTGTCGATCATTTCGGACTGCTTGTTGGCGTCGTCATCATGCGTCATGAGCAGCGTCTCGTAGCCGAGCTCCTTGGCCTTGGCTTCAGCGCCGACGGCTTCGGCCTTGAAGAAGGGATTGTCGTGCGCCGGCGTGATGATGGCGATGAGATCGGCCGAAAAGGCCGGAAGAGCCGTTCCGAGCGCCAGTGCGCCGGCAAAAGCTGCAAGTGTCAGTCTGCGCGTCAGTTTCATTTTTTCCTCCCTGTTGTGAATGAAGCCCCTTCTCCCTGGGGCGGTTGAGGGGAGGGCTTGCCTCCCCAAGCCGGTTCAGGTGATGCGCCGGATGCTTTCGGCGATCTCCTGCGGTTCGAATACCTTTTTCCAGTCGTCGCGCATCAGCGCCGGGATGCCGAACTCGATCGCCTTGTTGCAGGCATCCGAGAACACGCCGTCGACTTCCTTGAAGATGACCGCGCCGAGTACGTTCATATGGCCGAGCAGGAAGTCGCGGGCGGCCTGTTCCGGTACGCCGCGTGCCACGCATTCGTCCATGGCCTGTCGCATGACGACGAGCAGCGATGCGCAGACGGTTTCCGACAAGCCTGGTTCGAGCATGGCAAGCTGGTCGACCGTGACCCGGTGCGAGCGCATGACCGGGGCCCAGATCAGCTTGGCGATTTCCTCGCCGAGCGCGTATGCGCTTTCGGGACCCTGCATCAGCGCCGAAACGATATGCTGCTTGGCGAAGAGGCCGCCGAAGTGGTCCTTTTTCGCCTGCATATCCGTCTCGTCGTTGAAGATCGGCGGATGGCAGGGATGGGTGACGAAGTAGGTAAGATCATCACGCTTCGGCAGGTGGCCGGCAAAGGGAGCCGCAGCGTCCAGCGCGATCACCATGGTGCCCGATGCGAGCTTGTCGACGATGCCTGCCGCGACCTTGCCGATCGCCGTGTCCGGCACGGCCAGTATCACCACGTCGGCGCCGTCGAGCCCGACATCGACGGGTACGCAATCGAGACCGAGATCATTCTTCAAACGGGCCTTGCCTGCGTCGCTCACCTCGACATGGCGCACTTGGAAACGCGAGCCTTTGAGATTTTTGGCGAGCCGGTATCCCATTTTCCCGCCTGCGCCGAAGAGGGCAATCTTAGTCATGTTTCCTCACCTTTTCCGTTTCTGGATAGGACCACATACTGGTATGATGAGTCAATCACCATATCACTTAATTCGTATGATCCACACGTTTTTCTGCGCCGAGCCGGATCGGGGAAACCATCAGTGTTTCCTTCCGTCGCGGATCTGCGTGAAATAGCCGTCCGTCCCGACCTGACCGCCTTTGAGCGCGATCTGCAGGCCGTTGGTCGGCTGATAGTCGCCATGCGCAAGGCAAAGCGGAGAACCCGGCGTCTGGGGCAGCGGAAGAAGCGTCGTCAGCGCGTCGATCTTCAACTGTCTCAGTGCGTGACTGGATGTGTCGCCGCCGGCGACGACCGCACGTGAAAGTGCTTCGCTCTCGATCAGGCGGCGCAAGATCGTGCCGAGCGCGCTGCCGAGCCGGTGACGCGCACCCGGAAGCCTGTCGATGTCGGCGCCGCGGTCTGCGGACGGTCCAAGCGCGGTATAGAGGATGACGCTCTTGCCTTGCCGGAGCATCTGGATGCCGGCCTCTACCGCTGCATCCATCGCGCCTTCGCCGTGCTCCGAGACCAGTGCAAGCGGATCGAGCGCGATACTCTCGAAGCCGTTGTCGACAGCCGTCCGGATCTGGCGCTCGGTCGTTGGCGATACGCTGCCCGAGACGACGGCGAGGCGATCAACCGGGCCGATATCGGGAAACTCGGCGCTGTTCGCGCCGATGAAACCGCTCCGCCGCCACGCGCTGAGCAGGGCATATTCGACACCCGAGGAGCCGGCGACGAAGCTTCCGGAACGGCCGGTGGCACGAAGCAACTGCCGACCCGCGGCCTCCTGCGTCGCCTCGGAGTCGACATCGATGAGCAGGATCCCTTCCGAAGGCGACGCCAGTTCGTCGATCCGCGCATCGGCATCCGGCGCGGTGATGGCGACAAGATCGGCGAGCATGACGGGAAGGCGGGTCTGCTTCGACAGATGCACCGCAAGGTCCGCCTCGTCCATCGGGGTCACCGGATGGCGGCTCATGACGGGATGGCGGTCGATGCGAAAGATCCGGCCCTGGTAAGCGGCAAAGAGGTTGCCGAATGCCGTATAGCGCTTCAGTTGCGGCGCGCCGACGATGACGGGCACGACGGATTGCCCGAATACCGAGCGGCCGATTTCGATCGCCTTGCCGATATTGCCGATCTCGGGGCTGGAATCGAAAGTCGAACAGACCTTGTAGTGGCAGATGTCGGCGCCGAGCGACTTCAGCCATTCGAAAGCGCGCGCAAGGTGCTCTTGCATCCAGGCGGGCGTCTCGCTGCGGCTTGTTCCGGCAATGCCGATTGCCCGGCAATCCCTGAAGCGCGCGAACAGTTCCGGCGTCGGAACGTCGAGGAAGAGCACGGTCGACACACCGTTCGAGGCCAGCGCCTCCATGACATCGGTGGAACCGGTGAAGTCATCCCCGTAATAGCTGACGAGAGGTCCATCCATCGTGCTCACGCGCCCTTGCCGTCGCTGAATTTTGCAATCGAGGCGGCGAGCTCCGGATGATCTTTCGCATAGGTCTCCAACGGGATGTCCGCGACCGCGGCCTGCCAGGCCTGCTGCACGGCCCGAACGCCGGCCGCCGGGCCGCCGGGGTGGCTGACGATGCCGCCGCCGCAGAGATAGAGAAGATCGACGGTGCGGCCGGTCCGTTGATAGGTCTCGGGGGCCTGTCCTCCCCACTGGCCCGAACCGGCAACCGGAAGCGGGCAATCGGAGGCATTAAACAGCGGCGTGCTGACGGCCTTGAAGGATGAGACGAAGCTGTCGTCCGGCTCCCAATATTTGACCCTGATACCGTTGATCTGAAACTGATCGACCCCGAGCAGCCGCCAGAATTGCTGGTAGACCTTGAAATCCATGCCGGCGCCGGGGTCGCGCGTCAGCACGTCCCAACCGTTTCGATGCGCGTGCAGCACCAGATTGGAGCGCTTGCGCAGAAAGCTCATGCCGCCGAAGCCGATCGAGTTGATGTTGACGACGGCGCAGTTGCCGCCGGCCTTGGCGACGATGTCGTGGTTGCGCATCATCTCGTCGGGGTCGGCATGCGAGATGCCGAAGGCATACATGACCTTCCTGCCGGTCTTCTGCTCGTGATCGAGAATGCGCGGCATGATCGCCGCAACGCGGTCCTTGAGCGGCGAATAGGCCGGGCTCATCAGTTTTTCGTCATCCTTGATGAAGTCGACGCCAGATGAGATCAGCTCGCCGACGAGTTCCGCCGTCTCGTGCGGTCTGAGACCAAGCGCCGGCTTGACGATCGTTCCGATGATGGGCCGGCCTTCGACGCCGGTGAGGCGCCGGCTTCCAGGAATGCCGAACTGCGGTCCGGGATGCGCGCTTTTGAAGGCTTCGGGCAGCGTCATGTCGACGATGCGGATACCGGTCATGCCCTTGATGGAGTAGACGCCGCCGATCGCAATGGTCATCAATGCCGAGAGGTCGGTGCCGATCGCATCCAGCGGAAAGGCGATGTCGACATCGGCGCGATGAAGCAACGTGCCGGGGGCGATCTCGGGCCAGGTCGGATGACGCGCATCTTCGAGCGGACGGATCGCCAGGACGCGGGCGGCGACACGTGATTTCAGCTCTTCGGTTTCACCGGGAACGGGTACGAAGGTACCGGTCGACTGGTCGCTCGCGATCTTTTCCGCCATCGCCTCGACGCTGCCGGGCGTTTCGATACGGTAGGTCAGGGTAATTATCATGAAACGGACGGTGCTCCTCTCGCCACGCAGATTACCATGGCGTCAACTTGTGATCTGGTATAATGAGTATTCCAACTCATGAAAAGTAGAATCTTCGGATCCGCAAATTTTCGCCGACAGCTTTGTTCTCGACCCGGAAACTGTTAGGAGGAAACATTTGAGCCAGCGAGATGTGATGACCCAGCCCCTCGAACAAATCGTCCGCCGGAAACTCTCTGACGAAGTGTTTGATCGACTTGAACGAATGATTACCTCCGGCGAGCTTCAGCCCGGCGACGAAATGCCCTCCGAGCGGGTGCTGATGGAACGCTTCGGCGTCGGCCGGCCGGCGATTAGGGAGGCCATGCAATCCCTTGCCAACAAAGGTCTGGTCAGCATTTCACATGGCGAGCGGGCGAAGGTCCTCAGGCTGACGGCAAAGTCGATATTCCGCCAGGTCAATCTCACTGCCAAGATCATGCTGTCGCAATCGCCGGACTCGTTGGAATACCTCAAGAGCGCGCGCATCTTCTTCGAGCGGGGCATGGCACGGGAAGCCGCGCAGCGGGCCTCGGCAAATGATATTGCCGATCTCAGGAACGTCATCGAACGCCAGCGAATGTCGCTTGGGCGGGCCGAAGAGTTCATCGACGCGGACATGGAGTTTCACACCCGCATCGCGCAGATATCAGGCAACCCGATCTACGTCGCCGTCAGCGAAGCGATGCTTGCCTGGCTGAAGGAATATCATACTGAGATGCTGATCTGGACCGGCAAGGAAAAATTCACGCTCGCCGAACACGACGAAATCGTCGACCGTCTGGCCGCAAACGACGTCGATGGCTCGGAAACGGCACTCCTCAAGCATCTCGAGCGGTCGCGAGCGCTTTACGCGAAGTAATCTTCGCGAGCACAGTGTTCGCCGCTGGCCGGCACACCTGGCCATTATCACCCATCTCCTGATCCTGCCTCACGCCTTGACTCGGCGTGCCGGCTGCTCACGAGCCTATGGCATATTTGTAAACAGCGACTGCGGAACAATGATGTGACGGTGAGGTTGTGGCTAGGCGAACCACGCAAAGATCCCAAGGAGGATATCAAAATGCATATGAAACTCGTAGCAGCTTCTCTTTTCGCTATCGGCATGGCCACGTCTGCTTTCGCCCAGTCCAATCCGGCGCCGGCCGGTGCCACAATCGACAAAAACCAGGCCGATCAGGGTGGCGGCGCCACCAGCGACATGAAGGCCAAGAAGCCGATGGCAACGGATTCCACCACGACGAATTCCACGACCGGCGGCACGATGAAAACGGATAAGACCAAGTGCCCCAACCCGGTCAACAATTCCGCCAAGCTCCAGACACAAGGCGGCACGAGCAACGCGACCCCGATGGATGAGGCCTGCGCTGCGCATAATAATTGATCGGCCGCTTCACGAAAAAAACCCGCTCCGTGAACTGACCCCGAGCTTGGATGTCCAACTTTACGGGGTCAGTTCATCCGGCGGGGTTTTTGCGTGGGGAACTAAAGGAAGCACGGCCGCCGAGGCGGTGCCGGCATGATGGGTTTTAGGCCGCCTCTTCCTGGCATTTGCGGACGACTGTGCGCGCTGCGTGAGTTTCCCTGTCGGTTGCCTCTTCTTCGGCGAGTGTTGCCTGCAGCTACGGAAGTGTCGTGCTGCTTTGCTCACGCGATCAACTGCCATAGCGGGCGATCCATAGTGCCCGCCCGCGCTGGAAGAAAACCAGCCGGCCTTCGACGGCGACCGAAAGCCATTATTTCGTGAGATCGGCTGAGTTCCACGCAAACGGTGGCAATTGTATTGGTCCGGTATCGTACGGCAACGATTAGGACGTCCAGAACTTTCCTTTTCATCCAAGAGGAGAGGAAAATGACGTCTTTATCTACAGTACACTCTGCTTCTCACAGCAAAAAAACTTCCGCAATCGAGTTAGAGATCGTTGAATTGACGCCGGCATTACGCGCCTTTGCCAGAAGGTTCCTGCGCAGCGACGACGATATCGATGATCTCGTGCAAGAAACACTGATGAAGGCATTGAACTCGCTCCATCTCTACCACCCAGGCACCTCGCTCAAATCCTGGCTTTTCACCATCCTTCGAAACACGTTCTGCACCAATTATCGCAAGCAAAGACGGGAACCAGCTGGAATGGGCGTGGCGATGGACCAGGTGTCGATCGCGCCAACCCAGGAGTGGGCGCTGCGGGAGCGGGAGTTGCAACAGGCACTAACGCTTCTTCCCGACGACAGGCGCCGCGCCCTAACACTGGTGGCTACCGGAACGAGTTACGTGGACGCCGCCAGGATGTGCGGGTGCCGGATCGGCACATTGAAAAGCCGCGTGAGTCGCGCCCGCGAGTCCTTGCTGTTGATGCTGGGAAACCAACTCCTCGACTGACCACGCTTGCTGCCAGGCGATTCGCTCGGCGAGCCAGCGTCACCGAGGCTTTGCACATCCTTTGAAGTGGGCACCTCAGGCTTGGTGAATCCGCACCACGCGTCCCCCAGAGCCGTCACGGCTGATGCCTACCAACTTCGTTGTATGCGAGGCGATTGCTGGGCTCAGTCGCCCGCGCACGGGGCCGGCCAGCCAAACAATGGGGCTCCCGGCCCGATGCGTTTCAGGCGCAATTTCGACGTGTTCGGCGGATTTGCCACTCCTTGTACGGCTTAAACATCTGTCCCGGGAAACGTCTTTCTATGGCGCTTTCGGTAAGGACGATTTTTGCGAAGTCTTCGTCATGAGGCGAAGGCTTAACCCAGGCTTCACCGCGGATTTCCAGATTAGCCATCATTGCGAAGAGCTCTTCATCCGTCATCGCCTCGAGAGCGGAGGCAAACGCCCGCTCCGCGACAGCCACAAAATATGTCACAGTGCACCTCCTGCCGAGGACGGCGTCTGTGCCCTCAATGCACAGCACGCTCACGGCGGTTTGCTTCTCGGTTACTTTCCAGGCAAATCCTTTTCGGTCGTCGCAGCCGCCGGAAGCCTGTTCTGCGACCCTTCTCTGTCGGACGCTCGAAGAGGGGCCGTGGGTGCACTGGCGACATAGAGGCCGAGTCCGAGGGCGCCGAGCGCAACCACGAAAGCACCTGCGATGGCCGCGGCCGACCGCTGTCCATCCTGTTTGATCATTCCAAAGCCAAGAGCAATTCCCAGGAGAACTGCTCCGCCCGCTACTGCAAAAAGCCAGAGGTAATTCATCGGCTCTACTCCAGATGTCGGCCACCGAACCCCGAATGACAACGAAGGTTCCCAGCGAACTCACAAACGCCCGCCACCCTCCGGGTAGAGAGGGCGGACGCCTTCATAGATACTCGTGTCTTGCGTTTGTGCGGCGGATTGACGCACAACTCAAGCAATGCTATTCAGGTACTAATTGGTCAGGCCAGTTGACCAGCTGTGCGGCTTGAGGAGAAGCCGCCGGGAGGCCCACGATGTTTTCGCCTGTTGAATCACGCCGTCTTTATCGGCAGGTTGCGGATCAGATTCGCCTGATGATCGCCAGCGGCGAGCTTGCCGTCGGCCAGCGGCTGCCGGCCGAGCGCGACCTGGCGGAGCAACTGTCGGTTTCACGCCCGACCGTCCGCGAGGCGTTGATCGTCCTGGAGGTCGAAGGCCTCATCAACATCCGCATGGGATCCGGCATCTATGTGGTGCGCCAGCATGCTGCGACCGTCACTGGGGCCGAGCGCGAGCCGGTGGAGGGGCCTTTCGAACTGCTGCAGGCGCGGGCCCTCATCGAATGCGCCATCGCCGAAGAAGCTGCCGGCCGCGCCAAGCCGGACGATATCGCCCTGCTCGATGAAGCTCTGACGCGCATGGGTGGCGTGGTCAACGATGCAATCGCAGTGCTCGATGCCGATCGCGCCTTCCACACCGGCATTGCCGCCATCGTCGGCAATGCAACATTGATCCGTGTAACGGGCGAGATGTTCGACATGCGCATGACCCCTTATTTCGCAAGGCTCGCCAGCCACTTCGAAGGGCCGACAACATGGCGCAGCGCCCTGGACGAGCATCGCGCCATTCGCGACGCGATCGCCGCCGGCGATGCGGCTGGCGCCAAGGCTGCGATGCGCGCCCATCTGACCATGTCGCAGAAGAGGTTTTCCGAGAGCTTCGGGGAGGAGTTTTCGGGGGAAGAGGAGCGCGGACGCAACAAGCGTCCGGCGAAAGGAAGTACCAAGACTTAACCCAAGCTCGGGAGGAGAGAGCAATGAAAAGCAGACTGGCAACGATACTTTGCACCGCAGCCGTGATCATGGCGAGTAGCGCAATCGCGCAGGCCCAGACAGTGCTGAAATGGGCGCATGTCTATGAAACGTCCGAGCCCTTCCACACGGATTCCGTCTGGGCCGCAGAAGAGATCAACAAACGCACCGACGGGCGCTACAAGATCGAGGTCTATCCGGCATCGCAGCTCGGCAAGGAAGCCGACATCAACCAGGGCCTCAAGCTCGGGACCGTCGATGTTATCATCTCGGGATCGAGCTTTGCGGCCCGCGACTACAAGCCGATCGGCGTGACTTACTTCCCCTATATCTTCCGCGGTCCCGATCACCTGATCGCCTATACCAAGAGCGATGTCTTCAAGCGCCTTGCCAAAGGCTATGAAGACAAGACCGGCAACCACATCGCCGCCGTCAGCTATTACGGCACGCGCCACACGACATCAAACAAGCCGATCGCCAAATGCGCCGATATGCAGGGCTTGAAGATCCGCGTGCCTGACGTTCCGGCCTATCTCGCCATGCCGCGCGCATGCGGCGCCAACACGACGCCGATCGCCTTTGCCGAAGTCTATCTCGCTTTGCAGAACGGCACGGTCGAGGCACAGGAAAACCCGCTGACGACAATCGAGGCGAAGAAGTTCTACGAAGTCCAGAAGAACATCATCCTCACCGGCCACATCGTCGATCACCTCAACACGGTGGTCTCGAAGACGCGGTGGGCGAGCCTTTCCGACGAGGACAAGAAGATCTTCGGCGAGGTCATGCAGGAGGCCGCCGAGCGCACGAGCAAGACGATCGCCGGCAAGGAAAACGGTCTTATTGCGACCTTCAAGGAAAAGGGCCTGAACGTCGCCGAGGTCGACAAGGCCGATTTCGAAAAGACCGTGATGGAAAAGGTCAAGTTCGAGGACTTCGGCTACGAGAAGGCCGATTGGGAAGCAATCCGCGCGATCCAGTAAACTCTGGCAACTTCGGTTGCCCCTCACCCTAACCCTCTCCCCGGCCGCGGGGAGAGGGGACGTGCCCCGCGAGAGGTTGGCGAGGAACGGAGAGGTCGCGGCATATCCCCTTCGCCCCGTTTACGGGGGTCCGAAGGACGGGTCGAGACACGTGGCTCGACCCAGGCAAGGGTGGCGGTAGCCGGATGAGGGGCAGGTGCCGCCGAGCAAAGGACGATGTTTGTCGACAACTGAAGGGCGCGCCGCCAAGCGCGCTCCTCCTTCCCCAACTGGAACAAGGCCGATCATGTCGCAAGAAATTCATACGCAAATCACGGCCGAAGAAATCGGTCACGAGTTCGAAGGGCACGCGCCGACCGCAAACGTCTCGGATTATGCCATCGAAGACTGGATCACGCTGATCGTTTTCTGGCTGATGGCGGGTTGCGTCTTCCTGCAGTTCTTCACGCGCTATGTGCTGAACGACAGCTACGCGTGGACCGAGGAGATTGCGATCAACTGCCTGATCGGTGTCGTCTTTCTCGGTTCCGTCATGTGCGTGCGCACCTCGCGGCATATCCAGGTGGATGTGTTCTATCACTATATGCCTGCAGGCCTCGCGCGCGTGCTCGCCACTTTCGTCGATATCGTCCGCATCGGCTTTTTCGCTTATGGCTGCCATCTGATGTGGCGTTACGTCGACATCGTAGCGGACGAGCAGATGGTCACCATCGACCTGCCGCGCAACATCGTCTTCTACAGCGTTCTCGTCGCCTTCGTGCTGATGCTGATCCGAGCGGTTATCGTCTTCATCGCCAACATGCGCCGCGGCTACTCCGTTCTGGAGCGCCCCGAAGAATTCCAGACCATCGAGGGTTGATCAGATGCTGCTGCTTCTTGGTTCGTTTCTGGTGCTGATGCTGATCGGGGTGCCCGTCGCCATTTCGATGGCGGTCGCATCCGTGCTCTACATCGTCCTTTATGGCGTCGCGCCGGACATCATCGTCGCCCAGCGCATGATCGCCGGCGTCGAAAGCTTCCCGCTGCTCGCCGTGCCCTTCTTCATCCTCGCGGGCAACCTGATGAACTCGGCCGGCGTCACCGGCCGCATCTATTCCTTTGCCGTCGCTCTCGTCGGCTGGATGAAGGGCGGTCTTGCGCAAGTCAACATCATCGGTTCGGTGATCTTCTCCGGCATGTCCGGCACCGCGCTCGCCGATGCGGCCGGCATCGGCACGATCGAGATCAAGGCGATGAAGGATCACGGCTATCCGGTCGAGGCCGCGGTCGGCGTGACGGCGGCCTCGGCAACGCTTGGCCCGATCTTCCCGCCGTCACTGCCTTTCGTGATCTACGGTATGATGGCGAACGTCTCGATCGGCGCTCTTTTCATGGCGGGCATCCTGCCCGGCATCGTCATGACGCTGTTGATGATGGTCACGGTCGCCGCCTTTGCTTATAAGAAGCGGTGGGGCTCGGATGCGCCGTTTAATGTCAGAGAGCTCCTATCGGCGGGGATGGAAATCGTCGTCGTCCTGGCGGTGCCGCTGGCCATCTATCTGCTGATGCAGGCGGGCGTATCGATGAATGTTGCGGCGGGCATTGCCCTTGCCCTGCTTCTCGCCCTTGACTGGTATTTCCGCTTCTCCGCCGTCATGGCGCTGATGACGCCCGTCATCCTGATCGGCGGCATGACCATGGGCTGGTTCACGCCGACGGAGGCGGCCGTCGCAGCCGTCCTCTGGTCTCTCTTCCTCGGTCTGGTGCGCTACCGCACGATGACGCCCTCGACGCTCGCCAAGGCAAGTTTCGATACGATCGAGACGACGGCATCGGTTCTCTTCATCGTCACCGCGGCATCGGTCTTCGCATGGCTGCTGACGGTGAGCCAGGCGGCCCAACTCTTGTCCGGTGCGATCCTGTCGATCACCGACAACAAATGGGTTTTCCTGATCCTCGTGAACCTGCTGATGCTGTTCGTCGGCTGCTTCCTGGATACGATCGCGGCCATCACCATCCTCGTGCCGATCCTTCTGCCGATCGTCCTGAAGTTCGGGATCGATCCGGTCCAGTTCGGTCTCATCATGACGCTGAACCTGATGATCGGCCTGCTGCACCCACCGCTCGGGATGGTGCTTTTCGTGCTGTCGAGGGTCGCGAAACTCTCCGTCGAACGCACGACCATGGCGATCCTGCCCTGGCTGGTGCCGCTCTTCCTGGCGCTGATCCTGATCACCTTCGTGCCCGCCATATCGCTGTGGCTGCCGCAGCAGCTTGGACTGCTGAGATAGGAGCGGAAGATGCGGACACGTGTGGCACGGCTTTACCAAAAGGGCGACCTCAGGATCGAGACCGCCGCGGTTGCGGCCCCTGGTCCCGGCGAGGTGCTTCTCAAAATGGCGGCCGCAGGCATCTGCGGCTCCGACCTGCATTATTATCAGGACGGCGGCTTCGGGCCGGTCCGGGTTCGCGAGCCGATCATACCAGGCCACGAGGCATCAGGAACTGTGAGCCAAGCGGGCGAGGGGGTCGATCTGAAGGCCGGGACGCTGGTGGCGGTCAATCCCAGCCAACCCTGCGGGCATTGCGAATATTGTCAGAAAAACATGCCGATCCACTGCCTGGACATGCGCTTCATGGGCAGTGCGATGCGCCTGCCGCATGAGCAGGGCATGTTCCGGGAATGGATGGTGGTGCCGGCCAAGCAGTGCTTCGCGGTCGGAGCTGCGACAACGGCGGCAGAAGCGGCCTGCAGCGAACCGCTCTCCGTCTGCCTGCACGCGGCATCGCGCGCTGGAGATATCACAGGCAAACGCGTGCTGGTCACCGGAGCCGGCCCGATCGGCGCCCTGATGGTTGCCGTCGCCTCCTATCATGGCGCAAGCGAGATCGTGGTAACCGATCTCGCTGATGCGGCGCTGGACAGGGCCAGAGCGATGGGCGCCAGCCGCACGGTCAATGTTTCAAAAAATGCCCAGGCGTTTGCGGAATACGAGGCGGGAAAGGGCTATTTCGATCTCGTCTTCGAATGCTCGGCCGCCGCTCCGGCCATCCGCGGCGCGATTGCCGCCATCAGGCCGCGCGGAACGATCGTGCAGGTCGGTGTCACGGGAGACGTCCCGATCCCTCTCAACGCCATCGTCGGCAAGGAGCTTCAACTCCACGGAACGCAGCGCTTCCACGAGGAGTTCGGTACTGCCGTCGAGCTGATCTCCAGCCGCAAGATCGATGTGCGGCCGATCATCAGCCACAGCCTGCCGCTCGAACAAGCCGCCGCAGCCTTCACTCTCGCCGGCGACCGCGCGGCCGCCTGTAAGGTGCAACTGACCTTTTAGAGCGCGTCGCCGAACTCATACCTGTTGCCCGGTGGCCCGATGAGTGATCGGAGGTCTCCGGTCGACTTGCCGACGCAGCATTCGCTGCGCCGTGAAGGCGGCAACTTTTCCTGACCCGAACCTTCTTTCTCGCTGACTGGGCGAACGGATTCGATTCCGGAGTCTCAAGAGAAAATCTTGACGTCTATCTTATGTCTACATAATGTCTTTCAAAAGGATTATGAGATGGACGATGGCATTGCCTCCGAGATCGGTAACCCCGATCGTAAAACGAATCTGAGCCTGACGCTTCGCAGACGCATCCTGACGATGGAGCTGCCGCCGGGTGCGGTGTTGGACGAGGTGGCGCTGAGCGAGGAGTTCGGGCTATCCCGCCCGCCGGTTCGCGAGCTGATGCGGCAGATGGCTGGCGAAGGTTATATCGAGCTGGAAGCCAATCGTGCTGCGCGCGTCAGTTCCCTGAACCACCAGTCGCTGCATGACTTCTTCCTCCTTGCGCCGATGATCTACATTACCGCCAGCAAGCTGGCGGCCGAGAACGGAACGCGCGGGCAGCTTGACGTGCTCAAGCAGGTTCAGAAATCATTTCGAAAGACCGTCGACAATTGCGACGTCGAGGGGCGCGTCTTCTACAACGACCAGTTCCACCGACAGATCGGCGAGATGGCCCACAACGTCTATCTCGTTCCGAGCCTGCGGCGATTGCAGATCGACCATGCGCGCATCGGCAAGGTCTTCTACAAGCACCCGAACACGCCTCGTATGCAGGAAGAGCTCGAACTCGCCACGCAACAACATGACGAGATGATCGACGCAATCGGGAAACGCGATCCCGACGCAGCCGGAGAACTGGCGCGGCTTCACCTTGAGCTTTCACGACGAAACATGGCCATGTACGCGGCCCCAGAGGGTCTGGAGACGCCGACCCTCTAGGGCCATTTGGCTCGACCTTTCGGCAGCGCAACGCGGGACACAAAACGAATGTCTGACTTCCAATTTCCAGGTCTTAACCTTGCCATCACCACGCCGTTCGACCATGCCGGACGCATCGACTACGGCAGGCTCGAATACAATGTCGAGCGCTACCTCGCAGCAGGCGTCAAGAGCTTCCTGTTCAGCTCCGGAACCGGTATGCACGTCTACCTTTCCAAGGACGAATCCGAGGAACTGATCCGGCGCGGGGCGCGGATCGTCAATGGCCGGGCGAAGGTGATTGCACAGACCTCCGCGCTCCTGGTGGAGGACGTCGTCGAGCGTACCATTCGCGCGCGAGACGCTGGCGCCGAAGGTGTCATGGTTCTTCCGCCCTTCTTCGAAGGGCCGACCGACGATCAGGGCATCGTCGATTTCTATAGCGAGGTTGCAAAGGCCGGTCTGCCGGTGGTCGGCTACAACGTGCCCCAGGCGGTCGGCGTCGCCGTTACGCCCGAACTTCTCGACAAGCTGAGCGAAATCCCCGGCTTTTGTGCCGTCAAGGACAGCAGTGGCGATCTTGGCAAGCAGGCAGCACTTATCCGCACCGGCCGTTTCGTCATGAACGGCGCTGACCCTCTCGTTCCCTACGCGCTCTATGCCGGATGCGACGGCCTGATCTGGGGTGGGGCGAACTTCGCTCCGAGAACCTGCGTCGCCCTCGTCGAGGCCGCCGCCGAGCACAAGTGGGACGAGGTTCGCGCGCTCTGGAAAATCTTGGAGCCGTCGATGGGGCTGATTTGGGAAGGCGATTACGTGCAGTCCGTCTATGCGGCCGCAGATCAGGTGGGCTACGGCGCCGGCGTTCCACGAAAACCGCTGCGCGGACTTGCTCCAGAAAAGCTTCCGGCCATCCGGCGTTCCCTCGAAACGCTCATGGAGCGTGAAGCGATCTGACGTGACCCAGGCCGCAAAAGACGTCTTCACTGCATCCAGGCTTCCGAAACGCGCAGGCGTTTCGGGCTGGGTGGCCACACTTGCGCCGCGCACGCCACAGCCCGCGCTGAACGGATCGGTCATTGCCGACGTCGCGATCATCGGTGGTGGTTTCGCGGGCCTCTCCGCGGCCCGGCGCATCTCACGCCTGGACCCGACCGCGCGGGTCGCCGTGCTGGAAGCGGGTATCGTCGGCGAGGGGCCGGCGGGCGCGAATTCGGGTTTCATCATCGACCTGCCGCACGAGGTCTCGTCCGACGATTTCAGCGGAGAGTCGGAGGCCAAGTTCAGGCAGTCCGTGCTCATACAGCGCTCGGCTATCGCTCTGGCGAGCGAGATGGCGACCGAAAACGGCTGGGGCAAGGATGTGTTCGATCCCTGTGGCCGGTACAGCGTCGCCATCAGCGCGGAAGGCGACAAGCACCTCGATGACTATGCGCAGCAGCTTACGAAAATGGGCGAGGACCATCGGCTCTTGAGCGCCGGGGAAATCGAGGCGGTAACGGGATCGCCGGTTTACACCTCCGGTCTGTTCATGCCCGGCACTGTCATCGTGCAGCCCGCCGCCTACATTCGCGCGGTCGCCGACTGCCTGAAGGAGCCTGTCACCCTTTACGAGCGCACGTCGGCGCTCTCGTTCGAGCGCTCCGGTACGGGTTGGCTGGTCAAGACGCCGCAGGGTTCCGTGCAGGCGGCGAAGATTATCATGGCAAACAATGGACATGTGGAGAGCTTCGGCTTCTTCCGGGGACGCCTGCTCCACGTCTTCACCTACGCCTCCCTCACCGAAGAGTTCGACCCCTCGCGCCTCGCCGGAGAACGGAAGTGGGCCGCCACTCCCGCCCTGCCGATGGGAACAACTGTCCGCCGCATCAGCACCGGCGCGGGCGACCAAATCCTGGTGCGCTCGCGCTACAGCTATAATCCGAGCATCGCAGTCAGCGACGCCGCGATCCAGCGAGCCGGCCGCCTCCACGACGGCAAGTTCTCCAATCGCTTTCCCACCCTTGGTGGCGTCGGGATGCAGTACCGCTGGGCCGGCGCGATGGCACTCACACGCAATCATGTTCCGGCATTCGGTGAGATCGAGCGCGGCGTATTCGCGGCATGCGGCTGCAACGGCCTTGGAGCGTCGAACTCGACAGCGTCAGGGATCGCGGCTGCGGAACTGGCGCTCGGACACGATTCCGAACTCGGCCGCGTCTACGCGCGCCTGGCTGCCCCGACGGCATTGCCGCCGCAGCCGTTCACGACGATCGGAGCAAAGATCCACCTCGCCTATCGCGAGTGGAGTGCAGGATCCGAGTGACGAGGGACGACACGTCACCATTATATCACCGACGGCTCGTCCGGCCGGGACAGTAAGCCGTTCTGGCAATGCCAAATCGATCGGTTCGCTATAAATAAACGCTATAGCGGCAGAGTGGAGTTGTGTTGGCCAGCGACGCTTCCCTGAACCTACTGTGACGGTGTCAGCGCTGGGCTGACGCGATAAGAACCGCGGAAAGCGGTCAGGAGTACGCTGGGCCATATGCCCAAGCGTTTGCACCCGAGAACATGGAGTGGGAACATGAAACTTACCGTAAGCCGCAGAGCACTTTTCCTTTCTACAGCAGTCCTTTCACTGGCAGTGACCGTCTCCGGCCTGCCGACTATCGCGCTGGCAGCGGACGGGACGATCAAGCTCGGACTTGTTGCGCCGATGAGCGGCCCGAATGCGCGCTACGGCGCATTTTCGATGCATGGAGCCGAACTCGCCGTCAAAGACATTAATGATGCCGGCGGCATCGATGGGATGAAAATCGAACTCCTCAATGCCGACAGCCAGGGCACCCCGGTCGAAGGCGTCTCGGCCGCCCGTCGTCTGATTGACCAGGATGGCGTCGACTTCATCATCGGCGATGTTTCCAGCTCGGTGACGCTCGCCATCCAGCCCGTCGCGGAAGATGCCGAAGTGCTTCTCCTGAATGCAGCGTCATCCAATCCGAAGATCACCTACCAGGCCGGCGTCGGCGGCTTCAAATGGACCTATCGCAACTATCCGACAGATGAGAACCGGGCGCTGATCGTCGCCAAGTATGCCGCAGAGCAGCGCGGTTTTACCAAGTTTGCCGTGCTCTCGGTCGACAGCGACTATGGCCGCTCGGCGATCACCTTCACGAAGAAGTACCTGCCTGACTTCAAGGGAGAGATCCTCAGCGAAGACTACTACAAGGAAGGCGAAGTCGACTTCCGCAGCGTTCTCGCCAAGATCCGCGACAATGGCGCCCAGGCCATCATCATGTACGGCCTTGCGGATACGACGCCCATCATCGCCCGCCAGATGATCGAACTCGGAATAGCCGGCAAGGTCGCGCTGATCGGTAATGGCGAGTTCAACACGGAAAAGACCATCAAGTCAGCCCCGTCGGCGCTCGAAGGTGCCGTCGAAGCCGCCGCATGGCTTCCGCAGTTCGACTCGCCCGAAAGCAAGGCTTTCGTCGAGAAGTTCACGGCCACCTACAACGAAGCCCCGAACAACCACGCCTATGTTCATTGGGATACCGTCAATCTCCTCGCAGCGGCGATCAAGCAGGCGGGCAGCGCGGATAAGGTGAAGGTTCGCGATGCACTTTCGAAGATCAAATATAAGAGCCCGGTTGGCGAAGTCACTTTCGACGACCACAACCAGGCCCGATTGCCGATGATCCTGCTGCAGATCGAGAACGGCAAGCCGAGCATCAAGGGTGCATATACGGCGGACATTCAATATCCTGCCAACTAATCTGCCGGGAGGAGTACGCCCATGCTCTCGACCATAGTTGAGCAATCTGTGAATGGAATCGTCACCGGTTCCGTTTACGCCATCGTCGCCGTCGGCATGACCATGATTTTTGGGGTGCTGAGAGCCATCAATTTTGCTCACGGCGAGTACTACATGCTCGGCACGTTCGGGGCGTGGTTTTCGATCGACTATCTCGGCTTGTCCTATGAAGCGTCGATTGTCGTGGGAGTTCTTGCGACAATCGCCGTCGCCTATGTGGTCGGGCAACTCGTCATGCGCCGGATGGTCGGCGCGCCCGCGGAGTCGGGCGTGCTCGCCACGCTCGGCATCGCGCTGATCCTGCAGAACACCATCATTCTCGTCTTCGGCGGAGGCTACAAGTTCTTCGCCGGAGGTTATATCGAGCCGGTTTCCATCCTCGGCTTCAGCCTGGCCCAGCAGCGCATTCTCATTCTCGTCGTCTGTTTGCTGGTGTTCATCGGCCTCGAACTGATGGTCAGCTACACCCGCTTGGGAATGGCGATGCGCGCCGTTTCCCAGAACGTCGAGTGCTGCAGCGTCGTCGGCATCGATGTGCCGCAGGTCGTGCTTCGAACCTTCATGCTGGGGGCGGCGCTCGCCGCACTTTCAGGTGTTCTGACGGCGCCGGTCAATGTCAGTGTCTATGGCGGCATGGGCGAACTGATCACGTTCAAGACGCTGCCGATCATCATCATGGGCGGTTTGGGGAATGTGCGCGGCACGTTTGTCGCGGCGATGATCCTTGGCGTTGCCGAGAGCCTGGTCGCTACCTATGTCGGCCTGCAATTCCGCGACACCGTCGGCTTCGCCACGCTGATCTTGATGCTGATGTGGCGACCGCATGGGCTCTTTTCGACGCAGGCGCGCTTCTAGCAGCTGCGCCCGCCGACCTTTCTCGAACGACCGAGGGTACGACATGTCTCTGACGGAAACCGCTCAACAGGCACGCAGGCGCGATCTTCGCATACCGCTCGCCGCAGTCCTGGTCGTCCTGGCACTCGCGGCGCCGTTCATTGGCAGCCGTTACATCACCCATTCGCTGATCATCGCCCTGATTTTCATGCTTCCGGCCCATGGGCTCAATCTGCTTGTAGGGTATACCGGTCTTCTGTCATTGGCTCAGGCCGCGTTCTTCGGTATCGGCGCCTATACGGCAGGTCTTCTCGCCGTCACCTACGGAACGCCGTTCTACGTCAATCTGATCGCCGCGGGCGCCGTCTCAGGAGCCCTTGCTCTTCCGCTCGGCATTCCCGCCTTGCGTCTGCGCTCGACGTCCTTCGTGATGTGTACCCTGGGTTTCGTGATCATTGGCCAAGCAATCGCCAAGAACTGGATCTCGCTCACCCGCGGCGACATGGGACTATCGAGCATTCCAAAACCATACTTCGAGCTGGGCCCGCTGTCGTTCACGGTGTCCGGTACGACAAACTTCTACTATCTTGCCCTGATCATCGGGACGCTTGCCACCTTCGCCGTCTGGGCAATCGTCCGCTCGCCCGCCGGGCGCAATATGGTGGCGATCCGCGAGAACGAAACGCTCGCCGAATCTCTCGGCGTTCCCACCTGGCACTACAAGCTGATCGTCTTCATGATCAGCGCGGTGTTTGCCGGGGTGGGCGGTTGCCTTTATGCCTATTACCTGACGGTCGTCAGCCCGCTGACATTCCAGATGTATTATTCGACCACGATGCTCATCATCGTGCTCGGAGGCGGGGCAGGGATGATTTCCGGCACTGTCTTCGGAAGCCTGCTCTTCGTCGGGCTGACAGAGGCGCTGCGCATTACACCCGAACTGCGGATGATCGCCTATGGCGTCTGCCTTCTCGTCCTCGTCTTCTGGTTCAAGAAGGGCTGCGCGCCGCTGATCAATCGCTTCTGGAATGCGATCGGAGGCGCCAAATGACCAGTCTTCTTCCTCTTCTCGAAATCAGGAATCTGAGCAAGTCCTACGGCGCGGTGAAGGCTGTCAACGATGTCAGCATTCACATCGACCGAGGTGAGATCGCGGGCCTGATCGGACCGAACGGCTCCGGCAAATCGACCTTCTTCGATTGCAGCACCGGCCTTGCGAAGCCGGACGCCGGCACGGTTGTCCTGGACGGACAGGACATCACCGGCTGGTCCCTGAACCGCATCGCCAGGGAAGGCCGTATGCTGCGATCTTTCCAGAAAACCGTCACCTTCAAGTCGCTCGATGTCGAGGAGAACCTGGTCATCGCCGGTCAGATGTTCACCTTCCCGTCCATTGCATCGACCTTCGGCCTCGGAAAGATGTCCCGCCAACGCATTGATGGTCTCAGGGAAAGGGCCCGCGACCTGATCAAGATGGCGGGTCTCTGGGATGTGCGCCACCAGCCGGCGGGCAATCTGTCGGGCGGACAGCAGAAGCTCATCCAGTTCGCATCCATGCTGATGCCCGAACCGAAGCTCATCCTGCTGGACGAGCCGATGGCCGGGATCAATCCGAAGATCATCGAACGCGTCGTCGACACCATCCTCTACGCCAACAAGTCGCTTGGCGTGAGCTTCCTGGTGATCGAGCATAATATCGATGTCGTCACGAGCATCTGCCAGCGCGTCATCGTGCTCGACCAGGGAGCCAAGCTCGTCGAAGGCTTGCCGGGCGACATCATTCAGGATCAGCGCGTCAGGGAGGCCTATCTTGGCGGGTAATTCGAACCTTTCAATCCGCGACCTGCGCGCTGGTTACGGCAATCTGGACATTCTGAACGGTGTCGATCTCGACGTGCCCGCCGGACAGTTCGCGGCGCTCATGGGGCCGAACGGGGCGGGCAAGTCCACTCTTCTCAAGACGCTCTACGGCATGACCAGCATCAAGCAGGGAAGCATCGACTGGCGCGGCAAGAATATCGCCGGCAGCAAGTCGAGATCCATTCTGGGCGAGGGGATTTCCTTCGTGCCTCAGGGGCGCTGCAACTTCCCCGTCATGAGCGTCGACGAAAATCTTCAGATGGCAGCCTATACCATCCGCGACGCCAAGGTGAAGGCCGACCGCGATTACGTCTACGACCTCTTTCCGATCCTCAAGAAACGCCGTGCGACGCTCGCCGGCAACATGTCCGGCGGGGAGCAGCAGCTGCTCGAAGTGGCGATGGCGGTGCTGCAGCGGCCGAAGGTGTTGTTGGTCGACGAGCCTTCGGTCGGGCTGTCGCCGGCTGCGATCGGCATCGTGTTCGACGAGCTACTTCGGCTTCACGCAGACGGCATGACGATCCTGCTGGTGGAACAGAACACCAAGAAAGCCATGGAAGTGGCGGAGCGCGCGGTCATTCTGAGACTTGGCAAGGTCATCTGGGACGGCCTGCCGAAAGACATCACCCATGACGAACTGGGCGAACTTTTCCTGACCGGGAAGATGCGCGGCGAAACCGAAGCCGTCCACTGAGGCGATCTCGCCTCTCAAGGAATCACAATCGAGGAAATCTCAATGAGCACTTTCGTGCCTGCATCGCGTGTGTCCAGAATCAAGGTTTCGCCAAGCACGGCTGCGGCAGCCCGTGCTCGCGAACTGAAGGCAGCGGGTCGCGACATCGTCGATCTGACGGTCGGCGAGCCGGACTTCGACACGCCTGACAATATCAAGGCAGCAGCGCATGCGGCCATCGACAGGGGCGAAACGAAATATACCGCCGTCAACGGCACGCCGGCGCTGCGCAAGGCAATCATCGGCGATATCAAGCGCCGGCTCGGCCTCAGCTACGCGGACAATGAAATCTGCGTCGGTGGCGGCGCCAAGCAGATTCTGTTCCTGGCGCTGATGGCGAGCGTGGAAAACGATGCCGAGGTGATCATTCCCGCACCCTACTGGGTTTCTTATCCCGATATGGTCATTGCCAACGAAGGCAAGCCGGTCATCATCGAATGCCCGCAGGAAGCAGGCTTCAAGCTGACGCCGGAGGCTTTGGAAAAGGTGATCACGCCGAAGACCTTGTGGCTGATCCTCAACGCGCCGTCCAATCCGACGGGCGCGGCATACGACAGGAGCGAACTCGAAGCCCTCGGCGAGGTGCTGCTGCGCCATCCCCATGTCCTCGTGCTTTCCGACGATATTTACGACCAGGTCTGGTTCAAGGACGAGCCGATGACGACGCTGGTTGCCGCCGTCCCGGAACTGAAGGAGCGTCTTCTGCTCACCAACGGCGTCTCAAAGTCCTACGCCATGACCGGATGGCGTATCGGCTATGCGGCGGGGCCGGCCGCCTTGATCGCCGCCATCAACAAGCTGCAGTCGCAGATGTCGTCCTGCCCGTCGTCGGTCAGTCAGGCCGCAGCCGCCTATGCACTGTCTTCGGACCAGTCATTCGTTTCGGAAAGCGTGAAGGTCTACAAGGAGCGCCGGGATTATGCGTGCTCACGGCTCAATGCCGTGCCCGGCCTCTCCTGTCTCGTACCTGACGGCGCTTTCTATCTGTTTCCGAACTGCGCCGGTGTCATCGGCAAGAAGACCCCTGAAGGCAGGACAATCGAGACAGACCTCGATTTCGTGCTCTATCTGCTGGATGGCGTCGGGGTCGCGGCGCTGCAGGGTGCCGCCTACGGGATATCGCCGCATTTCCGCCTCTCGATCGCGACGTCGATGGAGGTGATCACGCAAGCATGCGATCGCATCGAACGGGCCGTTGCCGACCTGTATTGACTGCAAAGAGGCCGGTGGGACTTGCGCCCCACCGGCCGCAGGCTTTACGTTTTTTCGTGAAACAAGAAGCCGGTGGCCATGAGCGTCGATTTCCGAAAACTGAAGAGCTTCGTCAAGATCGTCGATACGGGCAGCGTATCGCGAGCAGCAAGCCTTCTGCGGACGGCCCAGCCGGCTCTGTCGCAGCAGATTGCCGCTCTCGAGGCGCACTTCAAACACAAGCTTCTCATCCGTAGCAACGTCGGCATTACGCCGACCGAGGCGGGGCTGATCCTCTATCGGCACGCCCAATTGATGTTGAAACAGATCGAGCAGGCGCAGGTCGACATCGATCAGTCCGCCAAGTCGGTGGCGGGCCGCGTCTCGATCGGGCTTGCGACCTATTCCTCGTCAAGCGCCTTGTCGCTGCCGATCCTGAAGGAGATGAAGGCGAGGCATCCCCACATCGTCGTCCACATCAATGACAGTTTCGGCCAGATCCTCAGCGAACTGATCATGACGGGCAAGATGGATATGGCGCTGATCTATGCCGCTGCCCCGATCAAGGGCGTCACCCTACAGCCATTGTTTCGCGAGGAAATGTTCCTCGTCTCGCCGCCGGGCATTGAGCTCCCCGGGGATAGCAGCGCGCCGCTTCCCCTTTCTGCCCTCCAGGACATCCCGCTGCTTCTTCCCAGCAAGGCACATCTGCTCCGGCGGCTGATCGACGACGCCCTGGCGAGAGCGAGAGCCACACCTGATGTCGTCGCGGAAATCGAATCCGTTCCGGCCCTCAGCGCCGCGGTCCTCGAGGGGCTTGGATCGACCATTCTCCCGGCTTCGGTGGTCACGGAGACTGCGATCTTTTCTGGCGCACAGGTGAGGGCGCTGACGAAGCCGGTGATCGACGCGACCGTGTCGCTCTGCGTCGCCGATCATCTTCCCCTGTCGGAACCGGCCATCGCTGCGCGGTCGGTTCTCCTCGATGTCGTGGGCAAGCTCATGAGCAGTCATCACCCCGGAATAAGGCCGGCTTAGCCGGCCGCCGATCCTCGCAACGGCAGTCCGACGGCGTGTCTCCGCTCCGCCATAAGCAAACCCTATAGCGGCAGACTGTAGTTGTGTTAGCCAACGCGCCGGGCATTCCCCTAACCTCCGAGCAGACACCGGGTCCGGGCATTGGATCCGCATAGCGGCGCCTGCCGCGCCGAACACTCGCTTCGAGGACAACATGGCAAAACTGGCTTTCGACACGGGCGGTACCTTTACCGACTTCGCGCTCCTGGACGACAAGGGCGACCTTCACCTTCACAAGGTCCTAAGCACGCCGAAGAACCCTGCCGAAGCCGTCGTGCAGGGTGTGTCAGAATTGCTGGAAAAATTCGGCGGCACCATCGCCATCGAGAACCTGCAGGTGCTGGGCGCCACCACCGTCGTCACCAATGCGGTTCTCGAGCGCAAGGGTGTTGAGACGGGGTTCGTCACCACCGACGGCTTTCAGGACATGCTGCGTATCCGCAACGAAGGACGCTACGACCTCTACGACCTGAACATAAAATATCCCGACCCGCTGGTTACCCGTGCAAACAGCTTCGGCGCCAGGGAACGGATCGCCGCCGACGGTTCCGTCATGACCGAGCTTGAGGAAGAGACGGTGCGCGAAATCGCCGGCCGCCTGAAGGAGAAGGGCATCCGCTCCGTCGCCGTCTGCCTTCTCCATGCCTATAAATATCCGCAGCACGAGCAGCGCGTCGCAGCGCTGCTGCGCGAGGAAGACCCCGATATCTTCGTCTCGCTCTCCTCCGAAGTCTGCCCTGAAATGCGCGAATTCGACCGCGCCTCGACGACAGTCGTCAACGCCTATACCAGGCCGCAGATGGCCGGCCACGTCGCCCATCTCCAGCGTGAATTCGCGGCCAAGGGCATCGATCGCCAGGTCCTGTGGATGACGTCCTCGGGCGGGCTGGTGCCGAGCCGGCGTGCCGCGGAACTGCCGGTGCGCCTGATCGAGTCAGGCCCCGCGGCGGGTGCGGTGGCCGCCGCCGAGTTCGGCCGTACGGCAGGTGAGGCGAGCGTCCTCTCCTTCGACATGGGCGGCACGACCGCGAAGCTTTGCCTGATCCCCGACGGTGAGCCGAATGTCGGCACCGATCTCGAGGTCGCCCATTATCAGCGCTTCCGCAAGGGATCCGGTTTCCCGCTGAAGATCCAGTCGATCCAGATGATCGAGATCGGCGCGGGCGGCGGTTCGATTGCGGCTAAAAACTCTCTCGGTCTGCTCGACGTCGGCCCGCACTCCGCGGGCGCCATGCCCGGACCGGCGGCCTACCAGCGCGGCGGCACCCAGCCGACCGTCACGGATGCTGACATCCTGCTCGGATATATGGGCACCGAATCCTTCGTCGGCGGCTCGTTCAAAGTTTCCAAGGAAGCCGCTCACGAGGCGATGGCCAAACTTGCCACCTCACTCGAGGTCTCGGTCGAGCGCTGCGCATGGGGCATCCATGACCTCGTCAACGAATCCATGAGCAAGGCGGCCGCCATGCATGCGACCGATCTCGGCGTCGATCCTCGTTCGCTGCCCATGGTGGCGTTCGGCGGCGCCGGTCCGGTCCATGCCTATGGCATCGCCCGCAAGCTCGGCATTTCCCGTATCATCTGCCCGACCGGTGCAGGCGTGAGCTCGGCGATCGGCCTGTTGATCGCTCCCGTGGCGGTCGATCTGTCCGCAAGCCATCCGATGGCACTCGACGCCTGGAATATGGACGCCATGAACCGTCTGCTGGACGAACTCTCGGCCCAAGGTGCCGAAGTTGTGTCGGCGGCGGGCGTGCCGAAGGATACGATCAGCAACCGCTACACCGTCGACATGCGCCATGTCGGCCAGGGCCATGAAATCACCGTGGTTCTGCCTGACCGGAGCCTGCCGAAGGAGGAATTCCTCAGTCAGCTCCGCGGCAATTTCTTCAAGCTGTACCGCGAACTGTTCGGCCGGACTGTTGCCGCGCCGCTGGAGGTCATCACCTGGCGCCTGCGCGCCGGCGGCGAAAAAGATCAGGTGACGCGCCCGCACGACACCGTCGTTGCCGACGCGAAGAAGGGCAGCCGCAAGGTCTATTTCCAGGAGATTGGCGGCTTTGCCGAAACTGCGGTCTACGACCATTACAAGCTTCCCGTCGGCGAAGAGGTCAAGGGTCCGGCAATCGTCGAGCAGCGTGAATCGACTGCGGTCGTCGGGCCAAGCGGCGCCTTCCATGTGGATGCCCATGGCAACCTCGTGATCAACATTCGCTAGAGCGGTTCAGCTTTTAACGGAAGCGCAGAACCGCTCTATCCTTTTGTTTTTACGCAATTCCGGACGGAAAACCGCTTCGCACTTTTCCTCGAATTGCTCTAAGGGGCACTCTGATGTCGAAACCCGCCACCGATTTCAACGACCCGATCAACCTTCAGGTCATGTGGAACCGCCTGATCTTCATTGCAGACCAGGCCGACAACGTCCTTGGCAAGACGGCATTCTCGCCGATCGTCCGCGAGAACCACGACTACGTCACCGTCCTGCTGGACAGCAAGGGACGGGCGCTGGCGCAATGCACCTGGTCGATCCCGGTCTTCATCACCTCTCTCCCGGCCGCGGCCCAGAACTATTTCCTGCCGAAGTTCTCGGCAGACAAGCTCGAAGAAGGCGACGTGCTGGCGACCAACGATCCGGAGATCGGCACCGGCCATCTTCCCGATGTCACGATGATCACGCCGATCTTCAAGAACGGCAAGGTCGTCGCCTATGCCGGGTCAATCGCCCATCTTCCCGATATCGGCGGCGCCCCTCTGCATTCCGAAGCGAGCGACATCTACGAAGAAGGCATCCGCTTCCCGATTATCAAGCTGCTGAAGGCCGGCGTTCCGAACCAGGACGTCTTCGACATCATCGAAGCGTCGGTCCGCCTCCCGACCGAAGTACGCGGCGACCTCGAGTCGATGATCGCTGCCAACAACGTCATGGGCCGCGAGCTCGTCAAATTCCTGGACGAATACGGTTTGGATGACGTCGAAGGCCTGGCGACCGCCATTCATTCCCGCTCGGAAGCGCAGACCCGCAAGGCGATCCGCGAATGGCCGAACGGCAGCTACGCGGCCGAGGTTCTGCTCGACGGTTACGATGTCGATGTGACGCTGAAGGCTTCGGTCATCATCAAGGACGACTCTATCCATGTCGACTACACCGGTACCTCCGACCAGGTTCTGCACTCGATCAACTGCCGGACGAACTATCGCTACGCCCATTCCGTCTATGCTCTGAAATGCCTGCTCGACCCTGAGACACCGAACAACGAGGGTTGCATCGTCCCGATCACCGACGAGGCTCCGCTCGGCTGCATTCTCAATCCGCAGCACTGGACGGCGGGCAATTCGCGAAACCTGATCGGGCACGTCATTCCTTCGCTGATCTTCAAGGCGCTCGAAGGCGTGGTGCCCGACAAGGTCATGGGCGACAGCGGCGGTGCTCCGATCTGGGCTGCCAATTGCGTTGGTCAGCGCAATGACGGCACGCAATATGGTTCGGTCCAGAATTTCCATGGCGGGCAGGGCGCGCGCGCTGAGCTCGACGGTCTGGACACGCTGAGCTTCCCCTCGAACTGCAAGGTAACGGCCATCGAGATGTTCGAGGTTGCCGTTCCCGTGCTGACGGAGCGGAAGGAACTGATCGCGGACTCGGGCGGAGCAGGCAAGCATCGCGGCGGTCTCGGCCAGCGTGTCGTGCTCCGGAACCTCGGCAAGAACCCGATGAACATCTACCTCGCTTCCGAGCGTGTTCGCCATCCCTGCTTCGGTGTCGTCGAAGGGCAGAGCGGATCGGCCGGAAAGGTCATGAAGGACGGCAAGCCCCAGTTCCCGAAGGGCAAGGTGGTGCTGAAGACAGGCCAGCGCCTCGAGGTTGAGACGCCAGGCGGCGGCGGTTGGGGAGCTGCGAGCGATCGTTCGTCTGCACTGATCGAGCAGGATCTTTCCGAGAACCTGATCACGGCGAAGGCTGCGAAGGAAATTTACGGCTATTCTGGCCCGATCGCTGCTGCGGCCGAATAGGGGAAAACCATGGGACTTCTCGAAGGAAAAATCGCTCTGGTAACGGGAGCCGGCTCCGGCATCGGTCGCGAAACCGCCCTGCTGCTGGCAAAGGACGGCGCCACCGTCGTGCTGACCGGGCGGCGGATCGAACCGCTGTGCGAGGTGGCGGCCCTGATCGAAGAGGCTAATGGCAAGGCCGTCGCGCGTGCGCTCGATATCGAGACGCGTGAAGAGATCTTTGCGGCCATAAAGTGGATCAAGGATAGCGTCGGACCCGTCGATATCCTGGTGAACAATGCCGGCAGCGCCAGCAAGGTGCTGAACGCGCGTTTCTTGAGCGAGGCAGAGTGGACCTCCACCATCAACGTCAATCTGACGGCCGTCTTCAACCTGACCCAGGCAGTCCTTCCCGACATGATCGCTAAGGGCGAGGGGACGATCATCACGGTCTCGTCGCTCGCGGTGATCAACCCCAACCTGCTCGGTGGCGCGGCCTATGGTGCGGCGAAGGCTGGCGTGAAAAACTTCATGAGCTTCCTGCACAACACCTATCGTAATCAGGGGATCCGGGCGACGACGATCCTGCCCGGCGAGACGAATACGCCGATCATGGATAATCGCGCGCGGCCTCCTCTGCAGGAGGAACGTGCCGTCATGATGGATCCTCATGACGTCGCCCGTGCGATCGCCCTCTGCGCCAGCCTGAGCAAGAGCGCCGTGATCCCCGAGCTTCACATCTGCCCGACATTCATGCGGGACACGTCCGCGGACATCGAAATTGCGCGTTGGGTCGGAGCGCCGGCCGATACGCCGGATATGCCGAAAAAGTAGAACCGGGAGGATATTGATGAACGGAGCGAAGTTGCGCGCCCGGCTGCTGGCCGGCGAGGCAGTCACCATGTATACGCCGCACCACTCCTCGTCGGGGCTGGCAGCCCGGCTGGTGGAGCTCGGCGCCGATTCCGTCTTCGTCGACTGCGAACACGGAACCTGGAGCTTCGATGATGTGCGCATGACTGCGCAGATCGTCCGTTCTGTCGGCGGAGCGGCGATCGTCCGGCCGCATTCGCACGAACGTCCGATCATCATCCGCTACCTGAATGCGGGCGCTGACGGCATAATGGTCCCGATGGTGGACACGGCCGAACAGGCGCGCGCCGTCGTTGATGCCGTCCGTTACGCTCTTCCGTCCGACTTTGACAAGCGCCTGGTGGTGGCGATGATCGAGACGGTGGATGCCATAGAAAATCTCGACGAGATGCTTAAGGTCGATGGCATCGACGTCTTCTTCATCGGACCTGGCGATCTCTCGCAGAATATGGGCTATCCGCCGGCTCCACCCTTCGGCGAGCCGCGTCCTGAAGCGGTCATGGAGAGGGTCTCGCTCGCCGTCGACAAGATCCGCGCAGCAGGCAAGGTTGCAGGCACGCTGGCCACCGCTGATGAACTGCCTCATTGGCTGCAGAAGGGTGTTCAGTTCTTCTATATCCACACCGACCCCTTCCTGCGCCGCGGGATTGCCGGCATCAGGCAGACAATCGCGCGATAGCAGGCGGGGTGGATTTCCTTCTTCGCTGACGCTGGGCTGCCATGCGGGACGCTCGAATTAATATAAGCTTGGATCGCGGTTCAGCGTCTGCCCCTCGTGCGCGTCGCCAGAACATTGCGGATCGAGAAGCTGGAATGGATCCTGAGGACGCCGGGCAAGGTCGAAAGGATCTCTTTGTGGATCCGCTCGAACTCGCCGGCATTGGCGACCTCCACGCGCAGCAGGTAGTCCGAACCACCGGTCATCAGAAAACATTCCCGGATCTCTGGATGCCGGCGGACCGCCGCCTCGAGGCGATCGAGATAGTCCTCCGTCTGCCGCTCTAGGGTGATGTTGATGATCACGGCGATCATCTCATCCGCATTGCCGGTGTCTACCAGCACCGTATAGCCGCGGATCACGCCTGATTTTTCCATGATTTTGATGCGCCTGAGACAGGCCGATGGAGAGAGACCGATCTCGGCGGCGAGCTTGGCATTGCTCATGCGGGCATCGAGGCGCAGCAGTCTCAGGATATTGCGATCGATCGCGTCGAGAGCGGGCATGAGAGATTGTTCCAAATTTTCGTTGATTATGCGACTAATAAGCAAATCAAACAATAATCGACTACTGAATGATAGGCAATTTCGCTCATTATTTCATACACTCCTTGAAATCGAGAAGGGGTGGACATGGATAGCGATATTTTGGTTTCCCGCTCACGCACTGCCACGACCACGCAGGGAGCCACGGGCTATCTGACGATCGATCTTGCCGCCCTCGGCCGTAACTATCGCAAGCTGCTATCGATGCTGGCGCCGGTCCGCGCAGGCGCCGTCGTCAAGGCCGACGCCTATGGCCTCGGCGCCGAGCGGGTCGCAAGAACGCTTTACAGTGAAGGTTGCAGGCATTTCTTCGTCGCCCAGTTTGTCGAGGCCGTGAGGCTCCGACCGGCCCTTGCGCACGACGCCCAGATTTTCGTGTTGAACGGCTTGCAGCCGGGTAACGAACTCGCCTGCGCCGAGATGGGCATCGTTCCGGTTCTCAATTCGCTGGCGCAGTGGCAGCAATGGTCGGCGGCTGCGCGCGCTCTGAAGCGCTGCCTGCCTGCTGTCCTGCAATTCGACACCGGCATGTCGCGGCTCGGTTTTCCCAGGGAAGAGCGAGCGGAGCTGGCGGCGGCTCTTGGCGATGGCAGCAATGTCGAAATCCTGTTCATCATGAGCCATCTGGCGTCGGCCGATGACATGGACAGTGAGCAGAACGGCGAGCAATTTGCCGAGATGTCCCGCATCGCCGATGAATTTCCGGGCTTCGATATTTCCTTCGCCAATTCCGGCGGCGTTTTCCTGGGCGAGGCCTATCACGGCGTGCTCGCCCGCCCCGGCATCGCGCTTTATGGCGGCGCTTCGAACGCCGGCGAGAAGAACCCGATGGAGCCGGTCGTCAGCCTGGATGTCGCCGTCGTGCAGACGCGCACCGTGCCGGCGGGGGCGAAGGTCGGTTATGGCGGCGCGCATGTCACGCAGCGCGACACCCGTCTCGCCACCATTGCCGCCGGCTATGCAGATGGGCTGCCGCGATGCCTGGGCGACCGCGGCGCCGTCTATTTCAAGGGCATACGCCTGCCGATCGTCGGCCGTGTGTCGATGGACAGTGCGACCGTCGACATCACAGCCCTGCCCGAAGGGGCGCTGACCTTCGGCAGTCTCGTCGAAGTGCTTGGCCGCCATCAGACGCTCGAGGACATCGCCCGCGACGCCGGCACCATTTCTTACGAAATCCTAACCGGCCTGGGCGATCGTTACGACAGACAATATCTCTAAGAGCCGGCGGCTCCATCATTGGGAACATCATGAAGGTCATCGTTCTAGGAGCCGGCATCGTCGGCGTCACATCCGCTTATCAGCTCGCCAAGGCCGGCCATGAGGTCACGGTCGTCGACCGGCAGCCGGGTCCGGCGCTGGAGACCAGCTTTGCCAATGCCGGCGAAGTCTCCTTCGGCTATTGCTCGCCATGGGCAGCGCCCGGCATTCCTATGAAGGCCATGAAGTGGCTGTTCATGGAGCACGCGCCGCTCATCCTGCGCCCGAAATTAGACATGGCCATGCTCTCCTGGATGGCGAGGATGCTGTCGAACTGCACCTCCGAGCGCTACGCGATCAACAAGAGCCGCATGCTGCGCCTTGCCGATTACAGCCGCATCGCGCTGGCCGATCTTCGCGCCGAGACCGGCATCGCCTATGATGAACGCATGCAGGGAACCCTGCAGCTGTTCCGCACGCAGCAGCAGCTCGATGCCTCGGCTAAGGATGTCAAGGCGCTGGCTGCCGACGGCATTCCCTATGAGGTGCTGGACCGGGACGGCTGCATCCGCTTCGAACCAGCGCTGAAGCATGTGCGCGACAAGATCGTCGGTGGTCTGCTGACGCCGAAGGACGAAACCGGCGACTGCTTCAAGTTCACCAATGCGCTGGCGGCCAAAGCCGAGGCGCTCGGCGTCCGTTTCGCTTACGGGACGACGATCAAGGCGCTGGATGTCGAGGCTGGCCGGGTGCGCGGGGTCATCACCGACCGTGAGCGGATGAGCGCGGAGGCGGTGGTGGTCGCGCTCGGCAGCTATTCGCCGCTGCTGCTCAAGCCGCTCGGCATCAGGCTGCCGGTCTATCCCGTCAAGGGCTATTCGCTTACCATCCCGATTGCCGATGCGTCACGCGCGCCGGAATCGACCGTCATGGACGAGACCTACAAGATCGCGATCACCCGGCTCGGCGATCGCATCCGCGTCGGCGGCATGGCTGAAATATCAGGCTACACCAATGATCTCGGCCTGGCCCGCCGCAGCACGCTGGAATATTCGGTCACCGATCTTTTCCCCGGCGGCGATATTTCCAAGGCCTCCTTCTGGTCCGGCCTGCGCCCGATGACGCCCGATGGCACGCCGGTCATCGGCCCGACAAAGGTCGCCGGTCTCTTCCTCAATACCGGCCACGGCACGCTCGGCTGGACGATGAGCACCGGTTCGGCGCGGCTCATCGGTGATCTCGTCGGCGGCCGCCAGCCGGAAATCGATGTGAGGGATCTCGCCATCAGCCGCTACGGCTGAAACCGCGCCGAGGCAACACAAAAAGAGGGATGAACATGATTGCGCAAATCCATTACCACTTGTGTACATCGTCTTTCGAGGCCACGAATGTCCGTTAATTCTCATATACATAACGATGGCAGCCTCACCCGACAGATGGCGGTGCAGAGCATGTTGTTTCGGGAAACGGCGCACAGCGGAACGGATCCGGATGAACTCTCGGAAATATTGTCGACGCCAACCTCCCCGATCAAGGTTGCGGCCGAAGGCAATATGCCGATTGGATACCACTGCAATTTCGTCTCCGTGGGAGAAGAGGTAACGGTAGCCGACTGTACCTACGAAGGCACAATCCTGATCAGGCGGGAGGCGCCCAGCGACAGGATGATCGTTTTTCTGCCGATGGCAGGGAACGCCTCCTTCGAAGGCATGCGGGAGCAAATCTATTCCGTTCCCGCGCGTGGTACGATCCTTGAGGCAGGTCGTGCCGCGGGTGCTCGCCTCTTTGGGCCGCGCCGTCATTTCGGCCTCTTCGTCGATCAGGCGAAGATCATTAGCCACCTGACGCATATGTTCGAGAGAACCATCAGCGGCGACGTCGATTTTCATCCTCACATCGATCTGACGACCGGTCCCGGGCTTGTATTCCAGCAACTTGTCTCGAGCCTCCATCGCGGCCTCAGCGGGAACGGACCGTTGCAGCGGTCGCCGCTGGCCGCCAGCTCGCTCTGCGATGCGGCGATCTATCTGCTTCTGGAGACCTGCCCCAATCGTTATTCGAACGAGCTTGCGCTCCCTGCTCCGGCGCCGGCCCCGCGCCATGTGAAATGGGCCGTCGACTTCATGCAGGAACACATCGCCGAGCCGATTTCGCTCAACGATATCGCGATAGCAGCGAAGGTAAGCGTTCGGACTTTGCAACAGGGTTTCCGGCAGTTCAGGGATACGACCCCGATGTCCTACCTGCATGATCTTCGGATGGCCGCCGCCCATCGCGATTTGCTCGAATCTGACGAGAAGAAAGCCATCGCCGACGTCGCACTGCGATGGGGCTTTACGCATCTGGGGCGATTTGCAGCAGAATACAGGAAACGCTTCGGCCAGTTGCCGTCACAGACCTTGAAGCGCTGAGCTGCATCTCGGTGTGCCGGATGGTTCCGTCGACGATGGACCAGACGTCCGATCGCCGACGGGAGCGGCACGCGGGATGCGGATTTATGCGGCGCGCTTCAACGCATCACTGAGCGTCGAGACGATCGTGTCGATCTGGCTTTTCTCGATGATGAGCGGCGGCGAGAGGGCGATGATGTCACCGGTCACGCGGATCAGCAGACCCTTGTTGAAGCAGTCGACGAAGATGTCGTAGGCGCGCGTTCCCGGCGCTGCGGCTCTCGGCGCCAGCTCCACCGCGCCGACCAGTCCGAGATTGCGGATGTCCACCACGTTGGGCGAGCCTCGCAGCGAATGGAGAGCCTCCTGCCAGTATTCGGCGAGCTCGGATGCGCGGGTCAGCAGACCTTCCTCCTCGTAGATCTCGAGCGTCGCGAGCCCGGCCGCGCAGGCGACCGGATGGCCGGAATAGGTGTAGCCATGAAAGAGTTCGATCGCGTTATCAGGTCCGACCATCAGGCCGTCATAGACCTTGCGGCTGGCAAAGACCGCGCCCATCGGGATCGTGCCGTTGGTGATGCCTTTTGCCGTGGTGATCAGGTCGGGCACAACGCCGAAGTAGTCGGTCGCGAAAGGAGTGCCGAGACGGCCGAATCCGGTGATGACCTCGTCGAAGATCAGGAGGATTCCATGCTTGTCGGCGGTTGCGCGCAGCTTCTCCAGATAACCCTTCGCAGGCAGCACCACGCCCGCCGATCCCGACATCGGCTCGACGATGACGGCGGCGATGGTCTCGGCGCCGTGCAGCTGTACCAGCCGCTCGAGATCGTCCGCTAATTCGACGCCGTGGGCGGGAAGGCCCTTCGAAAACGCATTGCGCTCAATGTCGAGCGTGTGGCGCATGTGGTCGGCCGGTATTTGCGGGAAGACCCGCCTGTTGTTGACGAGACCGCCGACGGAAATGCCGCCGAACCCGACGCCGTGATATCCCTTCTCGCGCCCGATGATCCGCGTGCGGGTGCCCTGGCCGATCGCCCGCTGATAGGCGATGGCGATCTTCAGCGCCGTATCGACCGATTCCGAGCCCGAGCCGGTGAAGAAGATCCTGTCGAGCTTGGCTTCTGGACCGCCCGGCGTGTTCGCAGCCAATTTCGAGGCGAAGTCGAAGGCGATCGGATGCCCCATCTGAAAGGTCGGCGCATAGTCCAGCGTTGCAAGCTGTCGCTCGACGGCATGGGCGATCTTCTTGCGGCCATGGCCGGCGTTGCAGCACCAGAGCCCGGCGGTGCCGTCAAGAACCTGATTTCCATCGATGTCGGTGTAGTACATTCCCTCGGCTGCTGCGAGAAGTCGCGGCGTGGCCTTGAACTGCCGGTTCGCGGTGAACGGCATCCAGAAATTTTCAAGTGCGGGCGCGTTCGTTTTGCTGAGCTGGTCCATTCTGGCCTCCTTTGGGATGGCGCCGAGAATGACAATTTCTCACTTTCAAACAAGTCCTTTTCTTTGTTGGTGCAAGCTATTGAAATACAATGGTTGGATAGATATTAATTTGGATATTCTGGACAACACAAACGAACCGCATCATGTCAGTCGATATCGGCAGTCGCCTTCGCCATCTCCGCATCGCACATAAGCTTTCCCAGCGCGAGCTCGCCAAGCGCACCGGAGTGCCCAATTCGACGATCTCGCTGATCGAATCGAACGCCTCCAATCCGTCGGTCGGGGCCTTGAAGCGAATTCTCGACGGCATCCCCATCGGTCTGGCGGAATTCTTCGCCTTCGAACCCGAGCGTCCAAGGAAGGCCTTCTATGCGGCCGAGGAACTGGTGGAGATCGGCAAGGGCGCCATTTCCTACAGGCAGGTTGGCGAAAACCTGTTCGGCCGCAGCCTGCAGATCCTCAAGGAATGTTACCAGCCGGGCGCCGACACTGGAAAGGTTCCCCTTGTTCACGAGGGCGAAGAAGGCGGGATCGTGCTTTCGGGCCGACTCGAGGTGACGGTCGATGACGAGCGGCGGATCCTTGGAGCGGGTGACGCCTACTATTTCGAAAGCCGGCGCCCGCACCGTTTCCGCTGCGTCGGACCGGTGCCTTGCGAGGTCATCAGCGCCTGCACGCCGCCGACTTTCTAGTTCTTGCCCTCGATGCGGGCAAGTACGCCGTCGAGTGCGGCGGTCAGTGCGGCAAGGCCGCCCTTCTTCTCGAAGTCTGAGAAAACCTGCTCGTTCAGCCCGCCCTTGGTCGCGAATTCGCGGCTCAGCGCGCTGAACGGTTCGTTGCCGGGGCTGTTCGCTTTCTGCGCGAGGCTTGCAAAGAGCGGGGCAATGTAGGCCTGTCCCTTCGCCTTTTCGAGGCCGCTTTTCTCCAGCCAGACGGCAACCTGCTCCATGATGCCGAAATAGGTCGACATCATTGCGCTCGCTGCCGCGAGAAGATCATATTCCTTCCTCGATTGGCATTGGACAGCCGTTCCGAGCGCATCGAAAAGCGCTGCGACGGCGGTATCGGGCGGATAGATGGCAGTGACGCCTTGCCGGCCTGCGACGAAGGGCAAGGGGATCGCCTGCACCAGATGCACGTCGGCGGCGATCCACTCGGACAGGGCCTGGCGCTCCGTCGCCGCAACGAGGCTGACGATCATTTGGCCATCCCTGAACGATAGTGCGCGCACGACCTCCTCGGCGACCTGCGGCCGTATTGCCAGGAACACCATGTCGCTGCGCTCGACGACGTCCTGGTTGTCCTTGGCAATTCTGACGGCGGCGAATTCGTCGGCCAGCGTCGCGGCGATATGAGCGCTTCGTGGAGACACGAGAATTTCGGAGGCATAGGCCGGTTCGGCCAGAAGGCCGCGAACCATCGCTTCGGTAATTGCGCCGGTTCCGACGAAGCCGATACTGTCGATTTTCATTTGATTACTCCGCAGCCCGCAGCGGGCCTAACGCGACATCCGTCGTATAGTTCTCGCGCATGAAGTTGATGAAATTGTCCTGGAACTGGCGCGTATGGGCGTGGGCGAGTTCGTCGGCGAGTTCCACGTTTTTGTCCCTGACCGCATTGAGCATGAGCGTGTGTTCGTCGGTCAGCAGATAGCCCTCGTGGGTTCGCTCCAGATATTCGAAATGCAGGTGGAGCATGCGCTGCCCCTGCGACAGCAGCTTCTCGTAGAACGAGGCGAGATACTGGTTTTTTCCGGCATGGGCGATTGCCATGTGGAATTCCTTGTTGGCTTCCGACATGGCCAGGTGATTGCCTGTTTTGACCGCCGCCTCGAACGACTTCAGCCGCTTGGCGATGATCTTCAGGTCAGCCTCGGTTCTGAGCGCGGCGGCAAGCCGCGTATTCATCCGCTGCGCGATGTCGAGCGCCTCCACATATTTGGGAAACGTTGCCACTTCGATCGGCGCTACGATCGTGCTCCGGTTCGAGAGCGTGACGACCAGCTCGTCGGCGCCGAGCCGGATCAGGGCTTCGCGCACTGGCGAGCGCGACATGTCGAAGCGTTCGGCAAGCGTCATCTCGTCGAGGAGCTGACCGGGCGGTAGAGCGAGCGACAGGATCTCGTTGCGGAGCGTCTCGTAGACGCTTTTCCAGCCGGTCCCGCGGATTCGTTTCACTTCCGATTCATCAGACACTTAGGTCCCTTTCTCTCGACGCGGGTCACATTGGGCCAGAAAAGCCGCGTGTCGGCAATGTAATTTTTCCGCTTGACTTTGTCGACACGCTGTTGACATATCTCGCTCAGTCGACACGCAGCCGACAAGAAAAACAGAAACGGCTACAGCCGACGAGTGGAACTGCGCACTTCGCGCACAGCAAAAGAGGAATGCCGATGCTTTCGAAGTTGATAACGTCCGCCTTGCGGGCGCTGCCCGCGCTCGCTCTCATGGGAGGTCTTTCCGCCGGTGCCGTGCGGGCTGAGACCGCTGAGGGATATTGGCAGGGTGTGCAGAAGGCGGGCGTGTTGCGTTGCGGCGCAGCGGTTGCCCCGCCCTATGTCATGCGCGATCCGGCAACTGGAGAATATTCCGGCTTCTTCGCTGATCTCTGCAAGGAATTTGCCGATGTCCTGAAGGTGAAGCCCGAATTCGTCGATACGACCTGGGACAACATCGTCGCCGGCCTGCAGGCCGGCAAATGGGATCTGTCGCTGGCGCTGAACCGGACGCCGGCCCGCGCCATGGCCGTGCAGTTCTCGATCCCGGCAATGGAGTACCAGATCTCGCTCGCCTATAACAAAAACAATCCGAAAATTGCAGCCGGCGCTGCTTCGGTTGCCGATATCGACAAGGCGGGCGTGACGCTCGCAGTCATGTCCGGCACGGCGCAGGACAAGGCAATTTCCGCGGCGGTGAAGAACGCCACGGTCATGCGCCTTCCCGGCAACGACGAGACCCGCCTGGCGGTCACCTCGAAGCGCGCCGACATCCTGGTCGACGCCTCCGACACCAACCAGCTCTTCACTCAGTCGAACCCGGAATGGGCGGTGGCGCTCAACCCGACGCCGGCCCTCGCCAAGCAGGGCGTCGCTTTCGGTCTGCCGCACAATCTTTCGGCTGCTGACGTCGAGGTGGTCGATATCTTCCTCGAAGAGAAGGTCGCGACCGGCCACGTCGACGAGCTGATCAAGAAGGCGGTCGACGACGTGCTCAAGGGCGCAAAGTAATCTCACCGGCCGGTGCGAGGTTCGCGCCGGCCCTTCCAGCTTCGATCATCGGAGATTGGCATGACCACGTCCTTCAGCCTTCCCCTCGTGAAAATGCAGGCGCTTCACAAAAGCTACGGCAACGGCGCCATTCAGGTGCTGAAAGGCATCGACATCGAAATGAAGCCCGGCGAACGTGTCGTCGTCATTGGTCCGAGCGGCGGCGGCAAGAGCACGCTGCTGAGGGTGATGATGGGGCTGGAGCAGATCGACAGCGGGTCGGTCAGTTTCGATGGGAAACCCTATATTTCTTCCGAAAGCGCGGGCAGGAAGACCCAGATCGACACCAATGTCCGCCGTTCGATCGGCATGGTCTTTCAGCACTACACGCTGTTTCCGCATCTGAACGTCATACAGAATCTGGTTCTCGCTCCCTGCAAGGTGCGTGGAGAAGCCAAGGCAAAGGCCACGGCCCGAGCCCAGGCGCTGCTCGAGCGGTTCGGCCTCGGCGCCAAATCCAATGCCTATCCGGCCCAGCTTTCCGGCGGCCAGAAGCAGCGTGTCGCCATCGCCCGCGCGCTGATGCTCGACCCGAAGCTGATGCTGTTCGATGAGGTCACTTCGGCGCTGGACCCGGAACTCGTCAGCGAGGTGGAGCATGTCATCCTGCAGCTCGCCGCCCAGGACATGCCGATGATGATCGTGACGCATGACATGTGGTTCGCCAAGAACATCGCCTCTCGCGTCATCTTCTGCGCTGGCGGCGTGGTCGTCGAGGACGGCCCTCCCGAGCAGGTGCTCGGCGCCCCGCGCGAGGAGCGGACGAAGGAATTCATCGACCGCGTCTTTCATATCAAGCAGTAGGCCATATCAAGCGGCAAGGAGGGCATCGTGAACTACACGTTCGACTTCAATGCAGTATCTATCGCTCCGCTTCTGCAGGGGCTGTGGGTTTCGCTGGAACTGACGGCTGCGGCAAACGTCATCGGCATCGTCTTCGGCTTCGCGCTCGCCCTTCTGATCATGAGCCCCTACCGGGTCGTGCGGCTGCCGTTCATGCTGTTCGTCGAATTCTTCCGCTGCACGCCGGCGATCGTTCAGATCGTCTGGATATTCTATTGCGTGCCGATGCTGTTCGACGTCTTCCTCGACCCGGTGACAATGGGCATCCTGGCGCTTGGGCTCAATCTGATGGCGTTCAACGCTGAGGCCTACCGGGCGTCCATCCAGGCGGTTCCGCGCGAACAGCTCGACGCCGGTATCGCGCTCGGTCTCAATCCGCTGCAGCGGGTGCTCTACATCGTCTTCCCGACGGCGTTCCGCGCGTCGATCCCGGTACTTCTGACCAACGGTATCGTCATCTTCCAGCAGAGCGCGCTGGTCGCGATCGTCGCTATCCAGGACCTGATGTACCAGGGCAAGACGCTGGCCACCGAGACCTACCGCCCGATCGAAACCTTTACGGTCGTCGCTCTCATCTATTTCGCCGTGTCCTTCCCGATAACCCAGATCGTCGGCCTGCTCGAACGCCGCCGTCAAATCCTTGTCAGCTAGGAGGCCAGAATGACACTCGACTTCTCGATCCTGCTGCGTTTCGAACACGCACTCCTGCTCGGTCTGTGGATGACGCTCAAACTGACGGTCATCTGCATCGTGCTCGGATGCTCTCTCGGCTTCCTCGTCGGTCTCCTCAGGACATCGCGCAACCTCGCCCTTCGCGCGATCTCCAGCCTGTATGTCGAGTTCTTCCGCGGCACACCGGTGCTTATCCAGCTCTTCTGGATCTTCTTCTGCCTGCCGCTCATCCTTGGCGTCGAACTCTCGAACCTGGCGTCGGGGGTCATCGCGCTGACGCTCTATATGGGGGCGATCACCAGCGAGACCTTCCGGGCGAGCCTCAAATCCATCGGCCAGGAGCAGTTGGACGCCTGCGTCGCCCTCGGCCTGCCGCGCAGGAGCCAGGTGATGAACGTCGTGCTGCCGCAGGCCGTGTTGCGCGCCATCCCGACACTGCTGTCCAACTGCGTCAGCCTCTTCAAGGAGAGCGCCTTGGTTTCCGCCGTCGGCATGGCGGACCTGATGTTCGTCGGCCAGAACATCTCCAACAACACGGCCCGTCCCGTCGAAGTGCTGACGGTCGTCGCCCTCATTTACTTCGTGATCGCCTTTCCTCTGACGCGAGCCGTCTCGCTAGTAGAAGGCCGGATCCTGAAGAAACTCGCAATCTGAAGATAGTCGTTCCCAGACAGGAGAATTCCCCATGAAACTTTCCGGCGTCATGCCCGCGCTCATCACTCCCTTCGACGCGAACAACAAGATCGACTTCAAGGCGTTCGAAAAGCACCTGACGGTGCTGCGTGCGGCCGGCGTCACGGGCTGGGTGCCGATGGGCTCGACCGGCGAATACTTCTCCCTCTCGAACGAGGAGCGCGACGAGGTGCTCAAGTTCGTCAAGGACTTCGCCAATGACGGCGAGATACTGATCGCCGGCACCAACGCGCCTGCCACCCGCGAGGTGATCGAGAACACGGCGCGCGCCAGGGAGATCGGCTATGACACCGTTCTGCTCGCCACACCCTTCTACACGCGTCCGACGCAGGACGAACTGCTCGCGCATTACCGCGCCGTGCTCGACGCCACTGATGTCAATCTCATCCTCTACAACTATCCCCCGAAGGACGGCATCGAGATCTCCTTCGACTTGATGGATGCGCTCGCCGACGATCGCCGGGTGATCGGCATCAAGGAGAGCTCGGGCGTTCTGCAGCGCGCCGTCGATATCCATTCGCGCTACAAGGGCCGTATCGATCTCGTCTCGGGTTCCGACGATATCGCGCTGGACTTCATGTTCTGGGGCGCGGATTCCTGGATCTGCGGTCCGGCCAACTGCATGGCGAAAGCGTGCTGCGACCTCGACCGGACGTTCCGTTCCGGCGACCTCGAAAAGGCCCGCGAGATGATGACGGTTCTCTACAGAGCGCTGAACATTCTCGAGAGCGGCAAGTTCGTCCAGAAGATCAAATATGGCTGCGAGCTCCAGGGCACGCCGGTCGGTACCTGCCGCGCGCCGCTCGGCGAACTGACGGCGGAGGAGAAGGCCGAATTCAAGGCGGCAATGCAGCCGATCCTCAACTGGTAACAGTAACAGTTATGGGGCGGTCAAGTCGCCCCAAGATCTCTGAAATTGCGAGGTTGGCCGTGTCATCCATCGTGGTCGTCGGCGCCGGCATTATCGGCACCACAATCGCCTATGAACTGCAGCGCCGGGGAAAAGCCGTCACCTTGCTCGACAAGGCGGCGCCGGGCCGCGGCGCTTCCTATGGCAATATGGCGAGCATCGCCGTCACCGAATTCATGCCGGCATCGCGTCCCGGCATCTGGGCGCAGATGCCGAAATGGCTGCTCGATCCGGAGGGTCCGGTCCGCATCCGTCCCGGTTATCTGCCGAAACTGGTGCCCTGGTTCCTACGGTTCCTGGCTGCGAGCCGTCCCTCGAAGCTGCGGGAACTGGAGGCAGCCGGCGCCGTGCTGTGCCGACGCGTCTACGAAGACCTGGACGCGCTCCTGAAGGAGACCGGCTTGACACACATGGTGACCGCCGAGGGATGTCTCAGCCTCTATGCCGATGACGCCGAATTCAAGGCTGATCGCGAACATATCGAGATCCTGGAGCGGTTCGGCTTCAGGCACGAAATCCTTGGCGGCAACGCCATTCGAGACCTCGAGCCTGCCTTGACGACGAAGATCGGCAAGGCGGTCCTCTTTCCCGACAACCGGTCAATCACCGACCCGTACAGACTTGTCTTCGCCCTTTCGGAACGGTTCGGGCGGCTCGGCGGCAGGATCGTTCAGGGTGACGTCGTCGATTTCGAGCAGGGCGACGCCGGCGTCTCCGCGCTTCGGTTGGCGGACGGGCGTACCGTTGCTGCCGACAAGGTGGTGCTTGCGGCCGGCGCCTTCACCGCCCGGCTTTCTGCCCTGCTGCGGGAACATATCCCGCTTGAAACCGAACGCGGCTACCACACGCAGATCATGGAACCCGGCATCTCGATGCGCCATTCGATCATCTGGCCGGCGCGCGCCTTCATGGTCACGCCGACGGCAGGCGGCATCCGCGTCGGCGGCACGGTCGAGATGGCTGGTCTCGACGCGCCGCCGGACTATCGGCGCGCGAAGATCCTGGTGAAGAGGGCTCAGCAGGCATTGCCGGATCTGCAGGTCCAGCGGGCGACGGAGTGGATGGGGCATCGCCCGGCGCTGCCCGACACCGTCCCGGTCATGGGCCGATCCGCCAAGCGCCGCAACGTCTGGTACGCGACCGGCCACGGACATCTCGGCCTCACCTATGCGGCGACGACCGGCCGCCTGATGGCCGATCTCATCACGGGCGTCGAACCGCCCGTGGATATGAAACCCTATCGCGTCGACCGTTTCTGAGAGCGGCGTCGGCGCAAGGCGAAGGGAGTGACTATGCGAAGCGAACTCTACATCGATGGGCAATGGGTGAAACCGGCCAAGGGCGGAACCTGCGAGGTGATCAATCCGGCGACCGAGGAGGTGATCCACAGGATCGCCGCCGCAACGGCCGAAGACGTCGACCTCGCCGTGAAGGCCGCACGCCGCGCTTTCGATAGGGATGGCTGGCCGAAGCTGACGGGGGCCTGGCGAGCCGGATATCTCCGCGCCATCGCGGACGGCATCCGCGCCCGTCAGGCCGAGATTGCACGCCTCGAAGTCCTCGACAACGGCAAGCCGTTTCCGGAGGCCGACTGGGACGTCGCCGATGCGGCGGGCTGTTTCGATTTCTATGCGGGGCTGGCTGAACAGCTCGACAACAATCCCGAGGAGGCGATCGCGCTTCCCGATGCGCGGTTCACCTCCAAGGCGGTGCGTGAGCCGATCGGCGTGGCCGGCGCGATCATTCCCTGGAACTATCCACTGCTGATGGCAGCATGGAAGGTCGCCCCGGCGCTCGCCGCCGGCTGCACCGTGGTGCTCAAGCCCGCCGAATTGACATCGCTGACGGCGCTTGAGCTGGCGGCGGTTGCCGACGAAGCCGGGCTGCCTGCTGGCGTTCTCAATATCGTAACCGGCGCCGGCTCGATCGCCGGGCAGGCGATCATCGATCACAGGCAGGTCGACAAGCTCGCCTTTACCGGCTCCGGACCGGTCGGCTCGAAAATCATGGCCGCGGCCGCCCGCGACATCAAGCGCGTCAGCCTGGAGCTCGGCGGCAAGTCGCCCTTCGTCGTCTTCGAGGACGCCGATATCGACAAGGCCGTCGAGTGGATCATGTTCGGCATTTTCTGGAACCAGGGCCAGGTCTGCTCGGCCACCTCCCGCGTTCTCGTGCACGAAGCAATCTATGGCCGTCTGCTCGAACGGCTGGTCGAAGAGACGAACAGGATCAAGATCGGCAATGGTCTCGACGAGGGAACCCTTCTCGGCCCGCTCGTATCGAAACGCCAATATGACCAGGTCGTCGCGGCGATCGAAGGCGCCCGGAAGGCCGGCGCCACCGTCGCCTGCGGCGGCACGCGCCCGGAAGGAATCGACAGAGGGTTCTATCTCAGGCCGACAGTGCTGACCGACGTGCCCCTCGACAGCGACGCGTGGAAGGAAGAGATATTCGGGCCGGTCGTCTGCGTGCGCTCCTTCAAGACAGAAGAGGAGGCTGTGAACCTCGCAAACGACTCTCGCTTCGGCCTAGCCGCGGCTGTGATGTCGAAGGACGACGCCCGTGCCGAACGGGTGGCGGCCGCCTTCCGCGCCGGCATCGTCTGGATCAACTGCTCGCAACCGACGTTCACGGAAGCACCGTGGGGCGGTTACAAGGAATCCGGCATTGGCCGCGAACTCGGACGCTGGGGCCTCGACAATTATCTCGAGACCAAGCAGATCACCCGCTTCGCCAGCGAGGACCCCTGGGGCTGGTACATCAAGCCGGAGGTGGCCAAGTGAACTGGGACCGGACCCTGGAGCTCTTACAGGTCCACTGCCAGGGCGAGATCGGCAAGGTCATCGTCTCAGGGGCGCCCGAGATACCCGGTGCAACGATGCTCGACAAAATGAACCACATCAACACGGTCGACGACAGTCTGCGCCGCTTCGTCACCTTCGAGCCGCGCGCCAGCGTCGCCATGTCGGTGAACCTGCTGGTCGCGCCGACGCGCAGCGATGCGGACGCCGGCTTCATCGTCCTTCAGGCCGATCGCGCCCACCCGATGTCCGGCAGCAACTGCATCTGCGTGGTCACCGCACTTCTCGAGAGCGGGCGGGTGCCGATGTCGGAACGGGAGACGGTCGTCCGCCTCGACACGCCCGCCGGACTCATCGTCGCACGCGCCGTCTGCCGCGACGGCCAGTGCCTGTCCGTCAGCCTCGACAACGTGCCGAGCTTTGCCGAAGTGCTGGACAAGGAGGTGGAGACGCCGAAATGGGGCCGCATCAAAATCGACGTCGCCTTCGGCGGGGTCTATTACGCACTCGTGGATGTCGACCAGATCGGCCTCGATATTGCGCCTGCCAATGCCCGGCTACTCGCAGAAGCCGGTATCGAGCTTAAGTCGCTTCTCTCAGGGCAGGTCTCGGTCGCCCATCCCGTCCTGACAGGCGTTGATGAGATTGCCTACGTGATGTTCCGTGGACAGGAGGCCGATGGCGCGGTGCGGACCTGCACGACGCTGCAGCCCGGCCGGGTCGACCGCTCGCCCTGTGGGACCGGTAGCTCGGCGAACCTTGCTGTGCTCTACGCCCACGGAGAAGTCTCCGTCGGAGACCGCAGGACGTCGCGGTCGATCATCGGCGGCGAATTCCTGGCGGAGGCGATCGGCGAGACCGAGGTGGGAGGCCGCCGCGCCGTGCTGCCGCGAATAACCGGCCGGGCCTATGTCTACGGTCGCGAACAGCTCCGCATGTCCGACGACGATCCCTTCACAGCGGGATTTGCGCTGTCCGACACCTGGGGTCCCCAGGTCGGTTTGCTGGATTAGGAGCCGCCATGTCTCACCTTCAACCGCTGGCTGGCCAGACGGTCCTCGTCACCGGGGCGTCGGGCGGTATCGGCGCAGCCATCGCCGAGCGCCTGTCTGCCGAAGGCGCGCGGCCCGTGATCCATTACGGGCGCGACAGAGAGAGGGCGCAAGCCCTTCTCGGCAAGCTGGGTGGAAACGGCCTGATCGTCCAGGCCGACCTCTCCAGTCCGGACGGCGCCTTCGCGTTGTGGCGCGACGCGCTCGCGGCGGCGGGGCGGATCCATGCCGTCGTCAACAATGCCGGCATCCGCAGCGAGATCTCGATCGAAGCCGATCCCGTCGATTGGCGGATCGCCTGGCAGACCGAGTTCCAGGTGAATTTCTTCGCAGCCGCCGATCTCTGCAAGGAAGCCCTCGCGCATTTCAAGCACCATGGCGGCGGGCGGATCGTCAACATGGCAAGCCGCGCGGGACAGCGCGGCTATGCGGCCGACGCCATGCCTTACGGAGCGACCAAGGCGGCGCTGATCAATCTCACAAAGTCGATCGCGCGCAGCTTCGGGCGCGATGGGATCGTCGCGGTCTCTGTCGCGCCCGGATGGGTGCGCACCGACATGGCCGAGGAGTTCGTGGCAAAGCACGGCAAGGATGCAGCGGTCGGCGATATCCCGATCGGCGAGATGGCCGAGACGGCGGAGATCGCCGAGCTGGTGGCCTTCCTACTTCGCCCTTCGCAGGCCTCGGTCAATGGGGCGACGTTCGACATCAACGGCGGCAGTTACATCAGGTAGGGAGGTTCGATATGAAAAGATTTGTGGGTAAGGTCGCGGTGGTCACGGGCGGCGGCGGCGGTATAGGGTCGGCCATATCGAAGAGGTTGGCCGACGAAGGCGCCCTGGTGGTGGTGGCTGATGCCAATGCCCAGGCGGCAGGCGAAGTCGCTTCGCTCATCGAGGCGGCGGGCGGATCGGCGACCACCATCGCGGCCGACATCTCCCGCAAGCCGGAATGCGTCGAACTCATCGAGAAAGCCTTTGCGATCAAGGGGCGGCTGGACGTGCTGGTTAACAATGCCGGCATCAACCGGCGCGGAAACCTGCTTTCCCTTTCGGATGAAGACTGGCAGCTGAGTTTCGCGGTCAATCTGGATTCGATGTTCCATCTCTGCCGCGCGGCCCTGCCGCATATAATCGCTGCCGGCGGCGGGGCGATCGTCAACACCGCCTCGCAATGGGGACTCTACCCCGCGCCGAACCACATCGCCTACAACACGACGAAGGCGGCGGTCGCCGCCTTCACCCAGAACCTCGCCCGCGACTATGCGCCCGACAAGGTCAGGGTCAATGCCGTCTGCCCCGGTGAAATCCACACGCCGATGCTGGAAGCAGGCGTCATCCGCGCAGGGCGGACGATCGCCGATCTCGACAAACTCGTGCCTTACGGCCGTATCGGCAGGCCGGAGGAGGTGGCAGCGCTCGTTGCTTTCCTTGCATCGGACGAAGCGGCCTTCATGTGCGGCTCGCTCGTGGAAATTACCGGCGCGCAAGCCGTGGCTTGAACGAGCCGGGCGGGCTCGGTGATGGCATACCGGACTGTCGGGCGCTTAATCCTGCTTTTGTTTCGGATTTCGTCCGGTTACAAGGCGAGGAGGCTGCGAACATTCGACAGAACGGAAGGCATCGATCTTGAATCTCCTGCGTCGCGCTCTCTTGGCGTCCATCGCGGCGATGATCGGCTGGAAACCGTCATCGGCCAAGGAAATCAGCCCGGCCTCCGGCGAGGAAACGGTGACCCAAAACGAGGTGGAGAAATCGTCGGTGACGCCCCGGCATGTCTTATGTTTCCTCGGCAAGGGACGTGACCTCAGCCCCTTGTCCGATGCGGCATCGCAGGCGATCCGTGAGTTCGCCACGGCCTTCAGCATCGACGAGGACTATTCCCAGGCCGAACCTGATGACCGTATGAGCCAGTCATTCGCCGTGTGCTGGGATCGGGTCGAAGCCGATGCGTGGAGCCCGGCAGACGAAGATGCCGTCTCCGATCATCAGTCTGTCCTCTATGTCCTCGGGCCGAGCATGGCGCAGGCGGAGACGGTGAAGGTTTCGATGCTGGCGCTGCGCTTCGTCGAGCGGTTGATCGATGCGGGAGCGGTTGCGGTAAAGGGCGAAAGCGCCGGCATTGCCCATGGCCTCGACCGGTGGAGAGAGCTGATCCGGCAAGGCGCCGAGGCGGTAAAGGCCGCCGACCCGTTGGCTGAGCAGCGGATCGGCCGACTGGCCTTTGCGAAGCGGCCGCTATCGGTTCCGGGATACCTGGAGAGCGTCGGTTTCCATCTCGTCGGATTGCCGGAGGTCTATGTGCCTGAAACGGCCGGCAACGAAAGGCAGATCGTCGCCATCATGGATGCGGTGGCCGACGAGATCGCAGGGCGGGGCCTTGAACCGACGCTCAAGGGTCGCCACGCAAGCCTCTCCTTCGATTCGACTTACGAAGTGGATGAGTTCAAGTTCAACCCATACGGCATCGTCAGGCTGCCCAAGTGAGCCTGGGCTGTCGCCCCGCAGGGCTTCGATTTCCGCCTCAATTGTAGGTGATCTTGTCGCCGACCCTCGGGCGATTGAAGTAATGGCGATCGAAGCTGTAGCCATTCTGCCCGGTGAAGTTTGAAAAGAACGCCGAGACCGGCGTCGTCAATGTGTACTGCACCCGGGTCAGCACCACCTGTACGCCGTCATCCTGGATCTCCGAAGGGACCTCGATTGTGCTCGCCGAGGCGGAGGTAAGAGCGGAGGTGTTGAGTGCTGCAGACCAGTTGACCGTTGCACTGCCGCTCTTGGCGATATCGTCCACCGCGAGGGTAATCGTCAGCCCTGTCGTGTCATAGGGCTGCAGGATGAAGCTGGCGCCGGAGAGAAGCTTGGCGACATCGGATTTCGTCCAGGAGCCCTGCTGTGAAATCATGTCGCCTGTGGAAGAGGCGATCTCATCTATCTTCCGGCTGACTGTGAGTGCATGGCCGAGATCGACGGTGCCGAACAGGAGCATCACCAGGATCGGCAACACGAGCGCGAATTCCACACCCGAAGCCGCCGACCGGTCGCGCATGAGATGACGGGCGCGGGACCGGGTGAAGCGGAAGAACGACAGGCTCCGTTTTATGATCATGTCAGAAAGGCTCGTTGCGGAACAGAACGGAAGATCCGAGCAGGTAGCGGCCGTCCGAAAGCTTGGCGCTCGACAGGCTGAAGAAATTGACGACGGCTGTCCATGGCAGAAATGTCTGAACCAGGATGTAGTCGCTGCCCTTGCCGATATCATAGGTCTCGGTCACAGTGAGATTGCCGCTGGCGTCGATGGGGTCGGTGCTGGCGGCGGACGAGAGGTCGGAAAGCACGATCACCTTGACCAGCAGACCGCTGGAGCAGCTGAACGAGAGAAGCATGTCGTTGCAGATTCTGGCCTTGAAATCGGCCAGCGTGATGTTGGAGGACGCAACCTCGCCGGTGCGGATCATCCGGGAGATCTTGTGCACCGAAGCGTCCAGCGCCGAGTTGACGAAGAACATCAGCGACACTTCGATAATGCCGAATATCATGATGAAAAGCGGCAGAGCTAGGATCGCAAATTCGATCGCAGCGACCCCTTTGCGATCGCCGAGCAGGCGGCGCAACGATGCGAAGCGTTTTCCTCGCCTCATTGGGTCAGCCGGACAGATGCGAGATATTGGGTGAAAAGCGCCGACAGGCCTGCGGTGATCTCGCTCGACGACGATGCTGATAGGAACAGACTCTTGGAGGATGCGCAGTCGGAAAGCGCATAGGGAATGTAATCCCGTCTCGTGATGCTGGCCGACACGTCGCTATCCATGGTGCCGCCGTAGGTGCTCTTCCAGCTGGCGCTTGCCATGGTCGATCCGACAGTGGCGTTGTAACCCCAGTCCGAGGTGATCGGCAGATATTCGGTGTAAAGAACCGCCATGGTGGTGGACTGGTTTTTGACGTAGGCGCACCAATCCGGATTAAGCGGCGCCACTTTGTTCCAGTATGCGCCATACGTCGGCTTCCCGCTCTTATTCCATGTGACCTTGTCGGTCACCCATTCGCGCTGCGACTGGACGCCGTCCGTCAGCAGCAGAACCAGCTTGAGCGGCGAGCCCGAGGACGTTCCGTCCCCGCCGGTGCCGACTTTCTGCTTGAGCGTCGCCAGGGAGACGTCAAAATAGGTGGCTGCCTTCGAGGTCGCGCTGGTGAGGCCGTAACTTGCGTCCGCAAGGCGATTGCGCGCCGTGTCAGTGCTGAGCGTCGGGGTCAGAACTTCGGTGAGGGTATCACCGAGGCTGTATAATCCAACCTTGATGCGCTGATGATTGCTGTCGGACGTGTCGATCATGTCGAGCACGTCTCTGACGGCGTCACCGGCAACATCGGCGCGAAGCTTTATGTTCTTGGCCGCGCTGTATTCGTAATTGTTGGCGTATTTCGTCTTGCCGATAGTGTGTGCATCGCCGGTGTGGCAGGCGAACTGGCAACCGATGCCGGCATACATGGTCGACTGGCCGGCCGTTGTTGCCGCGAGTAGCATCGACGGGGATGTGTCGATAACGATATAGACATTGAGATAGGAGGTGGCCGGGCCCTTGACGGCGCTTGCCACGCTGACGTCAACGGTGTCGATGTTGGCGATCTTCATCAGCGTCGTCGGAACCGTGCCGCTGGCCGTCGCCGTGATCTTATGGTTGGATGTATCAATGTCGATGTCGCCAAGCGTATAGCTGTTTTCCACCTGCGCGTGGAACCAGTCTGCAACCTTTTCCTTGAGGGCGTCGGTGTCGTCGGTATCGATCTCTTTGACTGCGGCGATCAGGGCCGTGTCGAGATCGCTCTGCATCCTCTGACGGACATTGTAAGTACGGATGTAGTCAAAGCTCGCGCCGACTGCGACGATCATCGGCACCAGGGTGAGGGCAACGACGATCGCGACATTGCCGCCGCTGTCCCTTCCGAGACCGCGAAGGGTTTTGAAGACCCCAGCAAGTGAATATGAAAGACCCGAGCGCAATAAAACCACCGTCAAATAAGTCATACTAATGTGCAAGAAGTATCCGAAGTGCTTAAGTCTTTGTTAATTCCTGCGTTTTCCGGTAGAGCATGGGCTTCCGACGTAGCGTTTCCTGCGCATATCGTACATGTCTGCGAATTATGGATATTCGCAGAACGGCATATCATCGTCTTTCACCCTGCTGGACCGCATAAGTCGGGTCTGCCCCGTCACCGTAACGATCATACCCGGACGGATCGACAAGGCTTCGGATTTAGACAACTGACGTGGGCTGCCTTCCGTAGAATGTTCCCGATGTCGATCTAGTCGCGTTTTTCCTTTCCATGCTCCAGGTTCAAGGCCGGCCAGAACCGATACGGGTTCGTTTTTCTCCACAGACGTCCTCCGACAACGATGTAGCCTCCGTCCGGCGTTTCGAGAACGGCCGTCCAGGATTTCGTTGCCTCCTTGCGCGGGCGGGTCGACATTTCGAAGTTCCATGTTCTCGGGGCGCACGACCTAGGGGCTTTTCGCTCCCGTCAAACTTTTTCTGCCGTCCGACGTTGTTCTCGACGATCGAAGGGAGACGCAGAATGTCGTCCCAGCGCACCGCATCGAAACAACGCGAGGCTCACAAAGGTCGCGAAGGCCGACAAGAAGGAAAGCCGAACCTTCGGAAGCAATGCAGGCCGGCGCCGTCATTCGACCAAACCGCTGCGGCGTATGTAACGTCGCTCACCCAAATCTAAGGTGATAGAAATGGCCTTCGATTGCTTCGAACTGCAAACGGTTCACATCGACGCGGGTGACATTCGGCTCCGCGTGGGGGGAAGCGGTCCCGCTCTTCTTCTGTTGCACGGGCACCCGCGGACCCACATGACCTGGGGGAAAGTAGCCGATCTTCTCGCGCCATCGTTTACCGTCGCCTGCCCGGACGTCCCCGGCTTCGGCCAGTCCTACATACCGCCCGACGCACCTGACAGCCGCCACTCGTCCAAACAGGCGAAGGCTGCGGCTCTAGTGGAGCTGATGCGACGGCTGGGGCATGATGATTTCTTTCTGGTTGGACATGACCGTGGCAGCCTGACGGCCTTCCGAATGGCGATGAACCATCGGGAGGCGGTGCGGAAACTTATCGTCATCGACGGCCTACCGGTCCTCGAACATCTCGAGCGAGCCGACTGGAAGTTCGCGCGAGATTGGTACCATTGGTTCTTCTTCGCACACCCGGATAAGCCCGAGCGCGCGATCTTAGCCGATCCCGGCGCATGGTACGATAAGCTTTCGCCAGATCTCATGGGCCAAGAGGCATACGCTGATATTCACGAGGCCATCCATCGGGCCGAAACCGTCCATGGGATGATCGAGGACTACCGCGCCGGCATTCGCATCGACCATATTCATGACAAGGCTGATCGCGACGCGGGCAGGAAGATCGGCTGTCCAATGCTGCCTCTGGTCGCTCCGGGATGATCTCGAGCAGATCTACGGCGATCCGGTAGCGATCTGGAAGGACTGGGCGATCGACGTAAGAGGATTTGGCATCGATAGCGGTCACCACGTGGCGGAGGAAAACCCTGTCGCTCTGGCAAAAGCAATCGTCAATTTTCTAACGAAATAGCACCGATGTTCTTGTTGGCCAGCGTGAAAGGGTAGCTCGCGGGGGAACAAGTTCAAGCAGTTGACATATTGGACATCCGGCATCCGGCCTGCAGCCGACCTCGCCGAGAACGAGGTTGAGCTTGCCGAGGACGTCTTTTCGCGGGCGATTTCTCTGAACGTCACGTTGCCGGCATGTCAGACCCTCCACTGATCGGGCGACGTGCAGCCACGTTGCCCGTTGAAGGATTTCAGCACGCTCCTAGATCTCATCACTGAGAGGAGTTCGACATGGATGGACGGCAGGTCGAGCCGGTGGTCGCGGTGGTTTCCGAGGCTGTCCGGCGATGGTTCGAGTTCTACGAGGTCCCGCTTGACGAAAGAGCGTCCGACACGCTCTGCAGCGCGGCGATCAGTCTCTATGGTGACGGTTACCAGCTAGTCGATGATATCGCCACCATGCTAATTGGGACATATGTCGGTCTCTGGGCTACGCGGATCAACGCCCCTACTTCGGAGGCTGTCCATTAGACTAAGCAATGCGGACGGACATTACCACACCGCTTTCAGTGCCTGCCTAACGGCATCTTCAAACTGATCCGGCGTGCAAGGTTTCGGTAGCCACACGCCTCTTCCAAAGGATTCGTCTTCGCCGGTCGCACCCCGCGTGTCTCCGGAATAGACGATGAAGGGGATTTCCCGTTCGATGAGATCGGCGACGACGCCTGAGCAGAGGCCGTCCTTCAGTCGTGGATCGACGATCGCTAGATCAGGGGTTTTCTCCAACAACCATAACAACGTCTCCTCGTTGGTCTCGAGAGACGTAACGTTTCCAATTCCCATAGCGCGCAACATCTCTTCGGCGTCGATCGCGATGATTGCCTCGTCTTCCAGAAGAAGAACCCGCGTTGATCGATGAGATGGCATCTTCGTCGTCATTTTTGATGAGCTCGCTTCATAGGAATGACATCATCATTCGCTCGATGCAACCGATACAAAAGGCCACGGCGACCTTATGGTCGCCGTGGCGCCGGCAGTTGTCGTGAGGTGTGGTCAGGCTGCTTTGGAACCCTTGGCATTGGCCTGGGATTCAGCAAGCTGGGTCAGCTTCTTGTCAGTTGCTTCTTCCTCGGCGAGGTTCGCCTGCAGAAGCGGAACGGCGTCCTTGAGACCGAGCTGGCGGGCCCAGGCGATGAGCGTACCGTAGCGGGCGATCTCATAGTGTTCGACTGCCTGGGCCGAGGAGATCAGGCCGGCGTCTAGGGCAGCCGATCCTTTGAACTCTTCCATGATCTCCTCGCCCTCGGCGATGATGCCCTGGATGGCTTCGCAGGTCTTACCGCGCGCCGGTTTGCCGAGGATTTCGAAGACCTGCTCAAGCCGCGCGATCTGGCCCTGGGTCTCGTCGCGGTGCTTCAGGAAACCTGCCTTGCCTTGTTCGGACTGGGCGCTGCGGGCCATCTTCGGCAGTGCTTTCAGGATCTGCTTTTCGGCAAAGTAAATGTCCTTGAGAGTATCAAGGAAAAGGTCGTCGAGCGTTTTCGTAGTTGCCATCGTGTCCTCCTGGCAATGGGATTTGCGGGAACCTAACGCCGGGTATCGGGAGTTGTTCCGGCAAGCGGACATGGCGAACCCGGAAGGCGACTTCGCGCCCTCACGGGCGGAGGCACCGACGTCTGCGCTCTCGCCGCGGCGATGGGCGCGATTGATCTCGGCTATCGCGTGGTGGTGGTGCGCGACGCCTTTTGCGCCGGCGCCGACGGCTACTCGCAAGACGGCGATGTAGGCGATCGAAAGCGCGGCGGAGGCGGAGCGGGGGAAACGGAGCGCCTGCGAGGCTTAAGGCGCGGCCTTAACGACGCCGGCCGACCGACCCGCTCCGCGCTGAGCGGCGACAGGCGTCCGGAACAAGAGCCCGACAGCGGCATTTCCTTCCGTCCATCAAGGAGTGCACAGACATGCAGATCATCGGCACCAGTGTTACAAACATTTCAAACGGCAAGGTCACTGTCGAATTCACGGGCGAGGGAGGCGAGGGAATTTCCGTGACGGTAGTTTCATCGACCGGCGATCTCGACGGCGACGCCGCCGTTCGCAGAGCGAACGAGTTGATGGTTCAGGTTGCGACGTTTGGGATTCCGAACGAGGCGTTTGTGGAAGCGCAGCAAGCCGCCGATGAAAGCGTGGTCGAAACTCACGACGGGGCCGAAGAGACGTCGCCCGCGACCGGTTTCTTCTCTTCCCCGAAGGCCGTGTCTTAGTCCTGGGGCTCCCTACAGGCGCTCGATAACCCCCGCCCGAACGACGATCTCCTCTTGACGGAAGCGAACCTCAAGGTCGGCGCGGTAAGACGACCACCATGCACGGTCGAGATCGTCCACCATAACTTCGACGACAATGATGCGGTCCTCCTCGACGTCGCCGTCGTCCTCCCACAGACCTTCCGCGGGCGCGTTGACATGGAGGGTGATGCCGCCGAAGCGCTCGGTGAGTTCTTTGCGCACGCTGTCGAGATTCGTTCGGTTGCATCTGCCTCGGATGACAGGGAGAAGAATTTCGACAAGGAAAGGCATGGGACGCTCCAGCAGTGGACCTATGCCCTCAACATCTTTGAAGCAAACCTGTTCCTGCGCCATCGGAACTTCCAGGCGCCATTGCCTGTTATCGGGGGCGCCGCGACACACATGAAGGAGATCAGATTGAACACGGCGAACCTCGAGCTCGAGGCCTGATCATGGCCGTAACGGCGATCTCGGACATCCTTGTCACCCAAAGGTGTCGTGACCCATCAGGAAATAGCCGCCGCACTTGGGCTGCAGAGCGCGCGGTCGATCAGGACGACGAACACGAGCTTTCCGATTCGAACCGCGCCGCCACGCTCTTCCCGGTCCGCGTGCTCCTCCTCGCCAATGAAGCCCCTCAGCGCGGCAAGACGTTCACTTTCTCAGACTACGCAGAGCTGGTCGAGAAGCTCACGTAATGCTGCTGGCCGGACGCCTTTGCCAGAGGCTTGCCCTCCGACGGCACAGCCCCATCTTTACCCGTGAACAAATGTCTGGAGGACACATATGCCACCTCGTAAGCCAGGTAAATCTGCTACGCTCGAAGCCACCGCTGCGAAGATCGCCAGTCCAGTGCCGAAGGGCGTCGTGGATACTGCGACTGGACAGGTCGGCGTCCCTGTCCAGCCCGATTATGATCCTCGCGAAGAACTCGGCGCCCTCCGCAGGCAGCTTGAAACGTTACAGAAGCAGGTGTCGGATGCCGCCCAGACTATCAAGGGCGGCGCGCGTGAGGCTGCGAGGCAGACGCAAGCGACGGTGAAGTTGTACCCTGTTTCGACGATGATCGCGATCGCAGCCGCCGTCGGGGCGATCGCCTTTGCTATAGGAGGCTCCCGCTCGGCGCCGCCTCGTTCGCGTTACGACCGCGCGCTCGACGAGATGCGCGATCTTTATGACAGGGTACGAGACCGGATCTAGGTCCTTTCGGGATTGCGCATAAGGCGATTCTCCGCCACGCTTGACTTGCAAGCGAGGGGAAAACGCATGCTCGAAACCATCATCAAGAATAGTCTCGACGTCGTCGATCGCACCGAACGCCTGATCGACGCGGCGAGGCGACTGCTGGCAGCAGGACTCGACGAGTTCGAGGCCTACAGTCTTCGCATTGAAATCGAAAAGTTGACGGACGTCGTCCTTGTGATGGACGAGGCTGCCCGGCTTCTCCGGCGGACTTTCGAGCTTCGGCCAGAAATTGCCCGCTACACCATAGTGAATTCGACGGTTCACTGACGTATCATCCTTTCGGATCGGATGACTTCGATCATTCCCTTACGCTGGGAATTGCGTCAGGATGGGCCATAGCCGATAGGGGCTATGGGACATGCCGAAATTCAAAACGGCTAGCGAGCCGTGCGTCATAACAGGGGTCGCAAGATGGAAGGCCAGCCGGGATGCGACAACGGATTGATCAAATTGCTTCCAGAAGAAGAGCGCCGGTCTTTCGCCGAGCGCTTGGAAAGGGTGTTCCTACCTCAAGGGTATCAGATCGCGCAGGCGGGAGAGCCGCTGGAGTCAGTCTATTTTCTGTCGTCGGGCATCGGTTCCGTTTTGGCTGTCTCGGATAGCGGCCTGAAAGCGGAGGCCGGCATGTTTGGGCGAGAAGGATTTGCGCCCACTGCGTCATCGGTGGGGGCAAATACCAACCCGTACGATATCGTTACCCAGGTTGAAGGATTTGCACATCGCCTCCCAGTCGGGCTGTTTCAGGAAATCGTTGCCGACAATGGAGTTTTTGCAGACCTGTTGTCCCGCTACCTCTATGTCTTTGCAGCGCAGGTGGCCTATACCGCCCTTGCAAATGCAGCATTCAAAATCGATCAACGTTTAGCGAGATGGCTCTTGATGTGCCACGATCGTCTTGTAACGGACAATATGCCCATCACGCACCAGTTTATTTCCTTGATGCTGGCCGTCCGACGGCCAAGCGTGACCACCGCCTTGCACATGTTGGAGGGAGAGGGGCTAATTCGGTCGGACCGTGGACGCGTTGTTCTTAGAGACCGACCGGGACTGGAGGAATATTCCGCGGGGTCCTATGGGCAGCCTGAACATGAGTACCGGGTGTTGCTGCAAGCGCGCTACGCGCAGCCCTAGAGTAACCCACTCCCACCATAGGGCCTGTCACCGCGCATGCATTGCAGCTTCAGCGACTGACGCTAAGGGCTGGTTTCCATTCGATCAAAGGGTGCCGAATCTCCGGGAGGATCAATCCGTCCCCTGACGCCTTCTACGCATGAGCCTACGGCAAAGCAGAGGGGGCTCCCATCATCGCGGTTGTGCTTGGCAGGGACTAACGGTCGCCGTGCCGCCGCTGCACGTGGCCACATCTGGCGCCGGTTTCGAAGCAGATCCGCTATTTTCCTTGCTGATATTGTCGGCGATATTTAACCCGACAGATTTTTGAGTGAGTCTGCTTCCTCAGGCGCGCGCCGATGCGGCGCGCGCGAGAGCTTTTATGCGGCAGCTGCATTGACCGCGGTTTCGGCGATTTCCGATAGTAGCTCGTCGGTCGACTCTTCTTCGTCGAGTGTCTGGCCGAGAAGCTCGGCAACCTCGTCCTGGCCGAGCGTCCTTGCCCAAGAAAGCATGGTGCCATAGCGGCTGATTTCGTAATGCTCAATCGCTTGGGCGCCGGCTAGAAGGCCGGGGTCAAGAGCGGGGGTTCCCTTAAACTCTTCCATCATCTCCTTCCCTTCCTCGATCATTCCGAGGATGGCACTACAGGTTTTCTGCTTCGCTGGCTGGCCAATCAGTTCAAAGATCTGTTCCAAACGTTTGACCTGCCCCTCGGTTTGCTCCCAATGGGTCTGGAAAGCCTGCTTGAGGTCAGGAGACCGGGCCGCTTCTGCCATTTTCGGCAAGGCGGTTAGGATCTGATTTTCGGCAAAGTAAATGTCCTTGAGGGTTTCGTAGAGAAGATCGCTGAGATTTTTCGGTTCGATAGACATCAGGTTTCCTTTCCGGTGGTGATTAAAGCCGTTGGGTGGAAGTGTGTTCTTCGACAAACAAAGCGGGCTTGGTGCCGGCCGTGCCGCCGAACCAGGCTGCGATTGCGCCGAGCATGAGCGCGAGGAAACCCAGAAGCGCACCCCGTGACACGACTTTCGTCGCCGTCTGGGCTGCGGCCAACGCTTGCTGCTTCGTCTGTTCGACCGAAGCTCTGTAGCTGGCCTCGTATTCATCCACCTTCGCCCGTGCCTGATCGACTGGGATGTTCTGGGCCTTGGCCAGGGCGTCGGAGGCACGTGTTTTGGCATCGTCTATCTTCGACTGATCTCCGGTGGCAACCGCCGTCATGGCGGAGACCGCTGCAGTCTGCAGAGCCGCAGGATCGTTGCCTCCGCTGGCATTTCTGATCTGCTGTTCGATGGTGCCCATCGGGTCGGTTGCTGTGGCCAACGCCGGAGCGGCCGCGGTCGCAGCCGTTGCGACCGTCTGGCCAACTCCGCCGACGATACTCGACAGGCCGCGGAACGCACCCCCGACGAGCGAACCCACCGACGTTGTCAGAAGAAAGAGAACGACAAGCGTGGTCACGGCCCAGGATGTGACCCCATGATAGCCGCCCGTGGATTTGCTTGGTCTGCCGGAAAGCCTCGCGGCAACATAGGCACCGATGAAGGATGCGATGATGCCGGCGACGACGAACCAGAGGCCGCCGACAATCGAGAACGTGCTGGCCGCCGGATTGTCCGAGGTCGCCGGATCGAGGACAGCCGCACCAATGCCAACGCCGAGCAGATTTAGAAGGAGCTGTGTGGCAAGAGCGAGAACGACACCGGCAAACACGGCTCCCCATGCAATGTTGGTGAATGATGTCGTTAGGGAAGGATCGACAGTATGTGCGACGTCGCCGGGTATTCGGTTGGTGGCGAGTTTTGACATGGATTGAACTCCTTTGAGTTCTCGAGTGCGTGGTGACGTCGTACTCACGCGTCGAGGAATTGTTCCCGCATAACCAACTTATCTTATGATGCGCAGCCGCTTGACGAGGACCGCTGTATCCTGCCTAGCGGTCGGCGCATGACGAGACGCTGGTCCGCGCGTAAGGGTAAATTTGCCGTCCCATTGTCATCGGGCGGCTCGCGACGGGATGAATTTTTGGCCGCCTCGATCGGTTGCGAAAGGCATTCCAGCTCGCGCCGCTTGAATAGCGGTCGCAAGCGGTGCGTATGCAGTTCGTCCGGATGCCGTGACCTCCGTCGAAAGAACGCCATTTGCGCACTGGCGGCCATTGTCCCAGCCCGGATGATCTACGATCGGATAGAGGCATAGTCCCTCCAGCGGAACGCCAGACTGCATTGCCAGGGAAGCTTGGCCAACAACATATTCGAACCAAGTCGCGCGTCGCTCGTTCTCGATACCGGTCTCGGCGATGAGGATCGGCCTGCCGTATCGCGCGAAAGTCTGGCGCAAAATCTCATTGAGGGGCTTGTATAGCTCGTGCCCGATGTCGATCGGTGTGCCTCCATGAATCCACTGGTTGTTGAAGTAATAATTCACGCCGATGACGTCGAGATAGCGCTCGCTTCCCCCGATCTGCGGCCACAATCGACCGCCGATGAGATCCCACGCCTGGTATTGCGATTGGCGGTGACCTTCGGCAATACCCCTGTCTTCGGGCCGTGAGGGATGCGCGGTGACATTGATCACCGGCTCGCAGTGAACGAAGCGCGCCCGCTGGTCAACTGAACTGATTTCGTCCATCGCAGCGATTGCGGCGCGCGCCAGCTGCACTTTCAATTCGAAGCCCCGGCCATTGGCAAACGGATTCAGATAGCCCGCATCGCCGCCGCCCCAGGAGAAAAACGAAATCTCATTGACTGGGCAATAAAAGGGAACACTGTCGCACTCCTCGCGCACCAGCTTTGCGCAAGCGCGGGCGAAGGCGGCGAAGCGATCGACAAAACGCGGCGACCAGATGTCGAGATCGTCCGGCCAGCCATAATGCAGCAGATCCCAGATGACCTGCGTGCCGGTCATCGCGGCCGCCCGTATCATCGGTCGCACGCTCGACCAGTCATAGCCACCGGATTTCTCGATCAGGTGCCATCTAAAGCCGTCGCGCACTGTGCGGATCCCCAGGCCTAGAAGTTGACGGTAGTCCTCTTCGGCGTAGCGATCGTGGCTGACGGCGGCTATCATGTCGAGACGGCGGCCCTTGGTCTCACCTTCCCGCGGCCGAAGCCGATGGGTCGAGCATTCGAAACCGCCCTGCAGAAATGACCGGAACAGACCGGTCGGACCGGCCGCCTTGCCCTTGCCGCAGACATCCGCCAGCAGCTGCTCCCACTGCGGCAAAACCGCCTCGATTGAATAGGTGTTCTCCACCTTCCGCCGTAGTGCGGTGCCAAGTGCATGTCGACGCCGCGTGTCCCGCAAAAGAGCGATCATCTGTCCGGCCACGGCGGTGGCATCCCGATAGGGGACGAACAGACCAGATACGTGGTCGTCAATCTGCTGCTTCGCGCCGTTGTCGGGCGTTGCGATCACCGGGAGGGCTGCTGCACCGGCCTCTGCAATGACATGCGGCATGCCTTCTCCGCTTGAAAGCCAGGCAAAGATATCAAATGACGCCATGAGGGCAGGGATATCCTTCCGGTCGCCCAGAAACTGAAGCACACCGCCGAGCCCGCGTTGGGCCGCCAAGGCCTTGAGTTGGATCGCATAGTCCGGCACGAAGGCGTCCGGGCCACCGACGATCATGAACCTGGCATGCTTGGCCGCGACACTCACCAGAGCAGCGGCTTCGATAAAATCCTCGACGTTCTTCTTGGGGTCGAGCCGGCCGACCCAGCCAATCAGAACCTCGTCCTCGGCAATCCCCAGAGCGCTACGGGTCGGCCCCCGCAGAACTGGATCGAACGCCGAGAGGTCGACCATCGAGGGGATCTCAAGCGCATCATGCTCGCGTCCCGGCATCCGCGCTGCGGCGGCGTCGCGGATGGAACGGCATACGCCGACGTAGCGGGTCGTCAAATGTTTGGGGCCGGCCAGTGCTTCAGAAACGAGCCCGCCATGTTCGATCAGCGGCGGGCGAAGATGCAGGCGCTCCAACGCAGGATAGATATCCGCGACGTTCTGACAGGAGATGACGACGTCGTAGCTCGAGATTTTCCCGGCAAGGTAGCCGACCGTGTCGTTAAACGACAAGTCGTAGGGTGTGGTGTCGACGTCGATCCCGAGGGAGCGGAGCTGTACATGGGTCTGCTCGGGCATGCCGGGCTTTTTGAAGCAGGCCACGACGTCGATGCGGTAACGGCGGCGATCAAGGTGTTTGGCCAGCAGCCGCACTTCGGTCTCCTCCCCGCCGACGACCAGCCAGGCGAAGACGAAGAGGATCCGGATGGGCGTCGGTTCGATGGTCATTCGCCAACCTTGAAGACTATTTGCAGGAACTCCGGTCGGTTCTCGACCAGATCGGCGAGGAAGGATGGTGCCTCGTCAATAGGGACGACGTGGGTGACCATGTGCTCACGGATCGTTGTTCCGTCCGAGGCAAGGAGGTCGACCGTCGCACGCGCAAGCCGGCGCCGATCCCAGAGAGGAGCGAGCCCGCGGGGAACGCGGTTGATTTGAGCGCACCGAATGTTCAGGCCATTGTGGTGGAATTCTTCGCCAAGTCTCAAGGCATCCGCTCCGTGCTGGTAGAAGGCAAGATCGATCACAGTACCCTGCGGCCGCAAAGCCTTGAGCGCCGTATGCAGGCTGCCGGGATGCGCTCGTGTCTGAAACGCGAGATCGGCACCGCGTCCCATCGTCCCGTCATGCCAGCGCGCCTTGGCATGCTGCCAAGCCTGATCTTCCGTCATCGCGGTCAGCCCCATTGCCTCCGCCTTTTTCCGGCGAAAGTCGGAGGGGTCGGTGATCACCACGTCGGAGGCGCCAAGCACGCGGGCAAAGAGCGCCGTCATCAGACCGACGGTGCCGGCCCCGAGAACGATCACCGGACGACCGGCGACACCCGCACCGAGTGCGGGGACATTCGCCCCGAACGTTTCCGCGTCGGCATGGAGGATGCCGTTGGCGGCGATCGGCCCCATCTGGGCGACGAAGATGCCGAGCAGGGGATCGAGGTCCGGGGGCACCTGGACCAAGAGATCGTGAAACGGATCTGCCGTATGGCCGGTCTTATGACCATAGCTCGCCGCGAGCACCGCGCCCTCGGAGAAACCATGTGCACGCGACTGCGAAACGCGCGCGACCTCCATGTAGCCGAGGAATGGAACGGGATAATGCAGGTCGGGCTCGTTTTCGATAAAGACGCCGCGCCCGCCATCGAAGCGGGAACGGAAATAAGGATTGGTGTTCTTCAGGAAGGTCAGTTCGGTGCCCGCGGACAGACCAGTGAACAGCGTTTCAAGCCGCAAGTGGCCGTTGGCCGGCGGGCCTTCCTCATAGTCGAAGAAATAAGCACGGCCCGGTGCCTCGACGCCAAGCGAGCGAATCTTGCGATGGCCGGGTGGAAGCCCCTCCGGCGGCCGCGGCTGCGGCTGCAGCGGCGCTGGTTGAGTCCGTCTAATCCCGGAGGGGTCGAGATGCACGACCGACCCACTGCGGGCCGAGGACACCACGGCCAGGGCAAGACGGTGGGTTGCTACAGCGTCGCCGTAGGGGCACCGGATGCGGTTTTCGCCACCACGTACGGCATCGATAAAATCGCGGTCCTCGCGCCAGACCGGATCACCGTCGGCGGTGCGCACCGGGCGTCCTCGTCCGACATCGACCATGATCTCACGGTCGGTCAACTCGATCGCCAGCCTGTCGGCAAAAATGTGCAATCCGACCCGATGGCTCCAGCCGAGAAGGCAGGTGGAAGCTATATTGGCGACCACGCCCGTTTCAAAGGTAAGGCTCGCCGTCGTTACCGTCGGTACGTCCAGGCCTGGAAAATCCGGTCTGTCCTTGTAGCCAGCGCGTCCGTAGACTTCCGTGACGTCGCCGATGAGCCACCGGGCGAGATCGAGCAGATGGGTTGCCTGTTCGACCATCTGACCGCCTGATTTGTCCGCTTTCCACCACCATTCCGGCGGGGGTGTCGAGTCGAGCCAGTAGCCTGACAGAAGCTGCGCGGGATTGTCTGCTAACAGGCTTTTGGCCTCGTCGACGATATCAAGATAGCGCCAATGATAGCCGACAGCCGTTACGAGGTTGGCGTCGGCTACCCCCGCAGCGATGTCTTCGGCCTGCGCCAGGCTCAGCGACACCGGCTTTTCGACAAAAAACGGGATGTGGCGCTGGATGAGATCGCGTTCGGGCTCGCCATGGGCAAAAGGCGGGATGCAGATATAGACCGCATCAAGCTGTTGCGTATCGAGCATTTCGCGATGATGCCCGAACGATCTCGCACCGAAGCGCATCGCCGCCTCGTCGGCCCGGCCAAGATCGGGGTCGGCAAATGCCACGAGTTCGACATCGTCGAAGCTCGCCAGAATGTCCAGGTGCCGGCGCGCGATACCTCCGACACCGATGAAGCCCAGCCGTGTTTTTTCCATGGAAGTGTCCTTTTGTGTTTGGTTTCCCGGCTGGGTCAGGAACCGCTCGTAGACGGCCCCGGTCTCGGCAGCCATTCGAAAGACGGAAAAGTCCCGTTTGAAACGTTCAAGGCCGGCCCGGCCGCTTGCCGCCAGACGATGAGGATCGGCCAGCGCTTGATGGATGACGGCAGCAATCGCCGCTGGATTGCCCGGCTCGGTGAAATAGGGATGATCATCGCCGAGCGCCTCCACCGTCCCGCCGATGCGTGTTGCAATCACGGGCACGGCAAGCGACATGGCCTCCAGAACGGCCAGCGGAAGGCCCTCGAAATGCGATGTAAGAATGAAGAGATCAGCGATTGCCATGGCGTCGGCGACATCGGATCTGTGCCCCAGAAACTGGATGTGATCGCTCACGTCCAACTCCTTGACGAGGGCCCTGACGCGCTCTTCCTCTGGCCCCGTCCCAACAAAAAGCAAGACAACGGACGGGTGATCCTTCAAGACTGCCGGCAAGGCGCGCACCAGCGACGCCTGGTCTTTCTGCTCGGTGAAACGGGCGACCGTCAAAAGGACCGTTTTTCCGACAAGGTCGAGTTCCCGCGCGAAAGCGGTGGCAGATCGCGCGGGCAGCAGCGGAAAGATGCCGTTTCGAACCACCGTCAAACGCGAGGGCGCGACCTGTGCCTCACAGAAGCTCTGCCGCGAGGCTTCGGAAACGACGATGAGATGCGCCAATCTCTCGGTTTCGCGTCGATAATGGTCGATTTGCTCCGGGTCGCTGAGAAGATATGGAAGGTGCTCGGTGCGTATGATTGGGATGGCGCGGGCATCGGCCGCCGCCGCCAGATCGTGGCCCTCCCATCCGATCCCTGCGTGGACGTGCAGGATATCGACGCTGGATCTCGACAGCCACTCGTGAAACTCGCCTGTATCCTGGATCAGCTTCACCGCAAGCCCGACGCGCGCGGCGCGCGCCAACAAGCCCGTTGGATCCTCGGACATCACTGCGATGGTGACATTCCAGCGTTCGCTCAAACCGCGGCCGAGCGCGAGCATATGTTCGCCCATCCCGGAGGGATCGAAGCTATCGGTTGCCAGAAGGACGTGAGGCCTTTTAGTCATGCTGGGCGACGGCTAGGGTTCTGCTGGATCCATGGCGATCCCGCAAGCGCCGGTATGTGGCCAGCGCCTGGCCGACGACCTGGTCCATATTGTAATATTTGTAGGTGCCAAGCCGCCCGACGAAGGTGACGTCGTCGCGCGTACGCGCAAGGCTCTCGTATTGTTTGTAAAGCGCCTGGTTTTCTGGGCGCGGGATCGGATAGTAGGGCTCTCCTTCGGCACTCGCATATTCATAGCTGATACTGGTCATCGGATGGACCTGGCCGGTCAGGTGCTTGTATTCCGTGACGCGCGTATAGGGCACATCCTCCGACGGGTAGTTTATGACGGCGACCGGCAATAGGCGCCGCACATCATGCGTTTCGTGGGTGAACCTCAGACTGCGATAGGGCAGATGCCCGAAGCAGTGGCCGAAATATTCGTCGATGGGACCGGTGAAGATCGTATGGTCAGCCAGGCTCTCACGCCTGAGATCGGCGAAATCCGTGCCGACCATCACCGTGATATTGTCGTGGTTCAGCATCCGTTCAAACATGCGGGTAAAGCCGTCAAGCGGCATGGCCTGAAAGCGATCCAGGAAGTAGCGATCATCGGTGTTGGTCCGGGTCGGGATACGTGCCGTCACCGATCGGTCAAGTTCAGATGGATCGAGCCCCCACTGCTTGCGGGTGTAGCCCTCGAAGAAGGTCCGATAAAGCTCCGCGCCAACCTGGGATATCACGACGTCGCGCGATGTCTTCACCGGATCGCAAGGCTCGGCTCGGTCCGCCAAAAAACGTTCCGCCTCGGCGTCGCTGGTCAGATCGATGTTGTAGAGCGCATTCAGTGTCGTGCGATTGATCGGGATCGGAAGGCGCAGATCGCCGGCCTGGGCAAGCACTCGATGCTCATAGGGCCGCCATGCCGTGAAGCGGGAAAGATAAGCAAAGATATCTTCGCTGTTGGTATGGAAGATATGCGGGCCATATTTGTGAACCAGGATCGCCGCCTCGTCGTAGTGATCGTACGTGTTACCGCCGATATGAGGCCTCCTGTCGCAGATAAGAACCCGCTTGCCGGCGTCGGCCGCGAGCCGCTCGGCAAGAACCGATCCGGCAAAGCCGGCGCCGACGATCAAATAGTCATAGGTTGCCGAAGGTGCTCGGCGCGAGGTTCCGACGCGAAATCGTTCGGGAAGGGCGGCCGAAACCATTTTTTGCGCCGCCGCCTGTTCGACGAGCACGGACATTCTGCGAAAGGTGATGTCCCAGGACGATTGCGTCAGAACCCGGTCTACCACCTCCAACCATGCCGCATCGGAACGGGACAATAAAAGCGCGGCGTCGCAGGCGCCGGCAAAGGCCTCGGCACCGTTTGCCAAGAACACCCCTGGCACGTCGCCGTAACCGCGCACGACATCGACGATCTGCGTTCCAACCACCGGCCGGCCGGCGGCGAGATATTCAGGGGTCTTGGTGGGGCTGATGAAGCGCGTGGCCTCGTTCAGCGCAAACGGCATCAGCGCAGCCTGCCAGCCCGAAAGATATGCCGGAAGATCGGCATAGGCCTTCTGCCCGAGATAATGGATATTCGCGCCCTGGGGTAGATCATCCGGCGAAATCTTTACAATCGGCCCCAAGAATACGAAGGAAAGGTCAGGCCGGGCCGTTGCGACGCTGCGGATCAAGTCGAGATCGAGCCTCTCGTCAATAACCCCATAATATCCAAGACGAGGCTGAGGAATACGCGCCTGGTCGGCTGGATCGGGCAAAGGGCAGCGGGCGGCGCGGAAGTGATGCGTATCAACCCCCGACGGGAACGGATGGATATTGTCGTGTTGACCCCGCCTCGCCTCATAGAGGCTGAGACCGCCGGTAAAGACGACATCGGCACAGGCCATCAAGGCCTGCTCGGAGGCCTTGAGATTGGCCGGCGCGAATTTGAAGTTCGCGAGTTCGTCCATGCAATCATAGACAATCGCGACAGCATCGACATGCCGGGCAAAGCCAAACATCAGCGGCGTATAGAACCAAAGGATCGGCCGCTTGCCGCCGTGGAGCAAAATGAGTTCGTCCAGCAGTCGGCGAAGCGCGGCCTCCCGTTCGACCTCGTTCCACCAATGTGGGATGCGCGGGCGGACTGCCTTGACGTTCGTGCCGTCAAAGGGATGAATCTCCAGATAAGCGAGATGGTGGTCTGTCGGGATAAACTCCTCGAAATAAAAGACCGGCCGCTCGCGTGAGAACCGTTCCATCAGATGCTGTGGCCTCTGGAGTACAAAGTCCCATCTTAGATGCGAAAAGCAGATGAGCGGCGCGTGATCCAACAAACTATTGTCGGACAATTGCGGGATAGAATTCAGCAGATTCATCGAGGACCTCGCAATCAGAATGGTCCCGAACCAAGAATGGCGACGAATGTTCCCGGAGGGCGTTATCTGGCTGACCCGCCAATGAAGGACCTCAGCTTTCGCAAACTGTGCGGCCACGTCCAGTTGGCCAGCACGACCTGGCGCGGCTTGAACGTATCGAGCCGGGTCAGCATGTCGCGAATGCCTTCGTGAAAATTCTCGGGCGAGGCCACTTGACCCGTCTCGGGCGTGATAAATTGCAATCCGCAGCGCAACTGGCTGTTGGCAAGGACGGGGATTCCCGCCAACATATATTCCGTCAGGATTGCTGGTGCGCCGTCATCGATGCCGCAGACCACGCCGATATGCGCTTGGTTCATCAGCCTGTTCACCTCCTCAAACGATACGCCGGGCGGGTCGATGAAGTCGACATGGATGCCGAGTTCGCCGACCTCGCGACGCAATGTGCCCACCATCTCGCCGTAGCCGCAGACGCAAAGGGCGCGTATCGAACGCGGAAGCTTCGCAAGCGCGTGAAACAGGATGTCGTGCCGCTTATAGGCTTGCGCGGCAGCAACATAGATCACGTCGTAGGTCTTAGGTATGTCGATCGGCCTGAAGGTAAGTTCTGAGGCGAACTCGGGTCCAATCGGCATGATGATCGTCGGTATCATCGGATGGCGTGAGCGCACCGCTTCGGACTGCCATTCGGAGCCGGTGAGAATGAGGTCGAAATGCCGGCTCACGTCAAAGGGAACGCGCAAGGCGGGTGCGTCGATCGAGTTGTAAATCTTGAAACTGCCGCGGCATGCCAACAACACGTCTTCACTCACGCCGAGGCCCCAGACACAAAGGATCGACGGCGGCCCGAAGGCCGCGATGTGCCCGAGCATATCGTTGGAAGAAAACGGCGCTTCGGACCCGTTTGCCTGGAATGCGCGGCGCATCAGAAACGGGTTGGCGCCAGGCCGTTCAATCGGCGGTGTGGCGCCGTGCCAATGTGTCCAGACCTCGGCGCAGTCCACAAGGCCGGCTTTGAGAACGGCAAGCGGCAGCCGTTCGATATAGCCGCCGATCACCTGAAGGTCTGGGGCCCGATCGGCGGGTTGTGGACGAGGTCCCCGATTGCCTGCGAGCCACTGTTTGCGAAACCACGCCGGGGTCCGAGGCTCTGCGTTTTCGCCATCGCCGTCCTGGAAGTCGCTGATGATGACTATTCGTTGTAGCGCTCTCGGCGCTGCTGGCAATAATGGCATGGAGGTCCCGCGGCATGATGTCTGCAGCCCGAACCATGCGATCGCACGTAATGTTCCCACCTTGTCGCACCGCTTCCACCGCGCTCGAGCCAGAGCGGTCCACGCATCTCGTTGTTGTGGGCGATGGTTCCGGCTTTTGCTGCCGAGAGCAAATGCTCTCTTGTCGCTGCGGTTACGGCCGTCGTGTCCAACGGGTTAGACGGCCCACATACACATTGTCTTGGGAGCTCAGCGCGTCATGGGGACGCTTCTTTGGCGAGTTGCCTCCGCGCCAGGCGGACGCGACAGGGATGGTGAACACAGCGATATTGCGGTTTCTTGTGTCGCCGGCGAATGACAATCGAGCGCCAACGTGCCCGGCGCTCACCTCACCCTATATGTCGTGACCCTGGCCTTGCGATGTCAACCAATTCTCGCAGCTGCAGGCGTTGCGGTAATTTCTGAGCAACTGACAACCAAACCAAAATCGTCACTTAAAACCGCAGTCATCCGGCTGCGAAAGAACTCAGTTTCTCCAGAAGCGCTTCTGAAATCTCGAACTGGCGCGCCGTTCCACGACCCATCGAGTTCTTCACGATCGTCTCGTCCAACATCCCCCGTTTGACCAGGAGATCGACCGTCTCCTTGACGCCACTGCGTGTCAGGGCCGTAATTTCCATGATACTGGAAAGGGTTAGCTTCTGATGCGCCTGGTTCATGCTGTAGAGGACCGTCATCATGCCGACCTGCTTCAGCCTTGCCTGAGGCGTCTCGTCTTCCAGGGGATGATCGAGGATCTCGTGCAGGATGAGACCTGAGAAGGCCAGATTCCGCCATTGGGTCGTGAGTGCTCTTGTCATGTTATTTTACTGTGTTATATAAATCAGTATAAGTTGCTCTACAGGCAAACCACCTTTTCCACAATGGGATGTCCTTTGGAGGGTCGTCTTCATGAAAAACCTTCTGCTCAACTCAGTCGTGGCGGTCTGCTGCATATTGCCACCCTACCCTACTTCACCTGGCAGGGCGCAAGCAAATGATTGGGGTTGCGAGGTTATCCTATGCCTCTCCAACCCCGGAGGCCCGACGCAATTTGCAGAATGCCGGCCGCCGATCGAGAAGCTCTGGCGCGAGCTTGCCGAGGGGCATTCGTTCCCAACCTGCAGCAGCGCTTCCTTCCACACTTCGCGCCCGGGCTATGAGCCTTATTACTGCGAAACCGGATACCGGCTGGAAAGCGATTATGGTCCGCGCGGGCAAGAAACAACCTGCGTGTCGACAGCCCTCCAACCCGTGAGCGATGCAGTCTGCCCTCGTGTTGGGGACGGGTACAATTTCAGCAACGGTTCGGTTCTGTCCCCGCGTTGGCAGCTGCTGGATGGACGGCGCCAATGCATGGGCTATCCGACGGCCCGCCCGAACGTCAGATCGCAGCCCAATTATATCGACGTCACGATCGACGGGACGGCAACCCAGCGGGTCTGGTACTGATCGATGGCCGTCGCCTTTGTGGATCTCGCCCAGAACTGCGCGCCCATGGTGGAAATCAGGACGCTCGCCGCTGTCATCAGTCTCGAGAGTGGTTTCAAGCCCTTCGCTATTCGTATCAACAGCGGTGCACCGCTTGAGCGCCAACCCGCATCAAAGGCCGAGGCAATTGAACTCGCGACCTCCCTCGTCGCCGATGGGCAGGACGTCCAGATCGGTCTTGGCGGCATCGGCCTGGACGAGTTGCGCAGGCTCAAGCTTTCGATTTCGGATGCATTCGATCCCTGCATGAACGTCAAGGCCACGGCCACTCTGCTCGACGGCTATTATCGGCTGGCCTTGCGCGCTGGTGCCGATGCGATGCAAGCCGAAAACGTCATGCTTCAATCCTACTACGGGCGTGACGATCCGTCCGTCGGCGAGATGATCAAATATGACGAGCAGATCCGCCAGGAAATGGTCCGTCTGCCTTCCGACCTGGCGTCGCTCGCTATCGCCGAGCCGCGCGAAGAAGCCGCTCGCGCGGAGCCGTCAGCCACGAGGGAGATATCCCCGGCCGCACAATTCCTTCCCCAATCCGGTGAAGCCGCATCGTGGGACGTCTTCAACGCCCAGCGGTCATCCCAGGTTCTCGTGTTTCAAAAAAGTCGATCGGAGCAAAGTGAATGATCTCAAAAGCAAACCTTCGCCCTGTCGGAGCCTCTCTCCTGATGGCCGCCGCCATCGTCGCCTGCCTGGTGGAGCCGGCATTCGCCCAGGCAGCCGGCGTTGAAACCGTGCTGCAGAACATCGTCACCATGCTGACCGGCAACATCGCCCGGCTGCTTGCGGTCATCGCCGTCATCATCATCTGCATTGCCTGGATGTTCGGCTACATGGATCTGCGCCGCGCCGGTTTCTGGATCATCGGCATCGGCGGGATTTTCGGGGCGACGGAACTCGTCAATACGATCGTTGGAAGCTGATCAACATGCCGACAGCTGCCGCTATCGAGGAAGATACCCTGTTCCTTGCCTGCACCCGCCCGGCGATGATCGCCGGCGTGACGATGGAGGCAATGGGCGTGAACGTCATGCTGACGACGATCCTCTACATCACCACGGGATCAATCGCCTATGCGCTTGTCGGTGTCGTCTTCCATTTCATATTCCGCACGCTCGTCAAGCACGACCACAACATGTTCCGGATCCTGATCTCCTGGATCGAGACCCGCGGTCGGTCGCGCAACGCCGCCTATTGGGGTGGCGCCACGCTCTCACCGCTGACGCTCATCCGGCGCTATGACGAAAGGGATTTGAGCCTTGCCTAGCATCGCAACGCTTCGCTCGCGTGAACTCGGGCCGGAAACCTTCATTCCGCACGTCCGTCATGTCGATAAGACAACGATTGCGCTCGAATCCAGGGTGCTGATGGTGATGCTCGCTCTCGAAGGCATATCCTTCGAAACCGCCGATGTCCTGGATCTCAACGGCCTGCACCGTGATCTCAATACGCTCTACCGCAATATCGCCGATGAGCGCCTGGCGCTCTGGACACATGTCATTCGCCGTCGCAACAACGACTATCCGGATGGAGAGTTCGCCAATCCTTTCTCGCACGGTCTGAATGCAAGATACCGCCAACGCATGATCGATGAGGATCTGTTTCGAAACGATCTTTATCTCTCGCTTGTCTGGCATCCGGGCCGGGATCCCGCCGAAAAGGCCGCCCATCTTCTCTCCCGCCTGCGCAAGGCACGCCGTGCCGACATCGAGCTCGATGAGGATGCCCTGAAGCACCTGCAAGACAAGGTATCCGACGTCACCGCGGGCCTGAGGCGCTTCGAGCCCCGTGTGCTTTCCGTCTACGAGCAGGACGGCATCCTGTTCTCCGAGCCGAGCGAGGTCCTGCACCAGATCGTCGGCGGCCGGCGGGAGCGCGTTCCCTTGACGGAGGGCAGGATATCGTCGGCGATCTATTCGGATCGGGTGATCTTCGGGCGGGAGACCATCGAGATCCGTCATGAGGCCGACAGCCGTTACGCCGGCCTATTCGGGTTCAAGGAATATCCGGCGACGACCCGCGGCGGCATGCTCGATGGCATCCTGACGGCGCCGTTCGAGCTCATCCTGACGCAGTCTTTCGCCTTCGTCTCGAAAGCCGATGCGCGCACGATCATGGGGCGCAAACAGAACCAGATGGTGAGCGCCGGCGACAAGGCGGCCTCGCAAATCGACGAGCTCGGCGATGCCATGGACGATCTGGAGTCGAACCGCTTTGTGCTTGGAGAGCACCATCTGGCGCTGTCGGTCTTTGCGCCTTCGGTGAAGGAACTCACCGACCATATGGCCAAAGCAAGGGCGTATCTCACCAACGGTGGCGCGGTCGTCGCTCGCGAGGATCTTGGGCTGGAGGCGGCCTGGTGGGGGCAGTTGCCCGGCAATTTCCGTTATCGCGCGAGATCGGGTGCCATCACGTCGCGAAACTTCGCGGCCCTCGCCCCCTATCATTCCTATCCGACAGGCAGGAAGGACGGAAATGAATGGGGACCGGCGGTTGCCATGCTGAAGACTGCCTCCGGCTCGCCCTTCTATTTCAATTTCCATCACAGCGACCTTGGCAATACCTTCGTCTGCGGTCCGTCGGGCGCCGGCAAGACGGTGCTCCTCAATTTTATGCTCTCCCAACTCGAAAAACATGATCCCCACATGGTCTTCTTCGATAAGGATCGCGGAGCCGACCTATTCGTCAGGGCCGCGGGCGGCACTTACCTGCCGCTTCGAAACGGCGTTGCCACCGGCTGCGCGCCGTTGAAGGCGCTTGAACTCACCCCCGAGAACAAGGTGTTCCTCGCCCGCTGGGTCGGACAATTGGTCGGGTCGGCCAAGCGCGAGTTGTCGGTCTCGGAGTTGCGCGACATCGCCTCGGCCATCGACGGCCTGGCGGACCTGCCGGTCGACAGGCGCTCGATCGGCGCCTTGCGCACTTTCCTCAACAACACCGATCCCGAAGGCATCGCCGCGCGGCTCAGGCGGTGGGAGAGGGGAGGGCCGCTTGGCTGGGTGTTCGACAACGAGACCGACGACATCGGGATCGGCGCCAAGTTCATCGGCTACGACATGACCGACTTCCTCGACAATGAGGAGATCCGCACTCCGCTGATGGCCTATCTGTTCTTTCGCATCGAGCAGCTGATCGATGGGCGCCGCATCATCATCGTCATCGACGAGTTCTGGAAGGCCCTGCAGGACGAAGGCTTTCGCGATCTCGCCCAGAACAAGCTGAAGACCATCCGCAAACAGAACGGGCTGATGTTGTTCGCGACCCAAAGTCCGCGCGATGCCATCGTCTCGCCGATCGCCCACACGATCATCGAGCAGTGCCCGACGCAGATCTTCCTTCCCAATCCGCGCGGCGACCGTGCCGATTACGTCGACGGGTTCAAATTGACGGAGCGCGAGTTTGCGCTTCTCTCCCGCGAGCTTTCGGTCGAGAGCCGCCGCTTCATCGTCAAACAGGGTCACAACAGCGTTGTCGCCGAATTGAACCTCAGGGGTTTCGATGACGAGCTCGACATCCTGTCCGGCCGGACCGCCAACGTCGAACTCGCCGAGGCGATTCGCGCGGAGGTCGGCGACCGGCCCGAGGACTGGCTGCCGGTGTTTCAGCAAAGAAGGAGGACGGATTGATGCAAAGGGTCGGAATGAAATTCACTCTGGTGATGATGGCTGCACTGCTGCCGGTTGGAACGGTATCGGCACAGGGCATTCCGGTGATCGATGAAACGGCGATCGCCAAGCAGATCGAAAGCATCACCCAGCTGAAATCGCAGCTCGACACGCTCAATCAACAGCTTCAGCAGGCACAGCAGCTTTACGCATCGCTGAACAAGGTCACCAACATGGCCGATGTCGCCGGTCTGCTGAACGACCCTTCAATCCGCAAGGCGTTGCCGCAGGATTTTGATGCCATCGAAGGGCTGCTCAAAGGCTCGGGCACCGGGGCCTTCGGCACCTCCGCTTCGAAATTCCTTGAGAATAATTCCACCTATCGCACCGATGCCAATGACTTCTACGCGCAGGAACTGGCGCGCGCCCAGAACCGGAATGCCGGCCAGATGAGCCTCGGCCAGCAGATCTACGATACCGCCACCAAGCGCATCGACGGCATCGATCAGCTGCGCCAGCAGATCTCCAGTGCCGCGGATGCCAAGGATATCGCCGACCTTCAGGCACGCCTGCAGGCCGAAACCGCCTTCCTGCAAACCGACGTGCTGCGCATGCAGGCCCTGCAGATGGTCCAGCAGGCACAGGTTCAGGTCGACGATCAGCGCAAGGCCGAGGATTGGCGCAAGCGCCTGGATGCCATGGGAGAGGCGCTCAAATGAAACATCTCCTGCTTGGCATCGTGATGCTCACCCTTTGTGGCTGCTTCGGCGAGGAAGACAGGATCTACACCGTCGACGAGCTGATGGCTGATGAGGTCCTGCTGGCGAAGATCACAAGTGAATGCCGCAACAACCCGGGCGCCTTGCGTCAGACGCCCAATTGTCAAAACGCGGCGGCGGCGGACTGGAAGCTGCGGCTCGAACGCATGAACAGGGCGCTTGGAGGCTGAGCCATGTACCAGGTCTTCAGCTTCGTCGACGGCCAGTTCAAGTTGCCGCTAGAAAATTTCATCTCGTCGGGCACGTCGAACATTGCCAGCTGGATCAGCGGCCCGCTCACCGCGGCGCTGACGCTCTACGTCGTGCTCTATGGCTACCTTGTCCTGCGTGGCTCCGTTCAGGAGCCGATCCTCGAATTCGCGTTTCGGGCGATGAAGCTTGCCATCATCGTCATGCTGGTGCGCAACGCCAGCGAATATCAGACCTATGTCACCAACATTTTCTTCGAGACGCTGCCCCGCGAGATCTCTCAGGCATTGAACTCGGGCACCGCTCCGAGTGCCTCCACCTTCGACAGCCTGCTCGACAAGGGCCAGAAATGCGCCCAGGAAATCTGGGCGCGTGCCACCTGGCCTGCCGACATCGTCACCGGCATCGGCGGGATGATGGCAATCGGCGCGAGCTTCACCGTGGCGGCGATCGGCTATATCGTCTCACTCTATGCCCGGCTGGCGCTCGCCATCGTGCTGGCGATCGGTCCGATCTTCGTCGCGCTTGCGATGTTTCAGTCCACCCGTCGCTTTACCGAATCCTGGATCGGCCAGCTCGCCAATTTCGTCATTCTCCAGGTCTTGGTCGTCGCGATCGGTTCACTATTGATCAGCTGTATCGACACGACCTTCACGGCGATCGAAAGCTATTCCGACGTCATGATGCGCCCGGTCGCCCTTTGCGCCATTTGCCTTGCCGCCCTCTACGTCTTCTATCAGCTGCCTGGCATTGCCTCCGCACTTGCCGCGGGCGGGGCATCGCTGACCTACGGCTATGGTGCTGGCCGAGACGCCCACGAAAGCACGCTCGCCTGGGCCGCCTCGCATAGTGCCAGAGCGGTCGGCCGAGGCGCCCGTGTCGTCGGCCGCCGCCTCAGATCTTGAGGACTCAATGACGACTTCCACGATAAACGTTTCAGAGGTTTGCGTTCCAATGATCCGCATCATCGTCTCGCTTTTCCTTGCCATCGAGCTCACCGGCTGCGCTTCCATCTCCCACCCTTTGCCCAAATGCGACGGCTATTCGCGCCGGCCGCTCAACCGCGCCATGTGGCAATGGGAGGACAACAAGCCCGCCAAGCAGAGCGGCTCCGAGGCTGTCCCGGCGACGGCGACCGGTCACGTGTCTTCCTATGAGGAAGCGCCGCTGACGAAGGAACCAGCCGCCTTCGCGCATTTCGATGCCGTCGGTTCCTATCGGCCGTGCGAGGAGGGGTGAGATGGTGAGTACGGACAGTCTGAAGAGCTATTTCGACAAGGCGCGCCGCTTCGATCAGGATCGCCTGGTCCAGGTGGAGCGGTCGGCGCGCATCGCCTGGTCGATCGCGATCGCCGCGAGCGTGCTTGCCGCCACTTCGATCGTCGCGGTCGCCGGCCTCACGCCTTTGAAAACGGTCGAACCTTTCGTCGTTCGGGTCGACAATTCGACCGGCATCGTCGACGTCGTCTCGGCGCTGACCTCGACCGCCGGCAGCTATGACGAGGCGGTGACCAAGTACTTCGCCGCCAAATATGTGCGTGCCCGGGAAGCCTATGTCTGGAGCGAGGCCGAGGAGAATTTTCGAACGGTCGCTCTGCTCTCGACCCAGCCGGAACAGACGCGGTTTGCGGCGATCTATCGAGGCGGCAATCCGGACTCGCCGCAGAATATCTATGGCCGCGGCGCGACGTCACGCATCAACGTCGTCTCGATCTCGCTGATCAACGCCAATGTGGCTTCGGTGCGCTATATCAGAACCGTCACCCGCGGTGACGATGTGAGAACCACGCATTGGGTCGCGACGCTCACCTTCTCCTATGTCAACGCGCCGATGTCCTCGACCGACCGGCTGACCAATCCGCTTGGGTTCGTCGTCAGCGAGTATCGTGCCGATCCGGAGGCGATCAATTGAAGCCAAGTTTCCTGATCGCCCTGACCCTGGTCGCCAGCCTCTCCACCACGGCGCTGTCGCTCGAAGTCCCGCGCGGCGCATCGCAGGATAGCCGCGTCCGTTTCATCGACTACCAGCCCTATAACATCACCAAGATCGTCGGCACCTTGCGGTCCTCGGTGCAGATAGAGTTTGCCGCCGACGAGGAAATCGCCCACGTCGCGCTCGGCAACAGCGTTGCGTGGGAAGTGGCGCCGGCCGGCAACATCCTGTTCCTGAAGCCCCGTGAAAACCAGCCGGTGACCAACATCTCGGTCGTGACGACCCGGCGGGACGGCTCGACGCGCAGCTACCAGATGGAGCTGACGGTGCGCGACGGCACCGTGGAGGCCGGGCAGAACACCTACTTTTATGTGAAGTATCGCTATCCCGCCGACGAGGCCGAACGCCGGAGACTGGAGACCGCCGCTCGTGCGCAAGCGGCTCAGGCCGGTGAAGCGGACAAGGTTCTCGCTCTCCACGAAGCCTATGGCCCACGCAACTGGCGCTATTCGGCGCAAGGCTCCGCGGCACTTGAACCGCAGGCGGTCTACGACAACGGCAAGGTCACCACCTTCGCTTTTGCCGGCAACCAGGAAATGCCGGCGATCTACATGGAAAATTCCGACGGCAGCGAGAGCCTGGTGCCGAAGTCCGTCGACAACAACCTGGTGCTGGTTCATGCGATCAGCCGCAAGTTCATCCTGCGTAGGGGAGGTGACGTCCTCTGCGTCTTCAACGAGGCCTATGATCGTATCGGCATCAATCCCGACACGAACACGACCTCACCCTCTGTCGAGCGCGTCGTCAAGACGCGGGATGGCGCAGAAGAATAAGAGGACGTCATGGCCGAGGAAGATAACAATACCCACATTCCCGGAGAGCGCGCGGAAACAACGACCGGCCGCGGGCTCGACAGCAATCCGACCCTGAAACGTGGTGCGGTGGCGCTGGCAATCGTCGCCTTCGTCGGTTTTGCGCTCTGGTCGATGCGCGGCCAGGAGAAGCCCGCCGACGGCACCCAGCCCGAGCGCGTCGTCATCCGTCAGACATCGGATTTCGAGCCGGCGAAGGAGCCGGTGCAACCGGTCGCCACGCCGCCGGAAACACTCCTGCCGACGCCCGGAATGCCCGAGCCGGCGGGCGAGGATGGGAAGCTTCTCGACGCTGCCCGCCGCGCACCGGTCATCGCCTATGGTGGAGAAAAATCTCCACAGCCTCATCCTCGAGACGAAGGTGCCAGCACCGATGCCAGTTCGAGCTACGTTCCGCTCGGGAACAATCAGGGCGGTCTCGGTGGCCAGGCGGAAAACGAGGACCAGCGCTTCAATCGCATGCTGACGCCGACACAGTTGCAGGGCTCGCGGGCCGGCACGCTTGGCAATCGGGATTTCATTGTTGCGATGGGCACCTCGATTCCATGCGTCCTGGAGACGGCACTGTCATCCGACCAACCCGGCTTCACGAGCTGCGTCATCAACCGCGACGTGCTGTCGGACAACGGCCGGGTCGTGCTGATGGAGAAGGGCACGCAGGTCGTCGGCGAATATCGTGGCGGCCTTCGCCGTGGCCAGAAACGCCTGTTTGTCCTCTGGAACCGGGCAAAGACGCCGAAGGGGGTAATCATTACCCTGGCGTCGCCGGCAACCGATGCCCTCGGGCGTGCCGGTGTCGACGGCTACGTCGATACCCATTGGTGGGAGCGTTTCGGCAGCGCGATCCTGTTGTCGATCGTCGGCGACGCAACCTCTTACGCCAACAGCCAGCTGCAGGATAGCGATGTCGAGGCAGACAACACGACGAGCGCCGGTAAGCAGGCGGCGACCATCGCCGTCGAGCAGTCGATCAATATTCCGCCGACACTGTTGAAGCATCAAGGAGAGCTGGTCTCGATCTTCGTGGCCCGTGATCTCGACTTTTCGAGCGTCTATCGGCTTCGCGTGACGGAACCGCGCAATCGCATCTACGATCGGGCGGTTCTTGGCGACTTCCGTCAAGCCTCGACCTTGGTCACGAAGTAGCCCCGCCATGACAGAGGGAGCCGACTCTGGCGTCGTGCGCGAGTTGCTGGCACCGCTGTCGCCCTTCCTGCGCGACAAGTCGCTTTACGAGGTCATCATCAACTGGCCGACCCAGGTGGTCACCGAGGGTACGGCTGGGTGGCAGATCCATAATCTGCCAGAGCTGTCATTCGACAAGCTGATGCGCCTCGCGAGGGCTGTCGCCAGCTATTCCAACCAGTCGATCGACGAAACCTGGCCCATCCTTTCGGCGACCCTGCCGGGCGACGAGCGGATTCAGATCGTGGTCCCGCCGGCGACGACGAAGGGAACGGTCAGCATCACCATCAGAAAGCCGTCCTCGGTGTCGCTGAGCCTGAACGATCTTGATCAAGGCGGCTTGTTCGCCGAGGTGGCAAAGGAAGAAGCGGACATCTCTCCGATCGACCGTAGGCTCCTGGGCCTCCATCGAACCGGGTCATATCAGGCATTTCTTCGCGAGGCCGTCTACGCACGCAAGAACATCATCATCTCCGGAGCGACGGGCTCTGGCAAGACAACGCTTTCGAAAGCGTTGATCCGCCACATTCCCTCGAGCGAGCGTATTATCTCGATCGAAGACACGCCCGAACTCGTCATCCCGCAACCGAACCATGTCCGCCTCTTCTATTCCAAGGGTGGCCAAGGGCTGGCGAAGGTCGGGGCGAAGGACCTGCTCGAATCCTGTCTTCGCATGCGTCCGGACCGAATTCTTCTGCAGGAGCTGCGCGACGGGAGCGCGTTCTACTACATTCGCAACGTGAACTCAGGTCATCCGGGTTCGATCACGACCGTGCACGCCGACTCGGCCAGGCTAGCATTCGAACAGCTGACACTGCTGGTGAAGGAATCCGACGGCGGGCGGGACCTGGAGCGAAACGACATACGCGAGATGCTGAAGATCGCGATCGACGTCATCGTCCAGTGCAAACGCATCGATGGTCGGTTTCGGGTGACCGAGATCTACTATCGAGCCGCCGTGGGAACCAAGATCGTCGATGCTGCTCGCAGGGATCGCCGAAACTGCTAACGCCGGGGTTCCCACCACGCCATTGACACTGCTGGTGAAGTAATCCGACGAAGGGCAGGACCTGGAGCGAGACGACATACGCGAGATGAGCACATCGATACCTTGATGGTGAAAAGCCGGAACTTCCACTGATCGAAGGAGGTCCTCGGCCATCCCGGAACTTGCCGGCATTCCCCGCGTTCTCGAACGACGAGGAGGATGCCAAATGTCAATTCCCTTTGAACCGATCGTGCCGCCACCATCCGTGCCGCCGCTCGACAATCCACCACCCGATCCCGATCGCATTCCGGGCGAAGAACCGCACCCCGATCCTGAACCGGACGAGGGCGCCGCGCCCACCAGCAGGACGTCTTCCCATTGCCCGACTTGGGGAATGCTTCGCCAGGTCGTCCGCCTTCAGCCAGAGGATCAAAGATGAGCGGCGACTGGAAAGACCGGCTTCGTGACCAGCTCGAGGACTTCGTCGACTCGTTCGTCGTGAAAGGTGCGAAGCAGTCGGACGTCTACGACGCAATCGTCAAGGAGATTGCCAACCTTCGAACCGCCCACGAGCGCGATCCCGATCCAGCCGAAGATCGTCCAGGCTCCGAGGCCGAGGAACCGTCGATCGAATGGCCTGGCGCATTTCCATGAGAGCAAATAAAAATGGCCGGGGCGAAATCGCACCGACCTTTCAAACATCGCTCTTCACACCAGTGCCAGTACATCCGTGGTCAAACGTGAGATAACCGACTCCCGCAGTCGCGAAAGCTCACGTGGACTCACCGGCAACGCCGATTACCCTGTCGAGCCGCTTCAAGACCCTGCCTTACCGAGGGGGCCGTGGAGACGACGTGGAGGAGTTGAAACCGTGCCGAAACTCCTCGCAGCCCACCACTTACGTGCGAGAACCCTCCTCAGATCCTTGATGGGGAGCGAGGGTTTCAACGTCCTCCATGGCCTTTGCGACGACGGCCGCCAGTGCTGGGGGGACGTCGCACCGTCGACGAGGATTGCTGCGGCATCCGCGAGGAGTGCCTCGCATCCTAGGGAGCGGGCCTCGACGGCCACGAGTGGCGTCCGTCCCTCGGGCGCGCCGAAGCCGTGCGATACCCTTAGTTACGAACCACGTTTTCTTCGTGATCTCGTGTGCGCCTCGTTCTCTACGGCGCAGGCAGCTTCACAGTTCGGCGGAGATTGATGGAAAAGTGGCGGAGGGGCGCTATATCCTGGTTTTACTCGAACTAGTTTGGAATAAGCATGCTGCCTGAAGCGACCACCGATACCGTGGTGGACGACCGTTACCGCATTCTCGTCGATGGGATCACCGACTACGCAATCTACATGCTGGATGCCAGCGGCTATGTCAGTAGCTGGAATGCGGGCGCGCAGCGGTTCAAGGGCTATGGCAAGGACGAGATCCTCGGAGCCCATTTCTCTCGCTTTTACACCGATGAAGACCGCGAGCGGGGTCTGCCGCAGCGGGCGCTCGACACCGCTAGGAAGGAAGGCAAGTTCGAGAACGAGGGCTGGCGCGTCCGCAAGGATGGCGAACGCTTTTGGGCGCATGTGATTATCGATGCGATCCGGGACGGGACCGGCACCCTGCTAGGATTTGCAAAGATCACCCGCGATCTGACGGAGCGTAAGCAGGCTGAGGACGAACTGCGGCGGAGCCAGGAGCAGCTAAGGCTGCTCGTGCATGGCGTCACCGACTACGCCATCTACATGCTCGACCCTGAAGGGAAGGTCTCGAGCTGGAACCAGGGTGCGCAGCGGATCAAGGGCTATACCCCTGAGGAAATTATCGGCGAGCACTTCTCCCGCTTCTACACCGACGAGGACCGCGCCGATGGCCTGCCGGCGCGGGCGCTGAAGATCGCATCGACCGAGGGACGCTTCGAGCACGAAGGCTGGCGTGTCCGCAAGGACGGGACCCGCTTCTGGGCCAGCGTCATCATTGACCAGATCCGGGCCGAAGACGGCACGCATATCGGCTTCGCCAAGGTGACCCGCGACGTCAGCGAGAAGCGCGCGGCGCAGGAAGCGCTTATTCAAGCGCAGAAGATGGAAGCGCTCGGCCAGCTCACAGGCGGCATGGCGCATGACTTCAACAACCTGCTGACCGTCGTGATCGCAAGCCTCGAGATGGCCCGCAAACGCGCAATAAAGGGGAAGGACGTCGTCAGTCTACTGGACAACGCACTTCAGGGCGCGCTGCGAGGTGCGGCGCTCACCCAGCGCCTCCTGGCGTTCTCCAGGAAGCAGGAGCTGTCGTTCGAAGCCGTTGACGTCAATGATCTTGTAAGAGGCATGGCCGATCTTCTTCAGCGCGCGGTCGGACCTGAGACGGTCATCCAGACGCAGTTCCCGATCTCGCTCCCGAAGGTGAAGTCAGACCCCAACCAGTTCGAAAGCGCACTGCTGAACTTGTGCGTCAACGCTCGCGATGCCATGCCCGGAGGCGGCACGATAACAATTTCCGCAGAGCGTGCGTCCATCTCGAAGCAGAAGACCCACGACGATCTCGCACCAGGAGATTACGTTCGCCTTTCTGTGAAAGATGAAGGCGAGGGGATGGACGAAAAGACCCTTGCCAGCGCTCTGGAGCCCTTCTTCACGACCAAGGGTGTTGGAAAAGGGACGGGCCTCGGCCTACCGACGGTGCAGGGACTTATGGCGCAGACCGGTGGCAAGCTGGTTCTCCGGTCTCGGAAAGGCGAGGGTACCACGGCCGAACTCTGGCTGCCGGCTGTCCAAATGCAGGACGATGGTGCCGTGGTATCGCCGTCAGCAGAGCCGGTGCTTGAAACGGCTGCGGAGCCACTCACCGTACTTGCCGTCGATGACGACGGACTGGTCCTCATGAACACCGTGCTCATGCTCGAGGACCTCGGCCACAGCACCGCGCAAGCGGCATCCGGAGGGGAAGCCCTCAAGTATCTTGAAGACGGTTTCGTCCCGGACGTCGTCGTCACCGATCACGCCATGCCAGGCATGACGGGGTCGGAACTCGCTTCCAAGATAAGGCAGCAGTATCCACACATCCCGGTCATTCTCGCGACAGGCTATGCCGAACTCCCTCAGGGTGCCGATCCAGATGTTCTCCGCCTGCCGAAACCGTTCAACCAGACTCAGTTGACTGGTGCGCTCCAGCAGGCCGTGCGAAGGGCCGTCGCAGGGTAGCGACATTCCCTTCGCTATGCCAGCGATGGTGAAGGTGGCGTGGTTGAGGCATTGGATCAACTGACCGAAATTTGGCACTTGCTTCCGCGGAGCTCGACCCGGAAAAAAGCCCCGCCGAGACGGGGCAAGTTAATGGATCGCACAGGAGGAACAAGCGCCCGTGCTTTCCTGCCAATATAACAACAAAGGGCCTGATTGAGTTCCCGTCACAGCAGAGGGCGGATCGCGAAGATTGCAAGGGGTGTGTTGCTGAAGACAGGAGACTCCTCTGCGCGATCCGCTCCGGGCCAAGTAACACTTTTCTGTGACAATAGTTCCGGTCCGATCCTGCACGGCAAAAGTATTGTCGCCGCCGAGCGATGATATGTCCTCAGGGTCAGACGTGGGGAAACTGGGAAAGGGAAGTATTCTCAATCACACCAGTCGTTCCTATGCTGTGGCTTCATGTGTCAGAGAAACCTTCCTTGAGCAGCTTCTTGCCGATATCGAGCGGGCCACCAATGGTAACGGCTCATCGCCAGCAGCCATTAGATCCTCCCCATTGGCCCGCCCGTGGTCCACTTTGCAATTTGGGATAGCCGCTCGAGTTCCATGTCCATCAGCGTTCGGATTTCTTCCGGAGACGCATCGACAAAAATTGGCCCAGCGTTCTCTCTAAGCAAGAATAGTTCTGTCTGATGTTTGTCGTCATCGAACCGCATCTGGATAACAGCGTCCATATTGATCCAGCGCGTTATCGTGCCGTCGGTCAACTTCACGAACATCCCATCCTCCAAAGGTGGCGACCCCCGAACCGAAGCAGAAAATTTAGGGCCGGTTCCAAACACGTCCAGCATACGGGGAGGCACTTCCGCACAAAAAAAGGCCCCGCCTTAGGTAGGACGGGGCTAGTTATGGGTTGCGGTGGGCCGCACATCGAAGCGTCGAGCGGCTGCTGTGGAACAAATCTCCGCACGGCCCGAGTTCTTACGATCAGCGGAGCCTATTGTTCCCATGGCCACCGATTTTTTAATCAGTCACACCATTCATTCCGCTGCTTAGGACTCCATGTCTCGGCAAAGCCTTCCTTGAGCAGCCTTTTGCCGATTTGTTCACCCTGCAGGTGGGCGGCGACGGAATGCTGCACGAATGCGGAGCCGGCGTGCTGATCGGCGGGCTCAGCTTTCATGTCGATACGGCCTCCGCAGACGTCTCTTCGCGCTTCGGCACGGGCGACATCGACACCACAGGTTACGGCTTCGACGGCACCTTGACCTGGTACGGCAACAGCGGCTTCTACATCGATACGCAGGCTGGCGTGACCTGGTACAGCAGCGATCTCAAATCCTCGACGCTTCACACCACGCTTGCCGACGACAACAACGGCTTCGGCTATGGGCTCAGCGTCGAAGCCGGCCAGAAGATCGCGCTGACGAACCGGTGGTCGCTGACGCCGCAGGCGCAGCTTGCTTATTCCTCCGTGCGTTTCGATGACTTCACCGATGCCTATGGCGCCGCTGCCTCGCTCGACGATGGCGACAGCCTGACCGGCCGTCTCGGCATCTCAGCCGATTATGACAGCGACTGGAAGGATGCCTCCGGAAAGATCAGTAGCTCGAAGCTCTACGGCATCGCCAATCTCTACTACGACTTCCTCGACGGCTCGGATGTCGATGTCTCGGGGACTAAGCTTTCAGTGAGAACCAGGCGCTCTGGACCGGCCTTGGCATGGGCGGCTCGCTCAGCTGGGCGGACGACCGATACGCGGCCTACGGCGAGGCCTTCGCCCGAACCAGCCTCAAGGACTTCGGCGACAGCAACGCCTTCGGCGCCAAGGTCGAGTTCAGCGTGAAATGGTAGAGAAAGGCCTGAGGGAAGTGCAGGACAACGCGGCGGTCTTCGAGATCGAGGACTGAGGAGGGCCGATCAGTCCTGCAACCGTCTGCGGCCGATGGAACGCTCGAGCGTGTCCCTCAGCATCTCCGGCATCGTCGGTTTCGACAGCCATTCCCCGTGCGAGAAAGCTTCGGCGTCGCCTTCCTCGACCTCCGCCCCCGAGTAGACGACGAACGGCACATGCGCGGCTGTCAGGATCTTGACCACATCCGTGCAGATGCCGTCGTTCACGTGTGGATCGACGATCGCGACATCTGGAATGTTCGTGGCAAGCCATTGAAGAGCGTCTGTACGGGAGTCGACTGAGAAAACGGACGTCGCGCCGAATTCCTCCAGCATCGCCTCCAGGTCCAACGCGATGAATGGCTCGTCTTCGACAACGAGCACCCGCCCAAGCTTCATTCTCGAAATCCTTTTCCCGACCGTAGCTCTCGATGTACGGCGGGACAAGTGACGTTTCCGCTACAAGCTTTGGCAGCGCTGCAACTTCAAGCGTTTACGGACGTTCTTCCGCCGTATAAGACTCTGAAGGTGCGCCCTTGTCCAACGTAGAAGCTTCCAACATTCACGGCGACCGGCCTGCCGCCGCATCCGCGCAGGGGATGGCCGACCGCAAGGAACTCGCCTCGTTCGCGTTCGAACGAACCCGGATGCCTATCGTCGTAACCGACGCCCGCCAACCCGATCTCCCGATCGTGCTCGCGAATGAGTCCTTCCTGAGCCTGACGGGCTATTCCGCCGACGAGGTCATCGGTCGGAACTGCCGCTTTCTTCAAGGCGAGGCGACATCCCGAACCACCGTCGCGGAGATCCGAGCCGCGATCGCGCAACACCGCGACGCCACGATCGAAATCCTGAACTACAAGAAGGACGGCACTCCGTTCTGGAACCAGCTTCATATAAGCGCCCTTCGGGACGACGATGGCATGGTGGCTTACTATTTCGCCTCGCAGATCGACGTGACGGAACATCGGCGTATCCAGACGCTAGAGGAAGCGGAACACCGGCTGCTTCTGGAAGTCGACCATCGGACCAAGAACGTTCTCGCCATCGTCGACAGCGTCGTCCGTCTGTCGAAGACCGACAGCGTCGAGGCATACTCCGCGTCCGTCCAGCAACGCGTCCAAGCGTTGGCGCGGACCCACATGCTGCTGGCCGAAAACGGATGGAAGCAGGTGGCGCTGGACAATATCGTCCGTACCCAGATCGGCGTCTTCGGCCTCGATAGCGTAACGGCCGCCGGACCGGCGGTAATGATTCCGGCACCTTCGGTCCAGCCAATCGGTCTGGCACTCCACGAACTTGCGGCGAACGCGGCAGTTCACGGCGCACTTTCGCACGGTGGGGGCTCGCTGGACATAGCGTGGCAGCAGGAGGGAAGCGGCCTGATCCTCGACTGGACGGAACGCGGGCTATCCCGAACACCGACGCAGCAAGGCCGGGGGTTCGGTACCGTCCTCATCAGCGCGGTCATAGAAAGGCAACTCGGGGGCACGATCACCCGCGACTGGCGCGACGATGGTCTCTCCCTTCGTATCGAACTTCCAGCGCTGGACCGGGTGGGAGGTGGCCTAAGGGGTAGGCCATGAGCCGATCACGAGTGTGTCGATCCGGAAACTTCTTGATTCGACGCCCGCCCGTGCGGTCGCACTTCTGACGATGGCCGCAATCGGGCTGCTGGTCGCGGACATAGCTCGTCTCCGCGCCTCGCTGGCCTGCCACCGATGGGATCGCGGAGCCATACCGGCTTTCAAGGAATTTTCCAAGCCGCAGCCGGCCATCTTGTCGGTCGCAGCAGCCTCACTATCTCAGATGTGACCTCGAATTTGGGAGCCTCGAGATGGAAAACCTTCCTGTGGACCTACACGCAGCCCAAGATGGTGAAATACTGCCGCCCGAGCGCGAAGACAGCCGCGACATGGCAACATGTCTCTGTTGCGGCCGGCCGCGGCCGTTCCTAGACGAAGACGGATGCGGTATATGCGAGGAATGTCTCGCGCCATGAAGGCTTCGGCGGAACTTCTTGAATCGGCGTCAGTTTCTTCGGTGATAACCACCGAGGAGACGAACATGGCAACCACATCCCGCGGCCGCTCTCAGGACCGCGCACGGGTCGCAGGCGGTCAGGATCACGAAGTGAAATACGAGGCCAAGAAGGAAGGCGTGCCGAAATCCGAGGTCAAAGAGACCGTCAAGGAGGTCGGCAACTCCCGCAAGAAGGTCGAAGCAAAGCTCGATAAGAAGTGACGCCCAGGAGCTGGGCCGTTGAAGATTGCCACCTACAACGTCAACGGCGTGAACGGCCGGCTGGAAGTCCTGTTGCGATGGCTGCAGGAGGCCGAGCCCGACGTCGTGTGCCTGCAGGAGCTTAAAGCCCCTCAGGAGAAGTTCCCCGTCAAGGCCATCGAGGCGGCCGGCTACGGCGCCGTCTGGCTCGGGCAGAAGTCGTGGAACGGCGTGGCGATCCTCGTGAGAGGTCAGGAGCCTCATCTGACGAGAAAGGGGCTGCCCGGCGATCCTGAAGACGTCCAAAGCCGTTACATCGAGGCTTCATCGACGGCGTCGTCATCGGCGGCCTCTACCTCCCGAACGGCAATCCCTATCCCGGACCTAAGTTCGACTACAAGCTCCACTGGTTCGATCGGTTACACCACTACGCCGCCGAGCTGCTCGAACTGGACGTTCCCGTCATTCTTACGGGCGACTACAACGTCATGCCGACCGAACTGGACGTCTACAAGCCGGAGCGCTGGACGAATGACGCGCTGTTTCGCGTCGAAGTTCGCGAGGCCTTCAAGAATCTGGTCGATCAAGGTTGGACGGACGCGCTGCGCGAGCTGCATCCGGGCGAGCGCATCTACACCTTCTGGGACTACTTCAGAAACGCGTATGCGCGCGATGCCGGGCTGCGCATTGACCACTTCCTCCTCAGTGCGGAAACCGCTGCACGGCTGGCGAATGCAGAGGTCGACAAGCATGTCAGGGGATGGGATCACAGCAGCGATCACGCGCCGGTCTGGATCGAGCTTTCTAACAAGCCCGTTAAAAAGAGGAGGACGAAAGTATGAGCGAGGCAACCTGGAGAATGAAGCTGCGGCTTGATCCGGAGCGGCTTGTCGACGAGATCGTCGTCGGGGCAAAGGCCGGTCTTCGACGCAATCATCGACGAGGTCGCACGACTGCGGGCTGCACGAACGTGTTCCTGACCCTGCGGACGATGAGCCTCCGACATAGAAGAGCCCGCCAACGACTGGCCTGCTGCCGATCGGAGCTGACCGCCTCCGTTACCCCACTAATCAAAGTCGCCAAGAGCGGTGAACACCACCACCGGGCACGCCACGGTCAGTTTCGACACAGGCGAGATGATCGCCCTCGGCGAACCGCTGGCGGCCACTATTGATCGGCTTTACCTCGAGGTCGAGGCTGCCGTTCCGATGGCGATGGAAGACGATCTCTTTAAGTCGGTCAATTCGGCTTGTGACCGATTTGCCTGTTGTGCGATCGGTATCGATGGTCGTCAGCCGTATTCCCGACGCTCGCCACCTTGTTGAGCTGTCTTCCTCCCATAGAAATGAACCGGATCGAGAATCCCTGTGCCTTCGACGTGCGGCCGACCTTTCCCTTTGAGGCTGGGCCATTTCACACATCTGGCCAGCCGGGAAATATGCGCGACGCACTGGCGGGCGTCTTCGCTGACGCCGCGCCTGACAGCTGGGGCCGCAGGCTTCTCGAACGCGCCTATGGCAATGGCCTTTCCGGTTCGAATATCTGACCCTATTTCGATGACACTTGCCGACAGGGGCGCTGCGCATTTTTCGATAACAACCATTTTTGCGGTCAGCGCGCCGCTTTGCGTGTGTGACTCGTCAAGGCGTAAGCTTCACAAGCTGCTCCCCGCTTCTTGCGTCCCAGATCGTTAGGTCGACGACAAAATCTCCCCTCCTCGATATCAGGTCGAGCAAGGCTGCGGCCAGCCGACCCGCGCAGATCGGGTTGGTCGCAAGATCGAGCGTTTCATTGCTCGTCAGCGCCAACCGAAATGAAAGGTCACCGTCTTCCAGGGGAGAAAATGGAGTGGCACTGTCGAATTCAAGATAGGCGTCCGCTTCGCCGTCGGCAGAGGGCCGACGAGCTTCGAAGGCTCGGTGAAATTCACGCTTTTGTTCGGACGACAGCATCGTATCCATTCCTCTATCGCGATTAGTCCGGTGCCCAACCGAGGACGGCGCGTTAGGGCTGGCGCATTGGCACCAGTCTGGAGGTCTTTTCCGCGTGGATTTCCGGCCACTTGCTGTACGGCGCCGGTGCAGTGCCGATTGCCGAAATGGACACCACGATCGCCGTTACGGCCGAGAAAAGCACAAGTGCATAGGTCATAGCGTCCGATCCTTTGAGGTTGGTTCCCAGCCATTCCGGCCGCAAACTGCTCTGGAAGGATGAATCAAAGGCTAAGCAACATAGTTAAACGCACGGATTTTCCCGATTATGGACAGAGCTGAGGATGAAGCTTTATCGCCTCGCCGTCCGGAACCTCTGGCTCGCTGTGAGTTCTTTTAGCGCGATTGTCGACCGCGGTCATCCGCGAAGTCATCGCAGCCATTGGCATCTCTAAAGGAGGGGACGATCACGCCATGCAATTTCGTTCGGCTAGTGGAGCGACGGCGCGAATGAACTTCCAAGTCGGCGCCCAGCATATTGCGATCGGGATTGACCACCTCTTTTTGGGGCTCCTAACGGCGGACCGGTCTAGCTTCACCGTCGCCCTCGCGACCTGCAGGCTGCAAGGTTGCTTCGAGCCCTAGTTTAGGGCGTGGGCCTAGCCCGAATGAAGGTTCCTGCTTCTTGCCGACCAATCGGCGGCGCGGATGCTGCCTTCTGCTCGATGAGGCTCAAGACCGCGCTGAACGGCATAGGCCGACCGTAGAGGTAGCCTTGACCACATGGGCAACCCAAGGCCACGAGAGCCTCCTCCTGCTCGCGGGTTTCGATGCCTTCCGCGACCGTCTCCAGTCCCATGTCCCGGCTCAGGCTGATCAGTGCCCGTGTGATCGCAGCATCGTTCGGCCTGCTGCGGATCTGCTGGACGAAACCGCGATCGATCTTCAGCGTCGTCAGCGGATAGCGCTGCAACGAACTGAGGGAAGCATATCCCGTTCCAAAGTCGTCGAAGGCGATGCCAACGCCAAGTTCCCGCAGTGCCGTCATCGCCTCCAGCGAACGGTCGTCATCCGCAAGTGCAATCGTTTCGGTGACTTCAAGCTCCAGTCCCTCTGGTGCAAGGGAGTGCTTTTGAAGTGCACTGGCCACTTTTTGGATGAGATTGGGTGCGCGCAGCTGCCCCGGGAAGAGATTGACGCCGATCCTGATTGCGTAGCCTGACGCCTGCACCTCGCTGGCGCGCTTTGCGGCCTCGTCAAGCGTCCACCAGCCAATATCCAAAGCCAGCGCGCTCTGATCGAGAGCAGGAAGAAAGGCTGCGGGCGTCAGCAGGCCCCGAACCGGATGATGCCAGCGGATCAAGGCTTCAAGCCCGATGATCTCTCCGTCGGAGAGCTTTACCTGGGGCTGATAGAAGAGCTCCAGTTCACCCTGACGCATCGCGGCAAGCAGTTCGTCCCGCAGTTCGCGACGCGCCGACGTCTCGCTCCGCATGGTGGCGTCATACATCTGGATCGATTGCCCGCCTGCGGCTTTCGCTCGGTACAGAGCGTAGTCGGCACTGGCAATCAGCTCTTCAGCTTCCACCCCGTGGGTCGGTGAAAGGGCAAAGCCGATGCTAGTGCCGAGTTGCAGAACATGTCCGCCCAGTTCAAACGGCTTTGCAAATGCCTGGAGGATTGCATCGGCTTGTGCATAAACGGCGCGCGGGTCGCTTACACCCTGCAACAGCACCGCAAATTCGTCGCCGCCGATGCGGGCTATATTGGCATCCGGGCGCAGCATGTATGGGAGCCTGACACCGACGGCCTGCAAAAGACTATCGCCGACCAAATGTCCGTGCGTGTCGTTCACCTCCTTGAAGCCATCCAGGTCCAATAGAATGATGGCGGCAGCGTTTCCCGCAGCAAGCGTATCGGCAAGCAGCGCGGAAAAGCGGTGACGATTAAGCAGTCCAGTGAGGGTATCCTGGCTCGCCAGTCGCAACAGGCGCCCCTCCCGCTCGCGTCGCTCCGAAATATCGATCATGACGGCACCAGCACAGAACCCGCGTTTGCCGCGCCAGGTTGATAGGGTGATCTCGATCGGAAACTCCGTGCCATCCTTCTTGACCGCCGACACTTCGACTGGCCTGCCGCCGAGATTTGGCTTTTGCCCCGCAGACACCTTTTGCAGCCCTGCCATATGCGCGCCCCGCATCCGCTCGGGGATAATGATGGTGATAGGCTTTCCGATCATCTCCCCCTTGCTGTAACCGAACAGCGCGCACGCGGACGGATTGACGAACTCGATATCCCCGTGGCTGTCGATCGAGATCAGCGACAATTTTGTGGCCTCGGCAAATTTCGCCACCGTGAACGGTATGCGCCGCTTCGACCTGCTCAATAAAGATGACCTAATTGCCATAAGTGCCTCGTGCATCGTACCGGGCCTGGTTTCCAAATCGTCACCGTTGGAACTCCGCTCAGCCAAGCACAATCAAGATGGATTGTATGCGTGAACATTGATTTAAGTTGCGTGCATGCCGCTCGCAGAAAGTGCAGAAAAGCGCCACCCGAGAGTGGTACGTAGCACCTCGCTCGAGATTGTTCCGATCGATGAACATGGCCGATGTGGAACGCCATCAGTGCGTGTCCTCAGAGTCAGCCAGGGCCGCGACGACCGTGTTACATGCAAAACCGAGACATCGCCGCGATCCATATCGAGGCGATGCCTATGACCTCCACCCGTCCACTTTGGCTTCGTCCCCAGAACTGGAAGCAGACCTGCTAATTCGGCAATGGTTTCGTGAAACCTATCTCAGGCCCCTCTCATCGCCACCCAACCTTGTGGTTCGTCGGGGGATCTGGGTCGCTCTAGCCGATAGCTTGAACTTGGAAGGTCGAGGCCATCCAAATTTGATGGCCCCCCAGAGCCCCGGCAACCTTTGACGGCATCGCGTGGATGTCAAGGACATGGTGAGTTGGGTTACCGGACAATGGAACCATTGCCGTTTGCCGAGGTTGGCCATGTCGCCCACACTGGTGCAATCCCGGTTGGGGCCAACAGGATACGGAATGGCATGATGACGAACGCATTTGAAGATAAAGTGAACGACTGCGTTGTCATCGGGGGTGGTCCGGCTGGCCTGACCGCGGCGATTTACCTGGCGCGCTACCATCTTTCCGTGACGGTCTTCCACGATGACTCCAGCCGGGCTTCTAGCATCCCTATGTCGCACAACCACGCCGGATTCCCGGACGGCATCAGCGGCACTGAGCTGCTGGCGAGAATGAACGCCCAGGCTCAGCTCTACGGGGCAGCCATTCGACGCCGCAAGATCACGACGCTTCATAAAGTCGACAACCTGTTCCTGGCAGAATTCGAGAACGGCAGCATCCGCTCTCGGACCGTACTTTTGGCTACCGGTGTCGTCAACCGACGGCCTGCGATGCCACAGGCAACCCATGATGAAGCCGTGGCTCGTGGCCTTCTGCGCTACTGTCCCGTCTGTGACGGTTTTGAGGTAACGGACAAGCCCGTCGGTGTAATCGGAACTGGAACGAAGGGGTTCAAGGAGGCAGTTTTCCTTCGAAGTTACACGAAGGATCTCACGCTGATATCGCCCGAGAGCGTACATGATTTGTCCCAAACCGAGACGTCGTCCTTGACCCACCTCGGAATAAGAGTGGAGGTCGGCCCCGTAACCTCGACCGATCTGGACAATGATATGATCCGCGTCACAACACCAACGGAAACCTATTCATTCGCTTCCATATATCCGGCTCTCGGATCCGACATATGTTCGCACCTGGCATCACGTCTTGGAGCGCGGCTCTCAGACGAAGGATGTGTTCGCGTCGATGGTCACCAGAGGACCACGGTTCCGGGATTTTACGCCGCAGGAGACGTCGTCGCCGGTCTTGACCAGATCAGCCATGCCATGGGGCAGGCAGGCGTTGCTGCTACGACCATCCGCAACGACCTTGGCGAGCAAGCAGCCCTGGTGCGTTGTTGACCCTAGTTTCGCGGCTCTGGCGCATTTTGGCGGGCGTGTAAGAGAGTATATAGCTGGCGTCGCCGCTTAAGCTGCTCAATAGGGCACCTCCGATCGACCTCCTTGCTTCAACAATCTCGCCGACCACGAATGGATCAATGGGCGGCGACCACGCCAGGCGGTTGCAGCGGCGGTAGCGATCCGCAAGTTCTACCGTTTCGTGCTCCGTCCAGACCCAGGGTGGTTTGAGAGATAGCACCGAGCGGCAGCCAGCAACGATCACCGGCTGCCGCTCCCTTCGAGCGTCCGCCGCCACGCGCTCAAGAAGGTAGGCGACTATACTCCCCCCGCATTGGAAACGACATTGTTTGCGCGAAAGACCTTGCTTCTGTCGCAGAATTGTCGCCCGTTATTTGTCCACTGAAAGCCGTAGCAGCCAAGAAACGACGAGATTACGCAGCCTTCTCCTGGGGATATCCTGTGGAGAGCCTGTGGGAAATGGTGAACGGGATCCGAGGGGCATTTTCCGCTTGGAGCAGTTCCCCGACGTGATGAAGCAAACTGACTGTTGAACGTAGCCCAGCTAGCTTGCGCGGGCTTCGAAAGCGGAGGCGGACAATGCTCAACGAAAACGCCCAGACGGAACTTGTGAAAACCCTGTCTGGCCGCGATGTGGCGCAGGCCGGTGCTCTTTGCTACCGCCGGACCGAAAGCGGTGGCCTTGAAATTCTTTTTGTAGGCAGCCGACGGAAGACACAGTGGTTCCCGCTGAAGGGCGCCGTGCGCGACGCCGCGCAGCCGGGTCTGCGAACGCTTCTGTCGCGGGTTGAGAACCTTGACCTATGAAGCTCGGTCTCGGCAGGTCGCTGTTAAAGGTCCTCAGAGCCCAAAAGAAAATCAGCAAGCGGATCGAGAAAGCTCTCGAAACGACCCGAAGCAGAACGAAACGTCCAACATCCCGTCCGGCGAAACCGATTTTGGTCGAGACAGCCGCGTTTGGAAGCAATCCGGGTCGCCTGGTGATGAAATCCTTCGTCCCGACGACGAGGCTACCGAAAAACCCCGCGCTTGTCGTCCTGCTTCATGGTTGCCGCCAGACTCCCGAAAGCCTGGATGTCGCGACCGGCTTCTCCAAGCTCGCGAAGGAGCGCGGTTTCGTTCTGCTCTATCCGCAGCAGAGGAGAGCAAACAATCCGCAAAATTGTTTCAACTGGTTTCGACCAAGCGCCGTCGCTCGAGACCGCGGAGAGGTGCGTTCAATCAAGCAGATGGTCGAGCACATATGTGAGCGATATCGCATCGACCGTTCGAGGATCTTCGTTGCGGGACTATCCGCCGGCGGGGCGATGACGGGCGCACTTGTCGCGAACTATCCCACTTTGTTTGCAGGCGCCGCGATCATAGCCGGTATGCCATTCGGTTCTGCCCGCGACGCGATGTCCGCCCTGCGCGCGATGAAGTCAGGAGCGACGCCGCCGCCGGGTGGATGGGGAAGACCCATCGCTGAGATTTCCCCGGAAGCCAAGGCATGGCCTGCGATAACCATCTGGCAGGGCATGGAAGACCGGGTGGTCAAGCCCGTCAATGCGCTCGCGTGCGTTGCTCAGTGGCTCGAAGTCCAAGGGATTGCAGAAAGCAGCGGCCGTTTGGAGGAGAAACCATGGGGCAGGTTGCAGTCATGGAAAGTCACAAGCCAGCTGAAAGTGGCCCTCTATTCGGTCAGCAACATGGGCCACGGGCTTCCGATCAAGAAGCGCAAGAGCGTCACGGCGCTAGGATCTGGAGATCCCTACGTGATCCCGGTAGAAATCTCGGCTCCAGCGGAGATGATGCGATTATGGGGTTTGTCGAGGCTTCGAACATAACCAGCTCGCAGCACGGCCGGCCGGAGCCGGCAAATTGCGGTCAGCGATGGGTTCTACGCCTGCACCATCTCGGTGCGGGCAACGAAACACCCGGCGAGCACCCCACCCGGCGCCCAGTGACCGACTGGTGCGACCTGTTCAAGGGCGTTGATGTAGCCTCCGTTTCTGCACGTCGATTTCCGGCGCCCCTTCGGCTTTCGCCTGTCATTCGACTTTAGACGGTATTTGTCTTCGCATTGCCAATTTGGCCCTCCCAGGATCCAGGTCGGGAACATAATCGAGGGCGTACGGTTAATGGGAATGAGGGATGATCAAGAAAAATCTGCCCGCTCTGGCCTTATTGTCGGCATCGGCGCTTCGGCGGGTGGTCTCGAAGCCTTCAAAGCGTTTTTCGCCAACTTGCCGGCCGACAGCGGAATGGCTTTCGTGCTGGTGCAGCACCTATCTCCCGATCATAAGAGCATGCTGACCGAGATCCTTGGGCGGGCGTCGCCCATCCCGGTCGTCGAAGCCGAGCACGGCATGCGCGTCGAACCCAATCGGGTTCACGTGATCCCGCCCGATGCCACTTTGACGATAAACGACAGCCACCTCGTTGTCGTCCAGCCGGCGCCACCGCGGGCGGACCGTCGACCAATCGATTCTTTCTTCACCTCCCTGGCCAAGGACCAGAACGATAACGCGGTTTCGATCGTGCTATCGGGCGTGGGAAGCGATGGGTCGATCGGGCTTGCAGCCGTGAAGGAAGCCGGCGGGCTGACGATCGCCCAGGCAGAGTTCGACCACCATGCGATGCCCGGTATGCCGCAAAGCGCGGCGGCCACCGGCCTCGTGGACTATGTGATGCAGGTCGAAGAGATGCCCGCCAAGCTGATCGAATATCGCGATCATCTGGCGCTGGTTGCCGACCGCAAGGATGGCGACGGCACGCGGACCGATGCTGCTGAGCACCTTGCAACCGTCCTCGCCGTCCTCCGCTCGAAAACCGGGCATGATTTCGCCAAATACAAAATCAAGACGGTCACCCGCCGCATCCAGCGTCGCATGCAGGTTCTGCAAGCAGACGCTGTCCCCGTCTACCTCAAGCATCTACGCGAGGATCCTCGCGAGCCGGAACTGCTCTTCCGGGACCTTCTCATCGGCGTGACCGAGTTCTTCCGCGATCCGGTGGCATTTCAGGGGCTGTCGGCGGCCATTGACGCTATTCTCGAAGGCGGTGGGGCCGAGCAGCCGTTAAGGGTCTGGGTGCCGGCCTGTTCGACGGGCGAGGAGGTCTACAGCCTGGCGATCACCATTCGAGAAGTGATCGAAGCGCGCGGCGCCACTCTGGACGTCCAGATTTTCGGTACGGACATCGATGACCGTGCTATTGAATTTGCCAGAGCCGGGCGCTTCCAGCGTACGACGGGCATCTCGCCTGAGCGTCTTCAACGCTGGTTTTTCGAGGAGGACGGCGCATTCTGCCCAAACCGGCAGATACGGGGAATGTGTGTCTTCTCCGTGCATAATGTGACGAAAGACCCGCCGTTCTCCAAGCTGGACCTGATCTCGTGTCGCAACCTCATGATCTACATGGATGGCGACCTGCAAGATCGCGTCCTTCGAACGTTCCACTACGCATTGAAGCGCGATGGCCTGCTATTCCTTGGGCTTTCCGAGGGCGTGGGCGGGCACCCCAAACTCTTCGCGGTTCGAGACAAGGCCGCACACATCTTCCAACGGAGAGATGGGGATGCGGCATTCCCAGCCATGCCAATGCCTTCACAGACGCCCGCTGCGGGAAATCGCTTGGCCGGCGAACTGAGTCAAGGAGCCGGTGACCGGGTCGATCGCGCTGTCCGCATGGCCCTGGCAAAACACTCGCCCGCATTCGTCGTCGTTGATCGGCAAAGCAACATCCTGCGGTATTCCGGCGGAGAAGTTGCCCGATACCTCGAACCTTCGGCCGGCGTCGCAAGCCTAAACCTCCACTCCAACCTGCGGAAAAACTTGCGGATCACCGTTCGCACCGCGTTGCAGTCCGTGGTGAAGACCGGCGAGGCCGTGGTCGCCGACAACGTATCCGTCTTCCTCGAGGGTCGACAACGCGTGCTGAGCGTCATCGTCGAGCCCGTCCAAAACGTAGGCAGCGAAGGGCTGTACGTCGTTGCCTTCCAAGAGATGCGCACGTTGGCGACAGAGCCTATGCAAGCCCCGGACGGAAGCCCGCGGAGCCCGGAAGCCGTGGCCGCGGAGCAGGAGCTCCGCATTGCGCGAGCACAGTTGCAGGCGACGATCGCCGATCTTGAAACGGCAAACGAGGAGATGAAGTCCACGGCGGAGGAATACCAATCGGTCAACGAGGAACTGCAGTCGACGAACGAGGAGCTGCAGACCTCGAAGGAAGAGATGCAGTCGATCAATGAGGAGCTTCAGACAGTCAACTCCGAGATGATGGCGAAGAACGATCTTCTCTCCAACCTAAACAGCGATCTGCAAAATCTGCTGGACAGCACACAGATCGCCACGATCTTCCTCGACGAAAATCTCCGCATCAAGAACTTCACCCCAGGTATGGCGGACATCTTCAGCCTGCGCGAGAACGACCGTGGCCGACCTCTGACGGAAATCGTCAGCCTGCTTGCCTATGGTGACCTGCGACGCGACGTCACGAAGGTGTTGCGGGAACTCACGGTCATCGAGCGCGAGCTCGAACTGCATGACCGCGACGCGTCGTTCGTCATGCGCATCCGACCATACCGCAGCATCGAGCGGGTGATCGAAGGCGTTGTCATTACCTTTGTCGACGTGACGGCGCGCAAGGAGGCCGAGCGGGCGAAGGGCGTCAGCGAGCGACGCTTCACCGCGATCGTCAACCAGACAGCCGTGGGCGTTGCCGAAACAGACCCTTCCGGCCGCTTCAAGCTGACCAACGCTGCGTTCCAGACGATGACCGGTCGGTCTGCGGAAGTTTTGCATCGGCTACGTCGGCAGGAGCTTATCAATCCCGATGACGCCGAGGCGATCAACGAGCGCTTCGAGCAGGCGACCCGCGATGGGAAGCCGTTCGAGGCCGAGTACCGCCTACAGCGGGCAGACGGAACGTCCGTGTGGGTGCACGACAGCGTCTCCGTGCTCGGCGAGAGCGATGGGCGCGCCAACAGCGTCATTTCAGTCACGTTGGAAATTGAACAACGCAAGCGCGCCGAAGAGCATGCGGCATTGCTTCTGGGTGAGCTCGATCATCGTGTGAAGAACATTTTGGCGATCGTTTCCTCGATCGTTGCCCAGACTCTCAGGACAAGTCTTTCGCCCGAAGCGTTCGCCGCGACGATTTCAGGCCGCATAACTGCGATCACGCGCGCTCACAGTCTCCTTACCAACCGAGGGAAAGGCGGCACCGGTACTTTGCAAAACCTCGTGGATACCGAACTGAAGCCATATGAGGATCGACACCTTCGGGTCGAAGGCCCCGACATCATGCTCACGCCCAAGGCTGGCCTGTCGGTTGCGATGGCCATCCATGAACTGGCCAGCAACGCAGCAAAGTATGGCTCGTTGTCCGTCCCCGAAGGCCAGCTTGCCGTTTCCTGGGAGGTGACGAACAACCCCCATCGCCGGTTACGGCTGAGCTGGGCGGAAACTGGCGGCCCGACCGTTCCCGGACCGCCTTTGCAGAGGGGATTCGGTACGACGGTGATCGACCGCTCCCTGAGCTATGAATTCGACGGGGAGGTGGAGCGTAGCTTCGAACCGAGCGGTGTGGTCTGCATCATCGACCTGCCCTTCACCTCGGAGGTAGGAGACCTTCGCCCGTCTGAGCGAGGGGGGCGTTGAATGGCTGCTCAAGACATCGCGGAAGGCCGCCAGGTGCTTGTCGTCGAAGATGAGATGACCATCGTGCTGGTGATCGAAGACACTCTGCTTGAACTCGGCGCCCACGTCGTCGGGCCTGCGTCGCGCCTGGACGCTGCCCTGCTGCTGGCCAGCGAGGCTTCAATCGATGCCGCGATCCTCGACGTCAACATCCGCGGCGGGAATTCCTACCCTGTTGCGGATATCCTCGCCGAACGTGGAATTCCGTTCGTCTTCTGCAGCGGCTACAGCGACTGGGCGCTCGAAGAACGGCACCGCGACCGCCCGCGTTTAACCAAGCCCTACAGCCCCAGCGACCTTACGGAACAGCTGCTGCAATTGCTAGGAGCGGCATCGAACGAACGGAGCCAGTGACGACTGCCGCGTCGGCCCAGGCATTCACCGGAGGAAGTGACATGGCCATGCGCAAGATCATCGCAATCGGCGGCTCCGCAGGCTCGATCCAGCCGATCCGGAAAATATGCAGCCTATTGCGAGCGGACCTGCATGCTTCCGTGCTCATCGCCGTCCATGTCAGAGCCGGCAATCAGAATCTGCTTGCCAGTATTTTGGACAACGGCGGACCGCTCCCCGCAAGCACGGCGGTCGACGGCGAGACGCTAGAGGACGCGCGTATTTACGTGGCTCCCGTAGACCATCATCTGGCAGTCGATGGGCGCTTTGTCCGACTAGGTCGCGGACCACGCGAGAATATGGCGAGGCCTGCGATCGATCCTTTGTTTCGGTCTGCAGGGATCAGCGCCGGACCGAGAGCGATCGGCGTCCTGCTCTCTGGCATGCTGAACGACGGGGCTTCCGGGTTGGCGGACCTCAAGCGTTGCGGCGGTGTGACCGTCGTTCAAAGCCCGCTCGACGCCGCCGAAAGCGAGATGCCGCGAACGGCGCTGCTGGCGAGCGACATCGACTATCGTGCGCCTGCAATTGATCTGGCCGCCCTGCTGACCCGCCTGGTGCAGGAAGAGCCAGGTCCGGCCCTAACTCCTCCTGCAAGCGTCGCGCTCGAAGTGGCGATCGCCATGGGGCGCAACTCCGACACGCCCACCATCGCCCAAATCGCAGATCCAGTACCATTGAATTGTCCCGGATGTGGGGGGACGCTGTCGCAGATCAGGCGTTCACCGCTACGCTTCCGCTGTCAGGTGGGGCACGGCTACACCGCCGAGGCCTTGGTCCACGAGCAGGAGGGCTCCGTTGACGAGGCACTGCGCATGGCGGTTCGGGTCATTGGCGAGCGGGCCACTCTCATGGAGAAGATGAGGCTCGACGCACTTCAGGCAGGTCGAACCGCCGCCGCCGAAACGTTCGACGAGCGCGCTCAAGAATACAGACGCTCCGCGGCCGTCCTGATGGAGGCGGCGCTCAAGGGGTAGTGGACGCTTAGCATCGATGAACTCTCACGAATCCTTGACCCCGAGGAACAACGGGCTGCATTTGTTGTTCGGACGGCAGGAGGAACCACATCATGTCACAGGGCAATCTCGCCGGCCGAAAAGTCCTCGTCGTCGAGGACAACTACCTGCAGGCGAAGACGATCGCGGAAGCCTTGGCCGACCACGGCGCGGAGGTCCTTGGACCGTTTCCCGCGCCTGAGGAATGTCTCCCATATTGCATGCGGGACCAGATCGACGCCGCCGTCCTCGACGTCAAGGTCGGGGAAGCAGACCCATTTCCTGTCGCCGATCGGCTGGTTCGGGAGGACATTCCGTTCATATATCCTCACCGGATACGACCGGAACATTATCCCTCGTCGCTTCAAGGGCGTGCCGCACTACTTGAAGCCGTTCGTCGGGCAGGATGCGCCCGCAGCCGTGGCGCTCGTAATGGCACTTCGGCGAAGGACGAGAGTCCCCGACTAAAGCGCGTCGCGATCTTTCAGATTCGCTTGTCGCGCTTTAGGTCTTTGTTTTTACGCATGTCGTTGTCGCAAAACCGCGGCACATTTTTGCGCGACATGCTTTAGTCGCCCTGTTCGCCGCGTGCCCCGCCGTCTACACCCCCTTCGCCGCAACGGCAGATCAGAAGACCTCGCGGGCACCGTGGCCTGGTTGCTTTCGGACGACGCCAGTTTCGTTACCGGGCAGGAGATCACGGTCGACGGTGGTTTCACAATAGCCGGTATACGGTTCTCATCCAGTCCAATCGTATCCATGCGGGAACTGACCGTAAAACCTTGGGAAGCCGGATCGCCGGCTGCGTAGGACCGCCTCGGCTCGATTGAAGCCATTGAAAGATCGCTGATCAGCCTTCTGTCTTGTCCTGTCACGTTCCAGGGTCATCCTGAGGGCTAACAACTGCACCCATTGAGTAGCATCAGACGTGTAGTCGGCACCCTTAGTGACTGTCGTGTTGGAGCTTTTCGAGATGCTGGGAGCAAACCATCCGGACCAAGTCGAGCAGCACGGCCATTCGCTCGTGAAGCCAGCTTAACGCCTCCTCGCTGATCTCGTAATGTTTCGAATAGCGCGCCTTCACATATGCCTCGTTCAATGTGTTGAACCAAGCGCGTTCCTTGTGCTGATCACGCGGAAAGGCTTCGGCTAGGCGGCGGTCCTGCTCCTCGGCGAGTGAGCGCAGAAACTTGATGTTGTGCGATGGTGGGCCGTAGTTGGTCAGGGTGAGCAGAACGCAGGAATAGGCTTGCTCAAGGGATTGATGGAGGCTGAATGCGGATAGGTTTGACCAGGCGTCCCCAGTTCTTTCTGACTTGCTGAGTTGAAATTTAGCTGTTCCAAGAAAAGCGCTGGCTTCGGCAAACCTTTGCTCAAAATGCTCATTCGCGACGCGGAGCCGATCCTCGATCGAAAGTGGCTCGGGCTCCGCCAGCGGCTCATCGTCCAGTTCATAGAGAGCGATGCCTTCTTTGCGAATGTCAGAGAAGAAATACTGCCCTTCCTTGAGGTAGGTGTTCACCTCGCGTCTGGAATGGACGATGAAGCTCACCGGCGTTTCGATCGAGGCTTCGTGCATCAGCCGGTCGGCGGCCTTGTGCCAGTATTCAGCGAACTCGCAGAGCTTGCGGTTGTTGACGATGATCAGAAGATCGAAATCGGAGCGATATCCCTTCATCGTAAAAGGTTCATCGACCCATCCACCCTTGGCGTAGGAGCCGAATAGGATGATCTTCAATATCCTGCCGCGCTTCTTGAAATCGGCAGTGCCCTCTTTCAGCGCATCCTCGAATTCCTCGTGGAGGATTTCCAGAACCCGTCCGAGTTCTCGCTGCTTACGAAGTGGCATATGTTCGAGCGACGATTTCATAAGCAATCGATAGGCGAAAGATCTTGTAGCGTCTACTCGCAGTTTTGAGAGGGGATCTGTGGAAGTTAATCCTGTCTGAAATGTTTCACGCGATGCAACTTCCGATTTCAATATCGGGATGGATTGGCCGAGCTGATTTGCTCCGGCTGTTCTTCCATGCGGGAGTCTCCCTCTTTAGCGCCCTCATGCAGCTTCGCCCCTCAGCCGAACCTCATCCTTTGACGGTGGCAGGCCAAACTGCCGAGCATACTCCCGGCTGAACTGGTTCGGACTTTCATAACCAACGCCAAACGCAACCGATGTTGCGGTTCCTTCTCCAGCCATCAGAAGCGTCCGCGCATGCAGCAACCGGACCTGCTTCTGGTACTGGATCGGGCTGAGCGCCGTGACCGCCTTGAAATGACGATGAAAGGCCGAGACACTGAGCGCCGCCATCTCGGCAAGCGACTCCACCCTCAAAGGTTTTGCGAAATTCTCCCGGATCCATTGGATCGCAACGCCGATCCGCGAGAGCGCCGCGTCGGGTGCTGCGATGTCCCGCAGCATCCAACCCAGCGGTCCCTGCAGCACTCGGAACAGGATCTCCCGCTCGTAAGCAGGCGCGAGCACGGCGATCTCGTCAGGCCGGTCCATGAGCCTGAGCATCCGCACCCAGGCGTCGAGGAACTCCTCGTTGACGGGCGCGACCGAGAAACCGGAACCGAACAGCGTACTGCACACCTGCACAGGCAGGTCGCTGAGGAGGGCTGCGACCGTCGGAGGGTGGAGAGTCAAGCTGACCGCGAGATAGGGGTCCCCGGTGGCTGACGGATGCACCGATCCCATGGCGGGCAGATCGACCGACATGACGAAATAGGTCGCCGGGTCGTAGGCGAAGGTCCGCTCGCCGACCGTCATTGTCTTTGACCCGGTCAGGATCAGGTTGATCATCGGTTCGTAAACGGCCGAAAGCCGATGTTCGGGTATCTCTCCCTGCACCATGGCGACACGCGGGATGCCAGTTTCCGTCCGTCGGTTTTCCGCTGACGAAGCAAGGGTTCGCAGTTCGTGCAGCTGTTTTTCCATGGTTGTGAGCATGACCGACCGGGGATGCATCCGCAAGCATGAAGCAGAAATAGGCAAGCTTCAAAGAGGAATGGGTGAGCGGGCGAGACGATGCAGGGCTAGCTTCAGGTCACAGCAACAAGCAAGGAAACAGCCATGAAGATCGTTATCGTCACCGGAGGAAGCCGGGGTCTTGGAGCAAGCACGGCCATCGAATGCGCCCGCAAGGGGATGGGCGTCGTCGTGACTTACAACAGCAGTCTCGGAAAAGCAGAGGAGGTCGTGAAGACGATCGTCGAGGGCGGCGGGAAGGCCGTTGCCCTTAAGCTCGACGTCGGCGACACCAACGCGTTCCCCGGCTTTCGTGACGCCGTTGCCTCGAAACTGCAGTCCGTCTTCGGCCGGGGCGATTTCGACTATCTCGTCAACAATGCCGGGTATGGCCTCTTCAAACCGATCGCGATGGTTACGGAAGAGCAGTTCGACAGGTTGTTCAACGTCCATCTGAAAGGTCCGTTCTTTCTCACACAGGTTCTGCTGCCGCTGCTAGCCGACGGCGGCCAGATCATCAACATTACCAGCGCCACCACGCGCGTGGCGACCGCAGGTGTCGCCCCCTATGCCGCCTTCAAGGGTGGTCTCGAAGTCCTGACCCGCTACATGGCCAAGGAGTTTGGCGAGCGGGGTATCCGGGCGAACTCAATCGCCCCTGGCGCGATCCGCACCAAGCTTGGTGGCGGCCTGAACGACGAGTTCGAGACCATGCTTGCAAGCCAGACCGCACTCGGCCGCGTCGGCGAGCCGGAAGACATCGGTGGCGTCGTTGCAAGCCTCCTGTCGTCCGAGAACCGTTGGATCAACGCCCAGAATATCGAAGTCGCAGGCGGCTACATCATCTGAGCAAAAGGAGAGCAGCATGCTCGACCATGTCTTTATTTCCGTGAGCGACATCGATCGGTCGATCGCCTTCTACGAGGCGGCGCTGGCACCGCTCGGGATCGTCCATGCTCATGACTACGAGGGAAAGGACGGCCCTCCCGGTCATCCCGACCTGAAGGGGTTCGGGGCGAACGGCAGAGTGTTTTTCTGGCTCCGCGAAGGCGTGGTCGAAGGCCGGGCCGCTCATATCGGGTTCGTCGCCAATGGCACCGTCGAGGTCGATGCTGCCCATGCCGCCGTCTCTGGTTAGCTCCGGCTTGGCGGTTCGCATCGACGTCGTCCGATTTGCCCTTGTGTTCGGCAGGTAGTAGAACGATCTGAAGATCGGGAGGCTGGCATGTCAGACAATGGATCGAACGATGCGCCCAAGGTCGACGCCGTCGGCTCAAGCGGCGAAACCCGGCAAACGAGTGAAACGGTGGGCGAAGCGCTCTTGAAGGTCGGGTTCAAACCGTCGAAAAGTGGGCGCAAAATCGTGGGACAAGGAAAACGCCGGGAAACCTTGAGAAAATTTTCGAAGGATTCGCACAAGTAGGTGCGGTCTCGGATGTGCGGGTCGGCGTTTCGTCCACCCTTGTCATTGGACCTGATTGAAACAGTGGAACGGCAGCTCAGCCACGAGATGTCCCTGGGATGGCGGCAACGCCTAAAGGTGTGACGTCTTCGGTTGCAGGAGGCCTTCGAGCATGTGAACTCGGACGCGGCAAATCCTGCTGCAGACGTCATCGAGATACTACCTGCTGCGCCGATATGGCGCCCGACCAGGAGACGGCCAGCCACACCATCTGAAAGATCAGGATAAGCGCCGTCGGCCAATCCAACAGCAGACCGAACGTCCGTGTAAGGGCGAAGCCCATTGAAGCCATTTTCCGCTGGAATCCATGACAGTTCCTGATCTCGGCCCGAAGGCCGAAATCATTGAAGCATCGAGTGTGGTTGTCATCAAGAACGAGGTACCTTCGCTCACGACGTCCGGAGCGTCCGAAACCCGGTGCGCAGTTCTTCGCAGAATACCTCCGTCTGCTCCCACGCCGCGAAGTGGCCGCCTTTCGCCAGCTTGTTGAAGTGTATGAGGTTGGGATAGGCCTTCTCTGTCCAGCTTCGTGGGGCTGCGTAGATTTCGTCGGGAAAGACGCTGACGGCAACGGGGATCTTAATGTTCTTCGGCTGGAAGAAGGCCAGCTTGTTTTCCCAGTACAGACGAGCCGACGAGACGGCGGTGTTCGTCAGCCAGTAGAGGGTCACGTTGTCAAGGATGTGCGCCAGAATCCTTGCCGTCGGTGACGTTTGTCAACCCAGGTCGGGTTCACGCTGGAAGGCAGTCAATGGATCTGTCCGCTTGCCTCTGCCTCATTGAGATTGATCGCGTGATCGGCGAAGGCGTCGAGGTTCTCGAAGAACTGCATGCCTGTGAGGAATTTATACACCTTCGCAATCACATCCTGGGGATCTTTGAACTGGTACCAAAGCGGCGGCGTAGCGAGGTCATGCATTTCGCCAGTCGATTTCACCATCATGAGGGAGCGGTACATTCCGCATCCGTCACCCGAGCGAACATCGATTGCGATATCGAACCTTCCCGACGGAGCGCCCGAGTGCTTGTTGTGAACATTTGCCGTCAGAAGCTGGATGTCGGGTCTACCCTGGATCGCCTTCACCATCTCGTCGTGGGCCTCGACTATCTTAAACGGGGCGAGCGGCCCCCAGTAAAGCTCGGTCATCGGAGCTACGGGCACACCAATGAGCACAGCTCCGCCGCCGTTCGAATGCTTCTGCATCGTCGTTCTCCCACCTGCATTTTTTAAGATTGGCGACTTCTGTCACCCAGATGTTCCTATTATGTTCTGATACGCCTCGATGTCAACAGTTTTGACCAAATAGTGATTCCGTTGTCGCCAACCTGCTGTACTGTCTGGATATTCATCGAGTCTATGCGCAAGCGAATCCCGCTGTTTCCGCTGCTGTTGGCCGGGCTCGTTCTCTCATCCGTATCTGCCGGAGCAGAGCAGCTTGTCGGCCGAGCTTCGGTTATCGACGGCGACACGATCGAGATCGCCGGGCAGCGGATCCGGCTGAATGGGGATCGATGCTCCGGAAAGCTGGCAGGCGTGTCGCGACGCAGCAGGGAGGCCGTACCGTTGCGGCAAGGAAGCCGCGGTTGCACTCGACATGTTCCTTTCGAAATCACGTCCGACCCGCTGCGTTGAGCACGACAAGGATAGATATCGGCGGGTTGTTGGCGATTGCTTCAGGGCAGATGGGCAGAGCGTGAATTCTTGGCTGGTCAGGCGGGGTTGGGCGATCGACTGGCCCAGATATTCCAAGGGAGCGTTTCAGGACGATCAGGCAGTTGCCCGGGCCGCTCGCGCAGGTGTCTGGCGTGGGGCGTTCGAAGTTCCATGCGAGGCGAGAGCAGCCCGATTAAAGCGGCGGGCGGCCTGCTGATGTGCGGGATTCGCCAGTCAATCCCGCCAAACTACAAGGGCCGCTTCGCGCCGCTGACAGCGGACATGTAGTTCTGGACGCATATCGCTGCAGCAGGATGATTATGGATCACTTTCAGTCACGCTCGGTCACGACGGATGATCGTCGTGCACGCTGGGGCATTTGTGGGCCTTGAGTTCGTAAAGAGGCATTACGTGGAGGTTCCAGATCGAAGAGCTTGGGGCAGGGGACTGGGAGATGGAAATCGAGGGCTACTGTTGCGTGCACCTCCTGTGCCTTCTTCAATTTGATCGAAAGTGCAGCCACAGTTGAGCTTTTGGCTATTTCTGTGGCCGCCTTTTAGCTCAACAGTTTTCGTTGGGCCGTAGGTTCAAATCCTGCCCCCGGTGCCATCGAACGACTTTACCGGATCAAGGACCGTAAAAGCAGCTTACCGGATTTAACCGCACCTAACCCCGTCGAGAGCAGGAAAAGTATAAGACTTACTCCATCGCTGCACTCGTAATGCAAGGCACGGAGGAAGTCATGAGTGAGGGAAAAGTCGTAGTGCTCGGATCTAACGCGACCCGCATCGAGACCAAGGGCGGATATTGGGGAAACACGGGCCAGTATCTCAACGAGACGGTGGTCCCGGCAATGGCCCTGATCGGCGCCGGTTATGAAGTCGTGCTCGCGACCCCCGATGGCACGCCCCCGACGATCGATAGGGCTTCGGATGCCCCCGCACATTTCGGCGGCGATGTGGCCGCCTATGAGCACGCCAAGGTGTTCTACGCGGACGACCCATCGATGAAGGCGCGCACCCTGCGCTCGGTCCTCGACGAGGGGCTGGACAATTATGCTGCCATCTTCATCCCCGGCGGCCAGGCGCCGATCGTCGATCTGATGCAGGACCAGGAAATCGGCGAGATCCTGCGCCATTTCCACGAGCATGAGAAGCCGACCGCGATGCTGTGTCACGGACCGATCTCCTCGGTCGCGGCGATGCCCTATGCGCGCGAGTTCCGCGCGGCGCTGATCGCCGGCGATCCCGAAAAGGCGAAGGAATGGGCCCAGGGCTGGCAATATGCCGGCTACAGGATGACGGTGTTCGAGAAGGCCGAGGAGAAGGTGATCGAGGACACCATTCTGCACGCCAAGATCTATTTCGACATGCCATTCGCGCTGGGCCTTGCCGGTGCCATCGTGGATACCGGGCCGGACTTCGAGCCCTATGTGATCGAGGATCGCGAATTGATCACCGGGCAGAATCCCCGTTCGGATCATCCGATTGCGGCGGCCCTGATCGCTGCCTTGGACCGGAAGCGCGTTGCAGCGTGACACGGCAGTGGCGCCGTGGCCGCCCCGAAGCTCCCCGATGGCGATGGCGGTCTCGCCGTGCTCATCAACTACCGCTTCACGGCCAATGGCGTGTGGAGCACCGACTAGACAGTCGAAAAGCTCCTCGCCGCGGCCGGCTAGGCGCAGCTCAGAGATTGATGGAGATTACTGATGAAACGGTCAATTTGGAGATTACTCGCTGCCATGATTGCTCTTGCTCCCGTCGCCTCCGCCGCCGCGGAGAAGCCAGTCTCGATCGTGCTTGTGCATGGAGCGTTCGTCGACGCCTCCGGCTGGCAGCTTGTCTACAACATGCTGTCAGCGGACGGCTATGAAGTCCTGGTCGTCCAGAATCCAACGATCACCTTGGATGGTGATGTCGCGGCGACCAGGAAGGTCATCGCGAATGCCAAGCATCCAGTGGTGCTTGTCGGCCACTCCTATGGCGGGGCCGTAATCACCGAGGCGGGTGGCGACGCGAAGGTCAGAAGCCTTGTCTACATCGCCGCCTTTGCACCGGCGGCGGGAGAATCGGTATTCGATCTGGCAACTGCACCACACCCCGGCGAAGAGGGGGCTCCGCTGCTCCCGCCGGAAGACGGTTTCATCCTCGTCGATCCGGCGAAGTTTCCCGCCGCCTTTGCCGCCGATGTCGATATCTCGACGACGCGGTTTATGGCTGCAGCTCAGGTGCCTTGGGGGCTCGGGGCCGTTCAGACCAAGATAACCAACCCAGCCTGGAAGCAGAAGCCGAGCTATTTCATTGTGACCGCGCTGGATCACATGATTCCACCTAGCGGACAGCGCTCCATGGCCGCGAGGGCTGGCGCGAAGGTCATGGAAATCCAGAGCAGCCATGCGGTGATGCTGTCGCATCCCAAAGATGTCGTCGACTTCATCACTAGCGCTGCGGTCGGGACAAAGTAACTATGGCACCCGGACTACTGCCGCCGCGCCGCGACGAGTGGAGCAAGACGGCCGTCTTGGATCAGTGCGAGGAGATTTCCTCCTAAATATTGGAATCGGCCTCGCGCTCAGCCTCAACAAGTTATGGAGATGACAATGAACCGACTGATCATTTCCCTGGTGCTTGCTACCGTCAGCTTTGCTCACTTTTCCGAAATCGCAGCAGCTCCCGCCAAGCAGGTTGCGATCACCCAGCAGGTGCCGGTGACCGTGCACTATCGTTCGGCCAAGATCGATGGCGTCGACATGTTCTATCGTGAGGCCGGCCCAGCCGTCGGCCCGGTCGTCCTGCTTCTGCACGGATTCCCGACATCGTCGCACATGTTCCGCAACCTCATTCCGCTGCTGGCGGACAGGTATCACGTCATCGCGCCGGACTATCCGGGCTTCGGTCAGAGTGATGCACCCGATCACACCAAGTTCGCCTACACCTTCGGCCATTATGCAGACATGGTCGATACGCTGATGACCCAGCTCGGCGCCAAGAAGTACGCCATGTATGTCATGGATTACGGCGCACCGATCGGCTACCGCCTGGCTCTCAGGCATCCGGAAGGGGTGAGCGGGTTGATCGTCCAGAACGGCAATGCCTATGAAGAAGGCCTGCGCGAGTTCTGGGATCCGATCAAGGCCTACTGGGCCGACGATTCGAAGGAGAAGCGCGAGGCGCTGTCCAACCTCGTGGTCCTCGAAACCACCAAGTTCCAGTACACGGACGGCGTCAAGGACCTCACTCGAATCAGCCCCGACAACTGGGTTCACGATCAGGCCTTGCTCGACCGGCCGGGCAACAAGGATATTCAGCTCGATCTCTTCCACGATTATGGCACGAACGTCCCGCTCTACCCGCAGTTCCAGGCCTACTTCCGCGAACGCAAGCCGCCGACGTTGATCGTCTGGGGCAAGAACGACAAGATCTTCCCGGAGGAAGGGGCACATCCTTACCTGCGTGATCTTCCGGACGCTGAATTCCATATCTTCGATACCGGCCATTTCGCTCTGGAGGACAAACTCGATGAGATGGCGCCGCTGATTCGCGATTTCCTCGATCGAAAAGTCGCAAGGCGTTGATCGAGAGTCATTGGCCACGCCCTGGCGGTCATTTCAGGCGGACACTGCAACACTTCCGCTCGCTTTGGACGCTGGCCAACCGGGGGGCCTGGGTATCAATGCCGTAGCCTTGATTGGCTTTTGTCGGAGATTGAAAGGCTTCGTCCATGTCATCGCACGTTAAGATCACCGCCATCCTCACCTCTCGTCCAGACAAGGCCGAGAAGCTGCAGGCACTGCTTCTCGGAATGGCGTCGGATTGCCGAGCAGAGCCGGGCAATCTGCGATGGGATATTTGGCAGGACCAGTCTCGTCCCGACCGGTATGTTCTCGATGAACTGTATGTGGATGGCGCAGCCGTCGCAACACATCGTGAGACCCCACACTATAAAAACTATCTCGCTGAGATCGGGGATCTGGCAGACCGCACCGCGTTGGTGCTGAGTCCGATCGAGGTCGGGCATGCGCGTGTTTAGCACCATTTGCGAGATCGGGACGCGCCTTCCAGATGCGCAATACGGCAAACGCATGCCTAATCTCACGCTCGATCTCCGATACCTCAGAATGAAAATGTTAGCCGCTATGCCATGGGGAACAAGCGATGAACTGGCACCGGGTGCGATATAAGAAGGTCAATCTCGGTGAGGTGGAGATGTTCTATCGCGAGGCAGGCGCTGAAGCGGCGCCCGTTCTGCTGCTGCTCCACGGCTTCCCGACGTCAAGCCATATGTACCGCGATCTCATTCCCCAACTCGCGGACGGACACAGGATAGTAGCGCCGGACCTTCCAGGGTTTGGGTCAACAAAGGCGCCAACGCGTGGTGCATACGCCTACACGTTCGGCAATCTCTATAAGGCCGTTTTGGCGTTGGTGGACACGCTGAAGCTTGAACGGTTCGGACTGATGGTCTTCGACTATGGCGCGCCCGTCGGTTTTCTTTTGGCCGCGGCATATCCGAAGCGAATTTCCGCCATCATCACGCAAAACGGCAATGTCTACGAGGCGGGATTGAGGGAGGCCACCTAAAGCCCATGCGGGCCTATTGGGAAAATCCCAGCCCAGCGAATCGCGACGCACTGCGTTCGTTCCTCACTATAGACGCCACACGTTTTCAGTACACGCGTGGCGTACCCGAGACAAACTCGAACTCGTGAGCCCGGATGCTATCGCGCACGATCAGGCCATTCTCGACCGCGATCCGGAAGTGCAACTCGACCTGGTTCGGCGACTACAAATCGAACATCGCATTGTATCCACGCTGGCAAGAATATCTGCGCGCGACAAGGCCACCCGTTCTGGCTGTGTGGGGAAGCGGCGATCCCTCCTTCGCCTCGGCCGGCGCACATGCCTACCGCAAGGATGTTTCTGACGCAGAGATCCATCTCTTCGATACAGGGCACTTCGCCCTGGAGACGGACGGACCAGCAATCGCAGCGGTGATCAGGGATTTTCTAAGTCATAAGGGCTGCTATGAGTTCGAGCAGGAGGCGCGTAAGTGAAGGACGATCAATGGATCGGTCTGGATCGAAAGATAAGACGTTGAGGATCTGGGAAGAGCTCTTTCACGATCCGTTCAATGACTTGGGCAAGGAATAAGTAACCGCCTAAAATATCGCCTATAGCGTATCGCGACAGTAGAAATACTGTACCTCTCTTAGCTACTATGCCGCGCTACAGTACAGCCGCCTGCCCTCAAGGAGCATATCCATGTCCTTTCCAGCAATCCACCGCGTCGTCACCGGACATGATGCCGATGGCAAGTCTATCGTCGGGATCAACGGCCCACTGCCGACAGTCGTCGAATTGAATGCCATTCCCGGGATGATCTTCCATGAGGTTTGGGAGACGCGCGACACGCCGGCGCAAGTGGATAATGGTGCCGATCCGACCACCGGTGCGCTGATGCACCAGCCCCCGAAGCACGGCACCCGCATCCGCTTCGTCGACATGCCGCCAGACGCCGAATACCTTGCCGATGGCACGTTGCAGATGAAGGCGCTGTTCAGCGAGGTCAACGACCCCAGCGGCTTGACTGTAAAGGCGGATTCGCCGCACCCGATGATGCACCGGAGCGAGGCCGTTGACTATGGCATCGTTATCAAGGGCGAGATGACGCTGATGCTCGACGATTCCGAAGTGCTGCTCAAGCCCTACAGCGTCGTAATCCAGCGCGGCACCAACCACGCTTGGGCGAATCGCTCTGGCAAACTGTGCCGCATGTTGTTCATTCAAATAGACGGACAATATGAGCCGTCGATCGCTGCGGCGCTTGCGCGTCGATAGGCCGGCGCCGATGCTCCGCTCTTGCGCGGGCTGGCGGGAATTTTTTAGCAGGGAATCGAAGGCAGGCCGCTTCGAGGTCGGATCACGGGCGGGCTCTTAAGAGAAGTGGCCTGGCTGTCTCCGGAGCGTGTGAGCGATGCGAGCAGGTCAGCGGCGAAAGCAAGATCGTGCGTCTCGAACCCCTCGATGAATTCGCTGAATATTGGCAACAGCATCTTGTAGGCATCGTCGGCCTTTGACCCAGCGCGCCAGAGTCGTGCGAGGTCGTTGGCTGCACGCAATCGCCATGACAACGCACCTATTTCCTGCGCAAGCGCCATCGACTTGATGAGTTGCGCCTCCGCCCTTTCCGCTTGGCCTTGAGCAAGCAGAATGGAGGCTTGGACTCGCAAGACCTCAGGCAGGCACCACAGGTCATTTTTTGCATCTGCTCGGTCAAGCGCGGCTCGGATCGTGGTTTCGGCGTCGTCAAGACGACCTTGCTCGGCCTGGAAGTCCGCCAGGACGCCCAGGTAGAACGGCAATCGCGCCAAATGCTTCGTTCGGTGGAAATCCGCAATGGCTCGCTCGAGCTCGTCAACTCTCTGGGCCGCGGCGTCGCCTTGTGCGCGCGCTAGCGCCGCCCAATAGAACATCGCGACTGGACGCCGGACGTCGAATCCGTGCCGTCTCGCTTGGTCGTCGAGCATCGTAACATAACGACCACACTCCTCATAACGTCCAGTCCAATAGAATACCGGGCAAACCCACGAGAGGGCATTGCCCAATGAAAGGTGATGCTTGGTCTTCAATGCGTATTCGACGGTCGCCCGCGCGGTGTTCAAAGCGGTGTCTGGTGAACCCGTCAACCACTGTACGTGCGACAACACATTCGCCACATCGACGATCCTATCGGAGAGGTATCGCACATGCCGCCGCAGGCGCTGGGAATCGTTGATGTCTTCCAGGTTGAGTTCGTGACGGCGTTCGAAGCGTTGCCGGACGTCGTGGAGCTGACCGATGAAGAGTTCGCCGATACCGAGGGCCACTTCGGCCTCCAACACGGCGGAAGGGACCTCCGCAGCCGCAACTGAGGCGAAGGTCTCAAGCGTGCGGACCGCAGCGTCGTTTTCACCACTGAATAGTTCAAACACTCCGATCAACCGAAGGCAGCGAACACGGCAATCGGTGTCGCCAATCTGAACGGCGATGTCTAACGCCCGTTGCATGGCATTTCTCGCCTGAGGCATGAGGCCCTGCGTGAACATCGTAGCGCCACCAAGCCACACCTGAAGCTGCATCTCAAACACGCTCCCGGCGAGTCCCGCCGGGCCAAGCTCTTCAATCGCATGCGAAACATGAACGCGGCATTCTTCGGTGAGCGACAGGTGGTTCCAGAGCAGGAGCCCGGCGACGGTCAGCCGGATGAGCAGAGACCGATTCGCTGTATCCTGAGCTGCCCACGCTAGCGCACCACGCAAATCGTCGAGTACACGCCCATAGGCGGCTTCCCATTCACGGGCAGGGCGCTCAGCCCATTCGGCCGTGGCCCGCTCGAGCACCGTGCACACATGCTCCGTGTGGCGTTGGCGAATTATCTGATCCTCGCCGCTGACCCGCAGTCGTTCGAGACAATAAGCTCGCGTTGTCTCAAGGAGACGATAAGCAACTCCGTCGGTGTCGACATCGAACGCAAGCAAAGACTTCGCCGCAAGCTGTGCCACGGCGTCCGCCGTTTCGGCTGGAGCGACGTTCGACACTGCCGAAGCGCCTTCGATATCGAAAAGACCTGCGAAAACGGATACCGCTCGTAGCAGCGCGGTCTCGCTTTCCGTCAGCAGGCCGTAGCTCCAGTCGAGCGTTTCAATCAGGGTGCGATGCCGCTCCGGGCCCGCCCGCCGCCCGACAAGAAGGCGGAATCGATCATCGAGTTGCTTCAACAGACCGCCGACTCCGAATGCATCGATGCGTGTCGCGGCAAGTTCTATTGCAAGCGCCAGACCATCAAGTCTCCGGCATATCTCGGCAGCGGCCGGCGCATCGACGTCATGCAGCTCAAACAGTTCGAAGCTGTCGGTTGCTCGGTCCACAAAAAGCTCAATGGCAGGGAATGACAGTGCTTCGGCGGCGCTCAGCCGAGACGAGCGCGGCGGCGCGCCTAGTCCCGGCAGCCTTCGCACGCGTTCCCCTTTCACTCGGAGCGGTTCTCGGCTGGTCGCGAGGATCCTCACGCCGGCAACTTCCGCCAGCATGCGGTCTGCGCAGGACGCCGTAGCGTCAATGATGTGTTCGCAACTGTCGAGCACGAGCAACACCTCGCGATCGCGCAAGGATTCACACAGGCTGGAAAGGGCGTCTGCAGAATGGACCGCCAGACCGAGTGCCGTCGCTATGGCGTTGGGCGTTAGGGCCGGGTCCTTCAGAAGCGCCAGATCAACAAGCCAGACGCCATCCTTAAACGCCTTAAGTTCGTGCTCGGCGACAGCGAGCGCCACTGTCGTCTTTCCGATACCGCCGGGGCCAACGACCGATACCAAGCGGGATTCTCCCAGATCCCGTCGAATGGCATCAATCGTATCTGCCCTTCCAAAGATCGTCGACGTTGCAATCGGCAAATTGTGATTGCGTGGTGTTGGCGAACGAATGGGCGCCGCAAGGCCCGATGATCCATGCCTCTGGACGGGAGAAGTGAACTGATATCCGCGCCCAGTCACGGTCGCGATATATTTCGTGGCGCCGGGTCCGTCCCCAAGCGTTCGCCGCAACGCCGCCATGTTGACCTTGAGGTTACCTTCGTCAACGATGATGTTTGGCCAAGCGCGAGCCATTAACTCGCGTTTGCTTACAAGTTCGCCAGGCCGCTCGACAAGCGCCGTCAGGATGTCCAGTGCGCGGCCTCCTATCCGAACGGGCGCCTCTCCTTGCAAGAGCAGTTGGCGCTCGGGAATCAGCATGAACGGCCCGAAGGAGTAGGTCCGCCAAGGCCGCTCGGCGAGGTCGCTTGTCATAATTCCTTTCCTTCGAAAGTTCTCTCTTGGTACGAATGAAAATTTAAATAGCACTTCGGTGAGCAGTCATGCAGGGGGCAAACCAACATCTCGCCACATCTGGAGCCGTACGGCTCATGAGACCATTCGCGTTTTCCCAGTGAGTATCGATACGATAAACCCGGTCGATCGACCAAGCAGGGCCACGGAGTACGCTACCAATAGGACGGCACGGCGAAGAAGTATTCTTAAGAACTTGATGAAATGAAGCCAGAACCTTCCGTGTTTTGGCAGAGCTGAATTCGTATCAAAAGCGATTCAACTACAATAGTCCCCCTATGGCGTTTTGACTAGATTTCTGATGGAGCAGGCCCAGGGCTTTGTTGGCTGTCGTGGTTCGAGGAGTCCCCGTACAAGCAATCTGTAGGCCACGGTATGGCAGGGACGTTTGGATAAATCTGGAGCCAGGCTTTATCAGCAAAATTCATGGTCGAAGTAATGATCGAGACGCCCGCTCCTAAACCGCGGTAGTATCATGCGGCCAGCTAGCCCTCTCGACCAATCGCAAGAATCGGGTGTTGCGAGCCCGCACAAGCGCGACCATGGCGCCGAAATGCCGGTACACGATCGGCATCAGGATCGCCCAGGCGATCAGCACGCGCCAGAAGCAAAGCGCCCAGGGAGGCATCTCCGAAGAGACCCATTTCGCGGCGATATAGACGCCGGCCGACAGCAGCCAGCAGAAAACCCCCACGGAATAGGCGGCTGCAAGCGGACCGCCCGCCGTCTGTTCCGTCCCGCCCGTGTCACAATGGACCGCCAAGACATGTATCGCCATGGCCCAGTTATGCCACAATTCCCCAGCGCTGCACAGATGAAGGCGGCGGCACTTCGTCTATTGAGGACGACCTCCAGCCCCGGGGGCCAGCGACGATTAAAACGCAGCATTCGCGATGACTAGCCGCTGGCTGCTTGGGACCGATCGCTGACGAGCCTCGGCAGCTTTTGCGCCAATAGCGGTCATCTCGATTCACCAATGTTTGACGATGCGCGGTTAGCTTCGCAAGGCATTGCGCATGTCTAAAGCGCCAGCCGCAACTGCGGCGTCGCTTCAGATTTCCGCCGTTCCAGCGAAGACAGCGACACGCCAAGCAGGCGTATGCCTTTTCGCGGCGGGAAGATTGGAGCGAGAAGCATCTCGACCACGTCTTCAAGTTCGGCGATCGCCGTCAGAGGTGCGGGAACGGTCTTGCTGCGGGTGATCTGGCTGAAGTCGGCATATTTGACCTTGAGGGTCACCGTCTTGGCGCCGATCTCATTGGCCTCGCAGTAACCCCAGACCTTTTCGATCAGCGACTGAAGCCCTTCGCGCGCGGGTTCGTAGGAATGGATGTCCTGGGAAAAGGTGTCTTCCGCACCAACGGATTTCCGCACTCGGTCCGGCTTGACCTGGCGATCGTCGATACCGCGGGCGATCCCATAAAAATACGGTCCTGACTTCCCGAAATGTTCGATGAGGAAGTCGAGTGTTTTCTCCTTCAGGTCCGCTCCGGTTTCGATCTCGAGCCGATGCATCTTCTCGGCCGTCGCCGGTCCCACGCCATGGAATTTCTTGACAGGAAGCTGTTCGACGAAGGCGGGGCCGTTCTTCGGGGTGATGACGAACTGGCCATCCGGCTTGTTCTGGTCGGACGCCATCTTGGCGAGGAACTTGTTGTAGGAAATGCCAGCGGATGCCGTGAGCCCGGTGGTCGCCTTGATCCTGGCGCGTATCTCTTCGGCGACTTCAGTGGCGATCTCCATGCCTTTGAGATTGGTGGTGACATCGAGATAGGCCTCGTCGAGCGACAATGGCTCGATCATCGGCGTGTACTCGGCAAAGATCGTCCTTATCTGAAGCGAGACAGCCTTGTAGACATCGAAGCGTGGCTTGACGAAGACAAGGTCCGGGCACTTCCGCTGCGCAGTCACTGACGCCATGGCGGAATGGACGCCGTATTTTCGTGCCTCGTAGCTGGCGGCCGCCACGACACCGCGGGCAGCAGGACTGCCGACGGCAACCGGGACGCCACGCAGTTCCTCATTGTCGCGTTGCTCGACCGATGCGTAGAAGGCGTCCATGTCGACATGCACGATCTTGCGCGGCCGTTCGCGGTTGTCTTCGTCTGTCATCATCTAGCTTCCATCAGCGAGGCCATTAATCAAACATGGGAAGTGTGCTCCACACTTGTCACCCTCGGGCGTCTGCATCCGCTCGCAGCCCATCGCCATGCGTCGGCGGATTTCCGCGAAGCTGACGCTTGCGCCAAACGCCTTCACCAAAAGCCTGCGCTCATGCGCGCAATGGCGGTCGCAGACACGGCAGATGAGTTCGACCACCGGGACCTTGTGATCTTTCAGTCTAGGAGTCGCATCGTCCATAAGCCGCGTTCGGCGCATCCGAAAATATTCCTTCCTCGGAGCCGAGAACTGGGCGACCATCGCATCGCTCATCGAGACCTGCAAACTCAACGCCGTCGATCCGTAGGCCTACCTGACCAACACGCTCACCGCCATCGTCAACGGCCATAAGCAGAGCCGGATCGATGAGCTGCTGCCTTGGGATTACAAGGGGAAGTAATATGGCCCCAAGACTGGAGTCGGCCCATACGACACATTGAGCACTGAAGCAGATGGGTGCTTTATCTTCCGCTCCGAGCTCTGGCAAAGCACAGACAAAAGTGCAATAGTCTGGCAACGGGCATTCGCGAATGCCGTATAGTTAGTACTATTAGCTATTTAGAAGCAGGCGGGGGTTCGCCCGGCAATTTGTTCTCAGGAAACTGAGACTGCACGCCATGTTTCCCTACGTCCAATAGCGCGGTCCTTTTTTCCTCGATCAGCCTGATCACCACAAGCAGTTCAAGGCGATCTGCCTGCGGAGCACGGCTAACCTGTCCAGCGACGAGCAGTGCCGACTTAGCCGCCGCCAAGTGTGGCGACGCAAAACTTAAAACGAGGAGGGCTCACATGAACATCCAGAAATACGGTGTGGTTATAGCACTGGTTGTTCCACTATTGGGGGGCAACGCAGCTTTGGGCGCGGGTGGCGGGGCGGTGCTCGCGGACCCAGGGGCAATGGAGGGCAAGCACTTCCATCCGAAGGGCAAGATGCCTTCAAAGTTCACGATCGATCTTCAGAACGGCTTGCGCGCAACGCTGCCGTTCGACGACAAACGTGACTTTGAGGAAGCACAGCGCGGTTTCGTCGCTGCGCCGTCCTACAAACAGATCATTGCCGAGGCGGGGAACGTTGCCTGGGACATGGGCAGCTACGAGTATCTGCTGCAGGGCAAGGACTTCGACAGTATTCACCCGTCGTTGCAGCGCCAGGCCATCCTGAACATGGCATACGGCCTCTATGAAGTGGTGCCGGGTAAAATCTGGCAGGTCCGTGGCTTCGATCTCGCCAATATCAGTTTCGTTAAAGGCGACACCGGCTGGATCGTCTTCGACCCTTTGACGGCCAAGGAGACCGCAAAGGCAGCGCTGGAATTCATCAACGAGAAACTCGGCGAGCGCCCCGTGGTGGCAGTCGTCTACTCCCATTCCCACGCCGATCATTATGGCGGCGTGCGCGGCGTCGTGGACGAGGCTGACGTGAAGAGCGGCAAGGTGCAGATCATCGCACCAATCGGCTTTATGCAACATGCGGTGACCGAGAATGTCTATGCTGGTAACGCGATGAACCGACGGATGTTCTTCCAATATGGGGTATTGCTGCCGCGCAGCCCGTTCGGCCACGTGGACCAGTCGATCGGCAAAAACACGGCCTCGGGCAATCTGGGACTGATCGAACCGAACCGCTACATCGAGAAGGACTTCGAGGAATTGACCATCGACGGAGTGACGGCAGTGTTTCAGAACACGCCTGGCACCGAGGCACCGGCTGAGATGAACACCTACTTCCCGCAGCTCAAAGCCTTTTGGGCGGCGGAAAACATCACCGCCACAGTCCATAACATCTATACGCTGCGCGGCGCACTGGTTCGGGACGCGCTGGCATGGTCGAAACACATAAATACTGCCTTGTATCGTTTTGGCGGGGAAGCCGAGGTGATCTTTGCCTCGCACTCATGGCCACGTTGGGGAAACGAGCGCATTCAGCAGGTGATGCGCACCCAGCGGGACGTCTACGCCCATCTCAACAACGAGGTATTGCACCAAGCCAACAAGGGCGTGACGGTCAACGAAATCCAGAACGTCTACAAGCAGCCCAAGAGCCTGCAGGACCAGTGGTCGGCCCACAGTTACCACGGCTCCGAGGAGCACAACAGCCGTGCGGTGATCAACCGCTACCTGGGTTACTGGGACGGCAATCCGGCGACGCTGACCCCTTTGTCGCCGCGTGACTCCGCCCCGCTCTATGTAGAGATGATGGGTGGCGCCGAAAAGATCATGGCCAAGGGCCAGGAACTCTTTGACCAGGGCAAGTACCGATATGCCATGGAGATACTGAACAAGCTTGTCTATGCCGAGCCAGAGAACCAGACGGCCAAGGACCTGCTTGCGGACGTGTTCGAGCAGATCGGCTATCAGAAGGAGAGCCCGAGCGTGCGCAACAGCTTCCTAGCGGCGGCCTACGAACTCCGCTCGGGAATGCCGGCAGGAGCGTCACCCAAGTCGAGTGGGCCCGACACGATCCGGGCGATGACAACGGGCCTATGGCTCGATTTCGTTGGCATCCGCCTAGACAGCACAAAAGTCGAAGGCATGACGGGCGTTATCAATCTGGTGACGCCTGATAACGGCGAAGAATATGTGGTGGAGTTGAGCAACTCGGCCCTTACGAACATCAAAGGCGTCAAGGCAAAGAATCCTGACCTGACGATTACCATCGACCGCACCGATCTGGAGTCCGTGATGGGTGGCAAGGCTACGTTCGACGAGCTGATTGCTTCCGGAAAGGCGAAGTTCGAGGGTGATCGCAAGGCCTTCAATGCGATCAGGAGCAGCCTGGTCCAATTCGCCCCCGACTTCGAACTGATGCCGGGGACAAAACCTAAGACGGAACCATCGGCGATGGACCCTTTCGCGCAGGCTGAACCTGCCGACAGTTCGGGGGGCTGATCGAAGGATGATACGCGGCCCTTGGGCTCTCCTAAGGGCCGCGGTGCATTGTCCGGTAAAGGGGACAAGACAGGGTGGAACGCGAGCAAGATTCAATTGCGACACTGAGGCCCTGATGTCCGCAATTGGCGCAGACTTGTCGTCCCATCACGCTGAAATCTTCGACATCAATCCAAACAGATGGTCAAGGTGCGAGGGGGACACCGCTTACGCTGAAAGTGAAGGCACGAAACTTCCACTGACGGCAATCCTACCGAAGGAGACCGTCGCTCCCGAATTCGTCCCATCCGCTCAAGCCGGTCGCGGCTTCATCGGCTAGTTCGGTCTGTTTGGCTTCTTCCTTTTTCTTCAGCGAACGCGTCAGCTTCGCCTGATACGCGGCCCGCCTGCGACTTTCCGCTTTCGCCGCTGCGTCCTCCTCTCGCCATTCATCCATGGCGCCACGGTCGAGCAGATCTTCGACGACTCGGGGGTCGAATACGTGAAAGGTGATCTTCCTTGCGCGCCCTTGCAGCCTCACCGTTCGCGTTCCGGCGCTGGGCAGGCGACCGTCTTCGAGCCAGCGCTTCCGCTCTGATGCCGTGATCGTCAGGATATCCTCGATCTCACGAGGAATGATCGGAAGGTCTGCGATGCCGTCCAGTGCGCTGGAAACGGCCGATGCCGTCGCCCTGAATGCTGTCTTCGCAGCCTCTGGCATGACGAGGATGAGCCCGCCTGCCTGCATATCCAGCGACTTCCGCACCGGGGATGGTAGTCGCGAGCGGATTTCCTGCAGGATCCCCTTCACCCTGACACCAGATCCGAGGGTCGCCACCACGGGAAGCGGCCACTCCCTGATCAGCTCGGGATCGTCGCCTTCCTTGCTTTTCGTCTTCGTCTTCGTCTTGGGCATGTCGCAGCAGATGGTGTTGAAGGGGCCGCGCGTCAACGGAACTTGAGATCAATTCCCACGTTCTCGGACCGAGGAGGAACCCCCAAATGTCTGTGCCAAACGAACCCATTGTGCCGCCGCCATCGCCGCCGCCCGTCGACACGCCACCGCGCGATCCCGACCGGATACCCGGCGAGGAACCGCTTCCCGATCCCGGACCCGACAAGGGCGCTTCTCCAAGAATACGCGCTTCCGTACATTGCCCGATGTGGGACCTTCTTTGCAGAGGCATTCGTCTTCAGCCGGAGAACGGGCAATGACCAAGGACTGGCGCGACGACCTGAGCCTGAAGCTCGAAGATTTCGTCGACACTTTCGTGGTTAAAGGCGCAAAGGCGACGGACGTCTACGATGCCATCCAGAATGAACTCGACCGCCTGGGGGTCGCGTACGACCGCGACCCGGATCCCGCAGACGACCAATCGGACGAGGCTGTCGAGGAACCGTCAAACGACTGGCCGGCTTCCCCGGCCTGACCCACGCCCGGAAAGCCGGCTGGCACATCCTTCGCTGCTCGCAAGGCCGCATCCCTGAAATGCTTTTGACAACGGAAGTACTGGCACTGGTAAGAAGGCGACGATGAGGAAGGTCGGTGCGGTTTTCGCCCCGGCCTTTTTGGCTGAGAGGCTGGGGTTTCCTCAGGGGCGGATCAGTGCCGCGTATCCAGCAGCGGCTCGTCGTCGTCAAAGTTTCCATTGCTGGCGGCATCGTACGGGTTGATGCTCCGGCCGCCGCCACGCGTGCCATATGCCGTCAACTGAACCATGACCTCTTTCGCACGCTCGATGGCCTCGTCTTCGCTTGCAGCGTGACCGTCCGCGACCTTGATCGACACCGCTTCCCCGTCGTCGCCGACAAAGTCTACCCGCCATCCGGTTGTCTCGTGAACAATCTTCGTTTCCAGCAAGTGCATCCGACTACCCTGCCTTCCTACCTTTGAGATCTGCCTCGACGCTCTTCCGGAGCGCGTCCATGATGCTGACCACATTCGACTTCGGAGCGGATTCGGCCGCCTTCCCCTTCGCCGCCTTTTTCGGCTTCAGCGCCTTCTTCTTCTCAGCGATGAGCTTGAGCAGGCTCTCCTGGATTGGATCACTCACCATGTCCGGGGACCAACGCGCGGTCTTCTGCTTGATGAGCTGCTGCACAAGGGGAATGAGATCCGGATCGGCCTGCTCGTCGATGTCTTCGAAATAGTTCTGTTCCGGCCGAACCTCGTCACCGAAACGCAAAGTCCAGAGCACGATGCCTTCGCCGCGCGGTTCCAGGACCACCGCCCGCTCTCGGCGGCCCATCACCAGCTTCGACACGCCGAAAACCTTGTCGGCCTTCATGGCATCCCTGATCACCGCGAATGCCTCGTTGCCGACAGCGTCGTCCGGCATCAGGTAATGCGGCTTCTCAAGGTAGATCCACTCGATGCTGTCGGCCGGGACGAACTTGTCGATGTCGATCGTCTTCACCGTGTCGAGCGCAACGGCATCCAAATCGTCCTCGGTGAGGATAACGTAGTCGTTCTCCCCGCGAGCGTAGCCCTTGGCTTCGTTCCCGTCCTTGACGGGCTTGCCCGTGACGGAATCGATGTACCGGGAGACGACGCGGTTGCCCGTCTCCTTGTTGAGTGTATGGAAGCGAACCTTCTCGCTTTCGCTCGTGGCCGGGCTCATAGCGACGGGGCAGGTGACCAGGGAGAGTTTGAGATAGCCTTTCCAGTAATATTTCGGAGCCATCGTCTCTCTCCCTAGCTGGCTTTGCGCTGCGGGGCAGCCTTTGAAGCGGCGGACTTCGTTGCCGCCCCGCGCGCTGCGCGCTGCCTCCCAGTGCCAGTGTTAGCGTTGGCGGCAGTGCGTTTCGGTTGGTCCGCAGCGGCCTTCATCATTCCAGCACTCTCTCGGAGCGCGGCCAGCAGATCGTTGGGCTTCGAGACCTGCACCTTCTTCGGCTTCGGAAGCGACTTGCCTTCCAGCTTCGCCTTCACCAGGTCCGCAAGGGCGGCTTCGTAGCGGTCATCGAAGGTCGCCGGATCGAACTCGCCCTTCTTGGTGCTGATGATATGCTTGGCGAGATCGAGCATCTCGCCCTCGATCTTGAGCTTGGGCATTTCCTCGAAAGCCTTCTCGGAGGAACGAACCTCGTAGTCGTAGTTGAGCGTGCTGGCGATCAGGCCCTTTCCGTGCGGCCGTATCAGCACCGTACGCATTCGACGGAATAGGACGGTGCGGGCGATGGCCGCGACCATCGACTTCTTCATCGCATCGCGGAGAGCCGCGAACGCGTCTCCGCCCATCTTGTCGGGCGTGAGGTAGTACGGCTTGTCGAAGTAGACATCGTCGATGTCGGAGCAGGGGATGAACGCCTCAACCTCGAGCGTTTTGTTGCTCTCGGGGATCGCGGCGGAAACTTCCTCGGGATCGATGATGATGTACTGGCCGTTGTCGATCTCGAAGCCCTTGGTCTGGGCTTCCTTCGGCACCGGATCCTCGGTCTCGCTGTCTATGAAGATGCGGTTGACGCGGTTGCCTGTGGCCTTGTTGATGGTGTTGAAGGTGATGCGCTCGCTAGTCGAGGCCGCCGTATAGAGAGCGACGCCGCAGCTTACCTCGCCGAACTTCAGAAAGCCTTTCCACTGCGCACGCTGTCCTGACGGCATGACAAATACTCCGAATCACTAATACGCGACTCAAAGACGTGTCAGGGTGATTCGTTCCGACTCAAAACGAATCATTTTTCAATACTTTACGGAATTTCTCTCTCAAATTGATTCCGCCGTCTCCGCTGTTCGAATTGCGCCCGACGGTAGTGGAAAGCGGTGGAGATTGTTTAGTTCGAGAGCCACAGCAACCTGCTTCCTCCAGCACCATGCCGGGCACCTCCCTTAGGGAATTCCGCGGCCGCTTCAAGCGCGGCATCACATCCACCATCTCCCGGGAACCACCGGAATCGTCATGAGTTTCTACTGCGGACGTTTATTCGAAGGAGAAGCCCGATGGCACAGACACCGACATCCCGAGGCCGCGCACAGGATCGAGCCCGCGTGGCCGGCGGCCAGGATCACGAAGTCAAGTACGAAGCAACGAAGGAAGGCGTCTCGAAAGATGCCGTCAAGAAGGCCGTGAAGAGCGCTGGAAACTCACGGAAGAAGGTCGAGGCCGAGATTGGTCGCCGTTAGACGACCGAGCGGCGTTGCCCTGTCCACGGACGAGGCAGTCCCCGTGGGTGTCCTGTCTTTCCTAGTCCGGGATATGGCGACGCCGCTCGGTCGTAACGGAGCAGTCATAGCCACGCAGGCCTGCCACCTCCATGTCTGGGGTAACGCATGTCCAAGTGCATACAGGAAGACCATCTGCTGATGTCGAAGGCGGTCCGTGAATGGTATCGGTACTACAAGGTGGAGTGGGACGATCAAGCGTCCTCGTTTTTGTGTGATGCCGCCATCGAACTCTACAACGAGGGCTGTCGCTCGGTAGAGGAGATGGCGACAGTGCTGATCAGCACCTACGTCGGGTTGGCCGCCACGCGCGTAAACGCGCCATCTTCGAGCTCAGTGCATTGACAGGCCAGATCAGATCCGACTGAACTCGATGAATTCGGACTGCATGATCCGAGCACGTCTTTTCCAGCCGTACGGCTTGTGACCTGCTAACCGTTCAACGAACCTTGCTACGACTCGTTCTGGTGTCTAGCTTTTCGGTGCTCGCGCCGTTGTATCGGCCGCTTCGCTGCCTCAACATTGTCTCCGAGCATGCTTCCTCCTAAACTCACGAGGATCCGATATGCTTGCCGAACGTCATATGAAACCGGAATCTAACTCCGTCGACGCAGCTATGGCCTGGCACGGAGGGGATCCGCGCGCAACCATCGATGCTCTGCTCAAGGATCACTAACGGCTGTGCGAACAGCTTGCAATTTCCCAGGCATGCATCAGCAAAGGCTAATACGCGCGGTTGGCTGCCCGGCGCTGAATTCGAGGGATTATGATAACTTCGGAGACGAGCAGTGTCCGGGGGTTCGTCGCAGAACTCGTGAGGGCGGCGAATGAAGTCGACCGCCTGACCGCGAGCGAAATCGAGAGCTTGTTGCTTCGTGCGATCACCACGCCTCAATTCGGTGACAACGCCAATTCCACGGAAGCAATTGCTCCAGTCTGCTGATCGGTGTGTCGGCGATGCGGCAGGACGTCGGTAAGCCGTAATATCAGGGCCCGCATGATCCGATTCGCAACCATCCGCTTCTTTTATTCGCTGTCATCGGTGAACGATAGTCAGAGCAGCGATGCCCGCTTCATCGGCCGCACGCAGGAACGCGTCCCAAAATTGCTGTGGAGTGATCTCACCGCTGATCGCATCGACGCAAGCCTTCACCGCAGTGACGTATTCTTCGCCGTCATCGGATGGCCAGTCCTTGAGCAGCATGTATGCCGCGTCGCCGAGGGTGCGGACGATCCTGTGAGCTGGCTGACCGCGCAGAGCCAGCCCGACGGGTGTGAATGCAGAGGTTGCGTCCCAGTCCATTATCGTCGACCTCAGGGCAGGGATCGCAATCCCGGAGGGGTAATATACGCGTGTATTCCCAATTCGTAATTGACGATTGATTACCTGGAGTGACCGGGTGTGAAGGCATGCGGCTGAAAAGGAGTGGGGGCTCTACGATTTCGTATAGTTGGAGACGATCGGAATTTCGCTGGATTGCGGATGCATTCGCGAGACGAACGTACATCATTTGTTACTTCGCACCTGCGGTAATTGTAATACGATTCAAAACAATAATTAATAACAAAAATCAGTTACTTACTCGAAGTTTCTCGACTACGTTTTTTACAGAATAGTTCCGAAATAACCGGCCCCTCGCCGGCGATACTCAGCGGTCGTTTGACCTCGCTTCAGGAGGATGATGACGTTGTTTGCCCGACTTCGTTTCTTCGCAATGGTGCGGCGAGTGCGTGATCTCGTCTCGATCCGTTACCGAACTACGACGGCAATCTGACGCGTCGTAACCCTTTGTTCCACTTTTCTAAGATGGTGCTCCCGTGTGGCGCGCCCGAGGTTTGTTATGCAAAAGCAAGCTGTCGTATTCAACGGTCAGGAAGTCGGGATCGCAGTCCCTGTCGAAAGCCGCTTCAAATTCATCGCTGTCCGCTTCAATGTCATCGACTTGGACAACAGGCTCTTCGACACGGTTACCGAAATCCGGCGCGCCATTACTGAGCATCTCGCGTCCAGCGGTCGTGCGATCACCTCGCACTGAATGGCAGGAGATATTTTTCTACGTCATGCGGCGTCCGTCATCGGAGGCCGACATGAACGCAATCCCCATCTGCTTCACAACGCTGCCCGATTACGAGAACTCAAAGGTGAAGAATGGTGGACGAAAGACCATCAGCCGAGGCGGTTCAATGCCCTACGTCTCTCCCATGAAACTCCCGAACACAATCATCGAACTGAATTCTCTCGTGGCTCCGAGGTCGGTTGTCGTGTTGATGTCCGATTGAGGTTCCTTGTGCCCAGCAAGCTGATCGGCCAGTGCTCAGGGCTTTTGCTTCCTACTCACGCACTTCAAGCTTGTCGCCATATTTCAAGGCGAGCCGACGGCAGTCCTCGCAATTCAACAAAATGCCCTCGGCAACGACACTCGCGGCGGCGGTCGTGCAAACCGAAACGTCCAGTCTCGCGACATGCAGAATTGCATTACCCAGTAACATATCGCACGGCGCAGTCTCGACTTCGGCCCCGCCCACGCTATGCGCAACAACGCCGCGCACGGTCGCCAGCATTCCACGCTTTCTTAATATGGTTATGTCGGCATCCCTTGCCATGACGATCTCTTCTGCCGCCCGAGGCGCAGGATGTCCGCCCGATACGCCGCATCTGCGACTAAACGGCCGCGAGACACCGAAGTTCCCATCGCCTATCCAGCGGACATTCCAGGAAGACAGCGACGCAGATTTTTCGTTCGCCGGAAGGTTGCGTTGCGCAATGGACCCGGAAAAACGTATGGCATACTTGACCATATGACAGCAGCAGAGAGTTGGTCGTGACCGAGACTGATGGTGACTGCTCGGAGGTGCGCGACGGGCTGACGAGGCGGGAAGGGTGGATTTCGACCGCGCTGCTTTCCGACGAGCGGCCGAGTACATCGCAGCCTGGGATGATACCCTCCATGCTCCACCATTCGCGGAGAGTCTTGGAGGAAATTGCGGAATTATGTAGCAGATGCCACCAGCCGGTGATCGTGCGCGGTGACCGCTTTGCGCCGCCAACAGCGGTCAAGTTAAGTTTCAGCGTGCATGCTGAAACAGTCAGGCCGACAGAAGCTTTCCGATGTCTCGGCGTGGCGGAGCCCCGAACAGCCGGGCATATTCCCGGCTGAACTGTGAGGGGCTGGCATAGCCCACCTCAAAGGCGACCGTTTCCGTCGACATTTCGCGCGACAGCATCAGCCGGCGCGCCTCCATCAGGCGGATCTGCTTTTGAAACTGCACCGGTGTCATCGCGGTCATTGCCTTGAACTGACGATGGAAGGCTGTCGGGCTCAGGCCGGCGAGCGCGGCAAGATCATCGACGCGCACCTGCTTGTCGAAATTGCCCCGCAATGCGTGGATCGCTTCGATCAGACGCCGGTTTCGCTCCGCGCCGACGACCATGCGGGCGAAGACACCACCATGTGGCCCGGCCAGCAGGCGGTAGCAGAGTTCGCGCTTGACGCCGGGATAGAGCAGCGGGATTGCCTGCGGCTCGCCAAGTAGGCTGACGGCGCGCGCGGCGCAGCCGAGGATCGCCTCGTTGAGCTCCATAACGAAGGCGGCGGCATACACGTCGGAGGCCGGAGTGGGCGGTGCCTCCATGCTTTCATAGACTTCGCGTAGGATCGCCTGGTCGAGTTCGATGACGGCGCTTAGATACGGCGCATCGGGCGCGCCGTGCACCACCTGGCTTGCACCCGGCATCTCGACGCTGACGACCATGGCCTGGCTGGTGCGATAGTGGAGCCGCCGATCGCCGAACGTCGTCCATTTCGCGCCCTGCACCACGATGCAGAGCGCTGGCCGGTGGATGAGGTGGTTCGGATGCCGCTCGGAGAAGGATCGGAGCAAGGCCAGTCCGTCGATTGCGGTGAAATAGGGGCTCCCGTTTCCATGAGCCGCAAATGCGGCGACGACGGCATCATGCAATATCGAAAGAGTGCTCAATCGGACCCCCCGCAAATCTGGAATTCCAAATTAACGCTAGAGGCAGGATCAGGCAAGAAAGAAGCCGGTTCCGGCATGTTCGCCCGTGCTTCGCCCTCTTATGTTCACCGTCATCAACGAAGGAGAACGGCGATGACACAGAATTCCGAACGCAAAATCGCAATCGTCACCGGCGGCAGCCGCGGGCTGGGCCGCAACACCGTGCTCAACCTCGCCAGACGTGGTGTCGACTCGATCCTCACCTACAATTCCAGCAGGGCGGAAGCCGAAAAGGTCGTGGCCCTGGTTGCTGAAGCCGGCGCCAAAGCCGTTGCCCTCAAGCTCGACACCGGCGACTCCCACGGTTTCGATCCTTTCGTCAACGCCGTAAAGCAGGCGCTTGCCGATCTGGGCGCCGCCGAGCGCTTCGACTACCTCGTCAACAATGCCGGAACCTCGCACCACAACAGCATCGAGGCGACGACGGAAGATGAACTGGACATGCTTTACAATGTGCACTTCAAGGGTGTTTTCTTCTTGACGCAGAAGCTCTTGCCGCTGATCAATGACGGCGGCCGGATCGTCAACCTGTCGAGCGGCCTCACTCGCATTATCGTTCCTGGCAGCGCTGCTTACGGTGCGATGAAGGGAGCGGTCGAGGTGCTGACCCGGTACATGGCAAAGGAGCTGGGACAGCGTCGCATCGCCGTCAATGTCGTCGCGCCCGGCGCCATCCAGACCGACTTTAGCGGCGGTATGGTCCGCGACAATCCGGATCTGAACCAGCGTGTTGCCGAAATGACCGCGCTGGGCCGCGCCGGCCTGCCCGACGATATCGGTCCGATGATAGCCTCGCTGCTCTCGGAGGACAACCGCTGGGTCAATGCCCAACGCATCGAGGTCTCCGGCGGCATGTCAATCTGAGATGCTGGTCCGGACCGAGTTCAAATAATCCTACCACTTCGCAAACGATGGAGATTCGATCATGATGATGAACAGACGCACATTTTCGAAAACTTTGCTCGTCGGTGCTGCCACGTCACTTGTTGCGACACATGCCGGCCTGGCCGCCTCCAACACGCCTCCAAAGGCGCGCAATGTCGTTCTCGTGCATGGACTTTTCGCCGACGGATCATGCTGGACCGAGGTTATCGCCCTGCTGCAAGCGAAGGGCCTAAACTGCACGGCGGTCCAGAACCCGCTCACTACGCTGCCCGATGCCGTTGCGGCCGCCTCGCGCATCCTCGACCGGCAGGACGGTCCGACCGTCTTTGTCGGCCACTCCTTTTCGGGGATGATCCTCACCGAAGCAGGCGTACATCCGAACGTCTCTTCACTGGTTTATGTCGCTGCCCGAGCACCGGATGCAGGTGAGGACTATGCAGCTTTGGCAAAAACCTACCCGACACCACCCGCAACCGCGGGCATTGTCTTCGACGGCGACGAAGGACGACTGACGGAGGAAGCGTTTCTGCGCGATTTCGGGGGCGACCTTCCCGAGGCCAGGGCGAGGGTTCTCTATGCCGTTCAACAACCATTCCAAAAGGCGTTGCTCACCGGCAAAACCTCAAACGCTGCTTGGCGTTCCAAGCCAAGCTACTACGCCGTTTCGACGCAAGATGGAACGATAAATCCAGACCTGCAGCGTTTCATGGCCAGACGCATGGGCGCTAAAGCCATTGAACTCAAATCCAGCCATCTGTCGCTCATTTCACATCCGAATGAGATCACCACTCTCATTCTAGAAGCTGCCGGGCAATCATGACATTGAATCCCCTGACGCCGCGCGAGCTGATATTCCGAGCCTAATCGCTGCCGGCAAGGCCAGCGGGGAGATCGCCGAGGCGCTCGGAAAAACGCCGGCCCGGATGGCCGCGAAGGATGACGAATTTGCTGCGCGGATATCAAAGCCTGCAGCTAGAGTTGGAGTCGACCAACGAGAGCGGCATCGAGAAATACCTAGCCCAAAACGCACCGTTCATCGATGCCGTGGTTAGACCACCACAAAAGACCTTATGACGGCTCCGGGTCGGAAGCGGCCGCTGGTGGCATTTGCTACCTAATACTGGGACTTTGGATTTTATCTTCATGAGCTTTGTCGCCAGCAATCCCGTTGAAGTGACTGCGCCGAAAATACAGCAGTTGCGGCCGGCCTTCTTGATGAACGATCATCATCAGCCCGAGTTCTTGGCTTCTCGCACGGCCTCGGCCTTGAATGGGTTGCCCCCGCTCGTCTTCTTCGACGCGGAGGACGAGGTCTGGGACCGACACTGGCAGGTCAACGTCATGTCCGCGGTCCGACTGTCCCGCGCCTATTTGCCCGGCATGCAGAAGCTGAACTGGGGCGTCCGTGCGGGTCGATGGCGGCGTTATCGATACACTCTGAGAAGAAGACCATGACGAAAAACACGACCGGGCCGCTTCTGGCCATCCGCCGATAACGTTCCGGCATCTTGAAAGCCCTTAATTTCGAGATAGTTATGCGTGACGGGAGGAGCGCATGGAAACTTCATTTGGTGACCCATTGCCACGCGAAGCGCACCCGACTTCTCGCGCGGCTGGAAAGCAAGGTTCGGTCCTCAAACAACTCGGTCCCGGACTGATAACCGGAGCCGCCGACGACGATCCAAGCGGTATAGCGACTTACTCGCAAGCCGGAGCCCAGTTCGGCTTCAATATGCTCTGGACGATGCTGCTGACCTATCCATTGATGTCGGCGATCCAGCTCATCAGCGCCCGCATCGGCCGTGTCACGGGATGCGGCCTCGCCGCCAACATCGGGGCGATATGGCCCAAGCCACTTGTCGTCGGACTGGTGCTGCTTCTCTTCGTGGCGAACACGATCAACATCGGTGCCAACCTTGCTGCAATGGGAGCTTCCGCGGAACTTGCCACTGGAATACCGAGTCTTCCGGTAACCATGCTTTTCGCTGTCCTGTCCCTCACGCTGCAGATGTTCATTCGCTACGAAAGCTACGCCCGATATCTCAAATGGCTGACGCTTGTGTTGCTGAGCTATGTCGCCGTTTTGTTTGTTGTCGAAATCGACTGGGTTGCGGCTTTGAAGGGCTTCATATGGCCGTCCTTTCCCCTGTCAGGTGACAGTTTTACCGTTATCGTGGCGATCCTCGGAACAACGATTAGCCCCTACCTTTTTTTCTGGCAATCGAGCCAAGAGGTCGAGGAGATTGATCGCAAGGAAAGCGCAGAGCCGCTCAAGAACGACCCGAGGCAGGCTCCGAAGGAACTCAAGCGAATCCGTCTCGACACCTTTGCCGGAATGGCGATTTCCAACATCGTCGCGATCGCCATCATCATGAGCACCGCAGCTACGCTCCATGCTCATGGCAAGACCGAGATTGCGTCGGCTGCCGATGTCGCCGAGGCCCTCAAGCCTCTTGCGGGCGAGTTTGCATTCGTGCTGTTCAGCCTCGGCATCATCGGCACCGGCATGCTGTCCATTCCGGTGCTTGCAGGATCCGCAGCCTATGCCTTTGGCGAGAGCCAGGATTGGAAATGTGGTCTGGAGCACAAGCCTTGGGAGGCCTACGGGTTCTATGGAGTGATCGCGGCTGCCACCCTGCTGGGACTTGGCCTAGAGTTTATGCCTATCGATCCCATAAAAATGCTGTTTTGGAGTGCTGTTATCAACGGTTTCGTCGCCGTTCCGATCATGGTGGCAATGATGATGGTGGTCAGCCGTCAGGAACGAATGAAACAATTCACAGCCTCCAAGACCGTTTCATTCTTCGGCTGGGGCGCAACCGTGGTCATGGCGGTGGCGGCGATTGCAATGATCGCCCTCAAAACATGACGTCCGCTGGAACCCCCTCGGGCTGGCGGATTTTTACAAATGCCAATTCAACTGTTCACCTCGCTCAATGGGCCCAACCTAATGCAGCACTGAAAGCTTCGCCTGCCTCTCAAGAAGACCTTCGACGGTACCAACTAGCCTCGCGGCCCGCCGCAAAATGACCGCGCCGGTTGCGCTCACCGCGATGTCGTTGGACAGCCTTTCCATACAGCCTGCCACCTCCATCATTGCCGTGCCGAGTTCGCTGCGGCCAATGCGGTCCGCCAGCCGTGCGAGGCGGCGGAAGTTCTCCACATAGCGGGAAATCGCCAACAGCCGCTGTGGTACGGGATCACGGGTAGCGGTGGGACCCCGAGGTTGGGTTTGCCTGGTATTCATGTCCGGCCTTCGCTTAGAAATCCGGCGGCGCGCGGGTCGCGTCTGTGAGTCCTCATCTCGCCACTCGTCGAGCTTCTTCAGTGCGTCGAGGATGTCCCTGTATCGAACTGGATGGGGGACGCCAGGCGGATGGCGCAGTTCCGGCAAAGATTCGACCGCGTGAAGGTCAGAAGCCCACGAAGCGAGAATTGCTCGTTTCTCGTCATTCGAAAGCCGCGCTGAGACGACCTCCTCCGGGTGGTCGAAGTGCCGGTGCTGGTGAAGAACGTGCGGCGCGGATATCGCGTCGACAGCGTTGTGGGGATTGGTGTGGTCAGAGCCTTTGGTTTTCATCTTGCGTCTCCTAAAAACTTCCAGCTAACGGAGCGAAAATCTCCAGGTGAAAAAGAGATTGTTTCAACGAAAACAGCATTCAAGAGGTTCGAAGCGCGACGCTCAAAATTTTTTGATGCGCATCTTGAATCAAAAAACGCTCGAGACCAGATCATTTTCCCTCGGTCGCCCGATGGGGCCGACAGCAACCCGGAGACGTCAGACCGCGTCTCCATTCCATCTCGCTTTACGGAGGATTTGGTATGAGAAACGACTTCGACTTCGCACCGCTTTATCGGTCCAGCATCGGCTTCGACCGTGTCTTCAGTCTTTTGACCAACGCGCAGCAGCGCGTGCAGGCCATCGACACATGGCCGCCCTACGACATCGTCAAGACGGGCGACAACGGCTATCGCATTCAGATGGCGCTCGCCGGCTTCGCCGACGCCGATCTCGAGATCACGCAAGAGCGCAACGTGCTCGTGGTGAAGGGTCAGAAGGCCGACGAAAAGGATGGTGAGTATTTACACCGCGGTATCGCCGGCCGCGCCTTCGAGCGCCGCTTCGAGCTCGCCGACCACGTCAAGGTGGAGAACGCCTCTTTGACGAATGGCCTTCTCAGCATCGAGCTTAAGCGGGAGATCCCGGAAGCGATGAAGCCCCGCAAGATCGCGATCGGCAGGGGCGCCGGAACACAGGCCCCTCTGCAGATCGAGGGCGAAAAGCAGGAAGCCGCCTAATTCGAAGGAGGTGCGGGAGCACTGTCTTGGACGGCGCCCCCGTCCATATGACCCCCAGAACTGGTCTGCGAAGGGGGGTGGATAGAAGAGCTTCGGAAGGCTGCCAAATAGGCCGCCACTGCATCGCATCGCCGTCAACTTCCGACAAAGACGGTGCAATGGCTGCCGACCACCCTCTCAATGAACTATCTTCGACGGCTTCTCGGCACGCGAAATGCCATCGAGCGTCGCAATCAGCTTTTCGAACTCGTTCAAGACACGATTGAACTCGGCGTCCTGCATGTTGGCGATTTCGGATATCGTCGAGGACACGGAGGCGATCAGGCTGTCGATCCAAACGCAGCGCTCGGCCGGCACTTTTGCGGCGCTCGAGCTCCTCCGCGACCGGAAATACGAACTCGCCCTCCAGGTGAACATTTAGAATTGCTGCGTCGATCTCTTCATTCTCAACAAGATCCAGAGCGGCCGCCACCCCAGCTACCAGACCGATAACTTTAGCGCCGACTTTCTCAAGCTTCCGCCGTGTCTCATCTGCCTGTAAGTATTCGTCTTCGACGATCAGTACTCGTTTTCCTGCAAAGAGCTCGATGGTCGAATTTAGCCTCGCTCCTTTGATCCAGTTGGGACGGACGGGCATAGATGATTTGCACGCAGGCAAGCGGGCAAAGTGCGGGTGCAATCGCAATCGATTGGCCGTCGAAGCCGCAGTCGTTGCGGCGTACGACCTTTAGCAGCCCGACGCCACTGGGCGCATCAGTTATCGTTGTCTTCGTCGCAATGAAGCTTTGTCACGAAAGTGCTAGCGCGGCCTTTGGAGACCACGACATCACCCTGGACGCCCTCTCGACTCATATCGACATTTTTGAGATCAAGGGACCGCTCTCTGGATTCGCGCTTCACGATCGCCGGATTAGGACGGGATGGTTTCCATATGTGACCTTTATTCGACATTCTCGTTATCCCTGTTGCGGGCACCTAACCGACAAAGACCACGCAGGTTCCAGGCAGAAACTTAGAGCAGAAATCTGCCAGCCCGGCGGAGCTTCGGTGGTCAACAACGCACTAAAGTTGAGCGCTCGCCAAGGTCGTTGCGGATGGTCGTAGCAGCAACTCCTGCCTGGCCCATGGCATGGCTGATCTGGTCAAGACCGGCGACGACGTCTCCTGCGGCGTAAAGTCCCGGAACCGTGGTCCTCTGGTGACCATCGACGCGAACACATCCTTCGTCTGAGAGCCTCGCTCCAAGACGTGATGCCAGGTGGGAACATATATCGGATCCGAGAGCCGGATATATGGAAGCGAATGAATAGGTTTCCGTTGGCGTGGCGACGCGGATCATATCATTGTCCAGATCCGTCGAGGTTACGGGGCCGACCTCCACTCTTATTCCGAGGTGGGTCAGGGACGACGTCTCGATTTCTGACAGATCATGGACGCCCTCGGGCGATATCAGCGTGAGATCCCTCGTGTAACTTCGAAGGAAAACTGCCTCCTTGAACCCCTTCGTTCCAGTTCCGAGAACACCAATGGGCTTATCCGTTACCTCAAAACCATCACAGACGGGACAGTAGCGCAGAAGGCCACGATCCACAGCTTCATCATGGGTTGCCTGGGGCATCGCAGGGCGTCGGTTGACGACACCGGTAGCCAAAAGTACGGTCCGAGAGCGGATGCTGCCGTTCTCGAATTCTGCCAGGAACTGGTTGTCGACTTTATGAAGCGTCGTGATCTTGCGGCGTCGAATGGCTGCCCCGTAGAGCTGAGCATGGGCGTTCATTCTCGCCAGCAGGTCGGTGCCGCTGATGCCGTCCGGGAATCCGGCGTGGTTGTGCGACATAGGGATGCTAGAAGCCCGACTAGAGTTATCGTGGAAGACCGTCACGGAAAGATGGTAGCGGGCCAGGTAAATCGCCGCCGTCAGGCCAGCCGGACCACCCCCGATGACCAAGCAGTCTTTTACTTCGTCTCCAAATGCGGTCGTCATCATTCCATTCTCTATCCTATTCGCCCCAACCGGGATTGCTCGAATGCTGGACGACATTGCCAAAGGGCAATAGTTCCATTCTCCGCAACACCAACTCGCGATGCGTGGATCAAGCGAAATCTCCAACGGCGCTTGCGTTACCTTCCGCGATCCTTTGAAATCGATTGGCGGCTTCCAGTTCCGGCGGTGGGGAGCCTTGCGCCTGTGACAGGCGGCCTGAAATCACCACCGATGCTGTCTTAAAAGGGCCGGGCGGAGCCCGGCCCCATTACGAACGGAGGCTATTACCGATTGCCGCCACTCGAGTTTTCGCCGCCCTTTTTGCCGGCTTCGGAAGCGCGCTCTGGATCGTTCTTGAAGTTGCCTCCAGATGCCTGGCCGCCTTTGCTGGCAATCTCCTTCTGCTTTTCGTCATCCATCGATGCGAAGCCGCGCTTGGATGTATCGCCGCCGGACTTGTTTCCACCTTGGTTTGCCATTGCATTTCTCCTTACTCGGGGATCATTCCCCGGTAGGCGAACCTCAAATACCCGATAGGGTTTCCCGTTAGTCCTACACCGTACAAAGATGTTTCCCCGTCTGCGGAATGCATGACGGCAGGCACGTGCAGTGTCCCATCGGCGCAGTAAGAATGGCCGGCTGGAAATCCTGCTCGTCGGCAGCCGCCGCAACGGCCGTTTGGGAATTCCGAAATGCCATACCGAAGAAGGCGAGAACAGGCAACCTCGCGGCCGCAAGAGTAGCCTCGAGGAAGCGGGGTACAAGGCGTCATTGAAGCTACTGTGGTCATTCGATTACCGGAAGGATACCAGCCGGCACCGGAGCGTTGCTCCCAGGAACTCAGTGCCCTCGACTAGGTTCGAGCATGTGAAATGGAGAAGCATGATCATGGATATCGAACAGATAAGAAAACGCGCACAGGAAATTTGGGAGGCCGAGGGAAGGCCCGAAGGACAACACGAGCGTCACTGGCAGCAGGCCGAACAGGAACTGTCCGGCGGCGGCGAACTCCCCCAGACGTCCTCCCCAGCTCATCACAGTGCAACCACTATCCCGGAAGGGCGCGGAAAGAAGAAGTCGGACGCCGTACCTTCGCTGGGCGGCGAACCTGGCGGCTTCCAGCCGGGCGAACTCGCTTCGAAGAAAAAGTAGCGGTCGACGCGACGCCGGATGAGCCCAAGCGTAGGCAGCCTTCCAATCCGACCGCTCTCCGCTCAGTTTCGCGCAAAGAGCTGTAACCCCATCGCCCTGACGACGAGAAGCCGCAGCTATGCGCGAGAACCGAACCCATTGAAGGTTTTTCAGCACGCCATCGAGCCGGTGACGTCGCCGAGCTCAGCGCAATAGCGCCGAGCAGGAGTTCATCATTGCGACCAAGCGCATGAACAAACATGTTCGCCGTACCACCGCGATCCCTTTGCCGGACCAGAGGCGACCATCTCCTCCGGAAGGACGGTCGAGCGTCTGAAACATTTGCGTCCCGCCTTCTGCAGGTCTGCCGGATGAAGCGCGTGTCTTCTTCGGTTGGCGGCCAGCGTCGATTGCCGTGCGAGACAAGAGAACCGAAACTTCGATTCCTGTACGCTTTCGAACGGGACCAGTCTCGAATGCGCCGTGTTTGGTGGCTAACAGCAATGGAAGCCTTCTCCTGGCCGCTCGGAAGGGCGACGACCTTCAGTATGTCGGCTCGGTCGGCACCGGCTTTAAGGAAAAGGTCGCCATTGAGCTCCGCGAGACGCTCGACAAGCTGGTCAGCAGGAAGCCGCGCGTTTCCTATGGAGGGCGGCGCAAGAATGCCGTCTGGGCGCAGCCGACGCTAATCGCGGAGATCGAATACAGAGCCTGGACCGACGACGGCAAGCTCCGGCACGCTTCTTTTAAGGGGCTGCGCGAATGCCAGGACAATGCCGCCGTGTATGAAATTTACGACTGACGAGATCGTCTAGGCCGCCTCCATTCTCTTGAGCTGCGGCGCACGTATCCCCGCTCGGCTGGACGCTCGCATCGAAGCCCGGAAGGTTTTCCACGGCAAGGATTGCCGTCAGCTCGGATACAGTCGCCAGCCCGCTCCGTAGGTCGTGATCGGCTCGCTCGAGCGTCCAGAGATATCTCGTTGCCATTCGAAATCCATATTAGTTCGCGCAGCCAGCGGCCTGGAGGAGGGTTGGCCCGCCATCTTGTCCGTCGCAGCAGCCTCACTATCTCAGATGTGCCCTCGAATTTGGAGCCTCGAGATGGAAAACCTTCCCGTAGAACTAATCGCCGCCCATGACGGTGAAATACTGCCGCCCGAGCGCGGAGATGACCGCGACGAAATGTCGACATGTCTCTGTTGCGGCCGGCCGCGATCCTTCCTCGACGAGGACGGTTGCGGCATCTGCGAGGAATGTCTCGCGCCGTGAAGGCTTCGTTGGAACTTCTTGAATCGGCGTCAGTTTCCCGGACGGTGATAGTCAACGAGGAGACGGGAAGACCTCCCGAAACGGCCGAGCCTTTGCCAACTCTTCGTCGGTGAGTTCAGGGCTGTCCGGGTCCGAGGCAATCATCTTCTGGATTTCAGCCTCTTCCTTATCGGTTAGAGGGTGTTTCGAGGAATACTTGGTCATAATCAAAGCTCCCGCATCAGCTTCGCTATGTTATCACGGTCGAATGGTATGTCGCGACCGTGAGCACGAATATGGAGACTTATCTCACGTGGGATAGGGTCCAATGCCTTCAGGTAGTCGACAGCATCTGACATCATCGGGAAGGTCTTCTCCTCGGTGGAGAAGCCATCGCGAATGATTGTGATCGTGGTTTCACTCTCACCGTATATGGCGAAGGTCTCCCTAGCGCTGAAGTTCTGGCTCATCTCGCCTACTCCTTATGGAGTCAAAGCCATCCGGCTGCGGTGCCAGGGCGATCTGCTGCGGTTGGTGGCCGCTCAGCGCACGGTGTACTTGGGGCAGTTCAGCTTACGCTTGTCCGGGCGTGAAGAAGGCCAAATACGCCAACGCTAAGATCATCGCGACAACGAAGATTGTCAGCACGAATTTGATCATGCCTTTCGTGGCTTTTTTCTCTGTGTTGCTCATGCCACCCCAACATCAATGAAGTAGTGAAGTTCCCGCCGTTCGGCAAACTAGCCGGTTAGCTGCTTAACGACATCATCGATCGTTTCTCTGACTGGATAATAACTCGGCGAGGCATCTTTCCCCAACACGCAGACATAGATGCGGGTGCTGCTGGTAAACGCCCTAACGGCGACCACATGCTCCGGATTGATGAAGCGATTGGATCGTTGTGGCCTGCGTAGTGGAATGGCACCAGCCTCATCTCATCCTCCCAAGTTGGCTATCCCCGCAGTGAACTAGAAAAGTCGTCGTCGGTTGCAAGATACCTGGAGCTGACTGCGCGTCCGCCTCAACAAGGAAAACTCTAATGGACCCTTCGATTGCTCCGGCCTCCCGGTCAGATCCGGGAAGAGATCAAGGGGCTAAAGGAAACCGTGGAGAGTAACCATGAAGCGGTCCAGCCAACCCTTGAGGAGTGGAAGCGGCTCAAGACTGTCGGTTATGGCATCTCAGGGCTCATTGCCTTCGCCGGCCTGACGATCGGCGGCACTTCGGCACTGGCTGACAATCAACGGCCGGCTCGGATCAAAAAGGAGCCCCGCCGAAGCGGGGCAAGTGATCGCTGGAAAGTACCGGACCGCACAGGAAAGGAAGGGAAGCGGACACCCCAGTGTGGGGCGCCTGTGCGATCCTCGCCGCCTAACGTGAGATTGCCCAAAAAGTTCCCGGGTTCCGGACCAACTAATAGCTCCTAACGGACAGGAGAGCGGATCGCGAAGATAGCAAGGGGTTGCTGCTGGAGACAGGAGCCTCCACTGCGCGATCCGCTCCGGGCCACGTAACACTTTTGTGTGACAATAGTTCCGATACGATACTGCGCAGTAAGAGTATTATCGACGTCAAGCGACCATCCATCCTGAGGATCAGTTGTGTGGCAACTGAGAAAGGGAAGTATACTCAATCACACCGGTCGTTCTGCCGCTTCGGCTATTTCAGGTTGTTCTTTCCTGGAGTCGGTGTTGCGTCGTCCATAAAGCGCCGTTTTCCCATATTGAGGCATGCCAATGTCAAAAAAGCCCCGCTTCGGAGCGGAGCTAGGTTGAGGTTTACGACCGGCCGCACAGCGAAGTGTTAGACTGGAGTTGTAACAAATCTCCGCACGGCCTAACGCTCTTACGATAAGACACGCCATTTGTTCCCTGGGGCGGAAGAATTTTTAATGTCGATCCGGGGGTGGGCCGAAACGCCAATGCCAAAAAAAACCCCGCCTTAGATAGGACGGGGCTAGTTTGGGTTCGGCGGGCCGCATATTGAAGTGTATGGTAGGCTGCCATAACGATCTCTGTACGGCCCGACCCCTTACGATCGGCGCAGCCAATTGTTCCCGTCCCGACAGATTTTCTTATCGGCCTTTTGGCCGGCCATGTAATCCTAACAGTTTTTCGCAGTGCTCCTCGACCCTCCGGCATGCCTCCCGGGACGTTGTCTCCCATTCCAGGCAACACGGTACCGGATGGATTAGTCGCCGCTCTCCGAGCGATGTACCGCCAGAACATGCCCGAGGTATCGGACCGGTCCTTCTCAATACGAGAGAGTTTCGGGTTCCTGTGCGATCCAGCATTGAAGAGAGCATGGCGTAGATGCCCTTGACGCGAGACCGGACGTTTAGCGCTACTCCTATTGCCCGCTCAGTTTCCAACTATCCCCAGACGGGCAGGCTACGCCGTTGAAGCGCGTGATGCCGTCGAGAGATTGCCGACTGGTTATAAAACCGCGACATCCGTCAGGCCCATCGTTACTGGGATCGATCTGTTCGATAACACCCGCGCTGCCCGTCGATGGGTTGGCCCAAGCAAGCGCAGTTGCACCGACAGCACTGCGGCCCACAGTATCTGCGATCACCGCTTGATCGGTCAAAGGCGTCTGGTGCTGGGTTGCTGACTGGGCGAGGGGCGTCTCAAGCGGGTCGCTATGTGAGCATGCCGCTAAAGCTGCGATACTCATTGCCAAGATGGAGCTCTTCGGATTCATCGGTCGGATAATGCGGTTTGCTTGTTGTGTTTCAAGTTACAAATGGTTCACGATATTGCGAGGTCTGAAGAGACGCGGTCGCTTTGAGACGGCGCGGACGTGTTCTCCAAAGCGGGGCAAGAGACCTTTCAATGAGCACGGCCGGACAATGATCTCTACGCGTTTCAACCGTTCGTGACGATTATCCCAATCACCAAGTCTCCGTTGCTCGCCCAGGCGGCGTTTCACTAACGACCTGTCGGGTGAGACGACGAGACTACAGGGTGTCGCGTCGTTGTCCATAGATCGCGCGCTGCGAGCTCCCTGAAGGCGTGAGGTTCGGAATCCGCCACGACATAGGATACGACAGGGCGGCGGCAATGTGGGCCCCGATCGAGCTTAAGATGCCAAAGGCAAGGGATGCGATGGCTTCATTGTCCCGACCCCTGCTGTTGAGCCTGTGGAACCCAGACGCGGCCGACGGCGCTGTTATGTCGGCCGCCGGTGGCAACAAGCATGGCGAGAATGCCGGCGATTGCCAGCAGGATGGCGATCAGCGGGAAGGCCAGACCACCGGACTTTTCTTGAGAATAGATCATGTCTCCCTCCTATAGCGCCCCGGTGGCCCTCCGCCGCCGGGGCGCTGGCTGCTATGCGGCGATGATGTAGATGATGGTGAATGCAGAAGGATCGACGATGACGATCCGGCCGTCGGCAAGTATGAAGAAGCGGTAGCCTTCATACTGCGGAACGATCTTCACGATGCGTGGTGGCAGCGGTTCCAGCCGTACCTTTTTCGGGATCTTCACCCCGACGGAAACCGTGAAGTCGACTTCCTTCACCGGCTCGACATGTACCTCCTTCACCACCGTGCGAATTTCGGTCTGCTGCTCGACAGAGATGTTGACGTTGGTCTTGGTGCTGGACGTCTGATTGTTCGTGGTGGTGGTGTTGTTGACGTTGGTTTCTGAAGAGCTCTTATTCGTCGTCGACGAGTTCTGGTCGGTCGACTGCTTGGACGCATCCCCGCTCTGCGTGCTCTCTGCAGGCTTGGCATTTTGCGTGCTGCTCTTCGTGCCTGAGGTGGCCGTGCCGCTTGTATCGGTGCTGCCGGACTTGGCGGCGGGCTTCTGTTCGGTAGTGGCGCCGCCGGTGGCTTGCGATCCGGGTTTGTCTTCTGTCGAAGACTTGCCGGAGGCCGTTCCGCTCGTCGAAGAATTATCGTTCGAAGGCTGCTCGGCGCTCTTTTTCATGTCCGAGCCCTTGCCAGATTTCTCCTGCGACGACTGGCCCTTGCCTTGCGGGCATGCTCCCGACGCGTCGGGGGTGCAGTCGGTGCTGGTGGTCTTGGAGCCGGACTGCGAACCGGTGTCCGTGCCCGTCTGAGAACCGGACTGAGCCTGGCCGCCGCTCTTGGTGTCCTGCTGGGCTGCTGCTGGCAATGTTGCAAGTGGCGACACACTCAGTGACAACGCCGCCACGAGCATGGTGAGGTGGTTGCTTTTCATGATTACTCTCCGAGGTTTCGGGCACGCGATGCCGCCACGCGTTCTCTGCGTCGCATGCGTGCCCTGATGGTTGGAAGGGGCGGCTGAGCCGCCCGACGGTCACTGGATGACCTGGATGACCTTCCGGGAGGAAGGTTCGACGATCACACGCTGATCGTTGACGATCGCATATGCATACGTGGGGTCATCGGGAATTGGCGTGATGACCACGGTCTCCGGCAACGGCTGTCCGACGACGACCTTCTCCTTCACCACGACGCGCGTGGTCGGTGCCGGAGCCTGCTGAACATAGGTCACCACCTTCTGCGGCGGCGGATCGATGATGCTACCTGCCACGCCGCCGACGATGCCGCCGACAGCAGCACCGACCGGGCCGCCGACAATCGCACCCGTTGCAGCACCACCTGCAGCGCCCGTCACCGTGGACGACTGCGCAAAGGCAGAAGTCGATGCCAGCAGGATACCCGCGGCGATCCCTACGACTTTGATATTCATCTGTTTTCCTCCTTGAATGCGGTTGGTTCCGCTGGGGGAGACAACCGAAAGATGGAGGAAGTGTTCCAGACGTAGGACTTCATGCCGGGGCTTAGACAGACCTTGGTCCTACCGGAGGATTCGCCTGCCTACTGCGTGGGAAAGCGGCTCAGCATCCGGTCCTGGACGTTCTCCTAGCCGACGATCATCGCGGCAAGCGAGATGGCTTTGTCGCGGTCCACAGCCTTGGTTATAAAGCCTTCGAGCAGGACGACGGGGCCGAGCATCCTGATCTCGATGGCACTGCTGTCGATATCCGGATCGGCGGAAAGGGCTGCTTCGATTGTGGCGATCGTTGATGCCGAACTATGTCCTTGCGAGCCGCGCTCTTCGTAATTGTAGTTATCGGGGCCGAACTTCATATTCTCCTCCTGTCCGCCCCTCCACGGATCTTCACGTTACCTCGCATGAGATATGAGCAGCTGTCCTGACATCACCAGCCGGACTTAAGTCCGCCTTTCCCTCGGCACGATTCGGCATAGACTTTCCTGATCCTTGCAAGGACGTCAGGCTTGTGATCCTTGCAAGGACATCAGGGAGGTTCAAGCATGTTGCCCAACTCCAGTCAGAACCTCCCTGATGACTCCCCAACGCCGCTATAAATGTGGAATGCTTTACGTTTGTAGGACACGGATAGAAATGCGAACGGTCGGCGACCTCGAATCCTTGGCGATCAGCCCGTGTGCCTTCCGGTGCCGTAGCTACGCTACCTCCGCTAGGCGCCCTGGCGCCATCTGATTGCTGCTTCCCTTCGATTGCGGGCGCCAGCTTGAACAGTATTTCGGTCGGTCGTATCGAGATCGACAACAATAGTGTCGAGAGAACTATCCGGCCGATAGCGCTCAATCGGAAGAACGCTCTCTTCGCCGGGCACGACGCGGGAGCAGAGAATTGGGCGACCATCGCCTCGCTCATCGAGACGTGCAAGCTCAATGCCGTCGATCCACAAGCCTACCTGACCAGCACGCTCACCGCTATCGTAAACGGCCATAAGCAAAACCGGATTGTGGATCTCCTGCCGTGGAATTCCCCTCTCAGGATGATACGTGCGTAAAGGCTCCTGTCGGCGCGAAGCGGACGTTAGCTGGCGTTGCTACCTGCGTCAGCCGCAGTCACCGGTTCTCGGTCAAAACCGTAGGCTCGCTGCACTACGGCAACACGAATTTCGTATCTTGAGTACCAATCTTGGCGACCTCGTCGTTGTGCTTCAACATGATCAACGACGGCTTTCCATGCGCGGATGCTCTGTTCATCCTTCCAGAATGATAGCAGTATTCCGAAACCATCTGCACTGCGAACGCTTTCAAAACCAAGGTAACCTGGTTGTTGACTTGCAAGTTCGCTCATTGCGTAGCCAATCTCGCCGTAACCGTCCTCCACATCTGTTCGCTGCGAGGTGAAGCTGACCATGTAGTATGGTGGTTCAGGTAGAACAGAAACTCGCATTTGGACTCCTGCCTGGTCGATAACATGACCTAAGAATGCAGTCTGTCCCAATCTCGTATAGCTCGCTAGTCCGTAAATGGCGCGAAGCACCGTCCCGTCATGGCGGCAACCATCGAAACTACCTAAAGCATCTTGGTCAAGGTGCGGCCGCGGCACCGCTTACGGAGTTCCCGAGGGTAGCCTTCGTTGAAAAATTCGAGCACAGCCGCTTCATACGCTTGCGGAGTGGGCAGGTGCATCTCCTGACCGGCATAGGAATAGTGTCGGCAGCATTGGGTTCGGGGAGGAAGCCTCAAGCGTTCAGGAGAAGGTGGGGCCGCTCGCGAGGCGATGCGTTCTTGCGTTCTTGGCTGCCATGGACAACGCGTCCACTATTCTTTCGGGGCTCGCCCGTTTGGTGACGACAGCTCGGCCCTCCGGGCTTTCGATAAGGCCGGGGTTCACTGTGAAATACACCACACCAAGTCCGAACCGGGAAAAGAGGGCGCGGGCAATGGACGGCCCGGTGAGTCCATCCCCAAGCCGGACGTCGATGATGGCGATGTCTGCTTCGGAGCCGACCTCCAGAGCCTCTGACATGTTCCCCGCGATGCCAATGATTTCGAATCCGGCGTCGATCGCGACGTCCTCGATCACTAGAGCGATTCCCGGTTCGTCTTCAACGATGAGCAGACGCATGTTTCGTCTCCAGGGCGGCTACAAAATCGGCGCGGCACTCTCTGGCGCCGCCAATCGAAAACATTCCCCGCTACAAGCCGTTCCACGTGTAGGACTTCAGTCTCAAGCATACCCAACTAAGGTCCGAGATCCCGATGCCTCACCGAGGTCGGGCGCCGGCCCCTGTGCGCGACCCGCGTGAAAGAAGTGTCGAGGACCAGATCTTGACGCCTGGCCTGGAACTCCAGGGTTCGCCAACGTGCGGCTGACATATCTACCCTCTTCTACGAAAGTAGAGGGTCTACGTCAGACCAAAGTCCGTTTGCGCCCGCGGAACAAAGCTAGAGTGTAGGCTTGTTGACGGCGTTCCAACAATGTCGGCGGCTGGGATTTGCCCGCCCCGAATTGAATGTACGAAAACGGCAGAAATCAAAAACCAGTCCCTTCACCTGTACGAAAGTATCTTTCTGGATGACGTGGCGAGAGATCTGCAATGCTTTCAAATAAAGATGAGGATCGACCAGACACATTTCATTCCGATCAGCCTCTGGTCTCGGTAGTCATCCCGGCCTTCAATGCTTCCACTTACATTGAGCGCACGCTTCGGTCCGCTATGCGACAGACCTACGCCGCCCTGGAGATTGTCGTTGTCAACGACGGTTCCACCGACGACACGGCAAAACTCGTCGAGCAGATCGCGACGTCAGACTCACGGATCCGCCTCCTGTCCACCCCCAACCGCGGTGTCGCCGCCGCAAGGAATTTTGGGATCGAGGCATCATCAGGTCGATTCGTGGCATTCCTTGATGCGGACGATCTCTGGCACCCAACGAAAATCGAAAAGCAGGTGAACGCTCTCGAGCGGTTGCCCTCGCACTGGGCTGCGGTCTATACGCTGCATTACATCATCAATGACGACGACGAGATCTTTCGCCCTGGCAGTTCCGATGTTGCAAGAGGATATATCTATGCCCGGCATCTGAATGTTAAGTATATAGGGAATGGAAGCGCGCTTCTCGTCCGGCGTGACGTCGCGCTTGCGATAGGTGGGTTTGATAGCTCATATGCAGCAGCCGGCATTGGAGGCTGCGAAGACCTCGATTTCGAGCTCAAGCTAGCCGCACGCTACTTCATCGAGGTCGTTCCCGAACGGCTGGTGGGATATCGAAAGCATCCAGGCAGCATGTCTTCCGATCATCTGCGAATGGGTAAAAGTGCTTTGGAAGTCGTCCGGCGTTCCCTGGCCACAAATCCGCAAGTCCCCCGATACGCGATCGCAAGTGCAATCGACGCCACGCAGAAATATGCGTTTTGGGAATTCCGACAAGCTCGGAGAACGTATCTGTCACTCGTGACCATTGGGGTGATTTTCCGAAGCGACCCGTGTTTCGTGGTTCGGCTTGTACTCGAGAAGGGTCTGCGCGGAATACAACACTGTCTTCGTCTCGGGACGACCACAGCAAACCGTGAAGATCAGCCGCGAATGAAGAGGTTGAAATTCGACGATCATATTGCTCCTTCGCGTCTCGAATGCCCAAAGGAGACCCCGCGATTACGACGTCATCTGATGCGGCTGGCTGCGGTGGATGCCAAGCTTTATTCAGCCCTCGCTCCCGAGCGAACGGCACCTGATGCGGACGGAGGAGAGGAATCGCGGGCCTTGGAAGCAGGCCCGCGATACTTTCAATTTATTGGACGACCTCAATCACCGTGCGGGTCTTCGGATTGACGAGCACACGTTTTTTGTTGACGACTACATAACCGTAATCAGGTTGATCGGGGATCGTGTGGACCTCGACCGTGTCAGGAAGCGCCGTACCGACTGCGACGTCACCTTCAAAGGTGACGGATGGCGTTTCCTGTTTTAGTACATAGGTCTTGACCTCGCCGGGAACGACGACCGTCGTCGTCTGCGCGACCGCCGCTCCTCCGAGTGACAGAAACAGCGCTACCGCAGAGATGACCAGTGTTTTCATGTTGTTATCCTCCCAGGATTTTGAGTGTCCGGATAAACGCCACCGATAAGATATAGTTCCTCCGCTACATGGAATGCCTGCGGCCATGCCTGAATAGGCGAGGTTAGCGTTCTCCCTCGTGCTCCGCGAGCTCATCACGAACGCGACAAATGGATTCGCTTCGGCGCGTCCTCAATCTGTTCGAGGATGTGGATCAGCCCCAAAACCACACTCTCGTTCAGGCGCGCCAGAATGCTGCAGACGCAGCGTCCAACCCAGCGGAGATTCGTGAGCTGCCGATCCGTCCTGGTCGGCATCGATCCGCATGAACGAGACCACCAGTCGGCCGGCATGGCACCGGGAACGTCCTCGGCCACAATGATCGAAATGATTTCCCCGATCGTGTCGAGGCCGCTGAGGGTCGACCGGCCTTCGCGTTCCAGCGTCCAGAGATAACGTGTCGTCATGCCCCGGACTTACGCAGGCGGTCGGACCCGTACAAGGCCGTCTCGACGGCTTCCACAAGCTGTTCAGGCGAGGCCGGCTTCATCAGGAGATGACCTTCTGCGAACGCGGGTTCCAGCTCGGAAACGGATTCCGTCTCGCCCGAATAGACAATGAACGGAATGTCGCAATAGACGAGATGCCGCGCCACGGCAGTGCAGACGCCGTCCGAGAGGCGAGGGTCGACGATTGCGGCGGACGGCGAGTTTTCCTTCAGCCAGGAAACGGCGTCCGAACCCGTCGAGAGCGTTACGAAGCAGCGCTGGCCACAACCCTCCAGAACCGTTTCGATATCGAGCGCGATGAACGGTTCGTCTTCAAGGATGAGAATCGTAGGCATATTTCTCCTTCTGGGGCAGCGCAACAGTATCGAAAACGACCGTGCCTGTCACTTCCGACTGAAGTCCGAAGATCCGTTCGGAGTGGCCGTCAATCAAATCTTCGTGGGTATCCACTACTTTATTAGCATTTTCTTATCTATCCGCCGTTGACTTTCGTTGTCGCTGAATCATGTCCGTTACAGAGGTAGGAGAGGCGGCTCCATGCAGAAAGCAGTCCTGGTAGTGGACGATGAAGCGCTCATTCGCTTCGTCGCTGTCGACGTCCTCGAAGACGACGGCTACGTGGTCTATGAGGCGGGCTCCGTCCTCGAAGCGGTTGGCATCCTGTCGAGCCGGGAGATCGATGTCGTCTTCACCGACGTGGACATGCCCGGTGGCCTGACGGGCGTAGACCTGGCGAAGCTCGTGGCAGGCGTCTATCCGGAGATCGGCATTCTTATAACCTCGGGCAGATACCACGTCGGCGCAGACGTCCTGCCAGCGGGCGCGCGATTTCTCCCTAAGCCGTATGACCTCGGACTCCTTTCGTCACACGTCCGCGAGCTGATGCCGCGCGGGTCGTCGTATCGTGCCGGCAGCTCAAGGTAAAAACAGACGCAACATTTTGGAATCTTGTGCGTTTCCAATTCTTTGACAGAGGAGAAAAGTCATGACCAAACGCGAACTGATCGAAACGAGAACGGACAAGCGCTTCGTGCGCCGCGACAAGCAGGGGCAGTTCAAGGAATCGACGGATGTCGGCCGGTGACCGAAGCGAAGCGGGGCGAAGGCGACCGGCGCGACCATCATGCCAAGCAATGACGAAGCATGATTTCGATCGGCCCGTCCTTCCTCGAACTTCCGCCCGCGGAGCGGCAGGCCGTCCTCGAGCGGATTCGCTCAGTTCGCGGAAAAGTCGATCTGGATTGGAACAGACCTAATGCAGCACTGCAAGCTTCGCCTGCCTCTCCAGAAGACCCTCGACGGTACCAACAAGCCTCGCGGCCCGCCGCAAGATGACCGCGCCGGTTGCGCTCACAGCGATGTCGTTGGACATCCTTTCCATACAGCCTGCCACCTCCATCATTGCCGTGCCGAGTTCGCTGCGGCTGATGCGGTCCGCCAGCCGTGCAAGGCGGCGGATGTTCTCCACATAGCGCGAAATCACCAAGAGCCGCTGTGGCACGGGATCGTGGGTAGTGGTGACACTCCGAGGTTGGGGTTGCCGGACTTTCATGTTCGGCCTCCGCTTATCCAAGTAAAACCGGACGGCGCGAGGGCTGCGTCTGCGAGCCCTCGTCTAGCTTCTTCAGTGCGTCGACAATGTCCCTGTATCGAACTGGATGAGGGACGCCCGGCGGATGGCGCAGTTCCGGCAAAGATTCGACCGCGTGAAGGTCAGAAGCCCACGAAGCGAGAATTGCTCGTTTCTCGTCTTTCGAAAGCCGCGCGGAGACGACCTCCTCTGGGTGGTCGAAGTGTCGGTGCAGGTGAAGAATGTGCGACGCGGATATCGCGTCGACGGCGTTGTGAGGATTGGTGTGGTCAGAGCCTTTAGTTTTCATCTTGCGTCTCCTAAAAACTTCCAGCTAACGGAGCGAAAATCTCCAGGTGGAAAAGAGATTGTTTCAACGAAACAGCATTCAAGAGGTTCGAAGCGCGACGCTCAATTTTTTTGATGCGCTTCTTGAATCAAAAAACGCTCGAGACCAGATCATTTTGCGTCGGTCGCCCGATGGGGCCGACAGCAACCCGGAGACGCCAGATTCCGCGTCTCCATTCCATCTCGCTTTACGGAGGATTTGGTATGAGAAACGACTTCGACTTCGCACCGATTTATCGGTCCAGCATCGGCTTCCACCGTGTCTTCAATCTCTTGACCAACGCGCAGCAGCGCCTGCAGGCCATCGAATATCGAAAGTAGGGCTGCCGATCAATGCGCATCATCCCAGGATACATCTCTCTTTAGCTCGTGGCGGCCTGTCTCGAAGCGGGCATGCCATCCGTCCTGGCCCCGTGGAAGAGAAAGCCGACCACGCATCCGCCTCGGCCGGCACGTCTCGTTGCCAATTAATGCAGAAGCAATGACCTCGCCTCGGACGAGGCGAGGTTTGGCATCAGTGCGCTTTTCCCCGATAATCGGCTGAGCGTACGCCATGATGGAACTTCGAGCTGTCAGCCGGCATTTCGACCGGTCTCCCTTACCCAAATTGTCGGCAGGCGGCCGCATCGCCTTTTCTTCTTATCGCAATGAGAATCAACAGATCTTACGGAATGCCAACTAGGCTGCCCGCGCTACCAATCCGCGCCAATATCAACTATACTTTCATCCACTGAATATCTTGGCTTGTTTGTCGGTCGCTCCTTGAGGAGAAGGGGCGCATCGAAATGTGAGTTTGCAGCAATTAGCCGACCCGTTCTGTGCCGTGGGTCAGCGAGGGGTGGTCGGATGAAACCGAAACGACGTCCCTTCCTCAAGCTTGCCGTCGCGCTGACGCTGAGCTTTCCTGCCATCGCCGCCGCGCAGCAGACGTCGGCTGAGACGCCACGAATCGGCCTTCTCGCCTGGTGGCCGTGCGCTATGCCGTATGTGAGCGAAACCAGTGAGTTCGGAATGTTCATGCAAGGGCTTCACGACCTGGGCTACACGCTGCACGAACTTAGCTTCGAGTGCCGGAGCGCGAGTAAGCAAGACAGTCGGCTTGCGGCCGCGGCGAGGGACCTGGTGCAGCTCCCCGTGGATGTGATCGTGACATCGTCTCAGCCGGCGGCGCATGCCGCCCAAGCAGCGACCGATGCGATTCCAATCGTGACCATCATCAGCGGTGACCCAGTTGCGGCAGGCTTGGCGAGAAGCCTCGCAAAACCTGGGGGCAATCTCACGGGCGTCACTTATTACGCCACCGAACTAGCCGCCAAACGGCTGCAGCTTTTGATGGAGGCCATACCGGGGCTTGTCAATGTCGGCGTGCTGGCAAACCCGGTGGTGTCATATCTCCCTTTCGAAACGGACACCAAGCAAGCTGCCCGCCACCTCGGAGTGGCTTTGAGCCTCCAGCAAGTCAGCGAGCCGGGCGAACTCGATGCTGCCTTCTCGCGCATGAAGGCCGATGGCGCTCAGGCTGCGCTGGTGCTTCCCGACATCATGTTGGCCGACCAGTCGTCACGAATCGCCGCCTTGGCGATCGAGCATCACATGCCGATCATGGCTTGGGGCTTGTGGTACGTCGCAGACGGCTGCCTGATGGCCTATTCGGCGGACTATGGTGTAATGCAACATCGGCTCGCCTATTATGTCGATCGCATTTTGAAAGGAACCAAGCCAGGGGAGTTGCCGATCGAGCAGCCGACGAAGTTCGACTTGTCGGTCAATCTGAAGACGGCAAATGCACTCGGGATCGAGCTGCCGCAGACGGTTTTGCTGATGGCTGATGAAGTCATCGAGTGAGGATGGTGTGCGGCGTTCGGTCCAGCTTCAAGCCGCCCCGATGCGCCGATCGCTGTTCCGGAAGTACTTCCTCGCCTTCTTCGCTGCGGTCATTGTTCCGCTGGCTGTTAGCGGCATCGGCGACGCCTGGTTCGGCTATCGCGACCAGCGTGCAATGCTCAGCACTCTATTGCGGGTGGAGGCCACATCGGCGGCCGGCAAAATTCAGAGCTTTCTCGACGGAATCAAGGATCAACTGGGTTGGACGGTCCAGCAAGCCTGGACCGCTGATGCCGAGGGACAGCATCGGCTCGATGCACTGCGGGTGATGCGCCAAGCCCCGGCGATCGTCAGCATCACCCTTGTTGACGATGTCGGTGTCGAACGGCTGCATGTCTCCCGTATCGACTTGAACAGGATGGAAGGCGGATCGGATCGCTCTGGCGATCCTGCCGTCGTGGGAGTTCGCTCGAACGGCACATGGTTTGGGCCAGTCACTTTTCGCGACGGCTCCGAACCGTTCATGACCATGGCCATGGCCGGAAACCGTAAGGCAAGTGGCATCGTCGTCGCCGAAATCAACCTGAAGCTTGTCTGGACGGTTGTTTCGGAAATTCGAGTCGGTAGTCGTGGCCGGGCGTTTGTTCTCGATCGGACCGGCCGGCTCATCGCCCACCCCGACATCAGTAAGGTGTTGCAGGGCACGGACGAGAAGACAGCGGCGGCCCTCACCAGATTGCGGGACGAGATCGCCGCCGCCGGGGGAGAGGCGACCACGGCCCGCAACGCCGAGAACGAACCGGTTGTGACCGCCATGGCGGCGATCCCCAATCTCGGTTGGACCGTGTTCGTGGAGCAGGCGCAGGCCGAGGCTTTCGCACCGCTGGATGCGTCATTGTGGCGAACGGGTGGCCTGCTGCTCGCCGCCGCCATCTTCGCATCGGCGCTTGCCTACTGGCTTGCTAGGCGGATGACCGAGCCAATCCGCCTGCTGGAGGAAGGCACCGAAAAAATCGGTGCTGGACAGTTCGAGCACCGGATCGACATCGTCACAGGAGACGAATTCGAACGGCTGGCGGACCGGTTCAATGAAATGGCGCAAGAACTCGCCGTATCGCGGGATCGTTCAGAGCGAATTGCACGGCTGAAGCGTTTTCTCGCACCTCAGGTCGCGGAACTCGTCGAAAAGTCCGGCGACGAGAGTGTGCTCGCCGGACAGCGCGCGGAAGTCGTCGCTGTATTCTGCGATTTACGTGGCTTTACCGCTTTTTCGGCGCACGCCGAACCCGAGGAGATCATGCAGGTCTTGCGCGAGTACTATGAGGCGCTCGGCGCGATCATTACACACTACGAGGCCACGCTGACCAACTTCGCGGCAGACGGTTTGATGGTGCTCGTCAACGCCCCGGTACCGTGCGCAGACCCGGCGCTTCGTGCTGTTGAGATGGCGATCGACATGCAGGATGCCATCCAGCGCCTAATCGCCGAATGGCGTCTGCGCGGTCATGCGATTGGCTTCGGCATAGGACTGGCGATGGGATGGGCGACAGTCGGCCGAATTGGTTACGAAGCCCGTGTTGACTACACCGCGATCGGACATGTCGTGAACCTGGCATCGCGACTCTGTTCGTCCGCCGCCGATCAGCAAATCCTCGTCGATCACGCTGTAGCGCAATCCGTGCGTGGAGAAATTTTATTGGTCGCTCTCGGCCCGCGGCAGCTCAAAGGTTTCGACGAGCAAATACCTGCTTGGAAGGTCGGAACGAGAAGCGGAAGATCAAATGGCGGCACGAACCGATTGAGGGGTTGAACGGGTAGGTGGACCTCACGCAGTTGAGCAGCGATCAGCCTTCTGAAATCTTGCTCGGTTCGCCAACTCCACCTGTCGGGGAGCCAGCCTTCATCGACCGGCGCGTTTCTTGCTTGAAGCGGATTTCGCTCTTCCGGCGCGGTTATGCACATCGACATCGACGTGTTCCGTCGCCAGTTCACCGAGATGGGGCCGAAGCGCCGCACTTTGTGATCCTGACGTCGACACGCGACAAGGCGCTGGAGATGTCGAATCCTTCTTCTGCTCGGTCCCGACGATCACCGCAACGACGTACACTTCCATGGCGCTTGTGTGCTGTGCAACCACCGTTGTGGTATTCTGTCTCCCAGGGAGGTGGTTGTCATGCCGCACATCGCCTCATGGCTGGCTCGCCTAGGGTTGAACAAGTACACAGAGGCGTTCACTGCCAATGAAGTCGATTTTGATGCGCTTCGGCATCTCAGTGAAGAAGACCTGAGAGAGCTGGGGTTACCCCTCGGGCCGCGTCGCAGGGTTCTGGCTGCAATTGCCGCACTGGACACGATGCCGCGAGGGAGTTCCGTGTCCGCGCCAGCGCCTTCGCCAGTCGAAGCCGAGCGGCGGCAGTTGACCGTCGTGTTCATCGATCTTGTAGGTTCGACCGAGCTGTCACAGAGGCTCGATCCGGAGGAAATGCGCGACGTCCTGCGCGCCTATCAAAGTGCGGTGTCGACGGAGATTGCACAGTACGACGGTTACGTTGCCAAGCTCATGGGTGATGGCGTGCTCGCCTATTTCGGTTGGCCAAGGGCGCATGAAGACGATGCTGAGCGGGCGGTGCGGGCGGGTATGGCGGCAGCGGCAGCGACTGCCAGCCTGACGTCCCCATTGGGCAAATCGCTGGCAGACCGGATAGGTATCGCCACCGGTCTCGTCGTTGGTTGGCGACCTCATTGGCGAAGGATCAGCGCAGGAAGAGGCCGTGGTCGGCGACACGCCGAACCCCGCGGCTCGCTTGCAGGCCTTTGCCGAGCCAAGCACCGTCGTGATCGCTGACAGCACGCAGCGGCTGGTTGCAGGGTTGTTCGAGATGATCGACCTCGGTTTTCAGCAGCTCAAGGGCTTCGCCGCCCCTGTTCCCGCCTGGCGCATCACCGGCGAGGCTGATGCCGAGGGACGCTTCGATGCGCTGCACGCCATCGCGACGCCGCTGGTGGGGCGATCCGAGGAACTCGAGCTTCTGCTTCAACGCTGGGAGCAGGCTCGCACAGGAAAAGGCCAGGCGGTGATGCTGTCGGGGGAGCCTGGGATTGGCAAGTCCCGCCTGACGGCCGCGTTGGAAGAGCGACTGAGCACCGAGCCGCATGCACGGTTGCGCTACTTCTGTTCCCCCTACCACGTGAAATACCGGAGGCTCTATCAGTATGGAAATGTGTTGGACCACTTTAGGTCGTGATTGTTGTGTGGTGACTATAGCGTCAGGCTAGCATGATTTCCCAATACCTTGTGGCTATAGTTTTGATAGCTTCGCATCAGCATTACAGCGGCATCCCTGTCGGCGAATTTCAAGCGGACGCCGGCGCTTGTCAACGGTAGTGTAAGATCGGGGGCAGGGCGATATCGCCCCTACCAACGCTACTGCCGAGAGGTCGACATGCCTATGCAAACTGAGGTTACTACGATCGGACTGAACGGCGGTAAGGTATGGAAACTATGTCGCGCCGCTATTGGAAATGCTACGCGCATACCTTCATAGTCTAACACGCGAAGCCTTTAGATCCTGAGTATAGTTCGGAAGAAATGTCGATCTGATCGATCAAGGCTTCAGGATACAGGGCGCAAACAAGGTCGGAAGTTCGCCTGCCATCGCGACGCTCGACCATACATACAGCGCGCGTCTGCGTCGGGGTTGGAGGATAAGATGAGCGTGACCGAACAACGAGCGCCTGAACTGCGGGTGCAGAAATGGATTGGCGAGGATGGAGGAAGCATCGCGCCGCTCAAATTGTCGGATGTCGGGATCGGCCCGAAGATCTTGTTCGCCTTCCAGCACTGGTGCCGTGGCTGCCATTTGGATGGGTTTCCGACTTTGCGAAGGTTGCATGATGCATTGAGCTCCAAGGGCGTGGGGTTTGCTGTGATCCAGACCGTCTTCGAGGGAGCGCATGAGAACACCTTCGAGAAATTGCGCGTCAACCAGCTCAAGTATGAGCTTCCTGTCGCTTTCGGTCATGACGAGCCACCGGCCAGCGCGACGCTTCCCACCTTCATGGAAGACTACCGCACCCGGGGAACGCCCTGGTTCACGGTTATCGACGCTGGCGGCCGCATCGTTTTCTCGGACTTCCATCTCGACGCGGACCAACTCGTGAAGGAACTGATAGCGTAACCAATGGGGCGTTGGCTCATCCTGATTACCACCCATCTCGTGATGCTCGCTATAGGCTTTGCAGGAGGCATCTATACGCTGCCGGTCCTCACAGCGCCGCGGGGGCCGGACACAGCAGCGCTTCAGATGATCGCGACTGAAACGCTCTACGTAGGGGCCCTAGTTCGCAATCTCAAAGGCAGCGACCTACTTCATTGGGGCGAAGGCGAAGTCCGGGTCTCGCGCAATCGGATCGCACACCTTGGGCGTCTCGCCCCTGGACCGGACTACAAGCTCTACCTTGCCCCACGTTTCGTCGATACGAAGGAGGCCTTTCTCCTAGTCAAGGACAAATCGGTCCGCGTGGGCGACGTGAAGACTTTCAACGGCTTCATCGTGGAGATGCCCGCCGGCATCGATGTTCGCGACTACAATACGGTCGTCATCTGGTGCGAAGCATTCGACCAGTTCATCAGTGGGGCAGAATATCAACCCTCACGTCAGGATCGAAAATGAGACAGGCGATGGATATCGTAAAGTCGGCGGGTGGACGCGGCCTCGTTCTAGCGCCGGTGGCGGCGTTGCTGTTGAGCGTCGCCGCTCTGCTACTGGGCAATGGTTTGCTGGGTACGCTCTTGATCGTGAGAGCCGGCCAGGAGGGCTTCTCGAGCGGCGCGATCAGCGCGATGATGTCCTTCTACTTTCGCGGGTTTCACGATCGGCGCGCTGGCGTTGCCGCGGATCATCGTTTCTGTAGGGCACGTCAGAACCTTCGCCGGCTTTGCGGCTATCGCTTCGATGACCGCCCTTCTCCATGTGGCCTTCATTGGGCCTATTGCTTGGATGCCGCTTCGCCTCGTTACCGGCTTCGCCTACGCGGGCATGATCCTCGCAACGGAGAGCTGGCTCAACGCCCATGCATTGCAAACCACGCGCGGGCAGCTCCTGTCGATCTTCGGAGTTGTCTCGAAGGGCTCATGGGCAATCGGGCAGGCGTTACTCAACATCGCACCGCCTGCCGATGTGACATTGTTCCTCATCGTGTCGCTGTTGATATCGGCAGCGGTGGTTCCGATCACCTTGCTACCCAGTCATCCGCCGGGCCAGGTGGCACAGGAACGGGTCGCGTTCAGGGACCTCGTCCTCGCATCACCTCTCGCTGCGGCTGGCGTTTTCTTGGCCGGCCTGGCTATTGGTGGTTTCTGGGGCATGGGCCCGAACTTCGCCCAGAGGATCGGACTCGATGTGGGCGGCATATTCGCTTTCATGGCTGCGGTTGTTGGTGGCACACTTGCATTGCAATGGCCACTCGGCTGGCTTTCGGATCGGGTGCCCCAGAACCGTGTCATTGCCGGCGCGGCCCTAGCGGCCGCAGTGGCCGCCGTCGGCGTAGCATTGGCGGCGGAAGCGCCTTTGCCCGTGCTCCTCGCAGCGGGTGCGCTCTTCGGCGGATTTGGCATCCCGATCTATTCGTTGTCACTCGCCGTCGCGAACGACGATCTTCCGGCCGGTCGGCTACTCGGGACCGCACGCGGGCTTCTTCTGCTTAACGGGGTCGGGACAGCCGCTGGACCCCTTATAGGGGGAGTTGCGATGAATATCGTCGGCCCAGGCGGCTTATTCCTCTATGCGGCCGGGTTGCTCACTACCCTGGCGGTGCTGACCATCGCACGCAGGCAGCCAAGGCGCCCAATCGAGGCCAAGGCCACCCGTTGTCCGAGCACGCCGATGATAACAGGATCTCTCGATGCGATGATACGAACGCAGGAGGACGCGTAGGACGCATCAGATCTTGGACGCGGCCCTGGACGAGATACCAAGGCCTACCGAAATCGAAAGCAGCGATCGTTGCAATCCCCAGCTTCGTGGAACACGGACTTTTCCTCAATGAGATTGATGCAATCGTAATCGCGTCCGGTGACGCGGTGGAAGTGCGACACCGTAGGGCAAGCTTAAGGCCTCGCTGATCTACACCTGCGCGACTTGATGGCGGCTCTGACGCGAGATGATTCTCAAGCGCGACCTACGGCGATTCAGAGCAGAGAGGCCTACTCTATAGCCGCAAGGTATCGATTCGTTCCCCGCCTTGATGGGCCGGACCCTTTTTTTTGGTGGGCCAGATAACTCGAAAACCCTCAAACCCCTTTGAAACAGAGCTTTCTTAATCCGCGCGTTGATGAAGAGGACCAGAGTATGACTTGCTGTCTATGCTCCGCGCACATATAGCTGTGGCAATGGATGGACCTCGAGATCGAAATATTTTCGGTGCGTTCGCACTCATGATCAGCGACGACATCGTTCGCGCTAGTTCATCGCTGGCGCCGGAAGCTGGACCTGCCGCCTCAGCGCTGGCGTTGCTCGCGCACAAGCCCGGGCTCTCGATCCGTATGCTTGCAGTCGGGGTGGGCCTTTCACATGCAGGGACCGTTCGCCTGGTGGATCGATTGGCGACTGAGGGGTTGATCGAGCGTAGGGAGCATTCGACCGACGGGCGCACGCGATCCCTCTATCTTACTCCAGCCGGGAAGGTCGCGAGCGACGAGGTCCTGGCTTCGCGCGATCAAGTGATTGCCGAAGGGCTATCGATCCTTAATCCGGACGAACTGAAAATCTTATGCGACATCGCTGAACGCGTTTTGCGCGATCGCTTGGAAAACCTCGAGCATTCATACCGCATCTGCCGCCTGTGCTGCTACGAGGGCTGCACGAACTGCCCCATCGATGCCGAATTACATGAGCGAGGTGTAGACCGCGAGAAGAACGACGACGCGTAGGACGCGTGTAATTAGGGCAGATCAATGCTGAGCGATAAAATCAGCAGCCAGAAAGCCCACAACCGTGATCAGGCCGATGAACTGCGGCGCCCACCGCCGAAATCATGCGGCGCGTCATCCTCCTGAAAAAATGCGTCCACTATAATCGCTCCAGCCAAAAGTCCGCTGCCCGACATCAGGCCCCAAAGGCCAACAATCATGAACTCAGGCATCATAGCAGGAGTCCGGCCTGCAGCGTCGCGTGGCGCTTGCTACCCCATCCCTCACGAACCAAGAGGCGGCTACGACTTGCTCATCGACCTGATCGTTCCAGACGCCAGGTCGGGCGCGCGAAATGGCAGCTATAGCCCCCAGGATAGCGCACCAGGTATTTTTGGTGCTCCGGCTCCGCCTCCCAAAACGGTTCTTCCGGATTGATTTCCGACACGATCTGGCTAGGCCAGCGACCTGATGCTTCGATCTCTGCGATGGTCGTCAGGGCGACTTCCTTCTGCACCTCGGTGGTATAGAAAATTGCCGATCTATAGCTCGGACCGACATCGCTGCCCTGTTGCTCGTAGGTCGTGGGGTCGTGGACCTGGAAAAAGAGCTCCAAGAGAGAGCGATAGCTAAGCACGGAGGGGTCGAAAGTCACTTCCACCGCTTCTGCATGGCTGTAATGTCTCTCATAGGTCGGATCAAGCATCTCTCCGCCTATGTAACCGACACGCGTCGATACGACTCCCTTCGCTCGGCGCAGCAAATCCTCCATGCGCCAGAAGCAGCCGCCTGCGAGAATCGCTCGCTCTGTAGCGGCCGCATCATTACCGGCAGCTGATTGGCTCATAGCTCGTTCGCCTTTCTCTATGTGGGTCAAGGTCAAGCCAGCCTCGTGGGATCAGCAGCCTGACTGGTGATAGAAAGCTCGGTCTGCACGTCCGAACCCCGGATAAGAGTTAAATCTACGGGACATCGATCAGCTATCGCGAGAATCCGAGCGCGCTGATCATCACTCAGCGGGCCATCGAGGACGATGGTCCGGGAGAATCGATCGGGTGGCATCATGTCCGGCACCTTCTCGTGCTGCACGGTCGTGCTCGCCCGTTCAAGCGGAAAGCCCTTGCGGTCGGCGTAGAGGCGCATCGTCATCACCGTGCAGGCTGCGAGGCCGGCAGATACCAGTTCGTAAGGAGATAGTCCGATTCCGAGACCACCAACCGATGCTGGCTCATCGGCGAACAGAGTGTGCTCGCCGCTGCGAACCTTGAGCTGGAACCTCCCCTCAAGAGTTTCGGTGGCGACAACGCCCTCGGCAGCCTCGACCTGCGGTAGATCCGCCGTGAGCGGTGGAAGAAAGCGGCTTGCCCATACCGCCACCATTGCCGAGGCGTAGTTCGCATCTGCAACGTTGGTGAGAAGGTGATCCGCCGTGTCGAGCGAGATGAAGCTTTTAGGATGCCTGGACGCGACGAAGATGCGCGACGCGTGGTCGATGCCGACCACCTGATCTAGCGGAGAATGCATGACCAGCACCGGACGTCGCAGAGAGGCAATGGACTTCTCGATGTCGATTCCCGCAACCGCCTCTAGGAAGCTGCGACGAATGAAGAAGGGTCTGCCGGCGATCTCCACCGAGGCCTCGCCCTCGCTCGCGATGGTGTCTAGATCGTCCGGTCCGAAGAAGCGCAAGATGTGCTGAAGGTCGGCCGGCGCACCGATCGTCGCCACCGCGGCAATGTCAGGCAACTCGGCAGCGGCTACGATCGTCAGCGGCGCCACCCAGGCTGTGCCCGACAAGGAGGGAGGGTAACATACCCGCCGCCGCCATCGCCTTTGCGGCTGCACGAAGGTCCTCGACGTCCGACGCGAAGCTCACAGCTTCCCCCGACCCACCGCTGATCCCGGTTCCGGCGAAATCGAACCTCAAGACCCCGATGCCCGCACGCGACAGCGCGCGCGAGATGTAAACGGCGGCGCGACTGTCTTTTCCGCAGGTGAAGCAGTGGGCGAAGATCGCCCAGCCCCGCGGCGTCCCTTCCGGCGGTTCGAGATGCCCGGAAAGCTGAGAGCCAGCCCCGCTAGCGAATGTGAATGTTTTTCTGCCATGTCCATCGAACCTCCAGCAAGCGGCTTGGCGGTTGCCCTCCCAGAGCCTTCGATGGAGCTGAGCGGGGCGAACCGACACATTAATCGTCATCCCAGGGTATCATTTATATGCGCGGCGCATATAGACAATCCCTTCGACGATGATTATATGCGTGAAGCATACATCCGTCACCTGCTTTCCGAAGCTGGTCTCACGAGCAAGCATCACTCAGGCACATGGGCCGGAAGCTAATGGAACTCAATCAGATCAGCTATTTCATCAACTTGGCCGATACGCTGAACTTTACAGCCGCGGCTCGCTTGAGTGGTGTGTCTCAACCAAGCCTGACCCGTGCCATCCGCCGCTTGGAGGAGGAACTTGGCGGGCCACTGATCCATCGCGATGGGAAGAACAGCCGCCTTACTGGCCTTGGCCAGGACGTCGAGGCAGAATTTCAGCGCATGATGGTCGCGATGAAGAGCGTGCGCAATCACTCTGAGAACTGGGCGATGGGGAGGCACCGCGTGCTGGATGTCGCCGTCGCGCCCTCCGTCGGACCAAAGCAATTCACGGCGTTTTTCGAGAGTGCGTTGGCGGAGATGCCGTCCATCGAGATCAAGCTGCACTCGCTCCGTTCGAACGAGGACACATCGGAAGTGCTGTCAGGAAAATACCACGCGTGCATCCTGCCGCGTGAAACAAGACCGGAACGCAAGCTGGATGTGCGTCCTCTGTTTCGGGAGCGCTTCGTGCTCGGCTGTTCTGCAAACCATACCTTGGCAGCCAGTGAGATCGTTCGGGCCGAAGACTTGCTCGAATTTCCTTTCGTTGATCGCCTGAAATGCGAGTTTCGCGATCAGATTCTCGATCACTTCGCGCGACGGGACTTGCTCATGCAACCCCGCTTTCGATCAGATCGCGAGGACTGGGTGCAACGGGCCGTCGCCGACGGCCACGCCATATGCATTCTTCCTGAACGATCGGCCACGGCGCATGGACTCGTCACTCGGCCGATCGACGGATTCGTCTTGGAGCGCGAAGTCGTGATCGCGACTGTATCCGGTTCCACGGCGACGGTCGAGATACGCAAGATCGCGCAGCTGGCAGCCCTATACGAGTGGAACTGAAGCACGACGTGAAGAGCTTCGGCGCTATGGAAACTATACGCACAGCGTATTGGATAAATCTTGGGCGCACTGCGATAGTTCGCAATGACTGATAAGTTGGGTAGCAGTGCGTCTGGCGCCGAATGTCAGGATAAGTGAGAGCGTTCTATCCGAATGGACAATTCTCAACGGCGCCGTGGCCGGTCCAAATATAGATACGGCCACTGTAGCCGATGAAGAGATCAAATGTCCCCCTCGAGATGAGTATTGGAGACTATCATGAAGTTTGAAAAGTCACAGACAGCACTTGACCGCCTGACCCCCGAGCAACGCCGGATTACCCAGGAGTCGGGCACCGAAAGGCCCTTCACCGGCGAGTACAATGACAACAAGGAGCCTGGCATCTACGTCGACATCGTGTCGGGCGAGCCGCTGTTCGCTTCGACGGACAAGTTCTATTCGCGTACTGGCTGGCCCAGCTTCACCAAGCCGATCGTTCCGGCAAACGTCAACGAAGTGCGGGACAGCGCGCACGGCATGGTCCGGACGGAGGTCAGGTCGGTACACGCCGACAGCCATCTCGGCCACGTGTTCCCGGATGGTCCTTCCGACCGCGGCGGTCTGCGCTACTGCATCAACTCAGCGTCCCTTCGCTTCATCCCGCGCGACGAGATGGAAAGCGAGGGATACGGCGATTATCTCGATCAGGTAGAGGAGGCTTAACATGCATCAGCGCGCTGTTCTCGCAGGCGGATGTTTCTGGGGCATGCAGGACCTAATCCGCAAGCAGCCCGGCATCGTCTCAACTCGTGTGGGTTACACCGGCGGCGATGTTCCGAACGCCACTTATCGCAATCACGGCACGCATGCCGAGGGAATCGAGATCGTCTTCGACCCGGAGGTGACGAGCTATCGGAACATCCTGGAATACTTCTTTCAGATCCACGATCCGACGACGAAGAACCGCCAGGGCAATGATCGTGGGCTCTCCTACCGGTCGGGCATCTATTACGTCGACGAGGCGCAGAAGCGCGTCGCCGAAGAGACGATAGCCGATTTGGATGCCTCCGGTCTGTGGGATGGCAAAGTGGTCACCGAGGTCGAGCCGGTCAGCGATTTCTGGGAGGCCGAACCGGAGCACCAGGATTATCTTGAGAAGCGGCCGGGCGGGTATAGCTGCCATTTCCCGCGAGCCGGCTGGGTGCTTCCCAAGCGCCAACCTGCTGGCGACACGCAGCCGGCGGCCGGTGCCGCAGCGGAGTAGGTAAGGCGTCCGTACGTGCTATGCTGCTACGGTTCGCAACGCTCGTGACCGCATCGTTCACCGATGCGGTCACGAACCAGCCTTGATGAGCAAGGGCATCCCCAGTCCTCCGCCATCCCCGCACTAGGATCGTAGAAGCATGAGTGTCATCGCCGCCTACTATTACAACGAAGGCAAGCGAATTCGGGAAATCGCGATCGACGAGCGCGTCAATCTCGATAAGAGTCGCTCGGGCTTCTGCTGGATCGCGCTTCGCGAGCCCACCGCCGACGAACTTCACGCGCTGCAAGCGACGTATCATCTCCATCCGTTGGCAATCGATAACGCGATGCACCCGCTCTGCCCGCCCAAGCTCGAAGTCTACAACGGCGAGCTATACATCGTCGCTCAGACCGCCGAGCTGGTCGGCGACCGGATCAGCTATGGCAAGACGGCGATCTTCACCGGTCACAATCACCTTATCAGCGTACGACATGGCAACGCCGGAGCGCTAGGCAACCTTCGGGAGCAACTCGAGGCTTCGCCGGCGCTCTTCGGGCAGGGTGTCGACTACGTGCTGCACGCGATCTTGCACCGGCTCGTCGACCAGTATTTGCCCATCTTCGAAATGATCGAGGATGACGTTCTGGCGATGGAGAGACGGTCGTTAGACGACTTTCTCGGACGAAAAGAAGTCGCCCGCATCTTCGGACTAAGGTCCGAACTCACGCGCTTCCAGCGCACACTCGGGGCTATGGCCGAGCTGGTGCGAAAGCTCGTTCGCGGCCACTTTCCCTGCATCAGCGCCGAAGTGAGACCATACTTCAGCGACGTCGCGGACCATATCCAACGCGTGCAGTCCATGATCGATGGCCTCCTTCAGGTTCTGTCCACGGTCTTTGAGGCCAGCAGCCTTCTCGAAGCACAAAGGACGGGTGTGATCACCCGCCAGCTCGCGGCTTGGGCGGCAATACTGGCAGTTCCGACGGCGATCGCGGGAATATACGGCATGAACTTTACGAACATGCCGGAACTGAACACGACCTATGGATACTTCGTCGTGCTCGGTCTGATAGCGGTGTTCTGCCTTCTCCTGTTCGTGCGCTTCAAGAAGGCCAAGTGGCTATGAATACCGCACTTCGGTTTCTTCGCCGTCATCCGACGGGTCACGGCGCGCCTTATGCAGGAGCGTGTCCAATCCAACTCGAGATGAAGGTGCGTCTATGACATCCCATGTGACCGACGTTCTAGAAGCAGCCCAGTCGTTCATCGCCAAGGGCTATGACGGCGAGTACCGCGTCAAGGACGGCAATCTCGTCGATCTCGAACTAGGATCGACCCTAGATCCGTGCACCATTCGCGTCGACGCAGCGTTGCGCCTCGAAAGCGGAAATGATGCCGAAGACGCCTCTAACATCTACGCGATCACAGATCCGGCGACCGGGCATAAGGGCCTTTTGATCGACGCGTTCGACGTGTTCGACGAAATATGTCATCGCGACCTTTCTGAGAGGCTTGTAGCGCATCGTGAAACAGCGCCGGCAGGTGACCAAGATGTGCCGAGCAAGCACGGACTGCGCAAAGTCTACAAGAACGAGTTTGAGCATGATCCAGAGCGCTACGTTCTGCGGGAGGGCTTTCCAGACTTCCCACCATGCCCTTTCGGCGGAGCCTTCAGCATCCTCGGCTTCGATACCGCCGAGCAGTCATATGTCTGGCTCGTCACAAGCATCATCCGAGATTCTCGGCTGATGAGAATCCCCTACCAGGGAGAAGACGTCATCAGCGATGAATAGCGGTGTCGACGAGTTTGTGCGGTCATCACCCAACGCGGTCACGGACCAGCCTTTAGGACATTTGGATTACCGAAACACAACGAGGTTATGATGGATTGGAATAAAGACCACATTCGAGAAACTATGCTTTCGCTGGAGACCGCAGCCTTGCATAGCGCTCGCGACAATTATCTGGATTACGTCTCCACCGCTCGGGTCGATCGGAGCGAGCCGATCGAGAACGACGAACTGGCTCAGGCCGAGGTCGCTAGCGACTTCGCCGAGGCGCTTGATGACACTCTGGAAGACTACGGCGATAAACTCGAAAAGCTCAGGATGATCGACTTCGGCCCTAAAACTTCAGTCAAGGAAGGCGCTGTCGTCAAGCTGTCCGGCCGCTATTTTGTGATCGCAGTGTCAACGAGCAAGTTCACTTGTCGTGGGCGGGAGCTCATGGGCATTTCTACGATGGCGCCGATCTTCGAAGTGATCGAGGGTGCCCGAGCAGGGGAGACCGTGCAGTTCAACGGCCGGGACCTGACTGTGGAAGACGTTGCATAAGGGGTCGCTGACTTAGCCGTCGTAGATGCAGCGGCTAGCATGGCGAAACAGCAGTCAAAAGACATCTCCCGCGCTCAAGTGTATGATCGGCGCATATACCCACCCATGACATGCTACCAGACCACTACAATTGAGGAGTTTTAGATGAGCATTTTTGACCGCTACGAATTTCTTGTCCCCGAGCAGGATCGGAAGGAACTCGCTCTGCTCAGATGGGCTCTCGTGATCGTATTTCTGTGGTTCGGCGCGATGAAGTTCACAGCGTACGAGGCTGATGGTATCGCCCCGTTTATCGGAAACAGCCCTATTATGGGTTGGCTGGGTATTTTCGGGACGCAGGGGCAGAGCTATTTCATCGGCGTTATCGAGCTATCAACCGCTATTGTTCTGATCCTTGGTGCATTTCGTCCACTATTCTCGACGCTCGGCGCACTGATGTCAGCCGCGACGTACCTGATTACGCTGACCTTTTTCATCACCACCCCTGGTGTCGCGGAGCCGACTGCCGGCGGCTTTCCTGCGATTTCGGCTGCACCAGGGCAGTTTCTACTAAAGGACGCAGTTCTGCTGGCTGCGTCCCTCGTGCTGGTTCGCGCGTCGGTGCGTCTCAGAGGGGCGCGTGTGCCCTCGTGAAGGCGTATGTCGTTAGCCTTTTAATGCGACGTGCCAAGGCGGAAAACTGTTTAGTTCCATAAATTGGCGTTACGCAGCAAAGGCTTCCTTTTCGGCAGCTGGCGAAAGTGAGCGGTAGGTCGGCGTTCGAACTGGTTCAAGAGCTACGGTTCTATGTCGATACAGAGACATGATTCTGTGAAGGCCAGACATCTGAACGTGGGAAACAGTATCCGCCTCGCGACAACCGCTAGCCAACAACCTGAGACGAACGGAAATGGAGAGATTTTCAGAGCATCGATCCGAGATCGATTGTCATCCAATACTCGGCGGTGTCTCCTGCTCCTAAAGTCAGTGAACCATTTTTCGGCTCCCCTTCCGGCTCAAATTGCCGCGTCGGCTCGAGCGCCAGAGCATACACGCCGGACTGATAAGCTCTCCAGATGCCGAAGCTCGGTAGAGCCTCACGGGAAAACGAGAGGCGGGCGCGTACTCCTCCAAGCAAGGCACTGTTGCTTAATTCAACGGACGCCTGCGGCAATCGCAAACGACAGGCGTCTCCTGAAAATAGTCCACGAAGTCGGCCGTTGGACGCTTGTGCCCGCCGTTGAACGCTGCGACAACGTCGCGGCTCAGATCGCCCGCGAGTTGCGTTGACTCGTCGAGGAATGGGTAGCCGAAGTTCACGTGATAGAGGATCGCATGCGGCGTGGGCCGGAATCCTTGGTTTTCGACCACATCGTTGAGGCGGATAGCGTTGCCGAACACATCGATTTCTACGCGCCGGCGAAGAAGAAGGTTCTCTCCGAACACTGAACTCTGCCTGACGACGCCCTCTGCCCAGATGACGGGATCGCTTGCGCTCCAGTTGACCCCATAACCCGAAAGCCTCGCCCGCTGGCTGGAAATCCTCCCATGCAGCGGATTGAAAACTGCCTTGCGATGTTTGTGGATAAAGTGGCTGGCATCGCTCCGTTTCGCTCCGCCTATATGATCAAGGCCGCAAGTGACGATGAAGCCATCGAAGTTCCTGTAGAAGCCGACGCCGTCTTCCGCATCGATCGAATTCGGCGGCCAAGGCAAGCCGTTCGCACTGTTCCACCCGATGTTGATTCCGCGCCATGTTGCACTCGCAATATCGAAACCTCGATCCACCGCGACCTCAAATCCAATGCCGCTTGCGTTTCGAACAACGAGCAGCCGCTGTCCTCTCCCTGGGCCGTCTTCCATCTGCAACAGCCGAATGTCCGCGACACCCCTGCCGTCTACAGTGCGCTGTCGCAATTCCGCCGGCGGCAGTGCCCGAGCGGCCCGGAGATCTCTTTCAGCGCCGCCAGTCATGGGAGTTCCTTCGGCATCAGGCTACCGACACCTTCTGCAGCAAAGGGCGTACCTTTTGCAGGAACTCTTCGCTACCGCAGGCGAACCGCAGCTTTGCCTGGAGTTCGGTACGATCCCAGTCGATTGTATGGGAGACACCGAGATTGGCGAGAATGGGCAGTCCGGCCATCACATCCCAGGTCGAGTCCCCGAGCGCCACGTAGCCGTCGGTCTCGCCCATCGCGACTTCGATCAGCGAGAGGGTCGACGATCCGCAGCAGCGGAAACTGATGCGCAACTCGTCGGAAATATAGCGTACGACCTCCAAGCGATCTTCGGTGGCGATCGAAGGGTGCAGGCCGATCCCCGCGGAGGCCTGCGAGAGATCGAGAGCAGGCAGAGCCGGCATCGGCTTGCCGTTGAGCCGGGTTTCGACAGTCTCCCCACCCATTAACATCAGGTCCCGGACAGGAGCATAAATCACGCCAAAGACCGGCCGGCGGTGTTCGTAGAGGCCGATCGATATCGCCCAGTTCTGGCCACCACGGACAAAATTGAACGTCCCATCGATCGGGTCGATGACCCAGGTCCGACCGGAAGCACCCGCGATTTCGCCGCCCTCTTCGCCGTAGACGGCGTCATCCGGAAACGCGTGATGCAAGCTGGCAATCAGGAACTCCTCAACTTGCCTGTCAGCTTTGGTCACGAGGTCGAGGTGCCCCTTCTTCTCGACCGGCAGACTGGCCAAGGACCGAAAGTGGGTGAGGGCGAGTTCACCAGCTTTGCGAGCAATCTCCTCGAGGACTGCCTCGACCGTTCGCTCGGTCGGCTCGGAAATATGCAAATCAGCCATGAGCTTCGTCCCGAAGCCTTGCGACCTGCGCCACATCGTCACTGATGAGCTGATCCAGTTGGCCTTCGCGGATCCATTGAACCACATCGGCCTCGATGTCGACACCATACTCCTTCAGGTTTTTCAGCCGTTCCGGGCGCGGTACATGCAGGAAGGCAGCGATACCGCCGTCATGAAGCTGGAGTGCCTCACCGCTCGGGAAGTGATAGATCTCAAGATTGATGGCATCGAGGTTCGCCTCGCGCGCAATCGCCACCGGGTCGATCAGGCGCGAGTGCGACAGGCCGACGGTGGGCACTTCCGGTATCGCCTTTTTCAGCGCCCTCAGTTGAACGAAGTCGAAGGAGGAGAACTGCAGAAGATCGGCGCAGCCAAGTTCGTCAATGAGCGCCCGCAGTTTTGGGAAAAACACGTCGTCGCGATCATAGGTCTTGAGTTCGAGCTGATAGATGATGCCAAGTTCACGAGCGAACTGCAGCGCCTCCTTCAGAAGTGGAATACGCTCTCCTGCAAACTCCTCACCGAACCACCGGCCGGCGTCGAGAGCGGCAATCTCGGAGTAGGTCATGTTGCGGATGAGGCCGTGACCGTTTGTGGTGCGGTCTAAGGTTTCATCGTGGATGAGGACGAGTTCACCGTCGCTGGTGATCCGCAGATCCGTCTCGCAGGTAACGCCTCGTCCTTCAAACTGATGGGCTTTTTGGAATGCTGCGAAGGTATTTTCCGGTGCACCTGCGCTATGCCCCCGGTGGCCGGCGAGACGCATCGCCGCCGATGTCGTTCTGAGTGGATTCATGTCTTTTTCCTTTTCTAGGACAGGCGCGACACGCCCAAACCACAGCGCGTAACAAAATCGACACTCCAGCCGACATCGTCGCAGACCAGCATGTCGATCAGTCCCGCGCGCAGATGGGCGCCAAGCTCTTCAAAATAGTCGACGCCATAGCCGCGCCTGATCGCGAAGAATTCCGGCGGCGGGACGTAATGGCTGACGGTAACGTTGGCGGCGTGAAGACCCTCGGCTATATCGGCTGTAAACTGCGGATAGTCGGTGTTCATGACGTCCATCGATGCAGAGTGTGCGGTTGCGGCCGGGTCGACCAGGCGATGATAGTTGATGCCCATCGTGCGGATGCCGGGTGCAATGCTTTTGATGTCGCGCAAAGCCACGTAATCGAACGAACTGACCAGCACCCGTTCGAACATTTGGGCGTCCTTCAGCAGTCGGACTACCTGCTCCAGGTAGGCCGTGCCCTCGAACTTGTCCTTGATCTCGATGATCAAGCCGAGGCCGAGGTCTCGGCAATATGCAAGAATGTCTTCGAACGGCTCGATCGGTTGGCCCTCGATCGGCATGCCGTTGCGGGCCCGGGTCCGAAACTGTGCGATCTGTGCATAGTCGAGTTGCGAGATGATGCCTGTGCCTGTCGATGCATTGTCGAGAATGTCATCGTGAAACACGATAAGCAGACCGTCTCGCGTCATGCGCAGATCGATCTCGCAAAGTGATGCGCCAAGTTTGGCGGCGCGGCGCAATGCCGGGAGGCTGTTCTCGTGTCCGTCGACAACATGCCCGCGATGGCCACAAACGAGAATGTGTCCGGAGCGCGAAGGGAGGAGCTCAAACATCAGGACTGCCTATCTGAGAGAGCGTTCAAGTTTGTCGCAACCGCCGGAAATGGTTCAATCCACAGAGAAGCGGAGATGATAGCCCAGCCGCCTGAAGCAATTGGCTCGGGCGAGACGATTTGCAGTTGGACGTCGATGTCGAGAAGGCGGGGTACGAATTCGAGCAGTCGGTACATCTTTTCTCTTTCTAACGCAGACGGGCGTCGAAACGGTCGCGCAGATAGTCGCCAAGCAAGCTGATGGATAAGGTGGTGAGCACGATCATCAGTCCGGGAAGAGCTGTGAGCCACCACGCGATCGCCAGATAGTTCCGGCCGTCGGCGACCATGAGCCCAAGGCTGGTGGCAGGCGGCTGGATTCCGAGGCCAAGGAAGCTCAATCCGCTCTCCAGGAGAATGATCTCGGGAAAATTCACCGTAAGTTGGACGATGAGTGGACCTGCGATATTCGGCAGAATGTAACGCAGGTATATGCGCAGGGACGGAATGCCGACGATGCGAGCCGCCTCCGCGTATCCCTCTTGGTTGGCGCTCAGCACGAGCCCACGACTGAGCCGCGCATAGCGCTCCCAATTCGCGACGCCCACGAGGAACACGAAAAGCAGCGGGCTTGATCCAAAGAATGCCAGCACCCCGAGCGCAATGATGATGAAGGGCACAGACGACACGGCGTCGGCGAAACCCATGATCAGATTATCGATCCAGCCATGGAAGTGTGCGGCCAGGAAGCCGAGGCTGGTACCGATGACTGCGCAGATCAACGATCCAATGAACGCGATCATTAGCGTCGTCTGCGTCGCGATCAGCAGGTTGCTGAGCACATCTCTTCCGAGATAGTCCGTCCCGAACAGGTGGCTTGCAAGGGTACCTGGCGGCGCGAACCGCGATATCGGCGCCTGTTGCAGATAATTGTAAGGCGCCACCCAATGTGCCGTCACGCCGATGAACACGACCGCGACGATCCATGCTGCGCATAGACAGATACTGACCGGCACTTTTGGCGTCACGGGTCCGGCCCTGCGCAATTTGACAGCGTTATCTTTCATTGCTTTGAAGCCTGATCTTCGGGTTGAGGACGGCGTAGAGGATATCGACGATCAGGTTGATCGTGACCATGAAGGCGGTGAAAAGAATGATCATTGCCTGCACCACGTTGAGGTCGCCGGAACTTGTAGCGCGAACGAAACCGCTGCCCAGCCCCGGCCAACCGAACACGGGCTCGATTAGAGCCGCACCTCCGAGCAAACCGCCGGCGATGAAGCCCAGCATCGTGACCATCGGGATCGCCGCGTTCGGAAGCGCGTGGCGCAGGATGATATCCCATTCCGGCACGCCGTCGGCACGAGCCGCGGCGATATAGGGCTGCCCCAGCACGTCGATCAGCGTCGAGCGAGTAAATCGCGCAACGCCGGCCGCATTGAAGAGGGCGAACGTCGCGATCGGCAGGATCGCATGTTTGAAGGTGGAGCTTCCTGAACTCGGCAAGACCCGCAGCCAGACCGCGAATATGAAGATCAACGCAAGTCCGAGCAGAAAATTCGGAACGCTATATCCAAGAACCGCGCCTGCCATGACTGCTTTGTCGGAAGCAGTATCGCGCCGTACCGCGGCGAGAATTCCCGCGGGGATACCGATGAGCATGCTCAGCACGAAGGCTGATACGGTGACCAACAGAGTTTTCGGGACGCGCTCGGCAATGACCGCGAATACCTCGCGGCCGTCGGCAAAGGACGTCCCGAAATCACCCCGGATCGCGTGACTCCAGTAAATGAGAAACTGTTCCAGAATGGACTTGTCCAGCCCCCAGTTAATGCGAAACGCCGCCAGTGCCTCTGGCGTCGCGACATCGGAGAGAATCTGTTCGGCCGGATCGCCGCTCAACCGCAGAACGATGAAGACGAAGGTTACGGTGAGGAAGAGGACCACAAGGGCTCGAACAGTTCGTGCGAGGATGAAGCTCATCATTGCGCGATCTCCCTCTGCGGGACGATTTCGCGTGGAAGTTCCTCAGCGCGGTGACAGGCCACCTTTTGGTCGCCAGCCTGGCGAAGCGCCGGCGTTTCGGAAACGCATCGGTCGATGGCGAACGGACAGCGCGACCGGAAGGAGCATCCTTTTGCGAGCGTGCTGAAATCGAGCTCACCCTGGATGGGTGGTTCCACGTTTCGAACGCGCGGGTCCATCGTCGGCACCGACGCAAGCAATGCCCTCGTGTACGGATGACGAGGCCAGGCGTAGACGGACCTTATGTCTCCTGTTTCGACGACACGTCCGAGATACATGACGGCGATGCGATCAACCAGGTGCCGGACAATGCGCAGGTCATGCGTTATGAAGACATAGGCAAGGTCCAGTTCCTGCCAAAGCGATCTCAGGATCGAGACCACCTGCGCCTGAACCGATACATCCAGGGCCGACACGGCCTCGTCGAACACAACAAGCTTCGGGCCGAGGACCAGGGCACGCGCGATGACGACGCGCTGGCGCTGGCCCCCAGACATCTGATGGGGGAAACGGCCCATCATTCCAGTCGGAAGCCCGACCCGCTCGAGCATGGCGGCGGCGCGATCGCGGGCTCCCGCGCGATCGGCCACATGATGTACCCAGACGGCCTCCGCCACCTGCTCGCCAATCGTCATTTGAGGGTTCAGAGCAGACAATGGGTTCTGCTGCACCAGGGAGGTCTGCATCCGAAACTTCGACCAGTCTCGTGAGGTGCGTTCCTTATGGGGTACTCCTTCGAACCGGACCTCACCCACCGTCGGAGGCGTGAGACCGAGCAGAAGCCGGCCGAGCGTCGACTTGCCACTGCCGGATTCGCCGACCATGCCGATGCGCTCCCGTTTGGCGAGATCCAGATCGACTGAATCCACCGCCACCTGATTGGATGCCTTTGCGAACAGTCCGGATTTCAACCGGAAGACCTTGGTCAGGCCACGGGCTTGAAGGAGAGGGGTACTCATGCGCTCACCGGATGATAGCACCAGGCCTGATGAAGGGGGCCGACGCTTGCGGGACCGGGAAAGCTGGCTGTGCATCTGTCGCTCGCACGCGGGCAGCGCGGATGATAGTAGCATCCTGCCGGAAGGTTCTCGAGAAGCGGAACCGATCCGGGGATAGGGACCGGCGGCTCAAGGTCGTCGGGATCAATGGTCGGCATGCAGTCGATCAAAGCGCGGGCATATGGATGCGCTGCACGCTCCAGCAAGTCGACCACGGGGGCCGTCTCGACGATCTTGCCACAGTACATGACCGCCGCGCGATCCGCCAATCGCGCGATGACTCCCAGATCGTGCGATACGATCAACAAAGCCATGCCCGTTTCCGATCTCAGTTCCTCGAGCAGGTGAAGGATCTGAGCCTGTGTCGTGACATCGAGCGCCGTTGTCGGTTCATCGGCAATGAGCAACGCAGGCTTGGCAGCCAGAGCATGCGCGATCATAACGCGTTGGTTCATGCCACCCGAGAATTGGTGGGGATAGGAGCGCAGGCGGCTCTTTGCCTGGTCGATGCCTACGCGCTCAAGCAGCCGCATCGCTTCCAGCCGCGCGTCATTACCCCGCAGCCCCTGATGGCGGCTGAGGCTGGATTCCAGGTAATAGCCGATCGTGTGAACAGGATTGAGGCTACTCGTGGGATCCTGAAAGATCATTGCGATCGTTCGATCCTTTCGTTTGCCGGAGCCGCGACCGTCACTGGCCAGTGTTATTGTCCCACCGGTTTGAGCTACCGCGCGCGGCAATGCCTTGGCGATCGCATAACAGGTCATGCTCTTGCCGCAACCGGATTCGCCCACCAGCCCGAGCGTCTGCCCGGCGCTTAGCGAAAAGCTGATTCCATCGATAATTCTTGCTGCTCGCCCCGGCACCTGAACCACCAGATCGCAAACCGTCAAAAGATCTGACAACTGCTGTTCCTCCCAAAGACGGCGCATACTCCAATGCGCCGCCATTCGCCTGGTGACCCTCAGCCGAAGATGAGGTTGTTTGCCCGCAATTCCATCGTTTCGAAGCTCACCGGCTTCCAGTGCACATCCTTGCGTGCGCCGTAGACATCGAATGGCTGATAAAGAATGACAGCCGGCGCCTCGTCCTCGAAGATATCGCGCATGCGGTTGAAGGCGTCGAACCGTTCCTCGCCGTCAGGCAATTGCGATACCTTCACGGCCAGTTCGTTGAATTCGGCCGGCGCCTTCCAGCCCCACCGCTTTTGCACTCCACCCTGGGGTCCAAACTCGGAGACGATGGTGTTCAGGGCGTCAGTCAAGGACAGGCCATTCGACCAGTTCCTGATCCAGACATTCTCGTCCTTTGCCGTCGTCCCGGGAGCGTAGATTTCCGGGACGACATTGACGCCAATCTCCTTCCACATCTCGATCATCATCATCAGTGCGGGGACCGCATTGGCGTAGTAGTTGCCCATTGTGCGATAGGGAATTGGCGTCCCGTCGTAGCCGCTTTCCTTCACGAGGCGCTTGGCCTCCTGGACATCGTGTTCCATCGGCCGCCGTTTGGGATCGAAGGTGGCTCCGTAATGGGGGAAGTTGAAGCCGTTGGGGATCGAGGCCAAATTCTTCCACAGGGACTCGACCATGACAGGCCGGTTGACGGCAAGCGCCATTGCGCGCCGGAGCGCCTTTGCCTTGAAGACTGGCTGGTTCATATTGAATGTGAACATGTGGAAGTTTTCGATCAACGTGCCGCGGGTTTCCAGATCGGAATAGCCGTTGATGAGTGCCATGTCGTCCGGCGTCAGCGTCGTGACAATATCGTATTCGCCGCTGATCAGCCCGGCAACGCGCGTCGCCGGCTCCGCAACGACCTGGTACGTGATTTTGGATGCAGTCGGCTTGTCACCCCAATACCCATCATTGGCTTCGAGAACCACACGGTCGCCCGCGACGAACTCGACGAATTTATAAGGGCCCGTGCCAATCGGCTTGTTGCCGAACGCGACCGCCCCAAGTCCCTCGTAATATTCTTTGGGAACGATGCGGCCGACCCAGGAGGCCACAATCTTTTCGATCAGATAGGAGGGTGTCTTGGTGCGCAGGACGACGGTGTATTTGTCCTCCACCACCGGTTCGTCCCAATCCGGCGAGAAGTTGCGGCCGTTTGGAATGGTCTTGATCGCCTCGTCGCCCCACAACCGCCCAGATGAGAACGTGTAGGCGACGTCGTCCGCGGTCATCTCCAAACCATTATGGAACTTGACGTTCTTGCGCAGATTGAAGCGCACAGACTTGTCATCAAGGCGTTTCCAGCTCTCGGCCAGAGCGGGCACCAGTTCGGTGCTGTTTCCAGGCGCCCCGTTGTGGAACCAATCTCGTGCGATAAGGGTGTCGAAAATCTGGGCAACAATACGAACCCCGGTATTGCTGATCGCGTTGACGGGCTCCAGCGAACCGGGCAGGCCATTCACCCCGATGCGTAGCTCGCGCAGCTCCTGGCCAAATGCTAGTTTGACGCCAGACGTCGATGCCAGCACTGCCGCTGCACTCACGCCGATCATGAAGTTTCTGCGATTACTTCTGAGCATTGTTCTCTCCCTGCCTTGTTTGAATGCTGTTGGTGGGTAGCGGATACGTCGGACCCTAGTTCGCGATGACGAACTTCTTCCGCAGTTTCTCGTGCACATTATCGATGATGCTCTTGGCGCCGGCGTCCGTGATGATCACGCCTACGTCCTCGATTTTCGCGACGACCGAGAGGCTTGACCTTGTGAACTTCGAGTGGTCCGCCACGACGATGACCCGCCTCGACACCTCGATCATGGCCTGCTCGACACTCGCGTTCTGAGGCGATCCCGTGCAGATCAACCCGCGATCCAGGTCGATCGAAGCGGCGTTGAGGATCAGTTTGTCCACGTTGAATTGCCGGATGAAATGCTCTGCCAGCGGACCCCGGAAGGACCGGTTCGTGTCGGCGTACTCTCCTCCGACCGTATAGACGCTCTTCGCCGCGCCGCGGATCAGTTCGGCGATAATGTCTGCGCCGTTCGATATGAGGGTGAGCTCTGTGCGCCCCACCAGCAGTTTCGCAACCTCCAGTGCCGTCGTGCCGGCATCCAGGAGAACAGCGTCTCCATCGGCAATCATGCCCGCGGCTGTCGCCGCGATTGCCGCCTTCTCTGCCTGGTGGGACACGGCACGAACCGCATTGCTAGGATCCAGCGCCACCTGATTGATGCTGACTGCACCACCATGCGTCCTGCGCAAAAGCCCGGCCTCTTCGAGTTCACCGAGGTCTCTACGGGCCGTTGCGACCGAGACTTGAAAGCGTTCCGTCAGCGAACGGATGTCGAGGAAAAGCTCCTCACGTAACAGCTCGACAATTTTTGCCTGTCGGTCCTCAGCGGTGTTGAGCAAAGGCTTGTTCCTCTTCAAGAGATGACGTATATCGCTCATAACGAGCGAAATACATCTTTGTCAAGTGGATGGCGCATGAAGGTTTTATGACTGTTTAGCAAGGAATGTCGGCCAGAGTTGTCTCCTGTTGCTTTGTTTGAGACGTGGGGTCGTTTCGCATCGGCTCTTATGTTGATCGATATCGCTCACACATGAGTGACGTATGGAGCAGGAAGGCCAGATAGCGGGAGTCACAGGTGAATTGGTGCGCTTTGGCGCCGTCGGAATCTCGCCGGCCTGCCGGCAAGCAGCAAAAGAACACCTATTTAGGATCCTAGCCGCGAGAACCAATCGCCTTCGCTGTCTGGGTGCGAACATCGCCCGTGCGTCGGATATGTGGGATGAAGCCGGAGGCGAACAGGAGACGGGGCGTTGTCACGTTGTCTGGTCGTTTGGCAGTTAATCGAGAATGCGCCTTAGAGCAGCTCTTGACAGTTAAATTGAGACGGAACGCCCACATGCCGCACTGAACAATCCTGATTTAAGCTGTTGAAACTATTACGACTCACTGGACGTCGTTCGTTTCCCGCGAACGCCACGCCCGATTGTGCCCAGGTCTCGCGACCGGAATGAGCAAAGGGCGTTTCCATGCCCTCATGCGTCTGGTCGCCCTGGATCACCGGCCAGCCATAATATGGCCCTCTTGCACCAGGCAACCTTGCCGGCCAGGCTGTCGAGGTTCCTTAGGTCGTTGACGATTTTCCGTCCAGCGCGGGGCCCCAGAGGGATTCGGTAGCATGTCAGTCTCAATCGTAAGAATGCGGGGTCTTTCGCCGTGGACGACTGGGCGCCTTCCCCGCCACGCTGAGCCTCCAACCTCCCGCTACGTCATTGCCCTGTCTCCAACCCGTCCTATCTCTTGCGCGGGACGGTCAGCGAGAGAGGATGCGCATGCCGATAGACAATGCGAGATTGGCTCCGATGCAGCCGGGTGTATCTGTGGAGGAGCTGAAGGCGGCTTTGGGGACGAGCTGGAAGGAGCCGAGCCTACAGGCGGAAGGCCATCTGCATATCGACGAATTCGGCACGCGCATTACCGCCGATGGCAGGCTCGGCGAGGTTCATTTCCGCGCCCCCTTCGAACTTCCCCCTATCCATGGCGTCAGGATGGGAATGCCGGCCGAAGAGCTGCATCGGCTTTATCCCGGTGTCGAGCACATCTCGGACGAGCGGGAGAAATATGGCTGGACCATGCTGAAGACGAACCTGTCGGATACGCTCACGCTCGGCGTCGGCATCAGGGAGGATGTCGTCAGGATCATCAGTCTGACGGATCCGACGGCGGTCTATCCGGAGCGGCCCTATAAATATGCCGATGCCAGCCTCACCGAGGCCTATGACCTGACGATGACCGATCCTGTCGATCTCGCCCGCCGTCCCAATAGCGGCTGGTGCTACGGCCGCCCGCCGGGCATCGATGCCAGGAGATGGCCGGTCAGCACCACCAACGGTATGCCGCTTCGCCACGCCTTCACGGTGAAACTGCCGCCGCAATACCGCACGCTCGGCGATGAGTATGTGGCGATCTCGCTCTTCGTCGACGAACAATGGGAAACGCCGCCGGCAAGCAGAAATGTGGACACCGAAGGCGCGCGCCGGGCCGACCCGCGCCGCTTCGACATGGAATTCATGGACAACGACTACGTTCTCTTCTGGCTGACGGAAGAGGAGTTTGCAGCACCGCTCGGCGCACCGCCGGCCATCGAGGGCGCTCCTGTTCCCGGCTGGCTCTCGAAATCGCCGCTCGATTATTTCGGCGAATTCAACCTGCCGAAAACGGTGGCCGAGCAGCAGGCGAAAAGCGTCTTTTCGCCCGGCGGACTTGCCGTCAACCAGCTTCTGGCGGCCGCGCGGCCTGCGAGGGGCTGGAAGAACCTGCCGGGAACAGAAGCGCTCGACTACGGTTGGCCGATCGAGATCACCTTGCGCGAGGGCGACCCGAATGTCGGAAAGCCAGCACGCGAATTCAGGCACGAGAACGAGTTCAGCGGCTATATCGCCGCTTATTCGGAAGAAGGCCAGGCATTGGGGCTGGAGCGCTTTCAAGACTGGCACGCCCATCTCGGCGGCACGATGTTTCCGATGCAGGGTTATCCCGATTTCTCGCCCTTCTACATCGAGATCTCGGAGATCTTCGGCGGCTTCAATTTCGGCGACGGTGTCGCCCAGATCGACCTCAAGGAGATGAAGCTCGAATGGGCCTGCTGATGCTGGAGAAATTTGAAGGTGGCTGCCAGTTGCCGGGCGCAAGTCCGGCTGAAATCGCGGCCTGCGAGGCGAAACTGAAGATTATCCTGCCGGCGGAGATCAAGGCCTTCCTTGCCGCCTCCAACGGCTTCAACGGAGAGGTCGGCCAAGGTTATCTGGTCCTGTGGAGTGCGGCGGAACTCTCCGGGGCTGACGGCTACGAGATCTTCGAACTCCGCGACGACCAGCTGCTGATCGGTTCGAATGGCGGCCCGACCGCCTATGGGTTCGTCAAGGGCGACTATATTTCCATCCCCTTCGTCTTTGCCGGAAACTGGCTGAATGAAGTGCGTGTTCTCGGCCGCTCTTTCGAGGAGTTCATCGAGGCGATTGAGCGCGGCGAGGGCTGGTAAGGCCATTTGCCTGGCGGTCCGGGTTGCGGCTAATATTGACTCATGTCGCAAAAGAGCATCCGAGGCGTCACCTTCTGGTATGAGGCACCGACGCCCCATAACTGCCCGCTCTGAGGCGAGTCTCCAAGCCAAGAGAATTTGGAAGGCCGCTGCACATCCCGCCAGTCGCGAGCTAGCGTCGCAGAAGTCAAACTTGTGCGACTGAATTTTGCGACAAACTGGACGGCGCACGCGGCTTGCTGAAAACTGCGATGGCGGAGCAGACGCCGGCGACCTGCATGGTCGCTCCGATCGCCTCGGTGGGAGATGGAAGCCGGCCCTCGAACATGAAACCATAGGCAAGGCCGAAGACCGTTTCGGCAACGATGAGCTGGGCGGCAAGCGCCAGCGGCAGGCGACGGGAGGCGACCGCCCAGCACCAGGTCGCGAACCAGGAGCCGGCCAGTCCCATCACCAGCGCCCATACGACAAAGCGAGTGGCTTCTGAAACGGAAACCGTATCCGCGAGGTCGAACGAGGCCAAGGGCAACAGGAGAAGGCTTCCGATTGCCGCGCCGATGCCTTGCAGTCCTGTCCATTGCAGACCGTTCGGCGCGGTCGCTGACCGCATGACAGCCGCATTCGCTAGCCCGTAGGCAATCCAGATCGCCAGCGCCGCTGAGCTAGCGAGAACGCCGAGCAAAATTGACTCTGTATCCGCAACGTCGGCCGCGCTGACCGTCGCGGCGTTCACGATCGCCACGCCGATCGCGATCAGTGCCAAGGGCAGCGCGAGAGCTTTCCATGGTGCGGAGCGGTCCCTGATGTTGGCGATGATCGCCAGGAACACCGGCATGGTGCCGATGATGACAGGCGGCACGGCAGCACCGGCGAGCTGGACGGCAAAGGCCACGCTGATGAAATACCCGACATACCCTGCGCCGCCGAGTAACAGGCCGATCAGAAGTCTCGAGCGAGCAATGCCGATGGGCCGGAACCGTCGATCAGCCATGAGCATCAGGCAGGCTAGGCCGAAGATGCAATAGCGGGCAATCGTCAAATCCCAGGCCGTGAACGGCGTGACGGCGCGCGGGGCGACGAAGGTGAGGCCCCAAAGGGCGCAGGTGGTGAGGCCAGCGATGATGCCGAGCAGCATGATGTTCTCCTGTGGGAGTAATCATGCAACGCGATCCATCCGATTTATATGGAGTTGCCAGAGCAATTCCTGTAGTTTTCCTGTTATGTCGAAGGCAAAAGCCCCTCAAAACCTTCAAGTTGCGAAATCAACGCTGGACGCGACGGACGCCCAGATTCTTGGTGCGCTCGATTCCGATGCCCGCTTGTCGATGAGCGAGCTTGCCCGCCTTGTCGGCATGTCGGCACCGAGCGTGTCGGAGCGCGTTCGCCGGCTTGAAGCCGGCGGCGTCATCCGAGGCTTCACCGTCGATGTGGACACGCGCGCCATCGGCTACCAGATCAGGGCGATGGTGCGCATCCGGCCGCTCCCCGGCAAACTCCACCTCGTCGAACGGCTCATTCAGGAGCGTCCGGAATTTGTCGAATGCGACAAGATCACCGGCGATGATCCATTCCTTGCTCGTCTGGTAGTCCATACGATCGAGCAGATGGACGACGTCCTCGAAGTGCTCTCAGAACACGCCGTCACCAGCACGGCCGTCATCAAGGGAACGTCCGTCAAACGACGCTTGCCGCCCCTGTAGCAAAAATCAGGATTTCTGCGAATGCCGGGCAGACGTCAGTAATGGTCGAAATAGCACAGGATCGATGTTGCATTGCAGCATGTGCATAGCTGCACTGTGATATGAGCGCTGGCGGTCGGGGCAACCTCTGATACTTTTGGATCAACGAAGCAATGCACCTCCTCCCGCAGAGCTTCGTGATTCAGGCGACCCGTTCCTCCTCCAGGGGCGCTTGGCGGAACAACAGCACTCCTCCTCCCAGCCGTTGTTCAATTTTTTGCAAAAGCCTGCCGCACCTCCTCCCGCGGCAGGCTTTTTCGTTTTTCGATACATTCAAACTCTGAGTTCAGGCGTCAAAGCAGACTGCCCTGTTCCACCGACTCCCCGGATTTGGACACAATCGTGGATCCGTACGGTTCGCGGGACGAGATGATGAGCGCATCATTCGGTAACGGACGGGCCAGCTCCTTGGCCTCTTCCCAAGGCGCCCGCATCCAAGTGTCCGTCTCTTCCTTCGTCAGCAACAGGACCGGCATGGCCTTCTCATGGATCGGCTTCACTAGGTCGTTTGGATTCGTGGTCAAAAACCCATAGAGGTCGTCGGTGGTCAGGCCGTCCCTGACCTTTCGCACACTCTGCCATTGCCGCACATGGAGACCGGCAAAGAACATCAGCGGCTTAGTTTCGTCGCGGGCGAACCAGGCGTTCGGTACGTTGCCGCCTTGCTCTTGACTGGCCGGATCCGGTTCCGCGAAACTGGTGACCGGAACGAGACATCGATTTTCGACGCCAAACCATCGTTTCCAGTGCGGAAAACTCAGCGTGCGCACGTTGGTCGTGCCGCGGTCGGCCTCCATGCGGATCAGTTCCTCGAGATCGAATGCCTTGCCCTTGGCCGCAAGTTTCTCGGCCTTGGCTTTGGCCGCCTTCTCAAGCGCGAAGCGCGGCGAGGGCAATCCCCAGCGCGCATGGACCAGTTGCTTCTTCCCGTCGGCGGTGTTGCGGACGATCGGCCCCATCTGATCGGGGTTCATCTGGTAGGCAGGCATCAGGTTGATCAGGCTTTCGGCATCCTGGGCCCACTTGGCAACCCAATCCTTGTCTTCCATGCGATAAAGATTGCACATTGCAGGCCATCTACTCCGCTTGAGCTCGAATGGCGGACAATCTAGCGGATCACGCCGGTTTCGCTAGTCGAGCCGGAAGACCTCGGCATTGTCCTGCCGTTCTCGCAGGCCTTTGTAGGATGGATGACGTAGTTTCCCGTCCGACGTCCAGGCGCGAAACTCGATCTCGGCGATCAGGGTTGGTTCGACCCAGGCAATTTCGACACTTCCGGAATAGGGTAGGGGCGGCTGCTTTCGCTTCCATCGCAGCGTGTCCAGCATCTTCCGCAACCTGATGATCTCGGCTTGCCTGAAGCCCGTGCCGACGCTTCCGACGTGGACGAGATCGCCATCGCGGTAGGCGGCAAGCACCAACGAGCCGAAGCCGGTAGGGGACGCTGCCGACTTCTCATAGCCAACAATGAAGAAAGCTTCGCTCTGGACGCATTTGACTTTCACCCAATCCCCGGTCCTGCCAGAACGATAGTGCCGATCGAGGTGCTTGCCGACGATGCCTTCCAGGCCGAGGCGGCAGACATGCTCCAAAAGGACATTTGGTTCGCCGTCGAGTGTTTCCGATAGCCTGACGGCGCCGACCTGGTCATTCCTTGGGCCGTTTAATGTGTCCTCGAGAAGGTGTCGGCGCGACCGGTATTCGACATCACGCAGATCGTGGCCATCAAGGTAGATAAGATCGAAAGCGTAAAAGACGGCGTTGGAGGCACGATTACCAGCTTGTTTGCCGGATGCGCCCAGCGATTGCTGCAACAGCCCGAAATCCGGCTGCCCCTCTGCGTCGAGCACAACGGCCTCGCCATCGATGATCATCGTCGCCGGCCCGAGCGCTCGGGCGGCCTCTGCGATTGCCGGAAACCGATGCGTCCAGTCATGGCCGCCACGCGTGAGGATCCGGATCCCCTGCGGTTCGATATGAACAGCGAGCCGATAGCCATCCCATTTCAGCTCCCAGCTCCATTCGTTTCCCTTTGGGGGACGGGACATGAGTTGCGCCAGCGCAGGCTCGACACGCTCAGGCATGGGATCGAACAGCAGCTGCGGTTGGGCTGGATTGCGCTTGCCTCGCGGCCGGGAACGGATCGGGGCCTCGCTGCGAAGGAGGGGTTTTGATCTCGGAGGCTTCTTCATCGCCCCAGTTCAGCAGAAAAATCTTAAAGACACTGTGACGATGCCGACTTGTGCCCGCAATTCACACAAAGGGATTAGCGCTCGCAAACGCTCGGAAAAAAATCCGCCGCCCGCTATTGGGCTGATTCCCATAGGTATTCTGCTGATTTCTAATGTTCAGGATAATATTCCCATCCCTCCGGTTGCTTGACTCTTCGGGTCCTTCGGAACAGATACAGAACATCTGCATTTGAACGACATGAAGTCGAAACTCCAACACGGCCTTCAAGGGACGCGTGAATGATGACTGCTGCCCGCAACCGGGTAATTACCGATCTACGAGACCGCATCGCCTCCCTCGAGGGCGGTTCGACGAGGAAGGTTGGCTGCCTTGCTTTTGGGGTTTCCGAAATAGACGCGGTGCTTCCGGGCGGCGGGCTCGCCTATGGCGCCCTACACGAATTCGCCGGTGGCGGGTCCGGAACGGTCGATGGTGCTGCCGCTGCCCTCTGCGTGGCGGGGATCGCGGCGCGCACGAAGGGACAGATCCTTTGGTGCATGACGCGTCCGGACCTGTTTTTCCCGGCGCTGGCTTTGGCGGGTCTTCATCCCGATCGCGTGGTCTTTGCCGAAGCCGATAAGGAAGAAGATGTCCTGGCGACAATGGAGGAAGGTCTTGGTTACGGTGGCCTGGGCGCCGTGGTCGGTGAACTCGTCCGTCTTCCCATGACCGCCTCGCGCCGGCTTCAGCTTGCGGCTGAGAAGACCGGAACGATTGGGCTGGTCGTGCGGCGATGGCGGCGGCAGACGGAGGCATCGGATTTCGGCCAGCCGACGGCGTCAACATCAAGGTGGCGCGTCAGCGTACTGCCATCGGAAGAACTGCCGGTTCCAGGCGTCGGCCGGCCGCGATGGCTCCTAGAACTGATGAGAGTGAAGGCGGGTGAGTGCGCAGAGTTTATCGTAGGAGCGTGCGATGCCACGGGTCGTATCCATTTATCTTCCGGATCTGGCGATCGACAGGATCAGACGAGCCGACGGCGCGGGAATGCTGGCCGCTGAGCGGCCGCTTGTCGTCGTCGCGAAGAGTGGTTCCAAACGCTGGATCGCGGCGGCTGATGAAACAGCCCGATCGGCGGGCCTTCATATTGGCATGCCGGCTGCCAAGGCGCAGGCCATCGTGCAGGGCCTACAGATGGTCGACGCCGATCCGATCGCAGACGGTGCGGCCCTCGAACGCCTGACGCTCTGGGCGTTGACGCACTACACGCCGATTGTCGCAATGGATGCGCCCGACGGCATCGTCATGGACACCGAAGGCGCCGATCATCTCCAGGGCGGCGAGGACCTGATGCTATCCGGCATCGTCAATCGCTTCCGTGCTAAGGGGTTGACCGCGCGGGTTGCTATTGCCGACAGCTGGGGTGCGGCGCATGCGCTGGCACGGGTGAGCCCGCGCGATACTGTGATCGCTGCGCGGGGCGAGACGTCACGTTTCGTCGAGCGGCTGCCGGTATCATCATTACGATTGCCCGCGGAAACTATCGTAGGCCTGCGGACCCTCGGGTTTCAGACGATCGGCGAGCTTTCGGCCACACCGCGCGCGCCGCTTGCCCTTCGCTTCGGTCCTGAAATCGGCCGTCGTCTCGACCAGATATATGGGCGGTTGCCGGAGCCGATCGATCCGATCCGTCCAATGGATGTCATCGAGGTCAGCCGCGCCTTCGCCGAGCCGATCGGCGCGCCCGAGACCATCGCCAAATACGTCTCGCGGCTTGTCGTTGAACTCTGCCAAGTGCTCCAGCAGAAGGGCCTCGGCGTTCGCCGCGCAGACCTTCTCGTCCACAAGGTCGACAATACCATGCAGGCGATCCGTGCTGGAACGGCGAAGCCCGCACGCAATGTGGCCTGGCTGACGAAGCTCTTCAAAGACCGGATCGAGAAGATCGAGCCTGGCTTCGGGATCGAGAAGCTCTCGCTGGTGGCTGTCATCGCCGAACCGCTCACTGAAGTGCAGAAAGCGTCCTCCCTGATCGAGGAGGAGATCGTTGATATCGCGCCGCTGATCGACGTGATCGGCAATCGCGGGCAGCGTGTCTATCGCTTGGCGCCTGTGGCGAGCGACGTGCCCGAGCGCAGCGTCAAGCGCGTGAGTGCGGTTGCCGAGGAGACCGGTACGTCATGGACCTTGCACTGGCCTCGACCCGTTCGCCTCCTCTCCCGCCCGGAGCTCATCGAGGTGATCGCGCTCCTGCCGGATCATCCACCCGTGTCGATGACCTGGCGCGGCAAGCGCCGGCGGGTGAAACGCGCCGACGGTCCAGAGCGGATTTTCGGCGAGTGGTGGACGAGGGGCTCCGAGTTCGACGCGGTGCGCGATTATTTCGTGATCGAAGACGAGGGCGGTGAACGGTTCTGGATCTTCAGGTCGGGCGATGGCATCGACGCGGCGACTGGCTCGCATAAATGGTTCCTGCACGGGATTTTCGCATGAGATATGCCGAGCTCCAGGTCACGACACATTTCTCATTCCTGCGCGGGGCATCGTCGGCGGATGAGCTGTTTGCGACCGCCAGGGCGCTCGGCATCGAGGCGCTCGGCGTCGTCGACAGAAACTCGCTCGCCGGCATCGTCCGGGCTCTCGAGGCGTCCCGCGCCACAGGCGTTCGCCTCGTGGTCGGTTGCCGTCTCGATTTGCAGGACGGCATGTCGATCCTGGTCTATCCGACCGATCGTGCTGCCTATTCGCGCTTGACCCGTTTGCTGACGCTCGGCAAGGGCAGGGGTGGCAAAGCCAACTGCATCCTGCATCTCGACGACCTTGCCCTCTATGCCGAAGGCCTGATCGGCATACTGGTTCCCGATCTGCCCGACGAGACCTGCGCGGTGCAACTCAGAAAGATGGCGGAGATGTTCGGGGACCGGGCCTATCTCGCTCTTTCCCTTCGCCGGCGGCCGAACGACCAGATGCGGCTGCATGAGTTGTCGAACATGGCAACACGTTTCAAGGTGAAGACCGTTGTGACGAATGACGTTCTTTTCCACGAACCGTCGCGCCGTCAGCTGCAGGACGTCGTCACCTGTATTCGCACCAGAACCACGATCGATGACGTCGGTTTCGAGAGGGAGCGCCATGCGGATCGATTCCTCAAACCGCCCGAAGAGATGCAGCGGCTGTTCCCCCGTTACCCGGAAGCATTGGCCAGGACGACGGAAATCGCCGATCGCTGTCGGTTCTCGCTCGAGCAACTCACCTATCAGTACCCCGAAGAAGCCATCGTCCCAGGCAAGGACGCGCAAGCGTCTCTCGAGCATTATGTCTGGGAATGCGCGCCTGCGCGGTATCCGGAAGGTCTGCCGGACAACGTTCTAAAAATCATCCGCCATGAGCTCGACCTCATCGGGGCCATGAAATACGCGCCCTACTTCCTGACCGTGTTCTCGATCGTCCGATACGCCCGCAGCCAGGGCATCCTCTGCCAGGGGCGGGGATCTGCCGCAAACTCGGCCGTCTGTTACATTCTCGGCATCACCTCCATCGACCCGGAGACGAACGACCTGCTCTTTGAGCGCTTCGTTTCCCAGGAGCGCGACGAGCCGCCGGATATCGACGTCGACTTCGAGCATGAGCGCCGCGAGGAAGTCATTCAGTGGATCTACAAGACCTACACGCATCAGAAGGCGGCACTCTGCGCGACCGTGACCCGATATCGTGCAAAAGGTGCGATCCGTGATGTCGGCAAGGCACTCGGTCTTCCGGAGGATATGATCAAGGCTCTGTCATCGGGCATGTGGTCCTGGTCCGCCGAGCTGGTCGGCGATCGGAACCTGCGGGAACTCAACCTCAATCCCGACGACCGCCGCCTCGCATTGACGCTGAAACTTGCGCAGCAGCTGATGGGGGCCCCGCGGCATCTGGGCCAGCATCCAGGTGGATTCGTGTTGACGCATGATCGGCTCGACGATCTCGTCCCCATCGAGCCGGCATCAATGGCCGACCGTCAGGTGATCGAATGGGACAAGGATGATGTCGAAGCCCTGAAGTTCATGAAGGTCGATGTTCTTGCGTTGGGGATGCTGACCTGCATGGCAAAAGCATTCAAGCTGATTGAGGAGCATAAGGGCGAAACGATCGATCTCGCAAACATCGAACAGGAGGATTCCGCGACCTATGCGATGATCCGCAAGGCCGACACGCTCGGCGCCTTCCAGATCGAAAGCCGGGCTCAGATGGCGATGTTGCCGCGGCTGAGGCCGCGGACCTTCTACGATCTCGTCATCCAGGTGGCGATCGTCCGGCCTGGACCAATACAGGGTGACATGGTGCATCCGTACCTGCGCCGTCGCGAAGGCAAGGAACCGGTCGTCTATCCGACGCCCGAACTGGAAGCGGTGCTTGGAAAGACACTCGGCGTGCCTCTCTTCCAGGAGTCAGCCATGAAGGTGGCGATGGTCTGCGCCGGCTTTACCGGCGGCGAGGCCGATCAGCTTCGCAAATCGATGGCCACGTTCAAGTTCACCGGCGGCGTCTCAAAGTTCAAGGACAAGCTGGTCTCCGGCATGGTGAAGAATGGATATTCGCCGGAGTTTGCTGAAAAGACCTTTTCGCAGCTTGAAGGTTTCGGCTCCTACGGATTTCCGGAAAGCCACGCTGCGAGCTTCGCACTCATTGCTTATGCCTCCAGCTATGTGAAATGCCATTACGCCGACGCGTTCTGTGCAGCCTTGATCAACAGCCAACCGATGGGTTTCTATGCTGTCGCCCAGATCGTCGGCGACGCCCGCAACCACGGTGTGGAGATCCGGCCGGTTTGTATCAACCGCTCTCGCTGGGACTGCACGCTCGAGCCGGTAGTGGGTGACGAGCGCCGCCATGCCGTCCGCCTGGGGATGCGTCTGGTCCGTGGCCTGGCCGCAGTCGATGCAGCACGCATCGTGGCGGCCCGCGCCGATCAGCCGTTCGACAGCGTCGATGACATGTGGCGGCGCGCGAGCGTTCCGGCAGCATCGTTGGTCGAACTGGCGGAGGCCGATGCCTTTCTGCCATCGCTCGAACTTCAGCGACGGGATGCACTGTGGGCGATCAAAGCTTTGCGCGACGAGCCACTGCCGCTCTTTGTTGCTGCGGCCGAGCGAGAAATTAGGACGATAGCCGAGCAGCAGGAGCCCGATGTCCAACTCCGGCAGATGACCGATGGGCACAACGTCATCCAGGACTACAGCCATACCGGCCTGACACTGCGCGAGCACCCGATCGCCTTCCTACGCAAGGACCTTGCTGCACGAAGCATCGTCACCTGCGGTGAAGCCATGTCTGGCCGCGATGGCCGTTGGTTGATGACCGCCGGCCTGGTTCTCGTCCGTCAGATGCCGGGTTCGGCCAAGGGTGTGATGTTTCTGACGATCGAGGACGAGACCGGTCCGGCGAACATTGTCGTGTGGCCAAAGCTCTTCGAGCGACGCCGGCGCGTCGTTCTGGGATCGAGCATGATGGCTATCAACGGTCGAATCCAGCGGGAAGGGGAGGTCGTGCATCTCATCGCCCAGCAAATTTTCGATTTCTCGGGCGACCTATCCGCCTTGGCCGATCGTGACGGGGAGTTCAAGCTGCCGACGGGCCGGGGCGACGAGTTTGCCCACGGATCGCCGGGCAGCTCGGATTCGCGGGATCGGGCACCGGCGGTCAAGCCGAGGGATATTTTCATTCCGGACCTGCACATCGATACGCTGAAGGTCAAGGCCAGGAATTTTCATTAAGGAATCCGGCGCGGCTGCTCTCTTTGATGCAGAGTTCCGCGCTCGGTTCCGCTCAAGGCATTCGACATTGGAGCGGGTTCAAATCTCGCGGACGGCGCAGGTGTTGATATCTTGACCTTGGCTTCTCTTTGAGGAACAGAGAAATGAGATTGACTTCCTCCGAGCTCATCCTCGCAGCGGTGTGCGAATGAACCCAGATCGGAAGAAGATTTCGCGCAACATCTATATTGATGGAATTTTCCTTCGGTGACAGGCGCGGGATCGCGGTAGTAGCGTTACTAATGTGGCGCGTCTTATCCGAGCCTGCGCATCGGCATTACAGCTCTCTAGGAACGGTGGCATATGCGAAGAAGCGAGGTTGGTCAGGATCTAGAGTCTCTCGCCTTTGACTTTCTCTACTTTTTCGCGCGTTTCGAATATGCGCTCCCATCGGCTACCTCAAGAGAACGGAGCCTGGTCAGCCCGCTGAAGCTGGATGGAGACAATTTCGAAAGCGATGGGAAAGTGAGTATAAAATCAGTGAAGCCGCTGCGGCTTTGATCGCGGCTAACCCGAGAAAGCAGATCGTCGGCGACGACGGATCGCTGGCTTTTCGACCGGTCGCGTTTCCTGCTGGCACATCTGAGCTTGGGCAGGTCATCGGCCTTTGCCAGACCGTGCGGAACAATCTCTTTCACGGTGGGAAGCAGCAACGACGGCTTTGATAGTCCGGAGCGCACGAAAATGTTGCTTTCCATTGTTCTCGTCGTCCTCGAGGAGCTGGCCAGGGCTTTCGATCTTGGTCCCGACTATACCGGCTACTACTAAACGGTGCAGTTGAGTGAATCGCTGCTGGTGCTAGCCATGCCGAGGGGATCGCGCTCGAAAGCGCAGTTCGAGAAGCTCCTTGTAAAAAAACTTGATGTGCGCAAATATGTGCATATATTGTGCATGAAAGTGAGCGGAGATTGGATATGGCACAGGCTCAGGCAGCACATCCTTACGCAGTCGTTTCGGGGTTTGTCGATAGCCTTCAGGAGCCGCGGACACCTTATATTTCGCCGTCGCGCCTGTCGAAGGCGCTAGGCGTCAAGGTGGCGAACCTCGCGGAATTGACCGGCGTTCACCGTAACACCTTGCGCAATCCGTCCTCCGAGCGCCTGCAGGGCAGGATGCGGGAAATGATCAAGGCAATCTCGGCAGCAGCGGAACTGAGCGGCGATCTTCAGAAGGCAATTTATTGGTACCGAAACGAACCGATTGCCGACTATGGTCATCACACAGCGGCAGAGCTTGTTGCCGATGGTGAGATCGAGGCTGTGTTGGCGTATATCCGGGACCTGGAGAATGGAGCGCGCGGGTGAAAATCACCCGCATTGGCCCGGACGCGGTCTTTCATCGCTACCTGACACCAAAATGGGCATTTCTTCCGATCAGCGGAGCCGGCGCCGCCATTGATGGCGGCCGCTTCAATCGCCCCGGTGTGGAGGCTCTCTATCTTTCCGGGGCACCCCAGACCGCGCTCGAGGAATACCGACAGGGCGCGAGCATTACGCCGCCGGCTACGCTTGCCGCGTACAAGATCACGCTTGGCGAGGTCGCCGACCTTTCGGAAGGATTCGATCCGCTTCATTGGGATGAAGCTTGGGCTCAATGGGACTGGGCATGGCGAAAGATCGCCCGGATCGACAACAAGCTGCCTCCGTCCTGGAAGCTGGCTGACGAGGTCATTTCGGCAGGCTGTCGGGGGCTTCTTTTTCCATCACTACGTCGTCGGCCCCTTTAGGTCATGGCATTCCGAAACCGCGACGGGTGCGACCGCATCAGTCCAGATCGACCGCCACAGCCAGACCGCGACCAATCGTGTTTGAGAACGGGCAAAGTCGCCGTGCCTCCGCCGTCAAAACCTGTGCCATGGCCCTCTCGATGCCCGGCAACCTGACGCGCAGCCGGACGGACAGGGAGTAGCCATCGGGTTCAATTTCTATTCCGACTTCGCCTTGAATGCTGACTTCGCCTGCAAAAGCTACATTCCTATTGAAGGCGGCAAGCGCGATCGCGCTCGCGAAGGACGCCGACCACCCGGCTGAAAGAAGCTGCTCAGGGTTCGTGCCTATTCGAGGCGAGCCAGGCGCGGAAAATCTGATGTCGAGGACCCCATCCGAGCTGCGTGCGACACCGCTTTCGCGACCGCCGATCGTGTCAGTCATCGCAGTGTAGATCACCCTTTGAGTGTTGCTCACCGGTATTCCCAGTCGGTCAGCGTCATCGACCCATCGTGGAACGATGCGCCGCGTGAGGCTGACCTCACCTTTCACGATTTGTGAAGTTACGATGGAGGCGCGCCTCCGGCCTGCTCCTGCACGATATATTCGGCATACCAGTCCGGCCAGTTGACGTCGTATTCGCCTCCGGTGGCCTTTTCGTGCAGACCGTGTGCGGCGCCTGCACGGCGAAGCGTGGCTGCGAGCTCGGCCGCCGAATTGAAGGTTGTGGCCGCAGCTTCAATCCGCCCTGGCTGACGCGTTGTGATTTCCTGGAACAGCCAGCGATTGCCATCGGGATCCTTGAATGAGGCGAATGAACGATAGCTGCGACCATCTGGATCCCTGCCTGCAGCCCTGAGGCTGCCGAAGAGGTAGTGCTCGTCCTCGCCGACATAGACACCGGCAGCATCATGAAAGACCTCACTGATCTCCAATCCCTCTGCCAGCACCTTGTCGCGGACCGCGACGATGTCGGACACGATCAGGTATAGCCCTTGAGCGGAGCCGGGTGCCGCCGACGTCACGTTTTTTCCGAATATCACCGAGCAACCAGAGCCAGGTGGAGTGAATTGCAGCACCCGGAAATCGCCGACGTCGGACGCGTAATCGGCATCGAGCCGCCAACCGAGCTTTGCGTAGAACGTCTTCGCTCGATCGACGTCGGAAACCGGCAACACGACGATCTCCAGCTTCATGTCCATTCTTGTACTGGTTGCTGCTGCATGGTTGTCACTCATTTTCCGTCTCCTTATGGGGCCTGCGCGTGACGTCGGCGCTTGCGCCAGGCGTCACGGCGTTGACCGCGTGGTAGCTCAGCCGGTTTCGAACACCCTAACTCGTACGGAGCGTCTTCAGGCCAACACGCAGTTCTTCGGTGAAGAGCATCGGCTGTTCCCAGGCGGCGAAGTGCCCGCCCTTGGCGAGCTTGTTGTAGTGGATAAGATTGGGATAGGCCTTCTCCGCCCAGCTCCGCGGAGTCTGGTATAGCTCGTCGGGGAAAACGCTGACGGCAACGGGAACATTCACCCCCTTGGGGCTGAAGAAGGCCAGCTTGTTTTCCCAGTAAAGACGAGCCGCCGAGACGCCGGTGTTGGTCAACCAAAACAGCGTGACATTGTCGAGCACGTCGTCGGGGGTCAGGCCTTCAGGCGTTCCGTCGAACGACCTTGCGATCAGCTCCAGACTGCGGGCGTCGTGGTCGATCATGAAAGTCGCAAGACCGATGGGGGAATCCGCGAACGCTGCCGCCGTCTGCGGCCTCGTGCCCATCCAGAGCGCATAATATACGTGCTTATAGAAGAAGACGAGCTGGTCATAAGAACTTCTCTCTTCGTCGGAGAGACCGGATGGGGCCGGAGCGCCGGAGAACGAAGCCTGATCGATTTCTGCCGGTATGGCACCGGGCATATTGACGTGGATGCCGACCAACGCCTTCGGCGCCTGCACGCCGATCATCTCGGTGACGACGGCGCCCCAGTCGCCGCCCTGAGCCGCATAGCGGTTGTAACCGAGGCGCTGCATGAGCACGATCCATGCGTTGGCGATCCGCTCGGGACCCCAACCCGTTTCCGTCGGCTTGCCCGAGAAGCCGTAACCCGGCATCGAAGGTATCACGAGGTGGAAGGCGTCCGTAGCAGTACCGCCATGTGCGGTCGGATCGGTGAGGGGTCCGATGATCTTCATCTGTTCGATGATCGAACCTGGCCATCCATGCGTCACAATGAGAGGCAGAGCGTCTTCGTGCTTGGAGCGTATATGCATAAAATGGATGTCGAGACCGTCGATCTCGGTGACAAAATTCGGCACCGAATTGATGCGCGCTTCGATCTTGCGCCAGTCGTAGCCGTTCTCCCAGTAGCGCAGGAGCTGCTTGATAGTCTTAAGCTGGACGCCCTGCGTCTTATCGGAAACGGTCTCCTGCTCCGGAAGCCGAGCGTGAGCCAGCCGGCGACGGAGGTCGGTCAGGTCGGCCTCCGGAATGTTGACTTTGAACGGACGGATGGCATCTCCGCCGGAAGCGGCCACAACAGGTCCCGCCGGGAACAGACTTGCGGCGCTTGCGATGGCGATGCCGGTTGCGGCCGCGCCCAAGAGCGTGCGCCGATTTCCGTCGACTGTGTCCGATGTCACCTTAGGCATGATTTTCTCCTCGGGAGTAGCGGGTGAGCGGCTGCACCTCTGTGCTGACAGACAACTACTCTCGCACCCCGCAGACCGCCCGTTATGCATTGTTAGATTTTGTTAGCGGCCGCCGAAGTGCTCGCACGCACTGATGCGTGGCGATGGTCGACCGTCTCAGCTATCATGAGGATGACCATGAAAGGTCAGCGCCATGACAGAAGGGGGCGGTCCGGCCACCGACGATATATCGTTCGGTCCATTCCAGTTGAGAGCGAACGAGCGTCTTCTGACCAGGGAGGGGGCCGTCGTCGAGCTGGGAGGGCGAGCCTATGACATTTTGATCGCCCTCACGTCCTGTCCTAACGAGGTCATAAGCAAGCAGGACCTGATCTCCCGCGTTTGGCCCAATGTCGTAGTCGAGGAGGGAAGCCTCAGGTTCCATATAACCAGCCTTCGCAAGGCACTGGGCGACGGCAAGGACGGCGCTCGGTTCATCAAGACCCTGTCGGGGCGCGGATATTGTTTCGTCGCAGCCATTACTCGAGCCGCGCACTCGCGCCTTCCGATTGTGCCCGTCCCCGTCGATTTCCCGCATGCGAACCTTCCGAGCCCCGTGAACCGGGTCATCGGAAGGGATAAGGACGTAGTACAAATCGCCGCACAGCTCGAAGCATCATGTCTGGTCACGATCGTCGGTGCAGGCGGAATGGGAAAGACGACGGTCGCCATCGCCGCGGCACATGGCCTGAACAATGAGTTCGCGGGCGCCGTCCTATTCGTCGACCTCGGAATGCTGAGCGATGCTCGCCTTGTGACGACGGCGATCGCATCCATGTTGGGCCTACAGGTCGGTGCGGGCGATGCGCAGGCCAGCCTGATCGCGTTCCTGCGCGACAAACGTGCCCTCATAGTCCTCGATACGTGCGAACACCTCGTCGAGGCGGTGGCGCGGCTTTCCTCTTCCCTCATCATGGCAGCGCCTTACGTTCGCATCCTCGCGACCAGTCGCGAAGCCCTCCAGGTCGAAGGAGAAAGAGTCTACCGTCTGGAACCCCTTGCTTGCCCGCCTGATGATCGTATGGCCTCGGCGGAGACGGTCCGGCAATTTCCCGCCACCCGATTGTTCGTCGAGCGCGCGGTGGCCAACGACGCCCATCTCGATATCGACGAGGTGGATGCGCCGATCGTTGCGGACATTTGCCGCAAGCTCGACGGGGTCGCCCTGGCTATAGAACTGACCGCAAGGCGAGTTGAAGCCTTTGGTCTTCGCCAGACCGCCGAACTCCTCGACGAGCACCTGGCGCTCCAATGGACGGGTGCCCGCACCGCGCAGCCGAGGCACAGGACACTTCAGGCCACCCTCGACTGGAGCTATGACCTCCTCGCTCCCCTTGAGCGCACCGTGCTTCGACGCCTTGCGGTATTCGCGGGCCATTTCACCCTCGACGCCGCGGTGGAAGTCGTGGCGGGTGACGGTCTAGCGCGTTCCGACGTGTTCGGAGCGATCGACAGCCTTGTCGCAAAGTCGATGGTCGCCACCCGTCCCATCGGGGCGACGTTGCGCTACCGCCTCCTCGACACGACGCGAGCCTATGCCTTGGCGATCCCGCTGGAGACTGACGAACGTACTAATCTCGCGGTTCGACACGCCGACTATTTCGGGCGCTGGCTTGGCCAGAGTGCCGGAGACTGGGCAACGAGGAAGACAGGTCCCGAACGCGCGTCCTATTTCGCCGCGCTCAATAACGTTCGCGCCGCTCTTGAGTGGTGTTTCGGCGAAAAAGGCGAAATCGAAGTCGGCGTGAGGCTCGCGGCCGCGGCCTGCCCCGCCTTGCTTGCGATGTCGCTGATGCCCGAAGCCTTTCGCTGGTCGCAACGTGCCATCCTGGCACTCGACGACAGCACACGGGGAGGCGTCGATGAGATGCACCTCCAAGCGGTGTTCGGCATTGCGGCAACGCATCTCCACGGAAAGATCGATGCCGCGCTGATCGCCTTGAGCCGCGGGCTGGAGATCGCCGAGAAGATGGACGACGTCGTCAATCAGGTCGGGCTCCTGAGCATGTTACGGACTTACTACTTCCGAAGCGGCGACTTCAGGACGGCCTACGTGTACGCACGCCGCTGCAAGACCGTGGCCGACACGATCCGAGATTTCGCTGCCTCGGCACAAGCGCGATCAATCCTGGGAAGATCGCTCCATCTGGCCGGCGACTTGGCGGCCGCGCATGTCGAGCTTGAGGCGAGTCTGGTCGACTGGTCGCGAGCAGGTCGGACAACCATCTATCTGTCTCATGAACTGCACTTCCCCAGCGAAGTGACGATGGCGAGAAACCTCTGGCTGCGTGGGTTTCCCGATCAGGCAGCGGAATGCGCCCACAAGGTTATCGAGAGCGCGGTGCGAACCGACCGGGCCGCCGCTTTGGTAGTTGCCTTGGGGTGGGCCGTCTCTGTTTTCATTTGGAACGGCGATTGGGAGAACGCTCAGAAGCACGTCGAAGCGCTCGCATATCAGGCCGAGACCAATTCGCTGGGACCGTTCATCGCGGCGGGGCGGGCTCGCCGCGGTGAACTCGCCATTCTTCGAGGGGCAGCAAACGCGGGGATCCTGGAGTTGCGAGCCGGTTTGGCGACCATTCAATCGATCGGTTACGAAGTGCTGACGACTGAGTTCAATATCTCTCTCATTCGAGGATTGCATGCGGTCGGCCGGGTGACCGAAGCCCGGGAACTGATGGAGCGCACCATTCGAAATATAAACATCAACGGCGATGACCTCTACATGCCGGAACTTCTCCGGGTTAAGGGAAACGTACTTCTAGCCGTTCCAGAACGACGCGACGAAGCGCAGACATGCTTCCAGCGCTCAATCGACATGAGCCGTCGTCAGGGTGCACGCGGCTGGGAACTGAGGGCGGCGACCGACTTTGCAAGCATGATGAGTAGAAGTGGAAATTACGGCGCCGCTCGGGAAGTGCTTCAACCTGTTGCCGATCACTTCGTTGAAGGTTTGGAGACGGCGGACGTTAGAAAGGCCGAGCAGCTCTTGGCTGAAGTGAGCTGAACCGAGCGGAAGATCTCCTACCACGAACAAAGGTGACGCCCGGACCCGCAAGAGATGTTTGGTGTTCGGTTGAACTGAGGAGGACCCTCATTTCAGTCCTTTCAACTATCATTCAACAGCCGTATGTACCGCCGCTCGAGGTGCGGCTAGATGCATCATCGCGATCTTGCACGGCTATCTGTTCGAGAACATAACCCGTGAAGACATAAAGCATGGAGGCTCAGGCGAATGAGCAGTATAAGGGTTCGGCCGCCTCTTCTGGCGATTTTTGTCATCGGCGTCGTGGGTGTCGGATTCGCGATCGGACTAACCATCAGGCCGGGCCCGTGGTACGAGTCGCTTGTAAAGCCGTTCTTCACCCCTCCAAACTGGGTGTTCGGTCCAGTGTGGACAGTCGTATATGTGCTGATCGCGATAGCGGGCTGGCGTGTAGCGTTGAGCGAAGGTTTCAGCTCGTCAGCGTTCCGTCTTTGGGGATTGCAGATGGTCCTGAATTGGGCGTGGACCCCGATCTTCTTTGGTGCCCATTCTATCTCTCTGGGGCTGATAACCATCCTGAGCTTGTCGGTGGTTGCTATGTTTTTTATGGCCAAGGCTCGTGACGCGTGGGCGTTCTGGTGCTTCGCACCGTATATTGTCTGGCTGTGCTATGCTTCTGCATTGAACGCGGCAATCCTGGCGCTCAACTGAAATGGGTTATTTCCGAGGTGCGCCGCCGATCGGCTCGGGTATGGCGACCAAATCTTCCGGGTGAGTCACTATTTCTTCTCGGACGGATCGTCCGTTTCATCGAGAATACAAACGCTGGTTTCTTTGACACAGACGTCGAGGCCGGCGTAACGTTTCACAGCTGCGCTCGATGTGATTTCGTCCGCGCATCAATTTCCTTGACAATTGACATCATTGCGCATATGTTGATATCAACGACATCGTTTTTCCTAGATTGACATCAATGCCGGCGGTCACCATTCGCAATCTTTCTGATGAAACACATCGCGCCCTACGGGTGCGAGCGGCTCACCATGGCCGAAGCACAGAGGCCGAAATCCGTGACATTATCGAGGCCGCCGTTCGCCCGTCTGAACGTGTGAAGCTCGGATCTTTACTTGCGGCCATCGGTCGTGACGCTGAGCTCTCCGATAGCGACGTTGAAGCCTTGCAGCAAAATCGCGATAAGGCGCCTGCTGAGCCCATGACTTTCGAATGATCCTGTTGGACACCAACGTGATATCGGAGCCGTGGAAACCGGTTCCTGATGGAGCAGTGGTCGCCTGGTTGGACGCCCAAGCCATCGAAACTCTCTTCGTTTCCGCAATAACAATTGCTGAACTTCGTTTTGGGATCGCTGCTATGCCCTCAGGCAGACGGCAAACTATCCTTCGCGATCGCCTGGAGGACGAAGTGCTTCCGCATTTTGCCGAACGCATCCTGCCTTTCGGTCTTGCCGCCAGCCAATTCTACGCGGAATTGATGGCGCGCGCTCGAGTATCCGGGAAGGCGATCGGCAAGGCGGATGGATATATTGCAGCCACCGCCTTAGCGAACGGCCTTGCCGTCGCAACTCGCGACACAAGCCCTTTTGAGGCCGTTGGGTTGAAAGTGATTAACCCCTGGCTCCCATAAACATCATGTGGTTTTAGGTATCGTCGGTTCGACTCCCATCAAGACCGTCAAGGTTCCTGGCCGCGGCACCGAGATGTTCATCGAAGGCAACGCGGCGCCGGATGCCAGCCGCCGGGCGCAGGACCTCGGCATCGTGTCGGCATTGCCGACCACATCGAAGGTCGGCGTGCCAGCACGAACCGCGCTTTCCAGGATCCGACGGTGCGCAACGCCGTCGTCGAGCTTTACGCACCTTCAACGGCCGCGACATCGTCTGCGATGGAATGAATGGACAGTTCGTCAGGAAACGGGTTGTAGCCCAACAGGATGAAGTCCCGTCCATCAGGCATGATCCCAGCCATTCGATCGGCATCGTTTGCGACGCGCGCGGTTTCGGGCCGCATCACGAAGCCTTGCCCACAGTTGATAATGAGGATGGGGTCTTGCCCGTGGCCGACCTTAGCGAACGGAATGCGGTCGAGGAATTTACCTGTTTGTACTGCTTGCATGTCTGATGACGGCTGGGATCGCCCGGCCGGTCCCTTTAAGGTCGGGTTGGTTCTTGATTTTTTAGCGTGAAGCGAGACGACGGAGCGCCGAGGCTACGTTCACCGGGACCGGCTGTTCGACGCGGCGATAAACGCTGCCATCGCGGGTCCGTGTCACGAGGCCGAGTTCGTAGAGTTCACGTCTGAGAAGTGCGTAATCCCCGAACAGGTGCTTTTCCTGAAGCAGCCCGCTGACATCGCGTTCGGACAGTTCGACAGATGCAGGCATCTGTGACCAGAGGATCCAAAGGACCAGTATCTGATCGGATCGTCGGGAGGGCCAGCGCAGCAGGCGTCGGCTGTCGTTGAAGCAACGGACAACCCGGTCGACGAGCTTCTCGTCGACGGCCTCGGGGCGTAAGGAGAGGTCTTCCTCGTCGACCCCTACGATAGCGGAGGTTGGCTCTGCAATGGCGCGCAGGGCTTGCACGTTTCTATGTCCTGCCGCTTTCGCGACCATGTTGAGCATTTCGAGGTGGGAAGGTAATCCCTGATGCGCGACGAGTTGCGCGCGGAGCGATTTCGCGAATGTGGAGGTGTCGCTCACCTGGAGCGGAATGAGGGTTCTGGACATGACCTATCCTTCTGCCGCGCCGTTCCTAACGAATCATCGGTGATCGCCCTTCCGACATGGCACGGGATGGGTGTCCATATCTCGATATCGAGCAGGTTTAGCATGTTCCGGAGAACGGCGATGCCTGGGTGAACTGCGGACCCTTGATGGTCCTGATACCATCGGATTTCCGGTCGATCAAGTCTCAGAGCGAACGCCGTTGTTTATGCTATGCCCGCCAATCATGGGGTCAAAGACTCGGAACGAGATTCGTCGTGGTCTCCGATAATTTTCGCAGAAACCGGCGACCGGTGGACAGGCTGTGTCCGGGATCAGGACGCTGTCACCAGGCACGACAACGGTGAGGAAAACCGACGCCAGAAGGCTTTGCCAGGAGACATTACCGCATCGAACGGCCCAAGGGGCTTGCGCATCACATTCCATTCAAACGAGGAAGGCGTGAATTTTCAGGTGGTTCACCAAGTTCCGAACGATCCAGTCGCTTCGGGCGCGACCACTGCTCACGTGAAGCTTCGCTAAGAACGAGACCATGGCCTGGACGATCGGGAGCATAGGCGAATCCATCGCGGATTAAGATCGGCTGCTCCACAAGGTGATCAAAATTCTGGAACGAGTATTCGAGCCACTCGACTTCCGGGAGTGCGACGGCCATGTGGACGCCTACTTCCAGGAACGTATTTCCCAAGCTCACAGGAATGCCAAGCTCGGCAGCCAGCCATCCGATGCGCATGACGTCCGTGACCTGGCCATGAACATTGAGCAGATCGGTTCCGAAGTTCTCCATGAGGAGACGCTTTCCAGTGGCATCGAGATACTCGCCGCTGTTGATCTGCGTCCAGTTCACGGCGTGACGGAGCGTACGCAAGCCCTCGAAGTCATGGCGAAGAATCGGATCCTCTACCCACAGCAGATCATGGCCCGCATCGCGGATCACCGTCAATTTGACGAGCGCCTCCTTGGAATTCCAGGCTTCATTTGGGTCGATCATAATCTGCGACCCGGCGGGGACGACCTCTTTGAGCAGGTCGAGCCGGCGCATGTCCCGCTGGAAGTCGGGATGACCGACCTTGATCTTGAATGCCTGGTAGCCGAGCGCGGCGGCGTGCGAGAACAGTGCGCGGAATGCCTCGTCGCTCAGATGAAAGTCTAGACCGCTGGCATAGGCGCGGACCCGGTCACGGCGGCTTCCGAGCAGCTTATGCAAAGGCAATCCCACTTCCTTGGCCGCCAGGTCCCACAATGCGACCTGAAGAGCTTCATAAAACGGCAGCGAGAAAGCACGCTGATTGCCGCCTCGCGGGCGGTTGACGCGATGGACCAGCCCGATCGCTTCTTGCCCCGCGATCGCGGGCCATGCTTCATGCTTGAACACGGCTTCGATCTCTGCTTGATCCGGCAGGGGGTGAAAGAGCGTTTGAATAAAGCCGAGCCCAACGTTTCCCGTTTCGCCGATAAGTTCGAGAGCGGCCACGTTGACGTCATCTGCACGGACCTGACTGTCGCCGATTACCCTGTCGCGGGCGAATTGAAATCGGGTTATACGAAATCCGGATAGGGGCATGGAGCGTGCTCTCTGATCGCTTTACATTGATAATTGATCTATCAGAGGTATTATCGGACGGATGAAAAAATCGCAAGTGCGCAAAGCGAAGGCAACTGTACCGGAGGTCGCTGTCCCCCGGCTCAGCGATCTCGCCTATGATCGCATCCTCGAAAGCCTGTTTGAACGAAGGGTTCCTGTTGGCGCATTTATCTCCCAAAGCGAACTGTCCGAGATTGTCAGCGTGCCAGTTGCGCCGCTTCGCGATGCGTTGCGCATGCTGGAAGCCGAAGGCATTCTGACAATCCATCCTCGCTCCGGCATCCAGTTCGTGAGGCCCGGCCTTGAGCTAACGCGCTCGACGTACCAATTCCGCGCGATCATTGAACGCTCGGCCATTCGCGTGTTCGCCGAGGAAGCCGGCGAGGACTTGATGAACAGCATGGAAGTCCGGCATTCCAGGCTTTTGCGAAAGCTCGAGAAGGATGGTCTAACGCCTGACCATATTGCGGAAATGGACCTTCTCGAGCTCGATCTTCACGGTCAAATCATCGCCGCCTTGCGCAATCCACTCATCGACACCGCATACCGGCGGATGCACAACTATCTGCGTTTGTTGCGATTGGAGCGCAAGGTGACGCCCCCTATGCTTATTCGAACGCTGAAGGAGCATCTGGAAATCCTTGAAGCATGCTCTTCGAGAAACCCCGACGCGGCCGAGAAGGCGCTTCAAGCCCATTTCCAGGCGGCGATAAATCGCAATCTCGGCTTGGCTTGATCCCAGTCTGTCCTGGGGCAACTCTGGTGTTGCCGTACATTCAAAAGGCTGCTATCTCCATCTGATCGATCAGGTTGCCATTCTGATATCTGGGAGGATGAAGAGATGCAGATCACCAAACGCGAATTCCTTGTTGCGACAGCAGCGCTAGCGCTTGCCAGCGGTGTCCGCTCCGCAAGTGCTGCCACAGCGATCAATTATTGGCATCACTTCGCCAGCCAGTCGGAAATGGCCGGCCTGGTGAAAATCATCGAGCTGTTTGGGAAATCCCATCCAGGCATCACGGTCACACAAGAGAGCATTCCGAATTCGGAATATATGGCCAAGGTTTCGTCGGCGGTCGTGGCCGGCGGGCGGCCCGACACCGGAATGGTCATTGCGGAACGCTTTGCCGATCTGACGGCGATGGGCGCACTGACCGATATCACCGAGCGGGTGAAAGGATGGAAGGGAAAAGCCAATCTGCCGGAGAACCGGTGGGCTGGCATGTCTCAGGACGGCGCGATTTACGCGGTTCCGGCCTATGCTTTCGTCGACTGGATGTACTACCGGAAAGACTACTTCGAAGAAGCAGGCCTTTCAGGTCCACCAAGGACTTTTGATGAGTTTGTCGCCGCTTGCCGGAAGCTTACCGATCCGGCAAAGGGGCGCTACGCTTTTGGAATGCGCGGGGGCGCGGGGGCGTTCAAATACGTCATCGACGTCATGGAGGCCTTTGGCTCGCCAATTGTAAAGGACGGTCAGGCGGCCATCGACAAGGCTGCCGCGGTGGAGGCGATCACCTTCTACTCAAGTCTGTTCTTGAAAGAGAAAGTCGTTCCTCCAAGTGCGCCGAACGACAGCTATCGGCAGATCATGGAGGGTTTCCGAACTGGCCAGACAGCCATGGTCTGGCACCATACCGGATCGCTGATCGAAATCTCGGCCGCCTTGAAACCGGGAGAGCAGTTCGCCACGGCTCCCATGCCCGCGGGACCGAAGGCACATATCGCGCGTGTTGCCTATGCCGGCAACGGCATCATGAAGGACGACAATATCGACGCTGCCTGGGACTGGATCAGCTTCTGGGGAGAAAAGGACGCGGCGATAGCCTTGTTGGAAGCGACGGGTTATTTCCCGGCATCAACGGCAGCGCTTGAGGATGATCGCATCAAGACCAATCCAATCTACCAGGCCGCTTCGCAGACGCTCGACTTCGGTCGTCTGCCGAACAGCTTCGTCGGCGCTGCGGGCTGGTCCGAAAATGTCGTCAATCCAACGTTCCAATCCGTTCTGACAGGTCAACTCACCCCTGAGCAGGCAGTCGAGCGTATGATCGAGGGTCTGGAAACCGCGCTCCGGTAGGGAAGCCGACACGACGAGAAGTCGTCGCGTCCTAGAGGACGGCAAGCCGCCGTGAAAAAATGAAGCCAGCCTTGCACCGTGATCCACTCACCCTTCTCGGCGACCTGTCTGAAACACGCTACTGGGTCTACTTCCTGCTGTTTCCGAGCCTGATCCTGCTTTTGCTGGTGGTCGCCTACCCGACCCTTTATGGCTTCGTCATCAGCGTACGTGAAATGCGTCTCACCCGACCAGGTCTCAACGGCTGGGTCGGGGCAAAGCACTACGTCGCGATGATGTCGGATCGCGTGTTTTGGATATCGTTGAAGAACACCGCGATCTGGGTGGCCGCAGCCATCGCAATCGAGGTGACGCTTGGCTTCATCGCCGCGATCGCGCTGAACCGCAATGTTCCAGGCACGAAGCTATTTGGTGTGTTGATCCTGCTTCCCTACTTTTTGCCGAACGTTGTCGCAGGGCATATGTGGGCGCTTTTGCTCGACCCTCGTCTGGGTGTCATCAACGATCTGCTGGTGCGGAGCGGCGTGTTGGGCACCTACAAGGCATGGTTCGCCGATCCGGCCACAGCCTTGGCTGCGACTATCCTTGTCGAGGCATGGCATGGGTTTCCATTCTTCGCGCTGCTGTTTCTGGCCGGTCTCAAAGGCATCCCCGAGGATCTTTACAAAGCCGCCGCGGTCGACGGCGCAGGGCCGGTTCGGCAGTTCCAACTGATCACCGTGCCGATGCTGAGAGCGGTGATCACCGCGGCCGTTATCCTGCGCGTGATCAGCCTGGTGAACTCACCCGATTTGCTGCTTGTCCTGACAGGTGGGGGGCCAGGAAACGCCACGCAGGTGCTGTCGCTCTACGCCTTCCAAACCGCTTATCGCGAATTCAACTTCGGATATGCCGGGGCACTGTCGGTCGTCATGTTTGTCATCCTCATGGTGTTCGCAACCCTCTACATCAGGTTCACGCGGGTCTCGAAGGAATGACAATTTTCAAAACCCGTCGCGGTCGCCGCCTCATGGCCGACATCCTGACCTATGCCGTGCTCTTGACGATGACGACTTTCTGCCTTGGACCCATCGTCTGGATGTTTTTGACGTCCCTGAAGAACGAAGCCGACATCGTGACCTCCCAGATGCAGTACATTCCCCGCACGATCACCTTGCAGAACTACCGCGCAATCTGGACGCAGTCGAATTTTCCGGTGCTGATCACCAACAGCCTGGTGGTGACGACGATCACGGTGGCGATCTGCGTCCTGACTGGAACGCTTGCAGCCTACGCATTCTCGAGGCTATCGTTCAGGGGCCGTGACAGACTAATGCTCAGCTACCTCCTGGTGCGGATGTTCCCGGCTGTCATGGTGATCATTCCGCTCTTTGTGATGATGCGGACCGTTGGCCTCGTCGACAGCCGCTTCGGCTTGGCGCTTGCCTATACCAGCTTTCTGCTGCCGCTGTTCGTCTGGATGCTTAAAGGCTTCTTCGACGCGGCCCCGAAGGAGCTGGAAAGCGCCGCCCGTATCGATGGGTCAACCAGATTGGGCGCCATGGTGCGCATCGTCTTGCCGCTCGCGCGCAACGGTCTTGTCGCCAGCTCGGTGTTTATCGCGATCGCCGCCTGGAACGAGTTCATATTCGCGCTGATGCTGACGACCGGACAAGGGTCGAGGACCTGGCCGGTCGGTCTGCAACTGATGGTCGGAGAGTTTCAATTGCCATGGGGCGTTCTTGCTGCGGGCGGCATGCTCAGCATTCTGCCAGTCGTCGTTCTGTTTGCGTTCGTCCAGCGCGCGATGGTTCAGGGCCTCACCGCAGGCGCGGTCAAGGGTTAGGAGACGATCATGTCGAGCTTGTCCATCAGGGATATTCAAAAGTCTTATGGCGCATTCAAGGTGCTGCACGGAGTAGACGTCGACCTCGAGGATGGTGGCTTCCTCGTTCTCCTTGGACCGTCAGGATGCGGCAAGTCGACCTTGCTCAATATCATTGCGGGATTGGATGAGCCGTCGTCTGGTGATATTGCGATCGGGGATCGATCCGTGACGGCCCTCGCGCCGAAGGATCGAAACATCGCCATGGTGTTCCAGTCCTACGCGCTCTATCCGACCATGTCGGTTGAGCGGAACATCGGCTTTGGCCTCGAGATGCGTGGCGTTCCGGAGCAGCAGCGCAGGGCGGAGGTGCAAAAGGCGGCCGAACTGCTGCAGATCGGCCACCTTCTCGATCGGCTTCCAGCCAACCTCTCCGGCGGTCAGAGGCAACGCGTTGCCATGGGGCGGGCAATTGTCCGCAGCCCGGATCTGTTTCTCTTCGACGAGCCGCTCTCGAACCTTGACGCGAAGCTGCGCGTCGAGATGAGGACCGAGATAAAAAGGCTGCACGAACGCCTCGGCACGACCATCGTCTACGTGACCCACGATCAGATCGAGGCGATGACGCTCGCGACCAAAGTCGCCGTGATGAAAGGCGGCTATGTCCAGCAGCTTGCCGATCCCAGGACCATCTACGAACGACCTGCGAACATGTTCGTCGCCGGCTTTATCGGATCTCCTGCGATGAACTTCATCAGGGGCAAATTGATCTCGGACGACGGCGGCTCCCGGTTTGAGAGCGGTGGCGTGATCGTGCCTGTCAGTATACCAGATAGCGCAGCCAGGCGCCGGGATTGTGTCCTTGGGGTAAGACCGGAAGAGCTTAAGGTCGTCGAGAGGGATGATGCCGCGATCCACGGAGTGATAGACGTCGTGGAACCAACGGGTCCGGACACGATGGTCACCGCTGTGGTTGGCGGCCACGCGATCGTGGCCAGAGCTGAAGCGCGCTTCCAGGGTCGCAGAAGTGATCAGGTTCGCTTCAGCGTCGATGCGCAGAGCATCAACCTGTTCGATGCTGAAACTCAGGATCGAATAGAAACGCGATTTCTGTTGGCAAGCAGGGCCTTTGACTGAAATTTCGACTGCCTTGACTGCGAGAAGAAGCCATCGGTTGGCCAGCGATGTTTGCTATGGCTTTAACTCTCAGTCATGGGCGGAGCCATTGAATCTCCAATGGACAGGCGCGGCTAACATATTTGATTGGCCGCATGCTCGCCGGGCGAGAGGCCGCTCCTCCGATGGCCTGTTGTCGCGAACGATGCGCCGCGCAGGCGCTGATTTGCATCACTTTTCAAGCAAGAGTGTTCTGACGCCAAGCGATGGGTCTCGGCCGTCTTTTCCAAAAGCTGCGTGACGCGATCAAATACAGCGTCGCCTGCAGCCTTCGGGTCCTTGCGCTCGAGTGCCAGCACCATCTTTTCGAGTTCGACAATCTCGGCGACGTCCGGCGTGTAGCCGCCAAACCCGTCTCCGACAGATCCGACAACCCGTTTGCCGTACGAGCTCAGCCCAGCCCGTCGTCCGCGCGGATTTAGCGGAACTCGCTTCCGCCCTCGAAAAAACTTTCGCCAGCGGCGAGATCGACACTGCGTCGCGTTTGGCCGAAGCGAAGGATCGAACTGACATTGCGCGAGGCCGTGAGCCTAATCGTCAGCGGTTCGCCGCCCTCCCAGTCAAGGTCGAGCAGCATGCCGCCGCGAAGGCGCAAGCCACGGATCCTGCCGCCCGGCCATGCCGTCGGCAACGCAGGGAGTAAGTGGATTTCCCCCGGGCGCGACTGCACGAGCATTTCCAGGATGCCTGCCGCACCGCCGAAATTTCCGTCGATCTGAAAGGGCGGATGAGCGTCGAACAGGTTTTTGTAGCTTCGTTCCGGTGTGAGAAGCAGTTTCAGTACGTTGTGGGCATGGTTGCCATCGCGCAGCCGCGCCCAAAGGTTGATGCGCCAGCCGATGCCCCACCCCGTTGCGTCGTCCCCGCGGATCTCCAGTGAACGGCGGGCGGCGGCCGCGAGTTCGGGCGTTCTGTCCATGTCGATCTGCCAGCTCGGATAGAGGCCGTAGAGATGCGAGACATGGCGGTGATGCATCTCCGGCGCCTGCATGTCCCAGTCTTCGAGCCATTCCTGCAACTGGCCATTCGCGCCGATCCTGTCGGGTGCAAGGCGCGGCAGCACACGATCGATGTCGGCGACAAGATCGGGCTCTCCACCGATTGAGACTGCGAGAGGGCGCAGGAGACCCAAAAAATCGCGGATGAGTTGGCTATCCATTGCCGGACCGGCGCAAATCGAAGCTCCGTACGGGTGGGCGTTTTCGGGTGAAAGCGATGGGTTCGTCACCAGATAATCCGTGCCGGGAAACGGGACGAGCACGTCGAAGAGGAAGTGCGCCGCCTCCCGGGCGATCGGAAATAGTCGACGTCGCATCGCTTCGGCGTCATCAAGGTAGTCGCATGCGTCCAGCAGCTGCGCCATCAACCAGATACCGCCCGTTGGCCAGAGTCCCCATTTGGCGCCGTCGATCGGTCCCGTTGCGCGCCAGAGATCGGTATTGTGATGCATGACCCAGCCGCGGGCGCGATAGTGTACGTGTGCCATCACCTTCCCGGTCTCGGCAAGCTCTTCGGCCATTTCGACGAGCGGCTCGAGGCACTCGCGCAAATTGGCCGGTGCCGGCAGCCAATAGTTCATCTGGAGATTGATGTTGGCTGTGTATTTGCTGCCCCAGGGCGGATCTGTTTGCGCATTCCAAATGCCCTGCAGATTGGCCGGTTGCGTCCCGGGACGCGACGAGGCAATCATCAGATAGCGGCCGAATTGCACATAAAGCGCCGCCAGCGCCGGATCATCGCCGCCAGCGAATCCAGCGATACGTTGGTCGGTTGGAAGCGACGCTGCAGGCGTCGATCCGAGATCAATGGCGAATGCGCTAAACAGTCGCCGATGCTCCTCGATATGGTCGTCGCGTAACGATACGAAGTCGCGCGAAGCGGCTCTTTCGAGCCTATCGACGATATCGCGCTCGGGATGTCCCAACACGTCGTCGTAGCGCCGGAAGCTCGTCGCCGCATCGAGAAAGACCAGAACCTCGTCAGCGCCTTCTACCGACAAGGCTCCCCCCGAAGCGTTTACGGTTCCACCGCTGTTGATAAGCCGGACGCCAAAGGCGAACCGGAGAGCGGCGGCAATGCCGGATTCCGCTTTGCCCTTCCCCGAAAAGCTCAACTGAGATCCCTGGCCGATGCGCATCTCCCCCTGCTGCGGACTGTCGATGGAGATCCGGCAGCTGATCGCGCGTTTCCGGTCAGCCGAGAGGCGTAGGACGAGCACACCGTCGACCGGCGACACGAAGGCTTCGCGCAGGTAGGCGATGCCGTCGGCGGTGTAAGACGAGGTAGCGATGGCGGTATCGAGATCGAGCGCGCGCCGATACCCGGAGACGCTTTCGGCGCGCTTGAATTCGAGGCGGAGATCGCCGATCGGCTGGTAGGACATCTGCTTGATCGACCGTGCCATCAGACGTTTCTCGGCCAGCGCCTCAGCGTCCGCATAGTGGCCGTCGAAAATCAGCTGCCGCACGGTTCCCAGATGACCAAAAGCGTCTGGATTGACGGGCTGATAGGGACCGCCGGCCCAGAAGGTGGATTCGTTGATCTGTAGGTGTTCGCGCAGGGGATCGCCGAAGACCATGGCGCCGAGCCGGCCGTTGCCGAGCGGCAGCGCGTCCGTCCACAGCTGTGCGGGCGCATCGTACCACAGAAGATCAGACGTCATGGCTACCCCACCGGAAGGGTGTTTGCCGGGCGCGCCCCGCGGATGCGCTCACCGTCCCCACCGAAGAGCAGGGCCCTTCGTGCGGGGAAACCGGCGGTGACGGTTTCCCCGGGGCGGCGGATGGTCTCGGAGCGGTCCTCGATGATGACGGCCTGCCCGGAACTCAGCGTGCCATAGATGAAACGGGTGCCGCCGAGATTTTCCACCACGTCGACCTTGAGGTCGATTGCGCCGCCAGCATCGTCGCGTCCGGTGAAGTGCTCGGGCCGAATGCCGGCCTTGATAGGGATTTCGCGTTCGCCCTGCAAGAGACCCGTCTTGAAGACAGCGCCGCAATCGAGCCTGACCACCCCATTGGGGTCCAGCGTGCCATCCAGGAAATTCATGCGCGGGGAGCCGATGAAACCGGCGACGAAGAGGTTGTCGGGGTCGGCATAGAGCGTATCCGGTGTCCCTGTCTGCTCGATCTTGCCTGCCCGCATGACGACGATCTTGTCGGCCAGCGTCATCGCTTCCGTCTGGTCATGTGTGACATAGATCATCGTTGCGCCGATGCGCCGGTGCAGCTTCGCGATCTCGACACGCATGGACACCCTGAGTTCAGCGTCGAGGTTCGACAGCGGCTCGTCGAACAGGAAGACGGCGGGATTGCGCACGATCGCCCGGCCGATGGCGACACGCTGACGCTGACCACCGGAGAGTTGCGCCGGCTTGCGCTTCATCAGCGGTTCTATCTGCAGTGTTGCCGCCGCAACGGCAACACTGCGCTGGATCTCGGCCTTTCCAAGGCCCGCCATGCGCAGCGAGAAGCCGATATTCTGCTCGACGGTCATATGCGGATAGAGCGCGTAGTTCTGGAAAACCATGGCCACGCCGCGCTCGATCGGATCGGCTTCGTTCATGCGCCGCCCGTCGATCCTGAGGTCGCCTGCCGTGATCTTTTCGAGGCCGGCGATCATCCGTAGCAGCGTCGATTTTCCACAGCCGGAAGGGCCGACGAACACCGTGAACGAGCCATCGTCAACGCTCAGATTGAGATTGCCGATCGCCTCGAAGCTCCCATAGGTTTTGTCGATATTCTGCAATTCTACGCTGGCCAATATTTCCTCCCTTTGACCGCTTGGCGAGCAGAGCGCGTCAGGTGATCCGTCGCGTCGAGCCTCGCAGGATGATGTCGCATTCGAGAACGATGCTGCGCGTCGCGCCGCTCGAGGATTCCGTCAAGCGTTCCACAAGAATGTCCGTGATCTTTTCCGCAATGCCGGCGACCGGCTGCGCGACCGCGGTAATTCCAGCTTCGTAGAGCCGGAAGATCGCTACATCGTCGAAGCTCGCCAGCGAGATATCGTCGGGCACGTGACGGCCGTTCTCCTTCAGCCAACTGAGCGCCCCGACCGCCATGCCGTAATTGGCGGAGAAGATAGCTGTGGGTGGGCTTTCCAGCGACATCAGTCGCTTGGTCGCCTCGTAGCCGCCATCCATGCGCCAGTTGCCGCGCACTGCCAGGGAAGCATCCACCACGATGCCCCGGTCGCGCAGCGCCTGCTCGTATCCGGCCAGGCGTTCGATGCCAGAGGAATTGCGCGGGTCACCCGTCAGCATGCCGATGCGCGTATGGCCGAGATCGATCAAATGGCTGATTAGGCGGTAGCTCGCGCGGTGGTTTTCGACCATCACCCGGTCCGCCGCGAGCCCACGCACGTCGTTATTGTAGAAGATGATCGGCACGTCATGTTCAATCAGGTCGTCTACCCGGTCATAGACTTCGGCCGTACCATCCATGATCAGCGCATCGACGCGCTGCGCGGCGAAAAAGTCCAGCGCTTCAGCAACAACGCGCGGATCGCCGCCATGGCAATAGGTCAGGAGCGCGCGTCCAGTCGAGCGGACCGAATTGGCTAGGTGCTCCAGCATGCGGGCATGAAACTCATCGAAGGTCGGAACCAGAAAGCCGATCATATGGGTTAGATCGGTACGGATAGACGCTGCCGCTGCATTTCGCCGGTAGCCGAGCTCCTGGATCGCCCGCTCGATCTGCTCACGGTTTGAGCGACGGACCGTCTCGCCGTTGAGATAGCGCGACACGGTGCCGACAGCGACGTCCGCCACCCTGGCAACGTCGATGATCGTGGCTCCCCGCCTCCTTCCGGCCGTCCGATCCGTTTCATGCATTTCAAGCGGGCTCCCGCAGTTATTCATCGGATTGTGACGCGTTTTCGCGTCCATCTCCCTCGTATAGCCCGGCGCCCGGCCGCTCACCAGCATTGAGAACGGCGGTGCGAAGTCTGACACATGGAAGGCGTCGATCCTCATTACGCGCCTTCGAAGACCACGGCACTATGGATGCGCAGTCGTGGTACCGTGATGCTGATGGCGCCGTCTGGGCCGGCTTCCCAGGCCAGATCCTCTCCGGTCATGGCATCGAAAACCCGCTTCGGCTTTGCCGGCAACCGCACGCTGGCGTTAACCGGGCCGATCGCCGGGATGTCCTCGATCATTTCCATCACCCGTGTCGAGCCGTCATCGCCACGAACATCCTTGCCGCGGATCTGCGGCGGTCCATAAAGAAGATGCAGGATGTGGCGATTGTGCCCAATCTGCCTGGTCAGCGTTGCCCGGCCGGATGAGGGAAGATCGGTAACCATCGCCGGATCGGGAACGAGACGATCGAGAAGCCCGCGAACAACATATTTATAGAGCGGCTGACCAATGGCCCGGTAAAGCCGAAAGATAGGGTAGGCGATATAAGCAATGCCCCCATGCTCGGTCACGGCAGCGCCAAGCATATCAGCGGCTGTATCGTCCGGAGCATGCTGGTGCGAGCAGAAATGTTTGTAAGACCGGTTGAAGTAGGAGGGGTAGATAGCGGCCAGCACCGTTGCGTCGACCGGGCGGACGGTTTCGGCTTCATCGTAGAAAACGAAAGCCGTTTCCGGCATGGACGGATCAAGGTCCTTGCCCGCCTTCACATAGCTCGGTTTGAACGCGACTGGCGTTGGCTGCCGCTCGATGCCGAAATCGACAGCAAATGCACCATCATCCCCGATGCCCGAATGCCAGGAGGCGATGATCTTGCCGCCACTGGCGAGATAGGCTTTCAGCCGCGACGCAAGGGCCGCATCGACCGGGATTTCGTCCGGCAGGATCAGCAGTCGGTATTCCTCGAAACGAGCGGAACTGTCGAGCACGTCGAAGGGCCGCTTCAGTTCCTGCAGTATCTGTGCCGCGCCATCGTCGCTCGGATGATTGCGCGCGCCCTTAGGGTTCATATGCTCGGCCGACAATATGGCGATCTCGGAGACCTGCTTGGCGCCATGCAGAAACGGCTCCAGCTTTTCGACGCGTCGATAGGCCGGCGCGATCGAGGCATAGGTATCAGGATTGATGGCGCCGTTCGGATGCAACTGGTCGCCGACCAGACACTTCGATCCGAGCGCGATCATTTGCGCACATTCATATTCCAGCGCATCAGGGTGCTTGAAACCGCCGAACTCGCCCCACGAGGTGTGGAACTTGCCTGTATGAGCCAGGAAATCCATGCCGAGCGTTGCCGCGTAGCGCGCGCTGGACGGAAAGTGATCGTAACCCCAACCGCCGGTCGGCAGGCTTTCGAGCTCGAGATGAGAATAGGTGGAAAAGCGCTTCGGGCCCTGCTTGTGGATATGTCCGCAATTGTAGAAGACGCGGAGATTGGGGAACTCCTTGAACAGCGCCTCGCTCGTTTCGCGGCGGAACTGTCCGTTGACGGCCTCGTCGTTCTTCAGCCGGTCCGCCGAATTTTCTGGATCGAGACCCTCGCACTGCATGCGCTCGATGCAAGCCGGGCAGACACAATCCGGCGTGAGGATGATATCGAAGAACAGACCCTGCGTGGGATAGCTTTGCGCGACTTCGCGCGCCTGGTCGAGAATGTATTTCCGTAGACCGGCATGGTTGAGGCAGAGCGTATGCCACGCCGGGCTGAGCTGTTTGCCCGCCGAAGGGTCGTCGGGACGATCGTGATGGTATTGGTTCGACGCGGTCATGGCGCGCCATTCGGGATGTTCGCGCGCCGTCAGCTCGTCCCACTGTACCGATATATAAATCGGGCTTTCGATATCGGCCGCCGACAGCGCCTTCACCATGTCGCCGAGGAGGTCCGGACGGGCCAGCTGCGGATGCGGCTTGCCGACCTTGGTCGGATAGTAGGACCAGCCGTGATGGCACTTGGCGAAGATCGTGATCGAGTCGACATGAGCCGCCTTCAGCGTTGAAACGAAGATATCCGGATCGAAGTCGGCGCCGATGCCGGGAATATGTTCCGACGTATGGAAGTCGAGATGGATCTGGCGGTAGCGCAACGGCTTGTTTGTGGTGTTCGGCATGGTCCTATTCCTTTGCGCCGGTGCGGGTTTGAGAGCCGGCGGCGAACTGACGTTGGAAGACAAGAAAGACGAGGAGGGGAACGATTGTCGTGATGATCGCCGCCACCGAGCGCAGGTCCCAATTGATCTCGTAGCTGCCGGAGATGCGGGCAAGCAGCACGGGCAGGGGTACGTCGTTGCGCAGGAAAAGCATCGGCAGCAGCAAGGCGTTCCAGGTCCAGAGGAACTGCAGGATGCCGACGGCGAAGATCGGCGACAGGCTGTTCGGCAGTACCACGTGACGGAAAGTCGCAATTGGTCCGCAACCGTCAATCTTGGCTGCTTCTACTAGTTCGCGCGGGAAATCCTCGAAGAAACTTTTGACGAGGAAGATCGACCAAGCGAAGGACATCCCGACATAGGGAATGAGAACGGAGAGAATGTTGTCGATCAGCCCGAGATCGCGCCACAGCGTGAAGAGCGGAATGATGACAACCTGCTGCGGCAACACGAATGCGTTGATGATGATGATCAGCAAGATGCGGCGGAACGGGAAATTGAGGAAATGAAAGGCGTAGGCGGCTGCCGGCGTCAAAACCATCGTCAGCGCCGTCGCGATCCCCGCCGTTTTCATCGTCACCCACATGGATTGGGACAGCGGATATTTGTCCCAGACGCGGTGCCACGCATCGAAGGTCAGATCGAAGCGCTCGAAGTGCCACCAGCCAAGCGAGACGCCCTCGGGAGGACGCAGGGAGGTAACAACGATACCGACGATTGGGATGACCCAGATGCAGGCGATGATGCCGACGAAGATGACAATCCAGCGGGGGGCCTTGCCGATCATTTCGCACCTGTCGTTCGCTGGATGATGGCGGGGATCGAGACGATGAGCACGGCCAGCAGCAGGATGACGGTCGCGGCGGCGCCATAGCCTAATTTGAACTGGGTCATGGATTCCCGGTACATGAAATAGCCGACCGTCTCAGTTGAGCGCACCGGTCCGCCGCCCGTCAGGATGTAGATGATGTCGAAGGCGCGCAGCGCACCCAGAAGATTGATGAAAACCGCGACACGCACGCCGGGCATCGACAGCGGCATCATGATATGGCGCATGGTCGAGAGCGGCTTGGCGCCGTCCATATAGGCTGCTTCGAGCACGGATTTCGGGATTGCCTGGATGGCGGCGAAGATCAGCATCAGGGGCAAGCCCACGCCACTCCACGATGCGGCTATGATGAGCGCCCACAGTGCCGTATTGGCGTCACCGAGCCAAGCATGCGAGAAGCCGGAAAACCCGAAAAGCTGAATCAGCGAATTGAGCAGGCCGCCGGCGTCGGCCCTGTAGATGCCGATCCACATGTAGCCCGAAACTGCCTCCGAAATACCGAAGGCGGCAAAGATCATCACGCGGAACGGCAGTGTCTGTCGTGGCGCGAACGCGCACGTCATTGCCAGAGCCCAGCCAATCGAGACGGAAATCACCGTCGTCCCGATCGTGAATATCAGGGTCGTTAGCAGCGTGCTGCGAAAGGCGGCATCCGAAAACAGCCGCACATAATTGCCGAAGCCGATGAAGGAAGGCTTCCGCAGGCCCTGTATGTCCCAGAAGCTCAAGCGGATAGTCTCCACCAGCGGATAGACGACGGCGACGGCAAAGAGCACGATGACGGGTGCGATCAGGATAAATGCGGCGGGCGTGTCCCTGAGCAGACCCCGACGGCCTAAAATGCTGACCGCTAGCGGGGAAACCTGCATCACGCCCGCCGCTTCCCGCGCGGGGGAAGCGGAGGTGCCGGCCATCAGTAGGATCCCTGGGCCTTGGTTTCGATTGCCGCAAGGACGGTATCGATATTAGCAGGGGAGGGATCCTGCAGAAATTTCTGCAACTGCACGCGATATTCATCGACGAGGTCGCCGGGCAAGAGATCTCCGAGCACGAATTGCAGCTTCGAGCTTGCGACCGCTGATGTCGCCACCTTTTGCGTCTCGCCATACAGCGACGTGTCGATATTGCTGCTTGGTGACGCATAGCCGTTCTTGGCAAGAATGTTGGCGGCCTCGGCGCTTGTCCAGAAATCGAGGAAGGCGTCTGCTGCCTTCGGATTGGGGCCGTTTGCCGTGACGAGCAGTTCCTTGGTATCGACGCTCGACGTGTCGTCATGACCCATGCCGAGGGCTGGGAACTGGAAGAGACCGTAATCCTTACCTTCGGTGAGTTTGTAATCGTTCTTGGCGCGGTTATTCATCCACATGCCGATCAGCAGGTAATTTTTGGAATTCGCCTGGAAGATTTGGTCGGCTTCCCCGTCCCAGTCGTTGGCGAGCATGCCGTTCGGCGCGCCGCAGCAGCCCGCGGTCAACATTTCGGCATATTTTGTAAGCGCATTCTTCACGGCCGGATCGGTCCACGAAATTTCGTGCGCGCCTAGCTTCGAAGCCGTCTCGACGCCTGCCGTTCTCAGTAGCAGCGTTTCGAACCATTCGGCATGCGCCCAGTATTTGCCGGGAATAGCGACCGGAGCCGCGAACCCAGCTTTTGTAAGCTTCGCAAAGCTGGCGACGAACTCGTCCCAGCTCCTCGGCGGCTCGGTGATGCCCGCCTTGGCAAGGTGCTCCTTCTTGTACCAGATGCCGGAGCGGTTGCCGAAGGTGTAGGTCAGGCCATAGGTCTTGCCGGCTATAGCGCCGAGATCCTTCCAGGATTGGCTGATGAGCCTGTCCCAGCCGAAGGACTTCCATTGGTCGTCGATCGGCCGCAGCATGCCGGCATCGAGCAGTTCCTTCCGGAAGGCCGGCCAGGTGTTGTAGAGAACATCGACCACTTCGCCGCCCATGAGTGCCGTGCGGATACCACCGCGCATGTCTCCTTGGCCGGTAATGGCAACTTCCCTGATCGTCACTTTCGGATATTTCACCGTAAATGCATTCTGGATCTGATGCATCATGTCGAGCTCGGAACCTCCGAGCCAATTCAGCACCACAAGTTCGCCGCTCACGGTATCCTGCGCGTTGGCGCTGGTCGCCAACGCCATCAATGCGGCACTTCCCGCACCCGCAAGCAGGGTGCGGCGACGTATCTCATGCGTGAATCCACTGCTGTTGGTCATGTCACATCCTCCCAAACGTTGACTTTGCCCTTCGCACTCAATTTAATTGAAACGTTATCATCTATCTTGAAACTAGCAAGGATTTTGTCAGATAGTGCTCACGAGCCGAACCGTTGCGTTGCGGCGGCGGCGCTGCACAAGATAGGAGGACAAAATGACCCGGCTTAAGGACAGCGTAGCGGTCGTCACCGGTGGCGGTAGAGGAATCGGTCGGGAGATCGCGCTCCGGCAGGCGCGAGAAGGCGCCAAGGTCGCGGTGCTTGCGCGAACCGCCACTGAGATCGAGGAAACAGCCTCGCTGATTGAAGATGAGGGCGGGCAGGCGATCGCTGTGACGACCGACGTTACCCAATACAGCGCCGTCGAAAACGCTTTTGCCCGGATCGCATCTGAGTTGGGTCCGGTTGATACTTTAGTCAACAATCACGGTTCTTTCCAGGCTTTCGGACCGATATGGGAGTGTGATCCTGTTGCCTGGTGGCGGGATGTGGAAATCAACTTGCAAGGGACGTTTCACACCTCCCGCACGGCTTGTTCGATAATGTTGGCGTGCGGCAGAGGCCGGATCATCAACCTCGTTGGCGGAGGGACAGGCAACAGTTTCCCACACGGTTCCGGATACGCATCGAGTAAAGCAGCGATCATGCGGCTGACCGAGTGTCTCAATGATACGACGATCGCTCATGGCGTACGCGCCTTTGCCGTCGACCCGGGGCTCGTACGCACCGACATGACGGAAAAGCAGTTGTTTTCGGAGGCAGGCAAAACTTATCTGCCCGCCATCCAGCAGCTCTTCGACGATGGCATCGATATCCACCCTTCTCGAGCTGCACTTCTTGTCGCAGACATCGCCGCCGGCCGTTTCGATGTGCTTGCTGGTCGCCTCTTGCGCGGCGTCGACGATCGAGATGTGCTCGAAAAGGAAATGGACGCTTTGGCTGAAGCCGATGGAAGGGCGTTGCGCTTCAGCGCGATAGAGCAACAGAAACTCTGAGGGCGATGAAACGGCGCTCCGAGCAGTCGCAGCGCTACCTCCGCCGGCAGCCCGGAGCGCCGCGCGATCTGTGCGTTGGGCCGCCGCCGAAACGGCGAGAGGATAGACCGCGCTGCAGCCGGCGCCCATCAAGGCAAAGCCCGCCAGCGCGACATAGGGATGCGGCGCCCCCGACACGGCGCAGATGCCGATCGCCGAAAGAACAAGCAACATCGTGGCGGACGGCCCGCGCGCCAAACCGATCGACCAGCGGATCGACGAACAGGCGCGCCAGCGCCATGCAGAAGGTAAAGAGCGTCAATCCCAATCCGCCAATGAACGGCTCGACCGAAAACACATCGCGCATATAGATCGCCGACCAGTCGATCCCGGCACCTTCGACGAGAAAGGCCGCGATGCCGATCACGCAGAGCGGCATTAGGCCCCAGGTGGGAAGCGCTACCAGCGGTGCCTTGCCTTCATGCAACGCGATCCGCGCCGGCGCATTCCGCATGCCGGAAATTGCCCAGATGCCGATGACAAGAACCGTGACAAAGGTGGCGGCGAGATGGAGTTCCATCGAAATGCCCGCTTGGCGGACGACCGATGAGACAAGCGCCGTGACGAGGCGAACCGGACGGCGGCTCGGCCACCGTCCCAGTCCACGAACTACCGCCCACCCTCGATCTTGCGGTGGCGCTGGTTGATGCCGCCCTTGCCGTAGGGGTAGTCGAAAGGCTGGGGCGCACTCACCTCGTTGAGCCGGGCCATGTCGTCGTCGGAGAGTTTGAGCTTCATGGCGCCCAAGTTGTCGGCGAGCTGTTCCGGCGTGCGAGCGCCGAGGATGACGGATGTGATTGCCGGCTGCGCCGCCGTCCAGGCGAGCGCCACCTGCGCCATGCTGACGCCATGCGCCTTGGCGATCTCCTCGACGACAGCGATGATCGCCCAGGTTCTCTCCATCGCATTGCGCGGCGCATAGGATTCGCCGCCGCGATTGGGGTTTTCGCCGAGGCGGGTGGCGCCCTTCGGCATCTCGTCGCGCTTGTACTTGCCGGTCAGCCAGCCGCCGCCGAGCGGCGACCACGGCAACAGA
>NZ_JABFCP010000019.1:0-42699 GCF_013087615.1 Rhizobium sp. WYCCWR 11152 | reverse complement strand
AGACGCAGATCGGTGGTCACAACAGCCGGCAGCTTGATCTCGATCGTCTGCAGGCCGCCATCGACTTCACGGGTGACTTGAGCTTTGCCATCCCCGATCTCGATCTTCGAGGCGAAGGTCGCTTGGGCCGAGCCCAGAAGGGCCGCCAGCATCTGGCCGGTCTGGTTTGAATCGTCATCGATCGCCTGCTTGCCGACGATGATGAGGCCCGGCTGTTCGGCGTCAGCCACAGCCTTGAGGATCTTGGCGACAGTTAGCGGCTCGACCGCATCGTCGGTCTCGACCAGGATCGCCCGGTCGGCGCCCATGGCAAGTGCGGTGCGCAGCGTCTCTTCGGCCTTGGCCGGACCGATCGACACCACCACCACTTCCTCGGCCTTGCCGGCTTCCTTCAGCCGCAACGCCTCCTCCACCGAGATCTCGTCGAACGGGTTCATCGACATCTTCACATTGGCAAGCTCGACACCCGTGCCGTCCGGCTTCACCCGGATCTTCACGTTGTAGTCGACAACCCGTTTGACTGGCACGAGTATCTTCATGGGGTCCTTCCTTCAGGAGAAACTGGCTTCGGAGACTTTTTTAGAAAATGCGCGTTCGGACGCCGCTCCGATTGTCGAATGGCGACATGGATACGCGCTTTTCCTCCAAATTCAACGCTTCGATGACGCCGGGAGGCGATTTGCCTCGGCAATATATGGACGTTTACGTTCACGTCAATGTCGTCGTTAGCGTCGACCCCAGGGAAAGCGCTGCGCCGTCCGCCCGTCCGTGCCGGCCGCAATGGCCGGGCCGCCGCCTGCGTCGTTTCTCACGGCGCGGGGCGTGACGATCTGCCGGTCGAAGAGCGGCACACCAGGCCGGCGCAACAGCAGGATCAGTAAAGCGCCGGCAAGGATGCCGCCAACATGCGCGCCCCAGGAAACGTCGCCGTCAGGTGCAATCGCCAGCATGAAGAACTGCTGCCCGATCCACAAAAGCAGCGGCACGAAGGCCGGCAAGGGCAACGGCACACGGAAAAACACCAGCACCCAGACCCTGACGCGCGGATGAAGCATGACATAGGCGGCAACGACGCCGGAGACCGCCCCCGATGCGCCGACCAGCGGCGCTTCCGAGGTCATGGTCAGCAGGCCGTGGCAGAGCGCGCCGGCGGCCGCGCAAACGAGATAGAAGATCAGGAAGCGCAGATGCCCCATCGCATCCTCGACATTGTCGCCAAAGACCCAGAGGAAGATCATGTTGCCGGCCAAATGCCAAAACCCGGTATGGACGAAGGCGTAGGTGAGGTAGGTCAGCGGTTCCGGCACGATTTCGAGCCCCTGCGCTAGCATCGCATGGCCGAAGGCAATCGCCGGGATGTAGCCGAGCCCGACAGTCGTCGCCTGGGCTGCCTGTTCGCTCTCCAGGCTGGTCAAAAGCCAGACCGCGATATTCAGCGCGATCAGTGCGAGCGTCACCCACTGAACCTTGATATGTTTCAGCGTATTGGCATCGTGAAGTGGTATGAACATAAAGGCCCCCCGGCGATCGTGAACGCGGCAAGCCTATCTGTTTTTTCCCGGAACCCAAAGTACATCCGCATGGCCCTGGTCATTTGCATGACGCGCGGCGACGAAGAGGAAATCGGAGAGCCGGTTGACATATTTCATCGCCGGCTCGCCGACGATTTCGCCGTCGGTGCGGGCAAGCGCCACCATCAAACGCTCGGCTCGGCGCGCAATCGTGCGGGCAAGATGCAGATGGGCGGCGGCCGGACTGCCGCCTGGCAGGATGAAGGATTTCAGCGGCTCCAGGCCGGCGTTCAACTGGTCGATATCACGCTCGACGCGGTCGACCTGCGTCTCGATGATCCGCAGGGGCTCGTAGGCCGGCGGCTCACCAGTGTCGGGGGTAGCGAGATCGGCGCCGAGATCGAAGAGATCGTTCTGGATCGACATCAGCATGGCGTCGAGTTCGGGCAAGCCTGATGTGTGCAGCCGCGCCAGGCCGATCGCGGAATTGGCCTCGTCGATCGTACCGTAGGCCTCGACGCGCAGATCGTCTTTGAGCCGGCGCGGGCCGGACACCAGCCCGGTCGTGCCGTCATCGCCTGTTTTCGTGTAGATCTTGTTGAGCTTGACCACGGTTTCCCCCTTGAAGTCCGGTCACGTCGGACGGCCGCCGCCGGTCCACCAGAGCGTTATCATGATCAGGATGACGGCGATCGCCTGCAACAGCACACGAAGCTGCATCAGCTTGTTGGAACGGTTGGGATCGCCGCCCTTCATCATGTTGAAGAGGCCGCGGATCAGGACGAGGGCGACGAGGCCCATGACAATGATCGCGAGGATATAGGTGACCGTGGACATGGCGTTCAACTTTCTCAGTCAGTCCGTCCAGCGCATCAGGCGGTAGAAGAGGTCTGCCGGAAGCAGCCGCTTCAGGAACATGCCCTGCTTAGCCGGAGTCGTTACAGGATAATGTGGCCTCGGATTTTTCGAGTTCAATGCGTGTTTCAACACGGAATAGACCGCTTCCGGGCCGAGTTTATGGCGGTTGACCGGCCCCGATCCGTCGAGTCTCGCCAATTGTCTGATGTAATCGACCGCGTGCGGCGAATTCTCGAGGTCGATATGCTCCTTGATCTTTGCGAGCGCATTGGCGGTGAACCGCGTAGTGATCGGTCCCGGCTCGATCAGACTGACATGGATGCCGCTGCCCTGCAGCTCCATGCGCAGCGTAACGCTGAGGCCTTCCAGCGCGAACTTGGACGCGGTGTAGGCGCCACGATAGCGATAGGGGACGACGCCGAGGATCGACGAGCATTGCACGATCCTCCCCTCTCCGCGCTTGCGCATCGGCGGAATGACCTGCCGCGTCAGTTCATGCCAGCCGAAGAAATTCGCCTCGAACTGCGCGCGCAGCGTTGCCGTCGACAGATCTTCGACGGCGCCCGGCTGGCCATAGGCGCCGTTATTGAAGAGTGCGTCGATGCGACCGCCGCTGCGTTCCAGAACCGCGCCGACCAGGTCGGAAATCGTCTCGGTCCTGGCATAGTCCATCAGGAAGGCTTCGATGCCGTCTGCTTCCAGCCCCGAAAGATCGTCCGGCTTGCGCACCGTTGCGAAGACACGCCAGCCATCGGCTTTCAGCGCCCGCGCGCAATGAGCGCCGATACCGGACGAACATCCGGTCACGACGATGGTGCGCTCTCCCGCCATGGAATGATTCCTGTACAAAATGGGACTCGTTTCCCATATTCGGCCAGAGGATACAATCTGGAAAGCCGGAGACGGAATGCCGAAGGTGCTGCGCACGATCTACGACGTGGTCTATGACGCGATCTGTCACATGGTCGAGGACGACGGCTTTGCCATGGCAAGCCATGTGGCGCTGTCGAGCCTGCTTGCGGTTTTCCCCTTCCTGATCTTCGGCACGGCGCTTGCGAGCTTCCTCGGCGCCGATCAGTTTTCCTCGACCGCCATCCACCTGATCTTCGACACATGGCCCGAAGCGATCGCCAAACCGCTCGCCGACCAGGTGCTGCAGGTGCTGACCATTCCGCGCGGCGGGCTGCTGACGATCTCGGTGCTGGCGGCCGCATATTTCGCCTCGAACGGTGTCGAGGCGCTGCGTATTTCGCTCAACCGCGCCTACCGGGTACAGGAAACACGGCCTTGGTATTTCACGCGTCTCGCCAGCCTGGGCTACGTGCTGATCGCGGTCATCATCTTTACGGCCATCAGCATCCTGCTGGTCGCCCTGCCGCTGGCGCTCGACTATTCGAGGAAGTGGTTTCCGCTGTTTGCCGATACGCTCGACATCGTCTTCAGCTGGCGCATCTACGGCACGCTGGTGGTTCTGACTGTCGGACTGCTGGTCATGCATCTCTGGCTGCCGGCCGGCAAGCGGCGGGTCTTCGACGTCATTCCCGGCGTGCTGCTGACGCTGCTTCTCTGGCTCGCCGGCGCGCTGATCTTTGCCTATTATCTCGCGACCTTCGCCAATTATACGGCAACCTATGCCGGTCTCGCCTCTGTCATGATCGTGCTGATCTTCCTCTACATGGTCGGCGTCATCTTCATCATCGGGGCGGAGATCAATGCAGCGCTGATCAAGTTCCGCGTCTTCCGGATGTTCTCCCACACGCTGTCGATCGTCGGCAGAGAGCGTGTCGAAAGGCAATCAGAGCCCGACAAGGCGGCGAATATCCGCCCCTGACATGCCCTGGGCGCGCAATTCGCCAAGCCCGGTGTCGCCTTGGCTTTTCGAAAGCTTGCGGCCATCGGCGCCGAGAATGAGACGATGATGGTGATAGACCGGCTGCGGCAGGCCGAGCAGCACCTGCAACAGCCGGTGCACCGATGTGGCGTGGAAGAGGTCGAGCCCGCGCACGACATGGGTGACGCCCTGCAGCGCATCGTCGACGACCACGGAAAGATGATAGCTCGATGGCGCATCCGAGCGCGACAGGATGACGTCGCCCCAGACGTCGGGTTCTGCGGCAATCTCGCCTGTCCTGCCGTCGCCGGTTTCCGTCCAGAACAGCAGTTCGCCGATCAGGTCGAGCGCTTTGCGCATATCGAGCCGCCAGGCATGTTTCTTCCCCGAGGTCAGTATGTCCCGCCATTCGTCTGCCGGACGCTCGCGATCACTTGCGGGATAATGCGGGGTGCCGTCGGGATCGCGCGGCCAGAGTTCACCCGCCGCCTCGTAGGCGACGACGCGGGCCTTCACCTCGCCGCGCGTCAGAAAGGCCGGATAGACCAGCCCGCGCTCGATCAGCGTGTGCAGTGCCGCCTGATATTCGGGAAAATGTTCCGACTGGCGCCGCACCGGGCTTTCCCAGCCGATATCAAGCCATTCGAGATCCCTGAGAATGCCGGCCTCGAACTCCGGCGTGCAGCGTGTCTGGTCGATATCCTCGATGCGCAGCAGCAAGCGCGCTTGTTCGGCCTGCGCCATGTCGCGGTTCATGAGGGCCGAGAGGGCATGTCCGAGATGCAACGGTCCGTTGGGGCTCGGCGCAAAACGAAAGACAGGTTTTTGACGCTCACTCGTGGTCATGCTTTCTTCTGCCATGGATTCGGTTTTTGAACCACTGCGAGGCAAAGTGCAGATCATCCGCAACGAAGATGACGTCAAACAGGGGCTCGAAGCGCTGCTTCGCCTCGATCCGCGTCTTGCGACGATCGTTGCGGAGGCCGGGCCCATTCCGCTCAGGTTGCGCGAACCCGGCTTTGCCGGCCTTGCCCATATCATCGTCTCGCAGATGGTGTCGCGCGCCAGCGCCGAGGCGATCTGGCGGCGCATGCTGCCGGAGGACGGTTCGCTGACGGCCCAAGGCTACACGCTGCTTCACGCCGATGCGTGGCGCGAATTCGGTCTGTCGCGCGCCAAGGCCGAGACGCTGTCGCGGATTGCCGAAGCGGTCGCCTCCGGCCGTCTCGATCTCTCCGGGCTCTGCCTGAAGCCGCCGGGCGAGGCGCTTGGCGAACTGACCGCGTTGAAGGGCGTCGGGCCGTGGACGGCAGAGGTCTATCTGATGTTTTGCGGCGGCCACGCCGATGTTTTCCCGGCCGGCGATGTCGCGCTGCAGAATGCCGTCGGGGCGGCATTCGGTCTCGCTGCACGGCCGCAGGCGAAGACGCTTGCTGAGCTTTCGGCAGTCTGGTCGCCGTGGCGCTCGGTAGCGGCACGGCTTTTCTGGGCCTACTACGCCACGAAGATGCGCCGTGACATGGTGCCGATCGGCTGATCGGCAACACTCTTCAAATTGCCTTTATCCTCTGAATTTATTGGACTTCACAATCCTGTAACAACCGGCCTAATATACAGGTGCAGATGCCGAATCGATCAGGAGAGTCCCTTGACGATTGCAGTCTCCCCACAGGCCCTGCCGGCGCTCGTCCTGAACGCTGACTACCGGCCGCTGAGTTATTACCCCTTGTCGTTGTGGTCCTGGCAGGACGCGATCAAGGCGGTATTTCTCGACCGTGTGAACATCATTGCAGAATATGAACATTCGGTTTCCTCGCCGAGCTTTTCGATGCGGCTTCCGAGTGTCGTGTGCCTGAAGACTTACGTTCAGCCGTCCCGCAATCCCGCTTTCACCCGGTTCAACGTCTTCCTGCGCGACCGGTTCGAATGCCAGTATTGCGGCGCCCATGACGACCTGACCTTCGACCACGTCATCCCGCGCGCCCATGGCGGCGAGACCACGTGGGAGAATGTCGTGGCAGCCTGCTCGCCTTGCAATCTGCGCAAGGGCAGCAAGCTTCCGAAGCAGGCAAGCATGTTCCCGGCGCAGAAGCCCTATCAGCCGACGGTGCAGGATCTGCACAATAACGGCCGGCTGTTCCCGCCGAACTATCTGCATGAAAGCTGGCTCGACTATCTCTATTGGGATACCGAACTGCAGCCCTGATCGAACGGCCTGCAGCGCCGCGCATCTTTTCAGAGGCGGCAAGGACGCTGCAGCACTTCGAATGCTGCATAATTTTATGAGGCGGCCTTGCGAACGCCGACAAAGGCGAAGGCTGCGAGCAGGATTCCGGCAATCACGTTCCAGCCCGCAAAAGACAGGCCGAGCACGCGCAGTGCCGCGTCGGTGCAGGACGGGCCCTTGATGGTGTTGAGCTCACCGAGCAGATCGCCGGCATTGGTCGTCATGCTGCTTGCCGTCGTTGAGCAGGTGGCCGGGCCGGGCCAGAAGTGCCATTCGACGCCGGCGTGATAGACGCCCATGCCTGCCGTCACCAGCATCAGGATGCCGGCCGCGAGAATGAGCGCCCGGGTGATCCAGTTCGGAAGTCCGACGAGCTCGGAGATGGCGGCCAGGATCGCGATCGGGATGGCGTAATAATAGGGCTGCCGTTGCAACAGGCAGAGGGCACAGGGAATATAACCGCCGATATACTGGAAGCCGAGCGCGGTGCCGACCGCCGCAGCCATGCCGATGGCGAGCAACATGGAATAGACAAAGCCGGGGCGGGCGAGCGGCGAGGAAATAGTCATGGCGGAGCTCCGCGAGTTTAGTAGAGCATGAGATGCAGATTGAGATTTTAGGCCTGCGCGGCCGAAAATCATCCTCGCCTAGTGAGCGAAAGAGCGGTAGCCGACATATAGCACGATCACGGTAGCGGCACCGATGCCAACGATTTGGCCGAGGCGCTTCTCGATGAAGTCACGGATCGGCTCGCCGTAGCGGCGCAGCAGCCAAGCGAGGAAGAGGAAACGCGCGCCGCGTGCAATAATCGCCGAAACAATGAAAAGGCCCAGATTGACGTGGATGACGCCAGACAGAATCGTCACGATCTTGATCGGCGGCAGATGCGCAAGACCTGATGTGACAAGCAGCAGCAGGATCCACTCGTAGGTGACATAGGCCTTCATCTGCTCAAAGGCATCGAGCTTGCCATAGAATTCGAGAACCGGCCGCGCGACCGTCTCATAGGCGTAAAAGCCGAGCGCCCAGCCGGCGATGCCGCCGAGTACGGATGCGACGGTCGCGACCAGCGCGTAGCGATAGGAGCGTTCCGGCCTGGCAAGCGCCATCGGCAGGAAGAGCACATCGGCGGGGACGAGAAAGATGGAGCTTTCGACGAAGGCGATGACGGCGAGCCAGATTTCGGCCGATTTGCGCGCGGCCAGAGACATGGTCCAGTCGTAAAGTCTGCGGAGCATTCCGTTTCCTTCCTGTTGCAGTGCAAAAGAGCTTTAGGGGCCGTGCGCGGCGCTGTAAATGCTCGCCCGTGTCCTTCCTGCCACCGCCGTCGAAAAATTTTCGTGATGACGGGTGTCAGCGCCTCTCCCAAGATTTCGCAGGATTGCGAATCGGCCATTCTGCGGCAAGCTGATTTAGGGTCGACGTGCAAGGTGGCATGAGAATGTTCAAAGTGATCGAAGGCGGCCGTGGGCGGGCCGTGCAAATGGATGACTGGTCCGAAGAGGGGCGCGGACCAAGCAAAGAGGACGTGCGCCGGGAGGCTGCGCGACGGATCAGCGAGAGCGGTTATCATCTGTCCCGCATCCGGGAATTCGCGACCGGTGTGCCAATGCTGGCGTCTCTCAAACACTTGTCGCTGCAGATCGATTTCGCAGCCGAGACGTTGTCGCGGCTCGATCCGATCCCGGAGGATTTCCGCTCCGACGGCTATTGGCCGGCGGGCTGAGGCAATCACGGTCGCGTGACATGCGGCGCTGTTTGCGTCAGGACAGGTCCATCGACTTTTCCCATTGCTGCCGCAGGACGTTCATTTCCGTCCGCTTCTGGGCCATTTCGCTAACGGCAGCGCGCAGATGCGGATGGTGCGACATGAACATGTTGAAGTCGCGCCGTTCGAGCACCTCGAACTGGCAGAAGTCGACGGCGATGACGTCGGCGGTGCGCCGTCCGCCGGTCAGCAGCGCCATTTCCCCGAAGAAGGCTCCCGGCTCCAGGCGGATCGCGCCGCTGGCGAGCCGCACTTCCACCGCGCCCGAGGAGATGAAATACATGCTATCGCCCCGGTCACCACGGCGGATGACGCGCTCGCCCGGCGGCGCGGATTTCGCCTTGAAGAGCAGCAGCAGCTCCTCCTGCGCGTTCTCATCGACCTCCGAGAACAGCGGGAAAGTCTCGATCAGCTGCTGCATCTTCAGTTGATGCTGGCGCTCGCGCTCTTCGCCGAGCGCCCTGATCTTTTCCAGTTCTTTGCCGAGCGCCTTCTGCCTGCTCCTACCGTAGCTTTCCCAAAGGGAGGGCCATTTCGAATGGATGTATTTCTTCAGGCCGTCGGTTGCGAAGATCACGATCGGGTTGAGTGTGATCGACAGGATCGCGGCGGCCAGGATCAGATCCTGGCCCTCATGCGGCAGGAGCCCGAGTGAGACGCCGAGGCCGGCGAGGATGAAGGAAAACTCGCCGATCTGGGCGAGGCCGCCGGCCAATGTCAGTCCCATGCTGATAGGGTATCTGAGCAGGATGACGATGAGGAAGGTGATGATGCCCTTGCCGAGGATGACGAGCGCCAGTGCGCCGATCACGGCCAGCGGCTGGCGCACCAGGATGGAGGGATCGAAGAGCATGCCGACGGAGACGAAGAACAGCACAGAGAAGGCATTCTGCAGCGGCAACGAGTCGGCGGCGGCCCTGTGGCTGAGCTGGGATTCGCTCATGACGACGCCGGCGAAAAATGCGCCGAGCGCAAAGGAGACGCCGAAGATCGCCGCCGAACCGAAAGCGATGCCGAGTGCGATCGCCAGCACCGTCAGCGTAAAGAGTTCCCGCGAGCCGGTGCGGGCGATCATCGTCAGCAGCCAGGGCACGATGCGAGGGCCGAGGAAGATCGCCATGGCGGCGAAGGCAACAACCTTCAGCAGTGTCAGGCCGATCGTCAGCGCCAGTGGCAGGTCACCGAGGCCGTGATTGGTCGTATTGCTGGCGTTGCCACCCAGAAGCTCTGCCAGCGCCGGCAGCAGCACCAGCGCCAGCACCATCACCAGATCCTCGACGATCAGCCAGCCAACGGCGACGCGTCCGCTCGCCGCGTTGACGAGATTGCGCTCTTCCAGCGCCTTCAAGAGAACGACGGTGCTCGCCACCGACAGGCTGAGGCCGAGGACGATGCCGGCGCCGAGGCTCCAGCCCCAGAGTTTGCAAAGGCCGATGCCCAAGAGGGTGGCGAGGATGATCCGCCCGATCGCGCCAGGCACAGCGATGCCGCGCACGGCGAGCAGGTCGGAGGCGGAAAAATGCAGGCCGACGCCGAACATCAAAAGGATAACGCCCATCTCGGCGAGCTGGCCGGCAAGGGCGGTATCGGCGACGAAGCCCGGTGTGAACGGCCCCATCAGGATGCCCGCCATCAAATAACCGACGAGTGGCGGCAGCCGAAGCCGGTCGGCCCCATAGCCCAGGATCGCTGCGAAAACGAAACTGACGGCGACCGTCGCGATAAGTCCTACTTCCTGATGCACGTCCGCCCTCTCTTGTGATAGCGGCGGCCACTTTGGACGAAGTGCAAGCAAAATTAAACAGTTGATTTGGGGATGGGCTGCTGTTCGGGCTTTCGTTCTCAGTCCTGGCTGGTGTGGCGCAGACGTCGTCCGCGGCACGGTCGGGCCGTCACCGATGTTGGAACCACTTGCGTCTTGCCTCGTTGCCCTTTCATCAGACAAGGAGAAACGACATGCGGAAGATGATCTTGAACTGTACTGTGGCGGCCCTTGCCGCCTGCTCGTTTGCAGCGCCTGTTCTTGCCGACAGCGTCTATGTCAGGGAGCGTTCTTATGACGACGGCTATCGCCACGAGCGGGTACGACCCGGCATCACCATCAGCGAACGTGGCGTCACGTTCGGTGCCGTGCGTGAACGTGAGCACCGCCGCTATCGCGATAATGGCTGCGAAACCAGGAGCGTCACCCGACAGACCGACGAAGGCGAGGTCACCAAGACGGTCCGTCGCTGCAATTAGCGAAAAAATATGCGATAAGGACGAAGCCCGGTTCCGACGAGCCGGGTTTTCGCCTTTTGTGGCAAGAATATCTCAATGCGGTGGTGAAAGTCGTCTGTCGGTGTTATGAGCACGCCTTTGGTAAAAGCGCGTTCCCAGCGCAAACACCGCCCGCACAGGATCTTTTAGTATGATTGAGCTTACGCCGTCCCAGATCGCCGCACTTAAACTCGCCAGGGATGGAGACCTTTATCCTCAGCCAGCCAATAAATGGACGCACGAGAATGCGACAGTTACTTATGCAAAAACTGACCGGTGGAAAGAGCGGCCTCAGAAAATAAAGTCGGTCACTGCCAAGACGTTGGGCGAATTGAAGGAGCCGGGTTTTCTCGAAAGGCGGCACCTGGATGACGACGCATCAAAAGACGTCTACGGCATCACGATGGCCGGCAAGATGTGGCTGCTGAAGAATAAGTAAGCTTCGCTTAGATGCGAAATTCCTTCCGTAGGGCCATCGATTCTTTGAGGCAAGGCAAGGCATTTGAGATGATGGTGCAGCCAACCGGAGCATTATAGAACCCGTCCGCCTTCGTTCCTGACGGAACTACGGCGCGACAGCCTCCGCTTAGCTGCTCTCTTCGGCTTGCCGAGCCGAAGCTCACAGAGCGAAGGCTGGTGCCCCATGCCGGAGTCGAACCAGCACTTCTTTCGAAACTCGATTTTGAGTCGAGCGCGTCTACCAATTCCGCCAATGGGGCAACGGATATGAACGGGCGGCTGTCTAACATGCGAGCGCCCGGACGCGCAAGACGGGCAAGCGAAGTTATCGGACTGATCCGTAGAGAGATCCGGCCTCGCGTCGAGGCCGGATCCTGTCTGATATCAATGGGCGGCGGCCGGTGCCGGGCTGCTCAGGCCGGACTTCTTCAGCGTGATCGCCAGGATCGAGGCCAAGAGGCAGAAGGCGCCGGCGACGAAGAAGGCGGGCAGGTAGCTCGAAAGTTCCGTACGCGAGAGGCCGGCGCCATAGGCGGCGGTGGCTGCTCCCAGCTGATGGCCGGCGAAGACCCAGCCGAAGACGAGGCCGACCTTTTCGGGGCCGAAGCGATCGGCGGCGATCTTGACGGTCGGCGGCACGGTGGCGATCCAGTCGAGGCCGTAGAAGATGGCGAAGATGGAGAGGCCGTAAAAACTGAAATCGCTGAAGGGCAGGTAGAGCAGCGACAGGCCGCGCAGGCCGTAATACCAGAAGAGCAGCCAGCGATTATCGAAGCGATCGGACAGCCAGCCGGAGCCGATGGTGCCGAAGAAATCGAAGATGCCCATGACGGCCAGCACGCTGGCGGCGGCCACCGGCACGATGCCGAAATCGCCGCAAAGGGTGACGAAATGAGTCTGGATCAGGCCGTTGGTGCTGAGGCCGCAGATGAAAAAGGTGGCAAAGAGGATCCAGAAGGTCGAGGTCTTCGAGATTTCCTTAAGCACGGTGATCGGCGTCATCAACGCGACGCCAAGCGAGGTGCTTGCCGGTGGCGGCGTCACCTGCGTCTCACCGAAGGAGGGCAGGTTGAGGTCGGCCGGACGGTCGCGCATGAAGGCCAGCACGGCAAGGGCTGCGACCATGATCATGGCGCAGACGAAAAACACCGTCGAGCGCCAGCCGTAGCGCTCCGTCAGCTCCGCCATCAGCGGCAGGAAGACGAGCTGGCCGGTGGCCGAGCTTGCCGAGAGCATGCCGACGACGAGGCCGCGATGCTTGGTGAACCAGCGGCTGGAGACCGTTGCGGCGAGCACCATGGCCGTCAGACCCGTGCCGAAACCAACGACGATACCCCAGAGCAGCAGCAGCTGCCACAGCGTCGTCATGAACAGCGAACCGACGAAGCCCGCGCCAATCAGCGCCAGTGCGAAGACGATGACCTTGCGCACGCCGAAATAATTCATGAAGGCGGCGGCGAACGGACCCATGAAGCCGAAAAGGATCAGGCGAATCGCAAGGGCCGAGGAAATCTGCGAGGTCTCCCAGCCGAATTCGTCCTGCAGCGGCTTGATGAGTACGCCAGGTGCGCCCATGGCGCCGGCGGTGACCAGCATGGTGAGGAAGGTCGCGGCAACGACGACCCAACCGTAATGGATGTTGCGCCGGGCAAGGGTGGAGGCGAGGACGGTGGAAACCATGGGCAAGATTCCGTTTGAATTCAGGTTTTAGGAGATACTGGACCGATTTACATGATGGCCATCATATTTCTTGCGTATTGATGATGGACGTCATATATTTTGTCAAGCGACTATTTCTGGAGATGACAAATGCGGGTCAGCCGCGAAAAATTTGCCGAAAACCGCGAAAAGATCCTGATCGTTGCCGGCGTGCTTTTCCGCGAAAATGGCTTCGACGGGGTCGGCGTCGCCGACATCATGAAGGCGGCCGGGCTGACGCATGGCGGCTTTTACGGTCATTTCGGTTCGAAGGACGACCTGGCGCTTGAGGTCAGCCGCAAGCTGATCGACAAGGTCGAGACGCGCTGGAAGGAGCATATCGCCGAATCGCCGGACCGGCCGCTGGCAGCGCTTCTCGATCATTATATCCACTGGCGCACGGTTGACGATCCGGGCGGCAGCTGTGTCTTCGCAACGCTGATCCAGGAAGTCAGCCGCAGCCGCGGCGCGGTCCGCGCGGTCTTCAGCGACGGGCTGTCCGTGCTGGTCGACACGCTTGCCGATATCGTTCCCGGCGAAACGGAAGAAAAGCGCCGCGCCAATGCGACGACTACACTGTCATCGATGATGGGGGCCGTCATTCTTGCCCGTGCGGTCGAGGACAGGGCGCTTGCCGAGCAGTTTCTGGTGACGATGCGCCGGCAGCTCGATCCTGAAAGCCAGACATAATCTCAGTCGCGAATGGCGATGGTTTCGATCTCCCTCTCCACGTGGAGAGGGATCTACCTTGCATATGCCTGAGGACCGAGAAGCCAGCGGCTACTTGAAGCCGGCGATGGCGTGCGGGATGTAGGGTGCCTCCAGTGCCGCGATTTCCTCGGCGGTAAGCTTGACCGAGAGCGAGGCAACGGCGTCCGTGAGGTGGTTCGGTTTGGACGCGCCGATAATTGGGGCGGTCACCGCACTTTTCTGCAGGATCCAGGCAGTTGCGACCTGGGCGCGGGAGATGTTGCGGGCCCTGGCGATTTCGGCCACGGCCCCGACGATCTTGCGGTCGGCATCGATGGACTGGGTGTAGAGCGTCTTGCCGAATTCGTCGGTTTCGCTGCGTGCCGTCGTCTCGTCCCAGTCGCGGGTCAGGCGGCCGCGGGCAAGCGGGCTCCAGGGGATGACGGCGATCTTCTGATCCTCGCAAAGCGGCAGCATTTCGCGCTCTTCCTCACGGTAGAGCAGGTTCAGGTGGTCCTGCATGCTGACGAATTCGGTCCAGCCGTTCAGCCTGGAGACGTAAAGCGCCTTGGCGAATTGCCAGGCATACATGGAGGAGGCGCCGATATAACGGGCCTTGCCCGATTTGACGACGTCGTGCAGCGCTTCCAGCGTTTCCTCGATCGGCGTCGTGTAGTCGAAGCGGTGGATCTGGTAGAGATCCACGTAGTCGGTGCCGAGGCGACGCAGGCTGTTGTCGATCTCGTCGAAGATCGCCTTGCGCGACAGGCCGGCGCCGTTCGGGCCCGGCCGCATGCGGTTGAACACCTTGGTCGCCAGCACGATGTCCTCGCGTTTGGCGAAGTCTTTTATGGCCCGGCCGACGATCTCCTCTGATGAACCATTGGAATAGGTGTTGGCGGTATCGAGGAAATTGATGCCGAGGTCGATCGCCTGCTTGATCATCGTCCGGCTTTCTTCTTCCCGCAGGCTCCAGGCATGATTGCCGCGGCCGGGATCGCCAAAGGTCATGCAGCCCAAGCAGATCTTCGATACTTCGAGACCGGTCTTGCCAAATTTTGCGTATTCCATGAAACGACTCCGTGATGAATTGGATGACCCCAGGCGGCTTTCCATGATTTAGCGCGAGATGGCCAAAGTCGCAGGGCGGCAAATGAAGAATCTATGCTGCATGCGCACAATGATCCGTGATCGAGACTTCTGAAGCCGCGCTCATCGCCGTCGATTCTGGCTGCAGCTTGCACATCCGCGCCGCAAGATGTTAGCTGATGCAGCATTTTTATCGGAATCCGACCATGCAACTGCCGTCCCACGATCGCTATGACGATCTTTATCGCGATTTCTCCTGGCGGATTCCGGAGGATTTCAATATCGGCCGCGCCGTCAGCGACGACTGGGCGGCGAGAGATCCGGAGCGTGTCTGCCTTGAGCATTTCAGCCCCGATGGCGATCATCTTTCGCTGACTTACGGTGAGCTTGCCGGCGCCTCGTCCATGTTCGCCAATGCGCTGGCTTCGCTCGGCATTAAGCGAGGCGACCGCGTCGCGCTGCTGATGCCTCAGTCCTTCGAGACCGTGGTCGTTCATGTCGCGATCTACAAGATGGGCGCAATCGCCTTGCCGCTGGCGCTGCTCTTCGGCGTCGAGGCGCTCGAATACAGGCTGAGGACCTCAGGTGCGGTGGCAATCGTCACCAATGATTTCGGCCTTGATCGCGTCCGGAAAATTCGCGATCGGCTGCCGGAGCTTCGGCATGTGATCAGCCTCGATAGTGCTCTCGATGCTCTCTCCTTTGCCGATCTGATCGTGTCATACGAGCCCTTCTTCAAGGGAGAAAAGACGTCTCCCGACGATCCAGCGCTGATGATCTTCACCTCGGGAACGACGGGGCCACCCAAGGGCGCGTTGCATGGCCATCGCGTCCTGCCCGGCCATGTTCCCGGCATGCAGTTCGCCCATGAGGGTTTTCCGCAACCGGACGATAAGGTCTGGACGCCGTCCGACTGGGCCTGGGCCGGCGGGCTGCTCAACGCGCTGCTGCCGAGTCTTCTGCTCGGTATTCCCGTCGTTTCGTCGCCGGCGCAGAAATTCGATGCCGGCATGGCCTATCGCATCATGGCCGAAATGAAGGTGCGCAATGCCTTCATTCCGCCGACGGCGCTGAGGCTGATGAGATCCGTTGCCGATCCGCGCTCGAAATATGATCTGGTGCTGCGCACCATCGGCTCGGCCGGGGAGGCGCTCGGGCGCGAGACCTATGAATGGGCGCGCCATACGCTCGGCATCACCGTCAACGAATTCTACGGCCAGACGGAGTGCAATTTCGTGCTTGCGTCGAGCGCTGCCTATGGCGTCACTAAAGCGGGCGCCATAGGGCGGGCGGTGCCCGGGCATCGCGTCGCGATCGTCAGCGAGACGGGCGACGAGTTGCCCGTCGGCGAACCGGGCCAGATCGCCATCGCCAGTCTCGATCCTGTCATGTTCCTCGGCTATTGGGACGACACGGTGGCGACGGACCGAAAATTCGCCAAAGGCTGGCTGCTCACCGGCGATATCGGCCGGCAGGACACCGAGGGATATGTGACCTTCGAAGGGCGCGACGACGATGTGATCACCTCGTCGGGATATCGCATCGGCCCGGCCGAGATCGAGGACTGCCTGATCGGTCATCCCGCCGTGCAGCTTGCCGCCGCCGTCGGCAAGCCCGATGCCGTGCGCACCGAAGTCGTCAAGGCCTATATCGTGCTTTCACCAGGCCATCATCCAAGCGAGGCGTTGGCTGCCGACATAAGGGAATGGGTGAAGACGCGGCTTTCGATGCACGAATATCCGCGCGAAGTGGAATTCATCGATGCATTACCGCTAACCACCACCGGCAAGGTGATCCGCAGGCTGCTGCGCGAAAAGGCCGCCAGCGAGGGATAGAGCATTTCCGGACGCAAAAACACTAGGCACTTTTGCTGGAATGCTTAGCCTCGACCGGCAAGCGACATGATCTTCTCGCGCAGCATCTTCGCCATATTGCGGGTGCTGCGGTACATGTGGAGCTGGGCGGTGACCTGGCGCATGTCGCGGTCGCTGTTCTGCGTCAGGCCGATCACCAGCGTTCCCATTTCCTCGCGCTCCTGCCAGAAGCGGCTCATGATCGGATGATCCGAGACGGCGCAGGAATCCGAGCGGACGATATTGGCGTCATCGAGATGCCATTCGGTGAGTTCGCTCATCAGCAGCTTGCCTGGCGAATAGCGGGCATAGTTTTCGTCGTAGGCGGTCTTCCAAGTATAGGCCTCGCCGCCCATCATCAGCACGACGATGGCGGCGATCGCCTTGCCGTTGAGGTCGATCGTGTGAATACGCACGGCATCGACGGCGGCAAGGTTCGACACCGCCTCGCGGGCGAAGGCCGTGTGATAACGATCGGTGACGAGAGCGCTTCGCCGCTTGCCCTTCCAACCGCCGGCTTCCATCGCCAGGAATTCCTCGAAGCGGGTATGGATTTCGCGCGGCTGGCGGGCGACGGCATAGACCGCGGTTCCCTGTTCCTCCAGCAGGCGCCACTGGCGGCGCATCTCGCGCATATGCGAGGAGGAGATGGTTTTGCCGAGATAGACCGGCGCCTCTTCCTCGCTCTGCAGCATCGGGCGCAGGTAGGGATTGGTAACGGTGACGGGAAGATTGCGGCTGAGCGCAACGGCCTTGACCATGCGCACGAAGATTCCGTTCAGCCTGAGATCCGGCAGGACCATTATGGCGGGCAGATTGAGATCACGGGCGGTCAGCCCCTCGAAGAGATTGTCGAGGGTTTCGGCGGCATCCTCGCCATCGACGAGCGGCGTGCCGAGCGGACCGAAACTGTTTGACCAGCCGCGGATGATCGACGGGCCGACGGCAAAGCCCGGCTTGTCGACCGAAAACGGCAAGAGGAAGCGCATGCGGCTGCGACCGGCATTGTGGTCGCGGATCAGGGCGAAGTTCACCTGCCGGTCTTCGAGCCGCGGCATGGCGGGGGCGAGGAAGCGGCCGGAGAAAAAGACATTCGGTTCCATCGCCCGGTTGGAGAGGAAATCGAGCTCATCCTGAAGCTCATAGCCGAGTTTGCCGGGATAGAGGCAGAGCTCGCGCCCCGGCCGGCCGATCTCGGCGCGAGCCTCGGCCTGCGGCGCTTCGAAATGCAGTGCTGCGAGATCATGCACCATGCGGTTTGCGGCGCTGTCGGTGCTTTCGGTAACGGGGGGAACACGCACCATCTATCGAACTCTCATTTCTGGCGTTGCGGCGGAGGGCTGGCGAAGGCGAAAAGAACGATGGCGAGGGTGCGGCGCACGGCGACATGCAGCAGGATTGCCTCGACTGCCATGGCAGAGGCCGTGGCGATCGCCGTGCCCTCGATGCCGTAATGCGGGATCAAAGCGAGGTTGAGGCCGACATTGGCCGTCAGTGCGCCGGCATAGAGCGCGACGCAGAGGTTCTGCTTGCCTGCCATCATCAGCAGCGTTTCGGCCGGGCCGACCAGCGATTTGGCAAGGATGCCGGCGAGCAGGATCGCCATGACCAGATAGCCCGATGTGAAGGCGCCGCCGAAGAGCGACAGCAGCAGATGACCGGCCGCAAGCACGACAAGGCCGACCCCGAGCGCCGGCCAGAAGGTCCAGCGGGCGGCGTCGATGGCTGCGGCTGCCAGCTGGGCGTGGTCGCCTTCGGCGATGATCGAGGAAAAGCGCGGGCCGGAGGCCGCCTTGACCGAGAAATTGATGAAATGTACCAGCGCCATCGTTTTGGCGGCGGCGAAGTAGATGGCGACGTCATGCGGCTCGAGGAAGATGCCGACGACGACGACGTCGGAATTGGTCAGCAGGAAGCTCACGCCCTCGATCAGGAAAATCGGAAAGGCGACGCTGAACCAGGCGAGGAAATCGACCTTGCGTGGGCCGTCGTCATAATGCCGGCGAAGGCGGTAAAGCGTTGCGGCATACTGGCCGAGAGCGGTGACGTAGGTGGCGGCGAGCGCTGCCTGCATCGCGGTGACGGCTGTGTGCTCGGCGCCGATGGCAATCGCGATCAGCATGAAGAGGATGATGAGGATCGGGCGGACGATATAGACCGGGCTCAGCGCCATCACCGGCCAATGGTTTGCCCGTGACGTGCCTTCGAGAATGTCGCCGAGCGCGATCATCGGCATGGCGAGCAGGCCGATGAAGATCGGGATGAGATAATAGACCTGGATCATATCGCCGAAGAAATGCAGCCCGAGCATGCCAGCGGCGAGCACCGCCGTGCCGGAGAGCAGCGCAAAGATGCGCGCCGTGCCGGTCAGGCCGCGGATTTCCTCGAAAGCGCCCGCTGCTCTGTATTGCGGCAGGAAGCGGACAATCGCGGTGTGGAAACCGAGGCATGAGAGATCGCCAAAGACGACGACCAGCACCCAGACGAAAACGAAGATGCCGTATTCATATTCGCCCATCAGCCGGGCAAGCACGATCTGGGAGACGAAGGCAAGTGCCGCGCTGAGGATACGGATCGAAAAGGCCGTCAGCGCCATGCGCTGGGCGGCCGCCCTCTCACCGCGTTCGGTGAGCACGGCAGCAAGCAAACGCAGCGTGCGGCCACCGATCGGGCGCAGGCCCGCGGGCAGCATCTTCTCCGCTGTTTCTATGACCGCCATGATGAACACGCAAAACTCTGAGGTCAGGCAAATCGCCCCTGAAGTCTTGACAGAACAGGGTTAAGAAACGGTTCCGGATCGGGTCTGCCGTCCGAGGCTGAAATTCCGGCTTTCCGGCGTTGCCGTAGAAAAGAAAATGCCGCCCGGAGGCGGCATTTTCGCGGATCTTTGCGGGCTTGCCTCAGACCTGCTCGAAGGCGCCGTGGCAATGCTTGTATTTCTTGCCGGAGCCGCAGGGGCAGGTCTCGTTGCGGCCGACCTTGCCCCAGGTGGCTGGGTCATCCGGGTTGCGGTTTTCAGGAGAAACGATGACTTCCGATGCCTGGTAGATCGCCGGCGCGAAATCGTCTTCGCCGGTCGTCGGATCCAGGTGATGGGCCTGCATCAGCGGCGGTTCAGGCTCGGTAGGGGCCTGCTGCACCAGTTCGACGCGCATCAGCTGGGCAGTGACGGCCTCGCGCAGATTGTTGAGCAGCGCCGTGAAGAGCTCGAAGGCTTCCGACTTGTATTCCTGCAGCGGATCGCGCTGGGCATAGCCGCGGAATCCGATGACGGAGCGCAGATGGTCGAGGTTGACGATGTGCTCGCGCCAGAGATGATCGAGCGTCTGCATGACGATCGAGCGTTCGACATAATGCATGATGTCGTCACCGAAACGCTCGGCCTTTTCCGTGAAGGCGGCATTGGTGGCTTCCGTCAGGCGCTCACGGATATCGTCTTCGCCGATACCTTCTTCCTTCACCCAGTCCTCGATCGGCAGGTCCAGATTGAGAATGTTCAAAGCACCGGTCTTCAGACCGGCGGCATCCCATTGTTCGGCATAGGCGCGCTCGGGGATATGCTTTTCGACCATGTCCTCGATCACCTCACGGCGCATGTCGGAAACGGTTTCGGAAATATTGGTCGATTCCATCAGTTCGAGGCGCTGCTCGAAGACCACCTTGCGCTGATCGTTGAGAACGTCGTCATACTTCAGGAGGTTCTTGCGGATGTCGAAGTTGCGGGCTTCGACCTTCTTCTGGGCGCGCTCCAGGGCCTTGTTGATCCAGGGATGGACGATCGCCTCGCCCTCCTTGAGGCCGAGCTTGGTCAGCATGCTGTCCATGCGGTCGGAGCCGAAGATGCGCATCAGGTCGTCCTGAAGCGAGAGGTAGAACTTCGAGCGGCCGGGGTCGCCCTGACGGCCGGAGCGGCCGCGCAGCTGGTTGTCGATGCGGCGGCTTTCATGGCGTTCGGTGGCGATGACGTAGAGGCCACCGGCTTCGAGCGCCTTTTGCTTGAGTTCCTTGATCTCCTCGATGATTGCCTGGATCCGGGCGTCACGCTCCGGACCGGCTTCGACTTCGCCGAGTTCGCGCTCGATGCGCATATCGAGGTTGCCGCCGAGCTGGATGTCGGTACCGCGGCCGGCCATATTGGTGGCGATGGTGATGGCACCCGGCACGCCGGCCTGGGCGACGATATAGGCTTCCTGCTCGTGGTAGCGGGCGTTCAGCACCTTGAAGTCGTCGAAGCCCTGCTTGCGCAGGCGCTCGGCGAGCAGTTCCGATTTCTCGATCGAGGTGGTGCCGACCAGCACCGGCTGGCCGCGCTTGTGGGCGTCGAGGATCTCTTCGATGATCGCCTTAAACTTCTCGTCGAAGGTCCGGTAGACCTCGTCGTCCTCGTCGAGGCGCTTGATCGGCAGGTTGGTCGGGACCTCGATGACATCGAGATTGTAGATGTTGGCGAATTCTTCCGCTTCCGTCTGCGCCGTACCGGTCATGCCGGCGAGCTTGTCGTACATGCGGAAGTAGTTCTGGAAGGTGATCGAGGCCAGCGTCTGGTTTTCCGGCTGGATCTGCACCTTTTCCTTGGCTTCGAGCGCCTGGTGCTGGCCTTCCGAATAGCGGCGGCCGGGCATCATGCGGCCGGTGAACTCGTCGATGATGACGACTTCGTCGTTGCGGACGATATAGTCCTTGTCGCGCTGGAAGAGCTTGTGGGCCTTCAGCGCGTTGTTGACGTGGTGGACGATCGCAACGTTCTCGATGTCGTAGAGCGCGTTGCCCTTCAGGAGGCCGGCCTGGCGGAGCAGGTTTTCCAGCTTCTCGGTGCCCTCTTCGGAGAAGTTGGCGGAGCGCTGCTTCTCGTCGATCTCGTAATCGCTGGGCGCCAGCAGCGGTATGTAGGCGTCGATCGTATTATAGAGTTCGGAGCGGTCGTCGAGCGGACCGGAGATGATCAGCGGCGTGCGCGCCTCGTCGACGAGGATCGAGTCCACTTCGTCGACAATTGCGAAGTTGTGGCCGCGCTGAACCATCTGGTTCTTCTCGTACTTCATGTTATCGCGCAGATAATCGAAGCCGAGTTCGTTGTTGGTGGCGTAGGTGATGTCGCAGGCATAGGCCGCGTGGCGTTCCTCGTCGGAAAGGCCGTGGACGATGACGCCGGTGGTCATGCCGAGGAAGCCGTAGACGCGGCCCATGGTCGCGGCATCGCGCTGGGCGAGGTAATCGTTGACGGTGACGACGTGCACGCCCTTGCCGGAAAGCGCGTTCAGATAGACCGGCAGGGTGGCGACGAGGGTCTTGCCTTCGCCGGTCTTCATCTCGGCGATCGCGTTCGAATGCAGGATCATGCCGCCGACCAGCTGTACGTCAAAAGGTCGCAGGCCGAGAACGCGGCGAGAGGCTTCGCGCACGACGGCAAAGGCCGGGATCAAAATGTCGTCGAGCGTCTTGCCCTCGGCGAGCAGGGCGCGAAACTCCACGGTCTTTGCCGCGAGCTGCTCGTCCGTCAGGGCCTTCGTCTTCTCTTCGATAGAGTTGATGGCAGTGACGTTCGGCTGATAGGACCGCACGCGGCGGTCGTTGGAAGACCCAAATAACTTGCGGGCTATACCGCCAAAGCTGACCATATGACTGGCCCTTTCTCAATATTCATCCCCGGCGTTTCTTGTCCGCGGCCCAGCCGAAAATCAGGCGCGCGCCTTAAAACGCCCGGAAACTGTTCTGGACGCGAGGTTGCGTGACAGATAAGAGGGGGGTCGAATGATGTCAACGGATTTGGCGGATACAGAAAGGCCACAATCCGGTGTTGATGGCTATTTTGGGCTGGATTCAGGGGATGCTGAAACCGGCAATGTAACTGTGAAGGGTATTTCATGTTGAGCACCAACAAACTTGCCGTTCTGGCGTTTGCAACCTTTGTTGCGCTCCAGGCCCCGGCCTATGCCGATGACGCCGTCATCGCCAAGGTCGGCACCCTGGAGATCCACCAGTCGGAACTCGACCTTGCCGTCGCCAATCTCGACCCCCAGTTGGCGCAGCTTCCCGATGACCAGAAGAAGGTCGCAGCCCTTTCCGCCGCCATCGACGTGAAGCTGCTTGCCGCCGACGCTGCGGCCGAGAAGCTTGATCAGACCGACGAATTCAAGAAGCGCATGCAGTATCTCTCCGACCGCGAGCTGCACAATGCCTATTTCAAGAAGCATGTCGTCGACATCGTGACGCCTGAAGAAGTCAAGGCCCGTTACGACAAGGAAGTCGCCGCCCTGCCGAAGCAGGAGGAAGTCCACGCCCGTCATATCCTCGTCAAGACCGAGGACGAAGCCAAGGACATCATCAAGCAGCTCGACGCCGGCAAGGATTTCGCCGAACTCGCCAAGGAAAAGTCCACCGATCCGAACAAGTCGGAAGGCGGCGATCTCGGTTATTTCTCGCGCGGCCGCATGGTCAAGGAATTCGAAGACGCAGCCTTTGCGCTCGAGAAGGGCACCTATTCCAAGACGCCGGTGAAGACCGATTTCGGCTTCCACGTCATCAAGGTCGAGGATAAGCGCGACGCTCCGCCGCCGCCCTTCGAGCAGGTGCAGGATCAGGTTCGTCAGCTCGTCATGCGCGACAAGTATCTTGAGCTTCTGAACAAGGCGAAGGCCTCGGCCAAGATCGAGATCACGGACGAGACGCTGCGCAAGGGTTACGACCAGGCCAACAAGCAGCCCGAGCCGGGCAGCGAGCCCGTTGCGCCGGCACCGCAGCAGTAATAATCGCATCAGGGCCCGGTTCTTCCGGGCCCTTCACTATCGTGGTTGTCGCATTTCCGGACGGCGAACCGGTTTCCATTTCGCCTGGAAATGCTCATTGGCAGGTCTCATCATGTCCGGTTCCGTCTCTCCGCTTGCTCCGAAATCCTTCGTCTCGATGCCACCGCTACGCGGCGTGCGCATGGCGACGGCTTCCGCCTGCATCAAGTACAAGAACCGTACCGACGTGCTAATGATGGTCTTCGACAGACCGGCGACTGTTGCGGGCGTTTTTACCCGCTCGAAGTGCCCGTCGGCGCCGGTCGATTTCTGCCGGGCCAATCTCCCCCATGGCAGCGCCCGCGCCGTCGTCGTCAACTCAGGCAATGCCAATGCTTTCACCGGCCTGAAGGGCCGCCAGGCGACCGCACTGACGGCGAAGTCGGCTGCCGCTGCCGTCGGCTGCGCCGAAAACGAGGTCTATTTGGCCTCGACTGGCGTCATCGGCGAGCCGCTCGATGCCACCAAATTCGCAGGCGTTCTGGATCGGATGCAGGTCGAAGCGACCGGCGATTTCTGGTTCGAGGCCGCCAAGGCGATCATGACGACGGACACCTATCCGAAGGTTTCGACCCGCAGCGCCGAGATCGGCGGCGTGGCCGTGACGATCAACGGCATCGCCAAGGGCGCCGGCATGATCGCGCCTGATATGGCGACGATGCTCTCCTTCGTCGTCACCGATGCCGACATTGCGCCTGCCGCGCTGCAGGCGCTTCTGTCCGACGGCGTCGGCCCGACCTTCAATTCCATGACCGTCGACAGCGACACCTCCACTTCCGACACACTGATGCTGTTTGCAACGGGTGCCGCAGCCGAGGACGGCCAGGCCCGCATCGAGCGCGCCAACGACCCGCGGCTTGCCGCCTTCCGGGCCGCACTCAACGAAGTGCTGAAGGATCTGTCGCTGCAGGTGGTGCGGGACGGCGAAGGTGCGACCAAGATGCTCGAAATCACCGTGACGGGTGCCGAGAGCGATGCCGCCGCCAAGCGCATCGCGCTGTCGATCGCCAATTCGCCGCTGGTCAAGACCGCGGCCGCCGGCGAAGACGCCAATTGGGGCCGTATCGTCATGGCCGTCGGCAAATCCGGCGAGATGGCCGACCGCGACAGGCTTGCCATCTGGTTTGGCGATATCAGGGTCGCCGTCAATGGCGAGCGTGATCCCGATTATTCCGAGGCGGCCGCCTCAGACGTCATGAAGGCCCAGGATATCTCCGTCAAAGTCGATATCGGGCTCGGTGCCGGCACGGCAACGGTCTGGACCTGCGACCTCACCAAGGAATATGTTGCGATCAATGGCGACTATCGGAGCTGATCGTTCGTTGGAGCAGGCATCCATTTCCTCACACAATCTGCCGCTGGTGCGCAGGCTGGAGGCCGTCGGCTTCCGCGCCTGGCCGGCGGCTTCCGTGCAATATGACGGCAGCTGGCAGGTGCGGCTGACGGCCGGTCACCCGTCCAACCGGCTGAACTCGATCGTGCCGCTCGATCCCTCGGATCATCGCGACGTCGAAATCCGCCTGGAAAAGGCGAGCCGGAAGTTCGAGGCCTATGGCCGCGCCGCCGTGGTCCGCCAGACGCCGCTTGCTTCGCCGGTGCTGATCGAACTTCTGCGCGCGCAGAACTGGACGCGCTTCGACGATACGGTGGTGATGACCTGCGACCTTGCCGAGGCGGAGCTGCCGGATACGCTCGATCACCTGCCGACCCATGATGTCGGCCGTTTCGTCGACGCCAACCTCGCCGTCGACCAGTCGCCACTGAGGCTGAAGCCGGCGCTTGCCGAAATCATTTCGGCGATCAAGCCGCCATCCGGCCTGTTCATGATCGAGAACGCGGTGGACGGCCCGCTTGCGACCGTGCTCTGTGTCCAGGACAACGACCTCGCCGGCATCATGTCGCTTTCGGTCTCCGAGGCGCGGCGGCGCGAAGGACTCGGCACCGAAATCCTGACCTCGGCGCTGCGCTGGGCGCGCATGCGCAGCGCCCGTTCGGCCTGGCTGCAGGTGAAGCTGTCCAACCGTCCGGCCATCGCACTTTATGAGCGCCTCGGTTTTCGCGACGCCTATCATTATTGCTATTGGCAGCAGGAGCCGCGATGAGCGAGGCGGGCCGGAAGATATTGCTGGTCGCCGCCTGTGCGCTGATCGATGCCGATGGGCGTATCCTGTTGGCACAGCGCCCCGAGGGAAAGTCGCTCGCCGGGCTCTGGGAGTTTCCCGGCGGCAAGGTCGAGCCGGGTGAGACGCCGGAGGAAACACTGGTGCGCGAGCTCGAGGAAGAGCTCGGCATCAACACCAAGATCGCCTGCCTCGCGCCGCTTACCTTTGCCAGCCACTCTTACGAGACCTTCCACCTGTTGATGCCGCTTTATATCTGCCGGCGCTATGAGGGCATTCCCCAGGGCCGCGAGGGCCAGGCGCTGAAATGGGTGCGTCCGCAGGCGCTGCGCGACTATCCGATGCCTCCGGCCGACGAGCCGCTCATCCCGATGTTGCAGGATTTACTTTAGCATTATCTGATTATTATTGTGCCACACCATTTTCGGCTGTGGATATTAATGGATCGTTTAACACCTTCTGCCAAAGATCGGCCTCAATCAAGCATCTGGCGTGCGTGTATTAAAAGGCTTGACCTCATGGACGATGATTTCTGGAAAGCTGTCCGGGAAAAGGAACGGGCCTCGTCTGCTTCGCGCAGGACGGGTGCGCTGAATATCGCCCTCCTGTTCGGCACGGCGGTAGTCGCGCTGACGCTTATCCTGACGCCAATGCTTGCGGATTCCTCGAAGAAAAGCGTCTTTGCCAGTGCTCCGGCGGATTTCGATACGATCACGACGGGATCGATCCCCAAGAGTGAAAGCGGCAAGCGTTATACGATCCGCCGCAGCGTCCTCCAGGATACGCCCGGCTCGGTCTGCGTCGTCCAGGGCTATGGCGTCGGCGCCGGTTGCTGAAAAATGCCGGCCGTCGCCCGATGGTCGTGGAATTGGTCGTTTGCCGTCGGTTTCGCTCAGAGGGTCGCGAAATAATGCGTATTTTGAAAGCATTTCTTGCAGATAACAGAGCTGCGACGGCAATTGAGTATGGCTTGATCGCCGCCCTCATTTGTGGCGCGCTCGTCTCCGGTCTCGGGGTCTTCACCGGCGCCTTGCAAGGCGTCTTCAACGTGATCAATAACAATATGACGGTGAATTGAAGAAGCCGCCGGCCCTCACTGTTTGAGCTTGTGTTCGTCCACCTTCAGTGCATCGGCAAGGCGCGCCTTGGCCGAACCCGGCTTGAGCGGCTTTTGCTGGCTCTCGTGGGCAGCCCATCCCGAGACATAGATGATCGAGAAGGTGGCGCGGATACGTCCGTCGGGATCAGAATAACGTTCGGCGTAGATCTCCGCTGCGCGCAGGAAGAAGGCGCGCGTCAGTGGCATCCGGGCGCGGGCTGCAAGCGGATTGCTCATGCCCATCGCTCTCAGATCCCGCATCAGCGGAAAGAGCGAATCATAGCGCACCGTATAATTCTCCGCATCGATCACCGGCAACGTGAAGCCGGCGCGCTGCATGAGGCTGCCGACATCGCGCACATCGGCGAAGGGAATGACACGCGGGCTTGCGCCACCTGTCATCTCGACCTCGGCGGTCAGCAGCACGTCGCGCAGTTCCTGCAGGGTGCCGGCGCCGGGGATCGCGGCCAGGAACAAGCCGTCCGGCTTCAGGGCGCGGCGGATCTGGATGAAGACACCCGGCGTATCGTTGGTCAGATGCAGGCTGAGCGGCGCAAGGATGAGATTGGCCGATTGCGGTTCGAGCGGCACGTCCTCGAGCGGCGCCTCGATCAAGATTTCGTCCGGCCCGGCATAGGCCTTCTCGCTTTCAACGCGGATCATCGTGCCGATCTTGCCCGTTGCCAGCGCGGCCCGGGCGGTAGCACCGGTCGCGCCATGCAGTTCGACGGCGGTCCCGAAAGTCCGCTCGACCACGGAAAGCCTTTCGCCCATTTCCTCAGCGGCGATGTCGAGCAGGAAGGCGGCTTTCGGATCGTTGTTGGCAAGCGCGCGATGGCGATGTGCGGCGATCAGGGCTCTGTCGAAGATCGTTTCCATGGCGATGTCCTTAGTCCCGCGCCGCCCGTGCGGCAAGACGATTTTCCTTTCGTGGAGAACGCGCTAGTCTCTGCGGCATGGGGCCAATCGAATTGAAAAGACCGGCAGAATTCTTGCGCACGCATCTCTTGCGGCCGTTTTCGGCGCTTGCCGATTTTTTCTATCCGCCGGCCTGTTCCGTCTGCTGCATTTCGACCGGCGGCCATCGCGGGCTCTGCGCGAAATGCTGGTCCGGTATCCGCTTCATCGAGCGGCCCTATTGCGAGGTGCTCGGCATTCCCTTCTCGCATGATCTCGGCACCGGGATACTCAGCGCCGAGGCGATCGCCAACCCGCCGCCCTTCGACCGGCTGCGGTCGGCTGCGACCCACGACCATGCAGTCCGCGATCTCGTCCATGGGCTGAAATATCGCGATCGCACCGATCTGGCGCCGATGATGGCAGCCTGGATGCTGCGTGCTTCCGACGGGACGGTCGAAAGCTGCGATGCGCTGATCCCGGTGCCGCTGCACCGTAGCCGTATGCTGGCGCGCAAGTTCAACCAGGCAGCCGAGCTGGCCCGCCATATGGCAAGGCTCTCGGGCAAGCCGCTGCTTGCCGCCACGCTTATGCGCGTCAAGCGCACCAGCCAGCAGGTTGGCCTTGGCGCCAAGGCGCGCGAAGACAATGTCAGGGGCGCTTTTGCGATCGCCAAGGGTTGCGAAAACGACATTTTCGGCAAGCGCATCGTCCTGGTCGACGACGTCTATACAACAGGGGCGACGGTCGCTGCGGCAAGCCGGACGCTGCGCAAGGCGGGTGCGACCGACATAACGGTTTTGACCTTTGCAAGGGCTCTCTCCGAGCCTATATGACAGAAATACCCGGCATCGGTCTGGAGAGATTATGGTACCCGTCACAATCTATACACGGCAGTTCTGCGGCTATTGCACCCGCGCCAAGTCGCTTCTCGAAGAAAAGGGTGTCGAATATATCGAGCACGACGCGACCTTTTCGCCGGATCTTCGCCAGGAGATGATCGGTAAGTCGAACGGGCGTGCCACTTTTCCGCAGATCTTCATCGGCGCCGATCATGTCGGCGGTTGCGACGATCTCTTTGCGCTCGATCGGGCCGGCAAGCTCGACCCGATGCTGGCAGCCTGAGGAAGAACCGATGAGCTTCAAGGCCGCCATCGTCCAGATGTGTTCCGGGGTCGATCCGGTGAAGAATGCCGCCGCCATGGCACGGCTGGTGCGCGAGGCCGCTGGCCAGGGCGCGACCTATGTGCAGACGCCCGAGATGACCGGCATGCTGCAGCGCGACCGTACAGCGGCACGCGCCGTGCTTGCCGACGAGGCGCATGACATCATCGTCAAGACCGGCTCAGAACTCGCCAGGGAACTCGGGATCCACATGCATGTCGGTTCGACGGCGATCGCCCTTGCCGACGGCAAAATCGCCAATCGCGGCTTCCTCTTCGGTCCCGACGGCAGGATTCTCAATCGCTACGACAAGATCCATATGTTCGACGTCGACCTCGACAATGGCGAGAGCTGGCGTGAAAGTGCCGCCTATACGGCCGGCTCGGAGGCCCGCGTCCTGTCGCTGCCCTTTGCCGAAATGGGCTTTGCAATCTGCTACGACGTGCGGTTTCCCGCACTCTTCCGCGCCCAGGCCATGGCCGGCGCCGAGGTGATGACGGTTCCTGCCGCCTTCACCAAGCAGACCGGCGAGGCGCATTGGGAGATCCTGCTCAGGGCACGCGCGATCGAGAACGGGGTCTTCGTCATCGCCGCCGCGCAGGCCGGCCGGCATGAGGATGGGCGCGAGACTTTCGGCCATTCGATGATCATCGATCCCTGGGGCACGGTGCTGGCGTCGGCCGGCGCCACCGGCGAGGCGGTCATCGTCGCCGAGATCGATCCGAGTGCGGTCAAGGCTGCGCATGACAAGATCCCGAACCTGAGGAATGGGCGAGAATTTTCGGTCGAGAAGATTGCGGGCGCAATCGCCGGAGGCGTCGCCGCTTGATCCGCTATTCCCTCACCTGTGACAATGCCCATGAATTCGAAGGCTGGTTTTCGGAAAGCGCCGATTTCGATCGTCAGATCGAAACCGGTTTTCTGACCTGCCCGGTCTGTCATTCCGCCGCCATTTCGAAGCTGTTGATGGCGCCTTCGGTGTCGACGGCGCGGAAGAAGGACGAGATCCAGACGCTGGCGATGGATGCCATGCGCCGCGAGGCCCTGCAAAAACTCAAGGAGGCCGTTGCGGCGGTCAAGGCCAATTCCGAGGACGTCGGCACGCAGTTTCCCGAGGAAGCCCGCAAGATCCATTACGGCGAGGCGGATGCCCGCGGCATCATCGGCCAGGCGACAGTCGACGAGGCGCAGGCGCTCCTCGAAGAGGGCATCGAGATCGCAGCCATTCCCGTCTTGCCGGAAGACGTAAACTGACATGAAGTTCACGTCGCTTGCTGCCCATGATTTTGGCCTGCGTATCGCGCTGAAAATGTAGCCGGCTTATTGATGGCGGGAGCTATGCCGGTCGCTTCGCCAGCAGCATATAATTTACGTCCATATCCTTGGACAGGTTCCACTGGTTCGACAGCGGATTGAAGAAGACGCCCGTGCGGTCGGTGATCTCAAGGCCGTTTGCCACCAGCGGCTTTTCCAGTTCTTCCGGGCGTACCAGCTTTTCATACTGATGTGTGCCGCGCGGCAGCCAGCGTAGAATGTTCTCGGCGGCGAAGATGGCAAGCGCTGCCGCCTTCATCGTGCGGTTGATGGTGGCAACGAAGATCAGGCCGCCGGGGCGGACCATTCTCGCGCAGGTGGTCATGAAGAATTCGACATCGGCGACGTGTTCCACCACCTCCATGTTCAAGACGATATCGAAGGTCTCGCCAGCCTCAGCGAGTTCCTCGGCGGTGACGGCGCGATAGTCGACCGAAACGCCGGAGGCCTTCGCATGGGTGGAGGCGATGCCAATATTCTTCTCGGACGGATCGGCGCCGACGACGGAAGCGCCCATGCGGGCGACAGGTTCGGACAACAGACCGCCGCCGCAGCCGATATCCAGCACACGCAGACCCTCGAGCGGGCGCGCGCTTTTCGGATCACGGCTGAAATTCTCGCAGGCCTGGTCGCGGATATAGGCGAGTCGGACGGGATTGAACTTGTGCAGTGGTTTGAACTTGCCGGTCGGGCTCCACCATTCCGCCGCCATCGCCGAGAAGCGGTCCACTTCGCCCTGGTCGATCGTGCTTTTGGCGCCTTCCGTCATTGTCCACTCCTTCATTCGTGACATGTGAAGTCGGATGATCGGGGGCATAAGTCAAGGGGCGCAGATCAGGGGATTGGCGAGTGCGGAACCGCTCGCCAATAGCTTTTATCGCGTGCGCTTGCCTCCCCCCGCCAAACTCGCTAAGAGACGCCGCAACTTGGGGCCTTTGGGGCCTGGGCTTTTAGAGCGGTTCCAGAAGTTGGGAGCCCGGCTCTCTGGCCCAAGCGGTCTGCCCCAGAGCTTTCGTGATGCCGGGTCCGGTTTTCCGCTTTCCCGGCGCCAGTCGTGGTAGAGGCATATGGCACGCATCGTAATGAAATTCGGCGGCACGTCCGTCGCTGACCTGGACCGCATCAAGAACGTCGCCCGCCACGTAAAACGCGAAGTCGATGCCGGGCACGAGGTGGCGGTGGTCGTCTCGGCCATGTCCGGCAAGACCAATGAACTGGTCGGCTGGGTCCAGGGCACGCCGAAGGTGATCGGCGCCAATTCTCCATTTTACGATGCGCGGGAATATGATGCGGTGGTCGCATCCGGCGAGCAGGTGACCTCGGGGCTGCTGGCAATCGCATTGCAGGCGATGGATATCAATGCGCGTTCCTGGCAGGGATGGCAGATCCCGATCCGCACCGACAATGCGCATGGCGCGGCACGGATCATGGAGATTGACGGCTCAGACATCGTCAAGCGGATGGGCGAGGGGCAGGTCGCCGTCATCTCCGGCTTCCAGGGGCTGGGACCCGACAACCGGATCGCGACGCTCGGACGCGGCGGATCGGACACTTCAGCCGTCGCAATCGCGGCAGCTGTCAAGGCGGATCGCTGCGATATCTATACTGATGTCGACGGCGTCTACACGACCGACCCGCGCATCGTGCCGAAGGCGCGCAGGCTGAAGAAGATCGCCTTCGAGGAAATGCTGGAAATGGCCTCGCTCGGCGCCAAGGTACTGCAGGTGCGCTCGGTCGAGCTTGCCATGGTACACAAGGTGCGCACCTTCGTGCGCTCATCATTCGAAGATCCCGATGCTCCGGGCATGGGCGATCTGCTGAACCCGCCCGGAACGCTGATTTGTGACGAGGATGAAATCGTGGAACAGGAAGTAGTCACCGGCATCGCCTATGCCAAGGATGAGGCTCAGATCTCGCTTCGCCGTCTTGCCGATCGGCCGGGCGTCTCCGCGGCGATCTTCGGGCCGCTCGCCGAATCCCATATTAATGTCGACATGATCGTCCAGAATATTTCCGAGGACGGGTCGAAGACCGACATGACCTTCACCGTGCCGTCAGGCGACGTCGAGAAGGCGATCAAGGTGCTCGGCGACCATAAGGAGAAGATCGGCTACGACGTCGTGCAGAACGAATCGGGGCTGGTGAAAGTATCGGTCATCGGCATCGGCATGCGCAGCCACGCGGGCGTTGCCGCTACCGCATTTCGTGCACTTGCCGAAAAAGGCATCAACATCAAGGCGATCACCACCTCCGAGATCAAGATTTCCATCCTGATCGACGGGCCCTATGCAGAACTCGCTGTCAGGACTTTGCATTCCTGCTACGGTCTGGATAAGAATTGATTCCCAGCGGGCGGCCTGCCCCTTCAGGTTGAGGAGATGAGGCCGGCCCGCCGGGACTAAGTGCGTTGTTTCGGGAGCTTGAGACGCCATGAGAGACCTTTCCGGCGGTCCGCGCGTGCTGCTCAGGCGGCTGCGCGAGTTGATGGCGGAGCCGCTGGAGCCGCAGGATCGTCTTGACCGGATCGTCCGCCAGATCGCCGGCAACATGGTGGCGGAGGTTTGCTCCGTCTATGTGCTGCGCGCCGACGGCGTCCTCGAACTCTACGCGACCGAAGGCCTCAACCGCGAGGCCGTGCATCTGGCGCAATTGAAGATGGGGCAGGGCCTGGTCGGCACCATCGCGGCCTCGGCCCAGCCGTTGAACCTTTCCGACGCGCAGTCGCATCCTGCCTTCCGCTACCTGCCGGAAACGGGTGAAGAAATCTACCATTCCTTCCTCGGCGTGCCGATCCTCAGGACCGGGCGCTCGCTTGGCGTTCTCGTCGTGCAGAACAAGGCAAGCCGCAACTATCGCGAGGAAGAGCTAGAAGCGCTCGAGACGACGGCGATGGTGCTGGCAGAGATGATCGCCACCGGTGAGCTCAAGAAGATCACCAAGCCGGGCCTCGAACTCGACCTGACGCGTTCGGTCACCGTCGACGGCGATACTTATAATGACGGCATCGGCCTCGGTTACGTCGTGCTGCACGAGCCGCGCATCGTCGTCACCAATCTGCTGAACGAGGATGCCGAGAAGGAAATCCGGCGGCTGGCCGAAGCCATGGGCTCGCTCAGGATCTCGATCGACGATATGCTGTCGCGCCGTGACGTCTCGATGGAAGGCGAACATCGCGAGGTGCTCGAAACCTATCGCATGTTCGCCCATGACCAGGGCTGGGTGCGCAAGCTCGAGGAGGCGATCCGCAACGGCCTGACGGCGGAAGCAGCAGTCGAGAAGGTGCAAAGCGACACCAAGGCGCGGATGATGCGGTTGACCGACCCTTATCTGCGCGAACGCATGCATGATTTCGAGGATCTGGCGAATCGGCTGCTCAGACAGTTGACCGGTTATACCGGCCGGACGACCGGCGAAGGTTTCCCCAGCGATGCGATCATCCTGGCGCGCGCCATGGGAGCAGCCGAACTGCTCGATTATCCGCGTTCCAATGTCCGCGGGCTAGTGCTGGAAGAAGGGGCGGTAACGAGCCATGTGGTGATCGTCGCGCGCGCCATGGGCATTCCGGTCATCGGTCAGGCAGCGGGCGTGGTGGCGCTCGCCGAGAACGGCGATGCGGTGATCATCGACGCCGACGAGGGACATGTGCATCTGCGGCCGATGGCCGATCACCGGCGTTCCTACGAGGAAAAGGTTCGCTTCCGCGCCAGGCGGCAGGAGCAGTTCCGGGCGCTGCGTGCCGTCGAGCCGGTGACCAAGGACGGGCAGCGGATCGCGCTGATGATGAATGCCGGCCTGCTGGTCGACCTGCCGCAGCTTTCGGAATCGGGCGCCGAGGGCATCGGCCTGTTCCGCACCGAGCTGCAGTTCATGATCGCCTCCACCATGCCGAAGGCGGAGGAGCAGGAGCAGTTCTATCGCAATGTGATAAAGCAGGCGGCGGGCCGCACCGTCACCTTCCGTACGCTCGATATCGGCGGCGACAAGGTGGTGCCCTATTTCCGCGGCCATGAGGAAGAAAATCCCGCACTTGGCTGGCGCGCCATCCGGCTGTCGCTCGACCGGCCGGGATTGTTGCGCACCCAGTTGCGCGCCCTGCTGAAGGCATCGGCCGACACCGAGCTGAAGCTGATGGTGCCGATGGTGACCGAGGTTTCCGAGCTGAAGATGGTGCGTGAGCTCTTGCAGAAGGAAGTGCAGCATCTGTCGCGCTTCGGCCACGGGCTGCCGCGCAAGCTGCAATTCGGCGCGATGCTGGAGGTGCCGGCACTGCTTTGGCAGCTCGACGAGCTGATGGAGGCGGTCGATTTCGTCTCGGTCGGTTCGAACGATCTCTTCCAGTTCTCGATGGCGGTCGATCGCGGCAATGCGCGGGTCTCGGACCGCTTCGATCCGCTCGGCAAGCCGTTCTTGCGCATCCTGCGCGATATCGTGCGGGGGGCGGAGCGGAACAAGACGCCGGTGACGCTCTGTGGCGAGCTCGCCAGCAAACCGATCTCGGCGATGGCGCTGCTCGGTATCGGCTTCCGCTCGATCTCGATGTCGCCGGCCTCGATCGGACCGGTGAAGGCGATGCTGCTCGGGCTCGACGTCGGGGCGCTGACGAAGGCGATGGATGAGGTGCTGGACGATCACCACGCCTTGATGCCGATGCGCGAAGTGCTTGCCCGCTTCGCCGAGAGCCACAATATTCCCCTTTAGACAGAGATTAAGAAGAATCGGAGTGAAGGGTGGCGAAGCTTCCCGTTGAAAAGATGCGCGAGCTGGAACGTCGTTTCGGCGAGATCGAGGCGCGCATGTCGGCTGGCCCGGCTGCCGATGTCTATGTGAAGCTCGCATCCGAATATTCCGAGCTGCAGCCGGTCGTGACGAAGATCCGCGTCTATGAAAAGGCGGTCGCCGAGCTTGCCGATCTCGAAACGCTGCTCGAGGACAGGTCGGTCGACCGCGAAATGCGCGACCTCGCCGAGCTGGAGCTGCCCGATGTGAAAGAGCAGATCGAGTCGCTCGAGCAGGAGATGCAGATCCTGCTTCTGCCGAAGGACGCAGCCGACGAAAAGAGTGCGATCCTCGAAATCCGAGCCGGCACGGGCGGCTCGGAAGCGGCTCTTTTCGCCGGCGATCTCTTTCGCATGTATGAGCGCTTTGCGGCGGAAAAGGGCTGGAAGGTGGAGGTGCTCTCGGCAAGTGAGGGCGAAGCCGGCGGCTACAAGGAAATCATCGCGACGATCACCGGCAGGGGGGTCTTTGCCAAGCTGAAATTCGAATCCGGCGTGCATCGCGTGCAACGCGTGCCGGAAACCGAGGCGGGTGGGCGTATCCATACGTCGGCCGCAACGGTTGCGGTGCTGCCGGAGGCCGAGGAGATCGACATCGAGATCCGGGCCGAAGACATCCGCATCGACACGATGCGCTCTTCGGGTGCTGGCGGCCAGCACGTCAATACGACGGACTCGGCAGTGCGCATCACCCACCTGCCGAGCGGCATCGTCGTCACCAGTTCGGAAAAATCGCAACACCAAAATCGCGCCAAGGCGATGCAGGTGCTGCGCTCCAGGCTTTATGATGCCGAGCGGCAGAGGGCCGATAGCGAGCGCTCTGCCGATCGCAAGAGTCAGGTCGGCTCCGGCGACCGCTCGGAACGTATCCGTACCTATAATTTCCCGCAGGGGCGGGTGACGGACCATCGCATCAATCTGACGCTCTATAAGCTCGACCGGATGATGGAAGGCGAGATCGAGGAGGTTGTCGACGCGCTGATGGCTGATTACCAGGCGAGCCAGCTGGCGCAGCTCGGCGAGCAACAATGAGCTCGACGGTCGCCGATATGCTTGCCGATGCGCGCCGCCGCTTCACCGAAGCAGGTATCGTCGACCCGGCGACCGATGCGCGGCTGCTTGTCGCGGGTCTTCTGACACTGTCGCCGACCGAGCTGTTGACGCGATCGGCCGAAAGGCTTTCTGCCGAGCAGGCCGAAGTGATTTTCAAGGCGCTGGAGCGGCGGCTTGGTCATGAGCCGGTGCATCGCATTCTCGGCGAGCGTGAATTCTACGGCCTGCCGCTTCGGCTCTCGGCTGAAACGCTGGAACCGCGGCCGGATACGGAAATCCTGGTCGATACGGTTCTCGTCTATCTCAAAGACCTTGCAAAGGCGCAAAACCGTCTCCATATCCTTGACATGGGAACCGGGACCGGGGCGATATGCCTTGCGCTTTTGAGCGAATGTCCTCATGCATCAGGTGTCGGCAGCGACATATCGGCGGATGCACTTTTGACGGCAAGATCGAATGCAGAAAGAAACGGGTTGCAGGATCGTTTTGAGGCCGTACAGTCAAGTTGGTTCGAGGACATCCAGGGATCCTTTCACGCGATTGTCTCAAATCCGCCCTATATTGCTTCCAATGTCATTCACGATCTCGCTCCCGAAGTGACGAAATTTGATCCGGCGGCGGCTCTGGATGGCGGCCCGGATGGGCTTGACGCTTACAAAGCCATAGCCAAGGATGCGGCAAGGTTCATCAGGCCCGATGGGGTCGTCGGACTGGAGATCGGCTACGATCAGCGAAACGACGTGACGGCGATCTTTGAAGCGAAAGGCTTCAGGTGCCTCAAATCCGTGAAAGATTATGGTCAGAACGACAGGGTGCTCGTGTTCGCGCTCGCGTGAAAGACGATAATGCGGCATTGGACGAGACATTATTGTTATTGCGAAGAAAAGGCTTGGATTTCCCGGTGAAGCAATATAGGTTGCGGTCACGTGTTGGGCAGATAGGAATGAACGAGATTCGTTCGGTACTTGGTTTGCCTCGGGGGTCCGCTCTTTTAAACGAGAGTTTCAACGGTTGAACACGACCCAATGCGTGAATCAGTCAAACTGACTTGAGAACCAAGCGGCAGGTCGGCGCAAAGGCGCAGTATGCTCGCGGCACAAAGGTCCTGATCCGGTTTTCCGGTCATGGCGGTTGGTGCCATGTATCCATCACAAACAGAGAATTCAGGTGAACGATCTATGAGGCCAGGACAGCAGAACAAGCGCGGTCGAGGGCGTGGTAACAATAATAACGGCGGCGGTGGCGGCGGTGGAAATAACAATAACAACAATTTCAACCGCAAGGGCGGCAATCCGCTAACCCGGACTTATGACAGCTCCGGCCCCGATGTGAAGATTCGCGGTACTGCGCAGCATATCGCCGAAAAATACGCGCAGCTCGCCCGCGACGCCCAAAGCTCCGGCGACCGCGTGATTGCCGAGAACTATCTCCAGCACGCCGAACATTATAATCGTATCATCGCCAGCGCCCAGGCGCAGATGCAGGAACGCTTCCAGCGCGACGACCGCGGCGAGTATAATGATCGCGACGGTGCGGACCGTGATGGCGACGATATGGACAACAATGACAATGAGAATGACAATGACGGCGACGATGTCGTTATCGTCCAGCCGCCGCAGAGCAGGCCGCACCAGCCGCAACAAAGCAGACAGCACCAGCCGCAGGCACAGCCGAAGCCGGTAGCCGCTCAGGCGCCTGCACCGGCACCCCAGTCCGAACTCATCGATGGAACCGGCCCGCAGCCGGAGATCGAAGGCATTCCGGCCGAAGTCGCGATGGACGAGGAAGGTGCCGGCGGCCAGCCGCGTGAACGCCAGCCCCGCCGCCGCAGCACCGGTAGCCGTCCCCGACGCCCGCGTCGTGGTGCTGAGGGCGAAGAAGCCGCCGCTGAAGGCGAGGGCGCCTCTGCCGAGGCGCCAGTGCTGGCTGACGTCACATCGGAATGAGGATTTCGCTTTCCCTTCAGGGGAGAGCGTGACGTTCATGCCATCTACTCGAATTAGCTTGAAAATCCCCGGCCTTGTGCCGGGGATTTTCATTTTATGGGCTCTTTAAACTCGCAGAACAGGCTACCATATTCTCTTCGAACTGCTTCGCCCGAATCCCAGCCGGGCCAAGCGCGACCTGCCTTTTCAGGGGGTCGATCTCAATCATCGGTCTGCGCCTCGTCAGGGCAGGGCGATCCATGGAGGTAGAATATGAATATCGAGAAATATTCGGAGCGGGTGCGCGGTTTCATCCAGTCCGCCCAGACCTATGCGCTGGCGCAGGGTCACCAGCAATTTACACCGGAACATGTGCTGAAAGTCCTGCTCGACGACGATCAGGGCATGGCGGCGTCGCTGATCGAGCGCGCCGGCGGCGATGCCAAGGCCGCCCGCCTTGCTAATGACGCGGCTCTCGCCAAATTGCCGAAGATCTCCGGCGGCAACGGCAATATCTATCTGGCACAACCACTCGCCAAGGTCCTTTCGACCGCCGAAGAAGCGGCGAAGAAGGCCGGCGACAGCTTTGTCACGGTCGAGCGCCTGCTGCAGGCGCTGGCGATCGAATCCTCGGCCTCGACCTTTTCGACGCTGAAGAACGCAGGCGTGACGGCCCAGGGCCTCAACCAGGTCATCAACGACATCCGCAAGGGCCGGACGGCGGATTCCTCGAATGCCGAGCAGGGTTTCGACTCGCTGAAAAAGTTCGCACGCGATCTCACTGCCGAAGCCCGCGACGGCAAGCTCGACCCGGTGATCGGCCGCGACGACGAAATCCGCCGCACCATCCAGGTGCTTTCGCGCCGCACCAAGAACAATCCAGTGCTGATCGGCGAACCCGGCGTCGGCAAGACGGCGATCGTCGAGGGCCTGGCGCTGCGCATCGTCAACGGTGACGTGCCGGAATCGCTCAAGGACAAGAAACTGATGGCGCTCGATATGGGCGCGCTGATTGCCGGTGCGAAATACCGCGGCGAATTCGAGGAGCGGCTGAAGGCCGTGCTCAACGAGGTCCAGGCGGAAAACGGCGAGATCATCCTGTTCATCGACGAGATGCACACGCTGGTGGGCGCCGGCAAGGCGGATGGAGCGATGGACGCCTCGAACCTCCTGAAGCCCGCCCTTGCCCGCGGTGAGCTGCATTGCGTCGGCGCGACCACGCTCGATGAATATCGCAAACATGTCGAGAAGGATCCGGCCCTTGCCCGCCGCTTCCAGCCGGTCGTCGTCGACGAACCGACGGTCGAAGACACGATCTCGATCCTGCGCGGCCTGAAGGAAAAATACGAGCAGCATCACAAGGTGCGCATCGCCGATGCGGCGCTGGTGGCGGCTGCGACACTTTCCAACCGCTATATCACCGACCGTTTCCTACCCGACAAGGCGATCGACCTGATGGACGAGGCGGCAGCGCGGTTGCGCATGCAGGTGGATTCCAAGCCGGAAGAGCTCGACGAACTCGACCGCCGCATCATGCAGCTGAAGATCGAGCGCGAAGCGCTGAAAAAGGAAACGGACGTCGCGTCCGCCGACCGTCTGAAGCGGCTGGAAACCGAAGTGACCGATCTCGAGGAACAGGCCGATGCGCTGACGGCCCGCTGGCAGGCGGAAAAGCAGAAACTCGGGCTTGCCGCCGATCTCAAGAAGCAGCTCGATGATGCCCGCAACGAACTGGCGATCGCCCAGCGCAAAGGCGAATTCCAGCGTGCCGGCGAGCTGACCTACGGCGTCATTCCCGATCTTGAAAAGCAGCTCGTCGATGCCGAGAAGCAGGATGGCGACCGCGGCGCGATGGTGCAGGAGGTGGTCATCCCCGACAACATCGCCCATGTCGTGTCCCGCTGGACCGGCATTCCGGTCGACAGGATGCTCGAGGGCGAACGCGATAAGCTGCTCCGGATGGAAGACGAACTGGCGAAATCGGTGATCGGCCAGGGCGATGCGGTTCAGGCCGTGTCGCGCGCCGTTCGCCGCGCGCGCGCCGGCCTGCAGGATCCGAACCGGCCGATCGGCTCGTTCATCTTCCTCGGTCCGACCGGCGTCGGCAAGACGGAGCTCACTAAGGCGCTCGCCCGCTTCCTCTTCGACGACGAAACGGCGATGGTGCGCATGGACATGTCGGAATATATGGAGAAGCACTCCGTTGCCCGGCTGATCGGCGCGCCTCCCGGCTATGTCGGTTATGACGAAGGCGGAGCGCTGACGGAAGCCGTGCGCCGCAGGCCCTATCAGGTCGTGCTGTTCGACGAGATCGAAAAGGCGCATCCCGACGTCTTCAACATCCTGCTGCAGGTGCTGGACGATGGACGCTTGACCGACGGTCAGGGCCGGACGGTCGATTTCCGCAACACGATGATCATCATGACCTCGAACCTCGGCGCCGAATATCTGACGCAACTGAGGGACGGCGACGACAGCGACACGGTTCGCGAGCAGGTGATGGAGGTCGTGCGCGGGCATTTCCGGCCGGAATTCCTGAACCGCATCGACGAGATCATTCTGTTCCATCGCCTGAAGCGCGAGGAGATGGGCGCGATCGTCGATATCCAGCTGAAGCGGCTGGTGGCTCTGCTGTCAGAGCGCAAGATCGTCATCGATCTCGACGAGGAAGCCCGCCACTGGCTGGCGAACAAGGGTTACGATCCGGTCTACGGCGCAAGGCCGCTGAAGCGGGTGATCCAGAGGTTCGTGCAGGATCCGCTGGCCGAGCAGATCCTGTCTGGCCAGGTGCCGGATGGATCGACGGTGACGGTGACGAGCGGTTCGGACCGGCTGCAGTTCAGGACGAGGCAGACGGTGAGCGAAGCAGCATAAATAGGTTTGCCGGATGAATGAGAAATGGCGGCTTCGGCCGCCATTTTTTATTGAATGATCGGGGCCGTCTGTTGGAAGGGAAGCAGCGTAGATGGACGCTACTTGCTCGCCACCTGGTCCGGCGTCTGGTTGTTGAGCAGCGTATCGATGCGTTTGCGCTCGTCTTCGAATTTCGCCAGCGCCTCGCCCTGCAGCGATTTGCCGCCCGGCAGGCGGATGCGCAGCGGATCGACCTTGGTGCCGTTGACGATCAGCTCGTAATGCAGGTGAGGGCCGGTGGATTCGCCGGTCGTGCCGACCCAGCCGATCACCTGACCCTGGCGGATCTTGGCACCGGGGACGACGCCCTTGGCGATGGCGCTCTGGTGATTGTAGGAGGATTCATAGCCGTTGGCATGGCGCACGATCGTCTGGTTGCCGTAACCGCCGGAATCCCAGCCGGCTTTTTCGACCGTACCGTTGCCGGCGGCGATGATCGCCGTGCCGCGCGGTGCTGCCCAATCGACGCCGGTGTGCATGCGGGCGAAACCGAGGATCGGGTGGCGGCGCATGCCGAAGCCGGATTTGAAGATGCCGTTCGGAACCGGGTTGCGCAGCAGGAACTGGCGGATGCTCTTGCCGTTCTCGTCGAAATAATCGACCGTGCCGTCGTCGGGGTCCTGGAAACGGTAGAAGCGCGTCTGCGTATCGCCGAAACGGGCGTTGACATAGAGCAGTTCGGAATCCTCGGTCGCCTGACCGGCGCTGTCGGCGACGGAGAAGAAGGCTTCGAGACTGTCGGTCGGCCTCAGCTGCGCCTGGAAATCGACATTGCTGGCGAGCAGCTTGATGATCAGCGCCGTCATATCCTTGGTCATGCCGTAGGAAAGGGCAGCACGATAGATGCCGTCATAGACGCGCGGCAGGTTCTGGCCGGGGGGCGGTGCGAAGGAATTGTCATCGAAGGCGGTGGCGATGGCATCCAGCATCGGCGGCTCGCTGCCGGGCACGTACCTGCCCTTGTCGTCGACGGCCACGGTGACGAGATGGCGCGTGCCGCGATAGACGCTGGCTCGGATGATCTTTGCCTGTTCGCCCTTCTGAATGATGCCGATGCGCAGTACGTCGCCCTTGTCGAGATCACCGGAACCCAGCTGCTGCGCGATATAGCCGGCAATGCCATCGGCATATTGCTGCGGATAGCCTGAATCCGTCAGCGCCTTGGCGATCGGCGTGTCGACGCGCACCGGCAGGATGTCGTCGGCGAATTCTTCGGTCTGCGGCGTGATCGATTCCGATGCGGAGACCGTCATGTTCTGTTCGAGCACGCGGGCGGACAGACCGGCGGTCAGATCGACATCGGCGTCCTCGTTGGAGAAACGACGCGGATCGACGTAATAAAGGGCTGCCAGCTGAGTGTTGCCGTCGGTCAGCACCGAGCCGTTCGAGCGCACATTCTCTTCGACCTCCTCGAGCGACAGGCCGGATGCCATCTGCATGCTGGTCTTGCCGGTCGGGAAGGGAATGGTCTTCAGGCTGACTTCGGATTCGACGTCGGAGCCGTAAAGCGCGCCGGTGCGGCTTTGCGGCGCGGGCTGCGGCTCGTCGGCGGAAAAGATCGCCAGGGGATCGAAGTCGGGATAATCTTCCGTCGCCACATGGTTGGCGGCCAGCGTCATCTTCACATGTGCGAAGGGCTGGCGGCGCACGACTTCCTTTTCGCCGTCGTGGACGACGGTTGAGACTTCCATGATGGCACGGTCGGACGGCTTTGCGGCGATGGCGGGCGCGATCAGCCGGCCACCGCGGACCACCGTCGTATCCTCATGCGCGTCTGCCGCAACACTTGCATAGGCTTCGGCTGGGATTGCCAATTGCTGGCGGCCGTCAAGGGCGGCAAAAAGTGCAACCCCCATCAGGACGGAAGATGTAATGCCGGTGAGGAACGTGCCCGAGAGCCAACGCAAGGAAACTTCGCGCCGGTCGGGCGCGCGTCTGCCGTCGGCCAGAAGCGGAGGCTCGTTGCCTAACGAGCGGATCATCATTTTCTCCGTCATCATGGCAGTCGGGTCCGCGTCCTTACATCAGGCGTCTGTGGGAGCATGTATCGGCCATCCTGGCTGGGGCGAAAGATGTGCATATTTTGGGCACGGAAGTCAAATCACTCAGGAAAAGGCAGTCTGCCTGCATTTGCCTGTGTGAATCGTGTGTCTCTTAAGACCAGCAGATTGTGATAATGTCGGGGCGCTGGGGACAAAACAGCGTTCTTTTCACGAAAAGTCGAAAGACGTTCATCTTTCCTGGCCGTGTAAAGGCCGGACGGAATCCGGGAAATGATCGCACTTGAAATTTTCCCTGGAAAAACAATGCCTTGAAAGAAAAATCAGTTTTTTCGAAAAGCGCTGTTGACTGTTTCGGTGGGTTAGTTCTATAAGCCCACTCACTGAACGAGGGCGGCGGCGCTGCTGGCG
>NZ_JABFCP010000018.1:0-20949 GCF_013087615.1 Rhizobium sp. WYCCWR 11152 | reverse complement strand
AAGATCGGATCCAAAGCTTTCTGATTGAACATGATGCCAAAGCTGCCTGTTATGACGTAGCTGCTGACGGCGAGGAGCAGAACGAGCATAATCGCTAGCTCAAGGACCGATTCAGGTATTTTTCCAGGCCCTGTCACCGCCTAAGAAAGCATGGCATCGCGATATGCACTGGATGTGATTTTTTCATGATTGACATTGCAGGGCCAATAAGATTGAAGCGACATTTAGGCCTGCTGTTTGTGAATTTTTTTGCTAATTTTGAGGCTACGGTGGATTCTGAAAGCTGAGATGATGGAACAGAGATCATTTGACGAGGAAATTAATCTCTTTTCTGTTGTTTCCTTCCTACGAAGGGGCATCGGCACCATTGTTTTGTGCTGTTCCATTGGAGCTGTATCAGCAGGCATTTTCCTGTGGTATAGCCAACCCTTTTATCAAGCCTCAGCACAACTCGTGCTTGCGGCTTCGTCCAATCCAACGCAACTAGACCCTGATGCAGTCGCCCTTGTGGAGCCTCGTGAGCATGTTACTTTTCGTCTGCGATCTCCATCAGCTTTCGATCAGCAGACCGTCTCCGCGTGCTCCGACGGCCGCCCGGTAACCGCCGAACAGATTTCGCAAAATGTGAGGGTGACGGCACCATCAGTTCCCAGTGACGTCATCGAAATTTCCTTTACCGCCCCAACCGCTGAATTGGCACGGCAGTGCGTCGCCGCGATTGTGCGGAGGATTCAAGAACAGCAGACGTTGGTTGCGTCCATCAGCTTGGAACATCTGAAATCTCAAATCAGGTCACTGCAGGATCAACTCGTGGAAAATTCGAAGCTCCTGAAGGAGGCGCAGGATTCCGGATGGCAGCAGGCAATATATCTCGCGACACGCGACGATGCGAACGCATTGCGTAAGGACATTGCCGACTTGACGGGTAAACTAGAATTAAGCAAGTCTGCAACTCTGCTTTCCCCAATTTACGCTCCATCAAATGCCGCCTCTCCGACCAAGATAACTATTTTGATTGCAGGTCTCTTTGTCGGGTTCGTTATCGGCGTTCTAGTCAACCTCCTTAAAAGCGCATACCTCATGCAGCGAAACCGCCGTAGCCGGTCGACCGGCTAGTGCGTTAGCGCACCTTAAGCAAGGCCGCACGAAGCACCTGCATGCCCCGCGATATAAGCTTCTTAGAGAAGAAATGTGTCGGGCTGGCCCTCAAGCCATGAGTTTTAAGCGCACGTAGAACTTCTTTGTTCTGCTGCAGGATATTATCCCAGCTGCGATTTGTGGTGCCGCCCATGCGCATCTTTACCATTATGCCGGGGAGATATTTCGACTTGATACGGTGGCGCTCCAGAAAGCGCATCATCAACTCTACATCGGCGGCAATCCTATAATTGAGGTCAAATGACCCAAGCCGTTTGTAGACCTCGCGCCGAACAAAGAAGGTTGGATGAGGCGGGCACCAGCCTTCTTCGAAGGCCTTAGGTATAAAAGGCGAAGAGCGCCAGTCGCGCACTATCGTTGAGGTATCATTTTGCCGAACATAGCAGAGATCGCCGTAACACGCTTCCAAGGTCGGCTCCCGGAACGCCTCCGCGACCTTTGCCAGAACGCCTGGCATGTAGAAATCATCCCCATTGATGAAGCCGATAACTTCGCCGGTCGCAAGACTTATTCCTTTATTCATGGCATCATAGATGCCGAAGTCCTCTTCGGAAACCAGGCGCGTGATAACATCGCGGCGTTCGTTGATCCGATCAAGCGTGCGGTCCTTTGAGAGTCCGTCGACGACGATATACTCCATATTTGGGTAGTTTTGAGCGCAAACGGATTCGATCGTATCAGCGATCGTGGCTTCGTTGTTGAAGACAACGGTGATGATTGAAATTTTCGGTTCGCGCATTCACACTTGCTTTCATAGGGTGGGTAGAGGCGAGGTCCCCCGGCCTTCTTCTGTGGTTTGCTACCGGCGTTTGGTGGCAGCCCGTTGAACAAGCGCATGGAAATCAGTGATGAAACTGTTGACGCGTTCATTAGCGGAGGCCTGCGCCTTCGCCGCCCGCTCGAACAGAATATCCGGCGAAGATAGATTTGCCGAAGCAATTGCGTCTGCAAGCGCCTGCGCGTCATGGCGATCGAAAAATACGGCCGCTTCGCCCGCCTGTTCCCTGTTGACGTCCAAATCAGACAAAATCAGCGGCACGCCCCACGACAGGGCCTCTTCGACTGTCGTGCTCCATCCCTCGAAGAGAGATGGATTCAGCAAGGCCATACTAGCGGTTGCGAGTGGAGCAAGATCGCCATATGGGATAAGACCGAGAAGAATGAAGTTCGAGGAGAGACCGGAACTGTCGATAGCAGCCTTCACACGCGGAAAATAAGAGGGGTCGCGCGGATCGGACTGGCTGCCGGATGCCACTACAGTAACGTCTTGACCGCGGCGACGGAGGATCGTCAATGCCTCCACGACAAGAAGATGGTTCTTGTGCTGCCAGAATTGGTTGGGAAGGAAGATGTACCGCTCAGGCAGCCCATATTTGTCGGCAAGAGCACGAGCAGCCGCAGGAATAATCACCCCCTTGGGCGGCACCGCAAATCTGACGACGTGCGTCCGCCCTCTCGAGGACGGATAGAAAACTTCGCACGAGACGCGCGAGTCTTCACTGCTCAACATGATCTCGCGTTTTCCCAGGACCTGAATTCTAAACCCTATATCGCGTTTCCAGTAGCCGAGCTTACTGAAGAGATGAGGAAGGAAGCGGTGCTGGAAATCCGGGATCCAGGCAATAGCGGGAATGCCGAGATTGAAACCAAAAAATTGTGCCACCTCAAATACGACATCTATCCGGTGAGCTCTAAATAGCTTACGCACACGCCAATCGGCGCCGGTGACAAGACCGGTGAGCAGAGATCTAAAGCTCCTGGATCTGTTAAAGAGCGGGCTACGGACGACCTCAACGCAATTGAGAGCCGCAAATGGAGTTATATCTTCTTCATCGACGTCGGTTCCAAAGAACATAACGGGCGTAAGAGTTCTGCTCTGATCAGAGGACAGCAGCCTGGCGAGATTTATCAGATAGTTATAACCGCCGGTCCAGTTTTTCCCGCCGATCATCGTAAAGGCAATACGGGTCATGATCTCACACCGGATCCCGACCGAAACCAACTGACATAAGCTGAGAGGCCTTCCATCAAATCCTTTTGCCACTCGAACCCGAGGGCTGCGAGTTGCTCGGATTGGGCTATCAGGCTTTGAGGGTCGCCAGCTCTTGCTTTACCCGAAAATTCAATCCTGGCTTCCAATTTGGTATCGACCACCCATGCTTGGGCAATGCCTTCAACGATCGCACGAACATTGGTGCCGCGGCCGGTGCCGATATTGATAACTTTTGGCGAAGGGTTCGCCTCGGTGTGGATAAGCGACAACGCGCGCACGACGTCGCTCACTGCCGTCCAGTCTCTAAGCTCGTTGCCGCTGCCGCCGAGAAGGAGTCGCTCAGGATGAACCTCGAGCTGGGAGCAAACGTCCCAGAGCAACTGCTTGCGTAGCCCCTCCCCATAAACTGAAAACAGACGACCGATCACGACCTTTAACTCGTAGCTCTCGCAATAGGAGTGGCAGAGAGATTCCATTATATGCTTGTGATGACCGTAGGGAGAGAAGGGGTTGGGTTTCGCCGTCTCAGCTATCTGACCTGTGTGGCCTGCCCCGTAAACAGCGGCGCTAGAAACCGCCACTAAGCTGCTTTTAGGGGCCTCCAGTCTCAGCCATTCAAGCAGTTCAATGGTCGAGCTGACCGTGCGGTGGAAATCTTCGCGAGGATTAGCGATTGCTGCTCCGACCGACGAGCCCCCCGCAAGATGGTACACAATGTCCACCGTCCCAAACTGCTGTTGAATCAACCGAAGATTGGGGATATCGACCTCGCCGTTATGCCAAGAGACTAGCCCCCAGCGCTGGGCATGAAGCGGTGACCAGGTGCCGTGCCCAAGACCGAATACGGAGTGGCCGGCAAGCGCAAGCGACTTTGCCAGATGTCTTCCGATAAAGCCGTGGGCGCCTGTGATTAGTATACGAGCCATTCTTTTTCTTTATTGGGGCCGCGTGGCGACGAACGAATATAGTCGGCCCGGCCGCTGATCGAATTTTGCTGCGATATGCGAGAAGATCGTCCAGACTGACCGAGATTTCAAAAGCGCTGGAGCGGCTCTTGCGAAGAGCGGCAATCGCATGGCAATCTGCGCCTTCAACTCCGCCGGAGTGTAGGGGGCGAAGTTGATCTCGCTCTCCAGCGGCTTAAGGAGCTTGTCCATCTTGAAACCGGCCGAAACAATAGAGTTCTGATAATCCTTCAGAAGAAAGGCGTTTTCCCCTCCATAGAGTTTGTGCAGTGGATGGCGATCGAGGAAGATCGGCAAATCGCGTTCGCTCGATATCACGTGTTCGCGAACTGCGATGAAGCGCCCGCCGGGCTTGAGCACTCGAAAGAATTCACGACACGCGGCCGACAGATCGGAGGTGTGATGCAGAACGGCTCTGGCAAAGACCACATCGAAGGCATTGTCGGAGAATGGCAGCTTTTCGGAGAATTCCTCGGCGATCGAAATGGGAAGATGAGCTTCATTGAAGAGGGCGCGAATTGCACCGGCACCCACGAGGTCGCTCGCGTCGGGCTCCAGTGCCGTTACTTCAAAACCTTCCTTGGCCAGAGCATAGCTGGCAATACCACGACCGGCGCCGATATCGACCGCAGTTCCTGGCGCCTGCGGGAGAAATTCGCGAATGGCAGTCCACTCGCCGCTCCGCCAATACCGCTCGGCGGCCTGCAGAATCGGATCGTCGTAGTAGGCATCGAGCACCAGCTTTTGCTGGTCAGGCTGTTGCCGAAGCCACTGGACGGCTGCTTCCCACGTGTCCAACTTTGCTGCCGTCATGGTTGACCTTCTGTCTCTTTTTGCGTCGGCTTGAGATTCCGAATTATGCGAGCGGGGTTACCGGCGACGACGGTGTAAGGGGGGACATCGCGCGTGACAACAGCATGGGCTCCAATAACTGCCCCGTCGCCGACTGTCACCCCCTTCAGGATACTCACGCCAAAACCAATCCACACCTTGTTTTGAATAAACACTGGCTTGATGGAAACCCCGGTCCAATCTTTCTTTCCTAAGCCCCAATCTGTCACATCGTTCTTGCGCAACTCCCAGTCGAGAGAATGAGAATCATGATCCACGATTGTCACTCCCCATGAGATGATGACATCGTTTCCAATCGTAATTCCGGAATGGCATACTAGGTGACTGGCACCAATATAGCAGCGATCGCCGATGCTGATGCGGCCGCGGGGATCATCGAAGCTGATATTGCAATTGATGATACAGCTCTCGCCGATCTTCACATTGCCTCCGCGAACGGATCGCAATGCCAGCCAACGGACATTGCTACCACTCCCAACGACAAATTTGCTCCGCTTGCGAGTCAACCATCCCGCCGCCATGTTTGCGATCGTGGTCGGGCTAAGCTTCATGCGCTTGCAGCCAGCCGTTGGAAGTTAAGCCATTGGGCACGCTTGTTGTACACGGTTCGTACAGTACGGGTTCCTTCGTTGGCTAACGCCTGGAGGCGCTCCGGTTCCCGAAGCAGATTTACAATTGTCCGCGCAGCGGATTCCGCATCTTCATATGTTACCATGCTGATATTATTGACCATCCCCTCGGGATAAACACCGGAGTCCGAGACCATTAGCGCCCCGCATCCTAGCGCCTCCCAGCATCGCATATTTCCCCTGTCCGTTCCCGCCATATCCACGGCGCCGTTTAGAACAATTTTCGCCTGCGAAATCGCTTCATAAAGCTCACGTCCAAAGAGTGGGGTACGGGACACTGCACGAATATTCTTCGGACGTCTGTGCTTCCCAAGCGGCAGAAGCCAGCCGATCGGGCTCTCAGCAAGCCTAGTCAGTCGCGACCGATCAAGGTGGTAGTAAACTTTAAAATCCCTTCGAATAGCCGACACGGCTTGCAGTATCTCTGCACGCCGACGGTGGTGGCGGCTATAGCCTCCGACAAAAAGCACATCGATTGGCCGGTCTCGATTTTCGGCATAGCTATCCATTGCCGGATCATGGGCTGGTGCAAAATATTCCGCGCGCCAGCCAAGCTTCCGATAACCTTCCAATATGATAGGAAAGTTGCAGACGATCAAATCGTAGGCGCCGAAGTCGGTATTGCCGGAAGGCGCCGCTCGCCACATGATCGACTTCCGCACGCAGCCAGGAAGTTTGCGGACGAAATCGTTCCCGTATCGCATCGGATCCGAATTATAAAATATCTCGGTGCGGTGATGTTCGATCTGGCTCAGCAAGATCCGCTCCATGTCGGAGGTGGCGGGCAGACCATTTTCTACCGCCCAGTATCGTTGAAGTATCTCGTCATCGCCGTTCGTAAAGAAGATATCTGGAGAGGTCTCCATCACCGGTTTTAATATGTGACAAGCGCCATAGCGATCGTCCAGAAAAAGTGCCAATCGATCTGAAAAACTTCTTGCACCGCCTGCGAGCATGTTGAGCCGCTGCAAATAAGCGGCATATACCCCGGAATTTTGAAAGACGCGCATCTAGGACTTCTATATCTATCCGGTCGTGACAAGCTGTTCTCGCCCGCCATTATTGTTATCTGGCACCCACTTCAGCGAACTAGATAGCGCTACTACTAGTGGAACAATCAAAATTAAACCACCCGTCAACATCGCAGTTTGAAGAGCGGTTGAAAGCATCACGAATATTCCATAGTGGCCGAGAGCCAGCCCCGCAATTGTTGCGACGGTCTTTCCTCGCTTTACGAAAAGTTCGATATCTAGCAAACGAATAAAGAAGCCGGCAAAGAGTGAAAACAGAAGAACGCCAATCCAAGAGAAGTCGGCCCAAGCATCCGCGATGAACAATGCTGTCGATGTGGAACCTTCCACGCCCCTATGGATGGCGCCGACCAGTAGATAAGTTGGCTCATTGGGTTCTCCCGCTATAAAGCTGATCAGCCAACTGGACTTACTGCCCCAGCTGTACGGGATAACGCTCGGAATTGCTGTATAATACTCGAGCAAGCTCTCATTCGGGATCATGAATATCCGGTAAAAGAGAAAGTCGAGTGCGTCGCCGACACCGTGTAATTCACGAATGGCAATAAGCACCATCGCGCCGAACAGAAGTACGCCAAACAGAATAAACCTGATCGCCATCCCTAACGGCAAATCTAAAGATTTTCTGAGATGTTCAACGACTAACAACTGCAGTATAAATATCGCGAGTGGTGCCTTGCTCAGAGTTGAGGCCTTGGCCACCATAACGGCGATTATAAAAGCCCAAGCGATCGCTCTCAGTTTCATTGACCGCTGTCTTATTGCTATAAAGCAGCAAAAAGCACAGAACGGAAGCACATTGGAGACCAGGAGATTGAAAAGATAAAAGCGGCTTCCACCCGACTCTCGTCGCATCGCAATTTTCGCGACCTCACTTGCATCCGAAATAAAGTAGACGATTATTTTGGGTATGTTGTTTTCTAACACAACAACCGCCAAAATGATAAGGAGTCCGATTATTGAAATAACCTCGACGCGTTGAGCGACGCCTTCAGATATGCGGACAGGCCGAGTACGCCAGGAATGCAGGGCAGCCTGGATCTGCTGATGACTAATGCCAAACGCGAAATCTGCCAACCCTATACCGAGAGTAATGCAGACAATTGAAATGGCAAGTGAGAGATCCAGCGCGCCTATAGCATCATTATAGGGGGCAGCAGACATGATTGTCTCGAAGAACTTGGTCTGAGGACCCCATACTCGAGTGTAATATAGATACATAGGGCCATGAAGCGTGAGCATGAGGCCTAAAAATACTGACGAAAGCGTCAGATTGATACCCACCCTCCAAATGTAGAAGCCCACCGACAGTGTGACAGCCATTGCGAAGACGAGGCTAGTCGACATCAGCTGCCTCTACGGTTGCGCTACGTGACGGCAGTAAAATTCGAGTCACCTTACGCAGGCCCAAAAGCGCTTTATGAAGCCACATGCCGTTCGGAAAATTACTGTGCGGTACTGGCGGTGCCTCGATATACGATTGGAGCTCTTCCGGCTTCAATCCCAGTTTTTTGGCCACGAACTTTGTTTCCCTGCGGGCATCCTGAACGGAGATGATGGGCGTTGAAATTTCGCGCAGCGCCTCCTCCCGTGTCATTTGTCCGGCAACAATCAAACTTGAAAGATGAAGCCGTCTTTTGTCAAAGTTAAATTTTTTCGGAAGATAGATATCCTGGTAGAATTTTGTGAATCTGGATTCACTGTGTTTGCCGCCGTAGTCACGCCACCCATATTCGCGCTGAAGCTCAGTGCGCGCCTCCTCTTTATTGTAGTCGATGTAGTTGAGCGGACGATGAATGGTGAGTTGCCGGCGGACGCGGGTAAGCCAAATATACTCAAGAGGGCTCATGAAGGGATAGGTCGTGAGCTTCAAGGAGCCGAAGCGTTTTTGAATCGCGCTCGCATGCGTTCCGTCAATCGACGGATAGCCAAAGCCGCGGGGTATCACCGATTCTGACGCGAAGTTTACGCCGCTGAGGAAGTGACGAATACCGAATTTAGCTGCTGTCCTATAGAGGGTGGAAAAGAATGCATGATCTTGCGGGATGTCCTGATTGAGGACAGAAGCCTTCATAAACGCAATCTGCAGATCGCGCATCTCCTGCCACTCGATTACATACGTGTGAAGGTCGAGATCGAGTTTTCGGACAAGAATTTCAATATTGTGGACGGCGGGCTCGGAATTCCAACCGCCGTCGACATGGACCGCCAGAAGACGAAGACCATGCTTTCGGGCGGCGAGATGCGCAAGAAACGCGCTGTCAATTCCACCGCTAAGCCCGACCATTGCGTCGTATGGCTTACCTGCACCTTCTTCCTTCAATGTGGCGATCAAGCGCCGCATTCGTATGTCGCCTTCGGGGCCGGTCCACCACTCGTGCGGCTTGCGATTCAGCGCATCCCGACAGCAGTTACATTGGCCGTTTGCGTCAAACACGATCGACGGGTTGGAATTGTCCATGACGCAAAATGAGCAAACTCGCGACGCGTTATCCATGAACACCTTGCTCCACCTCCTCCAAAATTTCTGGTGCAGGGTAGCTTATAAGGACTGCCCTTAGCCGACCGATAAAGGTGAAGGCGCTCCCCGAGGCCGCGGCGGAAGCGCCGGCATGAAGGCCTTCCATCAGGTGGGCGACGTTTCCGGCGCCACCCAAGGCAACGACCGGAATGCTCAGCTTCCGGGTAATCGACTGGATCAACTCAAGATCATATCCGTTGCGCGTGCCGTCGAGAGTTTTCGACTGAAGAATTATTTCGCCAACGCCGGCATCCTGCAGCCTCAGGCAGAATTCTATCGGCTCTTGCCTCGCATCGCTTGAAGCGTAGCAGCTCGCCGCCGCGCCGCGACCGTCAACGTCGACACAGGCAACCAGAGCCTGGCTGCCCATATCGGCAGCGATCGCTCCCACCAGTCGCGAATTGCGCGCGCCTTGACCGAGTACAAACTTCTCGACGCCGGAGCGGTTAAGTTCCTCGCACTGCTTAAGCTCGGTGATGCCGCCGCCATATGCCAAGGGCATGAAACATTCGGTTGCGAGTTCGCGAACGAAGCCGAGGTCAGGACCTCGCCCCGTACGCGTGGCGTCGATATCGAGAATGCAGATCTCGTCGACTTCCTTTTCGTTGAACAGGCGAACAACATTGAAGGGATCGCCGACGTAGGTGCGCTCACCAAACTCTATCGTTTTCACCAGCCGACGCTTCTGATCGACCAGCAGGACGGGTATAAGCCTTTTTCTCATCAAAGCTTTCCGAATGCTTCAAGAACCCGCATCCCGAAGCGGTGGCTTTTTTCAGGATGAAATTGCACGCCGCTGACATTGTTCGAACTCACTGCGCAACATAGCTCCTCGCCGTAGTCGATGACGGCGGTAACGTCATTCGGATCATCGCAATCGACAAAATAGCTGTGGTCGAAATAAAAGCGCTCCCGCCGGTTGGACCTGTCGAACAGAGCGCTTTCTCGGCGCGGCCTTATCTCAAGCCAGCCGATATGAGGAACCTTAAGGGATGATGTTGCCGGCAGCCTGATGCGCTTCACATCCGCATTTATCCAGCCAAGTCCAGTTTCCGAGCCTTCCTCGCTGGATCGCGCCAACAGCTGCATACCGAGACATATGCCGAGAACAGGAACCCTCCGTTCGCGCACCGCGTGATTCAGTGGATCGACTAATTTTCTGTTTCTCAACGTGGCCATTGCTTTGTCAAACGCACCGACCCCTGGAAGAATGAGCTTCGCGGCACTTTCGATCTCCTTGGGATCACCGCTTGGCCGAGCATCGATCCCCAGATACTCCGCCATATTGGTAATTGCGCCGATATTCCCGACGCCATAGTCTACCACAGTGATCACTCAAAACCCTCTCTTGCGTTTCACAAGATGGTTATTCCATCCAATCAGGCGTCTCTCGGACAAAGCCGTTCTAACGGACCCATAGATACGGGACAAGATAATGCTCCCGGTTTTCGTCGTCATCGCCACGGCTGCGATCGCGGCGGAGACAACGCAGACAGAACAGACATACGCGAAAGCGAGGGACAGCCAGCCATTGATCCAGGTGAAATTCAGGCCTAAAGATCCGACAACTATGCAGATGCCAACCAAGATAGGAGCAACTGTACAGGCGAACATTTGCTCCGCGCTGAAAGTGCGAAAGAAGCAGTTGCGAGTCACCAAAAGCGCGAGAGGTACTCTTACAAGGCTGGCAGCAAGCAAGCCTGCTCCAGCAGCGTATGGACCGAAACACCAAATGGAAACGAAAGAAAAAACAACTGTCATCACCGAATACGCAAGCGAAGTATATGCAGCCGGTGCGTTTCTGCCCATTCCCATAGCATAATACTGGAATACATTCGAACCGCACCCGACGATGCCGCCGAGAATGAGTATCTGGAGCAGATGCGTGCCGCCTGCAGCGGTTTCTTCGCCGACCCAAACCGTCAACAGCGGCCTGGAGAGAACCGCGATTGGCGAGAGTACGATGGCTCCGAAAGCCGAATTGCCCCATGAGGCGAGCATAAAGAAATCATGCCGCTCCTCTTCGCGGCTGTTCGACATGTTGCCAAATCGAGGAAACAGGACTTCACAGATACGTATGACCGCGATGTAAGCGGCCTCCTGGACGCGATTGCACACGTTATATTGGCCGACAACGGCAGACGGCGCGAGCGAAGCCAGAACGTAGCGGTCCATCTGGTTGCCAAAGATTCCCGCAAGCTGAGAGAGGCTTTGCCATTTTCCAAAATGAAGCAATGATTTCAGTTCGTCGGGAGACGATGAGATCAATCTGCCGCTCTCACGGAATTCCGAGGATGTAACCCATATCCATCCTGCAGTCGACAATACAAGACTTCCAGAAAATCCGAGCAAATAGCCATTCAGCCCTGGAAAGGACCACGTGCATCCCAAGGTCATGATGATGGTTGCGAATGAACTCCACGCTGATGCTTTGGCCACCAATCGAAAATTTTGCTTTCCCACGCAAATACCTTGCAGGACAAACGAGAACTGCTGCGCCATTGTGCCGGTTGCGACAATGAGGAAGGAGACGGTGAGATTCTGTGATGGAAGAGACGCACCGGCGATGCCGGTCATGATCCATGGACCGGCAAGCACGATCCCTAGCCACGCCACCGCCGAAGCGATGAGGCAGATTTTCATTCCGACGATAGCAATACGGGCGGCGGCATGCTCCTCGCCACGTCCAATCCGCGCGGAAATTTCCCTGACAATGGCCTGCCCGAGCACGGTGCCGATCAGCGTCACGGGAGCTGCTATAGCGATCACTATGCCTGCGCTTCCCAGCGCCTGCAGTCCAATCCAGCGCACGACGAACGGCACCGTGGCAAGGTTAGCAACCAGCGTAAAAAGGAAACCCGCAAAATTCCAGCCTGAGTTTCCAAGAAGATTGCTGCGCCTTCCATGGCTCTCCGGGCGTTCATCACTCACTCGGCGAATCCCCTGATCGTATCTGCGACGTACAGGAGTTGAGCTTCTGTCATTTCAGGGAAAATCGGAATTGAAAGAATCTTGGATTGATTTCCAAACGCGTTGGGAAAATCTTCCGGCCGATGGCCAAGGCGTTCGTAAGCCGGCAGGAACGGCAGCGATATCGGATAGTTGACCACGGTTTGGATGCCGGCATGATTGAGGTGGGCGGCCAGGGCATCGCGCCGGTCGTGCTTGATCACAAACAGGTGATAGACGTGATTTCGTCCGGCTGCCGTTTCAGGCAGTTCCAGCCGACCAATATCCTCGAGGGCGCGCGCATAGCGTCTCGCCCATTCCTGCCGCTTTGCAGTCCATTCAGGCAGACGCGGCAGCTTCACCGACAGGATCGCGGCCTGCAGTCCGTCGAGGCGGCTATTTATGCCTTCGATCTGGTGGTCGCCCTTTGAAAGCCCGCCATGCCGCGCAAACATTGCCATCCGATCGGCAAGTGATTTGTCCTTGCAGGTAATGGCGCCTGCGTCGCCCATCGCGCCAAGGTTCTTTCCCGGGTAGAAAGAATAGGAAGCGACATCCCCGAAGCTCCCGACGACCTGCCCATCAATCTCAGCCAGATGGGATTGAGCACAATCCTCTATGACCCAGAGACCGTGCTTCCGGGCGATCGCCATGATCGCAGTCATATCGGCCGGTTGGCCATAGAGATGAACCGGGATGATGCCAACCGTTCGAGGCGTGATCTTCGCTTCGATTTGAACAGGATCGATGGTGTATGTCGAAGCGTCGGTGTCGCAGAAGACAACATTGCCGCCGGCCTGTGAAATGGTCTCGGTAGTTGAAATCCACGAATGGGCAGTCGTAATAACTTCGTCCCCAGGTCTGACGCCTAGCGCGCGCATGGCGATGAAGAGTGAGTCCGTTCCATTCGCACATGAGATGCAATAAGGGGCGCCGACGGCGGCGGCAAATTCGTCCTCGAACTTCTGAACGAATGGCCCTCTGATAAACGAGGAAGACCGGATGACTGAAGCAATTGCAGCATCGATCTCCTCCTTTAGCGAGAGATATTGGAGATGAAGATCAGCGAAAGGAACTTTCATGAAACCTGCTCTCGGTAAATTGCGATGATTTCCGTGTGCGCCGGCGCCGCCATATGCGCCAACTAAAAATAACATTCAGCCAAGCATCGGCTCAACGCTGAAACAACCCTTCGCGAAAGGTTGAGGCCAACACCCCTTCCATCGGCGGGCTGACGGCGAGAAGCTGCCAAGCCAGGGGCATGTACCGACGTTGTCCACCAACGACGCCCTTCCTGGGACAAACCTAAACCTCATTCCTTGCCGAACGAGGTAGAGGCCGGGCGGGGTTGCCGGCATAGGTGCCAGAAATGGTGATATCCCGGGTTACAACCGCGCCTGCACCGATGACAACATCGTCGCATATCCGAACTGCCAGGACCGTTGCGTTTGAGCCGATCGAAACTCGGTTGCCGATCCGGGTCTCCTTCCAGAGCGCGCGATTTCCCCGCGCAGGCCCACCTACCGAAAAAAGGTCGTTCACAAAAACAACCCCATGTCCGATGAAACAATCCTCACCAATCTCCACAAGTTCGCATATGAAACTGTGTGACTGTATCTTTGTGCGCGGCCCGATCTTCACGCCCTTCTGGATTTCGACGAACGGACCGACGAAACAATCATCCGCAAGTTCGCATTCATAGACATTGGCGGGCTCAACTATTTTCACCCGAGCGCCGCAAACGACGTCTCTGACCTGCGCCTTCCAAAGCGTGGGGGAGCCGTCGGTCACTGGGAAGATCGTCCCAGTTTCGAATGTTTCACTTCCAAAGGCAATTTCACTTCCTGATTGGAAGCGATTGATTCGTAGAGCGCCGAGATCAATTCAAGACTCTGGCGGCCCTCATGACCATCCACAAGGGCTTTTGTATCATTCACTAGGCAATCGACGACGTGTTCGTAATAAGCCTGATGACCAAAACCATAAACGTTCGGAGGATTAACAGAGTATTTCTCCATAACTTGCTCATCGCCTAAGTCATGGTCGCCGAACTGCCAGGTGCGGATCTTGTTCACCGCAAAGCCCGCAATCTCAACAGAGCCTCCAGCTCCAAGTATCGAAATCGATCCTTCAATGTCCTTGGGTCGGGTTGCTGCGGTAGCTTCTATAATACCGAGAGCACCGTTGCGGAACTTCAGTGTGGCTACAGCAGTGTCTTCCGCCTCGATATCCACCAACGCTGTCGCCGCGCGCGCGTGAACACTTTCGACATCACCCATGAACCAAGTTAACATGTCGATATGATGACTTGCCTGATTGGCAAGGACACCGCCGTCATATTGCCAGGTACCGCGCCAGCTATCCTGATCATAGTAACTCTGATCGCGGCACCATCGTACCCTAACCGTGCCGAGCACGAGCTTACCGAAGCGGCCCGCATCAAGAGCTTCGCGCGCCTTCACGACCGGGACATTGAAACGGTTCTGTTTGACGACGAACAATCGAATATTATTCTCGTCGCAAGCCTTGATCATCGCTTCAGCATCGGTCAGAGTCAGAGCCATTGGCTTTTCGACAACGATATGTCGTTTATATTTTGCTGCCGTAATGACGTGTTCCGCATGCATGCCGCTTGGCGTCAATATCGATACGACATCCACCTCAGTGTTCTGAAGCATCTCATCGATCGACCGATAGTAGGGAACGCCAAATCGTTCACCGAACTCCCTCGCTCTTTCCTCTGCAACATCGCAAACCGCAGCGAGCGTCGCACCTTTTATCTGTGACAGGCCCAACAGTTCGGAATGTCTTTTGGCAATGCGCCCGCAGCCAACAATAGCGAATTTTATCAAGAGTTCTTTCCCCATGCGATCGTATTCGCCCGCAATCACTCGGCACTTACGTTAACATCGAAGCCATGCTGTTTAAGCAAGGCATGTCTCTGTGCGTGCCCCAAATCATGCATGACCATTTCCCGGCACATTTCTCTCGCGGAAATTTCCGGAACCCAGCCGAGCAGTTCGCGGGCCTTCGTAGGATCTCCGAGAAGTGTTTCGACTTCGGCCGGACGAAAATAGCGAGGATCGATCTGTACGACTACGGAACCGGGTTTCACGCCATGGGCCTTGTCGCCTGTGACGGTCTCAACGATCCCTCGTTCATTCAAGCCCTCTCCCTCGAAGCGAAGGGTAATTCCGAGATCCTCTGCAGCCCATTGGATGAACTGACGTACGCTGTATTGTTTGCCGCTTGCGATTACGAAATCCCGCGGCTGATCCTGCTGAAGCATCATCCATTGCATGCGCACGTAGTCTTTGGCGTGACCCCAATCACGCAACGCATCGAGATTGCCCATGTACAGGCAATCTTCAAGACCTTGCGCGATATTGGAAAGACCACGCGTGATTTTTCTTGTCACAAACGTTTCGCCACGACGAGGGCTCTCATGATTGAATAGGATTCCATTGCACGCGTATAAGCCATAGGATTCGCGATAGTTGATGGTGATCCAGTAAGCATAGAGCTTCGCAACCGCGTAAGGACTACGCGGATAGAATGGCGTCGTTTCCTTCTGAGGGGTTTCTTGTACAAGGCCGTAGAGTTCGCTCGTACTCGCCTGATAAAACCGCGTTTTCTTTTCAAATCCCAGTATGCGTATGGCTTCCAGCAGGCGGAGTGTTCCGAGTGCGTCGGTATCGCCTGTATATTCCGGGCTCTCGAAACTTACGGCAACATGGCTCTGGGCGCCGAGATTATAGACCTCGTCCGGCTGTGTCTCTTGCATGATGCGGATGAGATTGCTTGTATCCGTCAGATCCCCGTAATGCAGCTTGAACAACATATTCTTGCTGTGTGGATCCTGGTAAATATGATCGACGCGTTGCGTGTTGAACGAACTCATGCGTCGCTTGATTCCGTGAACGGTGTATCCTTTTTCGAGAAGAAATTCCGCTAGATAGGAACCGTCCTGACCGGTAACGCCGGTTATGAGAGCGACTTTAGACATTATGCGACGTTCTCCCGAGACAGGAAATCTTCGTAAGCAAATTTGAGACCTTCCTTCAGATCGGTTACCGGTGACCATCCGAGCTCTCTTGCCACCCCGCTGTCCATGAGCTTTCGAGGTGTTCCGTCTGGTTTGGAGGTATCGAATTCTATCTTCCCTCGGAAGCCAACAAGGTCGCCGATAGTCGTCGCAAGCTCGCGGATGGTCACGTCGCTTCCATATCCAACGTTGATATGGGTCTGGCCTTTTGGCCTCAGGGCGTTGTAGCGTTCCGCCGGCAAATTCATGATATGCACGCTGGCGGCGGCCATGTCGTCGACGTAAAGAAATTCCCGCAACGGCATCCCGCTGCCCCAGATCTGCACGCTGGGCGCACTCCTGGTTTTGGCTTCGTGAAAGCGCCGCAGGAGCGCCGGAATGACATGCGAATTCTGGGGATGATATGAATCTCCCACACCATATAAATTGCTGGGCATCAGAGCGCGGTAGTCTACACGGTGAGTATCGCCATACTGGCGATTGTAGCTCTCGCAAAGTTTGATGCCGGCAATCTTGGCAATTGCATAAGGTTCATTGGTCGGCTCGAGCGGACCTGTAAGAAGCGCATCTTCCTTGATCGGCTGGTCGGAAAGCTTCGGGTAAATACAACTTGATCCGAGCAGCAGCAGCTTCCGAACGCCGGTCCGGAACGCAGCCTCCATGACATTCAATTCAATCATCAGGTTGTCGTAGATAAAGTCAACCGGATAGGTGTTGTTTGCGTATATGCCGCCCACCTTCGCCGCTGCAAGGTAGACCTGATCAGGGCGCTCCTTTTCGAAAAACCGACGAACGTCCAACTGCTCTATCAAATCAAGGTCTTGATGCCTTGCGGTGATGACGGAATCGGGCGGATGCCCTTCGGCGACTAGGCGCCGTACGATCGCCGAGCCGACCATACCAGTATGACCGGCCACGAATATTTTTGGAAAACTGCCCATATTTTGCTCGCGCACCCGTGGCATGACCGGAAGCTTCCCGGCTTCTTTGTCTACGACCGCACAGTTGCCAAGTCGGACTCGCGCGGAAAGGATTAGTTACGCCTCATTGGGTGTTCTCGCCACAAAAGTCAATCTTCATCAATGGGAGCATACTGATCATACTCGTAGTTTTTCGCGAATCTTACGCACACCTCCTGAGTGGTGGCAGCTTGCCATTTCCCGTCTGGAATTTGGCATTTGGCCTCAGTGATCACGGTGGCCTCGACACAAGTGATGGCCGCAACGCTGACGCGCGCCGAATTCAAAGCGCTACCTGACCTAAGATGAGATATTTGAGCCGCTCTTTTGATGAAATCTCAAAAGTCGCGACCATGCAATAACGTGAGTTGCCCCAATCGACGTAACGAAAAAGTACAACGGAAACAATGGCACTGCATAGCGCGGATTCCCAACCGGAAACGCATACGCGACAGCAAAGGCTGGTGCTAATGCGCAAAGAAGTAATATTGTTACTTCCCTCGCTTGTACGGCCAAAAGTGCAGCAGCGAGCAACGCCAATATCAGCCAAACGTCGGGCGGGGCAACACCAATATCTATTGGGTCACGCAGTCTCTCTGGGAAGGTCGAAATGTACGGATTGAACGCGGCATAGATCTTCGCATTCGATGAAACTGCAAAGGGGAAAATCGCCGCATCTGAAGCTGCCTGTGGCCCAAAGAAACGCTCGAACGTCGACCGATAGTCCTGCCCGGATGTCCAGCTTTGCCAGCGATAATAGTCGTATAGGTGATTGAGAAAATCCCTGGGAGAGTATCCCGGGAAGACTTCGTGGGTTTGCGGAACTACGGCAGACGGCAAGATCGCTCCGATTGACGCCATACCATACAGAAGCCGGTTCAATTGAACACTCATGCCATCCGAGTGTAGCGCGCTGGCTAGTTCCTCCGCCTTTTCGTTAATTTCGCTATTGGAGAGTCCTTCAGCTCTCCACTTTTCGGCGACCGACAGCGCGTCGGACATAGTGATGCCGCTGGCGAGCGCCTCGCCATGCCCCGAAGCATCCGAAAACCCTGCCGCCTTGATGAGCGTTTTCACTGTCGACGAGGGATGCGCGTTTGCCTGAGACGCCGATATTAGAAGATTGATGCCGCCGGCCGGAAGAAAAAATTGCCCGACCTGCAAATATCTATAGGTCGGAAACGCCAGGGCCGAGCCAGCCGACACAGCGAACAAGACCACCATCCATCTGGAGATAAGAAATGTCCGGGATGCAAGCGCGTAGAATAACATTAACGCGACGATCGCTCCCCAGTAGCTTCTAAACTGGGTCACGCACACAATCGCCATAAGCGCGACAATGACGCAATTATTGATGGACCGTTTCCCCCGCGCGATCCTTAGGCAGCACGAAAATCCGATCAGAACCAAAGATGAAGTGGCTGATTCGGTCAGAAGTGAATTGTGAAATGCCTGATATGCCGGCAACAGCAGCAGCAATAGGACAAAAACGAGATGCACAGGTGATGGCCAAAGACGATACACCGTCCGGAATGCAAAGATCAGCGCCCCTGCAGCCAACATGTGCTGGAATACAGCGAGCGCCGGCCATTGCCAGGAGATTGGCAACTCACTCAGCAAGAGCCAGGCTGCCGGCACACCCGGCCCAAGATGGCTAAATATCCATTGACCTATCGTTCCGTAAAACAACTGCAAATCGCCAGGCGCGGACATGGCGGTAGCCAACGATACATAGTCGCGTGAATCGACCCAGTACGTCGCCCCGAAAGCCAATAGGGCATAGGCATGGATACAAATAACGAGAGCGTAGGCGAATACCTCTATCCGCGACAATCGATCCATCCTAATTGTCAGGCACCTTCTCATTCGACTCTGCGAGAACATTCATGCCTCCACCTTTTGGAATTGCGTTACGGCAAGAACTGCACGTTTTCTACCTGCGGTAGACGCGATGTCGATCGCGGATCCGCAAAGGTTTTGGTGCATCAAACCCTGTCGGATTAATCTGCCTTGCCGTCGGCCCGTCCGTTCACGAAAGGCAGCACCTGGTGGACGAGGCGATCGAATTCTAGCCATAGCCGAGGAACTTTCAGCTCCCACACTTCATTGGTGATTGGATCGGCATGCCCGCCAGCGATGATTATCCTATCGCCCACAACATAAATCGATTGTTCATGTCTTGGTCGCCAGCTGTCAGATAAACGCAATCGCGTCCAATCAATGCCATCGTCCGTGAACCAAATTCCGCCGACGTTAAGGGTTTCTTTACTCCAGCCACCAATCACCCACATGCGATCTCGATACTCTGCGCCCGAGAACCAGATCCGTCCGCTCCACGGTGCATTGGAAACTTTTTTCCAATTGATACCATCTTCAGAGTTCCAGACGTCATTCAAGGCAATGTAGTCTGGGTGATATGACCCGCCGCCAAGAACCCATAGTTTTCCGTGATAAGCGATGGCCGTGTGATATGCCCGCGGCTGCCATGCCGCGTGTTCCGTCACCTTGGTCCAATTGATACCATCGCTGGAGCTCCACACGTCGTTCTTAAGGGTCTGCTTGCCATCAACCCACTCAAGCCCCCCGAGAATCCACAGCTTACCATTTAGCATCACAATCGGCGTGGCTGTTCTTGGGCTCCAAGAAGCCGCTACTTGCACGTTGTTCCAGCGAATTCCGTCATCGGAGTTCCACACCGCATTGGTGGCAGGATGCTCCGGGTCCGAAAGTGTAGTCCCACCGAGTACCCACATTCGGTCCTTGAACACGATCGTCATCGGCAGGTCGGTATAATGGAAAGGTAGCTCCGACTGGACTAGATCCCATTTGATGCCATCCGTCGTGTTCCAGACATCCCGAAGCAACTCTGTCGGCTTTGTTTTCCAGCCGCCCAGAAGCCAAAGCTTGTCATGATACACGAGTTCTCCAGCCGAATCGCGCGGTTGCCAACCAGCGACGGCTATTCGCTTCAGACTCGGCGCCGGGAACCCCGGTGCCCCGCTATAAATCCACCCGAGAATAAGACAAAGAACGACCAGCGGAAATACGAGGAAAAACAAAAGCCGGTTGACGTTTAAATTCATGATTTCATCCCGAACCACTCGTGGAGGCAGGCGTTTATGACCGCACAAGTACCTACATTCGCACAATCGCCGATCGTCACAACTTCAAGGCCGCCAGCAAGGGGGCGGACCAATGCGACGCTCTTGTGTTGATGATTGTTTCTGTGGATCAGCCACTTTGAGTTTCATCACCGGCCTAAATCCCCACGGCGACGAAGAGCCGAGCCAAATTCTGATGACCTCAATTGCCGGAAAAAATGGTGTCGTTCAATCCCCTTCCCTCATCTCCTCCACAAATCGCCGTCATCCGCTCCGCCGTAGCATGCCCGATCTCCCCCCGGGGTTTACCAGGAGGTCCAATTGGGTTCACGCAAAAAGGAAATCCCCCGAGTCCAGGCTCGTCAAGGCTACGTTCCTCAACACTATGGTGTTGTCGATATCGGCCGTAACGATTGTATCGTCGCCATACTGACTGGATGCAGCAAAAAGCGATTCCCAGTCGGCGAAAATGTTGTGATCGATTCTGATCGTGTCGTGCGCCGTGCCGGTTGCCATGAAGTCTATGATCGTGTCGTGGCCCCAGTTCGACAAATAAACGAACAAGTCTGCCGCGTCGCCACCAACGAGGATGTCGTTGCCGGCGCCGCCGGAAAGCGTATCAGCCGCGGCCGCCCCTGTGATTACATTGTCGAGATCGTTCCCTGTTCCGACAAAGTTCGTCGTTCCGATATAGGTGAGGTTCTCGACATCACTGCCAAGCGTATAGCTCGTCAGTGTCGTGCGAA
>NZ_JABFCP010000017.1:0-1368 GCF_013087615.1 Rhizobium sp. WYCCWR 11152 | reverse complement strand
TCCCGACAAAGGCTGCCGTTCCGATGTAGGTGAGGTTCTCGACATTGACGCCAAGCGTATAGCTTGCCAGCACGGTCTTGACCGTGTCGGTTCCTTCATCGGCGTTCTCGGCAACGCTGTCGCCGGCATTGTCGACGATATAGGTGTCGTCGCCCGCACCGCCGATCAGAGTATCGGCGCCTGCCCCGCCATTCAGCGTATCGTTGCCGTCGCCGCCTGACAGCGTATCAGCGGCGGCCGCCCCTGTGATTACATTGTCGAGATCGTTTCCGGTGCCGGCAAAGGCTGCCGTTCCGATTCCGATATAGGTGAGGTTCTCGACATTGGCGTCAAGCGTATAGCTTGCCAGAGTCGTGCGAACCGTGTCGGCTCCCGCGGCGGCGTTCTCGGCAACGCTGTCGCCGGCATTGTCGACGATATAGGTGTCGTCGCCCGCACCGCCGATCAAGCTATCGGCACCTGCCCCGCCATTCAGCGTGTCATTGCCGGCGCCGCCGGTGATCATATTGGCGAGCGCATTGCCGGTGCCGGTGAAGTTGGCCGATCCCGTGTAGCTCAGGTTCTCGACATTGTTGCCAATCGTATAGCTGGCAAGCGCCGTCTGGACCGTGTCTGTCCCCTCGTTCGCATTCTCGATCACAAGGTCGGTCGCGATATCGACGACATAAATGTCGTCACCCGTCCCGCCTGACATCGTGTCGGAACCAGCACCGCCAATCAATGTGTCGTTGCCGCCAGCGCCAGTGAGCTTATCGGCAACGACACCGCCCTTGATGATGTTGTCGAGCGCATTGCCCGTGCCGGTAAACGCGGCCGTACCGCCATAGGTGAGGTTCTCGACATTGACCCCCAGCGTATAGGCGGTCAGATTCGTCTGCACCGTGTCGATACCCTCATCGGCATTCTCGATGACGATGTCACCGTTGGAGATGACATAGGTGTCGTCGCCCGTGCCGCCATTTAGCGTGTCGACCCCGGCACCTCCAGCCAGGACATTGTTCAGCGCGTTGCCTGTCCCGGCAAACGCACCAGTTCCGATATAGGCGAGGTTCTCGACATTGGCGGCAAGCGTATAGCTTGCCAGGGTCGTGCGAACCGTGTCGGTTCCCGCGGCGGCGTTCTCGGCAACGCTGTCATCGTCATTGTCGACAATATAGGTGTCGTCGCCCGCTCCGCCGATCAGCGTGTCGGCGCCTGCCCCGCCATTCAGCGTGTCGTTGCCGGCGCCACCGGCAATGGTGTCGGTCCCGCTACCGCCGACGATTAGGTTGTCCAGCGAGTTTCCTGTTCCGACAAAGTCCGTCGTTCCGATATAGGTGAGGTTCTCGACATCACTGCCAAGCGTATAGCTCGTCAGTGTCGTGCGAA
>NZ_JABFCP010000016.1:0-791 GCF_013087615.1 Rhizobium sp. WYCCWR 11152 | reverse complement strand
GCGATCGAATAGGCTGCAAGCGACGTGCGGATTTCATCGGTGCCGGCACTGGCCAACTCGGCGATGACATCGCTCGCACTGTCGACCACATAGATGTCGTTGCCCGCACCGCCGTTCAGCGTGTCATTGCCGGCGCCGCCGTCCAGCAGATCATTGCCGGCGGCGCCGATGATCATGTTGGCGAGCGCATTGCCGGTGCCGGTGAAGTCGGCGGATCCCGTGTAGCTCAGCTTCTCGACATTGTTGCCGAGCGTATAGTTTGCCAGCACGGTCTTGACCGTGTCGGTTCCCGCGGCGGCGTTCTCGGCAACGCTGTCACCGGCATTGTCGATGATATAGGTGTCGTCGCCCGCTCCGCCGATCAAGCTATCGGCACCAGCCCCGCCATTCAAGGTGTCGTTGCCGACACCACCAGTGATCGTGTTGGCAAGGCTGTTGCCTGTCCCGGCAAAGGCTGCCGTTCCGATGTAGGTGAGGTTCTCGACATTGGCTCCCAGTGTGTAGGCGGCCAGGGCCGTGCGAACCGTGTCGGTTCCCGCGGCGGCGTTCTCGGCAACGCTGTCGCCGGCATTGTCGACGATATAGGTGTCGTCGCCCGCACCGCCGATCAAGCTATCGGCACCTGCCCCGCCATTCAGCGTGTCATTGCCGGCGCCGCCGGTGATCGTGTTGGCCAGCGCATTGCCGGTGCCGGTGAAGTTGGCCGATCCCGTGTAGCTCAGATTCTCGACATTGATCAGTGCAGCGATCGAATAGGCTGCAAGCGACGTGCGGATTTCATCGGTGCCGGC
>NZ_JABFCP010000015.1:0-1019 GCF_013087615.1 Rhizobium sp. WYCCWR 11152 | reverse complement strand
CTTTAGTGATCGGAGGGCTTCAGAGAGATCAAATCCCAAGATCGATATCCGTCGGGATGCGGCCCTTGAGGCCCACCAGACGCGCGCCAAAGTCGTCTTCGAGAGCCAGCCGTGAAAGGGCCAATTCCAGCAGCTCGGTGTCGGAGGTAACATGGGCACGCTTTTTGGCTGCCTCGATCAACTCCGACGGCACTCGGCCCGACAAGCGGGTATTCTTCGCCGTGCCAAGGAGACCGACGGCCTTCGCTTGCTCGAGTACGAGCTTATTGCGGGCCAACGCGATTTTCGCTTCGCGTTCCGCAGCAGTTCGTGGTTGGGTACCCATAAGATTCTCCTGTGTTGAACAGAATATAGATTGCGTTGAACGAGAGGGCAAGGTTCCATAGCGGTGGGCAGGTTGCGATCCAGGCGTTCGCGGCAAATCATCATGGGAATGACGACGGGAGATTGGTGAATTCTCTGGGGCCGTCGGCTCGGCGGCGGCGAGCTTGCAAGCTCGATCAAACGGCACGCGCACGTCACCGCGCTAGGCAAATCGCGCCGGTTCCCAAGATCACTTTCTCCGACACATTCCCTCAGAAACAAGTTTCGATCTTGGGCCCTGTGATATAGACATCACAGGTCCATACGCGCGTGCTCTGCTTCGACGCGTCAATCCCCGGAGTTGCATTATGAAAATCGCGCCGCAGCAGCGGATCTATGCCTGCTTCTTTCTCTTCGCTGTGTCGCTGGGGGCGCTGCTGTCGAGGATGCCGGATTTGCAGGTTGCGCTTGGCGTCAATAAGTCCGAGCTTGGGTTAACGCTGATAGGGGCTGCGATCGGCGCCTTGATTTCGTTGACTTTATCTTCGCCCTTGATCGCCCGACTCGGCGCGCGTACGACGGCATTCATTACTGTTCTCGGCACGTCTGCGCTGCTGTCGCTGGTGCCGTGGATCGGTGCGGCGCCGATCGTGTTCTGTGTGCTCTTCGTTGAGGGGCTGCTCGCCGGGGCGCTGGAGATCAATCTCAATGTTGAG
>NZ_JABFCP010000014.1:0-11698 GCF_013087615.1 Rhizobium sp. WYCCWR 11152 | reverse complement strand
TTTGAACAACCGCGATATGAGGCGCGGTCGCAATCCTTGCCTCTCATCGATGAGGAGGAATGACATCCCGTGGCGAGGAACTCCCTTCAAGACTTTCAGCCGGTTCGCTGCTGGTCTGTCGCGAGGACTTGTTTTGCGTGAGGGCGTTCGGAGACAAGATAAACCAGTTCGCGGTAGTCGTATGGCTTGGGCAAGACAAAGACGCCGGGATCGATCTCTGAGCGGACATCGCGGCCCGATACGACCCATACGCTCGTCGCGGGTCTCGTGGATGTCACCAACCTCATCAGGTCAAGTCCACTCAAGCCCCCGGGCATGTCGACATCGGTAATCATGCCGTCCAAATGATCGCATCTCCCAAGCGCTGCGACGGCTTCCAAAGCGCTGGCGGCTTCGATGACCGTATGACCCGCATCCACGAGTTCGTCCAACAGGAGAAAGCGGATTAGCGGCTCGTCTTCGACGACGAGGATAACGGCCATGAGTTTCAATTCCCAATGTATGTGATCGCCTAACGCGGCTCGACGCGGGAGTGTTGCCCTCGTTTTAGGATCCGCTTACATGTTTAATAAAATCTGAATTATTGGCTACTGGTTTGGAGCTGCGCATAGGGTGATTTTTGCGTCTGGCAGCTAGCTGCTGTGGTCTCCATGACGAGGTCATAGGCGCGCAGACTGCTGGGCGGCTTGCGCTTCGACAGCTCGATTTCCGCGGTGCGAATGGCTGGATGGATTGCGCCCGCGACCTGCGCCGCGATCCTGTCCTGAAACTCGAAGATGTCCTCAGTCGCGCCCTCATAACGCTCGGACCAAAGCTGGGTCCGCATCTCGGCATCGACCAGTTGCACGGAGATACGCAGCCGATCCCCTCCCCGGCGAACAGTCCCTTCGACCACGTAAGTCACTCCAAGTTCCCTGCCAACGTCACGCACGCGTCGACGAAACGTCCCTTGTAGGTGAACGCGGACTGGCGGGCGATCACAAAGAAATCCCGAACACGGGAGAGGGCGGCGGTGATTTCCTCCACGACGCCGTCCACGAAGTACCCATCGCCCTGACCGCTCAGGTTGTCGAAGGGCATGACCACGATCGACGGCTGGTCCCTGCCAAAGCGGGTCGCAAGTGATGGCCCGGATCCCACGTCAAGCCCCTCAGGCGTCGCTTGCGGCCAGTCGACCCGAAACACAGAAATCGGCCTCGGGATGTTCTTCAAGGCCCGCTCGCCAAGGCTGGTCAGCGTGAACGGCACCTTACCGTCGAGATGTTCGCGTACCGACCCGGATATGCAGATGCCGGATGGGGCGGCCATCTCCTGCAAGCGCGCCGCGATGTTGACGCCATCGCCTGGCAGATCGTTGCCTGACACAACCACATCACCAAGATTGACGCCGATGCGAAATTTCAAGCGCCGATCGATCGGGAGGTCTTTCGAGAGGCTGAACACGCTGCGCTGGATGTCAACCGCGCACCGGACCGCCTGGACAGCACTCGGGAACTGCGGGACAAGGCCGTCACCTGCGCTGCCGAAGATACGGCCACCATGCTCACGCACCAACTCGGCTATCCGACTGTGGCACAAATTAAGTGCACGGACCGTGCTCTCCTCATCCAGCGCCGTAAGGCGGCTGAAGCCGGCAACATCGGTGGAAAGGATGGCTGCAAGCTTTCGATCCACAGCGGTGACCACTCCTGCGGCGAGCAATATCGTTGCGCAAATATGCGCGCGTTCAGCAAGACATTACATAGTGAGAACGGCGGTTTTTGCCACCGAATGCAGGCCGTTTGCAACCACCCCGTAGAGGCCGCCATTGACGTTCAGACTTCTCCGATGCGGCGATGCCCAGCCTAGCCGGCCCTTACCGTTCGACGGAGGAGCTGTTACCTACATATGAGACGTAGCAGCTAATAGCCGGTCATTTCAAGATATCCGACACCTGAGGTGGAGCCTACGAAGTTAATCGGCCCCTCCCAATAAGGAGTAGAGGTCGCCATCCAGGACTGCTCGTTCAGCGGCTTCGTCGTAATATCAAGTGACTTACCCGGCACGCGTATACGCCACTCTACCGGCATCCGGCGCCCATCGACCGTTGCCTCCCGCGTCGGCTCCAGGTGAATGTCGTCTTTCGACAGAGGTGTCGTCTGTCCGTCCGCGGATATCCAATTCGCGGAGATGAACCCGTCCTTGTCATCACGAAGGCGAAAAGCCATCAGCTTATCGCCGGAATTCAGATGCAGTGAGAACCAGTCCCAGCCCGTCTGATTGGACGCAAGCGGCTGCGACGACCACTCCCGATCCAGCCATGCTTTGCCGGTGACCTTAACGGGCGCTCCGAACGTCGTGATCGTTCCCGCCACCTCATAAAAAGGCTGTGAGTAATAGTGGCTCGCCTGTCCGTTCGCCGACTTCACGGAAAATCCGTTGTCTCCCTGAAGAACGAGTGGGCCGTCGGCCTTGAGGTCTAAGTTGTAGCTGAAGTTCGGCCCGCCCGCAGAGACTGAAAGGTTGCCAAGGGCGTCCAAGCCGGATCGCTCGCTTTCCTCCATCCGCCAGTCGTCTATCCAAGCCCGAAAAGGCGTTGCGGCAACGCCCGCCTGCCCGACACCTCCCCGTCCCAAGCGCTCTGCAACATACTGATGGCCTTGAGTGGTGATCGCTGCGTGCCCGATCCAGATCTGCGGATCCGCGAAACCTGCCTTGTCTCCCGGAGCCAGCGCAGAGCGAAAGAGCGTCCACTGCGCTCCATATTGCTTGCCATCCCCATCTTTGAGATTGGCGGTCACATACCACCACTCAATGCGATAATCAGGATGAGCGCCGTGATCGGCGGGGAAAGAAAGAACAGAGCCCCGCGCAGGGATCGCAAAACCTTGCGCATCCGATCCCAATCCGGCGAAGCCTTGCGCAAATGTCTGACCGCTCGCGCAGATCATAGCCGCCGCTATCAGGACAGAGGCCGACTTTCTACCGTTCATTGGCGAAAACCCTCAGCAGGTCCACAGGATTGATGGAGGCCAAACGCCGGACCGGCACCAGCACCGACAGCAATGCAGCGACGAGAGCGATTGTTCCCAGCCAAAGCCAATCCATTGGAAACACCATCAATGGCAGTCGCCAACCAAAGGCCTCCACGTTCACGATCGCAAGCAGGACCCATGCCAGGGCAAGACCGACCGGGATCGCAGCCACAAATGTTGCCAACCAGAGTGCAAGTGTCCGGACAACTTCGTAGAGCGCTAGATCCCGTCGCCGTACACCCATTGCCCACACCGGCGCGAGCTGTGGAAGCCGAATACCAGACAGCGTCAGGAGGCTTGAGAACATCGCAAATCCTGCCACAGCAAGGGTGAAGACCTTCAATGCGCCCGTCACCTTGAATGTCTGATCGAAGATGGCTCTCGATTGCCGCTTAAGCGAAGCCTGGTCAACAATCGCGCTACCCGAAAGGCCAAACTCCTCGACCAACTGACGCTTGAGATCCTGGGCATGCTCGGGAGCAACTCGGACACCGTAGCGAAGTTTCTGGACATCGGGGTAATGATTGACCAGGGTATTGATCCCAACGATCATTTGCCCATTCGGGTTCCCATAGTCCGAGTACACGCCGACCACGGTTGCGCTCCAGCCTCCAGGCATGACCAACGGCTGGCCGATCTTGGCTTCGCCGCGACGCCACATCTGTTCATTGATCAGAGCGCCCTGACCGGCAGCGATCTTATCCCAAACGTCATTGGCTGAAGCGATCAAGGGCCAGTGCTCCCGGTAGGTCGAATCGTCCGCGACACCAAAGATCTGGATCTGTTCGCCAAGCACCTTGCCGTCCACGCTCCAGATGGGCAAGAGCGCTCTCGAGCGTTGCGGAAGCCAAACCCTAAGCCGCGCAGCTTCCGCCTCATCCTTGGCAGTAACGTAAAGCTCGGCGGCCAGGCGTTGATCGAGCCATCCGATGAACGTCAGCCGGAAACTGGATACCATCGTGCCAACGCCGATGTTCGCCGACAATGCCAGGAGCAGCGCCATCAAAACCAGCGACAGGCCGGGAAGCTGTATGCGGGTGTCGGCCCAGAACCATTCCATGAGGGCGCTCCGTGCCAATTGCTGCGCTTTGGTCAGGATGACGGCAAGAAGTCCAGGCAGCATCAGAACTGTTCCAAGAAGCAGGCAGCCAAGTACCGCAAAACCCGCCGCCAGCCCGGACGCAGTAGTCGCCAGGATAGCCGCCAAGATCAGCAGAATTCCACCCGTTCCGGCTTGAAAGGCAAGCGATCTGGCCGACTCTCTTGCCCACGCTCGCGGCTGGGCGGCGTCCAAAATCGGCAGCTTCCAGACCCGCCACAGGCTCTGAGCTGACGAGACAGCGGTTCCTCCAAGAGCAATCGCCAGTCCAGCCAGCCACCACTCCGGCCGAATGGATAGCGAGCCTGACACATTGGCGCCGTAGAGGCCCCTGAGGGTCGCGGCGACACCCGGCATCAGGAGCCATGCAATGACGTAGCCGAGTATGACGCCGATCAAGCCGGATATCAGCGCCAGCATCGAAAGCTCGATCAGGAGCATAGTGGTCAATGCTCGAAGCGAGATACCAAGCGATCTGAGTGTACGAAAAGTGCCTCGACGCTGTTCGAAGGTCAGGCCCGTGGCCGAATACACGATGAAGAGTCCCACGATGAACGAAAGGAACCCGAAAGCCGTCAAGTTGAGGTGAAAGCTGTCTGTGAGGCGAGCGACGTCTGGTTGATCAGCCGCTTCTCGTATCGTCAGCCCGGGCACAATCCGGTCGAGAGCTTCCGTGGTGATCTTCTGATCGGCTGCGACCACCAGACGGTCGATCTTCCCGTCCTTTTCGAGCAACCTGTCAGCGACCGATATGTCGACGAAAGCGGCGCCGTCGGGAACATTGCCAGCTATCTTGACGGTCATATCCGTGCTGCCGCGTAGACGCTCGGCAGTCGCGCTCGACACGAGCAACTGTCCGCGGGCTGAAAAGAATCCGGTTAGGTCTGAACCGCTGGCGATGGTCTCGGTGTCCGTTGGCATCGTCAGAGGCTCGATGCCGACCAATCTGATCCTGGTGCTTGCGAAACGGTAGCTGCCTTCGATCACGGGCGAAACATTCAAACCCGCTCGACGCAGGCTGCCATAGAGCTCACTAGCTATGCCATCACCGTCCCTGGTGACGATCTGCCGGAGGTTGCCTTGCTCCAGAACCGAAGCCGCCCGGGTATAGTTCGCCCTCGCCTCGGCGTTAATAGCCTGAACGCCAGACCAGAGAGCCGTCGCAAGCGCGATCCCCATGACCAGCGTCAGAAGCTGGAGAGGTCTCCGACGCCAGTGTGACAGCAGGGCTGCGAATGCAACGACGTTCATTCGGCAATCTTCCCACCGCGAAGGACCACCGTTCGGTCCAGACGAGCTGCAAGCCTAGTGGAGTGAGTGACGAGAAGCAGAGCCGATCCCACTGTCCGGGCTAGGCTGAGCATCAGATCGAGGACCGCATCGCCTGTCTGCTCATCCAGGTTGCCCGTTGGCTCGTCCGCAAGGATGAGAGGAGGTCGAGCAGCCAAGGTTCGCCCGATTGCAACGCGCTGCTGTTGCCCTCCGGAAAGCTGCTCGGGATATCGGGCGGTGCACCCCTCCAGCCCCAATTTCTCGATCAACTGCTTTTCCCAAGCGTGGTCGTACCGGTTTGCAAGCTTGGCGTGGAACGAGATGTTGGCTGCGACGCTCAGTGATGGGATGAGGTTAAACTGTTGAAAAACCAGGCCGACCCTCGTTCTCCGGTATCGAGCTCGTTCGTTTTCTGCAAATAGCGCCAGATCGCTGCCATCCATCACGACCGAGCCGCTGTCGGCACGGTCGAGCCCGCCTGCCAGATGCAGCAATGTGCTTTTGCCACTGCCGGACTCTCCGGTTAGCGCAACACTTTCGCCCGCAGCGACTTCCAGATCAACGCCCTTCAGGATTTCGATCGGGCTCTCCGCAGTGGAATAGGACTTTCTAACGCCTGCGAGGGTGAGGATCATGTCGGTCTCTCGAACACGGAGTTTGCGGAATGCAAAGACCTCGAGTGACCTAAGAACTTTCGAGAGGGATCGCAAGATCCGTGCGACAGCGCAAAACCGGAGATTACTTGTCATTGCTTGATCACTAGCCACCACAGGCGGTCAATTTCAGCCTGAAACGTGGACCGAACCAAGCTACTTCGAGGCGCAACGGGCTTCGGGTGCTGATCATTTCACCGCCTTGGCCATGAAGGTCTTTCGCAAAAAGGTCAGCGCCTTTTGAGCCCCCTCTGGCGATATCGTGTGGCCGACGCCAGGCTGGACGTCGAGTTCGACGCCGAAGCCTGCAGCACCAAGCTGCGCCGCAGCCATCGTGGAGGCGAAAGCTGGTATGGTCTGATCAGCCTCACCGTGAACGAGGAGGACAGGTGTTTCTCTGCCCCTCGAAGAAATCGGTCCAGATGGAAGTAGCCCGGCGAATGCAACCAGCGCGCCGATCTGCCAACGACCGGAGGCAACCGCGTCGAGGGCGACGATCGCTCCCTGGGAGACGCCGACGAATGCAACACGCTCGTGGGCAAGGTCGAAGCCTTCCGTCGCGATCGCTTGGCCTACTGTCCCGTCGAAAGCCTTGCGGACCTCCCGAATACGATCAGGCTGCAGCTGAAGACCATCGACGCTGAACCACTGGTGGCCGCGGGCGTGATGGAAAGGTGCGTCTGGCGCGATGAAGCGGAAATCTGCTAACGACGACCGCCACGACGACGCCAGCGGCATGAGCTGAGAGCCGGAAGCTCCGATTCCGTGGAAGAAGATGACGAGATGTTCATAGGGTGCCATTGAGGTCCTGGCGCAAAGATGAGAAAGCCGCGAGGGTAGTCGACCTTGCGGGAGCACCCGCGCGACCACAGAGGCTTTCCAGAGGGGCAGTCGTGTTCGTCATCGCGATGAGGCGCAAGGACCTTAGATGGTGTGCGCCCGCCCGTCCCACAAGCTGACTGGGAGAAGGTACGACGCCAGACAAATCTCTTAAGCTGTCCTAACAACAAACGGTGCGGCCCTTTCATCGCCGGCGTCGGATCCGCCATATCAGTGTAGCGTCGGCCCGACCGGGTATTCGGGCTAACGGCAATGGAACGTCGTGATGAGGTTGACTGCGCGGGCTGCCACGTCCTGCGCGAGCGTGATGTCGGTCGTCGCAAGATCGCCTGCTACCGACAGCAAAGCGGTGCCCACCGATCTCATCACCATTTCGAGGGCATCGTCACCTTGCTCGGCGGCCCACCTGGCATTCCGCTCAAGCGTGACAGCGAGCCGCTCGAGGATCGCTTGTCGCTCCGCCGCGGGGAGTTCATAAAAAAATGGGCCAACGACTGACATCTACCACCCCTCCTCAGCGCTTTGCATGATGGTCGCCGCAGTCGCCTCCGCCGCGCACAGAGACCCGGCCGGCACCGGGCGACCTCTCGATGCGGCTCTTGGTGGTGTGGCGCAGGTAGCGTTTGTCGCTACGGGTATCGATAGAATTTCGTTTCAACGAAGTTGTCTCCTTTGATTGGAAAAGGTGAAACGTTCGAGATTCCGGAATCGTTGCGTACGGTCGCAGACGTTGCCTCTTTAGGCTGTTCTGGGTACGCGCGGAGACAGTCCTTCGTGTTCCATCGGCCGGCCGCATGAGAGAAGGAGCTTGCGCGCTCCGCACCACCGGCTCAACCGCTCCGCGCGTCCCGATTGAAGATAAGGCTGAGGATGATGGCGGCGAGGAACTTGAGATCGGCTTTTTCGAACGCCAAGTTCAATTAGAAGAGTCCCTTCATGAACCGCGCAGATTCTTCCTTCGGGCCGAGGGCAAGCCTCTTCAAACAATGAGCATACCAGGCGAAGGCGCGTCCGCGCCGGCGCCAGTTCGCGCACAGCTTGACCGGTTAAAAGGGCAGCCGCAGGAGGGTTAGCAAAGCGCCGCTCGGAACGAGCGGAACCCGGGACCGACTGCCCCCGGCAAGCTGTTCCGGATGAGGCGGCGCCCGCGCTGCCCCTCACCTCACCCTGCCCGGCCGCGGTCCCCCTCCTCGCCTCACCTGCCTGTTCGCGCCAATGACCGTGCGATATCGATCATGTCGTCGCGCGAGGCGGTCGTATGCTCCTTGTTCCAGGTGACCAGGCCGATCCTCAGTAGGGTCTGTTCCCTTGTCTATGGTCGATTAGAAGCCGGTGCGGCCAAGCAGACCGCCTGATCCTGGCGGCGGCGCCCTACGTGGCTGGTATCTTCATTAGCTCCGACAACCGGCTGGCATTCTTGATCGAATGTCCGTCGCGATCGTTGTTGAAGTAGACCCACACGGTCTTCGCCGAGCTTTGCCGAATGCGCTCGACCCACACGAGCAGTTCCGCATCGCTGTAATCGTGGCGATACCATTGCTTAGTCCCGTGGAACCGAACGTAAATGTCATCGGCAGTCCGAACAAGCTCATCCGGCAACCGGGGGCCGCTGCAAGAGCAGAAGATCGCCCCAGCGGCTGTAAAGGCTTCGAAGACCTCGTCAGTCCACCAACTCTTGTGGCGAAATTCGACAACGTTCCTGTGGCGCGGGTCGAGCTGCGATAAAATGGATTGCAGCATTTCCGAAGTGTAGCGCACGCTCGGCGGCAGCTGGAAGAGAAAGCAGCCCATCTGCGGGCCGAGAAGGTCGGCGATATAGCCGAAATCCTCGATGAGACTTTTCGTGTCCTCGAACCGCTTGATATGGGTTATCAGCTCGCAGACCTTGATCGTATAGACGAAGCCTGGGTCTGCCTGGCGGATCCAGGTCTTCACCGCTCCGATTGTCGGCCACGAATAAAATGGAGCGTTGAGCTCTACCGTTTCGAAGTGATCCTGATAGATCCGGAAATATTGGTTCGACGGGATATCCGCAGGATAGAACTTCCCCTTCCAATGCCAATAGTACCAGCCCGAACACCCGATATGGATGCGGCCACCCAGTCGATCCTCGGTCGGGTTGTTGACCTGCGAATCGGCAATCCGGACCTGATGCATTTTGGCGGACCGATCGACATTGGCATCGCGCTGCCTTTGCCGGCGTTCCGCGCGGCGTGCCCGGCGGGCTGCGATTTCTTCGGCATTGCGCTCCGCCAATTGATTCCCTCCGTCCCGCCGTCAACTTTACCTGCAACGTCACACATGTTGCCCTGGTTTACTGTTCGGCAATCAGCATGTTGACATGGCCAAGGTGGGTCTCGAGGCTCGGCAGTGTCTCCTTGGCGAAGCCGACCAGCGAAAACACTCCCTTCAGTTCGGCTGCAAACTTTCAGGGCTGCTGTTTGTTCCACCATAGCAGCGGTCAGCAAAGCCATAAGAACCAGGGCGCGAAATCTGTGTCATCGACGTCGACGAGCCGCGAGGACAATTCACGTGGCACCCAAGGCGGTTCGCATGAGAAGCACGTGAAGGCTGGTCAGCAAAGCCATAAGAATAGCCACTGAGGCTAAACATGCTTCCGGGCTGGCCCGCGCACCGGCGCAGGCTTTCCATTTGGGCACAACTAGGTAAGGGCGGGACGATGGAGTTCTACGATCCGCATCCCGCCCGCTTCCGTGCTTTAACAGTGGGTATCTGGGTTTAAGCTCCTCCCTCGTTCCGACAGGCCACGCGTTATCGCAAGACGAAGCTTTTGTTCAAGTTCAGCGCTCTTGTGGGACGTTCGAGATCAAAATCGAGTGCCTTAGCCAACTCGTCAGCGCAATTGTTACGCGATTTTTAAGAGCGGAGGATACCAGCGTCGATCGCCGCTTCCTGAAAGGCACGCGCTGCCGCGGCATGCTCCGCTTCTCCGCTGAGCGACTTCATGCAGGCGCGTTTTGCAATGGCGAACGACCTCCCGCCTTTTTCGGGCCAGCAGGTCATGAGGGTCTCAAGGGCCTCGCGGCTGTTTTGGACGCTTTTGAAGTGATCGCCGCCCGCGACGGCGATCTCGATAGGTGTTTGCCAGATTTCCGTCGGCATCGATGCCTCCTGCCAAATGAATCTGATTGTACAAATGCCCCAGTGCGAACGGCGTTCCAAGACTAGGACCTTGGTCTGATAGGCGCAGTTGATCGCCACCTATACATGCGGGTCATGATCGAGCGGGATTATCAAGAGGAAGCGCGCATCCCCTCGATAGCGGATATGCCGATCAGCCATTTAGTGAAGTCGTAACGGCGCGCGCTTCGCGAAAAGCACGCGGGAATGGCATGCTCTTGGGACTGCGCAGAGGCGATGGTCAAAGAGGTTTTGAAGACACCTACCAGACGCGCTGCACCTTCACCGAGGCCGATAACGAAACGGCGAAATGCGAGGTCGCTGTACCCGATAGAAACCGGCCGCCATCGTGATCAATGTCAAGGGCTACGGTGCGACCGGTTCAACGATGACTGATATCATCGGTGAGCTCGATGGAATTATCGACGCCATGAGCCGTGGCACATATCTGCTTTTCAGACTGAACGAATGACATGAAAAAAACGAGCTTTCAGACCTGAAGAAGATCTTCATCAAATCGTCCTCGACGACCAATATCTTGCGATCGTTTGCTAAAACTAGCTGGGCCAACCGAGGAACGTGTCCAAGGTCCGTTCGAGCACCGAGCCCCATTGGGAACTACACGAGCGCGCCGAGCTCCAGGAAGGACCGCAGCTGTTGTTCCGTGTGGTCACCTTCAGCGATCACCCGAAACGCTTTGCCTTCAGATTTCAGTTGCCGTGCAGTCTTCAGCGCATCGGGGTAAAGGAGCATCGGCTCATTACGGGTGTCGCTACCATCCGGATCGAGCGAACTGATGGCAATGACCTGGAATGTCGCAGCCATAAAAGTTTTTCCTTTTTCACGCCGTGGAAACCGACCGCTAGCCTTCGTTCCCGTCTGAAAGGAAGCCTTTTGGAACCGCTTCGCGTGCGTCTTGTAGCGCCGTCATCCGATCAAGCCATTTGCTTTTGAGGACATCGTTGATCGCCAAAGCAACGTCCTTGGCGCTCCAATCCGCATCTTCCATTTCCCGGATGAGTGCGGTCAGTTTTTGATCGATAATGTCGCGAAGCTCATCATCATGGTTGGCACGCTCATTTGGCATCTCAGACAACCCTTCAAACCGAACGGAGCAACGGTCGGTCTGCGCATATGTTCCACGGCGAGCTCGAAGCTTGATCAAACGGGACGCGCACGTCACCGCGCTAGGCAAATCGCGCCGGTTCCCAAGATCACTTTCTCCGACGCATTCCCTCAGAACAAGTTTCGATCTTGGGCCCTGTGAGATAGACATCGCAGGTCCATACGCGCGTGTTCTGCTTCGACGCGTCAATCCCCGGAGTTGCATCATGAAAATCGCGCCGCAGCAGCGGATCTATGCCTGCTTCTTTCTCTTCGCTGTGTCGCTGGGGGCGCTGCTGTCGAGGATGCCGGATTTGCAGGTTGCGCTTGGCGTCAATAAGTCCGAGCTTGGGTTAACGCTGATAGGGGCTGCGATCGGCGCCTTGATTTCGTTGACTTTATCTTCACCCTTGATCGCCCGACTCGGCGCGCGTACGACGGCATTCATTACTGTTCTCGGCACGTCTGCGCTGCTGTCGCTGGTGCCGTGGATCGGTGCGGCGCCGGTCGTGTTCTGTGTGCTCTTCGTTGAGGGGCTGCTCGCCGGGGCGCTGGAGATCAATCTCAATGTTGAG
>NZ_JABFCP010000013.1:0-41555 GCF_013087615.1 Rhizobium sp. WYCCWR 11152 | reverse complement strand
AAGGACTTCTTCATCGTGTCGGACTTCAGCGATTCATCGTCGAGGTCGTTGAAGGCCTTCTTGTAGAATTCCGGACCGCCGGTCGACAGCACGATGGAATCGAACATCGTCGCTTCCTGCCAGTTCTGGCCGCCAAGGGCGAGCGGGATCACGCCGGCTGCCTTGGCCTTGTCGAGCAGGGCGATCAGCTCGTCGAAGGTCTTCGGCTGGGTGCCGCCGATCTTGTCCATCACAGCCTTGTTGATCCACAGCCAGTTGACCGAGTGCACGTTGACGGGGGCAGCAACCCACTTGCCGTCATAGACCGAGAACTTCTGCAGGGCTGCCGGAACCGACTTGTCCCAGCCTTCCTTCTTCGCCGTCTCGGTCAGATCGCCCATGACGCCGGCCTGGGCATAATCGAGCACGGTATAACCCAGCATCTGCGAGGCTGTCGGATAGGTGCCGGCCGCAACCATCGCCTTCAGCGCCGTCATCGCCGCATCGCCGCCACCGCCGGCCACCGGCACGTCCTTCCAGGCAAAACCTTCCTTCGAAAGATCCTGCTTCAAGACGTTCAGCGCCGCTGCCTCGCCACCTGACGTCCACCAGTGCAGCATCTGCACTTCCTTGACGTCAGCGGCGTGGGCGGACACATGAGCGCCGGCCAGAGCCAATGCGACCATTGCGGTCGTGGTCAAAAACTTGTTCATCGAAGAACCTCCCAGTTCCAGTTTGGAAGATGCGGGACCCATTCCCGCACCAATCACCCGCCCTCCTCGAGCGTAGTTCGGCCGCCGGCTAGGCCGGCTTTTCCGTCTGCGGCATCCACCAGCTGGTGCGCTTGCCGATATGCATGTTCAGCGTCTTGGTCTCGGTGTAATCTTCGACCGCATGGCGACCGAGTTCGCGACCAAGGCCGCTTTGCTTGTAACCGCCGAAGGGAAGTTCCGAGGCGCCGTCCATGAAGGTGTTCATCCAGACCGTCCCCGCCCGCACCGACCGGCCGATCGTCAGGCACGTGTCGAAATCGCGGCTCCAGACACCGGCCGACAGGCCATAGTCGATGGAATTCGCAATCCTGATGGCTTCGGCCGATGTCTCGAATGTCAGGACCGAAAGCACCGGACCAAAGACTTCCTCGCGCGCCACGGCCATATCGGGGGTGACCTCTTCGAGGATCGTCGGCGACATGAACTGCCCCATGCCGAGGTCGAGCGTCTCGCCGCCATGCGCGACCCGGGCACCGCTGCTCCTCGCGGCGGCGACGTATCCTGATATCTTCTCCAGGTGTTGCGGCGTGATGATGGCGCCGACCTGCGTCGAAGGATCGAGCGGGTCGCCGACCTTCACCGCCTTCGACAGCTCAGCAATCCGCTTGACGACATCGGAAGCGATTGATTTGTGAAGGATCAGCCGCGAGCCGGCATTGCAGCACTCGCCGGCATTGAAGTATGCGCCGAAGACCGCGGCATCGATAAAGGCATCGAGATCGGCATCCGGGAACACGATCTGCGGGTTCTTCCCGCCCAGTTCCAGCGAGACCTTCTTCAGCGTCTGTGCGGCTTTCGACATGGTCAGCTTTCCGACACCGGTCGAGCCGGTGAAGGACACCATGTCGACGTCGGGATGCGACGTCATGACCGCACCGACCTCTGGTCCCGTACCGGTGACAATGTTGACGACGCCATCCGGCACGCCTGCTTCCTGCAGGATCTCTCCCAGCACCAGCGTCGATCCTGAGGTCAGTTCCGAGGGCTTGACGACGGTGGTGCAGCCAGCGGCCAAGGCGAATGGCAGCTTCTGGCCAACGATCAGGAACGGAAAGTTCCAAGGCGTGATGATCGACACCACGCCGATCGCTTCGCGCAAGACGACGCCGAGCGTGCCATCGCCGAGCGTGTTATAGCTCTCTCCGTGGAGATCGCGGGCAAGAGCTGCCGCATAGCGCCATATGTCAACGGAGCCGGCAATTTCTCCCCGCACCTGGGTGATCGGTTTTCCCGCCTCGATCGCATCGAGAAATGCTAGCTCCTCTGCACGCGCCGCGATCAAATCAGCAGCCTTGAGCAGGATGGCGGAACGTTCGGAAGCGGTCATTCGGGGCCACGGCCCGAGGTCGAACGCCTTGCGTGCCGAAGCGATAGCATGCTCGGCGTCCCTCTTGCTGCCGGTCGGAAACCGGCTGACCACGACACCATGGCTTGGAGCGACACGCTCGATCGGATCGGAGCTGCCTGCCTCCCATTTGCCATCGATGAGCATCTTGAAATCACGCGCTTTGTGGTCTCTGAGCGCGGTGGGGTTGACGAGAACCGTCATTACCATTCTCCCTTGAACGTTGCCGGGCGCTTCTCGCTGAATGATGCGACGCCCTCCTTCAGATCGCCGGTCTTCGCAGCGAGGATCGAGCCCAGGGCTTCAACCGCGGTTCCGTTGTCTTCGCCGTTTGCCGATGCGATCATCAACTTCGCGATCTCGGTCGCAGCCGGCGCCCTTGCGGCAATCCGCCCAGCATATTCCCTGGCGGCGACGAGCGCGTTTCCTGTGGGAACGACCGCGTCTACGATCCCGAGCAGGCGTGCCTCCTCGGCGGTGAATATCTCGCCGCCCAAGGCCATGCGCCGGACGGCTTGCGCCCCGAACCGGCGCACAAGACGCTGGGTCCCAGACCAGCCCGGCACCATTCCAAGGCCGGTCTCGGGCAGGCCGATCTTGATCTGCTCCTCTGCGAAGCGAATGTCCGCAACCCCTGCAAGTTCAAGCCCTCCCCCGAGGGCATGGCCATTCAGAGCCGCGATCAGCGGCACCCTGAGCGTCGCCAGTCTTTCGAAGATACGGTGGCCATGCCGAACCCAGAGATGACCGAACTCCTGAGGTAACATTCCGCCCCAGGCCTTGATATCGCCTCCAGCGGAAAAGCCCTTTCCTTCACCCGTGAGAATGGCAGCGCGCACATTGGCGTTCGCCTCCACCTCGTCGGCTGCGTCCGCCAACGCCTTGAGCATATCCAGGTCGAGTGCGTTCAGCTTCTCCGGACGAGAAATCGTCAGCGTCGCAACATGTCCATCGACGTCAATTCTGACTGTTCCGCTAGCCATGGAAGCTGCCCTCCAGTGTCCGTGCCGTTTTTTCCGAAAGCGACAGGCCGATGTTTGCCTCCCCGAAGAGCGCGGCGTCCATGACCTTCAGGTCCGGCGCCACGATCAGCGGAAACTCCGACTGATCGAGGATGTGGGACTGGAGATCGACGCCTGGGGCAATCTCGGTGAGGACGACGCCGTCGGGCGTCAGCTTCATCACGCACCGCTCAGTGACATAGGTGATGTCCTGGCCCTGCTCGATCGCGCGCCTGCCGCTGAAGGTGACATGTTCGACCTCGTTCACGAGCTTCTTCAGCTTGCCTTCCTTCTCGATGAAAAGAGCTCCATCGGCGATCGAAAGCTTCGCTCCGGCGTTGAACATGCCTGAGAATACGATCTTCTTAGCCCGGGCCGTGATGTCGACGAAGCCTCCGGCGCCAGCCGTCACATGCGGCCGGAAGGAAAGCTTGGAGACGTTGACCGAACCGTCTTTGCCGATCTCGAGGAAGGACAGCAGCGATGCATCGAAGCCTGCCCCCTGGAAATAGGTGAACTGATAGGGAGACGGCATGTAGGCGTCGGCGTTGGAGGCGCAGCCAAAGGCGAAGTCGAGCAGCGGTACCCCACCGACCGCGCCTTGCTCGATGACCCAAGTGACCGCGCCATGGAGCCCCTCCTCCAGCAGGATGCGCGGCACGTTGGCCGATATGCCGAAGCCGAGATTGACGCAGCTTCCCGCCTGAAGTTCCTGCGCGACACGGCGCGCGATAACTTTCTGAACATTGAACTCCGGAACGCTGAAACTATCGAGCGGGCGGAAGATCTCCCCGGAAATTGCCGGATCGTATTGCGTCTGCGTCGTCTGCTTCTGTTCCGGATCGACGACCACATAATCGACCAGCATTCCAGGCACGCGGACGTCATGAGGCTTCAGCGAGCCTTCCTTGGTGATCCGCTTGACCTGGGCGATGACGATGCCGCCGTTGTTGCGTGCGGCCAGCGCCTGATCGAGGCCGCCGAGATAGGCGCCTTCATGCTCGTATGTCAGGTTGCCGCGCTCGTCGGCGGTGGTGGCGCGGATGATGGCGATCTCAGGGACGATCGAGGGAAAGAACAACCAGTCGTCGCCCTCGAAGCGCACGCGCTTGACCACCGGATGCTCCGAAGCCAGGCCGTTCATCGCGCAACCCTGCCGCTCGGGATCGACGAATGTATCGATGCCGATCTTGGTCAGAACACCCGGCCGCTTCGCGGCGGCCTCGCGATGAATATCGAAGAGGATACCCGAGGGAATGTTGTAGGCCGGGATTTCGTTGTTGGTGATCATTTGCCAGATCAGCGGCGGCTCAGACGACGATGGACCGGACGGATAGGAGCCACCGATGATGCGCTTGAGCAGCCCCTTCTTGGCGATATGGTCGACGCCCTTGATACCGCTCATGTCGCCGGCGGCGATAGGATGAAGGGTCGTAATATCCCGGGGATGGCCGATCGCATCGAAACGTTCGCCAATCGCCTTCAGCATGAGGTCCGGGCAACCGAGACCGCTTGAGGAAGACACCGTTACAACAGCGCCATCCGGGATCAGTGCGGCTGCTTCGGTCGGGGTGAGATGCTTCTTCATAGGCCTTACTCAGAGTCCTGTTTCGATTTTTACGCTCTTGCGGGCTCCGCAGCTCTCGCGAACGACCAGCCGAACCGCTGTTGTCACCGTCTCCGCCTCGGCCTTGCCCGCATTGATCTGCTTCAGAAGCAGCTGCGCGCCGCGGCGGCCAATGCCCTGCGGATCGACCGAGATCGTCGTGAGCGCGGGAACCGCCGCCTGAGCCTCGATGACGTCGTCGAAACCCACGACCGCGAAGTCGGAGCCGGGCTCCAGACGGCGGGCACGTAACCCGTCACAAACACCGAAGGCGACGGCATCGTTGAAGCAGACGGCTGCCGTGGGTTTGTCGGCAAGAACGATTGCCTTTCCGATCGCCTCTACCCCGCCGGCTCGCGAAGGCGCCGACGAGATGACAAGTTCTTGGTGATAGTCGAGCCCGGCTGCCTCTATGCCGCTTCGGTAACCGGTAAGGCGGTCGTCGAAGACAGCGGTGTCGGGAAAGCCGCCGAGAAAAGCGATGCGCTTGTGACCAAGCTCCGCCAGGTGCTTGACCGCAGACATCATGCCAGCCTGGTTGTCGGAGACGACGGACGAGACTTTGGCGCCAGGCAGGTTTCTGACGACGACCACCACCGGAATCCCTGCGGCGACGAGTGGCTTGAAGTCTGCGGCATCGGTGGCGCGCGCCGGCGACACGATGAGCCCCGAAATGCCATGTTCCCGCATCGATGCGACAACCTCGCGCTGCCTGTCGATGCTCTCGCTGGTGTTCGACAGGAATTGCACGAACCCGGCCGACTGAACGACCATATCGACACCGACCGCCAGTTCCGCGAAGAAGCTGTTCGTCAGGTCGTTCACGACGACGCCGATGATCCTCGATTTGGCACTGGCCTGCCGAAGATTGGCTGCGCCGCGATTGTAGACGTAGCCCAGCTCGCGCATCACCGCATTGACCTTGGAACGCGTCCCCTCATTGACCAGGGAGGAGCCCTGAAGCACCAGCGAAACCGTCGATTTCGAGACGCCTGCGGCCTTCGCAATGTCAATGACGGTTACCCGCGCCTTTGTCATTTCCCCTCCCCGACACCAACGTCGACTGATCGATAGATATTTGGAACGTTCCAATTCTGTCAAGTGAAAATTCGCGCCGATTCAGTTCACGCTGACGTTTTACGCAAATTCCTGGCGCCTCAAAGGGGCGGTCAGCACTCGGAAAATTGGAACGTTCTAAATTTGGGCCGCAAGCAGGAAAACGCCGCCAATATTCTCGGGCACGAGAAAGCTACGTTTTTCTGCGATAGCACGCGGCCAATCGGGGGGTGGCATTTTTCAAGACTTCGACTACAAGTCGAAATGAGGCGCTGCCAAAGAGCGATTGTGACCTGAGTATATTCGTCAAACCTACTGAGATTTTTTATGCAAATTTTTAAAGCTTTTCGCGCTCGCCGCCCCATTTGTGCAGCCACGCTGGGATTTCTATTCGGTCCAGATGTCGTAATGGCCTATCTCGGGCGCGGCTGGAAAGCGACTGCTTACTTTACGGGTGGCATCGTCATCTCGATCGCGCAACTCTGGTTGTTTGGCGTTCCTTCAGCCGCTGTTTTTGGATATTTCCTGATCTTGGCCTGGCGTCTGATCGGCCTATTGCATGGCTATCGTGCAGCAAAGAAGGTGCCAGCAGACACCGTGTTTCCGTGGTACTCGCGGTGGTATAGTCTTGCTCTGATCTTTTTGATTGCACCGTTCGCCTTGGCGATGCTGGTTCGAAGTTTCGCCTTTCAACCATTCACGATACCGTCGAGCTCGATGCTGCCCAATTTGCAGAGCGGCGACTACATGTTCGCGCAAAAATACGCCTACGGGTACAGCCGCTATTCGCTCCCGTACGGGCTTGGACCGGAGCGTCGTATATTTGGACATGGACCGGAGCGAGGAGACGTCGTCATGTTCCGGACGCCAATGGACCCGAGGGTCGATTACGTGAAACGCGTCGTCGGCCTGCCGGGTGACCGCATTCAGATGAAATCCGGTATTCTTTACCTGAATGGTACCGCCGTTGAGCGCGAACCGGCGGGTGAATTGACCTATCAATCAGTAACAGTGCAGGCGTTTAAGGAGACGCTGCCATCCGGCCGCAGCTATACGATCGTTGAGCAAGTGGACAACGCCCGTGGCGACAATACCAGGGAATTCGTTGTCCCCAACGGGCATTACTTCGTGCTGGGCGACAATCGTGACAACAGCCTGGATAGCCGCTTCGACATGGGATTTATCCCAGATGGCAACATATATGCGAAGGCAGCCATAGTGCTTTTCAATTCCCAGAATGGATCGCGGCAGATGTCGTGGATCCAATAACCTCGAGAGGCAGAAAATTTTGCGACCAGCCCGATAAAGAACATGAACAGATGAAACTGCGCGCTGAACTGATTGCTCTGCCGCCACGCCAGCAAGCACGGCGCTTGGCAGCCGTCGCCGCTTCTCTGGTCCTCCAAATCAAGCGTACCGAACCCCACGCGCCGGAGGCCGAGGCCGCCTTGGCGGCAATCCGCACCTGGGGTGATGGCGCAGGACTGCAGGACTGACCGGCCGATACGTCTCCGATCTCGTCTATAGCGACGAGGAGCGGGGACGCTTCGCCGACTCTCCGAGGCGGCCGGGAAGTCCAGCGAAGGCGCCTGGAATGCGCTCACGACGGCACTCATGTACGTTGCTTGGCTTGTTTATCAGGAGACCGGCGAACCCATGCCGGGTGACGTCAACGAGGTGGGCGAGGACATCCTTGATTTTCTGGACGAGCAACTGGCCCAACTCGGCTAAGTGACGCAGAATCGCGGCGCAGTTTTGCTGGAATTGCTCTCAAGGAACGCCCGCCCAGAGGCATTAGCGAAACTTTATCGTTTGTGACGAATGCTACGGATACGTGCAACGCGCCAGATCTGAAGCAGGGCCGGATGATGCCACACTCGTTTGAATCTATCCTGGAGAGCCTGCCTCAGGGCATTGTTCTGCTCGATCCTGCCGGTACGGTGACGGCTTTCAATTCACGCACGCTTGATATTCTCGGCCTTCCGCAAGGCGCCATCCGCAAAGGCATGAATATCGACGGATTGCCGGGCACCGCAAACTGCCGTGCAGTGGCATCCCGGCGGTCGATGGCCGGTGGAGCGCCCACGTCTCAGTTTGCCCTTTCCGACGGAGGGATGGTCTCATTGACCTGCGCCCCATCACGGGATGGAGGCTGGATCCTCAGTTACGAAGACATCTCGACTCTCATTCGCGTCGAAGACAGCCTGACCGAACAACATCGCCGGTTCGACGCAGCGCTCAGCAACATGCCGCATGGGCTGTGCATGTTCGATTCGACAAAGAACCTGATATTGTGCAACGCCTCCTACGCGCGGATGTACAATCTGCCGGACCTGCTAACGCAACCGGGGACACCACTTGTGGATATCCTGGCCTATCGCAGCCGGGAGGGAAATGGCCCGGCCGATACCACGACCTATTTTGATGTGGTCTTCGAAGCAACAACCCGCGGTGCGCCGGCCAGCCAAAACATCGTCCTGGCCGATGGGCGCGTTATCAAGATCACCCACAATCCGATGCAAAACGGTGGATACGTGGCCACCCATGAGGATGTCACCAAGACCGTCCGGTTGGCGGAAGAGCTGCGCCGGCATCACGATCAGCTCGAAGCGACGGTTAAGAGCCGCACGGCAGAAGTCGAGCGGCAGGCGCGGGAACTCGAGCGAATGCTGGCGCAGGAGAGGAACATCAACGAATTGCAACGGCAATTCGTGGCGATGGCATCCCATGAATTCAGGACCCCGCTGGCAATCATCGACGCTGCTGCCCAGCGGCTGCTGCGAAAAAAGGGGGCGGTCGAGCCCGAATTTCTCAGCGACAAGGTCGATCAAATCCGCGCATCGGTGACCCGGATTGTCGATCTCATGGAGAGCATCCTGTCAGCCGGACGCCTCGACACCGGCAAGATCGATATCAACTACGACGCCTGCGCATTGAGATCATTGATAAAAACCTGTTGCGAGCGGCAGTCGACGATCTCAAAATCGCACAGCTTTGTGTTGGATATCGATCGGCTGCCAGAGTTCATAGATGCCGATCCCCGCACTTTGGCACAGGTCTTTACCAACCTGCTTTCCAATGCCGTCAAGTACGCGCCCGGAACCTCAGAAATTCGCGTCACCGCATGGGCGGAGACGGGAAACGTCAAAGTTTCGATCAGCGACGATGGCGTGGGGATCGATGCCGAAGACGTGCCCCGGCTGTTCCAGCGCTATTTTCGGGCCCGGACGTCGACCGGGATTGCCGGAACGGGTATCGGCCTCAATCTGGTGAAGCAGATCATCGAACTGCACGACGGCTCGATAGAGGTTCGAAGTGCAAGAGGGTGCGGATCGACATTCACCGTAACGCTTCCAATCAAGAGAAGTGGTAACGCTTCTGCGAGCAGTGATGCTGCCTGACGTTTCAGGATTGCTGTCCTGCTTATCTACCCTATCCTTCTCCCAATAGAGGAGGATCATGCCATGACTTTCATTCACACCCCCAACGCATCCGCCAGCGAGAAGACGACGTCGATGTATGCGTCGGCCGAGGCGAATTATGGTTATCTGCCGAACATGTATCGGGCCTTCGGCCATCGGCCGGAGGTGATGGAGAGCTGGGCGGCGCTGCTTTCGAGCATTCGCGGCCATATGAGCTTGCGGCGCTACGAACTGGTGACGCTGGCGGCGGCCAAGGAGCTCAAATCCTCCTATTGCATGCTGGCGCACGGCTCGGTGCTGCTGCGCGAGGGTTTCACCAGCGACGGGCTGACGGCTGTTGTCAACGAGACGGAGAAGGCGCCGATCGATGCCGGCGAACGCGCGATCATGGCTTTTGCCGCCAAGGTGGCGCGCGATGCGACGTCGGTGACGCAGCAGGATATCGACGGACTGAAGAAACACGGGCTGAGCGACGCCGATGTCTTCGACGTCACGGCTGCGGCAGCGGCCCGGTGTTTCTTCTCGAAAATGCTGGATGCGCTGGGCGCTGCACCCGACCACGCCTATATCGAGCGGCTGGAGCCGAATGTGCGAAAGACGCTCAGCGTCGGCCGAGAGGTCGAGCGGCCTCTGGCGCCCTCACCGTCCCGCGGCACATCGCAATGATGCAATGACGGAGGGCGTCCGGCATCTGCTCTTGCGACCCCTACTCTTGCGGTTTGTCCGCAAAATGCCGGATCGCAAACTCAGCGATATTCTGGCTCGACCGATCGGCATCGTCGAGCAGAGAGGGAAACAGCTGCCACTGATGCGGCATGCCCGGCCAGACCTCGGTAGTGACGTCCACTCCCGCCACGCGCGCCTTGTCGGCGAGCCGCAGCGTATCGTCCAGCAGGACTTCGCCGGAGCCGACCTGCAGCAACAGCGGCGGAAAGCCGGTCATGTCAGCATAAAGCGGCGATGCCTGGGGATCGGTCGGAGACCGGCTGCGGAGATAGGTCTTGCGCAAGGTCTCGATCCAGTCCTTGCCGACCAGCGGATCGCTTCCGGCGTTTGATGTCATAGATCCGCCTGTCGCGGCAAGATCGGTGATGGGGCTGAGCGCAATCACAGCCGCCGGCAACGGCTTTGCCGCCTGCATCTGCCTCAGCACCGTCTCGATCGCGATATTGCCGCCGGCGCCGTCTCCGGCCACGATCACATTCTCGCTCCGATAGCCGTTGTCGAGAAGCCAGCGATAGGCGGTCAGCGCGTCGTTGATCTGCGCGGGGTAGCCATATTCGGGCATCAGCCGATAATCAATGAGAAGAATGTCGCTGGATGCGGCCTTGGCGAGCGAGCCGGCAAGCAGGCTATGTGTGCGAATGGAGCCGCTGGAAAAGCCGCCGCCATGAATATAGAGGATTACCCTTTGGCCGATCGGGTGATGAAGACGGGCAGGCCACATCAGCTCGGCGTCGACGCCGTCGGCATCGACCTGCCGCACCTGGATGCGCGTCGGCCCCGGCGTCGTCTCCATCAGCGTCCTGAAGGCCGTTCGCCGCTGCTGCAGGCTATCGGCGCCGGCAAAGTGATCTTTCCAGAGGCCGACGAGTTTTTCGACCTGTTCGCGCGAGGCCGGGCTTTGCGGCCCAATGTCCCGCCCGACCGCTGCCGAGGCGAGCAGCATCAGCGCAGCCAAAGCGGGGAACAGACATTTGAGCCGCTTTGGGGCTCTTCGAATACCAGCTGGCAAAATCCGACCGTTCATCAACCTCTCCCGACGATGTTGGCCAAGGCGGCATCTTTGGCCGGTTCGTCCACCGGAGTCAAAAGGGTGACAGGCGCGAACCTCAAGCTTTTTATTCCGCCTGCATCGCCTCGCCGCCTGAAACCCGCCGATCTCAGGCGGCGACTCGATGATGGAGATAGCGCAGCTCCTCCGGACGTCCCTCCGCTGTGTCGGGAATGAAGTCGACCGTTGCCCGTCCACTGCCGCCGCATCAGGCTGCTAGTAAAAAAATTGGACAATGCCTGCCGGTACGGCTTGCCATTTGCCGCGCTTCCGTCGGAAAAAGACGGCGTGCCTGGCTGTCCCACCCCGGCGCCTCGTCTTGTGAGTGAAGGATACCGATGACCACCATTTACCTTGCCGGCCCGGAAGTCTTTCTTCCGGATGCCATGCCCATCATGGCCGAAAAACGCCGATTGGCGCGCCAGTTCGGCTTCGAGTCGACCGGTCCCGGCAGCGACGAAAACCAGACGCCGGTGAAGCGGACGGCCGCAGAGATCTATGCACGCAACGACGACGCCATGCGTCGAGCCGAAATCTGCCTTGCCAACATCACTCCTTTTCGAGGCGTCAGCGCCGATCCGGGTACGGTCTACGAGATCGGCTTTATGATTGCGCTGGGAAAAGCGGTCTTCGCCTATATCAATCACCCCGACGACTATGGCCTGCGCGTTCGCTCGATCTGGTATGCGGGGCTCGATATCGACGAGACGAGCGGACGCCCCCGCGGACCGGATGGCATCGCGATCGAAAATCACGGCATGGCCGACAACCTGATGATCGACGGAGGGATCGAGGCGACGGGAGGCAAGGTGTTCCGTGCAACGACGCTCCCGGCAGATCCTGCCCGCGACCTAGCGGTTTATTTTGCGGCGCTTCAGACGATTGCCGGCACGCGGGCTTGATGGCCGCCGACTTGACATGGATCGCGCCAGCGACGCCAATTTCTTACCCGTCGGCGCTTTTCTCGCTGATATCGGAGCCTTGGTCCGCCACCGGCTGATCCCAGCTGTGCTGGGTGACCGCCGGCGGCGGGCAGGCATCCTGGCCTCTTTTACTCCGCCTTCATCGCGTCGATGACCGCCCTGAAGCCCGCCGACATATGGCGGCGGCTCGGATAGTAGAGATAGAGCGGTTCCTCCGGCTGGCACCAGTCGTCCAGCACCTGGATCAGCTCGCCGCCGGCGACCGCCTTTTCCACGCGGGGCTCCCAGATATAGGCAAGGCCGACGCCGCCGAGCGCTGCCTGCATCATTAGCTCGTGATCGTCGAGCGACAGCGGTCCGGTCGGCTGAAAGCTCACCGCCTGGCCGTCCTTCTCGAACTCCCAGGCATAACGCGCGCCTGACGGAAACATGTTCTGAATGCAGAGATGGCGCTTGAGCTCGTGCGGTGTCGCCGGCTTCGGCCGGGTCTCGAAATAGGCAGGCGAACCGACGACGACCAGGCGGATGCGCGGTTTTATGCGCAGCGCGATCATGCCCTCGGTGACGCGCTCGCCGAAGCGGATGCCGGCATCGAAACCCTCCTCGACGATATCGACCAGCCTGTCGGTCGCGTTGATCTCCAGCTGCAAGTTGGGGTTCTTTTTCAGCAACGGACCGATGATGCGACCGATGACGAAGGGGCCGATCGAATTCGGCACGTTGATCCTCACCTTGCCGAACGGCGTGTCGCGATAGCGGTTCAGCGCATCGAGTGCTGCCGCCATCTCGCCGAAGGCCGGGTCGAGATGCGAGATCAGCAGTTCGCCGGCCTCCGTCAGCGAGACGCTGCGCGTCGTGCGGTTAAGCAGGCGGATGCCGATCCGGTCTTCGAGATTGAGCACGGCATGGCTCACCGCAGAGGCGGTGACACCCCTCTCCTCGCCGGCCTTGCGAAAGCTCTTATGCCGCGCGACGGCGGCAAAGGCCGCGAGTTCGGACAGTTCGGTAGCGCGCATTACTGAATCAAACTCATCATAGTTTCAAAAATAACAAATCTTATACAGCAATGGATTTTCGGTCAAATTCACCTCGTCGGCACAGAGATGCCGCAACCGAACAGTTCGAAAGGAATTCGTTATGAAAGTCTGGTTCATTACTGGTGCATCCCGCGGCTTCGGCGCGCTGATGACCAAAGAAGCCCTTGCGTCAGGCGATGCCGTCATCGCCACCGCCCGCAACCCGAAGACCGTGATCGAGCAGTTCGGCGACCATCCGAACCTGCTTGCCGTCGCCCTCGACGTCACCAACGAGGCGCAGGCCAAGGAGGCAGCGGCTGCCGGCATCGCCCGCTTCGGCCGCATCGACGTCCTCGCCAACAATGCCGGCTACGGCCTGCTCGGCGCTGTCGAGGAAGCCACGGCCGAAGAGATCGAAAAGCTCTATGCCACGAACGTCTTCGGCCTGCTGAAGGTGACACGAGCCGTGCTGCCCTATATGCGCCGCCAGCGCTCCGGCCACATCCTGAACTTCTCATCGATCGGCGGTTATTTCGGCTATCCCGGCTGGGGCGTCTACGGCTCGACGAAGTTCGCCGTCGAAGGCCTGTCCGAATCGATGGCCGCCGAACTCGAACCCTTCGGCATCAAGGTGACGATCGTCGAGCCGGGCTTCTTCCGCACCGACTTCCTCGCCGACACCTCGCTGGCGATCAGCCCGGCCTCCATCGCGGACTACGAGGGTACGCCGGCCGGCAACATGCGTAGTTTCGCTGCCGACGCAAACCATGCCCAGCCCGGCAATCCCGCCAAACTTGCCGCCGGCATCATGACGCTCGCCAATTCGCCCAATCCGCCGCTGCGCATGCCGTTCGGCAGCGATACGGTAGCCGTGATCGAGGAGCAGCATGCCAGCGTCGAAAAGGAACTTGCCGTCTGGCGCCAGCTCGCTTTGTCCACGGATTTTCCAAGCGAAGCAACGGCTGCCTGAAGACCAGGGTGGGTGCAGGAAAGTGCAGCATGCGGCAAATTGACGTTCGCCTTGAGCCTCTCATGGCCTAGATCTAGTTTCGATCACCACCATGAAGAGGCGAGCATGTCCATCAAGTCCATCTGCATCTATGGCGCCGGGGCGCTCGGCGGCGCTATCGCCGCCAAGCTTGCAAGCCAAGCCGGAAACGACGCCGCCATCTCCGTTATCGCGCGTGGCGCGCATCTCCACGCCATCCGCGACAACGGTCTCAGCCTGCGCGAAGCCGATGCGGATAGGCCACTCAATGTCCGCCTTACCGCGACCGACGATCCCAGGACATTGCCGCCGCAGGATCTCGTCATCACCGGCCTCAAGGGGCATCAGCTGGCGCCCGCCGCCGAAGGCATTGCAGGCCTCCTCAAGGAGGGCACCCGCGTCGTCATGATCCTCAACGGCATTCCGTGGTGGTATTTTCACCGCGATACCCAGAGCCGGCATGCCGAGCTGCAGTTCGACGAGCTCGATCCCGGCGGCAGGCTGTGGCGGCTGATCGGGCCGGAACGCGTCATCGGCTGCGTCGCCTATCAGGGTGCCGAGGTGATCAACCCCGGCGAGATCCAGCTTTCCCACAACGGCCGCTTCGTGCTCGGCGAGCCCTCCGGCGACATCTCGCCCGATCTCGAGGCGATCGCCGCGGTGCTGACCGGCGCCGGCCTCAGCATTACGACGACAGCTGATATCCGCGGCGAGATCTGGAGCAAGTTGATGGGCAACGCCGCTTTCAACCCGATCAGCGCGCTGACCAGAGCGCTGATGACCGACATCATGGCGGATCCCGCCCTTTCGGCTACGGTCGGTAGGGTGATGAGTGAGGTCCGCGCCGTCGGCGAGGCCTTGGGTGCGCGGTTCAGCATGACCGTCGAGCAGCGGTTGGAACAATCGCGCCATATCGGCGGCGTGCGCACATCGATGCTGCAGGATCTGATCGGCGGCAAGGCGCTCGAAATAACGCCGCTGGTCGGCATGGTGGTGGCGCTCGGACGCCTGAGCGCCGTGCCGACGCCGGTTTCGGAAACGATCCTGGCGCTGGTGACGCAGTTGGATCGGGAAAACCAGCGCGGCGGCTGATTGCGGAGGAAGGGCGGCCGGGAAAACCCGGCCGTCTTCGCTTACTTTCCAACCTGCTCGGCCCAGTTCGGCGCCTTGCCGCCGCCATCGAGGAAGGTCATCGCCATATTCGCCATCAGGGGCGAAGCGAAGGTCTCGTAGTGGGTGAGATCGGGCAGGATCGCCAGCCGGTTCTTCGACATGTTTTCCCGCATCCATCCGGCATCGCGCAGACCGCCGCCGAGCTTGTGGTAGAAGTCGATCATATGCTCGGGCCGGATCATGTCGGCATCGCCATAGATCAGCATGACCGGCATGGTGAGCTGGGCGACGGCATCGCTATAGTCGATGGGTTCGCGCATCAGCGCGCCCATGGCGTCGAGCAGCTTCGGAAATTCCGAAACGTCAGGCGCCACCGCCTTGTAGGAGAGGAACATCGGCGTGTCCTTCATCATGTCGGCCATACCGGCGCCGACGGCCGCCTGCTGCGGCAGCATCTCCGGGAAGAAGCCGTTCTGCGCATAGGGTGCCGAGAGGATCACCAGCCGGCGCACCTGGTCTGGCGCGTTCGCCGCCATGTTCAACGCCACCCCGCCGCCGAAGGAATAGCCGAAGACATCGAGCTTGTCGTAACCGAGCTGCTTCATCAGGATTGCGAGATCGGCGCCGATGGCCGGAAGCTCGATCGGCCGCTTGCCGAGGGGCGTGCGGCCATGGCCCTGCAGATCGACGGCGATCACCTGCCGGTGGTCGGTGAAAACAGGCATGACCGGCGCGAACATCTCGATCTGCCCGAGGCCGCCGTGAAGGAGCAGCAGCGGCTCGCCCTCGCCGCGAATCTCGTAATAATAATCGATGCCGTTGACCGGCAGACTTCCCTTCCTGACAATCGGCGCTGCAGCCTTCTTCTCCTCGATAACAGGCGTGCTGCTGTCGGCGCCTGATATATCGGGCGCCGCCAGGAATGCGGCAGCCGTTGCGATCATCGAAATCAGCGTCATCTTCGACATGTCCTTGCTCCCATGTTTGCGTCGATACCGCAAGGACGGTGGCGCTCATGTCTTTCCGACACTATGCTTCGAAATTTCTCGCATTGGTCTTTATGTCATCCCTATATTTTCGCGCCTCGCTCCGAATGGATTTCCTATCGCAAGCGGCAGTAGCCTTTCGTCATCACTGCAAAGGTCAAATGCCATGCGAGATGTCATGTCTTCCGGTTTCCAGCCCCTTCGCCCGCACAGGATCACGCGCGGCAGCCGGCAGATGCGCGAGAAACGCGCCGCCCAGGCGCTGATTGTCTTCGGCGTGGTGCTCGCCTGCGTCGAGCTCTACGTCATTTTCGGCTGGCTCTGAGGCTGGCCCGTGGAAACGGCGGGAATGCCGCGCCTTGGCGGCGCGATCACCGCCCTCGTTACGCCGTTTCGTCATGACGGTCTCGACAGGCCTGCGCTTCGCGCACTTGCGGAATGGCAGATTCTCAGCGGCGTCGACGGGCTGACCGTCTGCTCGACGACGGGTGAAGGCTCGACGCTTTCGCCGCAGGAGCGCGCCGAAGTGATCGATCTCGTCATTCGGTCTGCGGCCGGCCGCGTGCCGGTCATCGCCGCCACCGGCACCAACTCCACCGACAGCACGATCGCGCTCACCCGTGAGGCGGAAGCGCTGGGCGCCGCTGCAGCACTCGTCACCGTGCCCTATTATTCCAAGCCCGGGCAGAAAGGCATCGTCCACCACTTCGAGCAGGTGGCGGCAGCCGGCGGACTGCCTGTCATCGTCAACCATGCGCCGGCGCAGACGGCGAGCGATCTTTCGACGGAAACGCTCGGCAGGCTGGCGGCCATACCAGGGATTTTTGGCATGCGCGACGCCACGGGCGATATCGCCCGCTTTACCGGGCTCTCGCCGTTCCTGCGGCAGCGCTTCCGCTTCTTTTCCGGGCATGATCCTTCCGCGCTCGCCTTCACCATCGCCGGCGGCGACGGCATGATCTCGTCGGGCGCCAATGTGGTGCCGCGGCTCTTAACCTCGATGCAGCAGGCGGCCCGGGCCGGGAACCTTTTGGCCGCGCATTCGCTGCAGGATCGGTTGCTGCCGCTGATATCAGCGCTCGGGCCGGAGGGCGATCCGGCGAGGATCAAGCACGCACCGCGGCTGATGCGCGGGCTGGAGGTGAGCTTCGCCTGCCGCTTGTCGCCGTCGAGCCGGAACTGTGTTCGGCCATCGGCGAAGCGCTTGCGCCTTTCCTTGACGAAAGCAGCGCGAGGAAGGCGCTATCCCTATGAGATTTTTATATTTTCCTCTTTGGCGCCAAATGGAAACCCTATCCGCAGGCGCCTATCTTCCAAGGCGTGACACCGCCGCATCGTCAAGCGGCGGTTGAGTGAGATTTCGAAAGGACAAACGATGTCACGCCTGACTGAACCGAGTGCCGAGAGCGACCCGCTGCAACGCAGTCCCATCAGAGCACTCGCCGCCAATCCCTCCCATCCGATGCTCTCCGGCTTTGCCGCCATTGCGCCCCGCCTTGCGGCAGCGATGGCTTTTGCCGGGCTGGTGCAGATGACCTTCAACCTCATCTCCCGCTGAAGCATCAGGACCCCAAGGATCATCACAATGGCAAACGCACAGCAACGCCGCAGCCTGCCTTCTGCAGCGCCCTCGCCTTCTGCCCGCTTCACCGTCGGCCGCGACAGAAGCGGCCGCTGGATCGTCCACGACCGCGAAGGCCTCGTCGGCGGGCTCTTCATCAATGAGGCGGCCGCCCTCCACTTCGCCGCAGGGGAATGCAACTGCCCCTCCGCCGATATCCATAGGGCGGCCGCAGGCATGGTGCTTGAATTCGCGCCCTTTGCGCGCGGCACTGCGAAAATCCACTAAAACTTGCCGTACTCCCGCTGTTTTCATGCAGCGGGAGTACGAAGACATAAGCTGAAGGCCCGGTTTCCAACTTTTCCTTAACCCACATTCTGGTAAAATCCTGGCGCAGAGACTTCAGACGCCACGAGACCGATGCCGAAACCGAATTTCCGCTTCACCCATTACGATCTCAAGGAACAACGCGCCGGAACGATCATCGAGGTGTCGTTGAATGCGGTGAACAATGTCCGCCTGATGACGGCCCCGAATTTCCAGCGGTTCACCGAGGTTCTCGACTTCAAATATATCGGCGGCGTGGCACGCAAATCGCCGATCAAGATCGCCGTTCCGGAAAGCGGTCACTGGCATGTCATCGTCGATATGGAAGGCCATCACGGGCTTGCGGAATCTTCCGTCAAGGTGATTGCCGCGCCGGCAAATCAGAAGACGCCGCGCGCCTCCTGAGGTTCGCCAGGTTTCAGCGCGGATTGCGCTCCTTGCGAAGTTTTGCCCACCATTCCAGCCGCTTGCGGATATCACGCTCGAAGCCGCGCTCCGGTGGATCGTAGAAGATCTGGCGTCCCATCTTCTCCGGGAAATAGTCCTGGCCGGAAAAGGCATCCGGCTCGTCGTGGTCGTAGCGGTAGCCGTCGCCGTAACCCTCGCCCTTCATCAGCTTGGTCGGCGCATTGAGGATATGCTTCGGCGGCAGCAACGAGCCGTTCTGCTTTGCCGCCTGGCTTGCCGCCTTGAAGGCGGTGTAGACGGCATTCGATTTCGGGGCGGTGGCGAGATAGACGCAGGCCTGCGCCAGCGCCAGTTCGCCTTCCGGCGAACCGAGATACTCATAGGCATCCTTGGCGGCATTGCAGATCACCAGCGCCTGCGGATCGGCAAGACCGATATCCTCCACCGCCATGCGCACCAGCCGCCGGCCGAGATAGAGAGGATCTTCACCGGCATCGAACATGCGGGCGAGATAATAGAGCGCGGCATCGGGATCCGAGCCGCGTACGGATTTATGCAGTGCCGAGATCAGATTGTAGTGGCCATCCTGCGCCTTGTCATAGACCGGGGCACGGCGCTGGACGATGCGCGTCAGGCCTTCGGTATCGAAGCTCTCGCCTTCGCGCGCCGCGCGCCAGACTTCTTCGGCGAGCGTCAGCACCGCGCGGCCATCGCCGTCGGCCATGCGCACCAAGCTGGCACGGGCATCCTCCGTCAGCGGCAGCGGCTTCTGCTCGATCGCCTCGGCACGCTTCAACAGTTCTTCGAGGCTCTCCTCGTCATGCGACTTGAAGGTGAGCACACGGGCCCGAGACAGCAGAGCGGCGTTGAGTTCGAAGGAAGGGTTCTCGGTGGTGGCGCCGACGAGGATGACGGTGCCATCCTCCATGACCGGCAGGAAACTGTCCTGCTGGGCGCGGTTGAAACGATGGATCTCATCGACGAAGAGCAGCGTCTGACGGCCGTCCATACGCCGCAGGCGGGCTGTCTCGAACACCTTCTTCAGATCGGCGACGCCGGAAAAGATCGCCGATATCTGCTCGAAGGCCAGTCCCGCCTCGCCCGAGAGCAGCCGTGCCACCGTCGTCTTGCCGGTGCCGGGCGGCCCCCAGAAGATCATCGAGCCAAGCGAGCCGCTTTCGATCATCCTTTTCAGCACGCCATCCTCACCGGTCAGGTGTTCCTGACCGGTGACATCGGCAAGCGTCTTCGGCCGCAGCCGGTCGGCAAGCGGCCGCCTGGCGGCGACCTCCTCCGGAACGCGCGGCGCGAAGAGATCGTTGCTCATCGGAAGAATTGCCGGATGCGCTGGCCGTCGCGCTCGATCTCGACCCGCCAGAAGCCGGGGTCGCTATCGGCGATCTCGGACAGTTCGCTGGTCGACTTCACATCGGTGCCGTTGATCGAGACGATGATATCCTTCGGTTCGAAACCGAGACGGGCGGCAGGCGAATCCTCCTTCACCTCGGAGACGACGACGCCCGCCGATTCCGGCGGCATGCGCAGCTCGTCAGCGACCCGCGGCGACAGGTTCTCGACGACGGCACCGCTAAACGGCGTGCGTCCGCCAATGATGCGCTGGTCGCGCGGCGAGGTTTCCGGGGCGCGGGCGAGCGTCAGCGGCAGTTGCTCCTCGCGGCCGTTCTCGATGACGGTGAGCTTGACCGAATTGCCGAGACCGGCCGTGGTCAGCCGGTAGAGCAGCGCATCCGGGTGCTCGACGGAAATTCCATCGACGGCGGTGACGATTTCGCCGGCCTTCAGCCCAGCCTTGGCCGCCGGCCCACCTTCCGAAACCTTGACGACGAGCGCGCCGCGGGCCTTGTTAAGCCCCAGCGCCTCGGCCACTTCCGAGGTCACAGCATCGAAGCTCGCGCCGACATAGGGCCGTTCGAAGGATTTGACACCGGCATCGGCCGACGCGAGGAAGACCTTGACCAGATTGGCGGGGATAGCGAAGCCAATGCCGTTCGAGCCGCCGCCGCGCGAGAAGATCGCCGTGTTGATGCCGATCAGCTCGCCCTTCATGTTCATCAAGGCGCCGCCGGAATTACCGGGATTGATCGAGGCATCGGTCTGGATGAAAAAGCCGAACTCGTTCTTGATCACCTGGTTGCGAGCAAGCGCCGAGACGATACCGCTGGTCACTGTCTGGCCGACACCGAAGGGATTGCCGATCGCCAGCACGAGATCACCGACCTCGACCGTATCGGAATTGCCGATCGGCAATGTCGGAAAGCTTTCCTTGGTGTCGATCTTCAGCACGGCAAGATCGACACGGTCGTCGCGCAGCACCACCTTGCAGGGGAATTCGCGGCCGTCCGAGAGCGCCACCTTTATATCGTCGGCGCCCTCGATGACGTGATTGTTGGTCACGACAGTGCCGTTCGCCTCAACGATGACGCCGGAGCCGAGCGAAGACTGCTTCTCCGAACGGTTTGGCATCTGCTGGCCGAAAAATTGCTCGAAGAAAGGGTCGCCGGCAAAGGGCGACTGCCGCTGGACGGTCTTTTCCGCATAAACGTTGACGACGGCGCCTGACGTCTGTTTGACGAGCGGCGCGAAGGAGAGCTGCATCTGCATCTGGCTCTCGGGTACGGTCTTTGCCGTCTGCGCATGGGCAGCAAGCGGCAGAACGAGCATGAGAGCGAATAGCGAGACGGAGGCGCGCTTGAACAGGCCTTGCATGGGTATCCCTTTTGAATCCTCTTGAGGAACGTTTTAGAGCATGATGCCGAAAAGTGTGAGCGGTTTTCGGACGACATCATGCTCTAACTATTTAATTGCGAACAGGATTCAGATTTTAGGCCGAACCGGCCTAAAATCATCCTGTTCTACGGCCCGACGCTAGAAAGGAAAGAGGGCGGAAGCATGGAAGAACAAGGCGAGAGGGCGTCTTGGAAACCGGTTGAAGTCATTGTGAATTTGATTCAGGAAGATTGGCCATGCAACTGATATCAAAAGCCAAAAACTGGGCGAAGTCACTGAAGCGTGACATCGTGGCCCTCTGGCTTGCCGCCCGCGATCGCCGCGTACCGTGGCCTGCCAAAGCGGTGGCCGGCGCCGTTGCGGCATACGCACTATCGCCCATCGATCTCATCCCCGATTTCATCCCCATCCTCGGCTATCTCGACGATCTTCTCATCGTGCCGCTCGGTATCATGCTGGCGATCCGGCTTGTGCCAGTGGAGGTGATGAACGAGCTTCGTACGGAGGCGACAGGGCGCATCGAGCGTCCCTCCAGCCGGGTCGGACTGATCTTCATCCTTGCCGTCTGGCTCATCTGCATCATCTTCCTGGCTCTGGCACTGCGGAAGCTAGCCTGACCGGCAGCGATAGGAACATATGAATGATCACGACAAGAACGACGACAGCGGCCCTCGGCTTTGCGATCCTGCTCATTGGATCGAACCTGGCACAGGCAGCAAGCTTCGATTGCGATGCGAAAGAATTGAAACCGGATGAAAAAGCGATCTGCGACAACCGAGCACTCAACGATGCCGACGTGAAGATGGTGACGACTTTCGATTTGCTCTCGGGCCTTCTGGCGATGGGTTCGCGCGGAACATTGCAGGACGAACAGACAGCCTGGCTGAAAAAGCGGCAGGAATGCGGAGCGGATGCGGCGTGTATCAAGGCTGCCTATGACGAGCGGCTGAAGCAGTTCGGCGAGACCTATAAAAACATCAACCGGCCGCTTTGAAAGCGACCGGTCGGTAGAGCAGCTGACTCCTAATCAGCGGGTCGGAGGTGCGATGACCTACCGCGCGTTCAGATCCCGCACGGCGCCTCGATCGGCGCTCGTTGCGAAGGCCGCGTAGGCCTTCAGCGCGGTCGTGACGTTGCGCTTGCGGACTTCTGTGGGATACCAGCCCTTGGCGTCCTGTTCGGCGCGGCGGGCGGCAAGTTCGGTCTCGCTGACACGCAGGCTGATGGTGCGGTTGGGGATGTCGATGTCGATCATGTCGCCTTCGCGCACCAGGCCGATCGTGCCGCCATTTGCCGCTTCCGGCGAGGCATGGCCGATCGAGAGGCCGGAGGTGCCGCCGGAGAAGCGGCCGTCGGTGATCAGCGCGCAGGCCTTGCCGAGGCCCTTCGACTTCAGATAGCTCGTCGGATACAGCATTTCCTGCATGCCCGGGCCGCCCTTCGGGCCTTCGTAGCGGATGACGACGACGTCGCCGGCCTTGACCTCGTTGGCAAGGATCGCCTTGACCGACGCATCCTGACTTTCGAAGACGCGGGCGGGGCCGGAGAATTTCAGGATCGATTCATCGACGCCGGCGGTCTTGACGATGCAGCCGTCGATCGCAAGGTTGCCCTTGAGCACGGCAAGGCCGCCATCCTTGGAGAAGGGATGCTCGACCGAGCGGATGACGCCGTTCTCACGATCGGTGTCGAGATCGTCCCAACGGGCTTCCTGGCTGAAGGCGACCTGGGTCGGGATGCCACCGGGAGCGGCACGATAAAAGTTGCGAACGGTTTCGCTGTTGGTGCGGGTGATATCCCAGCGATCGATCGCATCGCCCAGCGTCTCGGCATGGACCGTCGGGCAATCGCGGTTCAAGAGACCGCCCTTGTCGAGTTCGCCGAGGATCGACATGATGCCGCCGGCGCGATGGACGTCTTCCATATGCACATCGCTCTTGGCGGGTGCGACCTTCGACAGGCACGGCACCCGGCGCGACAGCGCGTCGATATCGGCCATGGTGAAATCGATCTCGCCTTCATGGGCGGCGGCAAGAATGTGCAGGACCGTATTGGTGGAACCGCCCATGGCGATGTCGAGCGTCATAGCATTCTCGAAGGCCTGCTTGGAGGCAATGGTGCGCGGCAGCGCCTTGACGTCATCCTGCTCGTAATAACGGCGGGCGAGATCGACGATCAGATGGCCGGCCTCGACGAAGAGGCGCTTGCGGTCGAGATGGGTGGCAAGCGTCGAGCCGTTGCCGGGCAGCGACAGGCCGAGGGCTTCCGTCAGGCAGTTCATCGAATTGGCAGTGAACATGCCGGAGCAGGAACCACAGGTCGGACAGGCCGAGCGTTCGATGGTCTGGACGTCCTCGTCGCTGATCTTGTCATCGGCTGCGGCAACCATGGCGTCGACGAGGTCGAGTGCATGCGTCTTGCCGTGCATCACGACCTTGCCGGCCTCCATCGGACCGCCCGAGACGAAGACCGTCGGGATATTGAGGCGCAGCGACGCCATCAGCATTCCGGGAGTGATCTTGTCGCAGTTGGAGATGCAGACCATGGCGTCGGCGCAATGGGCATTGACCATGTATTCGACGCTGTCGGCAATGAGTTCCCGCGAGGGCAGCGAATAGAGCATGCCGTCATGACCCATGGCGATGCCGTCATCGACGGCGATCGTGTTGAATTCCTTTGCAACACCGCCGGCCGCCTCGATCTCGCGGGCAACGAGCTGGCCAAGGTCCTTCAGGTGCACATGGCCGGGCACGAACTGGGTGAAGGAATTCACCACCGCGATGATCGGCTTGCCGAAATCCGAATCCTTCATGCCCGTGGCGCGCCAAAGGCCGCGGGCGCCCGCCATGTTGCGGCCATGGGTCGTGGTTCTGGAACGGTAAACTGGCATCGGTGTCTTCCTCAACGTGTCGGAATTATCAGGCGAAGCCGGGCGGCATGGAGGCTGCGGGTCGGGCAAACGCTGCTTTTTGGAATTGTCCTAATCCAATCGACGGGGGCTGTCACTACCGGGAAGCCCAAATCCGGTACGCCGGGCGGAAGCGCCATGAGACCCATCGATCATATACGTTTCGACGCGACGTTTTGTTACAGCCTATTCCATCACGACCGAACACAAAAAATTGGCTTCCCGTCAGCAATATTCAAGGCTTAGACACTAATCTAGACATGCCGGCGGTTCGTTTAAGGGCTATATTTCAGGATATCCGCCGAGGAGGTTTCGACATGCCAACCTATCGCCCACCGAAGATCGCGTCATCGGAGATCACGCCGCGCCAGATCTATGTGCGCCGTCGTGAATTTCTCGGCGCGGCAGCGCTTGGCGCCATGGGGCTCTACAGCGCCGGCAAGGCGAGCGCTGCGGCCCTCTCCGCCGTTGAGAGTAAATACAAGGTCGATGAGAAGGCGACGCCGATCAAGGACGTCACGACCTACAATAATTTCTATGAGTTCGGCCTCGACAAGGGCGATCCCGCAGCTCTTTCCGGCGATTTCAAGCCGCTGCCCTGGACGATCAAGGTCGACGGCATGGTCAACAAGCCAGGCACCTTCGACCTCGAGGCGCTGATGAAGGAATTCCCGATCGAGGAGCGCACCTACCGGATGCGCTGCGTCGAGGCGTGGTCGATGGTCATCCCGTGGGACGGCTTTCCGCTGGCATCGCTGCTCGACAAAGTCGAGCCACTCGGCAGCGCCAAGTACGTCGCCTTCGAAACCGTCGTGCGGCCGGAGGAGATGCCGGGTCAGAAGGGCTTCTTCCAGTCGCTTGACTGGCCCTATGTCGAGGGTCTGCGCCTCGACGAGGCGCGCCATCCGCTGACGCTGCTGGCCGTCGGGCTCTATGGCGAAACGCTGCCGAACCAGAACGGCGCGCCGATCCGCCTCGTCGTGCCGTGGAAATACGGTTTCAAGGGTATCAAGTCGATCGTCAGGATCACACTCACCGACCAGCAACCGAAGAATACCTGGCAGGTCACCAATCCGCAGGAATACGGCTTCTATGCCAACGTCAATCCAGCGGTCGACCATCCGCGCTGGAGCCAGGCGACCGAACGGCGCATCGGCGAAAGCGGCTTCTTCGGCGCGAGCCGCCATCCCACCCTGCCCTTCAACGGTTATGCCGACGAGGTGGCAAGCCTTTATGCCGGCATGGATCTGAAGGCGAATTTCTGATGGCGGAACTGTCGCTCGCCATCCCGAAGCGCTGGCTGCCCGCCTCCGTCTGGCTGCTTTATGTCGTCGGGCTCGTGCCCGCAGCCTGGACTTTCTATCTCGGCGCGACCGATCAGCTCGGCGCCGATCCGGTCAAGACCTTCGAACTTTTCCTCGGCATATGGACGATCCGTTTCCTGATCGCAACACTTGCCGTTTCCCCTGCCCGTGAGCTCTTCGGCTGGAACTATCTGCGCTATCGGCGCGCGCTTGGCCTGCTGACCTTTTATTACGCGCTGATGCATTTCACCGTTTACATGGTGCTCGACCAGGCGATGGATATTGCCGCCGTCATCAACGACGTGCTGAAGCGCCCCTTCATCATGTTCGGCATGGCAGCCCTTGCAATGCTCATTCCGCTGGCGCTGACATCCAACAATCTCTCGATCCGCCGCCTCGGCAAGAACTGGATCTGGCTGCATCGGCTCGTCTATATCATCGCCGCCTGCGGGGCGCTGCACTTCGCGCTCTCGACCAAGATCCTCGACCTCGAGCAATATATCTATGTCGGGCTGATCATCGCGCTCATCCTCTACCGCTCCTACCGGCCGATCGCACGCAACAGGCAGAGGGGCAAAGGGCGGACGCGCAATCGCGCGGTGGCGTCGGCCTCGTGAGACGGCAGGTTTAGCGACAAGGACGCAGCGCAGTCCAGAGTGCCGGATCGAAGGCGCAGGCCGCGGCTATGCCGATTCCATAAGCCAGCATGTTCCAAAGCGAAAAGATCCGGCCAAGCAGCAGGGCGCCTGCCGTGGTCAGCCGAAACGCGTCGAGCCAGGGCGTGTGATAGAGCCGGAACAATTCCACTGAAATCGCTATGAGTAGCGCTGGGACAGCAATTGCTGCTGGCCGTGACCTTGCGGCAACGAGCGCCACGAGCAGATAGACCATCGCTCCCCAGAGTGCCGATCCACCATATTTGACGACGATGAAAGGCAGATCGGCCGCATAGCCAAACCTGCGGAGTGCCAGCCCGAGAACGATGACGAGAAACAGGGCGGCGAGACGAAGGAACTGCGGAGAGCGAGCTTGAATGATTTTGCGCAATGGACCGGTCCCGTCACTATATCACAAACAAAAACAGCCGGGCTTTGCAGCCCGGCTGTTTTGTTTCCGCCGGAGCGGAAGATTTAAGCGGCGACGGCCTGCTCTTCTGCAGCGACGCGGGCCTTGTCGGCTGCGCCCTTGGCATAGGCATCGCGATCCACGAATTCGATCACAGCCATGGCGGCATTGTCGCCCTGGCGGAAGCCGGCCTTCATGATGCGCAGGTAGCCGCCGTTGCGGGTGGCGTAACGCGTTGCGATCGTGTCGAACAGCTTCGCGACGACAGCGGCATCGCGAATCTGTGAGATCGCCTGACGGCGAGCGTGCAGGTCGCCGCGCTTACCGAGCGTGACGAGCTTCTCGACGATCGGACGGATTTCCTTGGCCTTCGGCAGGGTCGTGACGATCTGCTCGTGGGTAATCAGCGAAGCCGCCATGTTGGCGAACATCGCCTTGCGGTGGCTTGCAGTTCTATTCAGCTTGCGGCCGGCTTTACCATGGCGCATTGCTATTCTCCTTTAATGCAGGTGCCCTTACGCTAAGTGGGCCTGCCGTTTCCTGGCACATGCAGGCGATCGGCCTGCTGTTTGACGGGGAAAGGCAGCCGAAAGAGCCTGCCTTTTGTTTTTTCAGTATTGATCTTCGTAACGCTTGGCGAGATCTTCGATGTTCTCGGGCGGCCATGCCGGCACTTCCATGCCGAGGTGCAGGCCCATGGAAGCGAGAACTTCCTTGATTTCGTTCAGCGACTTGCGACCAAAATTCGGTGTGCGGAGCATTTCTGCTTCGGTCTTCTGAATGAGGTCGCCGATGTAGACGATGTTGTCGTTCTTCAGGCAGTTTGCCGAACGGACCGACAGTTCGAGTTCGTCCACCTTCTTGAGGAGAGCCGGGTTGAAAGCGAGTTCGGTGACTGCTTCCTCTTCGGTTTCCTTCTGCGGCTCGTCGAAGTTGACGAAGACGCCAAGCTGATCCTGGAGAATGCGCGCCGCAAAAGCGACGGCGTCTTCGCCGGTGATCGAGCCATCGGTTTCGATGGTCATGTTCAGCTTGTCGTAGTCGAGAACCTGTCCTTCGCGGGTATTTTCAACCTTGTAGGACACCTTCTTGACCGGCGAATAGAGGCTGTCGACCGGGATGAGACCGATCGGAGCATCTTCCGCACGATTGCGTTCGGCCGGAACATAGCCCTTGCCGTTGTTGACGGTGAATTCCATGCGGATCTCGGCACCCTCGTCGAGCGTGCAGATGACATGCTCGGGGTTGAGGATTTCGATATCGCCGACCGTCTGAATGTCGCCAGCCGTGACAACGCCAGGGCCCTGCTTCCGCACGACCATGCGTTTCGCATCGTCGCCATCCATCTTGATGGCGATTTCCTTGATGTTGAGCACGATGTCCGTCACGTCTTCGCGGACGCCCGGAATCGAGGAGAATTCATGCAGCACGCCATCGATCTGCACCGCCGTGACGGCAGCACCGCGCAGCGAGGAGAGCAGAACGCGGCGAAGCGCGTTGCCGAGAGTGAGGCCGAAGCCGCGCTCCAGCGGTTCGGCAACAAGCGTCGCCCTGGTGCGCGAGCTCGAAGAGAACTCCACCTTGTTCGGCTTGATCAGTTCCTGCCAGTTCTTCTGAATCATGAGTTTGCCTTCCGTTCGTTGCCACCATCCAATCGTGGCAACCGAGCTTGAAAACCACCGGGAGCGCGAAGGCGCTCACCGGTGACGAGAGCGATGATCAGACGCGGCGCTTCTTGCGCGGACGGCAGCCATTGTGCGGGATCGGGGTCACGTCGCGGATGGACGTGATCATGAAACCTGCAGCCTGGAGCGCGCGCAGAGCCGATTCACGACCCGAACCCGGACCGCAAACTTCGACTTCCAGCGACTTCATGCCGTGCTCCTGGGCCTTCTTGGCGCAGTCTTCGGCAGCGATCTGGGCAGCAAACGGGGTCGACTTGCGCGAGCCCTTGAAGCCCTTGGCGCCAGCCGACGACCAGGCGATCGCATTGCCCTGCGCATCGGTGATGGTGATCATCGTGTTGTTGAAGGTCGAGTTGACGTGAGCGACACCCGACGAGATGTTCTTGCGCTCGCGACGGCGAACGCGGACGGCTTCCTTAGCCATGGTATTCCTTTCGTTGATCTCTTCACCGCCGTAATGCCAGCGGCTACACCGGAACGGCGCCTATATGGTCCCGCTCCAAACTCAAAAGAGGCCGGCGCAGACCGCCAGCCTCCCCACCCCGGTTTCCCGGAAATTACTTCTTCTTGCCAGCGATTGCCTTTGCCGGGCCCTTGCGGGTGCGGGCATTGGTATGCGTGCGCTGACCGCGGACCGGAAGGCCGCGGCGATGACGCAGGCCGCGATAGCAGCCGAGGTCCATCAGGCGCTTGATGTTCATCGCAGTATCGCGACGAAGATCGCCTTCGACCTGATAGTCGCGGTCGATGGCTTCGCGGATCTGAAGGACTTCTGCGTCCGTCAGCTGATGCACACGACGTTCAGCCGGGATACCGACCTTCTCGACGATTTCCTGTGCGAATTTCGGACCGATCCCGTGAATGTAGGTCAGCGCAATAACAACGCGCTTCGCAGTCGGGATGTTGACGCCAGCGATACGTGCCACGCCTGTTCTCCTTGCATTCCAGTTGCCATCCGGCAAGTGGGCTTCGTTATGCGGCTCTTGAGAACCGCCCGTTCAGATTTACGTCCGTAACATGTCAAAACGACCGCACCCGGACTTCCCTGGGAAATCCGCGCCGATCGCATGGAATGTCGCGAGTTGGCGCGGTGTTTAGCGGAATCACTGCTGAAAAGCAACCGTTCCGCCAAGTTTATTTTCAAAGCCTTAAAGCTTGGAAAGAATGCTTTCGACCTCGGCGGTCACCTGATCAATCTCTGCCATGCCGTCCACGGACTTGAGTTTGCCCTTGGCATGGTAATAGCCGATCAGCGGTGAGGTCTCCTTGTAGTAAACCTGCAGCCGAGCCGTCATGGTCTCCGGAGTGTCATCAGGACGGCGCTTGAAGTGGGTGGAACCGCACTTGTCGCACACACCCTCGGCAGCCGGAACCTTATCGGTATCGTGATAGACGCTGCCGCACTGTGCACAGGAGTAGCGACCGGCAACGCGACGAACCAGCTCGTCGTCATTGACACGGAATTCGATGACGACCGAAAGGTCGAGACCCTTCGCCTTCAGCATCGCCTCGGTGGCGTCCGCCTGGACGAGCGTCCTGGGGAAGCCGTCGAGGATGAAGCCGTTGGCGCAATCGGGTTGATCGATACGCTCGGAAACGATGGCGATAACGATCTCATCCGAGACGAGCTTGCCGGCGTCCATGACCGCCTTAGCGCGCTTGCCGACATCGGTGCCGGCGTTAACCGCTGCACGCAGCATGTCCCCCGTGGAAAGCTGCGGAATGCCGTGCTTTTCCACGATCCGCTGGGCCTGGGTTCCCTTACCCGCGCCCGGCGGCCCCAAAAGGATAAGTCTCATCGCCCCCTCTTTCCTCCACGCAACTTCGATTTCTTGATCAGGCCTTCGTATTGCTGCGCGATCAGGTGACCCTGGATCTGTGCAACCGTATCAAGAGTTACGCTAACCACGATCAAAAGCGAAGTCCCACCAAGGGCTAATGGAATGCCGGTTTGCGACACCAATATCTCCGGAAGGATGCAGACGAAGACGAGATAGAGCGCGCCGATCACCGTGATTCGGGTCAGCACGTAGTCGATATATTCGGCGGTGCGGTCGCCCGGACGGATGCCGGGAATGAAGCCACCATGCTTCTTCAGATTGTCAGCCGTGTCCTTCGGATTGAAGACGATGGCCGTATAGAAAAAGGCGAAGAACGCGATCAGCGCCGCATAGAGCACCATATAGAGTGGCTGGCCATGACCGAGGGCCGCGACGATCGATGTCGCCCAGGAGGGCATTGCCGTGGTGCTGGCAAAGCCCGCAATCGTTGCCGGTAGAAGCAGCAGCGACGATGCGAAGATTGCCGGAATGACACCTGATGTGTTGAGTTTCAACGGCAGGTGGGACGTATCGCCCTGGAACATCCGGTTGCCGACCTGGCGCTTCGGATACTGGATCAGCAGCCGGCGCTGGGCGCGCTCGACAAAGACGATGATGGCAATGACGGCGATCGCGACGATGATCACGAGCAGAATCAGCGGGGTCGACAGCGCGCCGGTGCGGCCGAGTTCGAGCGTTCCAGCAAGGGCTGTGGGAAGGCCGGCGGCGATGCCGGCGAAGATGATCAGCGAGATGCCGTTGCCGATGCCGCGGGAGGTGATCTGCTCGCCGAGCCACATCAGGAACATCGTGCCGCCGAGCAGCGTCAGAACGGTGGAGACGCGGAAGAACCAGCCCGGATCGACGACCAAGCCCTGGCCGCTCTCAAGGCCGGCGGCAATGCCATAGGCCTGCAGCGCGCCGAGGATAACGGTACCGTAGCGGGTATATTGATTGATGATCTTACGGCCCTGCTCGCCTTCCTTCTTGAGGTTTTCGAGCGCCGGCACGACCGAGGTCATCAGCTGCACGATGATCGAGGCAGAGATATAGGGCATGATGCCGAGCGCGAAGATTGCCATGCGCTCAACGGCGCCGCCCGAAAACATGTTGAAAAGGCCGAGAATGCCGCCTGCCTGGCCGCGGAAAGCCTGGGCATAGGCTTCGGGATTGAGACCCGGAAGCGGAATATGCGTAGCGAGTCGGTAGACGAGGAGAGCTGCCAGTGTGAACCACAAGCGCTTCTTCAAATCCTCGGCTTTGGCGAAGGTCGAAAAATTGAGGTTGGATGCCAATTGTTCCGCTGCAGAAGCCATGCGTTTCTCCGCGCTACCAATTCCGGCGTCTCTGGGGGACAGGCCGGACCCGGAATCAGTATGAAATTATTCAAAACCGGGCTCAGGACGGATTGCAACGCAACCCCATGCCTCACCCTTGTTTTCGAGTCTTACCGGCATGACGCGGGCGCGCCAGCCAAGTTTTTGTGAGGCCCACATATGGGAGCAAAATCGCCCGGTGTGAAGCACCCCGGGCGATATATCATCAGTTTATTATTCGGCTGCAGCCGGAGCCGAAAGCAGCGTCACGGTGCCGCCGGCCTTTTCGATCTTCTCGACGGCAGGCTTGGAGGCGCCTGCAACGACGATGGTGATCTTGGCCTTGATCTCGCCGTCGGCGAGAACGCGAACGCCGTCCTTGACGCGGCGGATGACACCGGCTGCCTTGAGGGCAGCCGCGTCAACGGTCGTCTTGGCATCGAGCTTGCCGGCGTCGATCGCCGTCTGGATACGGGCCAGCGACACGACAACAAAATCGGAAGCGAAAATGTTGTTGAAGCCGCGCTTCGGCAGGCGACGATAGATCGGCATCTGGCCGCCTTCGAAGCCGTTGATGGCAACGCCCGAACGGGACTTCTGACCCTTTACGCCGCGACCACCTGTTTTGCCCGAGCCCGAGCCGATACCGCGGCCGAGGCGCTTGCGGCTGTGGGTCGAGCCTTCGTTGTCCTTGATTTCATTGAGTTTCATGAGCGTTTCCTCCGTCTCACTTCTCGTCGACGACGCGAACGAGATGCTGGACAGCACGGATCATGCCACGAACCGAAGGAGTATCCTCCAGCGTGCGGCGACGGTGCATCTTGTTCAGTCCGAGACCGATCAGCGTGCGCTGCTGGACATCCGGACGGCGAATCGGGCTGCCGATCTGTTCGATCGTGACAGTCTTCGCTTCAGCCTTCTTGGTAGCCTTGGCCATCTGTCAAACTCCTCTTATTCTTCAGAGGCGTTGCCGGAGGCGCCACGACGAGCCTGCAGCGTTGCATACTTGATGCCGCGCTGAGCTGCGATGTCCTTCGGGTGAACCTGGTGCTTCAGAGCGTCGAAGGTGGCGCGAACCATGTTGTAGGGGTTCGACGAACCGGTCGACTTGGCGACGACGTCGTGCATGCCGAGCGTCTCGAATACGGCGCGCATCGGGCCGCCGGCGATGATGCCGGTACCAACCTTGGCCGAGCGCAGCAGAACCTTGCCGGCGCCGTGGCGGCCGTGAACGTCGTGATGCAGCGTACGGCCGTCACGCAGCGGTACGAAGATCAGTTCGCGCTTGGCGGCTTCGGTTGCCTTGCGGATGGCTTCCGGCACTTCACGTGCCTTGCCATGGCCGAAGCCAACGCGGCCCTTCTGGTCGCCGACGACGACGAGTGCTGCGAAACCGAAACGACGGCCGCCCTTGACGACCTTGGCGACGCGGTTGATCGCGACAAGCTTGTCGACGAATTCGCTATCGCGCTCTTCACGGCTCTGGCGGTCGTCCCGCTGCGGCCTTCTTTCCTGTGCCATTGTCCTCTTCCTTTTTCTTTTCCGGGTGCAATCGGCAAACAAATGTGGACCGCATCAGCCTCCCCTTTCGGAGAGTGCCTGCGGTCCGGCGAAAATCCGGCCGGCGCTTGAGGCGTCCGGCCGGAAACTGATCAGAAGGTGAGACCGCCTTCGCGGGCCGCTTCGGCGAGAGCCTTGATGCGGCCGTGATAGATGAAGGCGCCACGGTCGAACACGACTTCCGTAACACCGGCCTTGGAGGCGCGCTCTGCGAGGAGCTTGCCCACAACGGTAGCGGCGGCGGTATCGGCACCGGTCTTCAGAGAACCGCGCAGATCCTTCTCGAGGGTGGAGGCAGACGCAAGCGTCTTGCCGGCCACGTCATCGATGACCTGGGCGTAGATGTTCTTCGAGGAGCGATGAACCGACAGGCGCGGACGGCCGTTGGCCACCGACTTGAGATGACGGCGCACGCGGTTGGCACGACGTGCAAGTGCTTCTTTCCTGCTAGCCATTTCGCGTGATCCTTACTTCTTCTTGCCTTCTTTGCGGACGATCCGCTCGTCAGCGTACTTGACGCCCTTGCCCTTGTAGGGCTCGGGACCGCGATATTCGCGGATTTCGGCGGCAACCTGACCGACCTGCTGCTTGTTGATGCCGCTGACGACGATTTCCGTCGGCTTCGGAACAACGATCGAGATACCGACCGGCGGCTCGTAGATCACGTCATGGCTGAAACCGAGGGCCAGCTGCAGGTTCTTGCCCTGCATGGCGGCGCGGTAACCGACGCCGTTGATTTCAAGCTTGCGCTCGAAACCGTCCTTGACGCCCTTGAAGATGCCTTCGATCATCGTGCGGGACATGCCCCACTTTGAGCGCGCATCCTTGGTCTGGTTCACCGGCGTCACGACGACGGCGTTATTTTCAAGCTTGAGGCTGATTTCGTCGTTAGCAACGAAAAACAGCTCGCCCTTCGGGCCCTTTGCAGTCACCTTCTGGCCATCGACCGTAGCCGTGATCCCAGCAGGCACCTGAACGGGCTTTTTACCGATACGAGACATGTTTCAATCCTGTCTGTTCGCTATGGAGATCCATGCCCGATCTTAGAAGACCGAGCAAAGAACCTCGCCACCAACGTTCTGTTCGCGAGCCTGGTGATCGGCCATCACACCCTTCGGAGTCGAAAGGATGGTGATGCCGAGACCGTTCGCGACCTGCGGAATGGACTTGACCGAGACATAAACCCGGCGGCCCGGCTTGGACACACGGCCGATCTCACGGATCACCGATGCGCCTTCATAATATTTCAGCTCGATGCTGAGTTCCGACTTGCCATTGCCGAAATCGACAACGGAATAGCCACGGATGTAGCCTTCGGACTGCAGAACATCGAGAACACGTGCACGGAGCTTCGAAGCAGGCGTCGAGACCGACGACTTGCGGCGGGAAGCGCCGTTACGGATGCGAGTGAGCATATCGCCCAACGGATCAGTCATTGTCATGTAACCTGCTCCTTACCAGCTCGACTTGACGATACCCGGCACCTTGCCGAGATTGCCGAGTTCACGCAGCGCAATACGCGACATGCGCAGTTTGCGGTAATATGCGCGCGGACGCCCCGAAACTTCGCAGCGGTTGCGAATACGGGTCTTCGATCCATCACGCGGCAGGGATGCCAGCTTGATCGAGGCCTTGAACCGCTCTTCGATCGGAAGAGCCTGGTTCATGATGATCGCCTTCAACCCAGCCCGCTTAGCGGCCTGGTTAGCGACCGTAGTACGGCGGCGCTTGTTCTTTTCAACTGCGCTTGTCTTCGCCATGTCAGGTTCCTTTTCTACGCTCGTCGTTACGGTTATTGACGGAACGGGAAGCTGAACTCTTTCAGAAGAGCCCGTGCTTCGTCGTCGGTCGTCGCCGTCGTGCAAACGATGATGTCCATGCCCCACATCTGATCAACCTTGTCGTAGTTGATCTCAGGGAACACAATGTGCTCCTTGATGCCCATGGCGAAGTTGCCACGGCCGTCAAAGCTTTTCGGGTTCAGGCCGCGGAAGTCGCGAACGCGCGGGAGCGCGATGTTCACGAGACGGTCCATGAACTCGTACATGCGGGCGCCGCGCAGGGTGACCTTCGCGCCGATCGGCATCTGTTCGCGGACCTTGAAGCCTGCGATAGAGTTACGTGCGCGGGTGATGACCGGCTTCTGGCCGGCGATCGCTGCGAGGTCGGCGGCAGCTACCGTCGGCTTCTTCGAGTCAGCGGTCGCTTCGCCGACACCCATGTTGATCACGATCTTGTCGAGCTTCGGGATCATCATCTCGTTGGCGTAGGAGAACTGCTCCTGCATCGCCTTGCGGATGCGCTCGACATATTCCTTCTTGAGCCGCGGCTCATATTTTGCCTCAGCCATCGATCACTTCTCCAGAACGCTTGGCCACACGGACCTTCTTGCCGTCAACAACCTTGAAACCGACGCGGGTCGGCTTGCCGTCCTTGTCGATGATTGCAACGTTGGACAGGTGAACCGGGGCTTCCTTGTTGATGATGCCGGCTTCCTGGGTCTGCGTCTGGCGCTGGTGGCGCTTGACGACGTTGACGCCACGAACAACGGCACGATCTTCCTTCGGCATGACCTGGACAACTTCGCCGGTACGGCCCTTGTCCTTGCCAGCGAGCATGACGACCTTGTCGCCCTTACGAATCTTCTGCATCGCTTCGCTCCTTACAGTACTTCGGGAGCCAGCGAGATGATCTTCATGTGGTTCTTGGCGCGAAGTTCGCGCGGAACCGGTCCGAAGATACGGGTGCCGATCGGCTCTTTCTTGTTGTCGATGAGGACTGCTGCGTTGGTGTCGAAGCGGATGACGGAGCCATCCGGACGACGGATGTCCTTAGCGGTGCGAACGACAACCGCCTTCATCACGTCACCCTTCTTCACACGGCCGCGCGGGATCGCTTCCTTGATCGAAACGACGATGACGTCGCCGATCGAGGCATACTTGCGCTTCGAGCCGCCCAGCACCTTGATGCACATGACACGACGTGCGCCGGAATTATCCGCGACGTCGAGGTTTGTTTGCATCTGAATCATATCAGGTCGCCTTCTTGGTTTACCGGAATGGTTGGGCTAGCCCCCTACTCCGGCTTATGAAAATTTTCGCCGGCCGAGCTGCCATGACGGCAGCACAGACGCGGCAATAGCTGAATAGCGCGGGATCGATCGTGCCAGGGTGGTTTCCCGAACGGGACCTTCCGTGCGCTCAAAGCAAAAGAACGCCCGGCATTCGAGCGTTCTGACGCTGCTTCATACAGATATTTCGGCGAGACGCAAGGCCTCGCGCAAAATTCTGTTACTTGCCCTGGGCGGAAATCACCGTCCAGCGCTTGTCCTTAGAGATCGGCGCGCATTCCTCGATGGATACGGTATCGCCAATCTTGTACTGATTGTTCTCGTCGTGGGCCTTGTACTTCTTGGAACGACGAACGGTCTTCTGGAGCAGCGGGTGAGCGAAACGACGCTCGACACGAACCACTACCGTCTTCTCGTTCTTGTCGCCAACGACGACGCCCTGCAGGATGCGCTTCGGCATATTTTTCTTCCTTTAGGCCTTAACTTCTGCCGCCTTCTGGCGGGCAATGGTTTTCACGCGGGCGATGTCCTTGCGGACTTCGTTGATGCGCGAGGACTTTTCGAGCTGGCCGGTCGCCTTCTGGAAGCGCAGGTTGAACTGCTCCTTCTTCAGCTTGGCAAGCTCGTCCTTGAGTTGGTCGGCGGTGAAACCGCGAACGTCTGAGGCTTTCATGAGCTCAATCCCTTACTCTGCAATGCGCTGAACGAAGCGCGTCTTGACCGAGAGCTTGGCAGAGCCGAGGCGAAGCGCCTCACGGGCGATTTCTTCGCTGACACCGTCGATCTCGAACATCATACGGCCAGGCTTGACCTTGCATGCCCAGTATTCAACGGAGCCCTTACCCTTACCCATACGGACTTCGGTCGGCTTTTTGGTTACCGGAACGTCCGGGAACACGCGGATCCATACACGGCCGGCGCGCTTCATATAACGCGTGATCGCGCGGCGGGCCGCTTCGATCTCGCGCGCGTTGACGCGGTTGGGTTCCTGTGCCTTCAGGCCGAATTCGCCGAATGCCAGGTCAGAACCGCCCTTGGCGACGCCCTTGATGCGGCCCTTGAACTGCTTGCGGTACTTGGTACGCTTTGGCTGCAACATTTTCTTATTCTCCGAACTTCTCTGCCACGCGCGCTATCAAGCGTTGTCGCGGCGACGGTCTCTGTCGCGGTCACGATCACGGCTTGCCGGACCCTGGGCGTCACCTTCCATCGCGCGGCGCTCGGAAGCCATCGGATCATGCTCAAGGATTTCGCCCTTGAAGATCCAGACCTTGATGCCGCAGATGCCGAACGCGGTTTCTGCTTCAGCCGTGCCGTAGTCGATGTCGGCGCGCAGCGTGTGCAACGGCACACGACCTTCGCGGTACCATTCCGTACGGGCGATTTCAGCGCCACCGAGACGGCCGGCGCAGGTGATCTTGATGCCTTCGGCGCCAAGACGCATCGCGGACTGAACGGCGCGCTTCATGGCGCGACGGAAAGCCACGCGACGCTCGAGCTGCTGGGCGATCGACTGAGCGACCAGCGTCGCATCGACTTCGGGCTTGCGCACTTCGACGATGTTGAGGTGCGTTTCCGAATTGGTCATCTCCGACAGCTTCTTGCGAAGCTTGTCGATGTCAGCGCCCTTGCGGCCGATGATCAGGCCCGGACGTGCCGAGTGGATCGTGACGCGGCACTTCTTGTGCGGACGCTCGATGACCACCTTGGAGATCCCGGCCTGCTTCAGTTCGCTCATGACGAACTTACGCATCTTCAGGTCTTCGTGCAGCAGCTGACCGTACTCGGCATTGTCCGCAAACCAGCGGCTATCCCAGGTACGGTTAATGCCGAGACGGAAACCGATTGGATTGATTTTCTGACCCATTATGCGGCCTCCTCTGCTGCCTGCACTTCACGAACGACGATCGTCAGGTGCGCGAAGGGCTTTTCGATGCGCGACGCGCGACCGCGGCCACGAGCGTGGAAACGCTTCATGACGATCGACTTGCCGACATAGGCCTCGGCGACAACCAGCGAGTCGACGTCGAGATCGTGGTTGTTCTCGGCATTGGCGATCGCAGATTCGAGCGTCTTCTTGACGGCGCCTGCGATGCGCTTGCGGGAGAACTCCAGCTCAGCGAGTGCGCGCTCGACCTTCTTGCCGCGGATAGCCGCAGCAACCAGGTTGAGCTTCTGGGGGCTGACGCGGAGCGTGCGGGCGACTGCTTGCGCCTCGTTGTCCTTCAGCCGGCGTTCGGCTTTTGCCTTGCCCATTGTTACTTCCTCTTCGCCTTCTTGTCCGCGCCGTGACCGTAGTAGGTGCGGGTCGGAGAGAATTCACCGAATTTGTGGCCGACCATGTCTTCATTGACGCTGACCGGGATATGCTTGCTGCCGTTGTAGACGCCGAAGGTGAGACCGACGAACTGCGGCAGGATCGTGGAGCGACGGCTCCAGATCTTGATCACTTCACTACGACCGCCTTCACGAACCTTCTCAGCCTTCTTGAGAAGATAGCCGTCAACGAACGGACCTTTCCATACTGAACGAGCCATTGGAGACTTCCTCTCTTATTTCTTACGCTGATGACGCGAGCGCATGATCATCTTGTCGGTCGACTTGTTCGACCGGGTGCGCTTGCCCTTGGTCGGCTTGCCCCACGGTGTCACCGGATGGCGACCACCGGAGGTGCGGCCTTCACCACCGCCGTGCGGATGGTCGACCGGGTTCATGACGACACCGCGGTTATGCGGACGCTTGCCGCGCCAAACGGTACGACCGGCCTTGCCGTCGTTGATGTTGGCGTGATCAGGGTTGGAGACCGCGCCGATCGAAGCAAGGCAGGAGCCATGAACGAGACGCTGTTCACCGGAGTTCAAGCGAAGGATCGCCATGCCCTGGTCGCGGCCGACGAGCTGTGCGTAGCCACCGGCGGAGCGAGCGATCTGACCACCCTTGCCCGGCTTCATTTCCACATTGTGGATGATGGAGCCGACCGGGATGAACTGCAGCGGCATGGTGTTGCCGGGCTTGACGTCGACAGCCTTCTCGGAAGCGATGACCTTGTCACCGGCAGCGAGACGCTGAGGAGCGAGAATATAAGCCTTCTCGCCGTCAGCATAGTTCACCAGCGCGATGAAAGCCGTGCGGTTCGGATCGTATTCGATACGCTCGACCGTGCCTTCGACGTCGAACTTGCGACGCTTGAAGTCGATCAGACGATAGGTGCGCTTGTGACCGCCGCCGATGAAGCGGGCGGTGATGCGGCCGAGGTTGTTACGACCGCCGCTCTTGGTCAGACCTTCCGTCAGCGCCTTGACCGGCTTGCCCTTGTAGAGGGCCGAACGGTCGACGATGACCAGCTGGCGCTGGCTCGGGGTGATCGGATTGAAAGTTTTCAATGCCATTTTCTTATACCTCAGAGACCGGTGGAGACGTCGATCGTCTGGCCTTCAGCCAGCGTCACAACAGCCTTCTTCACGTCCTTCTGCTTGCCGACGAAACCGCGGAACCGCTTGGTCTTGCCTTTGCGCAGCAGAGTGTTGACAGCCGTGACCTTGACGCCGAACAGCGCCTCGACCGCAGCCTTGATTTCCGGCTTCGTCGCCTGCTTGGCGACATTGAAAACAACCTGGTTGTTTTCGGATACCAGCGTGGACTTTTCGGTGATCGCCGGAGAGACGATCACATCGTAGTGGCGAAGATCGGTCACTTGAATCGCTCCTCTAGCGCTTCAACCGCAGCCTTGGAAAGCACGAGCTTGCCGCGGCGCACGATGTCGTAAACGTTGATGCCCTGGATCGGCAGAACATCGATGTTCGGGATGTTCTGAGCTGCGAGCTTGAAGTTGCCGTCAAGCTCTGCGCCGCCGATGAAGAGGGCGTTGGTCAGGCCGAGCGTCTCGAAAACAGACGCGAGCGACTTGGTCTTGGCTTCAGCGGCAACCAGGTTGTCGATGACGATGACGTCATCGGCCTTGATCTTGGCCGAAAGGGCGTGGCGAAGGCCGAGTGCACGAACCTTCTTCGGAAGATCGTGCTCGTGGCTGCGGACGACCGGGCCGTGAGCCTTACCGCCGCCGCGGAACTGCGGAGCGCGAGCCGAATGGTGGCGGGCGCGGCCCGTACCCTTCTGCTTGTACATCTTGGCGCCGGTGCGCGAAACTTCCGCGCGGCCCTTAGCCTTGTGCGTGCCCTGCTGCTTCTTGGCAAGCTGCCAGCGAATGACGCGGGCGAGAATGTCTTCACGGGGCTCGAGGCCGAAAATCGCGTCCGAAAGGGAAACCTTCCCGGCGTCTTTTCCCTCGAGGGTCTTGACGTTGAATTCCATTGATCTGGCTCCCTTACTTCGCGGCCGACTTGACGGCGTCGCGCACGATGATCCAAGCACCCTTGGAACCAGGAACAGCACCCTTGATCAGGATCAGACCACGATCTTCGTCGGTCGAAACCACTTCCAGGTTCTGCGTCGTGACGCGCGTCTGGCCCATGTGACCAGCCATCTTCTTGTTCTTGAAAACCTTGCCCGGATCCTGGCGCGAGCCGGTCGAACCGTGCGAACGGTGAGACACCGACACACCGTGCGTGGCACGCAGACCGCCGAAACCGTGGCGCTTCATGGCGCCGGCAAAACCCTTACCGATCGTGGTGCCCGTCACGTCGACGAGCTGACCGGCTGCAAAGTGACCCGCCTTGATCTCAGTGCCGACCTCAAGCAGCTGATCTTCCGACACGCGGAATTCCGTCAGCTTGGCCTTCGGCTCGACATTGGCAATGGCAAAGTTGCCGCGCATCGCCTTCGACGTGTTCTTCACCTTCGCCTGGCCGGCACCGAGCTGAACTGCGGTATAGCCATTCTTTTCGACAGTGCGCGTGGCTACGACCTGGCAGCCTTCCATACGCAGTACCGTTACCGGGACATGCTCGCCGGCGTCGTTATAGACGCGGGTCATTCCCACCTTCTGTGCAATCACACCTGAACGCATCGGTTCAATCCTTCTCACTCAGCCCGAAGACCCGAGGTCTCAGAGCTTGATCTCAACATCGACACCGGCGGCGAGATCGAGCTTCATCAGCGCGTCTACCGTCTGCGGGGTCGGGTCAACGATATCGAGAAGGCGCTTATGCGTGCGCATCTCGAACTGTTCGCGGCTCTTCTTGTCGATGTGCGGGGACCGGTTGACCGTAAACTTCTCGATGCGGGTCGGAAGCGGAACGGGGCCCCGGACGCTTGCACCGGTGCGCTTAGCCGTCGATACGATCTCGCGCGTGGAGGCATCGAGAATCCGGTGATCGAACGCCTTCAGGCGGATGCGGATATTCTGGCCGTTCATTCGACTTTATCCTTGTGTCTGTTATCCGCGTGTCACCACTTAGGGACACGGCTTACCTTCAGTTACGTTAGCGGGCCACCGGTTTCAAAGATCGAGAGGGACACCGAGATCGGCGTCCCTATCCTTTCCTTGGGCCAGGTGGCCCAGCCGCTAATTACTCGACGATCGACGCGACGATACCGGCGCCGACGGTGCGGCCGCCTTCGCGGATGGCGAAGCGCAGCTTTTCTTCCATCGCGATCGGAACGATCAGCTCGACCGATACCGTGACGTTGTCGCCCGGCATGACCATCTCGGTGCCCTCAGGCAGCGTTACGATGCCGGTCACGTCGGTCGTGCGGAAGTAGAACTGCGGACGGTAGTTGGTGAAGAACGGCGTATGACGGCCACCCTCTTCCTTCGTCAGGATGTAGGCTTCTGCCATGAACTTCTTGTGCGGCTTGACCGAACCCGGCTTGCACAGAATCTGGCCACGCTCAACGCCGTC
>NZ_JABFCP010000012.1:0-285950 GCF_013087615.1 Rhizobium sp. WYCCWR 11152 | reverse complement strand
GGACGGATCGGCATTGCAGCGCAGGCGGTCGGCATGGCGCGGGCGGCCTTCGAGGCGGCGCGTGACTACGCCAGGGAGCGCACGGCCTTCGGCAAGCCGATTTTCGAACATCAGGCCGTTGCCTTCCGCCTTGCCGATATGGCGGTGCGGATCGAGGCGGCGCGGCAGCTCGTCTTTCACGCGGCTTCCCTCAGGGAGGCGGAGCTTCCCTGCCTGTCGGAAGCCTCGATGGCGAAGCTCTTTGCCTCCGAGATGGCCGAGCGTGTCTGCTCAGACGCGATCCAGATCCATGGGGGTTATGGCTACATGGCCGATTATCCGGTCGAGCGCATCTACCGCGATGTGCGCATCTGCCAGATCTATGAGGGAACGAGCGACGTGCAGCGCATGGTGATCGCCCGCAATCTCTAATCGCCACATCCGGCCCTGCTTCCGGGAGGGGAGCACGGCTGGCACAGGGAGGAAAGAAAGAACATGGTGGATTCCGCTCGTTTGAGCCTGCACGTCCCCGAACCCGCCGTCCGCCCGGGCGGCCAGCCTGATTTTTCCAATGTCAAGATTGCCAAGGCCGGCTCGGTGCCGCGGCCGGAGGTGGATGTCGCGTCGGAAGACATCCGCGATCTCGCCTATTCGATCATCCGTGTTTTGAACCGCGACGGCGAGGCGGTCGGCCCCTGGGCAGGCTCGCTTTCTGACGAGGAATTGCTGACCGGGCTTCGCAACATGATGAAGTTGCGGGCCTTCGACGCCCGCATGCTGATGGCGCAGCGGCAGGGCAAGACCTCCTTCTACATGCAGCATCTCGGCGAGGAAGCCGTCAGCTGCGCCTTCCGCAAGGCGCTCGAGAAGGGAGACATGAATTTCCCGACCTATCGCCAGGCGGGCCTTTTGATTGCCGACGACTATCCGATGGTCGAGATGATGAACCAGATCTACTCGAACGAGAGCGATCCCCTGCGCGGCCGGCAATTGCCGATCATGTATTCCTCCAAGGAACACGGTTTCTTCACCATCTCGGGCAATCTCGCCACCCAATATGTGCAGGCTGTCGGCTGGGCGATGGCCTCGGCGATCAAGAATGACAGCCGCATTGCCGCGGCCTGGATCGGTGACGGATCGACGGCGGAATCGGATTTCCACTCGGCGCTCGTTTTTGCCTCGACCTACAAGGCGCCGGTCATTCTCAACATCGTCAACAATCAGTGGGCGATCTCCACTTTTCAGGGCATCGCCCGCGGCGGCTCCGGCACCTTCGCGGCGAGGGGCCTTGGCTTCGGTATTCCGGCGCTGCGTGTCGACGGAAACGACTATCTCGCCGTCCATGCCGTCGCCCGCTGGGCGGCCGAGCGCGCGCGGCGCAATCTCGGCCCGACGCTGATCGAATATGTGACCTATCGCGTCGGCGCCCATTCGACCTCCGACGATCCGAGCGCCTATCGGCCCAAGACGGAATCGGAGGTCTGGCCGCTCGGCGATCCCGTGCTGCGGCTGAAGAAACATCTGATCGTCAAGGGCGCATGGTCGGAGGAGCGGCATGTGCAGGCCGAAGCCGAAATCATGGACGAGGTGATCGAGGCGCAGCGCCAGGCAGAGGCGCATGGCACGCTGCATGCCGGCGGCAGGCCTTCGGTGCGCGACATTTTCGAGGGCGTCTATGCCGAGATGCCGCCGCATATCCGCCGCCAGCGGCAGAAGGCGGGGTACTGACATGGCCAGGATGACGATGATCGAGGCCGTGCGCAGCGCCATGGACGTGTCGATGGCACGCGACGACAATGTCGTGGTTTTCGGCGAGGACGTCGGTTATTTCGGCGGCGTCTTCCGCTCGACGCAGGGTCTGCAGGCAAAATACGGCAGAACGCGCTGCTTCGATACGCCGATCAGCGAATCCGGCATCGTCGGCACGGCGATCGGCATGGCCGCCTATGGGCTGAAGCCCTGTGTCGAAATCCAGTTCGCCGACTACATGTACCCGGCCTATGATCAGCTGACGCAGGAGGCGGCGCGCATCCGCTACCGTTCCAACGGCGATTTCACCTGCCCGATCGTCGTGCGCATGCCCACAGGTGGCGGCATCTTCGGCGGCCAGACGCACAGCCAGAGTCCAGAGGCGCTTTTTACCCATGTCTGCGGCCTGAAAGTGATCGTTCCTTCCAATCCCTATGACGCCAAGGGCCTGCTGATCGCGGCGATCGAGGATCCTGATCCCGTCATGTTCCTGGAGCCGAAGCGGCTCTATAACGGTCCCTTCGACGGCCACCACGAGCGGCCGGTGACGCCCTGGTCCAAGCATGATCTCGGCGAGGTGCCCGATGGCCACTACACCATCCCGATCGGCAAGGCCGAAGTGCGGCGCGCAGGATCGGCGGTGACGGTCGTTGCCTACGGCACCATGGTGCATGTGGCGCTTGCTGCGGCCGAGGATGCCGGCATCGATGCCGAGGTGATTGATCTCAGAAGCCTGCTGCCGCTCGATCTCGATACGATCGTCAAATCGGTCTCGAAGACGGGACGCTGCGTCGTCGTGCATGAGGCAACCCTGACATCCGGCTTCGGCGCCGAAGTCGCGGCGCTGGTGCAGGAGCATTGCTTCTATCATCTCGAAGCGCCGGTCGTGCGTGTCGCGGGCTGGGACACGCCCTATCCGCATGCGCAGGAGTGGGACTATTTCCCCGGTCCCGGCCGTGTCGGGCGGGCGCTTGCCGAAGTCATGGAGGCCTGAGCCATGGGCGAATTCATCATCAAGATGCCCGATGTCGGGGAAGGGGTCGCCGAGGCCGAGATCGTAGAATGGCACGTGAAGACGGGAGATCCCGTCCGCGAGGACATGGTGATCGCCGCCGTCATGACCGACAAGGCCACCGTGGAAATTCCGTCTCCCGTCAGTGGCACCGTCACCTGGCTTGCCGGCGAGGTCGGAGACCGCATCGCGGTCAAGGCCCCGCTGGTACGGATCGAGACGGCGGGAGATGTCGGCGAGCCTCAGTCCGTTGGGATTTCGCAGACGCCGATTGCCGAAACGCCCAAGGCCGAAATTGCAAAACCTGCTCCGCCAGCGCCTGTGGCGCCAGTGCCGGCGGCAACGCCGGCGGAAAAGCCGCTTGCCGCTCCCTCGGTGCGGCTCTTCGCCAGGGAAAGCGGTGTCGATCTCAGGCAGGTGCAGGCGACCGGACCGGCCGGGCGCATCCTGCGCGAGGATATCGAGCAATTCCTGGGCCATGGGGCCGCGCCTGCAACGGCAAAGAACGGCTTTGCCAGGAAGACGGCGACCGAGGAGATCAAGCTGACCGGCCTGCGGCGCCGCATTGCCGAGAAGATGGTGCTTTCCGCCTCGCGTATTCCCCACATCACCTATGTGGAGGAAGTTGATATGTCCGCGCTCGAGGAGTTGCGCGCCACGATGAATGGCGATCGCAGGCCTGATCATCCGAAGCTGACGGTTCTGCCCTTCCTGATGCGGGCGCTGGTCAGGGCCATTTCCGAGCAGCCTGACGTCAACGCCACTTTCGACGACGATGCCGGCATCATCACGCGCTACAGTGCTGTGCATATCGGCATCGCCACGCAGACGCCGGCCGGTCTGACCGTGCCGGTGGTGCGGCATGCCGAAGCCCGCGGTATCTGGGATTGCGCCGCCGAGATGAACCGGCTGGCGGAAGCGGCGCGCTCGGGTACTGCGACACGCGATGAGCTGTCCGGCTCCACTATCACCATCAGCTCGCTCGGCGCGCTCGGCGGCATCGTCTCGACACCCATCATCAATCATCCCGAAGTGGCGATCATCGGCGTCAACAAGATCGCCACGCGACCGGTCTGGGACGGCGCGCAGTTCGTGCCGCGCAAGATGATGAACCTCTCCTCCAGCTTCGACCATCGCATCATCGACGGCTGGGATGCGGCAAACTTCGTGCAGCGCATCCGCGCGCTGCTCGAAACGCCGGCGCTCATTTTTATCGAAGGCTGAGATCCATGAAAGAGATAGTCTGCAAGCTCCTCGTCATCGGCGCCGGTCCGGGCGGTTATGTCTGTGCCATTCGCGCCGGACAGCTCGGCATCGATACTGTTATCGTCGAGGCCGGCAAGCCGGGCGGCACCTGCCTGACGGTCGGCTGCATTCCCTCCAAGGCGTTGATCCATGCGGCTGAGGAATTCGACGCGACGCAAAAGATGCTTGCCGGCAAGAACCCGATGGGCATCCGCGTCGAAGGCGCCTCGATCGATCTCATCAGAACAATTGCCTGGAAGGACGGGATCGTCGGCCGCTTGACCAGTGGTGTTTCGGGGCTGCTGCAGAAGGCGAGCGTCAAGATCGTCCACGGCCGAGGCCATTTCCGCGACGGCAAGACGGTGGAGGTGGAGACGGAAACCGGCCAGCAGATCATCCGCGCCGAGACCGTGGTCATCGCCACCGGTTCGGATCCGGTGGAGCTTACGAACCTGCCTTTCGGCCGCCGCGTCATGTCCTCGACAGAGGTACTGTCGCTGACGGAGCTGCCGAAAAACCTCGTCGTGGTCGGTGGCGGTTATATCGGGCTGGAGCTCGGGACCGCCTTTGCCAAGATGGGGTCTGATGTGACGATCGTCGAGGCGACGCCGCAGGTGCTGCCGCAATATGATGCCGAGCTGGTACGCCCCGTCATGCGCAAGCTGACTGAAGGCGGTATCCGGGTGTTGACGGGTGCGAAGGCGATCGGCCTTGCCGATAATGGGGAGGCATTGATCGTCGAAACGGCTGATGGCCGGCGAGAGACCCTGCCGGCGGACCGCATCCTCGTCACCGTCGGCCGCCGCCCAAGAACCGCAGGATCCGGTCTCGAAGAGCTCGATCTCGATCGTGCCGGCCCTTATCTGAGGATCGACGACCGTTGCCGCACGTCGATGCGCGGCATCTATGCGATCGGCGATGTGACCGGCGAGCCGATGCTTGCCCATCGGGCCATGGCGCAAGGGGAGATGGTGGCGGAAATCATCGCCGGAAAGAAGCGGGCCTGGGACAAACGATGCGTTCCCGCCATCTGCTTCACCGATCCGGAGATCGTTAGCGCCGGCCTGTCGCCGGCCGAGGCGAAGGCGCAAGGCTATGAAATCCGCACCGGCCAGTTTCCGTTCAGCGCCAACGGACGGGCAATGACGATGCTGTCCGAAGAAGGCTTCGTGCGCGTCGTGGCCCGCGCCGATACCAATCTCGTGCTCGGCCTGCAGGCGGTGGGAGCCGGGGTCTCCGAGCTCTCGGCGGCTTTTGCTTTGGCCATCGAGATGGGTGCGCGCCTGGAAGACATCGCCGGCACCATCCATGCGCATCCGACCCGCAGCGAAGCGGTGATGGAGGCGGCGCTGAAAGCTTTAGGAAGCGCGCTGCATATCTGAGGTAGACCCGATCCGGATGCTGACTATCCTGGAAGGTGTCGCATTGAGCGGAGCGATAGCTCTGCAATCCCAACGGCCATCTTCTACCAAGCCCCTAACGTGTGGTTCACGCTGCTGCCTCGGGGTTGCAAATTTGGGAAAATTGGGAAACAGACGTCGGCTGAGCGGTGTTCGGAGATGATTGAATTGAGGCCCTGTGAATTCATCTGTGGGATCGAAATGCGGCTCGATAGTTCCGGGTCTTCAAATCATGTCCGGACGAGGTTAGATCCTCTGTAAACGTTCACCGGTGAACCGCACCGACAGCAATTTCCCTTCCCCTATCGTCTCAACCATCAGAAAACTTTCTCATGACCAATCCTATCAGCGTCTATTCGATGCCCGGAACGTGTTTTTTCGATCTCGCTCCTGCTGCGGGTGGCGAGCCCTATCGCATATTCCTTTCCATTCCGGCGGAGAAACCGCCGGCGGGAGGATGGCCGCTTCTCATCATGACCGACGGCAACGCCACTTTCCCCTTCGCGGTCGCCAGCTTGGTCACCCAGGCACCTTACCCTACGGGAACGAATGTCGGTTGGGGGGTGATCGCGGCGATCGGCTACCCTTCCGACGAGCCCTATGATCCGCTCCGCCGGTCTTGGGACCTGGGGCCTCCGCCGGTCAAATCCTATCCGCCGTTCGTTGAGGGCGGTCCGCCGGTTGTCATCGGAGGGACCGGCAAGCTGGTGGATTTCATCGAGAACGAGCTTATACCGCGGATTGCGGAGATGGTGATCCTGGATCCGATGCGCCGATCGCTTTTCGGACATTCCTTCGGCGGCCTCTTTACTCTCTACGCCCTGTTCGAGCGCCCAAGTCTGTTCGCCAATTGGATTGCGGCCAGCCCAACCATCTATTGGGAGAACAGTGAAATCCTCAAGAATGAAGCGCAGCGTCAAGACGCACCGGGGAATGCACCTTTCCTGCATTTGTCCGCCGGAGAATACGAAGGCGATGAGCTGGCACCCTTCCAGTACCGGAACGAGGATGCCACTGCACGCCTGGAGAAGAGGAAGACGGAACGGACCGTCCTCCTGGCGCGGGAGATGGCGGAGCGATTAAACGGCACTGCCGACGGATTGCGTACCGAATTCGAGCTTTATGCCGGTGAGACCCACATGTCCGTTCTTGCGGCGGCCGTCAATCGCGCGGTGAGCATTGCGTTCGCCGTCCAGGATTTGACCGACAGGTGACGCTCTCTGCAGGTACGATCCGGCGGTTAGACGATCGTATTTGAAACGAACATCCTCGTGGCGTGCACTCGTAACGTCAATGCCCACATGGGGCGTTCAGGATTACATCGTCTCTCCGTGTTGCCCCGAAACGGTCCCGACCGGGTGCAAAGATGGTCACAAAAGCGTGATTATTAAGTTGACTCCAATTCTCCTGTTTGAGTAAACGACTTTTAGCAGTGGCCGGAGGGGGCGGCCGGCACACTGCCCGATATTGGTCTGACAGGGGATAGTATGACAGTGGGACTACAGGGAAAATTGCGCGTGTTCACAAGCCGATTGGTTGCGAGCAGCGCTTTAATAACGGTGTCGTTCGGATCGGCAGGTATCGGCTGGGCACAAGACAATTCGGCCGAAGAGGCAACGCAATTGGCTCCGATCGTCATAACCGGCAAGTCGGATCGTGTGGTTGGCCCTGATCGCACCATCGTTGCCAAGGATACCGCCACAGGCACCAAAACAGATACTCCGGTCGTCGATGTACCGGCGTCCGTGTCGGTGGTGACGCAAAAAGAGTTGGAAGAGCGTCATGTGGACAATCTTCAGCAGGCGGTCGCTTATACCGCCGGCGTCTTTTCAGATGAGTTCGGCAACGACGACCGGTACGACTATATCAGAATTCGCGGCTTTGATCAGACGGCGCTCGGCACCTATCGGGATGGACTGGCGGCGCGTATTCCCGCTTGGTTCACGGCCAGCCGCCTCGAACCCTATGGTCTTCAGCGCGTCGAGGTCCTGAAGGGATCGACGTCGACCCTCTTTGGCCTCAACGGTCCGGGAGGACTCGTCAATGCGATCACCAAGCGTCCCTTGGATGAGAAGCATGGCGAAGTTTACACGTCTTATGGGGATGGCACCAAGGAAGTGGGTGCGGATTTCGGCGGCCCAATCGATGCCGATGGCGTATGGACCTACCGGCTTACCGGACTTGCCAAGGACGGTGACCAGGGCTTGGATTATTCGAACGACGACCGCACCTACATTGCACCGGCATTGACGATCAAGCCGGAAGAGGGGACCTCGCTCACCATTCTGACCGATTATTATAAACGCGATGGAACGGGCGCACGGGGCGTTCCGACCGGCGCAAATATCGATATCGACACCTTCCTCGGCGAACCAGACTTCAATCGCTTCAATACGGAGCAGGTCGACATCGGATATCAGTTCGAGCACGAGATCAACGACAACCTGACCTTCCGCTCGAATGCCCGCTATACGCATCTCGAGCTCGACTATGCTGAAGTTTATGGCGCATCGCTGGATCCGACGGCCAATCGAACGGCGTTCTCGGTTGACGGCATGTCCAACCGCTATGCCTTCGACAATCAGCTCCAGTACGATACTGGATGGGACGGGATCGACAGCAAGACGCTGGTCGGCGTCGATTACACCAGTGACAATACGCGCGAAAACATCCTGTTCGGCACGGCCGGGCCGATCGATATTGATAATCCGGTCTATTGCGGTCTTTCCTGCATTAACCTTGGCCCTTACGTGAACTGGCGCGTCAAGCAGCAGGCGCTCGGGATCTATGCTCAGGAGCAATTGACGTTCGACGACCGATGGATCGTTACCCTGGGCGGACGATGGGACCAGGTTCACACGACTGCGGATTACCTCGATAGCGGGACAAGCGACGACGACACGGCGTCAGCTTTCACCAAGCGTGCCGGACTGACGTATAAATTTACGCCGAATCTCGCAGCTTATGCGAACTATTCGGAAAGCTTCCAGCCGCTCGTCGCGCAGACCGCAAACGGCTACGCTGTGACAGGATCGTTGAAACCACAGCAGGGTGAACAATACGAGGTTGGCCTCAAATATCAGCCGGATGGGTTTGACGGTCTCTTCACCTTGGCGCTGTTTGATCTTACCCAAACGAATGTGCCGAGCTATGTCAGCCCTCTGGTGCAGGAGCAGATTGGCAAGGTCGGTGTGCGCGGCATCGAACTTGAAGGGAAAGCCGCAATCAACGACAGGCTCAATCTGACGCTTGCTTATTCCTATTGGGATGCTGAAATCCGTGAAGACGGGACAGGCGGCAATGTCGGTAACCGGCCTTCCCGCGTGCCGCGACATCTGGCATCGGCCTGGCTCGATTACAAGATTCCGGGAGATGGATGGCGCGGTGACCTGACGATCGGGGGAGGTGTCCGCTATATCGGTCAGACCTACGGTGACGATGCAAATACGGTGTCGCTTGCCAGCTATACGCTGGTTGATGCCGCGGTCAGCTACAAGGCGACCGAGGACGTGACGCTGGCCGTCAATGCGACGAACCTCTTTGACCATAAGTATGTCGCCACCAGCTATTTCGGAACTGAGTTCTACGGCGATCGGCGTAAGGTCGTCGGCACGCTGAAGTATTCCTGGTAATGTGCCGGACGCCGCCTTTGTCCGATCAAGGCGGCGTCCGCAATCTGAGCGTCGAAATATGCTGTAATTCCGACTGTTTCAGCGCCGCGCCTCTGAAAAGACGCGCGGCGCTGTAGTCGGCGTCGTGGATGACCGCTTGTCTGCGGATCTTCGCTGACGGAGCAAAAACGCTCCTATTCATGGCGGACTTTCATCACCGCGATGACGCCCACCGCCCTGCGCGCAACCCTCAGCTGGCGCCGCGCTTCCGCATCATCAGCATTAAGAACGGCGCTCCGATGAGTGCGGAAACAAGACCGGCCGGGATCTGGTAGGGCGATACGATCGTGCGGCCGACGAAATCAGCCGCAACCATAAGCCCCCCTCCGATCAGAGCGGCGCCAACCATTTGCGGCAGCGCGCGCGCCAATCCCGCCTCGCGCGCAAGGTGAGGTCCCATGAGGCCGATGAACGACAACGGGCCAACCGTGAGCGTCGCGGCAGCCGTCAACAATCCTGCGAGGCCAAAGAGCGCAAATCGCGATTTTGCCAAGGGTATGCCGAGCGCCGCCGAAGGCGATGGCCCAAGAGGAAGGATGTCAAGCCAGCGGCGAGCGGCGAGAGAGACGGCAATCAGCACGGCGCCGAGCGCCACCTCCATTGCGGCGGTCGACCCCTCGATAAGATAGGTGGACCCGCTCATCCACCGCATCAGCAGAACTGCTCTCGGATCTCCCGTCGAGCTCAACACGCCGACGACAGCATCGACCATCGCGCTTAAGGCAATGCCCGCCAGCAGGACTCGTTCAGGCGCGAACGCCGATCGCCGGGAACTGGCGAAGATGACAAAAAGAACGCTGATCGCACCGGCCACGGCAAATGCAAATTGTCCGGAAAATCCTGGAGCGACGGCAAACAGGGCAATAGCAACACCGAAGGTCGCACCGGCACTGATTCCCAGAACTTCGGGACTTGCCATTTCGTTTCCGGTCAGTCGCTGAAGGATCGAGCCCGCGACCGCAAGCATGGCGCCCGATGTCAGGGCGGCGAGGATTTTAGGTATCCTGATCGCGAGGACATCGACCGAAAATTCGCCTGATGTAAAGGCCCAGCCGCCATTGACGTCGCGTCCGAGAAAAGCGCTGACCATCAACAGTACGAGCAGGCCGGCGGCCGCGATGATGACCGGCCGAGTTCCATCCCATCGACGTGGCCGTCTGAACGCCGGCGATTGCTGTAGTCTATGACGGAGCTTCAGCCGCGGCAGGAGCGCGAGAAGCAGCGGCGAACCGAAGATGGCTGTTACCGCCCCCGTCGGCAAAAAATCACCAAGTCCGCCGGCGACGAGTTGCAGGATGGAGTCGGCGAAGAACAGCAGTCCGGCGCCGATCAGGGGAGACCAGAGGATGAGCTGCGCGGGACGCCGTGCTCCGGACAATCGCGCAATCGTCGGCGCGACCAGTCCAATGAAACCAATCACCCCAACGGCGCTCGTGACAAATGCAGCAAGCGCGACGGCAAGGGCGACGACAACGAAACGCAGGCGGACCAATCTGACGCCGAGTGCCGTGGAACTGCTCTCGCCAAGATCGAGCAGCGAAAGCGGTCTCATCACGAAAGCGCAGCCGATGGCGATGACAGCTAACTTCCAAAGAAGCGACAGGGGAATGACCCAGCTTTGCTGTGCCAGCGAGCCGGCGCCCCAGATGAACAGGCTCGAGAGGTAGCGCTGGTTCAAATAGGTCAGGATGGCAGCGAGGCCGCCGCACCAAAGACTGAGAACCAGCCCCGACAAAACAAGCGAATAAGGCGAAAAACCACGGCGCGCGCCCAGGCTGACGACGATCGCGGCGGCGGTCGCACTGCCGATCAGAGCGACAAGATCGCGGCCGGCGCCAAGCAAGTCGGGAAGAAACAGCGATGTTACCACCAGCGCCAGGTTTGCTCCGGCCGACACGCCAAGGGTGGTAGGATCGGCGAGCGGGTTTCGCAAAACTTGCTGAAACAGCGCACCGGACAAGGCAAGCGCGGCTCCAGCAATCAGCGCTGTCGCAAGACGGGGAAGCGTCGAATAGGTGAACACCATTCGCGTGACATCGTAATCCGGTCGAGCCATTTCTGACATCGCAGGAGCGGCAAGAAACCACGATGCCACGCCTCCACCGCACATCAGGAGGAGGAGGACAATTGCTGGCCCGATATTGTCGCGGCGGGATACCATCAAGCGTCCTTTTCCAGAAGATCTGTCAAAAGGCCCGCGAAGCGCATGGCCTCGTTCACCATCCCGAACATCAGGGCTGGCGGCAGAATTGACAGATGGCCTGGACGCGCAAACGAAAGCCTGTTCCACAGCGGGCTCTGAGCGAGCTTTGGAAGAACGTCCGGAGGAATTGGCTCAAAGGCGATTAGACGCGCGTCCGGATCGGTGACCTTGGAGAGATCTTCAATCCCGATCGTTTCAAAGCCCCAGTAATTCGACTCTCTGGTCCAGGCGTTCCGGACACCGATGCGCTCGAGCACATTGTGGAACAGTCCGGGACTCGAGTAGATGCGGGCATGGCGGGCATCCATGAAATTCACCAGGGCGACCGGCGGCAGGTTCTTGCCCTCCAGGCGACTGCGGCATTGCGCAAAGAAGACGTCGGCGCGCGCGAGAAACTGCTCTGCTTCATTCTCACGGCCAAGCTCAACGGCCAATTTACGCGTCGCCGCGATGGCAGCGGTAAGAATAGGTCCAATGCCTGGCGTAAAGATTTCCAGCCGAACGACTTTCGCCACCGACTGCAGCTTGGGCAACAGCTCATCCAGGTAGGGTGTGGTCAAGATAATGTCGGGCTTCAGCGTGACGAGAATTTCAAAATTGACCTCGAACGCACTGCCGATATCGACGACGGATTTTGGCATCGGCGGCTCGACAACCCATCTGTCCCAATCGGCGAGGTCTGAAATCCCGACCGGAGGCAATCCGAGGGATAAAAGAGTGGACGCAAGGCCGTAGTCGAGACTGACGATCCTTGGGCCCATCGACTGTGCAAACAGCGGAGCTGGAATGAGTGAGGCCGCCGCGAAATGCAAAAAGGTGCGCCGCGAAACCCCCATTGATCGGCCGGCCTCAGCAAACATAGGCGAGCGGATAGGGCAGGTTGGGCGCGGAGATCACATCCATGTCGATCCCATAGATCTCTTGCAGCGTGTTCGGCGCGAGGATCGCGCTCGGCGTTCCGCTGGCAACCACGCGACCGCGTTTCAATGCATGGATCCGATCGCAGAAGCGGGCGGCCATGTTGATGTCGTGGAGAACGATGACGACACTCCTTCCACCCTCATGCGCCAAGCGTCGCACAAGTGAGAGCACCTCGACCTGATGAGCAACGTCGAGTGCCGCAGTCGGTTCGTCGAGCAACAGGCAGCGAGCATCCTGAGCGATCAGCATCGCAATCCAGGCCCGTTGCCGCTCACCGCCCGATAGTGTTCCCATGATACGGTCGGCGAACGTTTCGATATGCGTGGCTCGAAGGGCTTCCTCGACTTTCTCTTCATCGTTCTTGGTGAACCGGCCGAGCGCTCCGTGCCACGGATAACGACCGCATCCCACAAGCTCGCGGACCGTCATTTCCGATCCGGTCGTGACATCCTGGGGTAGATATGCGACCGAACGCGCAAAGGCGCGTTCGCTATACATCCTCAGATCCTGGTTCCCGTAAGAGATCGATCCAGTGCTCGGCGCAAGCTGACGAGCTAACATTTTGAGAAGACTGGATTTTCCGGAGCCGTTGTGGCCGACCAGCGCGACAACTTCTCCTGCCGGAAATTTAAGACTGACGTCGCAGAGAATTTCGTTCCGCTCTATCAGAAGACCTATATTTTCGGCGACAAAAGTTTCAGCCGTGCGAGGTGGATCTTGCATCGGGAGTATAGCCACGTGACATCCTTTAACCGGGTGATAGGTCGGTACTAAAGATGAGAGCGGCAATCAACTATTTTCGTTAGTCCTCCGCCTAGGTCCTCGTCATGCTCTTGCAAGCGGCCAACCTTTCGGCCAACAAGGCTGGCTCCTGTGCCGCCTTGCGTTAAAAGCGATTGAGGAAATGAGGAAGCAAGAATCCTCTCCGGCGTGCATGTTTCCGAGAAAATTTCGTGATTATCGTTATTTATCAGTTTGTTGACATACTCATCGCGACTCGTCCGAACGAGGTCTATCAACTCTAGATTGCGCAATATGGCATAAGCTGAATTATGGAACTTACTCGCTACTTGAATTCTCAGGATCTGCCGCGGCGCATATCCTCGCCTTGCGATAACTTCTTTCGTAAGTTCAATCAGGCGCTATGGTGCGGCAAGGCAAGGCGAGGCGAGGCGAGGCGAGGTCGAACAATCCTCATGACAGAACAAGATACCAGCCACCCCCTGGAGCGGATGACGATTGTCGGTGATCTCGAGGCTGCCTCCTTCGTTCCCTGGATCCGGCGCCACGCTGCCAAGCTTGGGCTCTCGCACACCATATCTCATGCGAGTTCCATGCGGATCGAACTTGAGGTTGCTGGGCCGGAAGAGCTGATCGACATGATGGAGATGGGATGCTCTCTCGGGCCTATCGACGTGTGGGTCGAGAGGATAGATCGAACGACGATCAGCGGCGAAAGGACCTAGTCCGGGCTGTGGCGTATTTCACCCGTGCATATTATTTACTCAATGTTGCCAATGCGAAATAATTATGCAAACCTGATAAGGTTGCGGCGGAATTGCCTCGGCGCCGACGTGGGACTTGATCGGCAAGCATTTGGTTTTGTTTGGGAATTCTAGTCATGCCTTCCGATACGACGGGCTTTTGGACGCCAGTCGCCCTCTCCCGGGATTTGCCGGCCGGAACCGTCATGCCGGTGCGGACGGCAGCCGGATCGATTGCCCTGTGGCGCAGCGCTTCGGGGCGCATATCGGCATCGGCGGATCGCTGTCCGCATCGCGGCATGCGCCTGTCTCACGGCTTCGTGCGCGGCGAGGCGCTCTCCTGCATCTATCACGGGTGGAGCTATGGCCAGGCCGGAAACTGTCTCCGCATCCCCGCCCATCCGGGGCTGACACCACCGGAAACCATCCGCGTCGCCACCCATGATGTCGAGGAAGCGGACAGCGTGATCTGGGTGGCCGTGGGCACGCCCGCATCGAAGCCGCCGGGGCTCGAGGGCCTCATTCCCCTGCGCTCGCTGACGGCGTTCGCCGGCATCGCCGCGATCGAGGCGGCGGCCGGCGGCAAGGCGAGCCCTGATGGTCTTGTCGAGTTCGATGCATCCACCGGGACCATCTGTCTGCTATTATCCGCCCAAGAAGACGGACAGACGCTGATCCATGTGCTGCTGAAGGGTGACACCGGCCTTGCTGCGGGCATCGGCGCTTCACGGGCCGCCGAAAGCCTGCGCCGCCGGGCTGAGGGTCTTCAGAAAAAGGAGATCGCGCAATGACCATGCAGGCGATGATCGATGAATGGTATCCGGTCGGGCTTTTCAGCCAGCTCGACAGCGCCAGCCGCAAGACGGCGCTGATGGGCGAGCCGATCGACGTGGCGCGCGATGCCGATGGCAATGCGAGGGTGACGGGCGGCGATGGCCGCGTTCTGCCGGTGCGTGTGCGTTACGGTCATGTCTGGTCCTCCCTCGGCCAGCCGAAGAAGGACCTTTTCCCCATTCCCGAGGCAGATCAGCCCGGTCGCCGCTTCGTCGATGTCGGCGTGGTGCGGGTGCGCTGCTCGCCGCTGCGCGCCGTCGAGAACTTCCTCGATATCGCCCATTTCCCCTTCGTCCACACCGATATTCTCGGCGCGGAGCCGCATACAGAGGTCCAGAACTACAAGGTCGAGATCCGCGAGGAGGAAGACGAGGTCTGGGCAACGCAGGTGAAATTCTACCAGCCGCAGGCCGCCAAGTCGGCAAGCGGCGGGATCACGACGGAATACATGTACCGCGTGCCGGCGCCCACCTGCTCCGTACTTTACAAGACCTGCCCGCCGCGCCCGAGCGAATGGGATGTCATCACGCTCTTCGTGCAGCCGCTGGCCGAAGACCTCTGCGACGTCTGGCCGTGGATGGCGCTCTTCGACGACGAAACCGCGATGACCGACCTCATTCATTTCCAGCAGACGATCTTTCTGCAGGACCGTTCGATCCTCGAAAACCAGATCCCGCGGCTGCTGCCGCTCGACCCCGGCATGGAAATTCCGACGCGGGCCGATCTGACATCGATCGCTTACCGGCGCTGGCTGAAGCGCCACAACTATACCTACGGCGCACAGCTGGTGGCGCAATGAAGCTCTACGACTACATTCTCTCGCCCAGTTGCTACAAGGTGCGCCTGATGGCGGCGCTGACCGGCGTGAAGCTTGACCTGCGCCCGGTGGATTTCCATCCCGGCGCCGAGCATCGCGGCCCCGAGCTGCTTGCGCTCAACCCGGCAGGCTCCATTCCGATCCTGGAAGATGGGGATCTGATCCTGACGGAATCGTCGGCGATCCTCGTCTATCTCGCCGCCAAGGCAGCACCCGAATGGCTCGGCAGTGGTAAGGCCGAGGAAGCGGCGCGGGTGCAGCAATGGCTGTCGTTCTCCGGCCGGCTGACGGCAAGCCTCGGGGCAGCGCGACTCCATGAAATGCTGTTGCGGCCGGGCGATATCGGCGCGCTGCAGGCCCAGGGCATCGCCGCGCTTCGCGAGCTTGAAGCTGGGCTTGTCGAGCAGGGCCTTCGCGGCATGCGCTTCCTCGCCGCCGACCGGGCGACAATTGCCGACATCGCCTGCTTTCCCTATGTGGCACTGGCTCCCGATGGCGGCGTTACGCTGGATGCTTATCCCGCGATCCGGCTCTGGTCGCGGGCGCTGCGCGCCCTCGACAAATTTATCGAAATGCCTGGTATCCACCGGCTGCACGAGTTGAAGCCCGAACCTCATATCGAACCGGGCGAGGCGTGACATGGCTGGCTATCTCCTGAAGAACTGCGCAGCCGTGATTGTCGACGAGGGCAAGGGACCGGCCGTCCATCGCAATGTCGATCTCCTTACCAACGGTCCGGCGATCCTGGCGATCGGCGAAAATCTGGCGGCGGACGCACTGCCTGCCGGCACGACCGTTCAGGATGCTGCGGGCTGGTTTGTCTATCCGGGTCTCGTCAACACCCACCATCACTTCTTCCAGTGCTTCGTGCGCAACCGCGCCGATCTCGACTGGACGAAGCTCTCGGTGATCGAGTGGCTGGACCGCATCTACCCGATCTTTTCGCAGCTCAACGAGGAATGCTTTTACCACTCCTCCGTCACGGCGATGGCCGAGATGGTCAAGCACGGCTGCACCACAGCCTTGGATCATCAGTACAATTTCCCCCGGCACGCCGGAAAGCGGTTGATCGACCGCCAGTTCGAAGCGGCCGAACTGCTCGGCATGCGTTTCCATGCCGGCCGCGGCGGCAATACCCTGCCGAAGTCGGAAGGCTCGACCATTCCCGACGAGATGCTGGAAACGACCGACGAATTCATCGCTGACTGCGCCCGGCTGATCGACACCTATCACGATACCAGCCCCTTCAGCATGCGCCAGGTCGTGGTCGCCCCCTGTCAGCCGGTCAATTGCTACCGCGAGACTTTCCTGGAATCGGTGGCACTGGCGCGCGATCGCGGCGTCATGATGCATACCCATGTCGGCGAAGGCGAAAGCCCGGTCATTCAGGCGCGCCACGGCATGCGCACGGTCGACTATCTGGAAGAACTTGGCTTTGCCGGGCCTGATACCTTCTATGCCCATTGCTGGGAGCTGACCCACGACGAGCTCAGGAAGATGGCGGCCAGCGGCACCGGTGTCGCGCATTGCCCGGAACCGGTCTATCTGGTCGGCGCTGAGGTCACCGACATTCCCGCCATGGCAGCCTTCGGCCTGCGCGTCGGCCTCGGCTGCGACGGTGCTGCCTCCAACGACAATTCCAACCTGATGCACTGCCTGCATTCCGCTTACATGCTGCAATGCCTCGTCGCCTCCGGCCGCGCCCATCCCGTGCCGCCGCCGGTCGATTTCCTCGGCTACGGCACGACAGGGGGTGCCAGTCTGCTCGGCCGACGCGATATCGGCCGGCTGGCGCCCGGCATGGCCGCCGACCTGTTTGTGATCGACACCCGCCGTATGGATTATGTTGGCACGCGGCACGATCCGCTGAGCCTGATTGCCCGCGTCGGTATCGGTATGGCGACTGACATGACCATGATCAATGGCCGCATCGTCTGGCAGAAGGGCGAATTTCCCGGGCTCGACGAAGCCAAGCTGTCAGCCGATGCCGAGGCCGCACTATCCGCCGTGGAATTTTAAAAAACCAAAAGAGGGAACTGAGAACATGACCAAACTGACCCGCAGAAACCTGATGACGGCCGCTGCCGCCACCGGCCTTGCCGGCGTACTCGGCAGCCGCCTTGCTTTGGCGGCCGACGAGCCGCTCGGCATCACGCTGGTAATCCCCTCGCCCGTCGGCGACGTTGGCTGGGGGCATGCGCTTGCCGCCGGTCTCGAGCCGATCAAGGCCGCTTACGGCGACAAGGTGAAGGTCACCGTGCTTGAGAATATCGCGGAAGGCCCGGACGCCGACCGCATCATGAACAAGACCGTCGCCGACGGAAACAAGTTCCTGATCGCCGGCTCTTTCGGCTATCAGAACGGCGCCCTGCAGATCGCCCGCCGCGATCCGAGCGTCACGGTCCTGCACGCCTCCGGCTTCCAGGTCGCTCCGAACTTCTCGCCCTTCGCCGCCAAATATTTCCAGGGTACCTACCTGCTCGGCATGGCTGCGGCAGCACTTTCCAAGACCGGCAAGCTCGGCTCTGTCTCCGCCTTTGCCATCCCTGAGCTCATTACCTCGATCAACGCCTTTACGCTCGGCGCCCAGGCCGTCAAACCCGATATCGAGGTCTCGGTGGTCTGGGTGAACTCATGGTTCGATCCGGCCAAGGAGCAAGAAGCCGCCAAGGCTCTGATCGCGCAGAAGTGCGACGTGATCTTCTCCAACGCCCAGGACACGCCGTCTGTCATCTCGGCCTGTGAGGAAGCCGGCGTCTACGCCTTCAATCTCAATTCCTCGATGAAGAAATATGCGCCGAAGACCTATCTCGGCTGTATCGCGACGGACTGGTCGCCGTTCTTCAAGGCTTCGGTCGATGCCCACCTCGCCGGCACGTTCAAGGGCGCCAATACGTTCCTCGGCGTTGCCGACAAGGTCGTCGAAGTGGTCGACTGGAACCCGGATATTCCGGCTGACGTGATGACCAAGATCAAGGAGATCGAGGTAAAGATCGCCGACGGCAGTTTCTCGCCCTTCACCGGGCCGATCGCCAAGGCCGACGGCAGTGAAGGTGTCGCATCGGGCGTAACCATGGCCGACCCCGAGATCATCGCCATGAACTGGCACGTCAAGGGCGTGTCCACGCCGCTGCCGAAATAAGTCATGACCACCCCGCTCCTGTCGCTGCGCGGCATTTCGAAGAGCTACGGCCAGATCCATGCCAATCAGGCCATCGATCTGGACGTGGCGTCGCAATCGATCCATGCGATCCTCGGGGAAAACGGGGCGGGAAAATCGACGCTGATGAAGCTGATCTACGGCGTCGAGCAACCGGACGACGGAGAGGTCGTCTGGGAAGGAGAACCCTTGCGCCTTGCCTCCCCTGCCGAGGCAAGGCGCCACGGTATCGGCATGGTCTTCCAGCATTTCTCGCTGTTCGAGACCCTGACCGTCCTGGAGAATATTCGGCTGGTCGTGCCGGGCCGCAAGGCTGAGCTCAAGGAACGCATTCGGACGCTTGGACGGGAATTCGGCCTCGAAGTCGACCCGCTTGCCCATGTGCATGCGCTGTCCGTCGGCGAGCGGCAACGGGTGGAGATCATCCGAAGCCTGATGACCAACCCGAAACTGCTGATCCTCGACGAGCCCACCTCCGTCCTGCCGCCGCAACTGGTGGAGAAGCTCTTCGACACGCTGCGACGACTGCGCGACGGCGGCGTTTCCATCCTGTTGATCTCCCACAAGCTCGAAGAAATCCGGGCGATCTGCGACCGGGCGACGATCCTGCGCGGCGGACGCGTAACCGGGGATGTCGACCCGCGTGAACATGATGCCCATGACCTTGCCCGCATGATGATCGGCCATGACATGCCGGCGCCGATGGCGGCGCTGCCACTGTCTGGTGGCGAAAAGCGGCTGGAGATCATCGGTTTGGACTATCAGCCCGACGATCCCTTCGCGGTGCCGCTCTCCGGCATCAGCCTCGAGGTTCGTGCCGGCGAAATCCTCGGGATCGCCGGTATTTCGGGCAACGGCCAAGGCGAGCTTGCCGCGTTAATTTCAGGCGAGACGGTGCTGGGGCGCGACCAACGCGACCGGATCTACATGATGGGGATGGATGTCGGCAGGCTCGATGCCGCCGCGCGGCGGACGCTCGGATTTGCCTTCGTTCCGGAAGACCGGCTCGGACGCGGCGCCGTGCCCGAAATGTCGCTCGTCCTCAACAGCCTGCTGACGGCCCATCCGCTCAAGCTTTTGCGGCACGGTCTCGTCGACAGGGGGCGGGCGACGTCGTTCACCGATGATTGCATCCGCCAGTATGATGTGCGCACTCCCGGCCCGGATGCGGAAGCTGGCACCCTGTCGGGCGGCAATCTGCAGAAGTTCATCGTTGGTCGCGAAATCATGCTGTCTCCCAAATTGCTTTTCCTGGCGCAACCGACCTGGGGCGTCGATATCGGCGCCGCATCCGCCATCCGCAGCCGTCTGGTCGCATTGCGCAATCGGGGCATGGCGATCCTCGTCATTTCCGAGGAGCTGGAAGAACTGTTCGAGCTCTGCGATTCCATCCAGGTGCTGCATCACGGCCGGCTCAGCCCGCCGCTCGCAACGCGGGACACGAAGCCCGAGGAGATCGGCCGATACATGATCGGGGCACAAGCCTCGCCCGAGAAAGTCCATATATGAGCGCTTGGTCCCTTGCTTTCGTTCCCACCCTGGTCCGCCGGGAGCGCGCCTCGCTTGCCGCGGCCCTGTGCGCACCTGTCATAGCGCTCGGGGGAGCGATCACACTTAATCTCGGCCTCTACGTTTTGATGGGCCGCGACCCTGTCGCGGTTGTCTATGCGATGCTTTTTGAGCCCTTCCTTTCCTGGGCGTCATTTTCGGAAGTGCTTTTGAAGGCAGGTCCGCTCCTGCTCATCGCCCAAGGACTGGCGATCGGCTTTCGCGCCAAGGTCTTCAACATCGGCGCCGAAGGCCAGTTCATTCTTGGCGCGATCTTCGCCTCTGCCATTCCGGTCTGGTTTCCCCAGGCAACAGGCCAATGGATCTGGCCGGCGATGCTGTTGCTCGGCGCCATCGGCGGCGCCCTCTGGGCTTCTCTCACCGCCTTCTGGCGCGTACGCCTCAATGCCAACGAGATCCTCGTTTCTTTGATGCTGAGCCTCGTTGCGGCGCAGCTGCTGAACTATTTGCTGCTCGGCCCCTGGAAAGATCCGAATGGCTTCAACTTCCCCCAGTCGGTGATGTTTCAGTACGATGCGATGGTGCCGACCCTGATCGCCGGTACCCGCGTCAATGTCTCATTCCTCATCACGCTCGCTTTGTCTGTTGCAGCCTGGGTCTTCATGCAGAGGAGCTTCATCGGTTACAAGCTGCAGGTCGGCGGTCTGGCGCCGCGGGCTGCCGGCTATGCCGGCTTCAAGGAAGGTTGGGCGATCTGGCTTTCGCTGCTGATCGGCGGTTTTGCGGCCGGTCTTGCCGGTGCCGCCGAAGTCGCCGGTCCGCTCGGCCAGCTGCAGCGTTCGGTCGCGAGCGGTTATGGCTATGCGGCCATCATCGTCGCCTATCTCGGCGGCCTGCATCCGATCGGCATCGTGGTCTCGGCGCTGGTCATGGCGGTCATCTATATCGGTGGCGACAATGCCATGGTCTCGGCCAACCTGCCGATCGCTGCCGTCCGTGTCTTCCAGGGCAGCCTGCTGCTCGCCTACCTAATCGCCGTCGCCTTCGTGCGCTATCGCCTTGAACGGCGCCGCGCCGCTCACCGGAGCCCATCATGAACGCCATCGAGTTCATTCTTGCCGGCATGCTCGCGGCTGCGACCCCGTTTCTTCTGGCAGCCCTCGGCGAAATGGTGGCCGAGCGCGCCGGCGTCCTCAACCTCGGGGTCGAGGGATTGATGGCCTTCGGTGCCGTGCTCGCCTTCATTATCGTCTACCAGGGCGGCGGACATCTCCTGGGATTCGTCGTCGCCGGGCTCGGCAGCGCTGTCCTTTCACTGCTCTTTGCCTTCGTCACCCTTGGATTCCGGGCAAACCAGGTGGCGGCGGGCCTTGCCATCGGCATTCTCGGCCAGGGCCTTTCCGCGCTTTTCGGCAAGACCTATGAAAGCCTCACGGTCAGGGGACTTCCGAAGCTCGCCCTTCCCGGGCTTTCGGAATTGCCGGTTATCGGTGGCCTTTTCGTCCAGGACATCGTCGTGTGGATTTCACTCGCCGCGACGCTGGCTTTGTGGGCGATATTTGCCTACAGCAAGATTGGTCTTATCGTCCGCGCCGTCGGCGAGAACCCGAAGGCCGCTCACGCCATCGGCTATTCGGTGATATCAGTCCGCGTCCTCGCCATCGCCTTCGGCGGTGCGATGGCTGGTTTCGCCGGCGCCTATGCGTCGGTGGTCTATACACCGCTCTGGGCCGACGGGATGATCGCCGGGCGCGGCTGGATCGCGATTGCCCTCGTCGTCTTCGGGACTTGGCTCACCGGCCGCATCTTTCTCGGCGCCTGCCTTTTCGGTGCGGTCTCGCTGATGGGGCTTGCTGCCCAGGCAACCGGACTGGACGTTCCCTCGCAGCTGCTCTCGAGCCTGCCATATCTCGTCACGATCATCGTGCTCGGCATCATCTCCGCCGACCGCCGCCTGCTGAAACTGAATGGCGTTGCTTCGCTCGGCGAACCATTCGAGCGATAAAAGACGCGCGGCGCTGCAACGTGCCGGCGAAGAAGGTCAGCCGAGATCAGGCTTTTTTCGGCCGTGCGCTTCAAATTGGACGAGCAGCGACTTGAGTTCGATCTCGCGAACGCGGCGTGCCGCTTCATCCGGGCTGACCCATTCGAGAATACGCTGACCCCGCTCCTTGAAATTGCCGCTGATGTCCGTGACTTCAATCTGAAACATGTCGACGATACAGGGCGCCACATCGCCATTGTCGAGTTCTTTCAGATAGGTATAGCGGCCGACCGGTTTCTTCTTCACTACCCCGCGCACGCCTGCCTCCTCCCAGGCCTCGATTGCTGCTGCTTCGAAAGGCTTTTTCCCTTTCATCGGCCACCCTTTCGGGATGACCCAGCGCCCGCTCTCGCGCGATGTGATCACCAGGATTTCGACCTCGGATCCGGCATCGCCGTGGCGGAAGCAAAGTGCGCCGTATTGTTGACGGAATGCACCGGCGAACAGCGTTTCAGGAACAGCAGCGAGCTGCCGCAGCAGTGGCTGGGATTTGTCCGGTCGAGGCTTCCTGCTTTTTTTGCTCGGTGTCATAACGAATGAATTGCCGAATTTGCTTGTTGCTTCAATTGCCTGGGCGTGTTTATGACAGATTTATGACAATCGGCCGCACGAGGAAGGTTCCCAGGCATGATGAGCATTTTTCGCAAGCTGATGCCACGGGAAGACAGATTCTTTGAGATGTTTTCCAAGCACTCGAAGACTGTCGTTGCCGCCGCGCATGCCCTCGATCAACTCCTGAAGGGCAATGACGTTGAGAAAAACTGCGAACGCATCGTCACATTGGAAAACGAGGCCGACGATGTCACGCGTGAGGTTCTTCTTGCCGTTCGACGAAGCTTCATCACGCCCTTCGACCGGGGTGACATCAAGGACCTTATTCAGTCGATGGATGATGCGATCGACATGATGCACAAGGCAGTCAAGACGATCCGTTTGTTCGAACAATCGAGCTTCGATCCGCTCATGCAGCAGATGGGCAGCGAAATCGTCAAGGCGGCAAACCTTGTCGCGGAAGCGATACCTCTCCTCGACAGATTGGGAGCCAATGCGCAGCGTCTCACGGCCATCGCGGAGGAAGTCACCCGAGTGGAGGGACGTTCCGATGAGCTCTACGACCAGGGTTTGAAGGATCTGTTCTTGCGTCATGGCGCCAGCGGCAATGCGATGGCCTACATGATCGGAAGCGAAATCTACGGAGAACTGGAGAAAGTCGTCGACCGCTTCGAGGATGTCGCCAATGAAATCAGCGGCATTCTCATCGAGAACGTCTGATGGATGCCTCCCTCGCTCTGCCGCTGCTGGTCGGCCTGGTCGCTATCGCCCTGTTCTTCGACTTTCTCAATGGTCTGCATGACGCGGCCAATTCGATCGCCACGATCGTCTCGACCCGCGTCCTGCGGCCACAATATGCCGTCGCCTGGGCGGCGTTCTTCAATTTCATCGCATTCCTGTTCTTCGGCCTGCATGTCGCCGAGACACTGGGGACCGGCATCATCGATCCTGCGATCGTTTCGCCACAAGTGATCTTCGCAGCACTCATGGGCGCGATCATCTGGAATATCATCACCTGGATTTTCGGGATTCCGTCGAGCTCGTCGCATGCGCTTGTCGGTGGGCTGGTGGGGGCTGGTCTCGCAAAGGTGGGCTTCAACTCGATCGTCTGGAACGGCCTTCTAAAAACCGTCGGTGCTATTTTCGTATCGCCAGCCATCGGCTTTCTGCTTGCCCTGGTGCTGGTGCTCGCAGTCTCCTGGCTATTCGTCCGGCAAACACCGTTTGCGGTGGATCGCACATTTCGCATCATGCAGTTCGTATCCGCTTCGCTCTACTCGCTGGGCCACGGCGGAAACGATGCGCAGAAGACGATGGGCATCATCGCGGTGCTCCTGTTCAGCCAGGGATATCTTGGCCCGACATTCTACGTGCCTTTCTGGGTGGTCATTACCTGCCAGTCGGCAATGGCTCTCGGTACGCTCTTTGGCGGATGGCGGATCGTTCATACCATGGGGTCGAAGATCACCCGGCTCAACCCCATGCAAGGTTTCTGCGCGGAGACCGGCGGAGCGTTGACACTCTTCGGAGCGACCTGGCTCGGTATTCCCGTTTCGACGACGCATACCATCACCGGAGCTATCATCGGAGTGGGCGCGGCTCGTCGTGTCTCAGCCGTGCGCTGGGGATTGGCCGGCAACATCGTGATCGCCTGGATCATCACGATGCCGGCGGCTGCAGCAATATCCGCGGCGTTCTACGGCCTCGTATCTTTGCTGCAATGAAGATGGCGAGGCAATCGCCACTTGCCCTTCCCGCCTGAGTTTTGCCGCCGGCAAATACCGACGAATAATGTGGGCAGAATCCGCTCTGCGGTCTGCGTCATCGCGACTTCCATATTGCGTGCACTGCACAAATAGAGCGCTACCAAGGCTGCGATTACGTTAGCAATCGCACAAAGCAGAAGCAGAAAATAGCAAAGCCTAAGAAATAGGCATTCGTCAATTCTTCGCATTTCTCCTTTTGCTTCATGCCGTTACCATCACCTTTCGAAATTGGCACGCTGATTGCAGGTTCAGATGCGCATCGGTCAACGGCGACCGGGGCGGATAGGCGCGGCATAAGCGCCTACATTAGACACCGACGTCGCAAGGTCTTTGCTCCGGGATACTCCCATCCCCTGGACGCAATTTCCGGCGGCGTTTTTTTGTGTCCAGATTCAGCCAGCAGAGGGAACCTGCGCATGACAAAGAATTTGCAGACTGGGATTTCGACAAGCGGCATTACCCGCCGCAGCATGCTTAAGACGACCGCAGCGGCTGCCCTCATCGGCGCCGTCAAGGCTGCCTTTCCGTCCGGCGCCTTCGCAGCCGGAGCAGGCCCTGAGGTGCAGGGTGTCAAGCTCGGCTTTATCGCTCTCACCGATTCCGCACCGTTGATCATCGCCAAGGAAAAGGGCTTTTTCGACAAGCATGGCCTTCCGGAAACGGATGTGGCCAAACAGGCATCCTGGGGTGCGACCCGCGACAATCTCGTGCTGGGCGGCGCAGCAAACGGCATCGACGGTGCGCATATCCTGTCGCCGCTCCCCTATCTCATGCATACCGGCAAGGTGACGCAGAACAATAAGCCGGTGCCGATGGCTATCCTCGCGCGGCTCAACCTCGACAGCCAGGGTATTTCCGTCGCCAAGGAATATGCCGACACCGGCGTGCAGCTGGATTCCTCCAAGCTGAAGGCGGCATTCGAGAAAAAGAAGGCGGAGGGCAAGGAGATCAAGGCCGCCATGACCTTCCCGGGCGGCACCCATGACCTTTGGATTCGCTACTGGCTCGCCGCCGGCGGCATCGATCCGAACAAGGACGTTTCGACCATCGTCGTGCCGCCGCCGCAGATGGTTGCCAACATGAAGGTCGGCAACATGGACGTCTTCTGTGTGGGCGAACCGTGGAACGAGCAGCTCGTCAACCAGGGCATCGGCTTTACCGCAGCCACCACCGGCGAACTCTGGAAGGGTCATCCTGAAAAGGCGCTCGGACTGCGCGCCGACTGGATCGAACAGAATCCCAATGCTGCCAAGGCCCTGCTGATGGCCGTCATGGAGGCGCAGCAGTGGTGCGAAAGCATGGACAACAAGGCGGAGATGGCTGACATTCTCGGCAAGCGCCAATGGTTCAACGTTCCGACGAAGGACGTGCTCGGCCGCCTCAAGGGCGACATCAATTATGGCAACGGCCGCGATGTCAAAGCCACCGACCTCTATATGAAGTTCTGGAAAGACGGCGCCTCCTATCCGTTCAAGAGCCACGATACCTGGTTCATGACGGAAAACATCCGCTGGGGAAATCTGCCGGCGAGCACCGACGTCAAGGCGCTGGTCAACCAGGTGAACCGCGAAGACATCTGGCGCGAGGCCGCCAAGGATCTCGGCGTCGCGGCGGCCGATATTCCCGCATCGTCTTCTCGCGGCAAGGAGACTTTCTTCGACGGCAAGGTCTTCGACCCTGAAAATCCCTCGGCCTATCTCGACAGCCTTTCGATCAAGGCTGTCTCCTGACCCGCTCCGGCGCGCGACGGCGCGCCGGCCTTTCATTCACGTGAGGAGCACGTTGATGTCCGCCCTGGCAAATAAAGAAAATCCCTCCACGGCCGCCTCTGCCACGCTGGCGGCAAAGGTTCTGCCATTTTCCGGCAAGCACGGATCGCGGATCGATTTTCGTCGAGCGGCACTGACCGCCCTTCGCAATGTCGTTCCGCCAGTCGTCGTGCTGGCACTCATCCTGCTCGTCTGGCAGGTGCTCTGTTCGTCGGCGGATGCGTCTTTGCCCTCGCCGCATCGGGTCTGGCAGGATAGCTATGACCTGATCGCCTATCCGTTTTTCAACTACGGCTCCCAGGATATCGGGCTCGGCTGGCGCGTGCTCATTTCGCTGCAGCGCGTTCTCTATGGCTTTGGGCTTGCCGCGGTCACAGGCGTCATCATCGGTGCGATCATCGGCCAGTCGGTCTGGGCGATGCGTGGCCTCGATCCGATCTTCCAGGTGCTGCGCACGGTTCCGCCGCTCGCCTGGCTGCCGCTTTCGCTCGCAGCCTTCCAGGATTCCAACCCCTCGGCGATCTTCGTGATCTTCATCACGTCGATCTGGCCGGTGATCATCAACACCGCCGTCGGCGTGCGTAATATCCCGCAGGACTACCGCAATGTCGCCGAGGTGCTGCGCCTCAACCAGTTCGAGTTTTTCTGGAAGATCATGCTGCCTTCGGCAGCGCCTTACATCTTCACAGGCCTCAGGATCGGCGTCGGCCTGTCCTGGCTCGCCATCGTCGCGGCCGAAATGCTGACGGGCGGCGTCGGCATCGGCTTCTTCATCTGGGACGCATGGAACTCGTCGCGCCTTCCGGACATCATCGTCGCGCTCGCCTATATCGGCATCGTCGGCTTCGCCCTCGACAAGCTGGTGGCAGCACTCGGCAAACTCATCACCCGCGGCGCCATGGCCAACTGAGGAACGCACCTATGAACGCCTATCTGAAGCTCGACCATATCGACAAACATTTCGATCGGGGCGGCGTGCGCGCCGAGGTCCTGAAGGACATCAACCTGACGATTTCCGCAGGCGAATTCGTCTCGATCATCGGCCATTCGGGCTGCGGCAAGTCCACCCTGCTCAACCTCATCGCCGGCCTGACCCCGGTTTCGGCAGGCGCCGTGCTCCTTGAAAACCGTGAGGTCAACGGACCCGGTCCGGAGCGTGCCGTCGTCTTCCAGAACCACTCGCTGCTGCCCTGGCTGACGGTCTACGAGAACGTCAATCTCGCCGTCTCCAAACTCTTCAGCCGAACGAAGACCAAGGCCGAGCGGCATGAGTGGGTGATGGCCAACCTCGACCTCGTGCAGATGGCGCATGCAAGGGATAAGCGGCCTTCGGAAATTTCAGGCGGCATGAAACAGCGCGTCGGCATCGCCCGCGCGCTTGCAATGGAGCCGAAGATCCTGCTGCTCGACGAACCCTTCGGCGCGCTCGATGCACTGACCCGCGCTCATCTGCAGGACGCGGTGATGGAGATCCACGCTCGCCTCGGCAACACGATGGTGATGATCACCCATGATGTCGATGAGGCGGTGCTGCTGTCCGATCGCATCGTGATGATGACCAACGGCCCGGCAGCCCGCATCGGCGAAGTGCTCGATGTGACCATGCCCCGTCCCCGCCATCGCATCGAACTCGCCTCCGACCGGACATATCTCAAATGCCGTGAAGCCGTGCTGAAGTTCCTCTACGAACGCCACCGCTTCATCGAAGCGGCGGAGTAGAGACCGGAAATAACCTCGGCGTTTGTCGGTCGTGGTTTTCTCGCCTTCGTAGCGGCGCCTGATTTCGGGCGTCGCGCCCCTTTTACTCCCCGGGCGTTGCAAAGACCGCGCTAGCATCGCTGACAATTTCCACATGGGAATATGCCGCCTGCCCCGCGGCGGCGGCGTCCGCGCGCATGATCGCAGTGACGATCCGGCCGTGCTCCTCATAGGATTTTGCCAGACGCCCGGGCAGGCGGAACTGCGCCCGCCGAAAAGGCGCGAGCCGCGCCCGTGTCTGGGTCACCATCTCGAAGACATGATCATTATGCGCGCCGTGATAAAGCCGGGTGTGAAATTCGGTATTGTGAGCCGAATATTCTTCTTCCGCGCCGGCATGCACGAGCCTCACCGATCCCCGATGTTCCAACTCCAGCGCGCGCCGTTCATCGACCGTCATACGCTCGGCCGAGAGCCTGGCGCAGATCGCTTCGAGTTCCGCCATCGCCTCGAACATCGAATGCAGATAGGCTTCGGTGACATTGGTCACGATGGCACTGCGGTTCGGCTCGCGCGCAATCAATCCCATGGCGCCCAGCTCACGCAGAGCCTCGCGCACCGGCGTGCGCGAAACGTCGAAACGAACCGCGAGCGACACCTCGTCCAACTTCGCGCCCGGCAGGATTTCACCCGTGACGATCATGTCGGCAATCGCCCGCACCATCTGTTCGACGGTGGTTCCGGTACGGATCACTTCTCTGCGCCTAGTCTGCTTCACGATACGAATCTGCTCACCTCAATACTCTGCATACAGATGACGTTCGAGACTCGATAAGTCAAATCGGGGGGCGAAGATATTGTTAAATTTTCGCTTTCTGATGCACGAGATACCTCGGGTAACTCGACTTTGTGCCAACCACGCAGTCATAATGAACAAGAAATATCTATTGATTACTTTTTGCGCAAGAATTCGATCAATCTGTATGCACTTTGCAATGCGCAAATCTTACTGGAACGGATAAACTATAAAAAACAACAGATTAATTTCTGGCACGTGCATTGCATGCACTTTTCTGTACCCGTTCACAACCGGCCCAGCGCCGCAAGGAGCATTTCCGATGACCAAACTCCTTTCCATGAACCGCCGCAAATTTCTCCAGGCTTCCGCTGCCGGTGCGCTTGCCGGCGCCATGCCGGGCCTGATCGCCTCCTCCGCCGCAGCCCAAACCGCGCTGACCGTCGGCTTCATCTATGTCGGCCCCAAGGACGACTACGGCTACAACCAGGCGCATGCCGAAGGTGCGGCCGTCATCAAGGCGATGCCTGGTGTGACGCTGGTCGAAGAAGAGAACGTGCCGGAGACCGTCGACGTCCAGAAGACGATGGAATCCATGATCAACCTGGATGGCGCGACCCTGCTCTTTCCGACCTCCTTCGGCTACTTCGACCCACACATGCTGGCCGTGGCCGCCAAACATCCCGACATCCAGTTCCGCCACTGTGGCGGCCTCTGGCAGGAAGGCAAGAACCCGGCCAATACGGGCTCCTACTTCGGCTATATCTTCCAGGGCCAGTATCTGAACGGCATTGCCGCCGGCCATGCGACGAAGAGCAAGAAGATCGGCTTCGTTGCCGCCAAGCCGATCCCGCAGGTTCTGCAGAATATCAACGCCTTCCTGCTTGGCGCGCGCACAGTCGATCCTGGTATCACCTGCCAGGTGATTTTCACCGGCGAATGGTCGCTCGCCGTCAAGGAGGCCGAAGCCACCAATGCGCTGGTCGACCAGGGCGCCGACGTCATCACCTGCCACGTCGACAGCCCCAAAGTGGTCGTCGAGACGGCTGCCGGCCGCGGCGCCTTCGTCTGCGGCTATCACGCCAACCAGAGCCCGCTTGCTCCTGAAAAATACCTCACCGGCGCCGAATGGGCCTGGGGCAACGTCTACAGCGACTTTGTCAAGAAGGCGCAGGCCGGCGAAAAGCTCGGCAATTTCGTGCGTGGCGGCCTGAAGGACGGCTTCGTGAAGATGAGCGCGCTTGGCCCCGGTGTTTCCGCCGAGGGCCGCAAGGCCTTCGAAGCCACGCAGGCCGACATGATGAAGGGCGGCTTCTCGGTCTTCAAGGGACCGTTGAAGGACAACAAGGGCGACACCGTCGTGGCTGCCGACAAGAGCTACGCCGAAGACGCGATCGAGCTCGAAAGCATGAATTATCTGGTCGAGGGCGTCGTCGGGTCCACGGCCTAAACCGCGAAGGGAGAAACGCCATGACCATCGAGGCCAATAATCCCGCAATAGCCATCGTGGAAAAACCGGCTTCCCTGCGCCCGGTCCTCGAATGGATCGCGCGGCGGGCCGAGCCTGTTGTCATCGGCCTCGCGGCCATCCTGATCGGTCTTGCGCTCTTCTCCCTCTTCATCCTGGCGGTCGGCAAGTCGCCGGCCACCCTCTTCCAACTGATGTACACCGGCGGCTTCGGCAGCTGGTTTTCGGTGCAGAACAGCTTAAGTCGTGCCGCACCCCTTCTCCTGACGGCACTCTGCGTCGCCCTGCCCGCCCGTCTCGGCCTCGTCATCATCGGCGGGGAAGGAGCGGTCGTGCTGGGCGGCGTTGCCGCCGCAGCCATGGCTCTGCCGCTCGCCGGCACCGCGCCCGTCTTCCTCACCCTCATTCTGATGGCGATCGCCGCCATGGTGGTCGGTGGCATCTGGATCGGCCTTGCCGGTTTCCTGCGCCACTATCGCGGCGTCAACGAAACCATCTCGTCGCTGCTGCTCTCCTATATCGCCATTGCCCTGATGAACCAGTTCGTCGAAGGGTTGCTGCGCGATCCGGCAAGCCTCAACAAGCCGTCGACCAGACCGCTGCCGGCGGAATATATGCTCGGCAATATTCCCGGCATGGACGTGCATTGGGGCCTGGTCATCGGCATCCTCGCCTGTGTGGTCTCCTGGATCGTGATCGAGGCCACGAGCTACGGTTTTGCCGCCCGCATCGCCGGCGGCAACGTGCGCGCCGCCCAGATCCAGGGACTGCCGGTCGGAAAGCTGATCGTCGGATTTACCGCGCTTGCCGGCAGTTTTGCCGGCCTGGCGGGCATGATCGAAGTGGCGGCGGTGCAGGGAAGCGCCAATGCCTCGCTTGCCGCCGGCTATGGTTATACCGGCATCCTCGTCGCCTTCCTCGCCAGACACAATCCGCTGGCGATCATTCCAGTGGCGATCCTGCTCGGCGGCATCGACGCCTCGGGCGGCCTCATCCAGCGGCGCATGGGCCTGCCGGATGCGACGGTTCTGGTGCTGCAGGGCACGCTCTTCATCGTCATTCTGTTCTGCGAGACCTTCTATGGCCGCTTCAAGATCTTCAATCCCGACCTCTGGAAAAGGAGCCTCTGATGGAAGAGACAGGCATCGGCATCTGGGGCGTGCCGCTGGCGATCTTCGCAGGCGCCATCCGCGTTTCCACCCCCTTCATCTTCGTCAGCCTTGGCGAGGCGATCACCGAACGCTCCGGCCGCATCAATCTCGGCCTGGAAGGCACGCTGGTCTTCGGCGCCATGACGGCCTATGCGGTGGCCGTCATCACTGGCTCGCCCACCCTCGGCGTGCTGGCCGCAATGGTGGCGGGCGCGATCTTCGGCCTCATCCACGGCTGGATCTGCAAGTTCCCGAAGGTCAACGACATCGCCATCGGCATTGCCATGATGCAGTTCGGTCTCGGCATGGCGTTCTTCCTCGGCAAATCCTTCATCCAGCCGGTGGCGCCGAAACTGCCCTCGATCGCGCTCGGCGGCTGGTCGAGCACTCGGCAGATCCAGGCGGCGCTCAATATCAACGTGCTGTTCTTCATCGGCGCGGCACTTGCCCTCTTCCTGTTCTGGGCCTTCAAGAATACCAGGATCGGCCTGATCCTGCGCGTTGTCGGCGATAGCACCGACGCGGCCCGGGCCATGGGCATCCACCCGGACCGGGTTCGCTTGCTGGCGACGGCAGTGGGCGGCTCGCTGGCGGCAATCGGCGGCGCCTATCTCTCGCTCTATTATCCGGGCTCCTGGAACGAAGGCATCTCGTCGGGTCAGGGCCTGATGGCCGTGGCCCTCGTCATCTTCGCCCGATGGAACCCGATCGGCTGTTTCCTGGCCGCCCTGCTTTTCGGCGGTGCCGGCGCGCTCGGCCCGGCGCTGCAATCGGTCGGCGTCACACAAGGCTACTACCTTTTTTACGCCGCGCCTTACGTGCTCACCCTCATCATCCTGATTGCCACCTCCTCGCCCACCCGTTCGCTCGCCGGTGCGCCGGGTGCGCTGTCGCTCACGAAATAACGGAGCTTTCCGATGAACGGACTTGGTGGTCTCAACAAATCCGAACACGGCGTCGGCATCGGCCTCGTTCAGCTCCAGCTGCCGGTGACCGTCACCAAAGCGGACTTGGCAAAGCAGACGCAGGTGATCGTCGATCTGGTGGCCAAGGCACGGCGCAACCAGCCGGGCATGGACCTCGTCATCTTTCCCGAATACGCGCTGCATGGCCTCTCCATGGACATCAATCCGGAGATCATGTGCACGCTCGACGGGCCGGAGGTCGCTGCGTTCAAGCAGGCCTGCAGCGACAACCGGATCTGGGGCTGCTTCTCGATCATGGAGCTCAATCCCGGCGGCATGCCCTATAATTCCGGCATCGTCATCGACGACCAGGGCGAGCTGAAGCTCTATTATCGCAAGATGCATCCCTGGATCCCCGTCGAGCCCTGGGAGCCCGGCAATCTTGGCATCCCTGTCATCGAGGGCCCGCGGGGCGCCAAGCTTGCGCTGATCATCTGCCATGACGGCATGTTCCCGGAGATGGCGCGCGAATGCGCCTATAAGGGCGCCGAAATCATGATCCGCACCGCCGGCTACACGGCGCCGATCCGCGATGCCTGGCGCTTCACCAATCAGGCCAACGCCTTCTGCAACCTGATGGTTACCGCGAATGTCTGCATGTGCGGCTCGGACGGCACCTTCGATTCCATGGGTGAAGGCATGATCTGCAATTTCGACGGCACGATCATCGCCCACGGCACCTCCGGCCGCGTCAACGAGATCATCACCGCCGAGGTGCGTCCCGATCTGGTGCGCGAGGCCCGGCTCGGCTGGGGGGTGGAGAACAATATCTACCAGTTCGGCCATCGCGGCTATGTCGCCGTCGCCGGCGGCGCGCAGGATGCGCCCTACACCTACATGCACGACCTTGTCGCCGGCAAATACCGCCTGCCATGGGAAGACGAGGTAAAGGTCAAAGACGGCACGTCCTGCGGATTTGACAAGCCGATGCGCCGTTACGGCGAACCCCTCAAACCTGCCGCGGAATAGGAGAGAGAATGATGGACGCGATGGTCGACACCAAGGGGCATTTTATCGACGCCGATCCGTATCCGTGGCCCTATAACGGCGCTCTGCGGCCTGATAACACCGCCCTCATCATCATCGACATGCAGACCGACTTCTGCGGCAAGGGCGGCTATGTCGACCACATGGGCTACGACCTGTCGCTGGTGCAGGCGCCGATCGAACCGATCAAACGTGTGCTGGCCGCCATGCGGGCCAAGGGCTACCACATCATCCACACCCGCGAGGGCCACCGCCCCGACCTCGCCGATCTGCCGGCCAACAAACGCTGGCGCTCGCAGCGCATCGGCGCCGGCATCGGCGATCCCGGCCCCTGCGGCCGTATCCTGACGCGTGGCGAACCCGGCTGGGACATCATACCCGAACTCTACCCGATCGAAGGCGAGACGATCATCGACAAGCCCGGCAAGGGTTCGTTCTGCGCCACCGACCTCGAACTCATCCTTAGCCAGAAGCGCATCGAGAACATTATCCTCACCGGAATCACCACCGATGTCTGCGTCTCGACGACGATGCGCGAGGCAAACGACCGCGGCTACGAATGCCTGCTGCTGGAAGACTGCTGTGGTGCGACCGACTACGGAAACCACCTCGCCGCCATCAAGATGGTGAAGATGCAGGGCGGCGTCTTCGGCTCGGTCTCCAATTCCGCGGCTCTAGTCGAGGCGCTACCCTGATGCCGTCATTGCGTGCCCATGTCTTTCGCGTGCCAGCCGACGGCCCCGATGACGTTGCCGGCGTCGAGGCGCTCTTTGCCAGCGGCCTTCAGGCGAACGACGTCGTCGCCGTTCTCGGCAAGACGGAAGGCAACGGCTGCGTCAATGATTTTACCCGCGGTTATGCCACCCGCAGCTTCGAGACATTGTTCAGTAGATATGGCGTCGACGGCGTCTCGATCATCATGTCCGGCGGCACCGAGGGGGCGCTCTCGCCGCATTGGACGGTTTTTGCGCGTGAAACAGTAGAAACCCCGGGCGAACGGGCGCTGGCCATTGGTGTGTCGCGTACCCCCGCGCTGCCCCCCGAACATCTCGGGCGCCGGGAACAGATCCTGCTCGTTGCCGAAGGCGTGAAGTCCGCGATGAGGGATGCTGGCATCGATGATCCCGCCGATGTCCATTTCGTGCAGATCAAGTGTCCGCTGCTCACCTCGCGCCGGATTGCCGAGGCCGAGGCAGCAGGCAGGGCGGTCGCAACCCACGACACGCTGAAATCCATGGGCCTCTCGCGCGGCGCTTCGGCTCTCGGCGTCGCCGTGGCACTCGGCGAGATAGATGCGACATCGATCAACGATGCCGACATCTGCACACGTTTCGATCTCTTTTCCCGCTGCGCCTCAACCTCGTCCGGGGTCGAACTCACCGATCACGAAATCATCGTCCTCGGCATGAGCGCAAAATGGTCCGGTCCGCTGTCGATCGACCACGCGGTCATGCGGGATGCGATCGACGCGCATTCCGTTAGGAAAGCCCGCGAACGCCTGCCGGAAAACAGCCGGCTGGCGGCGGTTCTCGCCAAGGCCGAGCCGGACCCGTCCGGCAGGATCGGCGGCAGGCGCCACACGATGCTCGATGACTCGGATATTGCAGGCACCCGCCATGCCCGTGCCTTCGTCGGCGGCGTTCTCGCCGGCATCTTCGGCATTACCGATCTCTATGTGTCCGGCGGCGCCGAACACCAGGGTCCGCCCGGCGGTGGTCCCGTCGCCATCATCGTCGAAAAGGAGCAATGAAGTGAGCACAGTCCGCGACACGCCCCTTCCGCAAGCCGGCAAGGCCGTCGGCATCGAGACGCTCGATATGACCATGCGTTTCGGCAGCTTCACCGCGCTCGACAACGTCTCGATCGCCGTTCCGGCCGGGTCTTTTCACACGCTTCTCGGCGAAAACGGCGCCGGCAAGTCGACGCTCGTCAAATGCATCATGGGCTTCTATCACGCCACGTCAGGCTCGCTGTCGGTCGATGGCCGCGAGGTGGCGGTTGCCTCACCCAAGGATGCCGCGGCCTATGGGCTCGGCATGGTCTACCAGCATTTCACACTGGTTCCCTCGCTCACCGGCGCGGAAAACCTGGTCATCAGCCGCACCGAAGTGCCCGCGGTGATCAACTGGGCCAGGGAGCGCAGGGATCTGGCGGGTTTCATGGAGCGCATGCCGTTCAAGATCCCGCTCGACAGGCCGGTGAGCGAGCTTGCTGCCGGCGAAAAACAGAAGCTCGAAATCGTCAAGCAGCTCTATCTCGGCCGCTCCTTCCTGGTGCTCGACGAGCCGACCTCGGTGCTGACGCCGGCCGAAGCCGATGAGATGCTCGGTATTGTCCGCGGGATGACCGAGCGCGGCGAGCTCACGGTGCTGATGATCTCCCACAAGTTCCACGAGGTGACGAAGTTCGCCGACGCCGTCTCGATCCTGCGGCGCGGCAAGCTGGTCGGCACCGGTAAGGTCGGCGAGCTCTCCACCGCCGAGATGGCGGGGATGATGATCGGCGACGTCAAGCTCGCCGAGCTCGACAGCCGTCTGCCGGTGGCGGAAGCGGCCAAATCCGTGCTCACTGTAACCCAGGTGAAAGCTCCGGATCGCTCCGGCCTGAAGATGATCGAGATCGACGCGCTGACGGTTCGCTCCGGCGAGATCGTCGGCATCGCCGGCATATCCGGCAACGGCCAGAAGGAGCTGACGGAAATCCTGGCCGGCCAGCGCCCGACCGATAGCGGCGAGGTCATGGTCAATGGCGAGACTTACGGCGCCACCCGTGACGAGACCCGCAAGAACAGGGTGCGTTTCATCCCCGAAGAGCCGTTGCAGAATGCCTGCGCGCCCAAGATGACCGTGAGCGAGAACCTTGCGTTCCGCACCTTCGACGTGAAGCTGGACGGCAAGGACGCGATCTGGCTGAACAAGGGCAGCATGAAGAAGCGTGCGTCGGCATTGATCTCCGACTTCAAGGTCAAGACGGCCTCTTCCTCCTCGCCGATCGCAGCACTTTCGGGCGGCAACGTACAGCGGGCGGTGCTCGCCCGCGAACTGACGGGCGAGGTAGATCTGCTGATCGTCTCCAATCCCTGTTTTGGGCTGGACTTCTCCGCGGTGGCGGAAATCCGCGCCCGGATCATGAAGGCCCGCAATTCGGGCGCTGCCGTGCTGCTGCTCTCCGAAGACCTCGACGAACTGCTCGAGATGTCCGACCGCATCATGGTCATTTCGGAAGGCAGGCTGGTTTATGAGACACCGGCGCGTTCGGCCGATATCGGCGTGATCGGCGCCCACATGGCGGGACATCACTGATGATGGAGATCAAGGCAGAGCCTTTCGCCTTTCCGGTGAAGCACGATGAGCTCGCCCTCATCGTCATCGACATGCAGCGTGATTTCGCCGAGCCCGGCGGCTTCGGCGCCAGCCTCGGCAATGACGTCAGCCGCATCACCAGGATCGTGCCCGACGTCAAACGCCTGATCCAGGGCTTCCGCAATGCCGGCCTGCCTGTCATCCATACGATGGAGTGCCACCGGCCGGATCTTTCCGACCTGCCGCCGGCCAAACGCGATCGTGGCAATCCTGCGCTCAGGATCGGCGACGAAGGCCCGATGGGCCGCATTCTGATCTCGGGCGAACCCGGCACGGCAATTCTTCCGGAACTCGCTCCTGTGAAGGGCGAAATCGTCATCGAAAAACCCGGCAAGGGCGCCTTCTACGCGACCGAGCTCGGCACCGTGCTGCAGCAGAAGGGCATCAAGCAGCTCGTCTTTGCCGGCGTCACCACCGAAGTCTGCGTGCAGACGACGATGCGCGAAGCAAACGACCGCGGCTATGAATGCCTGCTCGCCGAGGAGGCGACGGAAAGTTATTTCCCCGAATTCAAAGCCGCCGCCATCGCCATGATCCGCGCCCAGGGCGCGATCGTCGGCTGGACCGCCCATGTCGACGACATTCTGGAAAGCATCGCTCATGCCTGAAACGACCCGCGAACGCCTGACGTCAGGCGGCTGGCAGGAGCTGGAATTCGGCCCTTTCCGCGATGCGGTCACCATTCACTGGATCCGCCCTTTCGAGGGCGATCAGCCGGGCGTGGCGCTGTTGAAATATGAGCCCGGCGCCTCTGTTCCCCGCCATCGCCACGAGGGGCTCGAAACCATCCTGGTGCTCGATGGCGTTCAATCCGACGAGACGGGCGATTACATCAGCGGCAGTTATATCGTCAACGCGCCGGGAAGCGAACACTCGGTCTGGAGCGAGACTGGCTGTATCGTGCTCATCCAGTGGGACCGGCCCGTGAAAATACTCGAAGAGGAAACTGCCTGAACCCGGCACCCGCCTTGGAGATCGGCCCGACGATCCGGAAGGACATGAGCTTCACAGCAGCATCGAGGCTCCACGATCGATATAGGTATCCAGAAATTGCTCGAGCCGGGGGTTTCTCGGTCGTTTGAAGACGTCCTGCGGCGGGCCGGTGAACAGCACCTTGCCGTGATCGAGAAAGACGATCTGCTGGCCGACCGTTGCGGCAAATCCGATCTCGTGGGAGACGACGACCATCGTCATGCCCTCGGCTGCAAGATCGCGCATGACGTTGAGCACTTCGCCGGTCAGCTCGGGATCGAGTGACGAGGTCGGCTCGTCAAAGAGCATGATCTTCGGGTTGAGGGCTAGCGCCCGGGCGATGGCGACGCGCTGCTGTTGCCCTCCCGAGAGCTGCGACGGATAGTGCCCTGCCCTGCCCTCGAGGCCGACCTTGACGAGCTGGGCCATGGCCCGCTCCTCTGCATCCTTGCGGCTCATCTTGTGAACGGTCTTCAGCGCCTCGCTGACATTGCCGAGCGCCGTCATATGCGGCCAGAGATTGAACTGCTGAAAAACCATGCCGATCTGCGATCGAATTTGCCGGTTCACCACCGCCGGCACTCGCTCCCGGACGCCCTTGGCGTTTTCCGCAAAGCCAAGCACCTCGCCGTTGACGGTAATCGTCCCCTTAGTCGATTCTTCCAGAAAGGCCATGCAGCGCAGCAGCGTACTCTTGCCGGAACCCGACGGGCCGATGACGCAGGAAACCTGCCCCTGAACGATATCGAGGTCGATGCCGTGCAGCACGGTGGAGCCGCCGAAGGTCTTGACGAGATTTTTGACTGCGATCGCAGGAACGCTCATATGTTGAAAAACCTGAATCTGGTGAGTTTCGTTTCGGCGAGATGACCGAGCCAACCGGTGATTTCGACCAACGCCCAGTAGAACAGGGCGAGCACGAAGAGCGCCTCGACGAAAGCATATTGCTGCGAGCCGATGGCGCTGAGCGTCGCCGTCAATTCCGGCACGGTAATGATAGACAGCACGGCCGTCTCCTTCATCAGGATGATCGTCATGTTGACCGAAGGCGGCAACACCAGCATGGTCATTTCCGGCAGCAATATGCGTCGGATGATCTGCCCTTGTGTCAGGCCAACGCATATCCCGGCCTCGATATGTCCCTTCGGGACGGCAGCAAAGCCCGAGCGGAATATCTCACTGAAATAAGCCGCGCCGTAGATGGAAAGGCCGATGACGCCTGCCGGGATCGGATCGAGCGATAATCCGACGAATGGCCCGCCGTAGTAGACGAGGAATATCTGAATCAGGAACGGCGTGCCGCGGAGCACCGCGATGACAATGCCGAACGCCTTGTCCAGCATGACGCCGCCAAAACGTCTGGCGACGGCGATAAGGAAGCCGAGCACGGCAGCGGCCGGGGTGGTGATGATCCAGATGACGATGGTGACCCATGCACCGCTGAGGATTTCCGGCAAGTTGCTGAAGATCACATTGATGTCGAAGGTCATCGCGGCACTCCTGGCAGGGAGCGTTCGATCAGGCCGCCCGCAAGGGCAACGATCCAATTGATGACGAGATAGATCAGGCCGGCGGAAGCGAAAATCTCGAGCGGCAGGAAGGTGCTGCCGGCAAGGTCCTGGGCCATGCGCGTCAACTCGATGACCCCGACGACCGAGACCAGCGAAGACGCCTTCAGGATAAGGATCGCTTCGTTGACGAGCGCCGGAAAGGTCAGGCGCAGGGCGATCGGCGCCTTGATACGGCGGAAGACCTGAACGGGTGTCATGCCGACCATTTCGGCAGACTCGACAAGGCCTGCGGGAACGCTGGAAAAACCGCCGCGCAGATTTTCAGCCTGATAGGCTGCAGTACATAGCGAAAGACCAATGATGGCCGCAACGATGCTGGGCACGTTGAGGCCGATCGCCGGCAGCAGGTTATAGATCAGCAGCAGTTGCACCAGCAGCGGCACGCCGCGAAAGAAACTGATGAAAATCCGCGCCTGCAGCGCGAGGAGCCGTTGCCGCGACAGCAGCATGGCGGAAACAATGACGGCGATCGCAAAGCCGATCAGGATAGAAACCACGCTGATCGTCACCGTGTAGATCGCGGCTTGCAGAAGCAGTTCGAAAAGCTTGATGGACATGGGCGGTGTTAGCCTGGGCGCTGCGGCCGTGAACTCTGATGCCACGGCAGATTGCGCCCCGACCACTGGCGGGGCGCGTTCGTTTCACCGGCAGCTAATCAGAATGCCGGGTCCTTGACAGCATCGGGCGTATCAAAAGATGCACCGAACCACTTCTTCTGCAGCTCAGCCATGCGTCCATCTGCCTTGATCTTGAGCATCGCGGCATCGATCGCATCCATCAGCGGGGCGTGATCGGCATCCTTGAGACCGATGAAGCCGAAGTAGGACTTCTTGCCGAATGGCGGCAGGACGACTTCGAACGTGCCCTTTCGCTGGCTGGCGACGAAGGCGATATTCGGCAGCGAGTTGGCAACGCCGGCAATGCGCCCGGCTGCGAGATCGGCGTAGGATTCGGTAAAGGCCGGATATTCGCGCACGTCGACCTTGGTCGGCAGCGTCTCGGAGAATTCCTTCAGCTGGTCGAGCTGGGCAGTTGCCTTGCCGACGCCGATCTTCTTGCCGGCAATATCTTCCGGCTTGCTGATCGTCGCATCGCCAGCCTTCTTCAGGATCGCAATCGTCGCTTCGGCGATCGGCGGCGTGAAGCGATAGCGCTCCAAGCGCTTCTTGGTGATCGTTGCAGGACCCGCGACGACATCGAACTTGCCGGCCTCGAGCGCCGGGAAGACACCATCCCAGGGAAGAGCTACCCACTCGATCTTGACGCCGAGTTCCTTGCCGATCTCCGCAAAGAGGTCGACGTTCAGGCCGGTGTGTTCACCGGCATCGATATAGTCGAACGGTGCGAAAGCCGTTTCGGTGCCAACCTTGAGGGTGCCGGCTGCCTTGACGGCTGCCAGCGTGTCGGCTGCATGGGCGGAAACGGCTGCTCCGAGCAGGAACGCAGCGCCGACCAGACCCTTCAGCAGTGAATGTGCCTTCATGATCATCTCTCCAGTTTTTATTCCCCCGGCGGAGGAGTTTTGGTTCCCGACTTCGATTTCCTCTGCGCGGACTTCTGTGCTCCGCTTTTGACTATACAAATAGATATAGGCTGGCCTAGAGTGTCAATGTAAAAGACGAGGAACGCAAAATTTGTGCCGGATGGCGTCGATCTCGCTGGCATGACCGTTGCGGATTCATGGTCGCTGACGCCGGATGAGGTACGGGCTTGGTGTCGATTTATCAGCGCATTTTCACGGATATCGAAACGAAGATCATCAGCGGTGATTGGCGGCCGGGTGACCGTATTCCCGTCGAGCACGAACTGGTAGCGGAATATCGATGCTCGCGCATGACGGTCAGCAAGGCGCTGTCGGCGCTGGCCGAGCGTGGCATGATCGTCAGACGGCGCAAGACCGGTTCGTTCGTCGCATCGCCCCAGATCGACCGCACGGTGATGGATATCCAGGATATCAGCACCGAAGCGGAACTGGCCGGGCACGAGCACCGCTTCGAAATCCTCGCCCGCAAGATCGAGCGCCTTGGAGAGGCGGAGGCGCAGCAGCTGTCGGAGCCTGCCGACGCAGAGGTCCTCAGGCTTCAATGCCTGCATATCGTCGACGGCAGACCGAATGCCATCGAGCGACGGATCATCATGCTCGATGCTGTGCCACGGGCGAGAGAGGAGAGCTTTGCTTCAATTCCGCCCGGCAAATGGCTGCTTGAGCAGGTGCCCTGGTCCAAAGCCAAACATGTCATTCGTGCCGTCTCGGTCGATACCGTGACGGCCCGAATCCTGCAGACGGAGAGGGGCGAGGCCTGCCTTAGCCTCATCCGCCAGACCTGGCAGAACGGCCGCACGGTGACATATGTCGAGTTTACCCATCCAGGCGACCGGTTCCAGTTTGCGGGGACGTTTCATCCGGCAGCAAATTGAGTTCGACGCCAATCACGAGAGGCTCCGCAAGTGACCGATGAGCGCTTCAAGACGATCCCGCTGAAGGGCTTGCAGGCCTTCGAGGCGGTGGGGCGCTGCGGCGGCGTGACGGCCGCGGCACTGGAACTCAACGTTTCGCCGGGAGCAATCAGCCAGCAGGTTCACAAAATCGAAAGCTTCCTTGGCGTTTCGCTTCTCGAGCGTAGCGGACGAACCGTCGAGCTGACTGCCTGGGGCCGGCTCTACCACCAGGAGATATCGAAGGGATTTGAGCAATTCGCGCTCGCCGGGCAATTGCTGGAAAAGGCGCGCAATGAGACAGCATTGGTTCTCAGTGCGCTTTCCTCCGTCGTCAACAAATGGATCGGCAGGCGCATCTTCGACTGGCAGGCGCTTCATCCCGACGTGCAGGTGAGGATCATCGGACGCGACAGAGAGCCCCGCATCGGCTTCGACGATATCGATTTCCGCGTGAGCTACGGGTCGGACGTGCTGCAGCACGAACATTATACCGAACTGTTTCGCGATTGGGTGGTGCCTGCCTGTTCGCCGGCGCTGATGCAGGATCGCGCGCATGCGGTTCGCGATCTCTTCGAACAGCCCCTCCTCCATGTCGAGTGGGAACGGCACTTCACCCCCTACCCCAGCTGGGCGGAGTTTGCCGCCAAGGCCGGTGTCTCCTTCGACGCGTCAACGCCAGGCCTTTCCTTCACCCTGTCGAGCAGTGCTATTGACGCGGCCGTTAACAAGCGCGGCGTCGTGCTCGCACAAATGTCGATGATATCGGATGAGCTCGAGGCGCAAACGCTCGTCATTCCCGTCGACCTGCGCATTGCACTGCGCGAAAGCTATTTTCTCGCCTGGGATCGGGCGGCCTTGCAGAAGCCCCACGGGCGCGAATTCCGCGATTGGCTCGTCGCTATTTCCCGTCAGCAGGCCCTGGCGTCCGCGCCTAAGCCGATACTTTAGAAAAACTAAAACGGAACCTAGCTGCGCGATATTGATGAAAATTTGCGCCTGGCGATAATTTGCGCAGTCGCCCTCCACCGTTGGCGGCGTGGCTGACATAGCAGGAGAGCTCGATGGCGCGAACTGACAAGATGAAACTCGGGACTTTCGTCTATACGTTCGGCTTTCATCCTGCCTCCTGGCTGCATCCGGCAAGCGACGTCAACGGCGCCAACGACTTCGCTCATCTGCTCGATGTTGCCAAACGATCCGAGGCGGCCAAATTCGATTTCATGTTCATGGCGGATTCTCCTGCCGCTGCCGTCGGCGATCCGAAAGCGCTTGCCCGCATCCCGACCAAGATGAACCGCTTCGAACCCCTCTCGCTGCTTTCGGCTCTCGCGGTCACCACCAACGATCTCGGTCTCGTGGCGACGGTCTCGACGAGTTATTACGAGCCATACAATGTCGCGCGCCTGTTCGCCTCGATCGACCATCTGAGCAACGGCCGCGTCTGCTGGAATGTCGTCACGTCAGACCACGACGAAACCGGCTACAACTTCAATCGCGAAGGGCTCGACCCGCATGCGTTGCGTTACGAGCGCGGCAACGAGTTCGTCGACGTCGTGTTCGGCCTTTGGGACAGCTTCGAGGAAGGCGCACTGCTTCTCGACCGTGAAAACGGTGTCTACTATGACAAGGACAAGCACCACACGCTCAATCACAAAGGCAAGCACTTCCAGGTTCGCGGTCCCCTCAACATCGCGCGAACGCCCCAGGGCCGCCCGGTCATCGCCCAGGCGGGCGGTTCGGAACCCGGAATGGACATGGCGGCGCGCACGGCCGAGATCGTCTTCAGCCTCGCATCGAATATCGAACGGAACCGGGCCTTTTACGAAAACGTCAAGCGCCGGATGCCGGCCCATGGGCGCGATCCGGACGACCTGAAAATCATGCCGGGCATCGTGATCAACGTCGGTGAAACCGAAGCCGAGGCAAAGGCGAAGGTGGATTATCTGATCGATAAGATGCATCCGGATGTCGGTCGGCTGATGCTCTCCGAATTCCTCGAGGCGGACCTGCGCGATGTCGCTCTCGACAAGCCCTTCCCCATGGATCGGCTGCCGGCGGCGCCAAAGGGATCACGTGCCTTGTTCGACGAGCTGGTCGACTTCGTCAGAAGCGGCCGCACCGTCGGCGAACTCATCCGGCACTATGCCGAGAAGCATACCGGAAATGGCATGACAGGCACGCCGGCCCAGATTGCCGACTTCATGGAGGAATGGTTCGAGACGCGCGCCGCCGACGGCTTCATCCTGATGTTTCCGACCTTGCCGTCCAGCCTCGACGACTTCGTGCGGCTTGTTCTGCCCGAGCTTCGACGTCGCGGACTGTTCCGCGAGGAATACGAGGGCAAGACCTTGCGCGAAAACCTGGGTCTTTCAATGCCTGTCAACCGCTTTGCCAAAACGAAAGAGCACGCCCGATGAGTGTCGAGGCTTTGATCAGCGAAGCCGACTTCAAGCTTTCGATGCGTCATCTGGCGGGTGCCGTCAGCGTGATTACGGTCGGCGATGGGCAACACCGCACCGGCTTCACGGCAACGTCGGTCTCCTCGCTTTCGGCAGAGCTGCCGTCCGTCATCGTCAGCGTCAACCGAGCGTCTTCCTCGTGGCCGGCGCTCCAGCGGTACGGCTGCTTCTGTGTCAACGTGCTCGCCGCCGACCAGCAGCAGGTGGCGCAATCCTTTGCCGGTCTTGACGGACGAAAGGGCGCCGAACGCTACAGCGGTGCGGGGTGGTATCGCCTCAAGACCGGCGCGGCGGTCCTTGAAAACGCCCTGACGGTCCTGGACTGCAAGCTCGAAACCGCATTCCACTACAATTCCCATGCCGTTTTGGTCGGACATGTCTGCGCAATGGAAGTCCGGCAGGGCATAGGGCCGCTGGTTTACTGGCGCGGCGGCTTTCATGAACTTCCGGCGGAGGTTGACCAAAACGGTCTAGCGAAGGCGCTCGGACAATAGCCCAATCGAGGCGACATCAGCATTGGCAAAGGCAAGTCTGAGGTATCGCTCTTGGCCCTCGCCGAAATAAGCGCCGGGTAGACAAACGATGCCGGATTCCTTGGCGAGTTTTTCGGCAACCTCGGAAGACGATTTATCGGCGTGGGGATGGCGGACAAAAGCGAAATAGGCGCCGATCGCTCCGATCTCCCAATCCGGCAGCCCGGAAAAGACCAACCTCAAAGCGTCCGCCCGGCGAGCAATCTCCAGCCGATTACCGGCCCGCCAATCGGCGAGTGCCGGGATCGCCGATGCAACGGCGATCTGAGCCGACCGCGGCGCGCAGATTTGCATATTGTCCATCACCTTGGCGATTTCGGCGATGAGTTTAGGCCCTGCCGTGATTGCACCAAGTCGATGACCGGGAATGCAGAAGGATTTCGAGAAGCTGTAGAGAAGAACGAGCGTGTCCTCCCAGCCCGGCTCGGAGAAAAGAGAGTGCGGCCTTCCGTCATCCTCGCCAAGGAAATCGCGATAGGTTTCATCGAGGATCAGCCAGGCGCCATATTTCCGGCAGAGCACAAAAAGCTCATGCAGCAGGCTCGGCGGATACACGGCCCCGGTGGGATTGTTGGGTGTGACGACGGCAAGCATCTTCGCGCCGGCGGCAAGGGCAGCCTCGGCTGAACCCGGATCGGGAAGAAAGCCGCTGGCGGGGTCGCAATCGACCAACCGGCGCTCGATCCCAAGCATCGATAGCGTCGTGTCGTAGTTGAAATAGAAGGGATTGGTCAGTGCCACCGTATCGCCCGCGCCCGCAAGCGCGATCGCCGTACACATGAACGCCTGATTGCAGCCGGCGGTAATGTGGATATTACCGGCGGAAAGGTCGGCGCCGTAAAGCTCGGCAAGATGAGCCGCGTAGGCCTTGCGCAATAAAGGTTCACCTTCGATCGGCCCGTAACCCGTCATGGCCTGTTGCCCAGCCGCTTCGCCCAGAAGCCGCAGCATCTCCGGATGCGCGGGATAGCCGGGAACGGCTTGCGAGAGGTCGATGAGCGGTCCTTTTTCTCCTTTATATTCGCGGCTCCAGGCGACGACGGAAGGAATGGGCGGAGCAGAGAGGCGGGCAACGAGGGTATTGGGTTTTGCAGCGATCATGTCGATTTCTCTTTGATACCGATTGCTACAACGATACCAATTGCTTTCTCAACCTCTTTGTCTGGCGAGACGGACCTGAAGCGGAGACACGGCGCATGGTGTGGGACAAAACGCGGCTCGAACAGCTGCGCGCAGAATTTGCAGACGCCAATGGCGGCGAGATATCCGATGAGAAGTTTCGGAAGGTGGCGGAGAAGATCATCTCCAAGAGCGGCACGAGACTGGCGCCCTATGCCGGAGTGCCGACCCTCCTCAGCGCGCCTTACATGCAGGTCGCTGCCGATGATCCGGACTTCGGCAATCTCCAGGTTGCGATTACCGGGATCCCCATGGATCTTGGCGTCACCAATCGTCCAGGCTCGCGTTTCGGACCGAGAGCACTTCGCGCCATCGAAAGGATCGGCCCCTACAATCACGTTCTCGCCACGGCGCCGGTCTTCGATCTTCGGGTCGCCGATATCGGCGATATCCAGTTCCAAAGCCGTTACCGGCTGGAACTCAGCCATGACGACATCGAAAAGCGCATCGGCCAGATCGTCGATGCCGGCGTTGCCCCGCTCTCCGTCGGAGGCGATCATTCCATCAGCCACCCGATTTTGAAGGCCATCGGTCGGCAGCAGCCGGTCGGCCTCATTCATATTGATGCTCATTGCGATACAAGCGGTGCTTTCGATCAGACGAAGTTTCATCACGGCGGGCCGTTCCGCAATGCGGTGCTGGATGGCGTGCTCGATCCGACACGGACGATCCAGATTGGCATCCGTGGTTCGGCGGAATATTTGTGGGAATTCTCCTATGCCTCGGGAATGACCGTGATCCACGCAGAGGACATCAGCGGAATGGGGATTCCTGCCGTCATTACCAAGGCAAAATCCATCGTCGGCGACGGCCCGACCTATCTTTCCTTCGATGTCGACAGCCTCGATCCGAGCTTTGCGCCCGGCACGGGCACGCCCGAGGTCGGTGGATTGACCACGCGTGAAGTCCTTGAACTGATACGCGGGCTGAAAGGGATAAACCTGGTCGGTGGTGATGTCGTCGAAGTTGCCCCGCAATATGACGCAACGACCAACACGGCGCACGCCGCTGCACAGGTGCTCTTTGAGATTCTGAGCCTCATGGTGTTTAGTCCATCGATCGGCAAACGCTAAGGCCGACCTCTCGGTCATCTCCATGTCATTCGTGGCGATGAGCAGTATTGCTGCGAAGGCTGCATCGCCACACCAGGCTCTAACCAACGCCCCTCAAAAATTCCTCGGTTTCCATGAGTTCGAGCTGCACGGAAAACCGATCGTGCAGAAGTTCCAGTGACGCGTCATGCGTATCGTCGGCGCCGCTGCACACGGCGTCTCTTAGGACGATGACACGATAGGCGAGATCGATCGCGCCGAGCGTCGTGGCAAGCACGCAGACATCCGTTTCACCGCCCGTTATCACAAGCGTATCGACCCGCTCCGACTGAAGGATCGGATGAAGGCGGCCGTCGATCCAAGGGGAATAGGTGCGTTTGTCGAAATGCCTTGCCGGCGGAACCAGCGATGCCAGCGATGAAGAGAGATCGATGAGGCCGCGCGGCAGATGTTCGCCCGTCATCATCCACCATTTCCGGTAATAATCCCGCCATTTCCCCGGCATGTCATCCGCACGCTCGGGTGGCAGGAAGCGGGTAAAGATCGTTCGGGACGGATGCCGCCCGGCCAGCTCTTCGATCTGGGGAGAGATCCGTGCCATCCAGGGAACGTGCCACGGCGTGTCTTCGGCAAACATCCGCTGCATGTCGACGCAAAGGTGCCGCCACTCTCCAACCTCGCCCATCAGATCCTCCATCCGGTCTTCGGGCGTCAACCGCGACGCGGGGCGAAAGTTTCTCTAACCTACGGAAGATCCGAAGCCTCTCACGCGACGGCGCCTCGGGCGGTCGTGAGTAACCCAGTGGCACTCTCAACTTTCCGGAAACTGTCAAGGTCGCCAAGAGGAACGGGTTTGGAGAAGAAGTAGCCTTGGAGGTCGGTGCAGCCGAGGGCGGCCAGAAAGTCGCGTTGATATTCGGTTTCGACCCCTTCAGCCGTCGTCGAGATACCGAGGTTGCGGCTGAGCGCGACGATGGCACCGATGATTGCCGCCCCGTTGGCTTTGGTGCCGAGCTGTGAGACGAACGAACGATCGATCTTGATGCGGTCGATATCGAAGCGCACCAGATGGCTGAGGCATGAAAAGCCGGTTCCGAAATCATCCAGCGAAACCTGAACACCCCGGCTGCGCAGCGACTTCAGCACCGTATAAACGTCCGAGTTGTCTTCGATGAGCGAGGACTCGGTGAGCTCGAGCTCAAGCCGGGACGGCTGCAGGCCGCTCTCCTCAAGCACGGCGAAGACTTCCTCGGCGAAATTTGGTCTTCTCAACTGGGCGGGAGACACATTGACCGCAACGAATGTGTCTTCCGGCCATTTGCAGGCGGCTCTGCAGGCTTCGCGCAAGACCCAGAAACCGAGAGCGTCGATGAGGCCGCCCTCCTCGGCGACAGGGATGAAGCTGGCAGGCGTCAAGAGCCCGCGCTGGCTGTGACGCCAGCGCACCAAGGCCTCCGCGCCCGACGCCGCGTATCCTGCCTCAGCGCGATGCACCGTTTGGTAATAGACCTCGAGCGATCCGAAGTCCGGCCTGTTCACAATCGGATCGGATTGCGGACCGTCGGCGGATGAGGCCGTGTCTTTGGCCAGAACTTCCCGCAATTCGTTCTTGAGAATGTCGCGCGCATTTCTGCCGCCATCCATGGACGGTGAATAGAGACGCCACTGGCCCCTGCCCCCCATCTTTGCCTCGTACAGCGCGACGTCGGCGTAGCGCATGATGTCATCGGCATTCCGCCCGGCATCCGGCACGACTGTCACGCCGATCGAGCCGCCGACGCGCGCGACCGCCTCGCCCCTCAAAAGCGGGAAGGGTTTGCCGAGTTCGGCAACGATCGCTTCGCATATTGCCGGCAAAACATGGTCATGATCTTTGATGTCCCGGAGAAGCAGGGCGAATTCGTCCCCTCCGAGCCGGGCAAGGGTGTCGCCCGGACGAAGCTGGGAGCGGATCCGCTCCGCAGCCATCCTGATGAGTTCATCGCCGGCGGCATGGCCGAACGTGTCGTTCACCGCTTTGAAGCGGTCGAGGTCGAGAAGCGCGACTGCCGAGCGTTCTGTCGAATTCTGCGTCTCGGCAAGGCACTCGTCGAACCTCATCGCGAACAAAGCGCGGTTGGGAAGATCGGTCAGCACATCATGCAAGGCAAGCTGCCTTGCATGCAGCTCGCTTCTCTTCAGCTCGCCGAGACTGCTTCGCAGGCGCACCAGCAAGACCGAGAACAGGATCGCGATCACCAAGGCGGCAATCGAAAGCGCCGGCATCAATCGGCCGATCACCCTCGAACCTGGAAGATCGGGCCGCCATACGATGAAGCCGATCGGTTCGCCGTTTGCCGTGGCGTCGATCTGGAACGCAACCTCGTTTTCGTCTGCATCGGCCGTGCGCGCGAAGCGCGCGCCGTTGAGGCCCTGCTCCCGGCTCAATTCGTCCAGCGCCGCACCATCGATAAAGCGCACGACGATCAAGAATTGCCGCATCGGCTGCTGCTGTCCCCCGCCAGTCTCGTTAATGGCGACGACGCCCACGATGGTCGGCCGGCCCTCCAACCGCATCAGATTGGCCAGAGCACGGTTGGAACGCGCGGCGTTGGCAAGGCGGGCTTCCATTGAGGATGGCGTTCGTTCGTTCAAAGCCGTGCTTCGCCTGACGCCAAAGCGGGCATCCTTAAGGAGAGGCAAAAAGAGAGGCTTCATCCAGCGGTACCGCTTCTCCGTTTGGGCGTCCGCCAGCATGAGCAGTTGAGCCTTTTCGTCGACGACAAAGGCCTGATCGTAGCCGAACGCAGACATCGCCGTCTGGCTGATCGCACTCCCGGCTGCCGCCGTCAAAACGGCATCGAGGCTGGAGGAGCCTTCGGTCGGCAGGGCGGCAGGATAGACACGTGCGAGGTAACCATTGCCGAACTGGCCGATAACATGCGCGACTTGATCGACCTGTTCGCGCAGGCGGGCATTCACAAGCTGGCGCTGTCGATCAAGGGCTGCAGCGTCGCTCTCGGTTCCTGCCCAGAGCGCCGAAAGCACGACAAGTCCGATCGCTCCAAGCCCGCTAACGGCAATAAGAAACAGAATTCTTCCCGAAGCGATCCAGGATTGCTGAAACGTGTTGGAGCTGGAAGGAAGAACGATGTGCAAGCGTAGACCCCTGAACACCACGACGCGGGCGCATTCGTCGACGCTAACAAAGAAGCGTTCACGTAGAATTAAAAGCTGTGAGCCACTATGGCGCGAGATCGACTATGCCCTAAGGAGCTCCCGACGATGTTGCGCATATCCATTCAGACTATAGTGCGCGGAGCGCTGATGGCGGGCGGGATCGGCATCCTTTTGGCGGTCTCGCCGCTCGAGGTGGCTGCGCAAGATCGCACGCCGATGAGAATTGCCGTCGAAGGTGCGTTTCCGCCCTTCAACTATCTCGATGCAAATAACAAGCTTCAGGGCTTCGATATCGATATTGCCAATGCGCTGTGCGAGGTCGGCAAGTTCGAATGCCAATTCATCATCGAGAAGTGGGACGACATCATTCCCAATCTCGTTGCCGACAAATATGACGCGATCATCTCATCCATGTCGATGAGCCTCGAGCGGCGTCAAAAGGTTGCCTTCACTGAAAAATACTACAACAGCCCGTCGGTGTTCATCGTTCGCAAGGACTCGTCGATCAACGACATCAGCCCCGCCGCCCTCAGAGACAAAAAACTTGGGGTGACATCGTCGACAGCCCAGGAATCCTTTGCCAACCATCTCTATCCGGAGATGAAAAAGACGATTTTTCGGTCTTCGCCCGAATTGTACAAGGGTCTGGCGGATGGCAACGTCGACATTATCCTCGAGGATAAACTCGCCATCTATGACTGGATTGCCAACACCAAGGCAGGAAGTTGCTGCGAGTTCAAAGGGCCGGATCTGGTCGACGTCACATACTTCGGTGAGGGTGCCGGTATCGCGCTGCGCCTGGATGACAAGGAGCGTCTGACGCGCCTGAACGAAGCGCTGAAGAGCATCAAGGCGGACGGAACCTACGATATGATCAACGCAAAATATTTCCCGTTCAGCATCCAGTAGTTCGCCGGTCAATTTTCGAGAATACGGGATGGCCGGGTTTTCGCCCGGCCATCCCTATCAAGTCCTGTCTTACGCAATCCCGGACGCAAAACCGCTGCGCACTTTTGCTGGAATTGCTCTAGGTCGCATCGCTATGCGGCTTTCGCCACGTCTCCGTGCGGATCGAGGACATATTTCGTCGCCGCTCCCTGGTCGAAGCTTTCATATCCATTGGCGGCATCGTCGAGCGGGATGACTTTGGCGTTGACGATATCGGCAATTGGCAGTCGGTCGTGGAGGATCGCCTGCATGAGCTGACGATTATATTTGATCACCGGAGTCTGGCCGGTGTGGAAGGACTGTGCCTTGGCCCATCCGAGGCCGAAACGAAGCGAAAGATTGCCGTGTTTGGCGGCGTTGTCGACGGCGCCCGGATCCTCGGTAACGTAGAGGCCGGGAATACCGATCGAACCCGCGGCACGGGTAATTTCCATCATCTGATTGAGCACGATCGCCGGCTGCTCCCCGCCCGAGTGGCCGCGTGCCTCGAAGCCGACCGCATCGATGGCGCTGTCCACTTCGTTGGTGCCGACGACCTGCGCGATCATGTCGCCAAGACGGTCGCTCTTCGACAGGTCGATCGGTTCGAAACCGACTTTCGCCGCATGCGCCAGGCGGTCCTTGTTGAAATCACCGATCATCACGACAGCAGCGCCGAGAATGCGAGCCGAAGCCGCAGCGGCAAGGCCGACCGGGCCGGCGCCAGCGACATAGACGGTCGAGCCGACCCCAACGCCTGCACGCACCGCGCCATGGAAGCCGGTGGGCAGAATGTCGGAGAGCATGGTGAGATCCCGGATCTTCGCCATTGCCTTGTCCCGATCGGGGATTTTCAGCAGGTTGAAATCTGCATAGGGAATGGTGACGTAGCGCGCCTGTCCGCCGATCCAGCCGCCCATGTCGACATAACCGTAAGCACCGCCGGCGCGGGCCGGGTTTACCGTCAGGCAGACGCCGGTATCCTGAGACTTGCAGCAGCGGCAACGGCCGCAGGCGACATTGAAAGGCACCGAGACGATATCGCCGATTTCGAGCATCTCGACATCGATGCCTTTCTCGATGATCTCGCCGGTGATTTCATGACCGAGGACCAGGCCCGGCATCGCCGTCGTTCGGCCGCGGACCATGTGCTGATCGGAGCCGCAGATATTGGTCGAGATCACCTTCAGGATGACGCCGTGTTCGATGCGGCGGCCGTCGGGCGCTTCCAGCTTCGGATCGTCGATGTCGCGGACTTCGACCTTGCCCGGCCGGAGATAAACGACGCCTCTATTTTTGCTCATGGATTCCTCCCACTTGTTTGAATGCCTCGATCTGCAACCGATGCAGTCGATGGCAACCTTCCCTCCGGCCTGCCTCCTCTGCAGTCCGGTGTCCACAACACGAGGATACCGCCGCACCGGGCGATATTCGAATTTTCAAAACGGACAGATTGGATGGAGAAGAGGAGTGAACGCCACGGCTTTCGCCTGTCGTTCCGCTCGTGATCGTCTGCCTGCAATCCGTCGATTTGCTCTGCCAAGAGCTGGTTTCCAGCTCCAGAATCTCCTTCCGATCCATCTCGATATCTTTCCGGATGTCTATCCGGCGATTTCCTTGAGGATTTCAGTTCTTCTACCGCTGCGGGGGGAGCGTCGGCGGGTCAGGCCGGCTTCCCAATGTCCATTTCGCCAGTTTGCGAGATAGCGCCTTGAACGCCACAAACAAACCATGCCTGACGGAAAACAGCGATCAAGAAAACGACATGGGTGCAACTCAAAGACGACAGTTGGCAAAGTCGCCATAGCTCGCTGCGCAGGGGGAATAATTGATCCCGCGAATACGGCGGTTTTCCGGATCGTCTGGGAAGATTGATCGCCGCCTAAAGGCTTTAGGCGCGATGCGGTCGCCGGCTGCGGCTGACGTCGATGGCCGTGTGCCAGAGCACGGCGCCGAGGATGATCGCGCCGCCGAAAAAGGTAGCGACGGGCGGTTGCTCGGCAAACAACAGCCAGACCCAGAACGGCGTGAGTATGATTTCCATCGTGCCGATCAGCGCGGCTTCAGCCGGCGGCATCCGCTTCGCCCCGGCAAGGAAGAGCACCAGCGCCAGGGAGAAATTGGTCGCGCCGAAGGCGGCAAGAACGATCCAATTGTGCAGGTCGAGCGAGCCGACCGAACCGAACGGGGCAAAGATGGCCAGCGTCAGGAAGGCGCTGACGACGGTCGGCGGCAGGCTCGGCACGCCGGGATTGATGCGCGGAATGATGATGACCAGCGCGAAGGACGCCGTCATGCCGAGCGCCAGCAGATCGCCCACGCCGGTCCCTCCGCCGATCGACGAGGCGACGATGACGGCGACGCCGAGGAGCGAGATGCCGCCGGCAATCAGCGTCCGCCTGGAGACCCTCTCCCTGAGGATGACCCAGCCGAGCATGGCCGCGATGAAGGGCGCGGTCGCATAGATCATCGTCACATTGGCGACGGTGGTCATATAGAGCGCCCCGATGAAGCATACCTGACTGAAAGTCTGGCATGCGATCATCGCAAGACCGGACGGATGGAAGACGGATCGCCATTGCTGCCGTGAAATGCCCCCTTCGAGGAAAAGGCAGGGGATCAGCAGGAACAGGCCACCGAACAACGATCGCCAGGCGATCGCCGTCCACACATCGGTCGTCAGGAGTCGCGAATAGACGCCGCTCGCGCTCCAGGCAAGTGTCGCGGCAACGATGAGAAGCACACCCTTCTCGTGCTCGCTGCCTGCGAGGCGTCTGGCCGGATTTTCAATTGTCACGCAGATATTCTCAAAGAAGGAAGTCGAACGCGGCTCATTTGTGCGTCAAGAATTGACATCAGACAAACGAATAGTAGAGATAGCTGTCATCGATTTTTTAAATGGCTGTCTCATGCACGAACCGATTGAGAGCGACCTGCTCAGAACTTTCCTGGTCGTTGCCGAGACGTCGAATTTCTCCGCAGCCGCCCAGCGCATCGGGCGGACGCAATCGGCCGTCAGCAGCCAGATCAAGAGGCTCGAAGAGACGATCGGCGAAACCCTGTTCGATCGGGGCGCCCGCGGCGTGCTGCTCACGCGCCCGGGCCTGCAACTCGTACCCTATGCCCGCCGGATCATCGATCTGTTGAGCGAGGCCGCCGCGACGATCCGCAGCAAGCCGCTGGACGGACCGGTGCGCATCGGAATTCCCGAGGAATACAGCCAGACGGTGCTGCCGGCAGCCCTTGCGGCTTTCGCTGTACGCCACCCGGCCGTCGAGGTCACCGTGTCCTGCGACTACACAGTCCGCAACCTCGCCGCCCTCGAGCGGGATGAGCTCGATCTGGCCGTCGTTTTCGACTGGAGCGATGAGACGAAAGGCGAGGTCATCTGCATTGATCCCACAGTCTGGGTCACATCGATGGTCCATCGGCTGCACGACATCGATCCCCTGCCGATTGCGACCTATCGCAACTCCACCTGGTCACGCGATTTTGCGCTCCGGTCGCTGGAGCAAATCGGCCGCAACTATCGGATCGCCTTCATCGCCGATACCGGCTCGGGGCTGAAGAATGCCGTCACCGCAGGCCTTGCCGTCACCACGCTTTCCCGCAGCAGCATTCCGCCCGGCTGCCGGGAACTCACCGCTGAAGACGGTTTCCCGCCGGTTGATTCCTCCAAAGTCGTGCTCCGCCGGAGCACTTACCGTTCCAGCGAGGCCGTTCGGGAACTTGCCGAAATGATACGGGACGCGTTCCAGCCTATGCCCGCATCTCCGATGGCGTGACGCGGCGGCGCAGGCGACGCCGGGTTTCGGACGGGCTCTCGGAAAAACTCGCCCTGTAGCTTCTCGCAAAGGCGGAGGCCGAATTGAAGCCGGTCGCCGCTGCGATGTCGGCGAAAGAGGCTGTCGTCTCGATCACCTTGCGGCGCGCCGCGTTCAGGCGCAGCGCGAGATAGTGCACATGCGGCGGCGCGCCGATGCTCTGCTGGAAGAGATCCTGCAGATGCCGGGCGCTGATGCCTACCCTGCGGGCCAGCCGCGTGAGAATCAGAGGCTGCTCGATATGCTCCTCCATCAGCCGCACCGCCTGCGCCACGCGGGGATCGTGCATGCGCAGACCAGCCGAGGCTGCGGAAAGCTGCTCATCGGCATGGAAGGAAGGCTGCTCGTAACGGAACAGCCGGCTGACCTCGAGCGCCAGCGAATAACCCTGCCGTTGCCTGATCACCTCCAGCATCAGGTCGACGGTCGGAAGCGAACCTGAGGTCGTCAGCCGCTTGCCGTCGATGACGAAACGATCCTTGACGGCCCGCACCTCAGGATAGGCCAACGCAAAATCCTCGTAGTCCTCCCAGTGGACGGTCGCCGGCAGCCCGTCGAGCAGGCTGGCTTCGGCCAGCAGCCATGTGCCGGACTCGATGCCGGCAATCACCGTGCGATAGCGGGCGGCCTGGGAGAGCTGCATCTTGAGCGCCGGCGTAGCACTTCGGCGCCAGTTGTAGCTGGCAAGCACGAACAGCGGCGTATCCTCGGTCGTCGCCTTGAAAGCGCCTTGCGCGGGCACGGCAATATTGCTGGTGGTCGGGACCGGTGCTCCGTCCGGGGTGAGCAGCCGCCAACGATAGAGCTCACTGCCGGAAATGCGATTGGCGCCGCGCAGCGGCTCGATGACCGAGGCGATCAGGATCAGGTTCGCGTCCGGTAGGACGAGAAGGTCGATATCGAGCCGTTCCGTCGATCGCTGCAGCAAGGCCATCTCCCTCGGGTTCCGATAATGTATCGATTGCTTCCGAAATTGCAACGCATTGCCATCCATCCTGTCGCGTAATGCGGACAAGACGAGGGAGAACAAAAACATGCCTCTTGCGATGAACCGCGATGTTTTCATCACCTGTGCCGTCACCGGCGCCGGCGACACGGTTTCCAGATCCAGCCACGTGCCGATCACTCCCAAGCAGATCGCCGAATCCGCCATCGACGCGGCAAAGGCCGGTGCGGCGGTCGTTCACTGCCATGTCCGCGATCCGGAAACGGGTGCCGCCAGCCGGCGCAACGATCTCTACAGGGAAGTCACCGACCGCATCCGCTCGGCCGATGTCGATGTCGTCCTCAATCTCACTGCCGGCATGGGCGGGGACCTGATCTTCGGGGATGTCGAAAGCCCCCTTCCCCTCAATCCTAAGGGCACGGATATGGCGGGCGCCACCGAGCGCGTCAGCCATGTCGCCGAATGCCTGCCTGAGATCTGCACGCTCGACTGCGGCACGATGAATTTCAACCTCGGCGACTACGTCATGACCAACACGCCGGCCATGCTGCGGGCGATGGCGAAGAAGATGACGGATCTCGGCGTGCGGCCCGAGATCGAAGCCTTCGACACCGGCCATCTCTGGTTCGCCAAGCAGCTCGCCGAGGAAGGCCTGATTGAAAACCCGGTGCTGATCCAACTCTGCATGGGCATCCCGTGGGGCGCACCCGATGATCTCAATACCTTCATGGCGATGGTCAACAACGTGCCTGAGAGTTGGACCTTCTCGGCCTTTTCGATCGGTCGCAATGCCATGGCCTATCCGGCAGCCGCCGTTCTGGCGGGCGGCAACGTGCGCGTCGGCCTGGAGGACAACCTCTTCGTCGGCAAGGGCCAGCTCGCCACCAATGCTCAGCTCGTCGAAAAGGCCGTGCAGGTGGTGGAGGGCATGGGTGCCAGGATCATCGGCCCGGAAGACGTTCGCAAGAAACTCAAACTGACGAAGCGCTGAGGACGGCATGACAGGGATCAACAAGGCGGCTTGTATCGGCGGCGGCGTCATCGGCGGCGGATGGATCGCGCGTTTTCTGCTGGCCGGCGTCGACGTGAACGTGTTCGATCCGCATCCGGAAGCAAGCCGCATCGTCGGCGAAGTGCTCGCCAACGCCGAAAAAGCCTATGCCATGCTGACCGGCGCACCCCTGCCGCCGCGCGGCAGGCTGACCTTCTGCACGACGCTCGCGGAAGCCGCCGCCGGCGCCGACTGGATTCAGGAAAGCGTGCCGGAAAGGCTCGACCTCAAGCGCGGCGTCCTGAATGAGATCGATGCCGTGGCGCGACCGGACGCCCTGATCGGCTCTTCCACATCAGGCCTGCTGCCGACCGATTTGCAGCGCGACATGAAGCATCCCGAGCGCCTCTTCGTCGCCCATCCCTATAATCCCGTCTATCTCTTGCCGCTCGTCGAAATCGTCGGCGGCGAGAAGACCTCGGCGGCGACCATCAAGGCTGCCATGGAGCGACTGCCGCCGATCGGCATGAAGGGCGTCCACATCGCCAAGGAGATCGAGGCCTTCGTCGGCGACCGGCTGCTCGAAGCGCTCTGGCGCGAGGCCCTGTGGCTGATCCACGACGACATCTGCACCGTCGAGACCCTCGATGACGTCATCCGCTACTCTTTCGGCCTGCGCTGGGCGCAGATGGGCCTGTTCCAGACCTATCGCATCGCCGGCGGCGAGGCCGGAATGCGCCACTTCCTCGCCCAGTTCGGCCCCTGCCTGGCCTGGCCCTGGACCAAGCTTACCGATGTCGTCGATCTCGACGATCCGCTGATCGAAAAGATCGGCCAGCAATCCGACGAACAGGCGGCCGGCCGCTCGATCCGTGAACTCGAACGCATCCGCGACGAAAACCTCGTCGGCATCCTGCAGGCCCTCAAGGGCGGCGATGGCGGCAAGGGCTGGGGCGCGGGCAAACTGCTGAAAGACTTCGAGCAATCGCTGTGGGCAGGAGGCGGCGGGACGATTAAGTCTTTCGATCCGTCGAAGCCGCTGAGGCTCGTCGAGACGAAAGTCAGCCCAGCCTGGGTCGATTATAACGGCCATATGACCGAACACCGCTACCTCCAGGTTTTCGGCGATACGTCAGATGCGCTGCTGCGTCTCATCGGCGTCGATCTCGCCTATGTCGAGGCGGGGCAGAGCTACTATACGGTGGAGACCCATATCCGCCATCTCGGCGAGGCAAAGCTCGGACAGGCGATCCATTCGACCTGCCAGATCCTGTCCGTCGACGAGAAGCGGCTGCACGTCTTCCACACGCTTCACGATACGGCGACGGGCGAGGCACTTGCCACCGCCGAGCACATGTTGCTGCATGTCGACAGCAAGGCGGGCAAAGCCGCGCCGGCGCCAGCTGGCGTCCTCGACAAGGCGAAGGCGATCGCCAGAGCCCATGCGGAGTTGGCAGCGCCTGAAGGCGCCAGCCGTCACGTCGGCCAGAAACGGTAGGAGGATCGGCATGGATTTTGGTCTCAGCGAAGAACAGGAAATGATCGTCAACACGGTCCGTGCCTTCGTGGAAACCGAGATCTATCCCCATGAGAACGAGGTCGAGCGCAGCGGTATCGTCCCACCGGAGCTTGGAGGCGAGATTCGGCGCAAATGCATCGATCTCGGCTTCTATGCCTGCAATTTCCCGGAAGACGTCGGCGGCGCCGGCCTCGACCATGTCACCTTCACACTGGTCGAGCGGGAACTCGGACGCGGCTCCCTGGGGCTGACCGTTTTCTTCGGCCGGCCCTCCGGCATCCTCATGGCCTGCGAGGGCGAGCAGCGCGAGCGCTATCTCCTGCCTGCGGTGCGCGGCGAGAAGATCGATGCGCTTGCGATCACCGAGCCGGACGCCGGTTCTGATATGCGCGGCATGAAATGCGCCGCCCGCCGCGACGGTGGCGACTTCGTCCTCAACGGCACGAAACATTTCATCTCCCATGCCGATGTCGCCGATTTCGTCATCGTCTTTGCTGCGACGGGCGAGGAGGAAACGCCGAAGGGCATCAAGAAGAAGATCACCGCCTTCCTGGTGGATCGCGGCACGCCGGGCTTCGAAATCCTCAAAGGTTACGATTCCGTTTCGCATCGTGGCTACCATAACTCAACGCTCAGCTTCGACGATTGCCGCATTCCCGAAGCCCAAGTGCTGGGCGAGGTGCATCGCGGCTTCGATATCGCCAACCAATGGCTCTACGGCACGAGATTGACGGTTGCCGCCACCTGCGTCGGCCGGGCACGGCGTGTCTTCGACCTGGCCCTGCCCTACGCCGCCGAGCGCAAGCAGTTCGGCAAGCCGATCGGCGCCAATCAGGGCGTGTCGTTCAAGCTCGCCGACATGATCACCGAGATCGACGCAGCCGACTGGCTGACGCTGGCCGCCGCCTGGCAGGTCGATGCCGGCCGCCCCGCAGACCGGCAGATCGCTTCGGCCAAGCTCTATGCCTCGGAAATGCTCGCCCGCGTCACGGATGAGGCGATCCAGATCTTCGGCGGCATGGGACTGATGGACGATCTGCCGCTCGCCCGCTTCTGGCGCGATGCGCGCGTTGAGCGCATCTGGGACGGCACCTCCGAAATCCAGCGGCATATTATCAGCCGCGACTTGCTTCGACCTCTGGGAGCGTGAGCCGATGACGCCTCGCCCGCTCGACCGCCTGCTCAGACCGCAAACGATCGCCGTCTTCGGCGGTCGCGAGGCGCGCAGGGTGATCGAGCAATGCGACCGCATGGGCTTTGCCGGTGAGATCTGGCCTGTCCATCCCAAACTCGACGAGGTGCTCGGGCGGTCCTGCTATCGCTCTGTATCCGATCTGCCTTCGGCGCCGGACGCAGCCTTCGTTGGCGTCAACAGGACGCTGACCGTCGAAATCGTCCGCAGCCTTTCTGAGGCCGGTGCCGGCGGGGCAGTCTGTTATGCATCGGGTTTCAGCGAGGCGACGGGTGAACTCGGCGACGGCGCCGAGCTGCAGCAGGCCCTGCTGGACGCAGCCGGCGACATGCCGATCCTCGGGCCGAATTGCTACGGGCTGATCAACGGTCTCGACGGTGCGCTGCTGTGGCCCGATCAGCATGGCATGCAGCGCATCGAACGTGGCGTCGCAATCCTCACGCAATCCTCGAATATCGCCATCAACCTGACAATGCAGACCCGAGGCGTGCCGATCGCCTATGTGGTCACTGCCGGCAATCAGGCCCAGACATCGCTTGCCGATGTCGCCTGCGCGCTGATCGACGACCCGCGCGTCACGGCGGTCGGCCTTCATGTCGAAGGTTTCGGTGATCTCTCGGCACTCGAACGCCTGGCCGCCATGGCCCGGCGGTCGAGGAAGCCGGTGGTCGTGTTGAAGGTCGGCAGGTCCGAGCAGGCAAAACGCGCGGCGGTGTCGCATACCGCCTCGCTTGCCGGCAGCGATGCCATCGCCGACGCTGTGCTCGCCCGCCTCGGCCTTGGCCGTGTGCAAACCTTGCCGGCGCTGCTCGAAACCCTGAAACTCCTGCATGTCGCCGGCCCGCTCGCAAGCCATTCCATCTCGTCGATGAGCTGTTCCGGTGGCGAAGCCTCGCTGATGGCGGATGCCGCCGTCGGTCACAACGTGGAATTCCCGGCGCTGCAGCCGCTACAATTGCCACGGCTGCGGCGGGTCCTCGGCGAGATGGTGACGCTTTCCAATCCGCTCGATTACCACACCTTCGTGTGGGGGGATCTCGCACGCCAGACCGAAGCCTTCAGCGCCATGTTCGAGGGCGGCTATGCCCTCAATCTCGTCGTCCTCGACTTCCCCCGCGATGACCGCTGCGATGCGTCCGAATGGGCAATGACGGCAGACGCGGTCATGACGGCCGCTGCCGCAACCGGTGCGCTGGCCGGCCTTCTGGCGACACTTCCGGAAAACATGCCGGAGCCCATCGCCGATCGGCTGATGGCAAACGGCATCATTGCCTTCTGCGGCATCGACGAAACCATCACGGCTGCGGAAGTCGCCGCCGGCATCGGCCAGGCCTGGGATGGCCCACCTCCCCTGCCGCTGCTCGATGTGTCCCCTATGGACGGCGAGATCGAGACGCTGACGGAGGCCGATGCGAAGGCCGAGCTTGCCGCCTTCGGCCTTCCTGTTCCGCAAGGGCTGTTGGCCTCTTCTCCCGGTCAAGCGGCCGAGCAGGCCGAACGGCTCGGTTTTCCCGTCGTACTGAAAGCGCTCGGCATTGCCCACAAGACCGAGGCAGGGGCCGTCGCACTCAACCTAGAGGATACTAAGGCAGTATCGAATGCGGCGGCGGCAATGCCGCCGAATGCCGGTTATCTGGTCGAGAAAATGATCGATCCGCCGGTTGCCGAGCTCATTGTCGGCGCCATCCGCGACCCTGTCTTCGGATTGTCGCTCACGCTTGGAGCGGGCGGAATCTTCGTTGAATTGCTTGAAGATTCCGTCATCCTGCCGCTTCCGGCGACGAAAACCGATATTCACGCGGCAATTTCACGTCTCAAACTTGCAAAATTGATCTATGGCTATCGCGGGCGGCCAAAAGGCGATCTCGAAGCCGCTGTTGGTGCTGTCTCAGCAACGGCAGATTATGTCGTAAAGAACGCGGCATCCCTGGAGGAACTGGACATTAATCCATTGATGGTTCTTCCCGAAGGGCGTGGCGTGGCCGTAGTCGATGCTTTAATACGGCGGAGGAGGTAGCATAGGTTGAGCGACCACATTCGCACACGACATGACGGTGGAATACTCGAAGTCGTCATCGACCGGCCGAAGGCGAATGCCATCGACCTTGCGACCAGCCGTGCCCTGGGGTTGATCTTCCGAGATTTCCGCGACGATCCGGCGTTGCGTGTCGCCATCGTCTCGGGCGCCGGCGAGAAGTTTTTCTGTGCCGGTTGGGATCTCAAGGCGGCGGCATCAGGCGATGCGGTCGACGGGGATTACGGCGTGGGTGGTTTCGGCGGGCTGCAGGAACTGCGCGACCTCAACAAGCCCATCATTTGTGCGGTCAACGGCATCTGTTGCGGCGGCGGACTGGAGATTGCGCTGTCGACCGACCTGATCCTCGCGGCCGACCATGCGACCTTCGCCCTGCCGGAAATCCGCTCCGGCACGGTTGCCGATGCGGCTTCCATCAAGCTGCCTAAACGCATCCCCTATCACATCGCCATGGACATGCTTTTGACCGGTCGCTGGCTCGACGTTCACGAGGCGCATCGCTGGGGTTTCGTCAACGAGGTCCTGCCGGCCGAGCGGCTGATGGAGAGAGCATGGGAGCTTGCCCGGTTGCTCGAGAGCGGGCCGCCGCTCGTCTATGCGGCCATTAAGGAAATCGTCCGCGAAGCGGAGGGTTCGCCGTTCCAGACTGCCATGAACAAGATCACCAAACGGCAGTTTGCGACGGTCGACAAGCTCTATTCGAGCGAGGACCAATTGGAAGGCGCACGGGCCTTCGCCGAGAAGCGAAGCCCCATTTGGAAAGGAAAATAACCCGGCGGCAGCAACCGCATTATTTTCCCGCATGATGCGGGCACCGGAGGTGGAGAGGAAACCGTCTGCGGACCTGCCCGGAAGTTCTGTCAACGCACCATAAAGAAGGAACTGGGGAATGAACGACTACACGAAATATCTCGCAAGCCGTGTCACCGCCGGCGGGCTCAGCCGCCGCGAATTCATGGGACGCGCCATGGCGGCGGGCATCACACTTGCCGTCGCCGACAAGCTCTTCACCGAAAGTGCCGAAGCGGCCGAACCGAAGCGCGGCGGCCACCTGAAGCTCGGCCTCGAAGGTGGTGCAGCCACCGATTCCAAGGATCCGGCGAAATTCCTGTCGCAGGTCATGTTCTGCATCGGCCGCTGCTGGGGCGACATGCTGGTCGAGTCCGATCCGCTGACGGGTGCCGCCGTGCCGTCGCTTGCCGAATCCTGGGAGCCGTCGAAGGACGCGGCGACCTGGACCTTTAAGATCCGCAAGGGCGTCAAGTTCCACGATGGCAAGGAACTGACGATCGACGACGTCGTTGCGACGCTGAAGCGTCACACCGACGCGAAGTCGGAATCCGGCGCGCTCGGTGTTCTCGGCTCGATCAAGGAGATCAAGGCCGACGGCGGCAATCTCGTCCTCACGCTCAGCGAAGGCAATGCCGACATGCCTCTGCTGCTGTCGGACTACCATCTGGTCATCCAGCCGAATGGCGGCGTTGACGATCCGCTGGCCTCGATCGGCACAGGCCCCTACAAGATGACGAGCTTCGAGCCCGGCGTCCGCGCCACCTTCGAAAAGAACAAGGACGACTGGCGCACCGACCGGGGTTATGTCGATTCGATCGAAATCATCGGCATGAACGACGCCACCGCCCGCATCGCAGCACTGTCGTCCGGCCAGGTCCACTACATCAACCGCGTCGACCCGAAGACCGTCAGCCTGCTGAAGCGCGCCCCGAACGTCGAGATTCTCTCGACCTCCGGCCGCGGCCACTACGTCTTCATCATGCACTGCGATAAGGCGCCGTTCGACAACAACGACCTGCGCCTGGCGCTCAAATACGCCATGGACCGCGAGACCATGGTGAAAAAGATCCTCGGCGGCTACGGCAAGGTCGGCAACGACTTCCCGATCAACAACACCTATGCGCTTTTCCCCGAGGGCATAGAGCAGCGCGCCTACGATCCCGACAAGGCTGCGTTTCACTACAAGAAATCAGGCCATAGCGGCTCGGTGCTCTTGCGCACCTCCGAAGTCGCCTTCCCCGGCGGTGTCGATGCGGCAGTCCTTTACCAGGAAAGCTGCAAAAAGGCCGGCATCGAGATCGAGGTCAAGCGCGAGCCGGGCGACGGCTACTGGACCAACGTCTGGAATGTCCAGCCCTTCTCGACCTCCTACTGGGGTGGCCGTCCGACGCAGGACCAGATGTATTCCACCGCCTATCTCTCGACGGCGGATTGGAACGACACCAAGTTCAAGCGTCCTGACTTCGATAAGCTGCTGTTGCAGGCCCGCTCCGAGCTTGATGAAGCCAAGCGCAAGGACATGTATCGCACCATGGCGATCACGGTGCGCGACGAGGGCGGGGTGATCCTGCCGATGTTCAACGACTTCGTGAACGCCTCCACCAAGCAGGTGAAGGGTTATGTCCACGACATCGGCAACGACATGTCGAACGGCTACGTCGCGACCCGCGTCTGGCTGGACGCCTGATGGCAAGGGGCGTTTGCCCCTCCGATCTCTAACGAAGCCCGGACCGTGGGATGAAACCCCGCGGTCCTCCCGACGTTTTAGCGCGAGGTCCTCGCCATGACCAATCCTGCCCCAAGCATCTTGCCCGGCCTCGGGTTTCGGCAGCGTTTTCCGCTGCTTGCCCTTATCCTCGAGCGCTTCGTGCTCAGTATCGTCCTGCTCTTTGCCGTTTCCATCGTGATCTTCGGCGGTCTGGAAGCCCTGCCCGGCGATTTTGCCACAACCTATCTCGGTCAGTCGGCGACACCGCAGGCCGTTGCCAATATTCGAGAGGATCTCGGGCTGAACCGCCCGATAACCACGCGTTACGTCGAATGGCTCGGCAACGCCGTCCAGGGGGACTTCGGCACCTCCTGGGCCAGCAAGAATTCGGTGAGCGAACAGATCGGCAAGCGCCTTGGCAATTCGCTCTTCCTGGCGGGTTTCGCAGCCGTGATATCGGTGCCGCTCGCCGTTGGGCTCGGCATGCTGTCGGTGCATTTCCGCAATCGCCTGCCGGATAAGATCATCAACGTCATCTCGCTGGCGGCGATCTCGCTGCCGGAATTCTTCGTCGGCTACCTGCTGATCCTGTTCTTCGCGGTGAAATTCGGCGTGGCCACCTTTCCGGCGACGGTCTATGACAGCATGGGTTTCGTCGAGCGATTGAAAGCAATCGCGCTGCCGACGGCGACCCTCGTGCTCGTCGTACTCGCGCATATGATGCGCATGACGCGGGCGGCAATCCTCTCCGTCATGTCGTCGGCCTATATGGAGACCGCAGAGCTGAAAGGCCTTGGCGCCTTCCGCTCGATCGTCAAGCATGCCGCCCCCAATGCGCTCGCGCCGATCATCAACGTCATCGCATTGACGCTTGCCTATCTCGTGGTCGGCGTCGTCGTTGTCGAAGTGGTCTTCGTCTATCCCGGCATGGGGCAGTATATGGTCGATGCGGTCACCGTGCGCGACATGCCTGTCGTTCAGGCCTGCGGCCTGATCTTCGCGGCTGTCTATATCTTCCTCAACATGACCGCCGATATTCTCGCGATTATCGCCAATCCCAGGCTGAGGCATCCGCGATGAGATTGAGAGACATCCCCATCACCGCCTGGATCGGCATGGCCGGTATCGCCATCGCCTTTATATTCGCGATCTTTGCTCCCTGGCTCGCCCCCTATGGCGAGACTCAGGTCGTCGGCGACGTCTGGCAGTTGCCTGATGATCAATATATCTTCGGTCTCGACAATCTCGGCCGCGACATCTTCTCGCGGCTGATCTACGGCGCACGCACGACGCTGCTGGTCGCGTCCGCCGCCACCGTCATCTCGTTCTCGCTCGGCATCATCCTGAGCTTCACGGCTGCCGTCTCGCGCGGCGTGGTCGACACCGTCCTCTCTCGCTTCAACGATTTGATGATGTCGATCCCGACGCTGATCTTCGCACTCGTGGTCCTGGCGGTGCTGCCGCAAAACATGGTCGTGCTGATCCTTGTCATGGCGATCCTCGATTCCACCCGCGTCTACCGTCTCGGCCGTGCCGTGGCGCTCGATGTCGCGGTGATGGAATTCGTCGAGGCGGCAACGCTGCGCGGCGAAGGCAAGCTCTGGATCATCTTCCGCGAAATCCTGCCGAACACACTGTCGCCGCTGCTGGCCGAATTCGGGCTGCGCTTCGCCTTCTCGATCCTGTTCCTCTCGACGCTTTCCTTCCTCGGCCTCGGCATTCAGCCGCCTGCGGCCGATTGGGGCGGCATGGTCAAGGACAACAAGGACGGCATCATCTTCGGTATCTCGGCAGCGCTGGTGCCGGGCACCGCGATCGCGACACTTGCCGTCTGCGTCAACCTCGTCGTCGACTGGCTCCTGAAACGCACATCCAGCCTCAAGGGAGGGCGCGGCGATGCCTGAGCTTCTTTCCGTTCGCAATCTGAAGATCGAAGCAACCAGCTATCCGCCGGGCGAACCGCCCAAACGGGTGACGATCGTCGACGGCGTTTCCTTCGATCTGCAGAAGGGCAAGGTTCTCGGCCTGATCGGCGAATCGGGCGCCGGCAAGTCGACGATCGGCCTTTCCGCACTCGCCTATGGCCGGGGCGGCGCCGAAATCACCGGCGGCGAGGTGCGGCTCGACGGCGCCGATATCCTGGTGCTCGGCAAGAACGGCATCCGGAAAATCCGCGGAGCACGGGTCTGCTATGTCGCGCAATCGGCCGCCGCTGCCTTTAATCCGGCGCACAGGCTCGGCGATCAGGTGATCGAAGCCTCGGTCAAACATGGTTTGATGAGCAAGGACGAGGCGCGCAAACGGGCGCTTTATCTGTTCGGGGTTCTCGGCCTGCCCAATCCGGAAACCTTCGGCGAGCGCTTTCCCCATCAGGTCTCCGGTGGGCAGCTGCAGCGGGCGATGACGGCGATGGCGCTCTGCTCCAATCCTGAGCTCATCGTCTTCGACGAGCCGACCACGGCGCTCGACGTCACCACGCAGATCGACGTGCTGGCGGCGATCAAGCATGCCATCGAGGAAACGCACACGGCCGCCCTCTACATCACCCATGACCTTGCCGTCGTCGCCCAGATCTCGGACGACATCATGGTCCTGCGTTATGGCAAGCAGGTGGAATATGGCAGCGTCCAGCAGATCATCGAGGCGCCGCGGGAGGACTATACCCGCGCCCTCGTCAATGTCAGGCAGGCCTACCGCGAGGAAGCCGCCGACCAGTCTGCGGCACTTCTCAAGGTCGAAAATGTCAGTGCCGAATATTCCAACGGCTTCAAAGTGCTGCACGATGTCTCTTTGCATGTGCCGAAGGGGCAGACGCTCGCGGTCGTCGGCGAATCCGGTTCCGGCAAATCGACCCTGGCGCGCGTGATCACCGGCCTGTTGCCGCCGAGCAACGGACGTATAGTCTTTGACGGCAAGCCGCTGATGCCGGGCCTGAAGAGCCGACCGAACGACGATCTGAGGCGTATCCAGCTGATCTACCAGATGGCCGACACGGCGATGAACCCGCGCCAGACGGTTCGAGACATCATCGGCCGCCCGCTGACCTTCTATTATGGCCTGAGAGGTGCCGAGAAGACCGCCCGGGTGAAGGAACTGCTCGACCAGATCGAAATGGGCAAGGGCTTCGTCGATCGTTATCCGGCCGAACTCTCCGGCGGCCAGAAGCAGCGTGTGGCGATCGCAAGAGCGCTGGCCGCCAAGCCCGAACTCATCCTCTGCGACGAGCCGACCTCGGCGCTCGATCCGCTGGTGGCGGAGGGTATCCTCAAACTGCTTCTCCGCCTGCAGGAAGAAGAGCAGCTGTCCTACGTCTTCATCACCCACGACATCGCGATCGTTCGGGCGATTGCCGACAGCGTGGCGGTGATGCATCGTGGCAAGCTGGTGCGGTTCGGTCCGAAATCGACGGCGCTCTCCCCGCCCTTTGACGACTACACCGATCTGCTGTTGAAATCCGTGCCGGAAATGGAAATCGGCTGGCTGGAACGGGTGCTTGCCACGCGTCGCATGGAGAGCGCCGGTAACTGACTTGACGAGGGTAAACCCTCGTCTCACGGAATGTGCATCAAGGAATGAGCATGACCTCGCGCGGCTTCACCACCATCGAGAATGAATGGATTACGCTGGAGGATGGGACGCGGCTTGCCGCGCGCATCTGGATGCCGGATGGCGCTAGGGAAGATCCCGTTCCCGCCGTCTTCGAATTCCTGCCCTATCGCAAGCGGGACGGAACCAGTCTGCGGGACGAGTCGACCTATCCGGTCTTCGCGGCCGCAGGCATTGCCGGCGTGCGCGTCGATATCCGCGGATCCGGAGAATCCGACGGCGTCATCGACGGCGAATATACCGAAAGCGAGCTTGCCAATGCCTGCGAGCTGATCGCCTGGATTGCCGCGCAGCCATGGTCGAGCGGCGCGGTCGGCATGATGGGCATCTCCTGGGGCGGCTTCAACAGCCTGCAGGTCGCAGCATTGCGCCCGCCGGCGCTGAAGGCCGTCATCTCGATCGCCTCGACCGTCGACCGCTACAATGACGACATCCACTACAAGAACGGCTGCCATCTCTCCGCCCAGCTCTCATGGGCGGCGACGATGCTCGGCTACCAGTCGCGCCCGCCCGACCCTTCACTCGTCGGCGAGCGCTGGAAGGAAATGTGGCTGGAACGCCTGGCAGGCGAACCCTTCTTCATGGAGGAGTGGCTGGCCCACCAGCGGCGCGACGATTTCTGGCGTCATGGCTCGATCTCAGAGGATTTTTCGAGCGTGGAAATCCCGACGCTTGTCATCGCCGGCTGGGCTGACGGCTACCGCAATACCCCTCTGATGGCGGTCGAAGGCCTGGGCGACAAGGCGAAAGCGCTGATCGGCCCCTGGGTCCACAAATATCCGCATTTCGCCTGGCCGAAGCCGCGCACCGATTTTCATGGCGAGGCGATTGCCTGGTGGAACAGATGGCTGCTGGGCGAGGACAATGGGATCGACGGGCTGCCGCAGGCCCGCGCCTATATTCTCGACGCCATCCGCCCTGCCCCGCGCCGCGACAGCGATCCGGGTTTCTGGGTCGCCAAGGACGTCTGGTCGCCGCCGCAGATGCAGTGCTTCTATGTCGAGCAGTTCGGCAAGCTGACGGAAGGCATGCCGATCCCGCACGCGCCCGAACATGCCGCCTATCTCCGCTCTCCGCTCGACACCGGGACGGCATCGGGTGAATATTTCACGCTGAAACCCGACGCCGAAATGGCGATCGATCAACGCTTGGACGATGCTGGCTCGCTGGTCTTCGATACGATGCCGCTTGCTGGCGATTACGACTATCTCGGCCGGCCCGTGCTCACGCTTGCGCTGCGCTCTCGGGCGGCGGGCGGAAATCTCTGCGCCCGGCTCATCGATGTCCATCCGGATGGTACGGCAACACGTGTCGCCTTCGGCGTCGTCAATCTCACTCACCGGGAGGGCAATGCAGATCCCAAGCCGCTGACACCAGGCGAGAAGGTGTCGATCCGGCTCGTGCTCGATGCCTGCGGATATCGCTTCCGCAAGGGTCATCGCATCCGCCTTTCGCTTTCTACCGCATATTGGCCGATGATCCTGCCGCCGCCTGATGACGAAGGCATCGAGGTCGATATCGCCGCACTCGGCCTCGGGCTGCCGATGCTCGGCGAGCACCAGCGGATAGACATCAAGGAACCGGCCAATCCCGATCCGCTGCCGAAATACATCGAGCACGCGGCCGCCGCGACGAAGCGGCAGGTCGTCCGTGATCTCTCGGCCAGTCGGACGGAGTATCACATCCACGAGGATACCGGGCTCACCGAACACCCTGAGACAGGTCTCTCGACCCGGCAATTGCGCGAGGAAGTCTGGTCGATTTCACCCGATGATCCGCTGTCGATGACCGGGGTCTCGACCTGGACCTGCGACATGCGCCGCCCCGGCTGGTTCGCCCGCACGGTCGCGACCGCACGCATTTCATGTACCCGGAACGACTGGATCATCAGCGCTGTCGTCACCGCCTTCGAGGACGACGTGCAGATCTTCGAAAAGGTCTTTGTGGAAAAGCGGATCGCCCGCGACCTGATGTGACCATCAGGTCGCCGCAAAACGCCTTGTCGCCTCGCAGACGGCACGAAAGCCGTCGCGTGCGCCGTCGCTCATGTGGCGGGCGCGCAGCCACGCGTGCACCATCTGCGGCTCCTCCCGGAACCAGACGTCGACGCCCTCCGCGGTGAGCCGGGCGGCATAGTGCCGGCCGTCGTCTCGGAGCGGATCGAAATGCGCGACCGTGATGAAGGCCGGCGGCAGCCCGGCAAGCGAAGCTGCCTGCAGCGGTTCGGCGATCTCATTGCCCGCCGGCGCCTGCAGGATCTCGCGGTAATAAGCGACATCCGCCGTCGTCAATCCAGGCGCCGCGGCCATTTCGACATAGGAGCCCGCAGTAAGGTCGCCGCCAAGCGCCGGATAGATCAGGACTTGGCCGACGACGCCGGACAGGCCCTGCTCGCGCGCCCGCAATGCAAGGCCCGCGGCCAGATTGCCGCCGGCGCTGTCGCCGATCAGCACGACCTTGCTGTTGGCGGAAAGCAGATGCTTCAACACGGTAAAGCCGTCATCCGTCTGCGCCGGCCAGCGATATTCAGGGGCGAGGCGATAATCGACCGAAACAAGTTCCGCGCCGGCAAAATCGGCGATCTCGGCGCAGATGGCATGATGGCTCTCGAGCGAACCGACAACGAAGCCACCGCCATGAAGATAGAGCAGAATGGTGCGCGTGCTGATCTTCCGCGGACGGTAACGCCGGATCGGTATGCGCTGGAGCATGCCGTCCGCAAAGATCATCTCCGGGGGCAGCGGACGGTCAAAGCGCGCGCAAAGAGCGTCGTACCAATGTCGCTGCTGTTCGATCGATGCTTGAACGGCGTCTGGCGGATAGAAGGAATCGCAAGTCGCCAGAAACTGCAGGATGCCCCTTTCAGTGGGGACAGGCGGTTGAGCGGACATGGAGGTCCTTTCGCGATTTGGGACATGACAGGTCATGTCCCTGGCCGACTCTGTCTTCATCATGCGCCTTTGTGACGGAGCCGATCTGTCTGGCCGCGACCCATGAATGTCGCGGCTTTTAAAATTCCCAATAATTTTTTCGTCGCGGACCCAAGGAAAGCCATCCGAGAAACGTCTCAATCTCGAAATAGCATCTTGCTGGTCGGTTTGGGGTAGGTGCGGAATTGGATGCGGAGCTCATAGAACGAGCGCAGGGCGGTGACCGGGAGGCCTTCGGGCAACTGGTCTCGCGCCATTATGATTTCGTCCATGCGACGGCGTGGCGTTGGTCGGGCAGTTCCACCGATGCCGACGACATTGCCCAGGAGGTCTGCGTCAAGCTCGGCGCGGCGATCCGCAGCTTTCGCGGCGCCAGCCGCTTCAGGACATGGCTCTATACGCTGACGCTCAACGCCGCCCGCGACCATAGACGCAAGCTTGCACGAGAGCAGCAGACATTCCGCGCCTACGCCGCCGAACCGCAGCAGGATGCGCCGGCCGGAAATGACGATGAGCTATCGAGCGAATTATGGGCAGCCGTGCGCGCCTTGCCGGAAAGGCAATGCGACGCGGTGCTGCTCGTTTACGGCGAGGGTCTCAGCCATTCGGCTGCCGCCGATGTCATGGGCTGCTCGGAGGCGACCGTATCCTGGCAGGTCCATGAGGCGCGCAAGAGGCTGAAGACCGTGCTCGGCAAGGAAGAGGTATGATCGTGGACAAGGAACTCGAAAAGCTCTCCCGCCTGACACCGCCGGCAGCGACGCCGGAGGCGCGTGCGCGTGCGCTTACTGCCGCGATGCAGGCCTTCGATACCGCAGAAAATAATGCGCCGGCCGCCCAAGGAAATGCGAAAGGCTGGCGTCAAAGCTCCATCATCAACTGGATATGGAGCCCTGCCATGAACAAGAAATTCCTCGCCGGTTCAGCCCTAGCGACGCTGCTCGTCATTCCGGCCGCCGGTTACCTGGCGATCGAGCTGACCCGCAACGGATCGCCGATCGTCGATCAGACAGAGATCGCCGGCAACCTTTCGAAAAGTGAGGCGTCGAAACAACCGGCCGCAACTGCCGGTCAGCCGGTCACGGTCGCGCCGCAAACACCGGCCGGGAACAACAGCCTGGATGAGCAATCTGTCGCTGTCGCGCAAGCCCCGCAGGACAAGGAGGCGCCGGCACTCGCGAAACCCGATTCGTCGCGGACATCCGAATTCGATGCCAACGACGTCGCCGCTCTCACGAACAAGCCGGAGGGTTCTGCCGCGGCACTCGGGGCGGCCAAACGCGCTGTGCCGGCCGCTCCCGGCATCGTCCCCCAGCGGCAGTTTGCCGAACCGATGGCTGCCATCGCCCCTTCGCCTACTCCGCCTGCGGAGGGGCATGCCCAGATTCAGCTCGATTCCAATCGCGAGCGGTTTGCCAATGCTGCGGCAAATCCGATCAAGAGCGTGGCGACGGATCCGGTCTCGACCTTCTCCGCGGATGTCGACAGCGCGTCCTATGCCTTCGTCCGCCGGTCGTTGACCGGCGGGGCACTGCCCGACCCGCAATCGGTCCGCGTCGAAGAGATGATCAATTATTTCCCCTATGACTGGCCGGGCCCTGACAATGCCGATCAGCCTTTCAAGGCGACAGTGACCGTGATGCCGACCCCGTGGAACCACGACACGGAATTGATGCATGTGGCGATCAAGGGCTATGACATCGCGCCGGCGACCACGCCGCATGCCAATCTGGTCTTCCTGATCGACGTGTCCGGCTCGATGGACGAGCCGGACAAACTGCCGCTTCTCAAGAGCGCCTTCCGGCTTCTGGTCAACAAGCTGAAGGCCGACGACACCGTCTCGATCGTCACCTATGCCGGCAATGCCGGCACCGTGCTCTCGCCGACACGGGTGGCGGAGAAATCGAAGATCCTGTCGGCGATCGACAGGCTGGAGCCCGGAGGTTCGACCGGCGGCGCCGAAGGCATCGAGGCGGCTTACGATCTTGCCAAGCAGGCCTTCGTCAAGGACGGCGTCAACCGGGTGATGCTGGCGACCGATGGCGACTTCAATGTCGGCCCGTCGAGCGATGAGGACCTGAAGCGCATCATCGAGGAGAGACGCAAGGACGGCATCTTCCTCACCGTTCTCGGCTTCGGGCGGGGCAATCTCAACGATTCTCTGATGCAGACGCTGGCGCAGAACGGCAACGGCAGTGCTGCCTATATCGACACCTTGGCCGAGGCGCAAAAGACGCTGGTCGAAGAGGCCGGATCGACGCTGTTTCCGATCGCCAGCGACGTTAAGTTTCAGGTCGAGTTCAACCCGGAACGGATCGCCGAATACCGCTTGATCGGTTACGAGACGCGGGCGCTGAAGCGCGAGGATTTCAACAATGACCGTGTCGATGCCGGCGATATCGGCTCCGGCCACAGCGTCACGGCGATTTACGAGATTACGCCCAAGGGAAGCCCCGCGGTGATGAATGATGACCTGCGCTATGGCGCAGCCAATAAGGCGGCCGCCGCGGCGGCCGACAGCGCCCATCACGGCGAACTTGCCTTCGTCAAGATGCGCTACAAGCGGCGGGGCGAGGACAAGAGCGTCCTCATCACCACGCCTGTCGACGATAGCAACGCAGTCGCCACCGTCGATGCCGCGCCGCAAGATGTCCGCTTCTCGGTGGCCGTTGCAGCCTTCGGCCAGAAACTCAGCCATGTCGCGGCCGTCGATTCCTATTCCTACCAGGCGATTGCCGCTCTCGCCGCGGCATCGCGAGGAACGGATGCCTTCGGCTACAGGTCGGATTTCCTCAGCCTCGTTCGGCTGGCGGACGGCCTCAGTCAACGGTGAGGCAAGAGGCACAAAATGAGAGGCCGTCCTAAAAGGGCGGCCTCGGCTCTTCAACGATTATCCGAGTCTCGATCCGTTGGCCGTGAGATAAACAGCATAGAGAGACGTGCTCGCGGTGATGAAGAGACGGTTCAGTTTCTCGCCGCCGAAAGTGACGTTGGAGACGCCCTCAGGAATATGGATCTTGCCGATCAAGGTACCATCCGGATCGTAGGCGTGCACACCGTCGCCGGCGCTCGTCCATATCCTGCCCTTGCGATCGACGCGAAAACCATCGAACAGACCTGCAGTACATTCTGCGAAAACGCCGAGATCGGTCAGCCTTCCCTCATTCGAGACCGCGAGCTTTCTGATATGACGCGGACCGCCGGGCAGGTGCGTTGCGCCGGTGTCGGCAATGTAGAGCACCGTCTCATCCGGGGAGAAAGCCAGCCCGTTCGGCTTGACGAAATCGGAGGTCACCTGATCGGTCGTGCCTTTTGCCGGATCATGCCGATAGACGTGGCATCCGCCGACTTCCGCTTCGCCATAGTCGCCCTCGTAGTCGTGAAGGATGCCGTAGCTCGGGTCGGTAAACCAGACGGTCCCATCGGATTTGACGGTGACGTCATTTGGAGAATTGAGGCGTTTGCCTGCAATTCGATCGGCCAGAACGGTGATCCTGCCGTCGAAATCCGTGCGCGTGACACGGCGCGTCAGATGCTCGCAGGTGATCAGCCGACCCTGATTGTCGACGGTGTTGCCATTCGAATTGTTGCTGGGCGAGCGGAAGACTGATGTATGCCCGCTGGTGTCGTCGTAGCGCATCATCCGGTTGTTGGGGATATCCGAGAAAACCAGATACCGCCCGGCGGCAAACCAGGCCGGTCCCTCCAGCCAGCGGCCACCCGTCCAAAGTCGCTCAACGCGAGCGTGACCGACGAAGCAGCTTTCAAAGCGAGGGTCGAGAACCTCAAACCCTGTACCGTCAATTTGCCCGAACATGGTGCTCCTCCGTATCATCAATTGTTATCGATATCATACTGTCGTGTTTTGGGGGCTCGGTACAGATACCGATCTGCCCACCTTTGCGAAAATGCCCAGGGAATCTTGATTTTTGGACGTTGGAATGGTGCATTCCTGCAATAATATCGATTGTACGATGATAGCGATAACTTTATTGTGTCTTGGACTACCCAATTCGGAAGCTTTGTGAAAGCGGAGATCAGTGAAAAACGAGGATGAGCCGAAAGACAAGCGTCTCAAGCCGGGAGAGGCTCAAAAGCTGACGATGGCGGAGGTCGCCAAATATGTCGGCGTATCTGCCATGACCGTGTCGCGTGCCTTTCGCCAGGATGCGAGCGTTTCCGAGGAGACCCGGAAGCGCATCATGGAGGCCGTCGACGCACTCGGCTATGTGCTCGACCTGTCTGCCGGCAGTCTCTCGTCGAGGCGGAGCGGCTTCATCGCTGCGCTGGTGCCCTCGATCAACAATTCGAATTTTTCCGACACCGCACGGGGCATGACCGATGCGCTGCAGAATACCGGCCTTCAGCTCCTTCTCGGCTATACCGACTATTCGGCGGAGAAGGAAGAAGAGCTGATCGAGGCGATGCTGCGCCGCCGCCCGGAAGGCATCATCTTGACCGGTGGTTCGCACACGGCGCGCGCGCGGCGCATGCTGGCAAAAGCCGGCATTCCCGTTGTCGAGACCTGGGAGCTTCCGGAAAATCCGATCAATCAGGTCGTCGGCTTTTCCAACAGCGAGGCGATGGCCCTGCTGGTGCGGACGCTTGCCAGTCAGGGATATCGGAAGTTCGGCTATATCGGGGGAACGACGGCGCGCGATACGCGCGGCAGCCAGCGGCGTAGCGGTTTCCAGAAGACGGTTGAAGAACTCGGCCTGGGACCGGGACGGATGATTTCCTTCGGCGTCCCGCCCATCACCATGGAACAGGGTGGCCAGGCAATCGTCAGCCTGCTGGAGCGCTGGCCGGACACGGAAGTGGTTCTCTGCGTTTCCGACCTTTCCGCCTTCGGCGCCATCATGGAATGCACGCGCAGGGGAATGAAGGTTCCGCGGGACATCGCTGTTGCCGGTTTCGGCGACTATGAGATCTCGTCCATCTGTCATCCGCGCATCACCACCATCAATGTCGACTGTTATGGCATCGGTCGCCAGGCGGCCGCCCGCCTGCTGGATACCCTCCATACCGGCGAGGCGACCGGCGATGAGATCACATTGACCGGCTACAAGGTTGTCTTGCGCGAAAGCACGGACCGAAACGGCGCGCCGACCGCTTGAGACTAAAGCGCCGCGCGTCTTTTCGGATGCGCGGCGCTGTAACGTTTTGAATGTCTGGATAATTTTATCCTCAAATCGATTCCGATTTAAGGAATTATACAGTCGGTCAAAAGGCGATCTGGACTTTCATGGACTTGCTGCGATCGCCCGCCAGCTCGAAGGCGGCGACGGCCTCTTCGATCCCAAAGACACCTGTCAGCAGTGGCTTCAGATCGACGCGACGCGCGTTGATCAGTTCAACGGCGAGCGCAAATTCCTCGTGAAAACGGAATGTGCCGCGCATCTCGATTTCCTTCGCAACGATCATGTTCTGCGGAATGGAAACATCGCCGCCAAGGCCGAGCTGCACGAGAACAGCGCGGGGCTTAAGCGTCTCCAAGCCGGCGCGCACCGCCCGCTCATTTCCCGACGCTTCGAACATGACATCGAAATATCCCTTTTCGGCACTGTAGGCCGCGAGGTCGGAAGCATGCGTGGCAACATTGATCGTTCGGTCGGCGCCGCTGGTGCGGGCAATCGCCAGAACGCTGTCGGTCACGTCGGTCGCGACGATCTCACGGGCGCCGAGGACGCGCGCCGCGACGATCGCCAACATCCCAATGGGGCCACAACCGGTGACCAGCACCCGTTTGCCGAGCAGCGATCCGGCGCGGTTTGCCGCATGCAGCGTCACCGCAAAGGGTTCGGCAAAGGCGGCCTCGTGAATGGAAATGCCGTCCGCGACCTTGTGGCATTGCCAACGCTCCGCCACCAGCCGCTGGCGAAAGCCACCCTGAATGTGCGGCATCGGCATGGCGCTGCCGTAAAACCGCATGTTGAGGCAGTGGTTTTGCTGCCCCTTCAGGCAATATTGGCAATGGTTGCACGGCCGGCTCGGAGAAACCGCAACACGGTCTCCCACAGTAAGGTCGGCGACGCCGGAACCGAGCGCCTTGACCGTGCCGGCGATCTCATGGCCGAGGATCATTGGTTCGCGCAGGCGAACGGTGCCGAAACCGCCATGATTGTAATAATGCAGGTCGGAACCGCAGATGCCGCCGGCTTCGATGGCAATCTCCACCTGCCCGGCACCGGCAACCTCCGGCTCGCGCTCTTCGATCCTGAGATCCTTGGCGGCATGAATGACGATGGCTTTCATATCGGGACCCTCACACGACGGGAGTTGGAAGCAAGCTACCTGCAAAATGCGCAGCGAGATTGTCTCTGACCAGTTGGCCCATGGCCTTGCGGGTCTCGACAGTGCCAGAGCCGTGATGGGGCTGCAACACGACATTTTGGAGGGTCAGGAAACGCGCATCGATCCGGGGTTCGTTCAGGAAGACATCAAGGCCCGCAGCCTGAATCGTGCGGTTTTGAAGGGCTGCGATCAGCGCCTCTTCGTCTACGGTCGTTCCGCGCGAGACATTGATCAAGATGCCGTTTGGCCCGAGTGCTTCAAGCACTTCAGCGTTGATGATCTTCATGGTCGCCTCCCCACCGGGGACGATGACGATCAGAAAATCGGCCCAACCGGCAAGCGCGATCAGGTCTGGCTCGTAGGTGTAGGCAACATCCTGGTGATCATGGCGGGCGAAATAGGAGATGTCGCAGCCGAAAGCGGCAGCCCTCTTGGCGATCGCCTTGCCGATCCGCCCCATGCCGGCGATCCCCACCTTCTTGCCCGAGACGCGTGTCACCAGCGGCATGGCGACACTGCCCCACTGGCCGGAGCGGACGAAAACATCTGCCTGCGGGACCTGCCTTGCCGTCGCAAGCAGCAGTCCGATGGCGATATCGGCGACATCTTCGGTGAGCACATCAGGCGTGTTCGTGACGCGAATGCCGTTCGCGCGGGCATAGGACAAGTCGATGGCGTCGGTGCCGACGCCGTAACAGGAAACGATTTCCAGTTTCGGCAATTGCGCCATCAGCTCTGCGGACGCTCCGAGTTCGCCCCGGGTCGCTATGGCACGGATATCCTTGCCGACCCTGGAAATCAGCTCGTGCCGGTCTGCCGCTTCCCACAAGCGATGGACGCGGTAGTTCGCCTCCAGATCCACCATGTCCCATTCCGGATAAGCTCCGGTCATCAAGATTTCTTCTTTAGGCATTCCGTTTCCATCCCGCATTTTGACAGTTGATTATGTTATCGATAACATATAATTCGGAAGAGGGATGTCAAGTGAGTTTCACCGTCAGCGGCAGTTGAAGCCGTCACCCGCGGCGAAACCGGAGGAGTGATTTGCATGAAGAACTTGTTCGATCTTACCGGACGGCGTGCCCTGATCACCGGCTCGAGCCAGGGGATCGGCTATGCGCTGGCCGAAGGCCTGGCGCAGTATGGCGCCGAAGTCATCATCAACGGCCGCACGCCCGAAAGCGTCAACCGCGCGGTCGAGAGCCTCAAGGATCAAGGCCTGTCTGCCCATGCGGCGATCTTCGACGTGACCAGCAAGGACGCTGCCAAAGCGGGTATCGACGCAATCGAAGCCGATATCGGGCCGCTCGACATCCTGATCAACAATGCCGGCATGCAGTTTCGCACGCCGCTGGAAGATTTCCCGGCGGACAAATGGGAACTGCTGCTGACCACCAATATTTCGAGCGTATTTTATGTCGGCCAGGCCGCGGCCAAACCCATGATCGCCCGCGGACAGGGCAAGATCATCAACATCGCCTCCGTTCAAAGCGAACTGGCGCGCCCTGGCATTGCTCCCTACACCGCGACCAAGGGCGCGGTGCGCAATCTGACCCGCGGCATGTGCGCCGACTGGGCCAAGTACGGCCTGCAGATCAACGCGATTGCGCCGGGCTATTTCAAGACGCCGCTCAATCAGGCGCTTGTCGACAATCCCGAGTTCTCGTCCTGGCTCGAGAAGCGAACGCCGGCCGGACGCTGGGGCAATGTCGAGGAACTGGTCGGCGCCGCCGTTTTCCTGTCGGGCCGGGGCTCGTCCTTCATCAACGGGCACACGCTCTATGTCGACGGCGGCATCACGACCTGCCTCTGATAGAGACGAGACCATGGATTTCGAGAAAAAGGCGCCACCTCTGGCCATCGTCGTCATGGGCGTCAGCGGCTGCGGAAAATCTTCGGTTGGAGAGCATCTTGCCGCTCGAAACGGCATGCTGTTTCTGGAGGGCGACCAACTCCACCCCGCTGGCAATGTTGAGAAGATGGCGCAGGGTATACCGCTGACCGACGACGACCGCCTGCCCTGGCTCGACCGGATCGGGGAGGAAATAAGGACCGCGCAAAAAGCATCGCGAGGGCTAGTGATTTCCTGTTCGGCGCTGAAGAGAAGCTATCGGGACAGGCTGAGGCAGGCGGCGGACGGGCGTCTGGCCTTTGTTTTCCTCGAAGGATCCCGCGACCTGTTGCTGTCGCGGATGCAAGCCCGCCAGGGCCATTTCATGCCCGCGACTTTGCTCGACAGCCAGTTGCAGACGCTGGAGCCGCCGACCGGTGAAGCTAATGTCGTGACGGTGGCGATCGACAATGCGTTGGATGATATCGTGGCACTGGCTTGCAAGGGACTGAGCGGCATGGCCGTCAAGGGAGGAGATTATCATGCAGGATGACTACAGAGCAGATGTCGCCGTCATCGGTGCCGGCATCATGGGAACGGCGATCGTCACCCGATTGATCGAAACCGGGCATAAGGTATCGGTCTTCGACCTGGATACCGAAAAAGTTGCGGCTTTGCAGGCCAAGGGCGCGCGCGCGGCCGGCTCCGTGGAGGAAGCGGTCTCATGGTCGGCGTTTTGCGTGCTCAGCCTCAATCACGCAAACATCGTCCGCGCCGTCGTCTTCGGCGAAAAGGGCGTTGCGGCGGCGGCGAATGCCGACAAGGTGCTGATCGATATGTCCTCGATCGACCCGGCCGACACGGCCGACATGGCGACGCGGCTGCGTCGAGAAACCGGCATGGCATGGGTGGATTGCCCGCTTTCCGGCGGCGTGCCGGGTGCGTTGAGCGGACGCCTGACGATCATGGCCGGCGGCAGCCCAGAGGATTTCGAACGGGCACGCGTGGTGATGCGGCATCTTGCCGCCAATTACACGCTGATGGGTGTATCTGGCGCGGGGCAGACCACGAAGCTGATCAATCAATTGTTTTGCGCCGTGCTGTTTCAGGCCGTCGCGGAGGCGGTCAAGCTCGCTGAAGCCGGCGGCGTCGATCCGGCCGCCATTCCGGCCGCCCTTGCCGGCGGCAGGGCGGACAGCCGCATATTGCAGGAATTCATGGCGAAATTCGCCGCCCGGGATTTCTCGCCGACAGGCAGAATCGACAACATGTTGAAGGACCTGGATTCGCTTCAAGCCTTTGCGCTCAAGACGAAGACGCCATTGCCGATGACTGGCTCGGTGGTCGAGATTCACCGTCTGCTCTGCGCCGCCGGGCTTGGGCCAAAAGACTCGGCCGAGATGATGCGCCTTCTCGATGGATTTCAGGCCGATTGACGTCAATCTCTTCGGGAAATTCGAGATCGTCATCTTTCCGCTTGACCATCCATAAATGTTATCGATAACATACATCCATGAAAACCGCAGCTTTGGGAGGAGCCACAGTGGAAGCCAAGAGACTGCTGGAATTCCAGTCGATCACCAAGAGCTTCGGCGGCACGCAGGCGCTGCGGGACGTCTCGATCGACCTGCGCGAAGGAGAAATCCTCGCGCTGCTGGGAGAAAACGGTGCCGGCAAATCGACGCTCATCAAGACGCTTGCGGGCATCTACAAGCCCGATAGCGGCGACATCCTGTTTCGCGGCCAGAGCTACCATCATCGTCCCCCGAAGCCGAACGAGCGGCAGCCGGTTGCCTTCATCCACCAGGATCTCGGTTTGATCGAGTGGATGACGGTCGGCGAGAACATGGGCTTGTCGCAGGGTTTCTCGATGCGTCGCGGCCTCATCGATTGGAACAGGACGCAGGCGCGCGCCAACGAGGCCTTGAAACTGGTCGGTTGCGACTTTGACCCCACGACGCGGGTCTCGGCATTGTCGCGCACCGAAAAGTCGCTTGTCGCCATCGCCCGTGCACTTGCCGTCGAAGCTGACGTGCTGGTGCTCGACGAGCCGACGGCGAGCCTTCCCGCCGATGAAGTCGATCGGCTGTTCAATGCGATCCGTCCGTTGAAGGATCGGGGAGTCGGCATGATCTACGTTTCCCACAGGCTGGACGAAATCTTCCGGATTGCCGATCGGGTCGCCGTTCTGCGCGACGGATGCATGGTGGGACAGAAGCCCGTCAGCGAGACCACCCCCGAGGAGCTGGTGACGATGATCATCGGCCGCAGCGGCGACAGCCTTTTTTCCAAGACGGCGATCACGCCCGGCAAGGCGATCGTCGAGGTCCGCGATCTCGTCTGCGCCGGCACAGGCCCGATATCCTTCGATATCCGCGAGGGCGAGCTTCTGGGACTGGCTGGATTGCGCGGCGCCGGTCAGGAACGGATCGGCCGCGCCCTGTTTGGTTGCGAGCCCTTCAACGGCTCGGTTCTGCTGCATGACGAGGCCCCCGACCTTTCCAGCCCACGAGGGGCAATGGCGTCGGGCATCGGCTTGATTGCCCGTGACCGGACGGAGGAATCCGTGGCGCTCTCGCTATCCATTCGGGAAAATACCTATCTTAATCCGGGAGCCGTCGGGCGTGGGCTTTTGTCCTTCCTGTCGCCGCGCGGCGAAGCCGACCTTGCCCATAAGATCGGCCATTCCGTCGGTCTGCGGCCGAACGACCCGGATCTGCCGGTGGAGGCCCTGTCGGGCGGCAACCAGCAGAAAGTGGTCGTCGGCCGCTGGCTGGCGACCGGCCGCAAGCTGCTGGTCGCCGAAGATCCGACCGCCGGCGTCGACATCGGGGCGCGTGCGGAGATCTACCGTCTGATCACCCAGGCGCTCGAGGCCGGTCTCGCGGTTGTCGTGGTGTCGACGGACTTCGAGGAAATCGCCCATATCTGCCACCGCGCGCTGGTCTTCTCGCGCGGGAAAATCGTCAGTGAACTGACTGGAAGCGCTCTGACGACGGAGGCGGTCATCACGGCCGCATCCGCATCGGAAGCCGCTTGAGCCATCGGGAGAACAGCCATGCAATCCATTGAATCCACGGCCCTGGAGCCGACCAAGAGCGAAATGGCCGGTCTGTCCACAGGACAGAAGATCGGACGCCTGATCCCGGTTTACGGGTTGGTGATCCTGACCGTCGGCCTGATCGTGATCTTCTCGATCCTTCTGCCGGATACGTTCCCGACCGTGTTGAATGTCCGCTCGATCGTGTCCGACAAGGCGATCATCGCGCTTCTATCGCTGGCTGCGATGATCCCGATGGCATCGGGTCGCATCGATCTGACCGTCGGCTATGGCATCGTGCTCTGGCACATTCTCGCTATCAGCCTGCAGACGGCCTACGGCCTGCCCTGGCCGGTCGCGGTCGTCATCGTGCTCGCGCTCGGCGTTCTGACCGGCTGCATCAACGGGCTGCTGGTCGAGGTTGCGAAGATCGACAGCTTCATCGCGACGCTCGGCACCGGAACGGTCCTATACGCGCTTGCGCTCTGGCACACCGGCGGCCGGCAGGTGGTCGGCGTCCTGCCTGATGGTTTCTATGCGCTGAACGGCACGATGCTGTTCGGCCTACCGATCACCGGCTTCTACGTGCTGCTGATCGCCATCTGCATGTGGATCGTGCTCGAATACCTGCCGATCGGCCGCTATCTCTACGCCATTGGCGCCAATCCGAAGGCGGCGGCCCTCAATGGCATTCCGGTCCGCAAATTCGTGATCGGCGCATTCGTCACCTCGGGGCTGCTCGCGGCTCTGACCGGGGTCCTGCTCGCCTCGAAGCTGCGGATCGGCCAGGCGAGCGTCGGCCTCGAATATCTCCTGCCGGCGCTTGTCGGCGCATTTCTGGGATCGACGACGATCAAGCCGGGACGGGTGAACGTCTGGGGCACCTTGATCGGCGTCATCATCCTGGCGGTCGGAATATCAGGAATTCAGCAATTCGGCGGGTCGTTCTTCGTCGAACCGCTGTTCAACGGCGTCACCCTGCTGATTGCCATCGGCATAGCAGGCTACGCCCAGCGCAAGCGCGGAGCTGTGAGGAGGATCACACCCGCATCCAAATGAGGATGCCGGCTCGTCCCGGCATTTCACAACAAACAAAATGGAGGAGTGAACATGAAGCGTAGAACGTTATTGCAGGCAACGGTCGCAACCGTCGCCGTTATGCTGAGCATGCCGGCATTGGCCGATTCCATGGCCGACGCCAAGGCCGTGGTCGAAAAATATGCTTCCAAGGTGAGCGCCTGGGATGGCCCGACGAGCGGCCCCAAGGGCGCTGCCGGAAAGAACATCGTCATTCTGGCCGGTGATATGAAAAATGGCGGCATCCTCGGCGTGGTCAATGGCGTTCAGGAAGCGGCAGGCGCGCTCGGCTGGACGGTGAAGGCGCTTGACGGCGCCGGTTCGATCGGCGGACGGACCGCGGCTTTCGGCCAGGCCATGGCGCTGAAGCCGGATGGCATCATCATCAACGGCTTTGACGCGGTCGAGCAGAAGCCGGCGATGGAAGCAGCCAAGGCTGCCGGCATTCCGATGGTTTCCTGGCACGCTGCCTCGGCGGTCGGTCCGGTTCCCGAAGTCGGTGTCTTCGCAAACGTGACCACCGATGCGATGGAAGTGTCGAAGTCGGCGGCGGATTGGGCCTTTGCCGATGCCGGCGGCAAGCCGGGCGTCATCATCTTTACCGACTCCACCTATGCGATCGCGATTGCCAAGGCCGATCGCATGAAGAAGGAGATCGAGGATCTCGGCGGTACGGTGCTCGAATATGTCGACACGCCGATCGCCGAAACCTCCCAACGCATGCCGCAGCTGACCACATCGCTTCTGCAGAAGTATGGCGCGAAGTGGACGCATTCGTTGGCGATCAATGACCTCTACTACGACTTCATGGGACCTTCGCTCGCTTCGGCCGGCATTGCCGGTGATGGAAAACCGGTGAACGTCGCAGCCGGCGACGGTTCGGAGAGCGCCTATCAGCGTATCCGCGCCAAACAGTTCCAGGCTGTCACGGTCGCCGAGCCGCTCAACCTCCAGGGCTGGCAGCTCGTCGACGAATTGAACCGCGCCTTTGCGAAAGCGCCATGGTCCGGCTACGTGTCGCCGCTCCATGTGGTGACCAGCCAAAACGTCGAGTTTGACGGTGGACCGAAGAACAGCTTCGATCCCGACAACGGCTATCGCGATCAATACAAGAAAATCTGGGGTAAATAACCCTCTCAATCAGGGCGTATCGATCGATACGCCCTGATCCTACGACAGCCCGCCACCATCGATCCAGCTCCGGCGAGTTTTGGAAAAGAGAACCTATGATCATTCGTTATGCTTTGTTTGAAGGCGAAATCCATCCCGGTAAAGAAGGGGAATTCCGCGAATTCGTGCGGCAGCGGCTCGTCCCTCTCTGGACGAAATTTCCGGGCGCCGAGGAAATCCGGGTGCTGGATGGAATGGAGCGCGACGAAGGCGCCCCGATCTATGCCATGGCGCTCGCCATTCGTTATCCCGATATGGATACGGTGAACGCGGCACTTCTCTCCGATGTGCGGTCGCAGAGCCGCGAGGTCACCGGCGAACTCCTGCAGCTCTTTACCGGCAAGGTGCACCATCACGTATTCGCGGCCAACGAATATGCACCGCATATTGCCTGACATAAGGCGATCCCGACGTCCGCGACGGCTTGGCGTCTGAAGGGCGGTCGCTGCCCGGCCTTAAACAAAAGTAAGGGTTTGAACAAAGACCCGGAAAGCGCTCGCGGACGAACGTCCCAGGCGCTTTTTTCATGTCGGCACGCGCCGAGCATCCTTCGGACGCGCCGGATGCGATCGTTCCGGTTGCCCGACTTTTGAGGACAATTTTCCCTCAGCGCCACTTTCATTAAACTAAATAGTCTATCGATTTAGTAGATTATATTCCATCTTACCGTGCATCGCTCCTGCAATCAGCAATCCGAAACGGGAAGATCGACGATGACATTGGCAAAGACATTCAAAATTGCGTTGTTCAGTCTGCTTGGTCTCAGTGCCATTCACGGTCCGGCGGCAGCCCAGGCAGACGCTCCCCTGCTTTCCAAAGTGCCGCCGGGCACGGTGCTGACGATCGGCGATCCGGTCACGCAGAAAGCGCTCGAAGTGTCCGGCCTGGGCAAGGAGCTCAGTTTCGAGGTCAAATGGGCCAATATCAGCGGCGGGCCGCAGACGTCGGAAGCTTTCCGCGCCCATGCACTCGACGTCGGGTCGGTGGCCGAGATCCCTTCGATCTTCGCCAACTGGAACAATCTGCCCGTCCGCAACATCGCCTATCGCGAACGTCGTGACCCGATCGCCAATCCCATCTACCGCTTCGGCATCGCGCCAGGCGCGGCCATCAAGACGCTCGCGGACTTCCGCGGCAAGCGCATCGCCTTCAGCCCGGGTCAGGCACAGGGCACGCTTGTTCTACGCGCGCTGCACGCGGCAGGTCTGAAGAGCGGTGACGTCACCCTGGTGGAACTGCCGAGCACCAGTGACGTCTACCCGAAGGCATTGGCGAGCAAGCAGGTCGACATCGCGCCGCTCGGCGGCGTCTACATCAGGCGCTATATCACCCAATACGGGCCTGATGGCGCGACCCTCGTGGAACATGGCCTGCGCGACGATCCGAGCCATCTTTATGCGCCGCAATGGGTTCTGGACGATCCCGCCAAGGCGGCAGCTCTCGCCGAATATGTCGGCCTGTGGGCACGCGCCACCGAATGGGTGAACCGGAACCCGGATCTCTGGATCAAGGAATATTACGTCGGTCAGCAGGGGTTGAGCCAGGAGGACGGGGAATATCTCGTCAAGTTGACCGGCGAACAGGTCGTTCCTAGCGATTGGAGCGAAGTGAAGAAGCGCCACCAGGAAACCATCGACCTGCTGGCAGACGAGCTCGGCTACAAGAGCTTCAATGTGGAGCAGATTTTCGACAATCGCTTCGAAAAGCTCGGCGCCGCAGCCTTGGCCAAGAGCCAGTAACGCTCGACACCCTTCGGAGAGGAGATTTGAAGCATGGCAACCACTTGGGATGCAGATGAGGCGAAACTGTCGCGGTCGTCCGGCGGTAGAATTGTGCGGGCAGGTTCTCGCCTCGTAAAACCGGCTGGCTCCGCTGGCCCCCGAGCCCGGCGCAGGTTGGGCCCCGGACCGGCGATCCCTTTCGGATTGCAGATCGGGCCGGCATTACTCGTCTTGACCTGGGTCGTTGGCTCGGCGCTCGGATGGATCGACCCGCGGATCCTGTCGGCGCCGTGGACAGTGGCTGAGGCTTTCGTAAGGCTCATCGAGCAGGGTCGCCTGCAGGACAATTTCGTGACGTCAGCGACACGCGCCCTGCTCGGCCTTAGCATCGGATTGCTGATCGGCACGATCCTGGCGGTGATCGCCGGCCTTTCCCGGATCGGCGAAGCCCTGATCGACGGGCCGGTACAGATCAAGCGCGCGATACCGACGCTGGCCCTGATCCCTTTGTTGATCCTGTGGTTCGGCATCGGCGAGAGCATGAAGGTTACGACAATCGCGCTTGCCGTGATCGTGCCGATTTATATCCACACCCACAACGCGCTCCGCAGCATCGACAGCCGTTATGTCGAACTGGCCGAAACCCTGCGGATGAGCCAGAAGGACTTCATCCTTCAGGTCGTGCTGCCTGGTGCTTTGCCGGGTTTCCTTCTGGGTCTGCGGTTTGCCGTCACCCTCTGCTGGGTTTCTCTCGTCGTGGTCGAGCAGATCAACGCCACCAGCGGGCTCGGTTACATGATCGATCTTGCCCGCAATTACGGACAGACCGACGTCATTCTCGTCGGCCTGGTGGTCTATGTGCTGCTGGGTCTCGTCTCGGACGGTCTCGTCCGCCTGCTTGAACGGAGGGTCCTCTCATGGCGCCGCACCCTGGCAAACTGAAGCCCGCAACCAAGGCCGTCCACGTGCGAAACCTCGCACGGCGGTTTGCGACGACGACGATCCTCGACGGCGTCGATCTCGACATCGAGGAAGGCGAGTTCGTCGCCCTGCTCGGCCGCAGCGGCTCCGGCAAAAGCACGTTCCTCAGGGCTCTTGCCGGTCTCGATCATGGTGTCGAGGGAACCGGCACCCTGGAGACGCCGGAGAGCCTTTCGGTGGTTTTCCAGGACGCCCGCCTGCTGCCGTGGCGTACCGTCATCCAGAACGTCACGCTCGGCCTACGTGGATCTTCCGGCCAGGAAGCCGGACGGAAAGCCTTGGCGGAAGTAGGACTTGCCGGCCGGGAAACGGCGTGGCCGAACCAGCTTTCGGGCGGGGAACAGCAGAGGGTCGCGCTTGCCCGTTCGCTGGTGCGCGAACCGGCCCTGCTTCTCGCCGATGAGCCATTCGGCGCGCTCGACGCGCTGACCCGGCTGAAAATGCACGATCTGCTGCGGGAGTTGTGTGCAAGACACCGTCCTGCCGTGCTGCTCGTCACCCACGACGTCGACGAGGCGATTTCGCTGGCCGACCGGATACTGGTTCTCGACGAAGGCCGCCTCATCGAGGATCTCAAGATCGATCTGCCGACGCCGCGCGACCACGGCGATCCGAGCTTTGCTCAAACCCGCATCCATCTCCTCAGCCGGCTCGGGGTCGAGCTTCCGGGCCGCAAGGCCGCCTGACATCAGCAACAGTTCAATTTGATGAGGATAAGCCAATGAGCACATCGAAAAGGCAAATGCGGCTTGGCGCATTCATCATGGCGACCGGCCATCATATCGCCGCCTGGCGCCATCCGGAGGCGCAGGCCGATGCCGGCCTCAATATCGATCACTACCGCGAGCTCGCCCAGACCGCCGAACGCGGCAAATTCGATCTCGTCTTCGTCGCCGACAGTCCGGCTGGATGGGACCGCGCCAAGGACCCCGAAGCGCTTCGTCGCACCGCCCAGGGCGCGCATTTCGAGCCGCTGACCCTCTGGGCGGCCCTCTCCCAGGTGACCAAACATATCGGCTTCGTCGCCACGGCATCGACGACCTACGAGGACCCCTACCTTCTCGCCCGCAGGTTCGCGTCGCTGGACTATATCTCCAAGAGTCGCGCCGCCTGGAACGTCGTCACGACAGGTGCGGATGTTTCGAAGAATTTTTCAATCGCAGGCCATCCTGCCCATGCCGATCGTTATGAGCGGGCCGAGGAATTCGTCGACCTGGTGAAGGGCCTGTGGGATTCTTATGAGGACGACGCCTTCATCCGCGACAAGGAAAGCGGGGTCTATCTCGACCTCGACAAGGTGCATCTCGTCGATCACAAGGGCAAGTTCTTCTCGGTGGCCGGTCCGCTCAACGTCGGCCGCCCGGTGCAGGGCTATCCTGTGATCGTGCAGGCCGGCGCATCGGAACCGGGGCGCGAACTTGCCGCCCGCACGGCCGAGATGATCTTTACCGCCAACCAGACCTTCGAGGATGCGCAGGAATTCTATTCCGACGTCAAAGGGCGGCTCGCCCGCTACGGGCGCCGGCCGGACGAACTGCTGATCAGTCCCGGCATATTCCCGGTTCTCGGCGGGACGGAAGCGGAAGCCCAGGCGAATTACGACCATATCCAATCGCTGGTTCATCCCTCCATCGCCTGGAATATCCTTGCCCGCCACTACAAGGGCATCGACCTTTCCGGCTACTCGCTGGATGATCCCGCCCCTCCCCTGCCTGATAATACCGAACTCAACAAGAGCCGCCTCAAGCTGGTTTCGGATCTGGTATCGCGCAACAATCTGACGCTGCGCCAGTTCTATCTGGCGGTCGCCACCGCTCGTGGCCACCGGACGGTGGTCGGAACACCCGAGCAGATTGCCGATGCGATGCAGACCTGGTTCGAGAACGGTGCTGCCGACGCCTTCAACATCATGCCGCCGATCCTGCCCACCGCGCTTACCGATTTCGTCGATCAGGTCGTCCCGATCCTGCGCAAGCGCGGCCTGTTCCGGCACGAATATGAAGGGACGACGCTACGGGAAAATCTTGGCCTCCAACGCCCGCCGAATGGCTTTGTGGTTCAGGCGGGGCAGCAGCAGGTGCAGGCGGCCGTATGATCTCTTGAGGGGGCTTCCCTCCCCCTGGCTTTGTTCCAATCACACACAGAACTGCAGCATCGCATGAGCAATAATTCCGAATTTCTCTGGTATATTCCGAACGACGTCAAAGCCGGTCATCGCGGCGATTCCGCCGTCGAGAACCACAACAGCCTGGATACGCTGACCAGCCACGCCAGGGCACTGGAGGAGCATGGCTGGAAGGGCGCGCTCATCGGCACCGGTTGGGGCCGCCCCGACACGTTCACCGTCGCGGCCTCGCTCGCCGCCCGGACCACCACCTTCGAGCCGCTCATTGCGATCCGTCCAGGTTATTGGCGACCGGCGAACTTCGCTTCCGCGGCGGCGACGTTGGACCATCTGACCGGCGGCCGCGTGCGGATCAACATCGTGTCGGGCAAGGACAACCTCTCTGCTTACGGCGACAGCGAGGGAGATCAGGCAGACCGCTATGCCAGGACCAAGGAGTTCATGCGGTTGGTCCGCAGATTGTGGACCGAAGAAAACGTCACATCCACCGGCGAGAACTTCCGCGTCGCTGAATCCACCGTGGTGCCGCGCATCCAGGTTCGCGGCGACCGTCGGCACCCCAAATTCTATTTCGGCGGTGCCTCGGAGGCGGCCGAACGGGTGGCCGCGACCGAGGCCGATGTCCAACTTTTCTGGGGCGAGCCGCTCGATGGTGTTCGGGAACGGATCGCGCGGCTCAAGGCGTTGAGCCGGGAACTGGACCGCGATCTCCCGCCGCTGGAATTCGGCCTGCGGATCACGACGCTGGTCCGCGACACCACCGAACAGGCCTGGACCGACGCCGAGGCGAAGGTCGCCGAGATGGCGAGAAGCAAGGGCACCGGCTGGCACGATCACCAGCGCGCGCTCGCCGTCGGCCAGCAGCGGCTGCTTGATCTGCATGAGCGCGGCGACGTCCTCGACGACAACCTCTATACCGCGCCGGGCAAGTTCGGCGGTGGCGGCGCCGGCACCACCTGGCTGGTCGGATCGGCGGAAGACGTCGCCCGCTCGCTGCGCAAATATCAGGATCTCGGCATCACCCACTTCGTGCTGTCCGACACGCCCTATCTCTCCGAAATCAAGCGGCAGGGCGATCAGCTTCTTCCGCTGCTGCGCGGCTGAAGCGGGAGCAACGGCGCTCCGGTACCGCAGCTGCAATTCATGCCGATTGCCGAGATCGTTCAGAGCGTCGCGCAGTTCACGGGCAAGCCGCAAAACCTTGCTATGCGGGGGAGGTTGGTGATTTCGCAACCATCGGGAGAGCGCTCGTCGAATTGTCCAGCCGAAAAGCGCAAATGCTATCCAGATATGGCGATATAGCAAGCTCCGTCGGCTCCGTTTACACTCTCTAAAATATATTCCTCTAATTTTTTTTAGATATCGGGACGACGTTCTTTAGGTTCGTCACCTCCGCCATGATAGCGGGCCAGGCACCCGAATTTCGCATGAAATCGGCTTTTATTGCTTTGACGGATGTCCCGTATCTCGAGCGCGATTCCGGGCACAGGGGTACCCGTCGGATGCACTCGGAGACACCGAGGCGCTGCATTCGAACGAGATATGACAAGCAATCCTGGCTGCCGAGACATCCTTCCAACAAACCTCACCGCGAGGGGAGAGTGCATATGAAGAATATCATGAGTTTCGGGGTTGTGGCCCGCCTGGCGCTTGGCTTCAGCGTTCTCCTTTTGCTGATGGTTGGCTTGACCATCTATTCGACGGACAAAGTTGCGCAGATCAACGATAAGCTTGGAACCATCAACGACGTCAACAGCGTTAAGCAGCGGTTTGCCATCAACTATCGTGGCAGCGTGCATGATCGGGCGATCGCCATCCGCGACGTCACTCTGGTGACATCGACCGATGAACGGAAGACCGCCGAGGCATTGATCGAAAAGCTGGCGGCCTCTTACGCCGAGAATGAAAAGCGCATGGCGGATATGGTTGCTTCTCCGGCTGGCGCGACCGAACAGGAAAAGACCATTCTCGGTGAGATTGCAGACATCCAGGCGAAGACCAATCCTCTGGTCGCCCAGATCATTGCGCTGCAGGAGAAGGGCGACGGCGAGGCGGCCCGCAAGATCCTGCTCGAACAGGCTCGGCCGGCCTTTGTTGCCTGGCTTGGCGCCATCAACAAATTCATCGACTATCAGGAAGCGCTGAACAAATCTATTGGCGGCGAGGTGCGCAGCACGGCAAGCGGCTTCAAGCCATTGGCCCTGACCGCGCTTGGCATTGCGGCTGTTCTTTCACTCGTTGCCGCCGCCGTGACCGCACGCACGATCGTCGGCCCGCTAGCAAAACTTCAGCTTTCGCTGAAAGCGATGGCCGACGGCAATCTCGACGGCGATCGCCGCCTCGAAGCGCGGGGCGACGAGATCGGCAAGCTTGCACGGGCGGTGGCAGGGCTGCGCGACGCAATTTCGGCAAAGGCCGAACGGGAAGCCGACGCAGAGGCGAAGAGAGCCGTGTCGGAGCGGCATCGGCTCGAGCAGGATGCAGATGAACGCCGCACCCTTGCCGAGCAGACGGACAAGGCTGTCGGCCAGCTTGGCGATGCGCTGCAGGCGCTGGCTGACGGCGATCTTACACAGCAGATCGGCACTCCGTTCATTCCGTCTCTGGAAAAGCTCAGAGCCGACTTCAATTCTGCGGTCGAAAAGCTCCGTGCCGCCATGCAGAAGGTTGCCCAGAACGCCAGCGCCATCGCGGGCGGTGCACAGGAGATCCGCTCCGCCTCGGACGATCTCGCCAAGCGGACCGAACAGCAGGCAGCCTCCGTCGAGGAAACCGCCGCTGCTCTGGAAGAGATTACGACCACCGTTGCCGACTCGAGCAACAAGGCTCAGGAAGCCGGCCAGCTCGTTCGCAAGACGAAGGAGAGTGCGGAGCGCTCGGGCAGCGTCGTTCGGGATGCGGTCGACGCCATGGGCAAGATCGAATCCTCCGCCACCGAAATCGGCAGCATCATCGGCGTCATCGATGAAATCGCGTTCCAGACCAATCTGCTGGCGCTGAATGCCGGCGTCGAAGCCGCCCGTGCCGGTGAGGCAGGCAAGGGCTTTGCAGTCGTCGCTCAGGAAGTGCGCGAGTTGGCGCAACGTTCCGCCAAGGCGGCAAAAGAAATCAAGGAACTGATCAACGCTTCGAATGGCCACGTCAAAAGCGGTGTGGCCCTGGTTGGCGAGACCGGAAAGGCGCTGAAGGAGATTGCCGAGCAGGTGCAGCAGGTCGACGGCAATGTGGGGGCCATCGTCGGCGCTTCGCAAGAGCAGGCGACGGGACTGAAAGAAATCAATACCGCCGTCAACAGGATGGATCAGGGGACGCAGCAGAACGCCGCCATGGTGGAAGAAGCCACAGCGGCGGCCCACAACCTCGCCAAGGAAGCCGACGCGCTGTTCCAGCTGCTAGGCCAGTTCAACATTGGCGGAGTGGTGGCACCGAAGCGCACATCGCAGCCCGCTGCCGCGGCGCCACATGCTCAACCGGCGTCCTCGCCTGCGCGTCAGATGATTGCCAAAGTAGGCAAGTCGTTCCAGACGAACGGGAATGCGGCATTGGCCGGCGATTGGGAAGAGTTTTAAGTCGCCCGGATCTCTTTCCGGCTGACACTGGAAAGCAAAGCCATATGATTCTTGCGAAGGGCAGCATTTGCTGCCCTTCGCATTTTCGGATCAAAGAAGGTGAGCATGATGTTGTCCGAAAACTGCTCACACTTTTCGGCATCATGCTCTAGGCCCGGGCCGGAGCCTTGGCCGGAAGCAAGGCGTTGACCACGACCGCAACGGCGATGTTGGCCGCAAGCGCCAGCAGTCCCGTATAGACGGTGAAGGGTTCGCCGCCGAGGCTGATCAGATGCAGAGGCTTCCAACCGGCATCCCAGACGAGGAAAGTGCCGCCGCCGAAGCCGACGAACCAGCCGGCAAGCAGAGCGGGTGCACGGAACCAGTTGGTGTACAGGCCGAAGACCAGGGCCGGAAGCGTCTGCAGGATCCAGATGCCACCGAGCAGCTGCAGGTCGAGGGCGAATTGTGTCGGCAGGAAGATGATGACGAGAAGCGCGCCAACCTTCACCACCAGCGAGGTGATCTTCGCGACCTTAGCCTCGCCCGCGTCACTGACCTTGGGATCGACATAGGCTTTCCAGAAGTTGCGGGTAAAGAGATTGGCGGCGCCGATGCTCATCACCGCTGCCGGCACCAGCGCGCCGATGGCGATCGCCGCAAAGGCGAAGCCGGAGAACCAGCCCGAAAACAGCGTCTTGAACAGCGTAGGAACAACGTCATTGGCGCTGTCGAGCTTCAGGTTGGCGGCATGCCCCATATAGCCGAGCAGCGCCAGAAGGCCGAGCAGCAGCGTATAGGCGGGCAACATGATCGCATTCTTGCGGATCGTCTTGCCGCTGTTGGAGGCAAAGATGCCGGTCAGCGTATGCGGATACATGAAAGCCGCGAGCGCCGAACCCAAAGCGAGTGTGGCATAGGCGACATACTGATTGCCGCCGAGCAGCAGGTTGCCGGAACCCTTGGCCTGGAAGGCCGCATCGGCCGAGGCGAAGACATTGGCGTAACCCCCGAGTTTCGACGGGATCAGTGCGACGGCCGCAATCACGACGATATAGATCATGATGTCCTTGACGAAGGCGATCAGCGCCGGCGCGCGCAGGCCCGCGGAATAAGTGTAGAGCGCCAGCACGATGAAGGCGATCGCCAGCGGCAGTTCGCCATGCAGCCCGAGGGCCTTCAGCACCGCGGTCATGCCGACCAGCTGGAGGGCAATATAGGGCATGGTGGCAATGACTCCGGTTGCCGCCACGGCGAGTTCGAGACCGCGCGATCCATATTGACCATGGACGACATCGCCAGCCGTCACATAGCCGAAATCCTTGGCGCGTTTCCACAGCACAGGCATGACCATGAAGACAAAGGGATAGACGACGATGGTGTAGGGCAGTGCGAAGAAGCCGTAGGCTCCCACGGTATAGACCAGCGCCGGGACGGCGATCACGGTGTAGGCGGTATAGAAATCGCCGCCGACGAGGAACCAGGTGATCCAGGTGCCGAAGTTGCGTCCGCCGAGGCCCCATTCATCGATATGGGCCAGTGTCTCGGGCTTGCGCCAGCGGCTGGCGACGAAGCCCATGACCGTGACCAAAACGAAAAAGAAGATGAAGACGGCAAGCGCCGTGCCGTTGATGTCAGTCGTCATGGCGAGTGCTCCGATAGGCGATCCAGGTCAGCGCTGCGGTGATCGGCACCCAGAGAAGCTGATACCAATAGAAGAAGGGAAAGCCGAAAAGAGATGGCTCGCGGACATTGTAAAATGGTGGCCAGAGCAGACCTAGATAGGGAATGACAAGCAGCCAGAGCGCTGCCTTGCTACGTGGTTTTTCCATGTCGGGATACCTTTCAGGCGCCGCGTCGGCGGTCGCCATGTTCCAGTTGTCGGCGTGGAAGGCAGGTCTGTCAGCCGGCGGCCGCGGCAGGCCCGGCTCGGGTCGCTCGAGGTTTTCCGACCGATCGGAAGCTGATGTAACGCATGTGAATTCCTCCCAACGGCTCGCACTTGGCCAGCCGTGGATGGAGTCCTATGGCGGTGGTTTTGTTCTCACAAGATGGGCGCGGCGCTGAAATGCCGGGGCCTACCCAGAAGTGGGTAGACGCGATTTACCCGACTTTCGAGACGATGCCGTGATCGAGCGCATAGCGGATGAGGCCCGCTGTGGTGGCGATACCGAGCTTCTTCTTGAGGTTCTTGCGATGCGTTTCCGCCGTGGCGGAGGTGATCCCGAGCGTTTCGGCGATCTCCTTGTTGCTTCTGCCGGCAACGATCAGCCCGAGAATGTCGCGTTCGCGCGGGGTCAGGGGGTCGCTACCCTCCTCCGCCCGTTCGCCCATCAGCGCGTCGAAGACGCCGGACGAGAAATATGTCCCCCCGCCCGCCACGGTCTCGATGGCCGAGACGATCTCGTCGGTCGAAACGTCCTTCAGGATGTAACCGGCAGCGCCATGCATGACCGAGGAGGAAATATACTCGCGGCTGTCATGCATGGAGAGCATCACGACCCGCGCCTGGGGAAGTTCGTTCCTGAACAATTCGATCGCATCGATGCCGCTCAGCTTCGGCATGTTGATGTCCATCAGCACGACCTGCGGCAGGACCTGCCGGCCGATCTCGAGCCCCGTTTGCGCGAGGCCGGCCGTGCCGGCGACTTCGATATGGTCGAATGTTTCGAGCACGGCCTTCAACCCATCCAGCACCAGCGGATGGTTGTCGATCAAGAGCACCCTGATTTTCGGGCGTTCCGTCATGCGGCTTCTGCCTGCTTGCCGGCGGGGAGATTGGCCGATTTCGGCATCATCGCCGTCAGCGTCGTGCCGGCCTCGCCGCTGTTGATCAGCAGCAGGCCGCGGAAGTGAGCCATCCGCTCCTGCATATTGCGCAGGCCGAGACCCGATCTGCCGGATAGGCCGTCCTTGGCGCCGTCGAAGCCAGTGCCATTGTCGGTGACCGTCATGCGGGCGCGGCCGTTGTCGCTCCAGAGCTTGACCGCAAGCTTGGAGGCGCTCGAGTGGCGTTCGACATTGTTGAACGCTTCCTGTGCGACACGATAAAGCGCGGTATTGGCTTCGGCCTTCAGCGTGTCGGTGAAGCTTGAGGCGTCGATCTTCGTCTCGATCCCCGTCCGCTCGGCAAAGTGATAGCAGAGTGCCTCCAGAGCGGCCGTCAGGCCGAGATCGTCGAGCACGCGCGGGCGCAGATCGTGCGACAGCCGTCTGATTTCCTTGATGGCGCCGTTCAGCGCCTCGACACCGCGATCGATGGTCAGTGCGGCATCGTCGACATTGGTCCTGACCTTGCGGCCGGCAAGATCCATCGCATAGCGCACGCCGACGAGATTCTGGGAAATGCCGTCATGCAACTCGCGGGCCAGCCGCGCGCGCTCTTCTTCCTGGGCATCGATGACCCGCTGCGTCAGCGCCTTGAGCCGGCTGTCGGCCATGCGGCGCTCATGGAACGTCAGCAGCATGCAGGTCGTGAAAACGACAAGCACCGAAGGTACGGCGATCAGCGCGACGATGATGAAGGTCCGTCTTATGTTGGCGCGCATTCCGGCGTTGGCGGCGGCACTTTGGGCAAAGACGTCGTCCAGGTAAACGCCGGTGCCGACGACCCAGTGCCATTTGTCGAGACTGACGACGAAGGAGAGCTTGTCGGCGATCTGTCCGGTCGATGGCTTCTGCCATTTGTACTGATGCAGGCCCCCGCCCGCTCTTGCCGTGGCGATCAGTTCGGCAATGACCTTGTCGCCATCCGGATCGGTGAGGTCGAGCCAATTATGCCCATGGCGGAAACTCTGGCGCGGATGGACGATGTTGTTGCCGTCGTAATCGTAGACGAAGAAATATCCGTCCTTGCCGTAGTCGAGCGAAGTCAGGATCGCCGCCACCTTTTGCTTGGCGGCTTCGTCGTCGGCACCGGCATTGTCATAGATCGTCTGGATGGCGGACAGGGCAAGGTTGGTCAGATTGAGGATCTCGGCTTCCTTGGTCTTCAGCATGTTCTGCTCGAACGTGTCGATGCTGTTCTTGGCGAGGTTTGCCGATTGCCAGGTGATGAAGGTGGTGATCGCAAGGATCGAAATGACGAGCGGAACGATCGCCAATGCGATGATCTGGTGTCGTAACGTCAACGATCATTCCTCCCGAGAATTTGCGCCGGGAATTATGCCCTTTGTCAAATGCGAGTCCAGCGGCTTGTCGGTGCCCGATCTGTGACAGCCGGAACCAATGCCGGCGCGCATCGCGTGCGCGCTAATCCAGCGGAACGAACAGACCGAGCTTGACGTCCCGCAACACGACATTCGTGTGCATGCGGCGGATCTGCGGATTGTCAGCCATGATCAGCGCGGCGATGTCGTCATAATGCTCGACGTCGCGGGCGGTGACGATCGCGATCAGATCGACTGCGCCGGTGACATAATAGACCTGCTGTATGTGATCCTGCTTTTCCGCCCAGAGGCGGAACTTCGCCAACGCGTCGTAATTGTCCCGCTCGATCTCCATCCCGACGATGAACACCATTGCTGTTCCCGTCGCCTTGCGGTCGACGACGGCCACCTCTGCCTTGATGATGCCTTCCTCGCGCAGCCGCTTCAGCCGCCTCTGCACGGCCGAGACCGACAGTCCGATCCGTTCGGCGATCGTTTCGGCTTTCAGCTGGCAATCGCGCTGAACGATATCGAGAATGTCACGGTCAAAACGATCCAGCTGTTCCATTGTCCAATCCTAATTCTCGCCGCAGCAATTCGCGCATTCTGCCGTACTTGCCGCGCGAAGAAGAATATTTTGCATAAAATATGCATAATAGATGAAAACTGCGCGAAAAAACCGCGTTATTTTATCATTATCCTTCGCAAGCTCAATTCACCCGGAACCATGCATGCCAGATCAACCCTTTCCTGCTCTTCGTGTCGATGATCTCCATAAAAGCTTCGGCTCGCAACAGGTTCTCAAGGGTATCTCGACGCAGGCCGAAAAGTCTGACGTGATTTCGATCATCGGCTCGTCGGGCTCCGGCAAGAGCACCTTTCTCAGATGCATCAATTTCCTGGAAACGCCGGATCGCGGCCGCATTGCCGTGAACGGCGAGGAAATCGCGCTGAAGATGGGGCGGGGCGGCCGGCTGCAGCCGCGCAACTGGCGGCAGATCGAACGGATACGGACCGGACTGGGGATGGTCTTCCAGAGTTTCAATCTCTGGGCTCATCGTACAGTGCTGGAGAACGTCATCGAGGCGCCGGTGCACGTCATGGGCATTTCGCGGCGCGAAGCCATCGAAAAGGCCGAGGCCCTGCTCCACAAGGTCGGGCTGTTCGACAAGCGCGATGCCTATCCCGCTTTCCTCTCCGGCGGTCAGCAGCAACGCGCGGCGATTGCGAGAGCCCTCTGCGTCGACCCTGCCGTCATGCTGTTCGACGAGCCGACGTCGGCGCTCGATCCGGAGCTGGTCGGCGAGGTCCTGAAAGTCATCCGTGATCTCGCGGAAGAAGGCCGGACCATGCTGATAGTCACGCATGAAATGCGCTTCGCCCGCGATGTCTCCAGCCGTGTTCTCTTCCTGCATCAGGGACGGATCGAGGAGGAAGGTCCGCCGGAGCAGATATTCGGCGCGCCCGTCAGCGCCCGCTGCCGGGAATTCACCGGCCTCAGCGCCCATTGATGCACTCCGAACTCTCATCGCCAACACAAACCAGGAGAATCCTGCGAATGAAACTGCTCCCCACACTGTTTGCCGGCGCGGCACTCGTGCTTTCTGCCGTCACCGCACAGGCAGAGGTCCGCTTCGGTGTCATGAACGAATCCTATCCGCCCTTCTTCGCCAAGGATGCCTCCGGCCAATGGCAGGGATGGGAGATCGACCTGATGAACGCTGTGTGCGAGGAGATGAAAGAGAAATGCTCGATCGTCGAAATTTCCTGGGATGGTCTCATTCCGGCTCTCCAGAGCAAGAAGTTCGACGTGATCTGGTCGTCGATGTCGAACACCGCGGAACGCTCGAAGGTGATCGACTTCACCGATAAATATTACAACACGCCGAGCACCTTGATCGGCCCCAAGGACCAGAAGCCGGGCGCCACTGCCGAGGACGTGAAAGGCAAGACCATCGGCATCCAGGTGTCGACGATCCAGTCGGAATACTACAAGAAGTATTTCGCCGAGGCTGCCGAGGAAAAGACCTACCAAACGCTCGACGAAGCGTTCCAGGATCTCGCCTCCGGCCGTATCGACTATGTCTTCGGCGATTCACTGGCGCTCGACGCTTTCCTGAAAAGCGATGGCGGCAAGGATTGCTGCGCCAAGATGGGCGACGTTGCCGACGACAAGGAGATTCTCGGCGCCGGCGTTTCGGGCGGCCTGCGCAAGGAAGACACAGAGCTGAAGGCCAAGCTGAACACGGCGATCGCTGCCGTCCGTGCCAGTGGCCAGTATGACGCCATCAATAAGAAATACTTCGATTTCGACATCTACGGCGCAAAGTAAGCAGCCGGAACGATGGCGACCACGCAACAAGGTATTCTGGACCTGCTGTCTCCCTATCCTCCGGGATGGGGCGGCGTTCTTTTGGCAGGTGCGGTCTCTACGGTTGCCATCTCTGCTTGCGCTTTCGCGATCGGCTTGCTGCTCGGCACGGGCGGCGCGCTGGGAAAGCTTTCGGGCAATCGCATACTGCGCCTGCTGCTCGATCTCTATACCACGCTTATCCGCGCTGTTCCCGAGCTGATCCTGATCGTCGGGCTCTATTATGCCGGCACCGATGGCCTCAACCGGCTGCTCGCCGCGTTGGAGCTGCCGCCGGTCAATGTGAACGGCTTCGTCGCGGCCGTCGCCGTGCTCGGCTTCGTCCAGGGTGCCTACATGACGGAGGTGCTGCGAGGCGCGATCCTTGCCATTCCCGTCGGCCAGATCGAGGCCGCCAAGGCCTTCGGCATGGGGCCGGTGCTGAGGTTCCGCCGGGTCCTGCTGCCGGCGCTCCTGCCAAACGCGCTGCCGGGTCTTGCCAATCTGTGGATGTCGGTCACCAAGGACAGCGCGCTGGTGGCAGTCGTCGGCTACCAGGAACTGGCGCTCGCCACCCGTCTTGCCGGGGCAAGCACCAAGCATTACTTCGTCTTTTTCCTTGCTTCGGCCCTTCTCTATCTCGCCATCACGCTTGTTTCCAACGTCGTCTTCAAACTGATCGAGGGACGGGTACGGCGGGGGCAGCCGCGTCTTGCCTGAAGAAAGCGCCCCATGAATTTCACCTGGATCTCTTCCTACTGGCCGCTGCTTCTGACCGGCGCCTGGCAGACTGTTTGCCTGCTGGTGATCTCCGTGGTGTTCGGCTTCGTCCTCGCCATAGGCCTCGCCTTCGCGCAGGTCAGCGGCGGCAGACTGACGCGGCTGCTCGCCCGTGGCTACTGCACCTTCTTCCGCGGTACGCCGCTGCTGATACAGCTGTGGCTTCTTTACTACGGGGTGGGTTCGCTGCTGCCGATGGTCCCCGGCATCCGCCAGAGCCTGTTCTGGCCGATTCTGCGCGAGGGCTTCTTCTTCGCCGCCGTCAGTTTTACCCTGAACTACGCAGCCTATGAGGCAGAGGTGTTGCGCGGCGCGCTGCTTGCCGTTCCCAAGGGCGAGCTCGAAGCGGGCCGGGCCTTCGGCCTGTCGCCCGGGATGCTGATCCGTCGCATCTGGCTGCCGCGCGCCATTCGCATCGCCCTGCCGACGATTGCAGGAGAGATCGTCATGCAGCTCAAAGCGACGCCGCTCGCCTTTACGGTGACGGTGATGGATCTCTATGCCGTGGCCAACAAGGTTCGGCAGGACACGCTGCTCGTCTATGAACCGCTGCTGGTCGTCACCTTCTTCTATCTCGCCCTGACCGCCGTCATCGCCCGCGTCTTCCGACGTCTCGAAGCGCAGGTGCCGGTTCGCCGCTAGGCCGACGGGAAAAGAGACTGGTCATGAGTTCCTTCACGCACGAACCACGTACATCTCGCCCACCTTGTTATGCAAAAGCCCGCCGCCGCTGACGGCGCGACAGTATGAATGGAGACCTCTTCATGAGCACGATGCGAATTCTCGATGGCGGCATGAGCCGCGAACTGTTGCGGCTGGGCGCCGAGCTGAAACAACCGGAATGGTCGGCATTGGCGTTGATCAATGCGCCGGATATCGTCCGTAGGGTACACCAGGAATTCATCGTCGCCGGCTCTGAGGTCGTTACGACAAACAGCTACGCGCTCGTACCCTTTCATATCGGTGAAGACCGGTTCCAGAACGAGGGGGCAGAGCTGATGCGCCTCGCCGGTCGCCTGGCGCGCGAGGCCGCCGATGCGGCCACGGATCGCAAGGTGCTGGTTGCCGGCTCGCTGCCGCCGATCTTCGGCTCATACGAGCCGCAGAACTTTCAGCCTTCACGGGTGCAGGATTATCTCGATGTGCTTGTCGAAAACCTTTCTCCCTTCGTCGATATATGGCTCGGCGAGACATTGAGCCTGATCGCCGAGGCAGAGGCTGTCCGCAAGGCGGTGGCGACATCAGGCAAACCGTTCTGGATTTCGTTCACATTGGCCGATGACGAGGCAGCCATAAGGGGCGGCGAACCGAAGCTGCGCTCCGAAGAAAGGGTCGAGGAGGCGGCATCCTGGGTGGCTTCATCGGGCGCCGAAGCCCTCTTGTTCAATTGCAGCAAGCCTGAGGTCATGCAGGCAGCGGTGGAGACGGCAGCGCGGGTGTTCCGGAAAATGGACGCGCGCATCGAAATTGGCGTCTATGCCAATGCCTTCGAAGGGGAGCAAGGCGAGGCAGCCGCCAATGAAGGCCTGCATGAGACCCGCAACGATCTGAATGACGATGCCTATTCGCGCTATGCCTGCTCCTGGGCTGAGGCCGGCGCGACGATCATCGGCGGCTGCTGCGGTATCGGCGCCGCCCATATCCATCGGCTCAAGAAGACGCTTTTGGGTTGAGGCGGCAAGGCGGTTACGCCGCCGCAATGCTATTCAGCTTTCGCCGCCGTATTCTGGAGCTCAAGGAGAAGGTCGATCAACTTCGGGGCCATCTCCCTGATTTCCGAAAGGTGGACGGCGCTCAGTCGCGTCAGAAGCGCATCCGCCTTGTCCGTCAGGAGAACCGTCTGGCGGCGCCTGTCGGCCGGATCGGCATGACGTTCGACCAGTCCGGCATCCGACAGCCGCCCGACAAGCTCGGTCGCCGTATGCGGCGCGATGATCAGCCGCTCGGCCAGCATGCCGATGGTCATGGCTTCGCCGCGTTGTCCCTTGATCGCCAAAAGGGCCTGATGCTGCTGCGGGGGCAATCCTTCCGACTGGGCGGCAGAGGCGCTGAAGTCCATGAACTGGCGAAGGGCGAATCGGAGGTCGGCGAGAGCTTCGTAATCCTCTTGCCTCAGCGGCGGCGCGGTCTTCTTCAAAGCACTTCTCCTCTGCCGCAACGGCTGTCAGGGTCGGCAGCCCATGCCGCCATCATCGAATAGATGGGCAGTCGCCAGCCGGTCAAGTGAGGCATCTTCATGGGACATTTTCGCCTTCATGCTTTCACCCATTGATTTATATCGTATCACGATATATTGACGCGCCTCAAGCGTATCCATTCCGGCGTAGCAGAGGCTTCCATGGCGCAGCATCCACCAAACAACCGGCCGCACGATTTCACCGGCGGTCTTTCCGGGCGCGAGGCCGGCGATTTCACCACCGACAGGCGGGTCCTCCTCCTGGTCGGCATGTCCATCATTGTCGGCACCGCCGGCGCGTTTGCCGCCTGGTGTCTCGTCAGCCTCATCGCGCTGGTGACGAATGTCATCTGGTTCGGGGAGATCGGCATCCAGCCCGCCTCTCTGGCTGCCGTGCCACGCTCGCTGTGGGTGGTGCTGGTTCCGCCGCTGGGCGGGCTCGTCATCGGACTGATGGCCCGTTTCGGGTCGGAGAAGATCCGCGGCCACGGCATTCCCGAGGCGATCGAGGCCATCCTGATCGGCGGTAGCCGGATGTCGCCGAAGGTCGGGGTCCTCAAGCCGCTGTCGTCGGCCATCTCCATCGGAACCGGCGGCCCGTTCGGCGCCGAGGGGCCGATCATCATGACCGGCGGTGCGATCGGATCACTGTTCGCGCAATTCTTTCACATGAGCGCTGCCGAGCGGAAGACGCTGCTCGTCGCCGGTGCGGCCGCCGGCATGACGGCCATCTTCGGTTCGCCGATCGCCGCGGTCATGCTGGCGGTCGAACTGCTGCTGTTCGAATGGAAGCCGCGCAGCTTCATTCCCGTTGCCGTTGCCGCCTGCGTGTCGATCTGCTGGCGTCCGCTGCTGTTCGGTGTAGGCCCGCTGTTCCCGACCCACTTCCAGGTGGCCTTACCCTGGTGGGGGATTTTCGCCTGTGCGGCGATGGGCATCATCTCCGGCCTGCAATCGGGATTGCTGACGACGCTGCTCTACCGGATCGAGGACCTGTTCGAAGCCTTGCCGATCCACTGGATGTGGTGGCCGGCGCTCGGCGGTCTCGTCATCGGTCTCGGCGGCCTGATCGAACCGCGGGCCATGGGCGTCGGCTACGACATCGTCGATGGCTTGCTCAACAACCGGCTGCTCGCACCGGCTGTCATGTCGATCCTGCTGGTGAAGACGGTCATCTGGCTGTTTGCCCTGTCGTCGGGCACCTCGGGCGGCGTGCTTGCTCCCCTGCTGATTTTCGGCGGCGCTCTCGGATGGCTGGTCGGGCTTGTCATGCCGGGCAATGATCCGGGCTTCTGGGCGCTGCTTGGAATGGCGGCGATGATGGGCGGAACCATGCGCGCGCCGCTGACCGGAACCTTCTTCGCGATGGAGATCACCGGCGACGTCAGCACGCTCGTTCCGCTGCTCGCCGCCACGGTGGTCGCCTATGCCGTCACCGTCCTTCTGCTGCGCCGCTCGATCCTCACCGAGAAGATTGCCCGCCGCGGTCAGCACATCACCCGCGAATATGGCGTCGACCCGTTCGAACTGTCGCGCGCAAGGGAGATCATGATCAGCTATGTCGACACGCTTCCCGTCGCCATGACGGTGGGAGAGGCGTGCGATTTCTTCGCCTCGCAGCAGAAAACGCACCGGATCTATCCGGTGGTCGATGCAGCAGGCAGGCTAGCCGGCGTCGTATCGAGAGCCGACGCTTTGCTCTGGCAGGGGAATCCGGACCTCGCCAGTCAGACGCTTGCGGAAAACGTGACGGATGATTCCGTTCCGGTGGGGCATCCCGATGATACGGTCGCGTTCATCGCCGATCTGATGCTGTCGACCGGCGACGGACGCATTCCGATCGTCGATCCGACCTCAGGGAAATTGTGCGGCCTGATCGCCCGCAAGGATCTGCTGCGGCTGCGCAGTTCCTACAGGTCGGCGGAACTGGATCGGCGCCCGTATCTCACCGCTGGCTCGAAGAGCAAGTCGCGGTAGCGGTCCGCGGGCGTCCTCCGCATCGCTACTGCTACTGCCGCGCGCCGCATGGATCAGGTCTTATGCGGCGCGCGCTGACGCTTGAAGACTTCAGTGCAGTCCGAACAGGTTCAGCAACTCTTCGCGGTGTCGAACGAATTCCGGTGCGCTGCGGTCGCGAGGACGGGGCAGATCGATTTCGATCAGACGCGGCTCGCCGCTCTTTTCCCGTGGCAGGATCAGGATCCGGTCGGCCAGGTAGATCGCCTCCTCGAGATCATGGGTAACGAGAATGGTCGTCACATCCTCATCGCGCCAGATCCGTGCGAGTTCCTGCTGCATGCCGATCTTGGTCATCGCGTCGAGCGCGCCGAGCGGTTCGTCGAGCAGCAGGATCTCGGGCTGGACGGCCAGAGCCCGGGCGATGCCGACGCGCTGGGCCATGCCGCCCGACAGCTGCCGGGGATAGGCAGCCTCGAACTGCTGCAGGCCGACGAGCTTGACATAATGGCGCGCCCGCCCCCTCGCCTGCTCACGCGACAGGCCGCTAGTTTCCAGCCCGAAGGAGACATTGTCGAGCACGGTCAGCCAGGGCAGAAGGCGCGGTTCCTGAAAGATGACGGCGCGCTCTGTGCCGACGCCTCGCACCGCCTTGCCATCGACGAGAACCTCTCCCGTGTCGGAATCCTCAAGACCTGCCAGAACTCGCAGCAGGGTCGTCTTGCCCGAGCCGCTGGCGCCGACGATGGCGAGGCTTTCGCCGGAGCGGACGTGGAGGTTGATATCCCTGAGAACCTGTAGAGGTGTCCCGTTCAACCTGTAGGATTTGGAGAGGTGACGGATCGTCACCTCTCCGCGACGCGTGTCCTCAGCGATGCTCATCATCATTCCTCAGTTGCTTGCCGGCTTGGCGTCGACGGTCAAGAGGATGTCCTTGGCGGCCAGCTGGCCTTCCTTCAGCTTGCCTTCGCGAACCAAGACGTCGATCCAGAACTGGATGTCGCGCTCGACCGGCAGGCCGCCGGCACGTACCCCATAGCCTCGAAAGTATTGTGCGATATCAGCGTTCTCACCACGCTCGCTGAGCGCCTTGGCGAGGATCTTCTTGGTTTCCTCCGGATGCTCGCGGGCGTAATCGAGCGCGCGAGCCGACTGCTCGACGAATATCTTTGCAGCTTCAGGATGCTCGCGAGCGAAATCACGGCGCAAGACCACGAAGCCCCCGGCGATGTCTCCAAGCACGTCGGTATCGTCGAAAATCGGACGCAGGCCGCCATTCTTCAGCGCAGCTCCCTCGAAGGTCGTCTGCCAGTAGCCGAAGGCGGCAATATCGACCTGCTTGGAGCGCAGCACCTGCTCGAGCTGCGGCCCGGGAACGACAAGCTGATTGGCTGCGTCCGCCGGCAGGCCGACGGAATGCAAGGCTTCGCGGATGGTGTAGTCGAGATGCGCGCCGAGTGTATTGACCGCGATGCTCTTGCCGGCAATGTCCTTGATACTCTTGATCGGGCTGTCCTCCAGCACGTAGAAGGTCGACTGCACCTCGCTATTGATGCCGTTCGAGGGATAGGCGGCGACGAAATCATTGCCGCCGATGATCGAATTCAGGACGGCGGAAGTTGCGGCGCTGCCGATCTCGACATCACCCGATGCCAGAGCGATCAAGGAGGCTGGGCCGCCCTGGGCGTAGCCGACATTTTCGAGCGTGATGCCCGTTCCGTCGAAATAGCCGAGTTCGGCAGCGAGTTCATGGGCGGCAAGACCACCCTGGCTGGCGAGATAGCGCAGCTTCACCGTATCGGCCGCCGCGGCGGGTGAGGTTAGGCCGAGAGCGATCACTGCCGGCAGGAGAAGGTGGCGGGGATGGAATGTCATCTGGTGGGACCTTTCGGAAGAGGAAATCGGGAAAGCAGGTCAGCGGCTCGGCTGAGACCAGCGGCAGAGACGGCGCTGCAAGAGAACGAGCAAGGCATTGGCGGCAAGCCCGAGGAAGGCGAGCAGAAGGATCGCCGCAAACATCAGCGGGATCTGGAAATTGTACTGGGCATTCATCACCTGGAAGCCGATGCCCTTGTTGGCGCCGATCATCTCGGCTGCAATCAACAGCAGAAGCGCAGTCGTCGCCGAAAGACGCAGGCCGACGAAGATCGCCGGTACCGACGCCGGCAGGATGACGCGGCGGAAGATGGTCAGCGGTCCGGCGCCATAGGTCCGCGCCATCTCGATGAGCTTCTTGTCCACTTCCTTGACGCCGCCGATCGTGGCGAGCAGCACCGGAAACAGTGTCGCCCAGAAGATCACGAAGATCTTCGATGTTTCGCCGAGGCCAAGCAGCAGGATGAAGACCGGGTAGAGCGCCAGCGCCGAGGTCTGGCGGAAGAGCTGCAGGATCGGATCGAGCGCCTGTTCGACTGCACGAACCTGGCCCATGAACAGGCCAAGCGGAATGCCGATCACCACGGCAAAGGCGAAAGCGGTTCCGGATCGCTGCAGGCTGATGGCGATATCATCGAGCAGCGCGCCGTTGGCAAGATTGGTCCAAAGAGCGGACAGGATCACGTCCAGGGGCGGGAAGATAGCGGGATTGACCCAGCCCCTGGTGCTCGACACCTGCCAGAACACGAGGAAGCCGATGAGAAGGCCGTAGCGCGGCAAAAGCGATGCGAGCACCCCGCGCAGATGCGAGGCGAGAGTGGATATATTGCTTTCGCTGCTTTTCAGGCGGCCGAAGCTTCTCGGAAGAACCTGGTTGATTTCATAGGACATCGACCGCTCCTCACTCTGCTGCCTGGAGAGCTGCTTGTCCTGCAGCCCACCGATTGGTCGGGAAAGGCAGGCCGAGGTTTTCCCGAAGCGTCTTGCCCTCATAGGCCGTCCGGAACAGGCCGCGGCGCTGCAGTTCCGGAATGACCAGATCGACGAAATCGTCGAGCGCCGTCGGCAGCCAGGGCGGCAGAATGTTGAAGCCGTCGGCAGCTTCGTTCTCGAACCATTTCTGCAGCGTATCGGCGATCTGTTCGGGCGTTCCGACGATGGTGTAGTGACCGCGGGCGGAGGCGATCCACTGATAGAGCTGGCGGATGGTGAAACTGTTTTCGTCGGCGATCTGGCGGATGAGGGCCTGGCGGCTCTTCATGCCCTCCGTCGGCGGCGCCGGTGGCAGAGGCCCGTCGAGGTCATAGCCGTGCAGGTCGAGCGTGCCGCCGGTCAGGCCATTGAGGAGGCCGATCCCGTCCTCTTCGACGATGAGCGACGTCAGACGGTCGTATTTCTCGCGCGCCTCCGCCTCGGTCCTGCCGACGAAAGCGGATACGCCGGGCATGACGAGGATATGATCGGGGTTTCGGCCGAGAGCGCGGGCGCGTGCCTTGATATCTCGATAGAACTCCTGGGCGGTTTCGATATGCTGATGGGCGGTGAAGATGACTTCGGCCGTTGCTGCGGCGAGCCCGCGTCCATCTTCGGATTGCCCGGCCTGGACGATGACGGGATGCCCCTGCGGCGATCGGGAGACGTTGAGCGGACCGCGCACGCTGAAGTGTTCGCCGCGATGATCGGTGTCGTGCAGTTTCGCCGGATCGAAGAACACGCCGGATTGCTTGTCCCGAATGAACGCGTCGTCCTCGAAGCTTTCCCAGAGTTTGCGGACAACATCGACGTGCTCGGCGGCGCGGCGATATCGGTCTGCATGCGGAAGCTGCGTATCGCGGTTGAAGTTCTGCGCCGTCAGGTCGCCCGTCGTGGTGACGACATTCCAGCCGGCACGGCCCTCCGAGATCAGATCCAGCGAGGCGAACTTGCGGGCGGTCGTGTAAGGCTCTTCGTAGGTGGTCGAGGATGTGGCGATAAAGCCGAGATGGGTGGTGAAGGGCGCAAGGGCCGAGAACAACGTCACGGGTTCGAAGCCGGCCACGCGGGCGTTGCCGCCTTCGCGCGCACCGCCGAAACCGACAGCCAGCCCGTCGGCGAGGAAATAAGCATCGAAGAGGCCACGCTCAGCTGTGAGGGCAAGACGTTTGTGAAACTCGAAACTGGTCGCGCCGTCGGCCGGCTGGTCGGGATGCCGCCATGACGCAACATGCTGTCCGCCACCGGGAAGAAATGCCCCAAGCCTGATTTTCCGTGTCATTTCGCGTCCTCTCCGGTTTCCGTCAACAGCCCGGTCTTCCCCAGGGCCAAGTATTAAATTGGCTGTTGGGTTGCTAAAATACGTTCTCCATAGAATTTATAGAGAAACTGAATTTCATAGTTTCGGAGGAAGGGTGAATAGATTTCTCGGTTTGGCGTGAAATCGGAAATCAACGGTCGGGGCGACCACCCCGGGGGTATGCGGGCGCGGACCGGCAGGTGGGATCTGCGGGCGTGGCGAAGAGCCCGGCTGAGACGACAAATAGGAATAGGTCTTCTTAGCGTCCTATGCCCGCCTGCAGCACCGCCGGAGCGAGCAGGATCCGGCTTGACGAGCATGCAACGGAATGGCGGTTTGCGCACGAACGTCCGTGCCACCTGAGATCAATGCCTCCATGTGCTCAGGCATCAGCCTCGTTTTGGCCGGGTCGGAGCGTGGTCGAGGCCGGCGGCGGCCTTTTTCAGGCAGTCGAGGTAGCGGTCGCGGTTGGCGATGCCATCGTCGCGTGGCGTGACGAGGCAGAGCGTTGCGGCTGCATGGCCTTCCTCGCCCCGCACCGGTACGGCAAAACAGTGGGTGAAGCTGTCGACGATGCTGTTGAAGGTGAAGAGACCTTCACGCTCGGCCTGACGTACCTCGGCGATGAAGGTTTGCGGCTCGAGCCATTCGCCGTTCGGTAGGCGAAAATCCTGCGGCGGAATGAAGCTCAGGATGTCCTGATCTGACAGGTGTGCGACGAGCAGGCGGCCCGACGCCGTCCACGGGATCGGCACCGACTGCCCAACATCCGTCGAAATGCGGAAGGGGCGCGCGCCTTCGCGCATGCGGACGACGGTGTATCTGTTTCCATCCAGCATGCAGAACTGCGCCGTTTCCCGCGTCTCGTCGGCAAGCTGTTCCAGCGCCGCCTCGCATTCGCGGGTGAAGTCGAAATGGTTCTCATAGGCTGCGCCGAGGAAATACAGTTTGCGGCCGAGATAGACACGCCCCTCGCCGCCGGTGAATTCCAGGATGCCATTCTGCAGCAGCAGGTTGACGAGCTCGTAAACCGATGAGCGCGGCGCACCGATCTGCGCGGCGATTTCATTCGGCTTCAGGGCCTGCCGTTTCTGGCGCAGGAAATCGAGGATCTCGAAAGCGCGGTCGAGCCCTCGGGCGCGTTTGCCGGCTGCTTCGTCCTGAACTGCATCCATTGCTATCGATCCCTTTTTGTCCGGCCAAGCTTTTCAAGCCGTCTGCCGCATCTGTCAATCGATCCCGTCATTCGTCGCGAATGAAATTTTTGCACCCCTCTTGCGAGGCAAAAAAATCGGCATAAGATCACCTCGTCCGGTATATAGATCACATGTACGATATATTGGACATTGATGGCAAGCCGTCAACGCTGCCGCACACAAAAAAGGGGATCGACATGAAGAATCTTGAAAACGGCATTTCCGCTTCGCTGCGCCGCCGCCTTCTTGCGGGCGCTGCCGCAGCTGCGGCACTCCTCGTCTTTTCGGCCGGTACGGCCTCGGCCGCCGCCAATTGCATCAAGGGTGACAGGAAGGCGCCCTATACGATTGGCTGGGCGAACATCTATTCGGTGCCGACCTGGATGAAGCAGACCGAAGGCACCATCACGGCTGAAGTGGAGGAGCTGAAGAAGGCGGGCCTGGTGAAGGACCTGATGATCGCGGACGCGCAGGGCAACGCCCAGACGCAGATCCAGCATATCCAGTCGATGATCGACGCCAATGTCGACGCCATCGTCGTGATCGCCGGTTCCTCCAACGCGCTCGACCGCGTCATTTCAGATGCCTGCGACAAGGGCATCGCCGTCGTGAACTTCGACAGCCTTGTTAACACCGACAAGGTGACGGCGAAGATCAACACCGATTCCAACGAATGGGGCGCGACCGCTGCCAAGTGGATGGTCAGCCAGCTCGGCGGCAAGGGCAAGATCATCATCATGAACGGCCCGGCCGGCATTTCGGTGAGCGATGACCGCCGCAAGGGCGCCCAGCCGGTCCTCGACGCCAATCCCGGTCTCCAGGTGATCACCGAGACGAACACGGAATATAACGTCGCCCCGGCACAGGAAGCGATGACCAGCCTGCTCTTCGCCAACCCCGAAATCGACGGCGTGCTGTCGCTCGGCGGGGCACTATCGGCCGGCTCGGTGCTGGCCTTCGAGCGCCAGGACCGCGACCAGGTGCCGACGACAGGCGAAAACGCCAGGCAGTTCCTGGAACTCTGGAAGGAGAAGGGACTGAAGGGCTGGGCGACCATGCAGCCCAACTGGCTCGGCGCGCTTTCCGTTTACACCGCCGTGCAGGCGCTGGAAGGCAAGGACGTTCCGGCCTTCGTCAAAGTGCCGCTGCCTGTCATCGACGACAGCACGATCGGCAGCTATCTCGCCCGCGCCGACAAGTTCCCGGCTGACGGCTATATCTACTCGGACTACGACAAGGCGCTCTTCGACAAGCTGCTTGCCACCAAGTAATCCCCGCGTTGAGGAAAGCCGTCATGACGGAAGAAAGACCCCTGCTGGAAGCCCGGCAGGTGTTCAGGGGATTTTTCGGCAATCCCGTTTTGAAGGGCGTTGATATCGCCCTTCTGCCGGGCAGGGTTCACGCCCTGCTCGGCGAAAACGGCGCCGGCAAGTCCACGTTGATCAACCTCCTGTCCGGCGCTCTCCAGCCGGACGGCGGTTCCATCCTCGTCGACGGCAAGCCGGTCGAGCGCTTCAGCCCGGCGGCTGCGCGCGGTGCGGGTATCGCCGTCGTTCAGCAGGAGCTGAGCCTCACGGCCAGTCTGTCGATTGCCGAAAACATCGGGCTCGGCGCCTTTCCGCGCCGGTTCGGTCTCATCGATTACAAAGCGCTTCATCGCGGCGTGTCAGACGTCTGCGATATGGTGGGGCTCACCGAGCCGCTCGACATGCCGGTCGCCGACCTCGCGCTTGGCCGCTGTCAGATGGTGGAGATCGCCAAGGCGTTGTTCCGCAACCCGCGTGTGCTCATTCTAGACGAGCCGACCTCATCGCTCTCCGCGCACGAAGCCGGCATTCTTGCCCGCCTGATCGAGACGCTCAAGGACCGCGGCACGGCACTTCTCTATATTTCCCACCGCCTCAATGAGGTGCAGGCGCTCTGCTCGCACGTCACCGTGCTGAAGGACGGCCTGGTCACCGCCGACCAGTCGCTGTCCGGCATCGACGGCGAAGGGCTGGTGCGCCTGATGGTCGGCCGTGAGACCGGCGACCTGTTCCCGCCGCGCCTGGCCGCAGCACCCGGCGCGATGCGCATCAGCGTCGAAGGTTTTTCCGCCGGCATGGTGCGTGACGTCGGCTTCTCCGCCCGCGCCGGCGAGATCGTCGGCATTGGCGGGCTCGTGGGACAAGGGCAGGAAGACCTGCTGCTTGGCCTCTACGGCGCGATTCCAGCCTCGGCCGCTCGGGCGGAGGTATCCGGTAAACCCGCCCTGCCCGCTGATGTCGGCGAGGCGAATGTGGCGGGCATCGTCTATGTCCCGGCCGACCGCAAGCACGAGGGGCTGGTGCTGCCGCATTCCATTGCCTCCAATCTCATCCTGCCCTCGCTCGGACGGCTCGCCCGCAAGGGGCTGCGCGACCGGCCGGCGGAAAACGGCCTGGTCGCCGATCTCGCGCGCCGGCTGACGATCAAGGGCGACACGGCCCGCGCGGTGCAGGCGCTTTCCGGCGGCAACCAGCAGAAGGTGGCGCTCGCCAAATGGCTGCCGCTCGATCCCTCCGTTCTGCTCCTCAACGATCCGACCCGCGGTGTCGACATCGAGACCAAGCGGGAAATCTACCTCATGCTCCGCGCTTTCGCCGCCGAGGGGCGGCTCGTCATTCTGGCCAGTTCCGATACGCCGGAGCTGGTGCATCTCTGCGACCGCGTCGTGGTTCTGCGCGAGGGCCGCGTCGCCGCGGCGCTGTCACAGGATGAAGTCAGCGAAGGAGCGATCGTCGGCGCAGCAATGGGCATCACCACCACGACGCGGGGAGAGGCGGCATGAGCACAAGTTCGTCATCCCGGCTCTACGGCTCGATCCAGCTCCGCCGCAACCGCGGCCTTGCCGGGCTCTATCTGGTCGTCGCTGCCTTTCTCATCCTCTATGCGCTGCTCTTTCCCGGCATCCTTTCGATCGGCGGCTTCTCCAAGTTCACGCAGAACTGGTTCCCGCTGGCGCTCGTCACCATGGCACAGGCTTTGCTCATGCTGAACGGCGGCATCACGCTGGCGATCGGCCCGCTCGTCAGCCTTGGAGCCGTGATTGCCGCGACGACGATGGAAGGGGCGCTCGGCGTGCCGGGCGGCATTCTTGCGGTCTCTCTCGCCGGTCTTTCGATCGGCGCCGCCATCGGCGTCATCGTCACCTATCTGAGGCTGCCTGCAATCATTGTCACGCTTGCCGGCTCCTTTATCATCGGCGGGGTCGCGCTCATCCTGCTGCCGCGGCCGGGCGGGTTCATTCCCGATTGGCTGTCGACGACGCTGGCCGGCCACACGCCCGTCGCCTTCCTGCTGCTCGTCGTGATCCTCGTACTCTGGAAGGCCTTTCTTGCAACGCCGCTCGGCCTTGGCATCTACGCGGCCGGCGACAATCCGGTCGGTGCGTTCCGCTCGGGCGTCCCGGTCGAACGGGTGAAGGTTGTCGCCTTCGCGCTGTCGGGTCTTCTCGCCGCCCTGACCGGTCTCTTCGTCGCCGCGCAGACCGGCTCGGGTGATCCTGTTATCGGCACGCCCTTCACGCTGAACTCGATCGCCGCCGCCGTGCTCGGCGGCGTGGGTTTCCTCGGCGGTAAGGGCACCATGCGCGGCGCGATCTGCGGCAGCCTGCTGCTCTCGGTGATGATCAACGTCATGTTCTTCCTGGGCTTCCCGCCGGTCGCGCAATATGTCGCTCAAGGGTTGATCATCGTCGGCGCAGTCGCCGTGCCGGAACTTCTTGGGCAATGGAGGGCAAGACGATGAACATCATCAGATCCGCGGTCCGCAATCCGCCGCTGCTGACCTTCCTTCTGGTCGCGCTCGTTTGGATCGTCGCCAGCGGCTCGCTGCGCGGTTTCGGCGCCTATGGCCACCTGCGCTATCTCCTCGAACTCGCTGCTGTGATTGGTATTGCCGCTGCCGGGCAGACGCTCGTCATCCTGATGGGCGGCATCGATCTTTCCGTCGGCGCGGTCATCACCGTCACGGCGATCCTGCTGCCGCTGATCTCGCCCGCCTGGGATCCGACTGGTCTCGCCGGCATCGCGGCGGCCCTTGCCATCGCCACCGGCATCGGCCTGATGAACGGCGCCGGTGCTGCCTATCTTCGCGTGCCGCCGATCATCATGACGCTTGCCATGGCGACCTTCCTGCAGGGCCTGCTCGTCATCGTCGCCGGCGGCAGCGCGGTTACCGTCAGCAACCCGGCGGTCATTCTGCTCGGGCAGGCGCGGCCGCTCGGCATTCCCTCGGGCATCATTCTGTGGCTCGTCGTCTCGATCGTCGTCCTGCTGCTCGTCCACCGCATGCCGATCGGCGCGCGTTTCCTGGCGCTTGGGGCAAACCCGCTGGCGGCCCGGCTTTCCGGCGTCAGCGTCACGCGCAACACGCTGATCGTCCACACTCTGTCGGGCTTTTTCGCAGGGCTTGCGGGCATTCTCGTGCTCGGCATGAACCGGCAAGGTTATGTCGGCATCGGCGACCCCTATCTGCTGACCTCGATCGCCGCCGTCGTGCTCGGCGGCACCTCCATCCTCGGCGGCCGCGGCACCTATGCCGGGACCATTCCGGGGGCAATCCTGCTCGTCACGACGACGGCGCTGATTACTGTCGTCAATGCCTCGCCCGGCTGGCGGTCGATCATGTTCGGCACGCTGATCCTTGCTCTTTTGCTGGTTTCCGGCCGCGAGGCGCGCAGATGACGGAGCGCTACGACGGGCCGGTGATCGACCCGCATCACCACCTCTGGGACCTCAGCCTGCAACGCCATCCCTGGCTGCAGAAGGCCCGAGCTTCCGGCGAAGAGATGGTTTTCGGAAGCCTCGCACCGATCCTGCGCGACTATGGCATCGACGATTATCGTGCCGATGCTGCCCGCCAGAACGTGATTGCAACCGTGCATGTGGAAGCTGGCTGGTCCGTTGCCTACCCGCTGGAAGAGAGCCGCTGGCTGGATGGCCTCGACCGCAGCTCCGGTGTGGCGCATCGTTATATCGCGCGCGTGCCCCTCGACGGGCCGGACGCCATGCGCCTGCTCGAGGCGGAGGCGGCGAACCCGAATGTCGTCGGCATCCGTGATATTTTGAGCTGGCATCCGGACGCGGCGAAGAGTTTTGCGCCGCGCCCGAACCGTATGGGCGATCCCGCCTGGCGGGCGGGGCTTGCCCATGCCACGCGGCTCGGACTGGTCTTCGACCTGATGCTCTATCCCTGGCAGATGAGTGAGGCGCTCGAACTGGTGCGCGCTTTTCCGCAAACGCTTTTTGTGCTCAACCATGGCGGCAGCCCGGCCGACCGGACGGCGGACGGCATGGCGCTCTGGCGCCGCGGCCTGCGGGCGCTCGGCAGCGAGCCGAATTTGCGCCTGAAGATTTCCGACCTCGTCGCCTACGACAATGCGTGGACGCTCGAAAGCTTGCAGCCGGTGATCGAGCATTGCCTCGATTGTTTTGGTCCGGCGCGCGCCATGTTCGCGAGCGACTTTCCGGTTGCGGGCCTGCGTGCCTCTTTTGACGAGGTCTACCAGGTTTTCCGCACGGTCGCCTCAAAGCTCTCTTACGACGAGCAGCGTGCTTTGTTCTTTGCCACCGCCAATGACACCTATCGCCTCGGCATCGCCGATCCGGCCGAGATCAGGAGTGGCTGCCATGTCTGACCTTCATACCACGACGGAAAACATGCTGATCGACGAGCGGGTGCGCGGCTTTCCGCCGGGCAATCCGCCGCTGCCGCTTGATGCCATCGGCAAGCAGGGATGGAAACCCTATGACGGCAGGATGGCCCTGCCGCTGATCTCTCTCGACCGGCAGGCTTTCACCGGCAATATCGAACTGATGATGGCCTATGTGAAGAGCCACGGCGCCGATATCGCGCCGCACGCCAAGACACCGATGTCGACGGCGCTGGCGGAGGCACTTCTGGCGGCAGGCGCCTGGGGCACGACGGTCGCCGACATCCGCCAGGCCGCTGTCCTGCTCAAGGCGGGACAACGCCGGCTGATCCTCGCCAACGAGATCGGCGGGGTGGCCGCTGCCCGCCGGCTTGCGGCCCTGCTTGCCCATTATCCCGGTGCGGAACTCGATATCTTCGTGGATTCGACGGCGCTGGTCGAGGCTCTTCGTTCCGCATGGCATGAGCGTGCCGATCTACCGCCCCTCGGCCTGCTGGTGGAGTTCGGCGCCGGCCGCGCCGGTGCCCGCGGCGTCGACGCCGCCGAGGCAATTCTGGAGGCGATCCTTGCCGTGGAGACGCCGGCCTTCCGGCTGACCGGCATCGCCGCCTATGAGGGTGCGGCCGCAACCGCCGATGCGGAAGAGACGATGCGTCGCATCGACGCGCTGATGGCGGTGACATCCGATTTCCTGCCGAAGGTGCGCGCCCGCATCGGCGACGAGCGGCCGCTCCTGGTCACGGCCGGCGGCTCGGTGTTTTTCGACCTTGTGATTGCCAGGCTTTCAGCCGCCGTTGCGGCCGATCCCGCCTGCCGGCTGGTGCTGCGCAGCGGCGCGATCTTCTTCCACGATCACGGCATCTACGAGCGCGGCCTTGCCGGCCTCGATGCGCGCGGCGGCTTCCGCATCGGCGGCGAGATGGTTTCGGCGGCCGCAGGTTTCCGTCCGGCGCTGCGGGTCTGGGCTGAGGTCCTCTCCCGGCCGGAGCCGCGGCTGGCGATCTGCGGCATGGGCATGCGCGACGTGGCGATGGACCAAGGCCTGCCGCGGCCGCTGGCGCTCTATCGCAATGGGGTGTATCTCGCCGATCTCATGGGCGCCGACGTCTTTCGCCTCAACGATCAGCACGCGTTCGTGGCCCTTGCCGATGGCAGCGACGTCATGGTGGGCGACGTTATCGAGTACGGCATCTCGCATCCCTGCACCTGCCTCGACCGGCATGCCATCCTTTACGGCCTCGATCCGGACCATTCGGTGACAACAGCCTATCTGACCAGCTTCGGCTGACCTCTCCCTCCAAAAGCAAGAAAAGGAAAACCCGCTTATGATCCAGCGTTATCAGAAAGGTTCGCGTATGAGCCAAGCCGTCAGCTACGGCGGCCTCGTCTATATTGCCGGCCAGGTCGCGGAAAATCGCAAGGCGGGCATCGAGGATCAGACCCGCGACGTGCTCGGCAAGATCGACGCCCTTTTAAAAGAAGCCGGTATCGATCGCTCGCGCCTCATCGCCGTCAATGTCTTCCTGCCGGCGATCGTTGATTTCGAGGCGATGAACAGCGTCTATGACAGCTGGATCGACATCGAAAACCCGCCGGCCCGCGCCTGCACCGAAGCTCGTCTTGCCGATCCCGATCTGCGTGTCGAAATGACCGCGATCGCCGCCCTTTGACGGCATTGCAACTGCCCGCACTGGAGACATCATGCATAGCGGTCTCGTCAATCCGATCGACTTTTCGCGCGAGGGCCGGCAGGCCGGCCACCTCGCCATTCCCTATTCGATAGACCGGTCGCCCTATTATCAGATCCGCATTCCGATCCTTCGCCTGAAAAATGGCGAGGGGCCGTCTTTGCTGCTGATGGCCGGCAACCATGGCGACGAGTATGAGGGCGAACTCCAGCTCGGCCGGCTGATGCGGCTGCTTGATGTCGCCGAAATCCGCGGAGCCGTCACCATCCTGCCGATGGCGAACCTGCCGGCGGCGATGGCGGCCAAGCGCTGCTCGCCCTTCGACGGCGGCAACCTCAATCGCGCGTTTCCCGGCGATCCCAACGGGTCGCCGACGGCGCGCCTCGCGCACTTCCTCGAACACGAGCTCTTTCCTCGCCATGACGTCGTGCTCGACCTGCATTCGGGCGGCACCTCCATGGCCCACCTGCCCTGCACGCTGATTGAGCGGCAGGCCGATACCGCCCGCTTCGAACGGTCCGTTTCGCTGATGCGCGCCATGGGGGCGGCGCATGCCTTCATCGCCGACAACGGGCCAACGGCGCCGACATCGATGGGGGCTGCGGCAAGGGCCGGGACCGTCGGTCTTTCCGGCGAGTTCGGCGGCGGCGGCACCGTGACGCCTGAGACAATGGCCTTCACGGCGGCGGCGATCGACCGGCTGCTCGTCGCACTCGGCATCGTTGAGCGTCCGGTCCTGTCGCGTGTGCCGCTCACCGAGCCCGGGCCGTTGCAGCTGCTGTCACTATCCCGGCACAGCCAGGGCATCTATGCGAACCGCAGAGGCTGGTTCGAGCCGGCCGTGGCCCTCGGCGCCACCGTTTCCGCCGGCGAGCTTGCCGGATGGTATCATGATCTGGAACGCCTGGAGCAGCCGGAGGAAGAGCTGCGCTTTGCCGAGAGCGGTATTGTCATTTCCCACAGGCTGCACTGCGACAGCCAGGCCGGCGACTGCCTGATCCAGGTCGCCGAACCCATCGCATCCTGAGGGACGCTGATCTGTTCAAGTGATTGCGTCGACTGCTGCCTTGACCCAGTCGAGGCGCTTTGCCGGTATGAGGCCATAATTGTAGAAGTTCACACCGTCAGCGCCGGCATCGACGGCGGCCTTGGCGCGTGCGGCCAGGATCGCCGGCCCGCTGACCTCGGGATAGAAGACGCGCAGGCCCACCCCGAGGAACTTGCCCGGTCCGATTGCCGCCCGGCCCGTCCGGATGACATCGCCGACGGCATCCGGCTCCATGTCGTAGCAGCAGAGGATCGCCCCGTCGCAGAGCTTGCCGGCGGCGGCAAGATCGACGCCGCCGAGCCAGCCGTCCTTCAGGTCGATGAGCACGATGCGGGTTGCCGGATCGGCTGCCGCCTTGATCTCACCGATCAGGCTGGTCACCGGTTCGCTGCGCCAGGTGAGATAGGCATGCAGATCAGGCTGGTCGCGAAAGGCATCGATACCGGCTGCCGGGAAATCCGGGAATTGCCGTTCCGGGACAGCTCGTTCACAAAGTTCGGCGATGAAGCGCGCGACCGACCGGCGCGCACCTTCGACCGGCACACCGGCCTTCTCGGCGCGCGCCGTGCAATGGTCGCAGAAGCAGAGCGACAGCAGGAAATCGTCTTCGGCGTTCAGGCCGACGCCGTCTTTTTCGTGATGATATTCATGCGCGAATCCCATGAAGTTCGGGCTCTCGAGTTCCACCATGTCGGGCCGGTAGTTCGTCGTGATGTCGCGCACAAGGGTGACGGCATAATCCCGCGCCGCCGGGCTGGAAGGGCAAAGATTGTAATAATTGGCATTGCCGAAGGCATTCCGCGTCACGTGATCGGGATGCAGCATGCCGAGACGGCTATTGTGAAGGCAGACCGTCCAGCAGGAGACCTTGAGACCCGTCGCCTCGCGCTCCTTGACGAGCGCTTCCAGCATGTCACCGCGCTCAGTGACATTCCCAGCCATCAGCGGCCGGATCAGCTTGTCCTGCCACAGGCTCTCGTCCGGCTGGAAGTAGACCGTCCCGTCTTCAGGGAAATAGGCCTTCTGCTGCGGGCTCCGCGGTTGCAGGAACCGGCCGGCATGATAGGAGGTCGCCAGGCTGACCGTCGTCAGGCCCGCCCGGCCGGTAAGCTCGGCGGCAAACGCGCCGAGCCCTTGATCCTGGATATCCCAAGGGTAAGTCCACATGGAAAGATGCATGGCGTGCTCCCGTCAATTCTGTCCATTTTATAGAACACGTGTCCATAATAGTGTCCAGACTGATCTTTGAGCGCGGGCGTCCGCAGACGCCCGCGGGGAGCACCTGTCCTTCAGTCAAACGCACGTTGATTGTGAGCATTCTCGTTGTAACGCGCGCGAGCCTGCCCGAGCCGCTCCGGCCCGCCGACCTGCGGAACGGCAACGTCCCACCAATGGCCGCCTGCGTCGGTTCCGGGAACCGCATCGGTGTCGATCACCAGAATGCTCGGAATGTTCCGTTCCCGCGCGGCGACAATGCGTGCCTCAAGCTCGGCGATGGACCCTATCTTCTCGGCATGGGCGCCCATCGAGGCGGCATGCGCGACAAAGTCGATCTCGGGCTGCACGGCGACATTGCAGTCCTTGTACATGTTGTTGAACTCGGCGCCGCCGCACTCGATCTGGAGGCGGTTGATGCAGCCGTAACCGCGGTTGTCGGTCAACACGACGGTGAACGGCACCCGCCGCATGACGGCGGTTGCGAGTTCCGAATTGGCCATCATGTAGGAGCCGTCGCCGACGAAGCAGATGACCTCCTTGTCGGGGCGGGCGAGCTTGATGCCCATGGCGCCCGCCACTTCGTACCCCATGCAGGAGAAACCATATTCCATGTGGTATCCGCCCTTGGCCGATTGCCACAGCACCTGCAATGCGCCCGGCATGGTGCCGGCCGCGCACATGACCACGGATTTTTCCGTCGCCACCCGCTGCACGGCGCCGATGACCTGCGCATCGGTGGGCAGGTTTCCAGGCCCGTCCGCTTCCGGCGCCGCCGTCACGCGCTCGACCGTTTGGTGCCAGTCGGTCCTGCTCCCGGCGTCGATGCCAGGCCCACGATACGCCTCGAGCGCGGCGGACAGGCGCGCCAGCGTGACCCTGGCATCGCCGACGCAGGGCAATGCCGAATGCTTGGTTGCATCATATCCGGCAAGGTTGATCGAAGCGAGCCGGCGCGAGGGATTGCGGAAGAGAGCCCAGCTGCCTGTGGTGAAATCCTGGAAGCGCGTGCCGATGCCGAGCACGAGGTCCGCCTCCGCGCAAAGCGCATTGGCCGACGCCGATCCGGTCACACCCGGCGACCCGAAATTCAGCGGGTGCTCCCAGCTGTTGGCGCCCTTCCCGGCTTGCGTTTCGACAAACGGGATATGGTGCTTCTCCGCGAATGCGGCGAGTTCGGCCTCGGCCTGCGAATAGATGACGCCGCCACCGGAAATGATGACTGGCTTGCGCGCAGCCCGGAGCGCATCGGCAAGATCTGCGACCTCGCGCGGATCCGGTTCGGGACGGCGGATGCGCCACGCCTTCGGTTCGAAAAAGGCTTCCGGGTAGTCGTAGTGCTCTGCTTGCACATCCTGGCAGAAGGCGAGCGTAACGGGGCCGCAGCTGCCGGGATCGGTCATGACGGCCAGGGCGCGGGGCAGGCAAGTCAGGAGATGCTCGGGACGGGCGATCCGGTCGAAATAGGCCGAGACCGGCCGGAAGCAGTCATTGGCGCTGACCGTTCCGTCATTCATATCCTCGATCTGCTGCAACACCGGCTCGGGGCGGCGATTGGCGAACACGTCGCCGGGTATGAAAAGAACCGGCAATCTGTTGACATGGGCAAGTGCGCAGGCCGTGATCATATTGGTGGCGCCCGGGCCGATCGACGATGTCACGGCCTGGGCGCGCCGGCGCTTCAGTGTCTTCGCATAGGCGATCGCCGCATGCGCCATGGTCTGTTCGTTCTGGCCCCGCCATGTGGGAAGGACGTCGCCGATCCCATGCAGCGCCTCTCCGATGCCGGCGACGTTGCCGTGACCGAAGATCGCCCAGACGCCTTCGATGAAGCGCTCGCCATCCTCGGTCATCTGGACCGAGAGCCATTTCATCATGGCCTGCGCGGCTGTCTGTCGTATCGTTGTCATTCTGCTGCCTCCTGCACGCGCGCCCGCGCGCCGTCCCAGACCGTGCAAAGCCGGGAATATCGTTTCGCCATTTCCTCGACGGCCTCTTCGTCATTGATCGAGCCCTCGAACCAGCCGCGGGCGACCGAGCCGAAGATTGTACGGCCGACGGCAAATCCCCTGACGAGCGGGAAGCGCGCGGCAACTTCGAAGCTCGCCTTCAGCACGTCCTCCGGCGCATCCAGGCCGAGGACGACGATCCCTCTTGTATGACGATCGTTTTCCTCGATGGCGGCACAGACCTGCGCCCAAGCTTCGGGCTCGTCCATCGGTTCCAGCTTCCACCAGTCGGGATAAATGCCTTCGGCATAGAAGCGGCGGATCAGTGTCGCGGTTGTGTCCATGGTGATGCTTGCGACCTTGGAAGGGATGACCTCGAGCAGGAATTCCAGTCTGTTGCGCCGCGACGCCACGTAAAGTCGCCGCACTTCCGCCAGTTGCCGGCCCCAGGTCGCGTCGTCGTCGTCCGGGTGGCAGAAGCAGAGCACCTTGACGACGTTCTCGCGCGCCCATTCCGAAAGCCCCCCGCAATCGGGACCAAGCGACGGCTCCAGGGTCAGAGGCCGAGACCCCGGCCATTCGCAAGGTCTGCCGATCCAAAGGCCGGTCCCGGAGGCAGCGTGGAGCGCGCGCCGGCCGATCCGGTCGTCGCAGAGGATTCCGTAGCCGGAACGCCCGTTCTGCACCTTGAGTGCCGCTTCAAGGCAAAGCTCCTTGAAGGCGCCGCCCTTCGACGGCGTGTAGCCCGCCATGCTTTCGAGCTGCATCCGGTGATCGAAGGCGAAGACTCGCATCTCAGACCAGTCGCCATGCCGGTTGGTCGACCAATGTATCTGCTCCAGCTCGGGATCATTGCGCAGATCGGGGCGCGTCATGCCGCGCTCGAGGAAGAAATTCAGTTCCTGCAGCGACGGATATGCCGGCGTGCAGCCGTGACGGGAGACTGCAAAAGCGCCACAGGCATTGGCGTATCTGAGCGCGGTCGGCCAATCCTCGCCGTCAAGCCAGCCCTTCAGCAGCCCGGCGAAAAAGCCGTCTCCGGCGCCGAGAACGTTGAAGACTTCGACCGGGAAACCTTCGCCCGAAATGCCCTCGTCCAGATTATCCGGTATCGCATCTTCGAATGCGACCGCCCCCTTGGCGCCGCGCTTGCAGACGAGCGTCGCCGCAGTCACGGCGCGCACGGCCCGCAGGGCCGCCACGGTATCTGTCGTCCCGCCGGCGATGTGAAATTCTTCCTCGGTCCCGACGATCAGATCGAACAGATGAAACGTCGTCTGGAGCTTTTCGGTCACCTGCCCGCTTGCCACATAGCGGCTTTCCCCCTCGCCATGGCCGGCCACCCCCCAAAGGTTTGGACGATAGTCGATGTCGAGAGCCGTCTTGGCCCCATGCTTGCGGGCAAAGCCGAGTGCCTTCAGCACGGCGGCTTCCGTGCGCGGATGCGACAGATGCGTTCCCGTCACCAGCACCGAGCGGGCGCTGGCAACGAAGGCCTCGTCGATATCCGCCTCGCAAAGCGCCATGTCGGCGCAGTTTTCCCGGTAGAATATCAACGGGAAACGTTCCTCGTCCCGGATCCCGAGAATGACGAGTGCCGTCAGCCGCTCGGGATCCGTCACGACGCCCCTGCCATCGACGCCATGCCGGGCAAGCTCCTCGCGAATGAATCGGCCCATATGCTCATCGCCCACTCGGGAGATCAGTGCCGACTTGAGGCCCAGTCGCGCCGCGCCGCAGGCAATATTGGTCGGACTGCCGCCGATATATTTTTCGAAGGATCCCATATCCTCCAGCCGTCCTCCGACCTGTGCCCCATAGAGGTCGACGCCGGCTCGCCCGATCGTGATCACGTCCAATGTCTTGGTCATGTCGGTTTCCTCGCAATAGTATTGAATTCGGTCATGGTGATCGGGTTGGGCATCATCGGCTTCTTCACAAGAAAGCACGAATGCAAGGGAGCGCGGGCAAACCACCGCCCGCGCCCGTCCATCAGCGGCTGATTGTTGCCTGCAGCGCATCGATGGAGGATTGGATGCCCGCCTCGGTCGACATGGTGAAGTCTTCCATCTCGAGGCTGACCCAATCGTTGTAGCCGACCATGCGCACCACGGAGAAGAACTCCTTCCACCATTGCAGGTCATGGCCGGCGCCGACGGCGACATAGTTCCAGCTGCGGTTGGCGACGTCGGTTACGTCCTTGAGCTCGAGCAGGCCGTTGACGTCGGCGAGGCCCCGCTCGATGCGGGTATCCTTGCCATGGCAATGGTGGATGGCATCGCCCAGAGCACGAGCGGAGGCAATCGGGTCGGCGCCCATCCACATCAGATGCGACGGATCGAGGTTCATGCCGACCTTCGCACCGACTTCGTTGCGCAGGCGGAAGAGGGTCTCGGGGTTCCATACGAGCATGGCCGAGAAGTTTTCCAGCGCATATTTTTCGACGCCGACTTCATCGGCGAGCTTGACCAGGCCGTGCCAGAGCGGGAAGGCCCGATCTTCCCACTGATATCGGTCGCGCTCAGGCATCTCATTCGGCCAGCTCTTGGTGTAGACCAGCCAGTTCGGCACTGTGTCACCGGGGGCGGCTTCCGGCAGGCCGGACATGGTGACGATCGTCTTCACGCCGATTTCGCCGGCGAGCCGGATGGTGTCTTCCATTTCCTTGCGGTGGCGCTTGCCCATGTCACCCGGATCGAGCGGGTTTGCCGAGCAATTCAGCGCGGCGATTTCCAGGCCGCGGGCTTCGATTTCCTTCAGCTTGGTCTTGAGCAGGCCCCTGTCGGCCAGCAGCTCGTCGGCACGGAAGTGCGGCCCGCGCGACCAGCCACCGCCGGTCATCTCGATACCCTCGACACCAAGTTTGACGCATTTGTCGAGCATGTCCGTGAAGGAGAGGTCGCCCATCACGTCGGTGCAGATCGATAGTTTCATGTCATTGTCTTTCTAAAAAAGGGTGTCGGGGACGCGCCTGGGAGGAGGATGGAGGAGATCCGACGCGCCCCTAGAACAGGATGATTTTAGGCATCGTCTAAAATATGAATCCTGTTCTAAATTAAAGGGTTAGAGCATGATGTCGCCCGAAAACCGCTCACACTTTTCGGCATCATGCTCTAGTCGATCACTTGAACTCGACCCAAGCCGAACCTGCGTCTGCCGAGCGGACGCAGTTTTCCAGCCAGCGCACGCCTTCGGTGCCGGCTTCGATGCCGGGATAATGGTGGCCCTTGAGGAAGGCCTCGTCGCCGCGGCGTTTTGCGTCGATCGCCTGGGCGATCCAGAGGTAGATGTTCGCCCAGCTGTCGCCGAGGCCTTCGGTGTGCAGCGCGCCCATGCGGTCGGCCGCGAGGCTTTCCTCTTCGAGGTAGGGCATGCCGTGGTGCAGGGTGCGGTTCGGCTCGCCCTGCACTTCGTAAATCAGCTGGTCGGGATGGGCATCGGACCATTCGATCGAGGCCTTGGAACCGACGAAACGGTAGCGCTGCGAACCCATATTGCCGGCATTGACCGACGACACCCAGAGACGGCCGCGGGCGCCGTTGTCGTAATGCATGAGAACGGTCGCATGGTCTTCGAGCGGCGCGCGGGTCGGAATGAAGGCCTTGCGGTCGCAGAGCAGCTTTTCGATCTTGAGATGCGGCAGCACGACTTCGGAGAGATAGTAGAGGTGCGTGCCGATATCGCCGAGAACGAAGGTCGGGCCGGCGGTCTTGGGATTGGTGCGCCATTTCACCGCTTCGCCGGCGCCGACATCGTCGCCCGCGTTGAAGCCGTGGCTATATTGCATGTCGACGATTCTTATATCGCCGAGCATGCCCTTCTTGACCATCGCCGCCATCTGATGAACCAGCGGATGGCCGGTGAAGCCGTAGGTGACGCCGACGATCAGGCCCTTCTCTTCGGCGAGCCTCGCGACCTCGTCGCATTCGGCGACGGTGAAGAACAGCGGCTTTTCGCAGATCACGTGAAGACCGGCTTCCAGGCATGCCTTGGTGATATCGTAGTGGGTGAAGTTCGGCGTGGCGATCGAGACGACCTCGACTCCGTCCTCACGCCCGGCCTCCTTGGCGATCAGCTCTTTATAATCGCCATAGCATCTGTCCGCAGCGACGCCGATCTTCGCGCCGAAGTCGCGTCCGCGCTCGGCGTCGAGATCGAAGGCTCCGCAGATGAGCCGGTAGGTGCCGTCCCGCTGGGCGCCGGTTCTATGCTTGTAGCCCACCTGCCCGGTACGGCCGCCGCCGACCATGCCCCAGCGCAGGGGGCGCTCGATGGATCTTTCTCCGTTGATCATCTTCTGTCCTTCCAAGAATGATGTCTGTGATGTTTAAGCGTTCCGGGCAGAACCCCCGGTCGCGGTCGCTCGCGTCAATCTCCTGGCTGCATCGCGAACCGCTGGAGGGGCATCGCGCGTTATTTCGCGGTCCAGTATTTGTCGACAAAGCGCTGCATTTCGGCGCGCATGAACTTGCCGGAGTGGTCGGCCTTGTCCTCCCAGGCGAAGACGCATGCGGTCATGATGCCGTCGAACCCGATCTCCGCCAGCGTGCTGAAGAAATCTTCCCAAGGCACCTCGCCCTGGCCGATGTTCAGGTGCTGATGCACCCTCGCCTGCGTGCCCGGAGGGTTGAGGATGTAGCGGAGCCCCGAGGAGGCCTTGTGATTGAAGGTGTCGCCGACATGGACATGGGCGAGCACGTCCTTTGCTTCCCGGAGCATCGCCTTGGTGTCATCACCGAAGTAGAAGGTATGCGGCGCGCAATAGAGGAACTTGACGTTCTTCGAGTTGACCGTCCTGATGATATCGAGCGCCGGCTGCAGGGTTTCGCACCAATCCTCGGGATGCGGTTCGACGTGCAGATTTATGCCTTCCTTTTCAAAGATCGGCACCAACTCTTCCATCGAGCGCCACCAGGCGTCTTCGCAGGCCTCGATCATGGAACCGGTATGGCAGCAGTAGCACGAACCCTTGTCCGGGTGGGGGCCGCGGCCGAATTCCGAGTTCATCGTGTCGACGCCGAGTTCGACACTGATCTCGATGGCGCGCTTCCAGTGTTTGACGGCAGCTTGCCGCTCATTTTCATCGTTCGAGGCCCACCGATACATCGGCAGGATCGAGGCAATGCCGACATTGGCATCGGAAAGCGCCTTCTTGAATGCCTTGGCACGGGCCGGAAACACGCGCGGCGCCTTGAACCACTCGAGAAAATCGGCCCGCGGGCTGAGCTCTATCCACTCGTATCCGAGTTCGGCCACTTTCGAGGGCAGCTCTTCGAGTGAGAGGTGGCGATGCATAAAGGGGTCGATTGCAATCTTCATGGCTGTTACCCGTCCGATGATTGTGCTGGGCCATCCCGCCGGGGTAGGCGAGCTCTTTAGAGTTTCTGGAGTTCATCCGCGGCGGCGGCCGGTCAGACCGGTGGGGGATGTCCGCTATGCGCCGTCGAGTACGCTTCGATTTCGGCTTCGAGTTCGGCCATGGCCTCGCCTCCTGCCATCAGGTCGGTAATCTCTTCGCGCGTCTTTTCGCCTTTGCGGAAGTCGGCCGCCTTCGCACCCTTGATGAGCACCGCGAAGTGGTCTCCCACCGTCATGGCGTGAATGACGTTGTGAGTGATGAAAATGACGGCTAGGCCGCGACGGCGCGCTTCCAGGACGATACGCAACACATGCGCCGCCTCCTTGACGCCGAGAGCGGCGGTCGGCTCGTCGAGGATCAGCACCCGGGCGCCGAAGTGGACGGCTCGGGCGATTGCCAGGGATTGCCGCTCACCGCCCGACAGACCGCCGATCAGGCGATCGCCATCGTCGATGCGGGTAATGCCGAACTCGCGCACGGCCTTTACTGCGATTTCATTGGCCGCCTTGCGGTCGTAGATTTTGAACGGGCCGAAGCCCTTGGTCAGTTCCCGCCCGACGAAGAACGAACGGCCGATGCTCATCAGCGGAAAGGTGCCGCCGAACTGATGGACCGTTGCGATGCCGAGGTCTGCGGCTTCGCGCGGATTCTGGAAGATGATGGGTTGACCTTCGAACTTTACCGCGCCGCTCGTCGGCTTGTAGACACCGGCAAAGGTCTTGATCAGGGTGGACTTTCCCGCGCCGTTGTCTCCCAGCAGGCAAAGTACTTCACCGGGATGAACGCTCAATGTGATGTCGTAGAGCACATCGATCGGGCCGAAGGACTTGTTGACGTTTTCAAGTTCAAGAATTGGGCCAGCCATGTCTCAGCTCTCACTTCTTCTTCTTGGGTGAATAGGTCAGCGCCATCTGGCGGAACGTATTGTTCATCAGGACGGCCACGAGCAGCATCACGCCGATGATCAGGCTCGACCAATTGCGGTCGAAGGTCGTGAAATAGATGCCTTGGTTGACGACGGCGAAGGTGATCGTGCCGAAGAAGATCCCGATCACCGACCCGAACCCTCCGGTCAGCAGCACACCTCCGACGACGACCGAGATGATCGAGTTGAAGATGAATGTCATTCCGCCCGAAACCTGCGCGGAATTGAACAGGATGGCCTGGCACATGCCGACGAAGGACGCGCTCATTGCCGAGAGGACGAAGAGGACCATCGTCAGACGGGTCGTCGGAATGCCGGCGTTGCGGGCACTGACCTTGTCTCCGCCCATCGCGAAAATCCAGTTCCCGTAAGGCGAGAAGTGAATGAAGAAGATGAAGATCGCGGTGATGGCCACCCACCACAGAATGATCACCTGAAACGATCCGGCCAGGAACTGCCCGAAAAGGAACTTTGCCCAGGGGTCGGCCGTCAGCGCCACGCTCGTGGTGCCGGTTACGAGAACCGAGGTTCCAAGCATCAGGCCCTGTACAGCAAAGAGGGTGCCGAGCGTTACGATCAGCGAAGGCACGGCCGTGTGCACGACGAGGTAGCCGTTGACCAGCCCGACGATGAGGCCGAAGGCAAGCGCACCGAACATTCCGACCCATATGGGAAGATCGTAGTAGCCCGAGAGGACCGCAACCGTCATCGAGCCGGCGGGGATCATCGCTCCAATCGAAATGTCGAGATCGCCTGCGATCATCAAAAGTCCGATGGGAAGAGCGATAATGCCGAGATTGGCGGCGACGTTGAGCCAGCTTGCGGCGCCGGCGGGCTCCAGGAACTTGGTGCTGCCGAATACGACGAAGAACAGGAGGACGCCGACAAGTCCGAGGAATGCACCCGCCTCGGGACGGCGCAACAGGTTGCCGAATGAAAGATTGTTCATATGCCTATCCCAGTTTGGGCGTGAATCTCCAGGCGCGCGGACGCGGTGGTCCGCACGCTCGATAAACTTCGACCCGCGGATATCCCGCGGGCCGGAGCCCGTTTCGAACGATCAGCGAGCGCCTTCCTTGACGCCGGCCAGGGTGGCGTCGATGTTCGACGCATCGACGATGCCCGGGCCTGTCAGCACCGGTGCGGTCGGCAGGTTGGTGCCGTAGTCGATATGCGCGGCGAGAAGCGAGACCCCCAGCAGCGACTGCAGGTAAGGTTGCTGGTCGATTGCAAAGGTCTGCGAACCATCCTTGATGCGGGCAAGCCCCGAGGCATTCAGGTCGAAGGTGCCATGCGCGACCTTGCCGCCCTTGTTCGCCTGAACGATCCCGCTTGCAGCCGCATCGGCGTCGGAAGCGCCGACATTGAGGACGCCGTCGATGGTGTCGTCCTGGAGCAGTGTCGCCTTGACGGCCTCGGCGATTGCCGTCTGATCGCCGAAGCTGGTCGCCGGCAATGGCAGCTGCTTGCCAGTGCCGCCCTTTCCGGTGATGCCGTCGATGACGCCCTTGCAACGGGCCTCCTGGTTTGCCGCACCCGGGAGCGTATTGACGCAAATGACATTTTTCGCACCCTTGGACGCGAAATATTCGCCGCCTGCCTTGCCGGCCGTGTATTCATCCGAGCCGACATAGTTGATCGCGCCAAGCTCACGAGCTTTGTCGATGCTGCCGGCATTCATGAGAATGACTTTGATGCCCGCGGCGACGGCAGCCTTGATGGCCTCGTCCTCGGCCTCGGGCACCCAGTCGGGCACCACGATGCCGGTCACGCCCTGGCTGATGGCCGTGCGGACGAGCTGGGCGGCGTCAGGCCCGAGATTGTCATAGGTCTGCAGCTGCAGATAGCTGACGGAGCCGCCGTTCTTCTCGACGACGAGCCGGGCGTCATCGACGCCTTTCTTGATACGGCTCCAGAATTCGTCATCGGTCTTGCCGCCGACGACAGCAATATTCGCTGCCATGACAGAAGAAGCGCCAAGAACGAAAACAGCGCCAGCCAGCAGCCCGCGTACGGCGCGCATTGAAAAACTCATGTGATTTCCTCCCAAAAAGGCGGTCGAGAGTAACAATTCCTCAAAGCAAGGCTCCCAACTCGCTGGAATATTTGTATCAACCGACCGCTGAAAATGGAATGCTTATTGCGTTTTGATGAAATTAATGTATCATTTCATTTCATCCAAAAATGGAATGAAATATATCATGAAGAGACCGACCATTGCCGATCTTGCCCAGGCGTCCGGCGTCAGCATCGCCACGGTCAACCGCATCCTCGGAGGTACCGGCGCAGTGCGTGCGGAAACGATCGAGAGGGTGCAAAATGCCGCGGAAGAGATTGGATTTTATGGCCGCGGCGTGATCGAGGACCGCCGGCAGCGGCTCCAGCCGAATTATCGTTTCGGCTTTCTTCTCCAGCAGTCGAGCCGTGAGCTCTACCGGCTGTTCGGCTCCAAGATCACGGAGGCGGCCGCGAGACGCCAGCACGAGAAAGTCGTGGCTGTGGTCGATTTCGTCGATGTCCTCGAGCCACAAAATATTGCCGATCGTCTCGAAGCGCTTGGCAAACGCTGTGATGCAGTTGCTGTCATTGCTGGCGACCACCCGTTGATCGGGCAGACCATCCAATCCCTCAAGGAGAGGGGAAAGCCTGTCGTTGCATACATAACCGATCAGTCCGCCCGGGATCGCGCCGGCTTCGTCGGCACCGACAACTGGAAACTCGGGCGGACCGCCGCATGGTTTCTGGCTCAGACCACGCCGATGCCGGGCCGGATCGCCGTCTTCATCGGCAATCATCGTTATCAGTGCCAAGATGTCTCCGATGCGAGCTTTCGATCCTATATGCGCGAGCATGCACCCCATCTTCAGGTGGATGACAGCAGACCGACACATGAGGAGCCGCAGGAAGCCTATCGGATCGTCAGCCAGCTGCTCTCCGAACTCGATGACCTCAGAGGCATTTTCATTGTCGGAGGGGGGATTTCCGGTGTGCTGCGCGCTCTTCGCGAAGCCCCTGTCGAAAAGCGAGATAAGGTCAGGGTCGTCTGCCGCGACATCGGCCCGGAAACGCGCAAGGGCTTGACGGAAGGCCTGATCATGGCGGCATTGTGCCATCCGCTCGATCAGATATCGGACGAATTGATCGCCACGATGATCGCCGCGCTGGAACACCGCGACAGCACAACCATCCTTCAGCGCGTGGTTCCCTTCGAAACGATTACGCCCGAAAGCGTTTGAACCGCCCGGTTTGCATAAGGCGGCTGGCCGAAAAGGCCAGCCGCCTTATAAAGTGGCAGGGCTGATAGCCATTGCGCTGTCGCGTCAGATGTCGACGACGAGGCCCTTGGCTTTCAGCACCGGTTCGAGATTGCTGACCTCGATGACCGATTTGCCCTGCTTATATGCCGCGATATAGCCGGCCTCGGCATCTTCGCGGGCCTGTGACAGCCTGGCGACTTCCTGCGCTTCCTGGCGGCGCACGATCACCAGGCCGTCGGCATCGCCGGCGATGATGTCGCCGGGATGAATGATTTCGCCGCCGACGATGATCGTGTCGTTCACCGCCGCGATGGTTTCCTTCACTGTCCCCTTGATGCAGACGCTGAGCGAGAAGACCGGAAAGCCAAGCTCCCTCAGTTGCAGCGTATCGCGCACACCGGTGTCGGTCACGAGACCGCCGATGCCCTTTGCCAGGCAGGCATTGGCGAGGACGTCCCCGAAGGATCCGGCCTCTTCGTATTCGCCCGCCGATACGACGATGATATCGCCCGGCTTTGCGTAATTGATGGCGAGTTGCAGCATGATGTTGTCACGCGGCGCGCACTTCACTGTGAAGGCCGGACCGCAGAGTGTCATGCGGTAGTCGACGGGCTTCAGACGGGAGGAAAGCGCTCCGCGGCGCCCTTGGGCTTCATGGATCGTCGCTGGCGAAAATTTGGAAACGGCGTCGATATCGGCTTTGCTTGGCCGTTCGGCAATATCTTTAATATGGATCATGGATGCCTCCCATTTTTGGCTGACGGCGGGCATGTCCCGCCGTCTGATTTCGTTTGGATATCGTCATCGGAAGACACCGAGGTCTTAAGGGATCGGGTCGAACTTCAGCTCCGAGAGCGATACGACCTTGTCGGTGCGCGTCATCTTGTATTCGGTATCCGGGCCGAGCCACTTGTCCCAGATCTTGTTAATCTCGCCCGATGTGTCGAGCTTGCGAAGGATCTCGTTGATCTTGGCGGTCAGCGCCGGCTGATCCTTGGCCATGCCGATGCCGATCGGCTGATACAGCATCGGCTCCTCGATCATCCGCATTGGCTTGCCCTTGCTCTTCGATTCATTGACGAACTTGGTCGTCGTCATGGTGTTGGCCACCATGCCGCGGGCCTTGCCCTGCTGAACGGCGAGATAGGCCGAGGCGGTATCCTGGAAGGTCAGCGGGTCGGATTTGTTGAGCTTGATCGACATCTCGGAGGTCGAACCCTTGGTCGAAGCGATGCGCTGGCCTGCGTAGTCGGCCTTCTTCTTGCCGGCATCGTCCGCCGGCACGATCAGCATTTCCTTGGCGAGATAATAGGGATCGCTGAACTGGATCTGCTCAGCACGGCTCAGAGTATAGGCAAGGTTGGCAACGGTGATGTCGACCCGGCCGAGCTTGACCTCGGGCACGCGCGCCTCGACCGAAACCGGCTTGATCTCAGCCTTGACGCCCAATTCCTTGGCGATCGCGCCGCAGAGGTCGACGTCGAAACCGGCCATTTCGCGGGTCTTCGGATCGGGTGATGCGAAGGGAGGAACGTCGGCGAACGTCGCGCAGCGCAGGGTTTTCGCCGAGATGATGTTGTCGAGCTGATCGGCTTTTGCGGGCACAGCGGCCGCCATGCCGGCAAATGCGACGGTGAGGGTTAGGCATTTCCAGTTCATTGCTGTTCTCCTTTGTTTTTGGTGGTTGGTATCAATGCCTGAGATCAGCGAGGAAACGCTGCGCCCGGGGATGGCGTGGATTGTTGAAGAATTCCTCGGGGGGCGCCATTTCGAGGATCTGGCCGGCATCGATGAACCAGACCCGATCCGCGACGTCGCGCGCGAAACCCATTTCGTGGGTGACGCAGAGCATGGTCATGCCTTCGGATGCCAGGCTCTTCATGACGGCCAGCACTTCGCCGACCATTTCAGGATCGAGCGCGCTGGTCGGCTCGTCGAACAGCATCACCGGCGGTTCCATGGCAAGGGCGCGGGCGATTGCCACCCGTTGCTGCTGGCCGCCCGAGAGTTGCCCGGGATAGGCCCGCGCCTTGTCGGCAAGGCCGACCCGATCGAGAAGCTTGAGGGCCTTGTCCTCTGCAACGTCAGGCGCCACGCCTTTCACCCGGATCGGCGACATCGAGACGTTTTCGACCACCGAAAGGTGCGGAAACAGGTTGAAGTTCTGAAATACGAAGCCGATCCGGCTGCGCAACGCGTTGAGTTCCTTCGCCCGCATGGCGGCGTGAATGTTTTGCCCGTCGAGCGTGATTGATCCGCTGTTGATCTCCTCGAGGCGATTGATTGTGCGGATCAGCGTCGATTTTCCCGAACCGGACGGCCCGCAGATGACCACGACTTCGCCGCGTGTCACCTGCGCATCGATGTCCTTCAGGACCGGATAGTCGCCGTAGCTCTTGCAGACTTGCGAAAGCCGGATCGTCTGCAATTCCTGTGCTGAAACTGACATGGTCATGGCTGCTCCGATATGATTTTCGATGGCGCGACCAAGGCGGCGGAAGGAAGGTTGGAAAGTCCCGCACGCCGCCGCGTGATGCTCCGCTCGAGGCGATTTGCGAAGTAGGTGAGCGTCCAGCAGATGGCGAAGTAGACGATCGCCAGAATGAGGAAGACCTGGAAAGGCTGCGTCAGGAGCTGGTTGTTGACCTGGCTTGCGGCAAAGGTCAGGTCCGGCACATTGATCACGTAGCCGAGCGTCGTGTCCTTGATCGTCGAGACGAAGGTGGAGATGATGCTGGGGATCATGTTGTAGAGTGCCTGCGGCAGGATGATGAAGCGCATCGCACCTAAATAGCCGTGACCAAGCGCACGTCCGGCGTCCATCTGGCCCGGTCCGAGCGCGACGATGCCGGCACGCACGACTTCGCTCAGAAATGCGCTCTGATAGACCACGAGCGTCGTCAGCATGGTGACGAAGCTCGGCACGTCGGCGCCGGTCAAGAGCGGAACCAGGAAATAGCTCCACAGGATGAGCATCAAGAGCGGCACGCCCCGGGTGAAATAGACGAGTGCGGTGACCGGCCAGCGCAGCAGCGGCGACTTGGAGAGCCGCGCCAATGCGAACAGGATGCTGACCGGAAAGGCGAGAGCGATGCTGAGCGCCGACAGGATCAGCGTGTTGGCGAGCCCGCCGAGCGGTCCGTTCGGATATTGGCCGATCAAGAGCAGAAGCCAGTAGTCTTGGACGATGGCGATCATGTCATGGATCATGCGCGCGCACTCCTGGCAGGATCGGTGCGCATCGACAGATAGGCGCCGATGCTCATGATCACGAGCGAGAAGAAAAGGTAGAGAACCGTGCCGATCAGGTAGATCTCGAAGGTCCGGAAACTGAGGTTCTCGATTTCCTTGACGGCATGGGTCAGTTCCGAGGCGCCGATGACGACGGCGAGACTGCTGTTCTTGAACAGGGAGACGCTATGATTGATGAGCGGCGGCAGGGCGTTGCGCACGCCCTGCGGCATGATGACGAAACGCATCGCCGAGATATAACCGTGGCCAAGCGCGCGGGCTGCCTGCATCTGGCCGGGGCTGACCGAGCGCACGCCGGAACGAAGATCTTCGCTGAAATAGGCCGCCTGGCAAAGCCCGAGCCCGATCACCGCGAAGATGGCCTCGGCATTATGGACGGCCAGCCATTCGGCTACTTCGCTTGGCATCAGGGTGAAAATCCCGAAGTACCACAGCATCAGCTGAACCAGGGTCGGGACGTTCCGGTGGTAAGAGACGTAAGCGGCAACTAACGGATCGCCGAAGCGAAAGGGCGACAAACGCAAGGCCAGCAGCAGAAGCGCCAGCGCCATCGCCATAGACCAGGAGCCGGCATAGATGATGAAGGTCATCTCGATGCCATGCAGCAGCATGGCGGTATATTCCGGATTTCCGAGAATTGCCGAAAGGTCGAAACCGCTCACGGGTTTGGCTCCCCGGATTGATCGGCCTTCGCCGCAGGTTGGGGCTTTGCCGTTTGCAGCCCGCCCATGACCTGCAGCGTCGGCGTGATCTCCATGTGCCCGATGTTGACGGCGATAGGGGCCGCTATGGCGAAGGCAATCGCATCGGCGATGTCGGTCGCCTGCGGCAGTTCGAAGCCGTCGATGAACCGTTCGCGGATGCTGGGGTCATCGCCGTGGACGTGATTGAAAATGTCAGTGGCGACCCGGCCGGGGCAGATTTCCGTGACCCGTACCCGCTTGCCGAAAGCGTCGATGCGCAGCTGGTTGGACAGCATGCTCACCCCGGCCTTGGTGGCGTGGTAGGACGAGTTGCCGCCGAAATTGTAGGCGCCGGCGATCGACGAGATGTTGATGACATGTCCGCGGTCGCGCGCCACCATGCCGGGCACCACCATGCGGCAGATGTGCAGGACCGCCCGGAGATTGACGTCGACGAGGAGATCGATATCGCCCTCGTCGGCTTCCAGGAACTTCTTCGGCCGGTCGACACCGGCATTGTTGACGAGAATATCGAACTCCACCCGACGCGTGAGCTCGGCCATGGCCTGACGGTCGGTCACGTCGATGACGTGGGCGATGCAGCCCGTCCGCGCGGCCAGCTGCTGCAGCGCTTCGGCACTGCGGGCAACGGCATGGACCTCGATGTTCTCCCGGCGGAGCCGCTCAACCACGGCAGCGCCGATACCGGAGGATGCGCCGGTCACCAGTGCGGTCTTGTAGTCGGAGAATGGCATTGTCGTTCCCTTGTTGTTGATTGAGACAGTAGCGAAGCTTAAACCCCTTGCCTAAGACCGATTATCTCTGGAGCAATAAGCAACGGTTATGGAGCCGGCGCAGGCTGCAGAAGAAGAGAAAGAGCTGATGCCGGGCATCAGCTTGCTGCGTCCGGGCCTGAGGAAAGCAGCGACGGCGTCGCGTTGCAAAAGCAATGCGTGTCTGCAAATGTAAGCCGCGCAGATCAGAACGGTACCCCGATCCTCATGGACATCAGACGCCTTAAATCTTTCATCGTGATCGTCGACAGCGGCAGCATCACGCGAGCGGCGGACCTTTTGCACATCGCCCAGCCGGCGCTCAGTCAGCAGCTTGCCGCACTGGAGGAGCATTTCGGCCATAAGCTGCTGATCCGCAGCCAGCAGGGCGTCAGCATGACCGATGCGGGACACGCGGTGTATCGCCATGCGCAGATTATCCTTCGGCAGATGGAGCAGGCGCAAGCGGATGCATCGGCAGCCGGCAATTCGCTTGCCGGGCGTGTGTCCGTTGGTCTGGTGCCGTTCAGCAGTGCCGCTACGCTGTCGGTCGACCTCCTGGCGGAGACCCGCAAACGACATCCCGGTATCCTGCTGCACCTCACCGAAAGCGTCGGCCAGACCTATAGCCAGATGATCATGAACGGCCGGCTGGAGATGGCGCTTCTCCATGGAACCGGACCGATCAAGGGTGTCCGGTTCGAGCCGATCCTCAGCGAAGAGTTTTTCCTTGTCGCGCATCGGGACTTTGCGATTGAAGCGGATGCGAAACCCGTTCCGGTCAATACTCTCGACGGAATACCGCTGCTGTTGCCGCCGGCCTATAATTTCGTCCGCCGCGCGGTCGATACCGCCTTCACCCGCACCCGCACCAATTTGAAAGTCGTGGCGGAAGTCGAAATCGTCCGGACGCTGGCCCGGGCGGTGGGCAGCGGCCTCGGCGCGACGATCATGCCGAAAGCCATCGCCGACCGCATCGTATCGGAATCGAGTGAGCCGCTGATCTGCCGGCTCGTCTCGCCGCGAATAGAAGAAACCCTGTCGCTGTGCGTTTCCGACCAGAATCCTCTATCAGAGCCGGCCCTCGCCGTCCGGGACATCCTTCTCGAGCTGACGGCGCGCTTGAAAAACTAATCGGGCGCTTTACGGACCCCCGCGAAGTTGCGGACGTTGTTGCATTTCCGGCAAGCCCCGACGCCAATATGATCACCGGCACCACCATTACGGTAGACGGCGGCGCAAATGCAGCGATGTGGCGACGGATCTTCGTCACCCTCCCGACCACGTATTATAACCGTATCGATTGATCGATTCCGACGTAGCGATGTTCGATCCCTATGAGCGTATTCGTCAGGTCCAGCCGAGCGCAGCCTGGTTCAAGACGCACCCGGCTACAACGCTAAGGACTTATCATGGACATCGGAGTACACAGTTTCGCCGCCATCTTCCCCGATTCCGCAACCGGTGCGCTTCCCTCCGCGGCCGACCGCATGGCCGGTCTCCTCGAAGAGATCGAAGTCGCCGATCGTGTCGGCCTCGATTTCTTCGGCATCGGCGAGCATCACCGGGTAGAGTTCCTTGATTCCGCGCCTGCGGTCATTCTGGCGGCCGCTGCGGTGCGCACCAGTCGGATCAGGCACCGGTCGCGAAGCATATGAGATTGGGGAGGTGAAGGAATGGCTGAAGCGAGCTTGGGACGGACGATCGGACCTGGCCGTTGTCGCAGTGCCTCTGTTTCGGCGGCTCGGCCTCGGCTCTGTCCTGGGCTACTTTGCTGCCGGTGTGCTTGTCGGTCCATCGGTGCTCGGACTGTTCACCGACGCCCTGTTCCTTTAGTGTGAGTTCAACGGTTAAAAGTCCGCACTTGCGAGATGAGCCGAAGGCCCGACTGCAATCGCGATTTTTCCTCGAACACCGTTGTTCGGGGTTTCAAGCCGCGCATGGGCGAGCGAGATGTCGGCAAGCGAATAGACGGCGCCAACGTGCGGCCGCAGCTGGCCACGCTCAACCAGTGTGCTCAGTTCATCAAGCTTGCCGCGGTTTTGTCTTGTGAAAACGAAGTGAATACTTGCGTTCTTGCCCCATGATTCAATGAGGTTCTGTGGCTGCGCGATGTCCACGATCGTGACAACGCGGCCAAGTTGTGCGAGCACGTCCGGGCTGCGGGACAACGTATCGCCACCGATGGTGTCAAACACGACGTCGACTCCGCGGCCACTCGTTTCCCGCATGATAGCAGCGACATAATCTTCCTTCCTGTAGTCGATGACGACGTCCGCGCCAACACTTCGTGCGAACTCGAAGTTATCTTCGCGTACGGTCGTGAACACCTTCGCCCCTATGGCTTTCGCGACTTGGATCCCCACATGACCGACCCCTCCCGCGCCGCCGTGGATCAGAATGCTTTCCCCCACTCTTAACGCCGCACGCGAGACCAGGGCCTCCCACGCCGTCCCACCAACCAAGGTCAGACTTGCCGCCTCAAGATGACTCAGCGAGGGAGGCTTCTTCCCGATAATGCTTTCGGCAGCAACGTGGTATTCGGCATAACTTCCTGGCCCGTCAAATATTTGCGGGGTGTACCAGACTTCATCTCCTGGAGAGAACATCGTCACGCCTGGTCCGACTGCTTCGACAACCCCGGATACGTCATGACCAGTAATGGCCGGCAATGGTACCAAGTCGCGATAGTCGCCGCGCCGAACTTGGAAATCCAGTGGGTTGATCGACGTGGCATGCACGCGCACCAGGACTTGTCCCGCATGCGGAACAGGCTTTGGCACGTCGCAAAGCTCGAACGATTCCGGGCCACCAAAAGATTTAAGTGTCATCGCTTTCATTGTGGATCCTCGTTTCGGCAAAAAGAAATATCGAGAAATCTCGATATATCAGGATAAAAGATCACAGTTCTTTCCCTATGATCTCGGCAAAAGCACTGATAGTCACTTCGTTCCGCTTGTAGTAAGTCCATTGACCGATGCGTCTGACTTCTATCAGGCCAGCCCGCTGCAGCGTTGCAAGGTAATCTGACACCGTTGACTGCGACAGTCCGACGCCTTCTTGAATGCTACTGACGCAAACCCCCACTGTATGAACGTCACCTTCATCCTGCGGAGGGAAGTTCTCCACAGGATCCTTCAAACCCTGCACGATTTCAAGACGGGTGCGATTTGAGAGAGCTTTGAATATTTCGAGCAAATCCATACCGCATATATATCGGGATTTAGCGATATGTCAATACAGTGAATTGCAGCCGGGTCTGCAGCTTGAGTGACGGCATCTAAGGACTTTTCAGCGAGCCGGTCGACGTTGAAATGTTGACGCTAACCTTACTCCGATCGTTCGTCTTCCTTGTCGATGTTCGCTGCCCTCGTTAACAGGCGGTTTAAAAACCGTTCGATGAGGATCTCAGTGAGGATTTTCACTTTCGAGAGGGATACTGGCCGGGCGGCCGCACGACGAAGATGCGGGCTGGAGGAATCGGATGACGCGTCATGATTGGAATCAGTGCGCCCGAATAAATATGATCCGCGACGAGCGGTTCTGGCAGATAGGCGACCCCGATCCCATCCAGAGCGGCCGCTACGAGCGATATTCCGTTATCAGCCTCGAAGCGTCCCTGGGGACGCACCGTGACAATCTTGTCGCCATCCATGAGTTGCCACGTCTCGGCGTCCCGCATAACGACTTGGTGATTTACAATCTCGTCCGGTGTTCCGGGAGCGCCTTGAGCCTTGATGTAGGCAGGACTCGCGACGAGCTTGCCGTAGATTGGTCCGACACGTCTTGCGATAAGGGCCGAGTCCTGCAGATGCCCTCATAGGTTCTCTGCGCGAAGCACGGCAGCATTCAGCGTTGCAAGTCGCCCAAGGGCGTACTGCCAAACATTCCCTTATACTCCCGGCTGAATTGCGATGGACTTGTATAGCCTACCTCATAGGCGACGCGAGAAACATTGGTGCTTCCCGAGGCAAGAAGCTTTCGGGCCTCAAGCAGCCGAATATGGCGTTGAAAGGCGAGCGGGCTAAACCCCGTGACGGCTTTGAAGTGCCTATGGAATGAGGTGACGCTCATGCCGGAAGACGCTGCCAGGTCGGCGATGTTAACCGGTTCGCTGTGGTTGGCGGCGAGCCAATCGGCTGCGGCCTTGAGTTGCTGAAAGCGGTTATTTCGCTGACTGACCTGGCGGAGCGTACCGCCCATCGCGCTCTGGAGCAGACGATAATAGAGCTCGAACTCGTAGTGGGGAGCGAGAGCGCCGATATCGTCAGGCGTGCCCAGCAGCCCGACCAGACGAGCGAAGGCGTCGCCAACCGGGCCGTCAAGATGGTCTGCCGCCACTGCGCATGTCCATCGATCATCGCGTTTGGGCATATTGAGCATGACGCGCGTCAGCAGGTCGGTATCAAGATGAAGGCTGATACCGACATAGGGCAGGTCGGGCTTCGCACCGGTCAATTGATGGATATAGGGCAGCCCGAAAGAAGATGTCGCGCAGGAACCTGCCAGCAGTTCGAAGCGATTGGCACCCATGATCAGGACCTTGGTACCTCGCAGGACGGCATAGAACATGGGTTCGAACACTGCCGGGGTAGGGAGTGTGGCCTTCGTACTCGTCCAGAGCGTCAAGCGGGGAATGGGAGTGGGAAGGCCAACAGTTCCCCTGTGCCCGGCAACGAATGGAGCTGCGTCGTCGAGAAGGCGGGTGGTCAGTGTTACAGGATCGTTCATCACTTCAGCATGTAGTGATTTGGAAGGATCAGGCAAGTCTCTGGGAAGATCGGGAATGGTACCGGCGTTGTTTCTTCCTATTTTCAGGCTCAACGGATGAAGCTTTGATCGCCGCTGCAAAGAGGAATTCGCCTCGAACCCGCGCGTCAAGGCGACAGGACACAGGAAGGTTTTGACTATGCAGGAACTGGCTGGGAAGAATGCCCTCGTTACGGGTGGCTCGCGCGGTATCGGCGCGGCAATTGCTCGCGCACTTTCCGACAAGGGTGCGAATATCGCCGTGACCTATGAGCGGTCTGCGGACGCTGCGGCGCAACTTGTCCGGGCCATCGAAGCGCAGGGGCGCAAGGCTGTCGCGATCCAGGCCGACAGTGCCGATCCAGGGGCGATACAGCGATCCGTGGACCAAGCCGCCCGCGCTCTGGGCGGTCTCGACATCCTCGTCAACAATGCTGCCATCGGGCGATACAACAATATCGCCGATTTCACGGTCGAGGATATCGACGCGCTGTATGCCGTCAACATACGTGGGCCGGTGCTTGCTTCGAAGGCGGCCATTCCCCATCTCAAGACAGGCAGCCGTATCATAACCATCGGATCGGCGGGAGCGGATCGTATCGCTGGCGTCCCCGGCACGGTCTATTATATGACCAAAGGCGCGCTCCAGGCATTCAATCGCGGCCTGGCGCGCGAACTCGGCCCTCGAGACATAACGGTCAATCTCGTTCAACCGGGATCGACAAATACCGACTCAAATCCGGAGACAGGCGAATCTGCCGATTATCAGCGCAGCCTCAGCGCTCTTGGCCGCTTTAACCAGCCGGAGGATGTCGCGGCTGCGGTCGCCTTCCTGGCGACACCTGCCGCCCGGCAGATCACCGGTACGATCCTCAACGTGGACGGCGGCGCGCTCGCATAGAGGTGTGGCGAGCGTTGGCGTTCCGCCTTTTGCGCCAGTGTTTGGCCGATGCGGAGACTATCAAAGCCAAATCCGCAACGATACCAAGCACGGTGAAAAGAATTGTTTGGCGGGGTGAGGCCTATGATCGGCGCTCGACGCCGCCGCAGCAATCCCCCTGGGCCGTCGGCTATGCGGCAGCCGGGACCGAGGTATCGGTCGGCAAGAACGTGCGCACCCGCACGGTCGGGCAAAAAGTGGCGGCCTTCGATATGCAGGGGTCGCATGCGGAACTTACTGCTGGCCCGCAAAGCCATTACGGTGCGTGCTATCCGTTTGCCACGGGACCTTGCTCGAAGCACTCGATCAGCATTTCCGTCAGGACACGGACCTTGCGGGCAGGATGCTGTCCTGGCGGACGGATGACGTAAATGCCGGCGGGCGGAGGTGGATGGCGCGGCATCACGGGAACCAGCGCGCCGGAAGCGACATACTGATCGGTGATGCCGTCGGGGAGCCAGGCGATGCCAAGCCCTGCGACAGCCGCAGCGGTAAGGGCTATCGCGTTATCAGCCTTGAAGCGCCCTCGCGGATAAACCGTGACGATCCCGTCTCCATCCATCAATTGCCAGGCTTCCGTTCCCTGCATGAGCGCCTGATGGACGGCAATGTCCTCCGGCTTTCCGGGAGAACCATGCTCTTTGATATAGCCTGGACTCGCGACCAGCTTTCCGTAAATCGGTCCGACGCGTCTCGCGATCAGGTTCGAGTCCTGAAGATAGCCGACCCGGATCGCGCAGTCATATCCCTCCGTGACGAGATCGACGAAGCGGTCCGTATAGCAGGTCTGGATCTGAATCAGGGGGTGACGCCGCGCCATGTCCGCCAGCACCGGCGCGAAATGCGTTGGGCCGAAGGAGAGCGGTGCAGCAACGCGCAGACGGCCGCGAAGGTCCCCTGCGGGCAGGATGGTTTCCCTGGCCACGTCGATCTCCGCACAGACCCTGGCGGCAGAGTCCCGGAATGTCGTGCCGGCTTCCGTAAGAGATGCCCCGCGGGTCGTTCGCGCCAGAAGCTGGACACCCAGTTCGGCTTCAAGTCGGACGAGACGCCGGCTGACCATCGATTTGGAAATGCCGAGGCGGAGTGCCGCGGAGGTCACTCCGCCTGCATCGGCAACTTCCACAAAGGTCCGTAGATCTTCGATGTCCAATTCCGCGTTCCCCATTCTGCGACACAGCTTGCCATAGTTGAGCACTACCGCACCGGGGACGGGAGTGACAAGGTCCGTCCTGCAGGTAGCTGGCGCCCATCAGGCGCATGTGTCCTCGCAATTGAAATGCGATCACCACTTAAAGATAGGATGTATTCATGACCTTTCGTAACGGCCTTGCGTCGCTCCTTCGCCCCGAAGACTCCGTCGTCGTCCTGATCGACCACCAGCCTTACCAGCTCACCAATGTGAACAGCCATGATCCGCAGATGGTCGTCAACAACGCGACGGCTCTGGCAAAGGCTGCCAAAGTGTTCAATGTTCCCACCATCCTGACAAGCGTGATCGCCGAGCGCGGCGGTCTTATATTTCCGCATATCACGGACGTTTTCCCTGGCCAGGAGGTGATCGACCGTACGTTCATCAACACCTGGGAGGACAAGAAAGTGGTCGATGCCGTCAAGGCGACGGGTCGCAAGCAGTTGATCATCGCTGGCCTGTGGACTGAAGTCTGCGTCGCGATGCCGGTTATCCAGGCCCTTGGCGAAGGTTGGGATGTCACGGTCATCACCGATGCCTCCGGCGCCGTTTCCGTCGAGGCCCATCAGGTGGCCATCCAGCGCATGATCGCGGCCGGTGCAAACATGATGACGTGGCTGGCGCTGGCGGCCGAATGGCAACGCGACTGGGCACGGACCGAGACCGCGTTCGCGCTGAACGACGTGATCAAGTATCATGCCGCCGGCAGCGGCATCGCCTATGCGTGGGAACAGCAACTGCTCAACACGCCGGTGCCGAAGACGACAAGCGGTCACTGAGACTTGGGCGGGATGGCGGAGATTGCGACGTCGCGCGAATGCGGACAGTGTGCCGATCTTTGTCGTCCCTTTTCCAGACAAGCCGAAATATCTAAGCGCCTGCCATGGTTGTGCGTGTGATGAACGTCCGGCGCGTCGCCGACGTGGACCCAAAAATGTGCAAGGACCTTCTATGGAAATCGGCATCGACAGTTTTGCAGCCATCCTCCCCGACCCGACGACAGGCAGGCTCCCTTTGGCCACCACGCGTATGGCTGAACTCATCGAAGAGGTCGTCGTCGCGGATCGTGTCGGGCTCGATGTTTTCGGCATAGGCGAGCATCATCGCGGCGAGTTCCTCGACTCCGCTCCGACGGTCATTTTGGCCGCGGCGGCAGCCCGGACCGACCGGATCAGATTGACGAGTGCGGTAACGGTCCTGAGTGCCGCCGACCCCGTGCGGGTCTTTCAGGAATTCGCGACGCTCGACCTGATTTCCAAGGGCCGGGCGGAAATCGTCGTCGGCCGAGGTTCGTTCGTCGAGGCCTATCCGCTGTTCGGTCTGGACACAGGCGACTACGACGATCTATTCGCGGAAAAGCTCGATCTATTGCTCGCGCTTGGGGAAACGACGAATGTCACGTGGGAGGGGCGCTTCCGTCCGGCGCTCAAAGGGCAAGGTGTTTTCCCGCGTCCTCATCAGCCACAGATCCCGATATGGGTCGGTGTCGGCGGCACGCCGCAATCCTTCGCGCGTGCTGGCGCGCTCGGCCTTCCGCTGATGGTCGCCATCATCGGCGGGAGCTTCGAGCGTTTTCGTCCGCTTGTCGATCTCTATCGGGAAGCGGGCAAGCGCGCCGGACATAACCCAGACGTGCTCAAGGTCGGTGTCCATGCCATGGCCTTCGTCGGCGAGACCGACACAGCAGCCAGGGATGCGTTTTTCCCCGGTTGGGCGCATCTGACATCGAAGATCGGTCGCGAACGCGGCTGGTCGCCGCCGTCGCGCCAGCAGTTCGACGCCATGGCGGGTCCTGAGGGCGCCTTCCTGGTTGGCGCCCCGGAGACCGTCGCAGCCAAGATGCTGCAGGCCAGTGAAACACTGGGCGGCGTTTCGCGCATCACCTTCCAGATGAGTACCGCCTCTCTCGACACGGCAGCGATGAAGAGGTCGATCGAACTTCTCGGCACCGAAGTCGCGCCGATCGTCAGGGCCGCGCGATAGGCAGGGCGTCAGGCCGTATTGCAAAATGAGGAGCGCCGAATGAACATCGAGGATCTGCAGACATTTGTCGAAGTGGCCGATGCCGGGGGCGTATCTCCTGCGGCACGCAGACTGGGAATCTCGAAGTCGATGGTCAGTCGGCGCCTCATCCGCCTTGAGGCAGAACTCGGTATCCAGCTTCTTGCGCGGACCACACGTGGCGCTGGCCTCACGGAAGCAGGGGTCACGTTTCGTGAATATGCAGCAAGAACTTGTGCCGAAATCGACATCGCGCGCGAGACGATATTGCCGTCCGGAGACCTTCGCGGGCGCTTGCGGGTTGCCGTACCGCTGACGTCAGGCCCGGTGCACGCCGCGCCCGTGCTTGCGGAGATGGCACGACTGCACCCACAGCTTCAGATCCATGCCGACTACAGCGACCGTTTCGTAGATCTCATTGCGGACGGGTTCGATTGCGCGATCCGCGTCGGTGTCCTGCGCGACTCCAACCTGATTGCACGACGCGTTGGTCAGATCTACGGCAAGCTGGTGGCGAGCCCGGACTATATCAGAACGCATGGTTCACCTGATACGCCGGATGAAATCGCCGCTCATCAGGCATTGATAGGTGCCGAAACGTGGCGGTTCATGGATGGCGAGAAGACCATCACGGTTCAGCCGCAGGGTCGCTTCAGATCCGACAACGGGGCAGCGCTCGCGAGCGCTGCCGCGGCCAGCCTTGGCATTGCATGGCTCCCCGATTGCGTTACCCATGAATATATCGCAACCGGCGCGCTCGTTCCGATCATGCCCCGCTATCCGCTACCGGTGGGCGGCGTCCACGTGCTGCGGCCGCCCAGCCCGCATCCAGCCCGAAAAGTACGCATCCTCTCCGAGTTGTTGATCGAATCCTTCGAGAAAAATCGGGATCTGTGGGGTGTCGGGCGCTGATGGGTTCGACGGCGTGTTCCTCTGATTGCGACACAGCTCCCCGCGAAGCGTAGCTAGTCGTGAAAGCGGCCACGCCTTAGTGATCCCGCGTGAGATCCGCGGTGCCATAAGTGTCGGCTAGTCGTTCTAAAGAGACACATAATAGTCAATCGGAGAGGAGAAGCGCATGAGCTGGAATCCTGCAATCGAACCAGGTTGCCCTGACGAGGTCGGTATCGACGCGATCGAAACCCTTATCGTGCCGCGCGCCCATGACCTTGGCGGTTTCGAGGTTCGGCGCGCCTTGCCGGCGCCGAACCGGCAAATGGTAGGGCCCTTCATCTTCTTCGACCAGGCCGGGCCGGCCGAACTCCTGACCGGCCAGGGCATCGATGTCCGGCCCCATCCGCATATCGGTCTCGGGACGGTCACCTACCTCTATCGCGGTGACTTTCACCACCGCGATAGTACCGGGGCAGACCAGATCATACGCCCCGGCGAGTTGAACTGGATGGTTGCCGGCCGCGGGGTGTCCCATTCGGAGCGCACGACGGCAACCGCCCGAACCGGGCCGAACAGCTTGTTCGGAATCCAGACGTGGCTTGCTCTGCCGGAAAGCCACGAAGATGTGGAACCCACATTCGAGCACCACAGCAAAGAGGCGTTGCCGTTAATCGAGGATCACGGCGCTACTGTACGACTGATTCTCGGGAGCGCCTACGGCAAGACCGCGCCGGCAGCCATGCTCTCTGAGACATTCTACGCCGATGTTATGCTCGAAGCAGCAGCTCGCCTGCCGATGCCCGACAATCACGAGGACAGGGGCATCTATATCGTCGAAGGTTCGATATCGATCGCCGGCCAGGAGTTCGAGGCACCACAGATGATGGTGTTCCGCCCCGGCGACAAGATCACCGTCGCGGCGGGTGACAGAGGTGCAAGGCTGATGATCCTCGGCGGCGCGACGCTCTCCGGACCACGTTACATCTGGTGGAACTTTGTCGCTTCGTCAAAGGAGCGCATCGAAGAAGCCAAGGACGAATGGCGCGCAGAGAACTGGGGCAAGGGACGCTTCGATCTGCCCATCGATGACCGGGATGAGCATATCCCCCTTCCGGACTGACGGTGTGGTTCGGCGATTGCTGGCATACCTGATCGATCAACAACGGTATGCACGAACCGACCTTCGTTCGACAACATGGAGAAAGCGAAATGAGCGACAAATGGCCCCGCCTGGATTACCTCAGCTGGCGTGAGACATGTTCCGCCCTGCATCTTTACCTGCAGATCGTCGGCAAGTATCGGCTGGCTCATACGCCGTGGCTCAACCATTCCTGGAACGCGACCTTCTACGTAACGCCTTCCGGTCTGACATCCTCCCCGATCCCTGATGGTCCTGGGATCGAGATCCTGTTCGACTTTCATGATCATGCGGTCGTGGGTACCAGCGGCGACGGGCGCCGGGCGTCGTTTGAGCTAAGGGCGTCCACCGTCGCGGAATTCCATGCCAATTTCGTCCGTCTGATCTCCGGACTCGGCGGCAAGCCGGACTTCCACGGCCAACCAAATGAAGTACAGGAGCCTGTGCCGTTCGACGAGGACCACCGCGAACGGCCTTACGACCGTGATGCCGTTCGGAGCTTTCATCGAGCGTTGATGGCAATAGACGGGGTATTCAAGACGTTTCGGACTTCGTTTCTCGGAAAATCCAGCCCAGTTCACCTGTTCTGGGGAAGCTTCGATTTGGCCGTCACGCGGTTTTCCGGACGACGCGCGCCAACCCATCCCGGCGGCATTCCGGCACTGCCGGACCAAGTGGCGCAGGAAGCCTATGACCGCGAGGTTTCCTCGGCAGGCTTTTGGCCGGGCGGAGGTGGCATCGATTATCCCGCCTTCTACGCCTACGCTTACCCGGCGCCAAACGGATTTAGGAGCGCGCCAGTCCGGCCTGATACGGCGTTCTGGCATGAGGGCTTGTCCGAGTTCATCCTGCCCTATGATGCTGTGCAGTCAGCGGCCGATCCTGACGAAGCCCTGATGCAGTTTCTGGTCTCGACCTACGAAGCCGCCGCCGATCTGGGAGGGTGGGACCGCGAGCTGCTTGACTGCACGCATGGGCAGCGCGGTGCGGTTCGATTGCCTGACGCCAAGCTTGCGGAAAAGGCGGGCTCGTCGGTCATCGAGCAGGTTGAACGGGAGGATGGGGCGTCGAAGGGCCTTTACCGTATCGTCATCGATGGCGTCGAAGCAGAGATGACCTACAGTCGAGCTGGCAAGGAACTTATCATTATCGACCATACCGATGTTCCTGCCGCTTTGCGGGGGCGAAAGGTCGGTGAGCGCCTCGTACGCCAGGCAGTCGAGGATGCCCGACGCGATGGGGTCTCGATCATTCCCCTCTGCCCGTTCGCCAAAGCCCAAATCGAACGTCACCCGGAATGGCAGGATGTTCTTCGGAAGTGAATAACCTGCCAGCGCCGCGGCTGCACCAGCATTTGAGGATAGCATGGAGAAAGAAACCTACCGATTTCAGGAGGCAGATGACGCCCTGTTGGCCGCTGTCGATGAAGCAATTGAGCGCGCCGTTGAGACTGCAGGGCATGAACTTCAGTCGCTCGGTTTCGGCAGATCACCATATGATTACTTTGCGGACGCCGCACTCCGTCACCTGTTCCTGCGTCTGTGCGGCGCCAATCCGGAAACCAATACGGGAGGAGATCCCGAAACAGCATGGAAAATTCTCTATGCGGGGCGCAATGCCGCGCGTCATTGGGAGAGGGAGCGCGGCGGTCAACCAGCGCTTCGGAAGAAGAAGGAACGCCGGGAGGATACCGAGAAAGATGCGAGTGAACGCCAGCAACTGGCACTCTCCGCACAGAATTTCGCGTTGAGAACTGTTATTCGCGCATTAGTCGACCACGCGCGCGCCTCGGATCCACGGATCAACGACCGCCTACACGCGGCGATCGACGCTCGCCATGCGGGGCTTGGAAACGTATCCGACACCGACCGCGAGTTCACGCAGAAAGCAAAAAGCTATCTGTCGCTTCTCACCACCCCGCCAGAGTAGACGCAGTGGCTGCACAACCGGACACGTTCAAAGATTGCGGAGTTAGTAGTGACAGAAAATTGCCCTGTTCTTACACCGGCTGAAAGTCAGATCGCCGACGTCATTAAGCGTGCAGACAGGACGTTGGCTTCTGCGGTCTCTCTGGCTTTGGAAGAGGCGGCCAAACAGGTTGCCGAGGACATGCGAGCAATCGGTCAGGACGACGCCACGCCGGTTCTACAATATTTTGCAAGCGTCGTTCATCAGCGAATGTACTGCCTGATGTGCGTTGCAGACCCGGACACTTTTGAAGGAGGCAATCCGGATATCGCCTACCATGTCATCCGCAACAGTCAGAACATCGCCAAGCACTACTGGTCTGCGGATATCGAGCCCTACCCACCCAGGTAGTGGTGGGCTGTCTCATGGCAGCCCGGCGCAGGCTGTTCAAGGGGCGCTAGTTCGGGATGAGCAAGGCGGGCAATGATGAGCGAGGGACAAATTGAGCACCGAACTGCCGACGGAATAGCGCTGACGCTTTGAGCTCAAGTTTCATAAATAGGCGTTATGCCTCGAGGTCCGATTTATCAAGCACTTGACTCACCTGAGTAAGGCGTCGCCGGTTCAGATCCTTTCTAAAAGCTCGCTGCCGATCAGCGTATCTCCTTGCAGAACTGGGCTATGCGCGCGCATCCTTCGCCGAGTTTTTCCATGCTCGTCGCGTAGGAAATACGGAAGAATGGGCTCATTCCGTAAGCCGCTCCTTGCACGGTTGCGACATGATGCTCGTCGACGAGCGCCATGACGAAATCGACGTCGGTCTCGATCTTTCGCCCGCCCTTGCTGGTCTTGCCGATCAGCCCTGAGATATTCGGATAGATGTAGAAGGCGCCTTCGGGCCTATGGCAGCGCAGCCCTTCCACCTCAGACAATCTGTCGAGGACGAAGTCGCGTCTTTCCTTGTAGATCGCGGCACGCTCCTTCAAGAGATCTTGAGGACCGTCCAGGGCAGCGGTCGCCGCAGCCTGCGTCAGCGTCGCGATGCCGCCGCCATTCTGGCCGTTGACGTTGCTGACGGCAGAGATCAGCTCTTTCGGCCCGGCACAAAAGCCGAGCCGCCAGCCTGTCATAGCGTAAGCCTTGGAGACGCCGTTCATCGTCAGGACGCGATCATAGAGCCTGGGCTCGACTTCGGCGATCGTGCAGAACTGGAAGTCGTCATAGACCAGGTGTTCATAGATATCGTCGGTCATGATCCAGACATTGGGATGACGCAGCATGACCTCGGCGATGGCAGCCATCTCCGCCCGGGAGCAGGCTGCACCGGTCGGATTGTTCGGGAAATTCAGGAAGAGCCACTTGGTGCGCGGCGTGATCGCCGCCTCCAGATCCTCGGGACGCAGCTTGAAGCCGGTCTGCTCGTGGCAGGGGACGGCGACCGGGACGCCACCGGCGAATTTGACGATATCGGCATAGCTGACCCAGGAGGGCGTGGGAATGATGACCTCGTCGCCCGGATTGCAGGTTGCCAGCATGGCATTGAAGATCACCTGCTTGCCGCCCCCCGAGACGACGATCTGGCTGGCCTCATAGTCGAGATTGTTGTCCCGTTTGAACTTCCGGATGATGGCGGATTTAAGCGCCGGCGTTCCGTCCATCGGAGGATATTTCGTATCGCCTGCAAGAGCCGCCGCGTGAGCCGCCTCGATCGCATGCGCCGGAGTGGGGAAATCCGGCTCTCCAGACGAGAGGCTGACGACTTTAATCCCGTTGGCGGCCAGTTCCCTGGCGCGCTGGGTCATGGCGGCGGATGCGGATATGGAGACGTTTTTCAGGCGGTCAGCGATGACGGACATCGACATGGTCCTTCGATGGGAGATGGGAACGGGAGACCGCCCGCAGGCGATCGGGATTGTGTCAGTCGGCGAGTTCGGCGGCAGGAGCGAGCGTCGCGCCCGTGGCTTCGATCTCGCCGCGCACGATGCCGGCAAGCTCGAGGGCGCCGGGTGTGTCGCTGTGGACGAGAATGGAGCGGGCCGGCATCGCGATCACGGCTCCGTCGATTGTCTCGACGGTTCCTTCGAGGAGGAATTGTCTCACACGCGCACGCACCGCTGCTTCGTCCTTGATGACGGCGCCAGGCAGCCCGCGCGCGACGAGTTTTCCGCCAGCGTCATAGGCCCGGTCGGCAAGGAAAAGCGCTAGCGTCTTCAAACGCGCGCGTTTGGCCGCCTGTTGAATCTCGCTGCCATGGGTGACGAAGACCACGAGACCGGCATCGACGGTAGCGATCGCATCCATCATCAGGTCGGCCAGCACAGGATCACGATTGACCATATTGCCCATGGCCGCATGGAAGCTGATATGGGAGACAGGGACACCCTCGGCTTTGGCGATCGCCATCAATGCGCCGAGCTGATAGAGCATCTGCTGGCGAAGCTCGTCTGCCGGAAACGCTATTTCGCGCCGGCCGAAGCCGAGCCGATCAGGCAAACCGGGATGCGCGCCGATGCCGACGCCGTTCAGTTTCGCAAGCCGGACCATGCGCCCCATCGTATCCGGGTCACCGCCATGGAAACCGCAGGCGATGTTGGCCGACGAGACGAGTTTCATCATCGCTTCGTCGTCGCACAGCCGGTAGGGACCGAATCCTTCGCCCATGTCGGAATTCAGATCGATCTTCATCAGTTCCTCCTTTTGTCGGCCTTTGGGCGACACGCATCAGGCCATCGCCTTCAAGGCGCGCTTGACCATTCGGGATGTCTGCCTGACGTCCTCGACATAGCCGGCGACAGCCTGCTCCACCTTGCGCGCCTCGGCATGCGTCGAACGAACGAACTTCAGGCGGGCGCCGATGCGGGCTTGCCCGAGCCGCCAGAGATCGCATTCGATCACGCCGGCGATCTTCGGATAGCCGCCGGCGGTGTTGGCATCGCTCATCTGCACGATCGGTTCGCCGCCGGGCGGAACCTGGATCACGCCGGGCACGACGCCGTGGGAGCGCATTTCGATGGACGCAGTCGGCGTGATGGGCTCGCCTGATAAGCGGTAGCCCGTCCGGTCGCTTCGGGAGGAAATCCTCCAGGTCTGGCTCCAGAAGGCTTCGCCATCGCCGGCGAAAAGATCATGCTCGCCGGCAGGCAGGGCGCGGATCGGCAGCGTGCCGTCGACAGCAGCCGGGAAGACATCGCGCAGCGCCACGGATGGTTCGACGACGGCGAGACCAGGGGCCGGAAGCATGACCAACTCTGCGTCCTCGCCGACCGCGATCCGATCGCCCTTCGCCAAAGGCCGGCCGGCATTGCCGCCGAAACCGCCGCGAAGCGACGTGCTTTGCGAGCCCATGACAACGGGAATATCCAGCCCGCCTCCGAGCGAAATATAGGAGCGCGCAAGCCGCGGGGGCTGTTTCAGTTCGAGAACCTGTCCGGGCTCCGCGACATTGGCGCACCAGGGAAGCAGTTCCGATCCGTCGAGATGAGGATTGCCGTCGGCGCCGGTCACGGCAAAGACCATGCGCCGCTCGAAACGCAGGCTGAACGGGAAGGTCTGCACCTCTATCGTGGCGGCATTTTCGCCATTGCCGACGAGAATGTTGCCGATCCGGACCGCAAGCGGATCCATCGCGCCGCTGGCCGATACGCCGATATCGCGATAGCCGGGACGGCCAAGATCCTGCACCGTGTTGAACGGGCCGCTTTCGATGATCTCGATCATAGCTCGATCCTTGCCGGCAGGAACCGCACCGTATCTCCCGGCGCCATCATGGCGGGGGTCGGCGACGTGGGGTCGAACATCTCAAGCGTTGCGAAGCCGATGGAATTCCAACCATTCGGACCTGTGAGCATGGCGACGCCAGTCTGCATGCCGCCGATGGTCACGCAGCCCTTCGGCATCTTCAGCGAGGGCACGGTTTTACGCGGCATGTAGATACGCGGATCGAGGCCATGCAGATAACCGAAGCCGGGAGCGCTGCCCAAGGCGAAGACACGGTAGGTTGCTTCATGATGGATGCGGACAACCTCGCGGTCGCTCAAGCCCGAGAGATCGCAAAGGGCGGGAAGATCCGTCGCATATTCGCCGCCATAATGGACGGGGATCTCGATGATCTTGCCCTTGAGATCGATGCTACGGGCATTCTCCCATGCCTCCAGCAGCCGGGCGATCACCGCATCAGGATCCTCGGGCGTCTCCTTGAGGATCACCAGCAGATTGGTCATGCCCGGAATGTTTTCCGCAAGGTCCGGCCAGCCCTTCACGGTCTGGGACAGAGCCCAGATCCGCCGCTGCGCGATGAGATCGAAGTCGCCTGGCGCCTCGAGCAGGAACGATCTGGCGCCGATCGAAGAAACCCGCGCCAGGCTTTTGGTGGCCGGAACGATCTCGCGTTGCGATGCATGTCTGTTCGTCGTGACGATCATGATGGGAGCCCGATTTCGAACAGAGGATCGCCGAAGCCGACCAGTGCGCCGGGCTCGGCGAGCAGCCTGGTCAAAACACCGGAACGGCCGGCGCGAAGGGGAAGCAGCATATGCCCTACCCCGACGAAGCCGACGATATCCGCATCGGATATGGAGCGCGGCAGATCTTGCGGCGTGGCGGAGGTCGGATGCTCGAGACAGAAGCGGCCTGCCATCGGCGCCTTCACGATTGCGGATGCGAAGCCGGGAGCGCGTGGCGTCGCTCCGGTCGAGCTGATCCGAGTGCCGTCTTTTCCAGCGACGACGATGCGAAGCTGTCCGTCCGTCCGGGAGATTTCGAGACCGTTCACGCCCGCGGCCGTCAACGCCTCGGTGAGCAATGCGATGGTCGCCGGATCGCTGAAATCGATCGCGCTCATGCCGCCCTCCGCAGCTTCAGCCATTGTTCGAGATAATGGATATCTGTCTCGCCGCGCGCGAATTTGCCATCCTCGAACAGGGCGCGCAGGAAGGGGATATTGGTGGATATCCCCTCGACCTCAGTGCCAGCAAGCGCTTCGCGCATTCTTGCCATCGCTTCGGCCCGCGTCGGCGCATGGACGATCAGCTTGGCGATCAGAGAATCGTAATAGGGCGAGACCTTGTAGCCGGCATGAATATGCGTGTCGACACGGATGCCCGGGCCAGCGGGTAAAGCCAGATGGGTGACGACACCCGCCGACGGCAGGAAGGTTTCCGGATCCTCGGCGTTGATGCGGCATTCGAAGGAATGGCCATCGCATGTCACATCGCCTTGGTTGAGATTGAGAACGTGACCCTGAGCCGCCCTTATCTGCGCCTGGACGATATCGACACCGCTGGTCATCTCGGTGACGGGATGCTCGACCTGAAGTCGCGTATTCATCTCGATGAAATAGAAAGCGCCATCCTCATAGAGGAATTCGAAGGTTCCGACGCCCCGGTAGCCGATCTGAAGGCAGGCCTCTACGCAAGCCAGACCGACCGGCTGGATGATGTCGGGCGCGATTCCCGCTGCCGGCGCCTCCTCCACCACCTTCTGATGACGGCGCTGCATCGAGCAATCCCGGTGGCCCAGCCACACGGCATTGCCGTGATCGTCGCAAATGACCTGTATCTCGATGTGGCGCGGATGCTCTAAGAATTTCTCCATGTAGAGCGAGGGTGAACCGAAGGCCTTGCGGGCCTCCTCCCGTGTCAGCGCAATTGCTTCATGGAGCAAATCGGCCTTTGGCACGACACGCATGCCGCGTCCGCCGCCGCCCCCGGCCGCCTTGATGATGACGGGGTATTCGATTTCCAGCGCTATGCGCTCGATCGTGGCGGGGTCATCGGGCAGCGCGGTATCCGGACCGGGAACGCAGGGGACGCCGGCTGCCATCATCGCCCGCTTTGCCGAGATCTTGTCGCCCATGATCGCAATCGAGGAAGATGTCGGACCAATGAAGATCAGCCCCGCCTTTTCGGCGGCGTCGGCGAAGGCGGCGTTTTCCGATAGAAAACCGTATCCCGGATGGATGGCGCCCGCACCGGCGAGACGCGCCGCCAGAAGGATGGCATCCTGATTGAGATAGCTCTTGGCAGCACTCGACGGACCAATGCAGAGAAAGCTGTCGGCGGTGCTGCCGTAAGGCGCTTCCCTGTCCGCCTCGGAGCAGATGGCGACCGTCTTGAGACCAAGTTCGCGGCAGGCGCGCTGGATCCGGACTGCGATCTCGCCGCGATTGGCGATCAGGACGGTATCGAAGCGGCCGGCCGCGGATTGTTCAGACGTTTCCGGCATCAGCCAATCTCCGCCAGCAGATCGCCGGTCTCGACCTCGCCGTCGTCGATTTCGGTGAGGTGTGTAATGCGCCCTGCCCGCGGCGCGGCGATCGCGTTGAAGACCTTCATTGCCTCGATGATGAAAAGCGTCTGCCCCTCCACCACCTCGTCACCGATCGCGACGAATGGCGGTTCCCCAGGCGCCGGGGTCCGATGCAGAACGCCGAAGACCGGCGCCTTCACCGCATAGGTTTTCTCACGCCTCGAAGGCGTATCGGCGCCGGCATCCTGGGCGAGGCTTATCGTCGATCCTGCCTCTTGCTGGGTCTCGGCAGCAGCCTCCTGACCCGGCGACATGCGGAAGATCCGAACCGTCACGTCCTTCTCCGTCACGGTCAGCTCGGTAATGTTCGATCGTCCGACAAAGTCGATCAGCGTCTTGATCTTCGAGAGGTCCATATGCGTGCTCGGAATTTCAAATTCCACCTCGCGAACCTGACATTTCAAGTCGCTCGGTGTTGTGATTTTTCGTAGCACGATGCGTCGGTTGATGGGGTCAGACGAAGTTTTGATGGAGTGCAATCCGCACTTTGCGGGGACAATTCGCTGAACACTTGCGAAGTCCCTCGACGGCGACCGGCGGCCGCTGGAATCCCCTGCGAGAACAGATCGTTTTGGCGAGATCCGCTCTTGATGGGATTCGAACCCGCAACCGCACTCGTTTCTCGGTCGGACGCTTCCGCAAATCACTTATAATTCTACCGGCGAGATGAAATAGAATCCATGGAAGAGCAAAGCGCTTTTGGAAGCGGGGCTGCCGTACGGCATGATCCACGCGTTACCTCGTGTGCCCTCCGTCGCAGGTCGGTGGGCCGGAAGCGCTGGACGACGGCGGTCAAGGCCGGCGAACCTTATCCCGCAATCGACAAAGCGATGTCGAAGTCAGACAAGTTTGAAAGTTTTTCGCGCACCTTCAAACTTACCATTCATATCATCCAGTTTTACAGCAACCCAAAACTCTGTTTTTTCATCGAACGGGCCAGCGTCAAGCTCTGGTTTAACAATTAACGACAAAACTCTATCTGTGCTCGTGGCAGAATCGTCAGTATCTATTTTGATTTTATAAGTTTCTTTCTTGTCGCTGGCACTTGGGTTTGAAACATCATCACTACCGTCTTCTTTGGTAGATATATATACATATATCTTATTGCTGAAGCCGGAGCCTATGATTTTAAATGGCGTTCGAACAAGTAATGGAGCAACTACAGTCGCTGGCTCGAGGCGCTCGATTTTAACTTTAGGGTTCACGGTGGGCATATTATCCTCCCTAGTCCGCTTTATATTAGATTAGTCGTTATCGCCCGATCTGCGAGGGATGAACCCGCCTGATCTGGACATTACACCACCAGAGCGGGACAGGGCACCGCCCGATCTGGACATTGCGCCGCTCGTCATCCCTCGAGGATCAGCAGAAACCTCGGCCGACAGCAGGATTTGCTCAAGGGTTCCTGTTTCGGCATCGAGTCTCATTGAGACATCACCTTTGTCATAAATCCAGACCCTCATGTCCTTAGCCAGAGCTCCGAATTGAGAACCAAGGCCGGTTCGTGCACTCGAACCAGGCGACCGATACAATCTGTCATACTCGATATCACCGTCCACGTTCCTCGGGGGCGGATCGTCTGGATCGGCCCCAGGACCGTGGACAACGAAGATGGCTGGTCGACCAAGTTCAATGAATGCTCCCTCAAAGGAGAAAGCAAAGATCCGCGCCAGAACCGCATCGGTCGCACCAAGCTGGTCCCTCAGAAAATTATTTCTCCCTGCTATTGGTACGCTTAGATTCTGGTAAATGGGTCCGCCTCTGAGAATCAGATCACTCAGTGGGCGCCCGAAGAGATGTATCGCTGATATGCCGAGTAAGGTTTCATTGTCTGCCACGTCTCCCTCCATCTAACTGATTATTGACCGTTCATTGATCTCGACAGCAAAACTTTCTCGCGATAGTTCATCTTCGGAAACTCCAGATAATCTATCGGCAACAACGTGCGCGCAGAGAGGACATGACTGTGATCCTCGCCACCTTTAATATGCGCGCCGGCGTGCAGCTCGCCGATCGCCCGTCGCCTGAAGTTTCTGCTGATGATCCGTGCGAATTGGCCGGCACTTTCATTACGATCAATCGCAAGCATCGTCCTCGCGACATCGCCGTAGTCCAGAAAGTCGGGAGCAAGAGCCCACAAGGTTTCCGCCAGATACGTCCCAACGATATCGCGCGAGTCGAGCAGTGCTTCTACAAAACCATCTGAGTTCCGCGCGAAGGCGCGGTCGAAAGCATGCTGCACGGGCGCCTCGGCAGCCGGATCGAACTCGGCAATATCTGCGAGGTCTTCGACGGCACGCGAGATCAAGCCGCGCACCACCAGGCTCTCATGGAAGATATCGACGAGGATGTCGAATATCGCGCCGGTGAGCGGTTGCGAGAGCTCATGCTCGTCCTTCCACCCATGTGCGAAGTCGGCCATCGTCCTTTTGTTGTTTGCCGACCGTATCTGGCGATGTGGCGAAAATTCCGAGAAGCGCGCTAGGCGATTTGCCCGGTAAAGGTTGCCGCGTGTCTCCGTGAGAACATTGTCGATCACGGACGGAAAATGCATGGCCGCGATCAGCGACACGCAGTCGGAGAAGGCCTCCTGGAAGCCAAGATATTCGGGGTACTCGGTTCCCGGGCGCGGCACGCCCAGTACGCTGAAGATGATTGCGTGCCCCACCTCATGAGCGATGACGTCAAAATCCAGGCTAAACGGAAGGACGCGCCCGTCGTTTTCGAACTGGCTCCCAACTTCGAGGAAACCATAGCCGTATTGAGCGTTGTCCCATCGCTGCAGGATCGAGATTTCCAGACGGTCATAATGATCGCGAAAATGCCAGGTGAGCGGCTGACCGAGATAGCGCTCCCACACATCCAGTGTGAATCGCACGCAACCAAAAACATGTGCGGCTTCAAAGCCAGCCATCGAAGGTCGCAGATAGTCGAAATTGCCGCACCCATCGGGGTTGGCCGGCTCGAGGATTTTCCCGGTCCAGGGCGGCAGATACATGTACGGCGTTCCGAGCGGTCCGCGGTTCGCACCGTAAGGACCGGTCTTGCCAACCGGCTCCACAACGAACATCCGATCGTCGGCCGGCCCAGCTGTCAGGCTGCCCAGCGGAGACGACACTTCGACAATCTCGGGACTGGACCAATCATCTTCAAATGGAGGCTGTACAAAAAGTCTGAACCGGGCGCCCATCCGCTCCCCCTCAAAAGACTTTTATGGTTGCCAGTTTAAGTTGACCTTCGGCGCTCGCGAGAATTTTAGCAAGTAATGAAATAGTATTAGGGTCGGCTTGCCAAATGTACCGGGCGTTATTCAGACGGCTCAACCAACCTCGAATAGCGCGGGTGACTGCGAATGGAATCGAGGTCGGAATCGTTCTTGAACCACAGCCGCATCTCGATGCCGACTTGAGGCATCCAGACCTCAAGCAAATCTATCGCTCTGTCGATTTCGCCAAGCAGTGCATAGGTGCAGGCGGCATTGTACTGGATGTTTATGTCGTTGGGATCCGTCGCCAGCGCGCGCGCCAACCATTCCAGCGCCATGTCGCGGACCCCGAGAAAGGCCAGCGCCGTCGCTCCCAGGCAGGCAACATTGGCATTTTCCGGATGGAGCCGCAGTTCCTCCTCCGCCCTTTTCAACGCGATCCGCGCATAGCTGCGGGCCTTGTCTATTTGCCCGAGCGAACGAAAGACGTTCACGAGCATGATCGGCGCACCATAATCGGCAGGCTTGATTTCCATTGCGCGCTGAAAGTGCGTAGCCGCCAGTTCGAACTGACCGTCGGTGACGCAAAATTCGGCATAGTACCGGTTCGCCTCGTGGCAGTTGGCGTCCAGCGACAAAGCCTGCTCGAATGCTGAAACCGCCTCAGCGCGATTGCCGGCCACCGCCAACGCAAACCCCCTGGCTGCATGTGCCTCCGCCAGATTGGGATCGATAACGAGCGCCGTCGCCGTGTTCGCGAGAATGGCCTCCACGGGGATTTCCGCGCCGAACTGAGACCGTAGACGCGCATCGCAAACCGCGATGCCGGCATAGGCGCGGGCATAGCCCGGATCCAATTCGATGGCTCTGGCGAAACTCTGCCTGGCCATCAAATGGTTCGAGCGCGAGGCAATATGGTAGTATTCGCGCCCCCTGAGGAAATGTGTATAGGCTTCAACGCTTCCTGTCGGCGCCTGCTCGATAGCTTTCTTCTCCTCCGGAAGCAGCTTGACCTTAAGCTGCTCGACGATCGCCTTCACGATCTCGTCCTGCATTTCGAAGATGTCGGTGAGGTCGCGGTCGTAACGCGCCGCCCAGACATGGCCGTCGCTGGCTGCTTCGATCAATTCCGCATTGATCCTTACATGATTGCCTGCCTTGCGGACGCTGCCCTCCACGATATAGGCAACGCCGAGTTCTCCGGCGATGCGCTGCAGGTTTTCGTTCCGGCCTTTCCACGTGAAAACTGTGTTGCGGCTCAATACGAATAGGCCTGAAACATTCGATAGGTCCGTGATGAGATCTTCGGTGATGCCGTCGCTGAAAAAATCCTGCTCGGGATCGTTGCTGATGTTGGCGAATGGCAGGATTGCAACGGATGGCTTGTTGACGGGTGCCCGTGTGTGGACACCTGCGGCGGGCGGAACCTCCTCGCTGGAGGCGACATTGCCCCAATCGGCAAAATAGACATGGACCGGACGGGAAATGTTCTTGACGTTCATGGCGCCCTGATCTGCGAAATCGAGACCGAGCTTGTTTGCGACTTCGTGGCGCACTGCCGCCGAACAGGCAATGCCGCCGGGGGCTGCAAGGGCTTGCAGCCGGACCGCCACATTAATGCCGTCCCCATGAAAGTCATCCGCATCGAAGACGATATCGCCCAGATTCAAGCCTATTCGGAACGCAAAGTGCCTGTCCGCTGGAAGCCCCATGTTGCGCTCCAGCATGCCGCGCTGGATTTCGACGGCGCATCGTGCAGCACTGAGCACGCTCCCGAACTCGACCAGGAAACCGTCGCCCATCAGCTTGATTATATGTCCGCCATGGGTCGCGACAGCGGGATCGAAGAGCTCGCGGCGATGCTGACGAAGAGCGTTGAGCGTCTCCTCTTCGTTGGCTTCCAGGAGACGGCTGTAGCCTACTACATCGGCAGCCAGAATAGCCGCCAGTCGACGCTCGACAAGTTCTGCGCACATGCCCGTCTCCCCAACGTGCTGGTGGCAATACTATTCAATTCTAGAAGCCGGCCAGTAATGTTGCCGGACGATTATATTAATGACAACTAAAATATCTCTCTTGCACGCCAAACCGGCAATTAACATCCTCCAGATTCGGCCATCTGGTGACTATCGCCTTCGAAGGGCTACTGGATCGTTCTCCCGACCCTGGTGGACGTGCTGCGGCGATTGAGCTCGGACGGTCGTGGCGCAGTAGAACGATCACGGCTTGCCGGCTCCGTCAGGTCTTTGGAGGAGCGACGCTCTCCCGCAGAATAAGCTTGCTGCGGATGACGGTACGGACCTCCCCCGCTTTTTGCCGCTGGTCAATGGCGTCGAGCAGGAGATCGACCGCCGCGCGTCCCATCTCTTCCACAGGCTGCTCGATTGTCGAGAGCGGCGGGGAGGAGAATTCGCAGACGGGCGAGCCGTCGAAGGAGACGACGGACAGATCACCCGGAATGCTCAAGCCCGCACGCTGGATACGGCTGACAAATGAGATAGCCATGTCATCGCTGGTAGCGATGACTGCCGTCGGCCTTTCCGTCAATGTCGCAAAATCGTCCGCTGCCTGCACTCCGATATCGAAGCCGTGTTGATAATCGAGATGACCGCCCGAGCGACGCACCAGTTCCTCGGACAATCCCGCCGCCTCGAGCGCCTCGAGCACGCCGCCGTAACGCTCGACATCGTGATAATTGCCTTCGGGCCCGGCCAGATAGAAGAACCGCCGGTGACCCAGCCGGATGAGTTCGGCCGTGACGTCGCGCACCGCCTCGCGGTCGTTGGTCACGACGCTCTGCAGGCCGGCATCGCTCATGTCGAGCAGCATCGAAACGATCGGCAGGCCGGAACCGCCAAGTGAGCGTCCATCCACTTCAGGAAGCTTCGACGACAGGATGATGGCGCCGCGCACGCTGCCGCCAAAGGCGAGGTCGAGAATATGCCGTTCGGAAATCTCGTCGCGATCGAGGTTGGCGATCATCAGGTTGTAGCCGCCCTGGATCAGCGACTTGTTGATGCTCTGCAGGACCTGCGGAATGATCTGGGAGACCCCGTAATAGAGCGATCCCGGCAGGATGATCATGACGATGTTGGATTTGCCGACCCGGAGACCGCGCGCCATGGCATTCGGCGTGTAGCCGAGCTGCCTCGCTGCAGCATTGATCTTGGTGCGCGTCTTTTCGTTGACCCGCCCGGGATTGGCAAGCGCCCGGCTGACCGTTGAGATCGCCACACCGGCGAGCCGCGCAACATCGGCCATCAAGGCACCCGATTGCTCTTCTCCTGCCACATCCTTGTTTTTATTCACTTTTATTTCTCTCTCCCGGATGCTTCGATTTGCAACTTTAGGGCAGGCGACGATTTATAGCAAACGTTTGCCAAAAATCGCTTGCTTAAAAAACCAGCTTGATTATCATTTGGTCATGGCAAACGATTGCCAATCCTTAATGCTTTGAAAATCCATGGCTTATTGGATGCGGAACACCCCTTCCGCACGCGGGTAGGCCATGCCTTGGGAAATGGATAGGTTATGGCTACTGGCGAAAGGCTGCGCTTCGGCATCGATCTCGTGACATTCTTCCATCCCGGCTTCTGGGGCGTCGACAGCCATGAAGCGATTGTCGATCATGCACGCGCCGAGCCGCGCGCCTTCTGGGACAAGATCCTCGACAGCGTCCAGGCCTCCGGCGTTACCGGCGTCGAGCTGACCTTTTCTCCCTTCAACTGGCAGGACGCGATCAAGACCTATGGTTCCATCGACGCCTTCGCCGCCGAACTGGCAAGACGCGGCTTGACGCTGTGCAGCGGCTTCTTCGCAGAGCTCGAGGCGGCCGGCGACTTTGCCGATCCCGAAGCCCAGAGCGCGCTGATCGACAAGGCCGAACGCTATGCCGACTTCCTGAAAGCCTGCGGCAGCGACATCATGGTGATCGGCGCGCCGTTGCGCCAGACGCTCGGCGCCCAGCCGGTGCAGTTTCATGATTTCGACCGCGCCAAGGTGATCGCCGATTTCCTCAACCGGCTCGGCGCGACCCTCTATGCCAAGGGCGTGCGGCTGGCGCTGCACACCGAGGCGCACTCGATCTTTGCCGCCGCGCGCGATGTCGACCTGATGATGCTTTTGACCGACCCGGCCTATGTGCATATGTGCCCCGACACGGCGCACATCATCGTTGCCGGCTCCGATCCCGTCCAGCTTGTCGATCGCCATCACGAGCGCATGATCATCGCCCACTGGAAGGATGCGATCGGTCCGATGCCCGCCGATACCCCGATCGACAAGCACATCCATGAACGCCACCAGCCCTATTTCTGCGACTTCGGCCTCGGACGGGTCGACTGGCCGGCCTGGATCCGGCTGCTGCGCGACCGGGCCTATGAAGGCTGGGCGATCCTCGAACTCGATGCCGCGCCGGATCCCGTCCGCGACATTGCCAACGGGCTCACGCTCGTCCGGCAGGCGCTCCTGCCGATCTATCGCTGACAGTCACTCCCGAGACAACAAACGCCCCGCAAAGAGGGCATTTTCAAGAGGTGGAACTATGAAGACCATGATGAAGCTTTTTCTTGCCGGCGTGGCATTTGCCGGTCTTTTCGCCTCGGCGCATGCCGAGGACAAACCGACGATCGAGATCATGTCGTCCTGGACATCGGGCGGCGAAGCGGCAGCCCTCAATGTCATTAAAACCGAGTTCGAAAAGCGCGGCGGCGTCTGGAAGGATTCCTCGATTGCCGGCTTCGGCGCGGCCGATGCTGCCTTCCAGAACCGTATCGTCGCCGGTGACGCGCCCGGCGCCAAGCAGGGCGTCATCGGTCTCGCCGCCGCCGATTTCATCAACCAAGGCCTGTTCAATCCGATCGACGACGTGGCCGCTGCGGGCAAATGGGCCGACGCCCTGCCGAAATCGATCCACGATCTCATCTCCTATGACGGCAAGGTCTATCTTGCGCCGACCGGCGCCCATGGTGAAAGCTGGCTCTTCTATTCCAAGGAAGCCTTCGAGAAGGCCGGCATCGCGCAGGAGCCTAAGACCTGGGACGAGCTCTTTGCCGATCTCGACAAGCTGAAGGCTGCCGGCATGGTTCCGGTCGCCTGGGGTGGCCAGCCTTGGCAGCAAACCAAGGTCTTCAACATGATCCTGCTCTCGCAGGTCGGGATCGACGGCTTCCTGAAGATCTATGTCGACAAGGACAAGAGCCCGGCATCCGTCGAAGGCGTGAAGAAGACCCTGGAGATCCTCGGCAAGCTGCGTGGCTATGTCGATGCGGGTGCAGCCGGCCGCAACTGGAACGACGCAACCGCCATGCTGATCACCGCCAAGGCTGGCGTGCAGTTTATGGGCGACTGGGCCAAGGGCGAATTCACCGTCGCCGGCAAAGAACCGGGCAAGGATTATGGCTGCATGATTGTGCCGGAGTCGAAGGGCATGGTCTACATCGCCGACTCCCTCTGGTTCCCCAAGACCGCCAATGCCGAGACCGACAAGGCGCAGAAACTTCTCGCCGAAGTCGTCATGGATCCGGCCATTCAGGTCGAATTCGCCCTCAAGAAGGGTTCGGTTCCGATGCGCTCCGACGTCGACAAGTCGAAGCTGGACGCCTGCGCACAGAAGGGTGTAGAGCTGATGGCTGCGGGTGCGATCGTGCCGGACCAGGCGATCGTGCTGACGCCCCAGCAGGTTGGCGCACTCGACGACTTCGTAGACGAATACTGGAGCGGCGGCTCGAACGATGCAGGCGCTGCGGCCGAGAATTTCTTCGCCATCTTCGAGTAGGATAGTGCCTGTGGCGTCGGTCTGACCCGACGCCACAGCTGCCGGCCGCCGCCTCGCGCGGGGGCGCGAGCCCTGCTTTCCATTCCGTCAACGAGCTGGCCGATGTCCGTCAAACGCAAGCCCAATCTTTCCGCCACCATCGCGCTGCTGCCGACATGGTTCGTTGCGGTCGTGGTCTTCATCGGCACCATGGCCTGGTCGATCCTGCTGTCCTTTACCAATTCGACGCTTTTTCCGTCCTCGACCTATGTCGGCTTGGCGCAATATTCGAAGCTCTTCTCTTCCGCCAAATGGCTGGCATCGCTGCAAAACGTGTTGATCTTCGGTGTCCTTTACGTCGCAGGCTGTTTGCTGCTCGGCTTCCTGCTGGCGGCGGCGCTGGACCGCAAGATCCGCTTCGAAAGCGCCTTCAGGACCATATTCCTCTATCCCTACGCCATGTCCTTCGTGGTGACCGGGCTGATCTGGCAGTGGATGCTCAATCCGACGCTCGGTATCCAGGCGAGCGTGCGCTCGCTCGGCTGGGAAAGCTTCGTCCTCGACTGGGTGGTCAATCGCGACATGGCGATCTATGCACTGGTGCTTGCCGGCGTATGGCAGGGCGCGGGGCTTGTCATGGTCATTGCGCTTGCCGGCATGCGTGGCATCGAAGCCGAGCAATGGAAGGCGGCGCGGATCGACGGCATTCCCGTCTGGCGGATCTATGTGTCGATCATCCTGCCGCAGCTCGGGCCGGCGCTGGCCGCCGCCGGAATGCTGCTCGCCATGGGCGTGATCAAGACCTATGACATTGTCGTCGCCATGACCAATGGCGGCCCCGGCAATGCGACGGAGGTGCCGGCGAAATTCATCATGGACAATCTGTTCGGGCGCCAGAACCTCGGCCTCGCCACAGCAGGCGCGACGGTGCTTGTCCTCGGGGTGATCGTCGCCGTCGCCCCGTTCCGCTATGCGATGCACATGCGTGACAAAGCAAAGGGGGCTGCGTGATGGCCCGTTCTCATCCGAATGGCCCGAAGCCGGCACAGATCACCGCCGGGCGCATCGGCCTCTATGCCTTCCTTGTCGTCGCAGCACTTTTCTTCCTTCTGCCGCTCTACACCATGGTCGTCACCTCGCTGAAGTCCATGGACGAAATCCGGCTCGGGCAGATCTTTGCCCTGCCGGCCACGCTCGATTTCTCCGCCTGGGTGACCGCCTGGTCGGGCGCCTGCATGGGAACCGTCTGCGTCGGCATTCGCAGCGGCTTCTGGAATTCGGTGGCGATCACCCTCCCCTCGGTCGCGCTCTCGGTCTTCATCGGCGCCGTCAATGGCTATGCGCTGTCGCTTTGGCGGCCGCGCGGGGCAAACCTGCTTTTCGGCCTGCTGATGGCCGGCGGCCTCATCCCCTACCAGATCTTCCTCTATCCGATGGTCCGGGCGATGGCGAATATCGATCTCTACAATTCGCTGGCCGGTATCATTCTCGTGCATGTCATCTTCGGCCTGCCGCTGGTGACGCTGCTCTTCCGCAATTATTTCGTCAGCGTGCCGGAGGAGCTCTGCAAGGCGGCGCGCGTCGACGGCGCGGGCTTCTGGCGCATCTTTTTCGAGATCATGCTGCCCATTGCCGTGCCGATGGTCGTGGTGGTCTCCATGCTGCAATTCACCGGCATCTGGAACGACTTCCTCCTCGGTCTCGTCTTTGCCGGCCGCGACAACCTGCCGATGACCGTGCAGCTCAACAATATCGTCAACACCACGATGGGCGAGCGGACCTACAACGTGAACATGGCGGCGACGATCCTCACCGCCATCGTTCCGCTTGCCATCTATTTCCTGTCCGGTCGCTGGTTCGTGCGCGGCATCGCGGCCGGCGCAGTCAAGGGGTAACGCTTCCATGCAATCTGCCGTCTCCGTCAAGGACCTGAAGATCGCCTATGGCGATCATACGGTGATCGAGAAGATGTCGATCGACATCGCGCCGCGGGAGTTCCTGGTGCTGCTCGGCCCTTCCGGCTGCGGCAAGTCCACGCTTCTGAATGCCATTGCCGGTCTCCAGGACATTACATCAGGCGAGGTCTGGATCTCGGGCAAGAACGTCAGCTGGGAGGAGCCGAAGGACCGTGGCATCGGCATGGTTTTCCAGTCCTACGCGCTCTATCCGCGTATGTCGGTCCGCAAGAACCTCTCCTTCGGACTTCGCGTCGCACGCCTGCCGAAGGCCGAGATCGAGGCCCGTGTCGCCCGCACCGCCGCCCTCCTTCAGCTCGACAAGCTACTCGACCGGCGTCCTGCCGAGCTTTCCGGCGGTCAGCGCCAGCGCGTCGCCATCGGCCGGGCGCTGGTACGCGAAGTGGATGTCTTCCTGTTCGACGAACCGCTGTCGAACCTCGATGCCAAGCTGCGCAATGAATTGCGCGTCGAAATCAAGAAACTGCACCAGCGCCTCGGCAATACCATGATCTACGTCACCCACGACCAGGTCGAGGCACTGACGCTGGCCGACCGCATCGCCATCATGCGGGACGGCGTGATCCAGCAGCTCGCCTCGCCGTCCGAGATCTACCGCCGTCCGGCCAATCTCTTCGTCGCCGGCTTCATCGGCGCTCCGGCGATGAATTTCGTCGAGGGCAGGATCGGGCGCGGCAACGGCGCGCCGGTCTTCCGGAGCAAGGAGCTCACTGTCGATCTCTCCGGTTATTCCTTTAGAGCAGACGCAGCGGAAGGACCTGCTACACTCGGCTTTCGCCCGGAACATCTTGTGCTCGATGGGTCCACGAGCGGCCTGCCCACCATTCCCGGCCGCGTCGCCGTCGTCGAGCCGATGGGTTCGGACGCCGTTGTCTGGTTCGACTGGGCGGACCAAAGTCTCTCGCTCCGGCTGATGGGCGACGTAACCCTTGAGCCCGGCGATGCTCTGGCTCCCGGGCTCGATATCGCCAAGGCGTCCCTCTTCGGCGCTGACGGATCGCGGCTGTGACGCACCATCCCTTTGTTTTCCCGCAACTCCGGGTGCGTTTCGCGCCGTTTTGAGGATTGCTCCAGGACAGGATTTGAAAAGACATGTCTGAGATCGTCTATGATGCGCTGGTGATCGGCTCCGGCGCAGCGGGTTCCTTTGCGGTAAAAGAACTGACGGCCCAAGGGCTGTCGGTGCTGCTGCTCGAGGCTGGGCCCGCCGTTGGACCCAGGGATTTCGACCCGGCGCGCAAGAAGGCGCCGGCAAGCAGCATCAATATCTGGGAGCGTGCGCGGGCCACACTCAAGGGCCAGCCGATCCAGGCGCGCGCGGCGTTTTTTACCGAGCGCTTCAGCCACTTCTTCGTCAACGACCGCAAGAACCCCTATACGACGCCGAAGGGCGAGCCCTTCCTCTGGATCCGCGGCCGCCAGGGCGGCGGGCGCCTTCACAGTTTCGGCCGGGTGCTGCTGCGCTGGACCGATGACGATTTCAAGATCCGCTCACGCGCCGGAAAGGGCGTGGACTGGCCGGTCTCCTATGACGAGCTGGCGCCTTTCTACGACGAGGTCGAAGCCTATCTCGGCCTCTACGGCAATAGGGACAACGTCGCCACGCTGCCGGACGGCGTCTATGCAAAACCGGCAAGCCTGACGCCCGCCGAACAGATCTTCAAGCAGGCGGTCGAAAGCCGCTGGCTGGAAAGGCACGTCGTCTCCTGGCGCTACATCGCGCCGGACGCCGACCGCATGCCGCGACCGCTGCGAGACGCTCAGGCCACCGGCCAGCTGACAGTCCGTTACGACGCCGTCGTTCGTCGTATCACCACGGATGAGAAAACCGGCCGCGCCACCGGCGCTGAGTTCATCGATCGCAACACCGGCGAGGTATCGACCGCCCGCGCCGCGACATTGGTGCTTTCGGCCTCGCCGATCGAAAGCGTGCGGCTGCTCCTGAATTCGGCTTCGGCGAAACATCCGGGTGGACTCGGCAACAGCTCTGGCGCGCTCGGACGCTATTTCATGGACCAGCTTCCGTGCCTTGCTTTCGGCTCCTTTTCGAAGGCGAAGGGCTGGGCGGCGGACGAGTCCGCCCCGACCGACCCGTTCTACAATCCGTCGGGCGGGATCTTCATTCCCCGCTTCGGCGCGGGCGACGTTGCCCGCGGTGATTTCGACTACCAGGGAAGCGTCGGCCGCGCGCCAGTCTCCGAGGACAGAGATGCGCGTCTCGCCTTTTTCGGCTTCGGCCGTATGCTGCCCTATGCCGACAACCGCATCACGCTCGACGTCAGGCGTAGGGATGCCTGGAACATTCCCGTGCCGCATATCCGCTGCGTCATGCAACAGGAGGAGCAGGCGCTGCTCAAAAGGCAGGAGGAGACTCTGATCGCCATGATCAAGGAGATTGGCGGCGACCTCGAATTCATCGGCTCGCCCACCGGCCTCAAGGAGATGGGCAAGGGCGCCTTTCCCGACGCCGGTGCCTTCAGCCGCTTCATGTTCCGCAAATGGTTCCGCAAGACCATGTGCATGGGCGCGGCAATCCATGAGACGGGCGGCGCGCGTATGGGAGAAACCCGGCAAGCTTCTGTGCTCAACCCCTACAACCAGGTCTGGGATGCCCCGAACCTCATCGTCACCGACGCCAGCGCCTTCCCCGGCAGCGGCATCGCCGGCACCACGCTCACCGTCATGGCCCTGACGATCCGCGCCTGCCGGAATCTTGTCGACCGGTACCGGACGGGACAGCTATAGCCGCGCCTCGGCGGCTGAAGCGCATTCGACGTCAATCATCGGCTTAAGGGATCGGGAAGTCGCTGTTCCAGCTTCGGCTAACCGAACCGTCACACAAACTTCGCAGTGACATGCTCCTGTCAAAAAAAGGCAGGAAGGAAAAGCCTATGACTCAAACACCTCAGGACCAACTCAGCCGTATAAAGGCCGAAATCGCCGACAGCTTCGATGAAGAGCTGGAAATGCAGATGGAGGAAGACCGGCTCGACGATCTGGTCGCCGAAGGAATGTCGGAACCGGCGGAGCAGACGCTCGAGCGAAAGATCTACTTCCGGGAGCTTTTCCGGTTGCAGCACGAGTTGGTGCGGCTGCAGGATTGGGTTCAGCATAAGAAGCTGAAGGTGGTGGTGCTGTTTGAAGGCCGGGATTCGGCCGGCAAGGGAGGCGCGATCAAGCGCGTGACCCAGCGGCTCAATCCGCGCGTTTGCCGGACGGTCGCGCTGCCCGCCCCGACCGAGCGCGAACGCCATCAATGGTATTTTCAGCGTTATGTCCCACATCTTCCGACCGGTGGCGAGATCGTGCTCTTCGACCGAAGCTGGTACAATCGCGCCGGTGTCGAGCGCGTGATGGGGTTCTGCACTCCTGATGAACTCGAGGAGTTCTTCCGCTCGGTGCCCGAATTCGAACGCATGCTGGTCCGCTCCGGAATCGTGCTGATCAAATACTGGTTTTCGATCACCGATGAGGAGCAGGAATTCCGCTTCAACATGCGTATCCACGATCCACTGAAGCAATGGAAGCTGTCACCGATGGATATGGAAAGCCGTGTCCATTGGGAGGAATACACCAAAGCCAAGGAAGAAATGCTGGCGCGTACGCACAGCCCCGATGCGCCTTGGTGGGTGGTTCAGGCCGTGGACAAGAAACGGGCGCGGTTGAACTGCATTGCCCATCTTCTCGAGCAGATCCCTTACGAGGATGTTCCGAAACCGGAGATCCAGTTGCCGGACCGTATCCGTAACGCCGATTATAACAGGGCGCCGGTTCCGCCTGAAATGTATGTGCCGGAGCGCTATTGAAAGCATAGCCGCAACGGGTCGGCGGCGTTGAGGAAATAGCGGGAGCCGTATGGCTTCGCTCCGCCATGCGAGAGCGTGGCGGAGCGATCGGATCGTTTGCAGCCATCGGATGCCGTTAAGCGGCGACATCAGCCATGCGGTTCAATTCCGAGACAGCGTCATTCGGCAGCACGAGCGCGGCGGCGGCGAGGTTCTCCCTGAGATGGCCAACGGAAGAGGTGCCGGGGATCAGCAGGATGTTTTCCGCGCGACGCAGCAGCCAGGCGAGCGCCACCTGCATAGGCGTGGCGTTGAGGCGTGCGGCGACATCGGACAGGGTGGAAGACTGCAGCGGGCTGAACCCGCCGAGCGGGAAGAACGGCACATAGGCAATGCCGTCGCGCGCGAGATCGTCGATCAGGGCATCGTCCGCCCGGTGCGCCAGATTGTACTGGTTCTGCACGCAGACGATCTCGGTGATCCCACGCCCCTCAGTGATCTGCCTCGATGTGACGTTGCTCAGCCCGATGTGACGGACCAGGCCTTGCCGCTGGAGATCGGCAAGGACCGTCAGTGGCGCTTCGATCGACCCTTCGGCCGGGCCGTGCACGTCGAACATGATCCTGAGATTGACGACATCAAGCACATCGAGGCCGAGATTGCGGAGATTGTCGTGCACTGCCGCGGTCAGTTCTTCACGCGAGAAGGCCGGCATCCACGATCCGTCCGTGCCGCGCCGGGCGCCAATCTTGGTGACGATAGTGAGATCGTTGCGATAGGGATGCAGCGCTTCACGAATGATCCGGTTGGTGACGTGCGGGCCATAGAAGTCGCTGGTGTCGATGTGGTTTACGCCGCTCGAGACCGCCTCTCGCAGCACGGCCAGTGCCGCGCCATGATCCTTGGGCGGACCAAACACGCCAGGCCCGGCAAGCTGCATGGCGCCATAGCCAAGCCGCTTCACGCTACGGCCGCCGAGGTTGAACGTGCCGGACTGATCGATAGTTGACATGATCTAATTCCTTTCAAGAGATGACGCCAAGATAGGCCCAAGATAAGCATTGTCGGCGCGCGTGAAAATTGGCTATAATCCGCACGGGCTGTGCGGAGTGGCGAACAATGAAAGCAGATCTGGGCGATCTCAATGCCTTTGTTGCCGTGGCCCGTGCCGGGGGTTTCCGCGAGGGCGCGCGCGTCAGTGGCAGCAGCGCCTCCTTCCTCAGCGAAGCGGTGCGCCGCCTGGAGGCCCAGCTCGGCGTCAGGCTGCTCAACCGGACGACACGCAGCGTCGTCCCAACCGAAGCAGGCAAGGGCCTGCTGGAGCGGCTCGGCCCTGCTTTGAGCGAGGTGGAGTCTGCCCTCGACGTTGTCAACGGATTTCGCGACAGGCCGGCCGGTGCCTTGCGCCTCAATGTGCCGGTCAGCGCGGCGCGGCTGGTGCTGCCCGCCATCGTTCCGCCGTTCCTCGCCGCCTATCCCGATATTCGGCTGGAGGTGGTCACCGACGAGAGCTTTGTGGACGTGATCGCGGCCGGCTGCGACGCCGGCATCCGCTATGACGAGCGGTTGGAGCAGGATATGATCGCGATACCGATCGGGCCACGCGTCCAGCGCTTTGCCATCGCAGCCTCCCCCGACTACCTCGATCGCCGTGGCCGGCCGCAACATCCGAGCGAGCTGCTCGGCCATGCCTGTCTGTTGGGTCGCTTCTCGAGCGGTGCGATGACGGCGCCGTGGGAGTTCGAGCGCGATGGCGAGATCGTGCGGGTCGATCCGACGGGGCCGCTGATCGTGCGGGTCGGCGGAGCGACCGATCTGGCCGTCGATGCAGCGATATCAGGAACAGGGATCGTCTGCCTCTTCGAGGACTGGCTGCGCCCGCATATCGACAGTGGCGTGCTCGAGCCCCTCCTCGAACCGTGGTGGCAACGCTTCTCCGGGCCGTTCCTCTATTATCCCGGACGACGGCTGGTGCCTGCGCCGCTCCGGGCGTTCATCGATTTCGTCAAGGCATCGGCTACCGCATAATTCATTAAGCCGGAATGGATCGAAGGATAAAATGATGCAGCAATTCAGGGTGTTACAGCATCCTTTGCGCGTCTAAAAGATGCGGCGCTGTAAGGGGGTTAGTGGCCGACGATGCGCTAAAGCTTGACCTCGGCATTGTCGCCCATATCAGGTTTGGTGTTCGAGACCGCTGCCGCCGCCATCTTGATATAGCTGATGATCGTGCCCGGGCTGTCCCAATATTCGGCTGAAGCCGGCGTCATCTTGAGGATGCGGATGGAAGGATCGTCGGGATTGTCCCACCACGCCTTTGCCGGCGTCGCCCATAATTCCCTGATTCTCTCCCGGTCGTTTTGCACCTCGGCCGTCCCCGATACGGAAACGTATTTCTGTCCCTTGGTGTCGGCAAAGGCGAGGCAGACGTTTGGCCAGCGAGTGATTTCATCGTCCTTGTGACTGCTGACATCGGTCAGAAAATAGATCGCATTCTCGAGCTGCGCGGTATAGGCGGACATCGGGCGGGCTCGCAGTTCGTCGCCGCTGCGGGTCGTCAGCATGCAAAACCCGATCTTGTCGATCAATTCCCATACCCGTGTCACATCGTCTTGATTGGTCATCGTCATCTCCATCTATACAAGAGACGAAGTAACCATCTGCCGCGGCCGATGTTCCCAGTCGGCGGGCCTAGTGAGCCCATTCCCAAGATGATCGAGGCACGCAGTCGATCAATGGACGCTTGGGGTTCTCATGACCGTTGCAAAGTCTTCGGCGACCAGTTCGCTGACGGCGATGAGAACTTCCTCCCGGGAAAAGCCCGATGTCAGAGCACGTTGAATCAGATCCTGCAGATCCGGCTCCACGACATCGCGGCAATCCTCGAGGCGTTCTTCCGAAACGGTGAGGCTATTGAGTTCGTCCATTGTCTGTCCTTTCAGGAATGTAACCACCAAAGCCCGAAAAGGCTGGTGAGGATAAAGCCGCTAGCGGGCGGCCACCGCCCGCTTCGGACCGGGCAGCAGGCCTTCACGCTGCATCTGCTTGCGTGCAGCCTTGCGATGTCGGCTGATCGCCTGCGCCTTTTCCCTGACGCGCCGTTCGGACGGTTTCTCATAGGCGCGCCGTTCTTTCATTTCGCGGAACAGCCCTTCGCGCTGCATTTTCTTTTTCAAGACTCTGAGCGCTTGATCGACATTGTTGTCTCTGACGAGTACCTGCATTTCGAGTTCTCCTTGTCTGGGATGGTGGCCCGATCGCCGCTCAGCCGAGCTGCTCGGCGATCAGAGCCTGCAATTCGCGGCGGGTGAGAAGGCAGGGAAACGGCTTCCAGCTCCTGGGAACATTGCGGACAGCCTCGTCATCCTCACGCGGATTCGCCGCCGCAACCGCGGTGGCTGTATGTGTGTTGTTCAAAAAGAAATCCTTTGCCGGCCTTGGCCGACGTTATCGATTGTTTGTGGGATTGCCCATCACGCAGCCTTAAGGCGCGCGCCGATGCATAAGCGTCTCAAGCAGCAGCCGGCAACGGCTTGGATTTCCGCTTGGATCGGGTACATCCAGCAACATAGGGCTCGGCGAGCAGAATTGCAACGGATAGCCCGGATGGCATGGCGCGGGCACCGCTAATCGCCTTCAGATATACTCGGTGCCATTTTATTCAAGTTAGCCGGGTATAGTTTTTGTCGAATTTTCTTCAATTTGGCGCGAGAGCGACATTATTCCGCCAGAATGGAAGCAACGCGAAGATCGCCATCGAAATTAACCTTCTGTTAAATAGGCCATTGACTTGTAGTATTAATAGGTTGTTAAAGGAGCCGCTCGCTGAGGTCGAAATTGACCCGCTAATAAACAATTTGAGGAGAGAGCAATGGCTTCGCCGATACATGCAACTGATGATAGTGCAACATTTCAAGAAACCGACGTTATTTCCGGAAATCTGCTTTCCAACGATTCCTCCGACAACGGCCACCTGTTCCTGCGCGCCTTCGACGGCGCAAGCGTAGGCGCCAAGAGCGGCAACAGCCAGGTTACCCAAATCCAGGGCGATTACGGCACCTTCTTCGTCAAGCCGGACGGCAGCTACACCTATGTCCTGAGCGACGCTGCCAAGATCGGTTTCGCCAACGGCGAATCGTTCCAGGAGAAGGTTTCCTACAAGATCTCCGACGGCAGCGGTCATACCGACGTCGGCCTGTTCACCCTGAACATCCAGGGCGTCACCCAGGTAAAGCCGATCGCTGTTGACGACCACTACAGCTTCAACGAAGGCGACGCCATCGGCGGCAACGTTCTGGACAACGACATTGCCGGCGACAATGGTCACCTCTTCCTCCGCCAGTTCGACGGCACGAATGTCAGCGCTAAGAGCGGCCCCGACGCTGTTACCGACATCGTCGGCGACTATGGCGTCTTCCACGTCAAGCCGAATGGCGAATTCACCTATGAGCTGACGGATGACCTGGCTGCTGGCCAGACCGTCACGGAAACCGTCCAGTATTACAAGATCTCCGATGGCGAAGGCCACACGGACGCTGGCGTTCTGACGCTCAACATCACGGGCACCGACGCTCTCGTTTGATCAGCAGTCATAGATCAGTGAGACATGACGCCCGCCGCGCAATCGGCGGGCGTCTTCGTATATCGGCCTGATTGACGCAAGTCCGCCGGGGGGAGCCAATCATATTCCGATGGTCTGCAAAACGGCATAATTCTTTTTAGCTAGTTCTTATAAATGCCGGCGTGGCGTAGTCTTGATATTCGGAGGACACGCCGTGACCGAACACATCGAACCCAGGCAAGTCGAAACAGACGATCTGACGAAAGTCTGGTCCGTGACGGAGTTCTGCGCTCGTCACCGCATAGATTCCGAGGAACAAGCGCTGCTGCTCAAACTCTTTGGGCCGTTCGCGACCGCCTCCGAATTGCTTCACAATGCCAAGCGCGCGCCAAGGTTCAGATGAGGCCTCCTCCATTTCTTCAACGATCTTCTCACAAATCCCGGCAAGTCATTCGGTGAACGAGACGGCGCAAGATATCGCCTGATCGGGTGACGCTCGCTATTTTGCCTCTCCTTAGACATTTAGGCAGTAATCGAAATGGTGCGATCGTTGCATTTGGCGGAACCATCGTCGTGAAAACGAGCGGCGCTGATATGGATCATGTCGATATCGTTGATGCTGTCTATCAGGCGGCGGTCCGTTCAGAACTATGGCCGGATACGCTGTGCGCGATCGTTGATTACGTCGGTGCCGTCGCCGGAAATATTGTCTATCAGGCGCCCGATGGCCGCGGCAGCTTTCTGATCCCCGGCCGTATGCGCGAAGATTTGAATGCGCTCTATCTACAGCATTACACGAGCAACCCCTATGCCCGCGCATTCGAGAAGGTAAAGCCGGGCGAGATTGCAGTCGGCAATAGGTTGATCGATGCAGAGGCCGTAAGGCATTCCGCGTTTTACGCCGATATCTGCAAGCCTCAAAACATCTTCAATCAGCTCTTCCTGCCGCATGCCAGCCTGCACGAGCGGGGAGGTATCGGCGGTGTCGCTCTGTTCCTGTCTCGTCAGCAAGACGAGCACGCCGCGGAAGCGGCAGCACGGTTAGGGCGGCTGAGCCCGCACATGGCGCGGGCGATCGATCTTTCCTTTCAGGTAAACCGGATCGCCCGCGCACCCGAATTGCCGCAACGGCTGATCGATGCAATCGCGGATGCGGCTGTGCTGATCGATGGTCGGGGTGCGGTCCTTCTCTTGAATGCGGCAGCCGAAGCACTGCTCAAGCAGGCCGACGGCATTTTTCTCAGCCGATCCGAGAGGCCCTCGCTTGCCGCCCATATTTCGAAGACATCCAGCCGGCTGGCGAACGCCATTCGTCAGGCTTTGCTGATAGCCGATGGCGAAGACACGCCTTTCGACGGGGCATTGTCGATCTCCCGGCCATCGGGTTTGCCGCCCTATCTGGTGATGATCACGCCGCTTGCACCGACAGCGGTTTCGATATGGGATGCGGTTGATAGTGGAGCGCGCGTGCTCATTCATATCGTCGATCCGGAAGCGAAGACGCGTCGGCAAGCGCAACAACTGCAACACATCTTTGGCCTGACCGAAGCCGAAACCCGGGTCGCCGCACTGATCGGCAGCGGAATGAATCTGCCCGAGATTGCCCGGGTTCTTGGAATTTCGTCCAACACGGTAAAAACCCACACCGGCCGATGCTTTGGCAAAACGGGGGTGCGATCCCAGGCGGCTCTCGCCAGGCTGATTGCCTCGATCCCGATCGCCGGAAACAGGCCGGCGACGCCGTCCCGCACGAATGGAAAGAGCCGTCCGCGGCAATCGTAAATTCTACTAGGCTATCTTCACGCGATGATCTGGAGAGGCCTGCTGCATGACCTCATAGGTCCGGGTGATTTTCCTGAATTGCTGCTCACTCTCTGCACAAAATCTGCAATCCGGCGCGGCATTCTTCCGCCATGAGCAAGAACGACATCCCCCTCGCGCCACGCCGTCCGGCTTTGCCGGATCGCCTCCGCAATGACGGATGGTGGCTGACGGAGGCGAGCTGGCCTCGAGGGACCGCCTCCGAGGAGACCCCAGCAACCATGCTCATCGTGATCGAAAAGCGGCATCTACGAGAGGAGCACCAATGGACACAACCGACACGCTGACAGAAGCAATGCCGATCAGGCGTGGCAGTGGCCGGATTACCGCGCTGTTTGCACTGGTGGCGCTGTCTGATTTTCTGATCTTTGGTGAGATGCCCGGGATAAATCTTTTCCTGTTTGCACTCGCCGTCTGCACCGGCATTCTACTTTCGGCCGGGAAGATCCGAGCGCCGTCAATGGCTGCTCTCCTGTTTGGTTTTTCGGTTCTGGCCTCGGCACCTCTGCTGGAAGCGCCCTCATTCACCGGCATCGCCCTTTGCTTCAGCGCGCTGATAGTGGTTGCTCTCGTCGGCGGCAGGCTTATGCCTCGCAGTCTGATCGGTCTGCCGCTGGTGTTTCTCCGTTTCACTCTTGTCATTCCCTTGCGGCTTGCCGACGATATTAGGAAATATCTTAAGACGCCGGCCAAACGTTTCTCCTTCACTGTCGTTTGGCAGGGCGTCGGTCTCTGGATCATGCCTCTCGTTCTCGCCGCAATCTTCGTGTTCCTTTTTGCGGCTGCGAACCCGCTGATCGAGATCGCGCTGCGCAGTATCCGTTTTGCCGTTCTGCTGCAGTTTCTCGACCTTTGGCGGATCGGCTTCTGGATGATGATCGCTACTGTGGTCTGGGCGATGTTGCGGCCGCGCCTGAAGCGGCGCGCTGCGAGGTCGCAAGCCAGCAGGGCGTTCGTCATCGTGCCGACCAGAAATGCACCGTTCGGCCAGGCCTCGCTGCTGCGGTCGCTGCTCCTCTTCAACGCGGTCTTTGCGGTGCAGACGCTTCTCGATCTCGTCTATCTCTGGGGCGGCGCAGATCTGCCCGATCACATGAGCCACGCCGAATATGCTCATCGCGGCGCCTATCCGCTGATTGCGACGGCGCTTCTGGCCGCCGGTTTCGTTCTTCTCGCCATGCGGCGCGGCGGCCCCGGCGATCAAAGTTCGCTGATCCGCGGCCTCGTCCATGCCTGGATCGTCCAGAATGTCCTTCTCTGCCTGTCCTCGATGCTGCGGCTCGGGCTTTACGTCGAGGCCTATTCGCTGACGGAACTGCGCGTCGCCGCCGGTCTCTGGATGGGCCTCGTTGCCATCGGCCTTGTCTTGATCCTGCTGCGCATTCTGCTCAATCGATCCAACGAGTGGCTGATCGCCACGAACCTCGCTTCCCTGATTGCGGTGCTCTACATCAGCGCCTTCATCGATTTCCCTGATGCCATCGCCCGCTTCAATGTCGTCCACAGCCAGGAGATCAGCCAGGAAGGTCCGCCGCTCGACCTCGATTATCTCTCCTCGCTCGGTCCTTCCGTCATTCCGGCGCTCGACCTCTACCTCCTCAAGTTGCCGGATCACCTGATCGAAAAGAGGAGCCAAGCGGTGACAGTTCGGTACTACCTCGCCAGGAATTTTGAGAGGCGCCGGCTGGACTGGCGGAGCTGGACCTTCCGGGCGGCGCGGCTGGAGAGTTATCTTCTGGCTCCCATTGCAAGATAGAACGAGAACGATAACAACAGGCACGATAAACCAACGCAGGACCGGTGATGGCGCCCCGCATTCTCGTCGTCGATGACGAACCCCACATCCGCGACGTGATCTGCTTCGCCCTTGAGCGCGGCGGCCTGGCCTGGATGGCCGCCCGCAACGGCACCGAGGCGATGGCGGCCTTCCGCCGTGGCAACATCGATCTCATCATCCTCGATATCGGCATGCCCGACATGGACGGCCTGGAAGTCTGTCGCCAGATCCGCAAGACGTCGGGATTGCCGATCCTGTTTCTTTCGGCGCGTGACGAGGAGATCGACAAGATACTGGGTCTCGAAATCGGTGGAGACGACTATGTCACCAAACCATTCAGCCCGCGCGAACTCGTGGCTAGGGTCAAGGCGATTTTGAAGCGCAGCAGCAATGAAGTGGGGCCCGACAGACGCCACGCCACCCTTGTCGCCGGTGAACTCAGCCTGGATCGGCGTGGCAGGACGGTCATGTTTGGCGAGAGCACCATCGCAATGACAGCGCTCGAATTCGCAATCCTGGACGCATTGTTGTCACGCCCCGATATGGTCTTCAGCCGCGAACAGCTGATGGAGGCGGCCTATGGCGCCGGAACCTATGTCGCTGACCGGACGATCGACAGCCATATCCGCAACATTAGGGCCAAATTCCTGGTGGCCGGCGGTTCCGCGATCATTGCAACCGTTCACGGGATCGGCTTCAAACTCGGCATCGAAAGCGGGAGGAAGGGCTGATGCCGGCACCGAAAGTCAGGACGAAATGGCGGCCGACGCTGGCGCTGATCGTCTATGTGGTGCTTCTCGCGGTCATGGCGCTGCCGATCCTGATCGTTATCTGGTTTCGTGCCGTGGAGGCGAGTTCGAACCGGATGGCACCGGCGGAGATCGGCGCCCTCGCGGTCGCCTTCCTGCTGACGCTCGGCGTTGCTTATGTGCTGACGCGCACCATCACCGGGCCTATCGACGCTTTGATCGCCCGGACGGAGGAGATCGCCCGCGGTGGCAAGGGAGCAATCCGGCCGCTGGAAAGCTATGGAACGTACGAGATCGCTTTGCTGTCGCAAAGCTTCCTCGATCTTGCCGGAAAACTGGTCGATCGCACCGAATATGTCCGTTCCTTTGCCGCTCATGTCTCCCACGAACTGAAATCGCCGCTGACGGCGATCCGCGGGGCGGCGGAGCTTCTGCGTGACGATGATGCCGAAAGGCCGATGACGAAGGCGCAGCGTTTGCACTTTCTCGACAACATCGTCGCCGATGCAGTCCGGCTCGACGCATTGTTGCAGCGGTTGAGAGAGCTTGCGCAGGCGGAAACGCCCGTGGCCGAGGGCAGAAGCAGCGTCACCGACATCTTATCCTCACTGCGCGGGCAGTTTCCCGCCCTCCATATTTCCGGCGCAGGCGATACGGAAATTTCGGTTGCTCTTCCCCAGGAAGCAGCCGGCATCGCCTTTGCCAACCTTGCCGAAAACGCTCTTCAGCACGGCGCCACGCTGTTGGAACTCAGAGTATCGGCCGATGGCCGAACAGCCGTCATTCTTATCCGTGACGACGGCAGCGGTATCTCCGAGGCAAATCGTCAACGCATCTTTCAGCCGTTCTTCTCAACCCGCCGCGAACAGGGCGGCACCGGCATGGGCCTCGGTATCGTCCGCGCCATGCTGAGCTCCCATGGCGGTACGATCCGCCTGCTGCAGACGACCGGCGCAGGCACCGAGTTCGAAATCACCATGCCCGTGCAAATCTTATCCGGCTGAGATCGCACAGATGCGATGTGCGGCGGAACTGGCTGAGGGGCCGCAATTTGTCTTCGAGGCCCACTCCACGATTATATACGCAGGAGGGAGAGAAATTCCCTCCCCCGACCAAGCGGCTGCGAGCCACCCTCCCCCAATCTCGTATTCGCGTCTCACCGCGTCGTATAACCGCCGTCGATAACCAGCACTTCGCCGGTGACATAACTTGCCGCCGCCGAGCAGAGGAACAGGGCAGCACCCGCCACCTCCTCCGGCTGCCCGACGCGTCCCATCGGGGTCATGCTGCGCCAGGTCGGGAACCAGTCGGGATTTTCGATGCCGCCGCGCGACAGATCGGTTTCGATATAGCCCGGCGCGATGGCGTTGACGCGGATATTCTCGGCGGCGACCTCGCTGGCGAGGCTCTTCGTCATCATATGGACCGCCGCCTTGGAGGTGTTATAGGCGACCTGGTTCTGCGGAATATTAGAAACGATGCCCGAGATCGAGCCGATATTGAGGATGACGCCGCCGCCCTGGCGCCGCATCGGTGCGAGTGCGGCGCGGCAAGTGCGGAAGACGGTGTCGACATTGACGGTCATGATCTCCCGCCAGATGGCATCGGAGAACTCGCCGCTGTCGCCATGAATGGCGATGCCGGCATTGTTGACGAGGATGTCGAGCCGCCCCGCCCGTGAGAGGGTCTCAGTGACGAGTTCGTCGGCAGCAATTTCATTCATCAAGTCGGCAGCGATGAAATCGCAATCGACGCCGGCTTTGGAGAGCCGGTCTTCCGCCGCTGAATTACGGGTTCGTCCGGTGATGATGATCTTGGCGCCCGCCTCGCCGAGCGCCTCGGCGATCGCAAGCCCGATGCCGCGCGTGCCGCCGGTGATCAGCGCCACCTGTCCGTTCAGGCGAAATCTGTCGAAGATCATGTCCGTTTCCTCTCGGCGGTTGTTGAAGGCGATCGCACTTGCGTCAGATGTCGGCGCTCTGCGGCAGGATAACGAGATCGCGGATCGTAATGTTGCGTGGGCGCGTCAGCATGAAAAGCACGGCTTCGGCCACTTCGTTCGCCTCCATCAGGCCGCCCGCGGCGAGCGCCTCATCCAGCTTCTCCTGCGGCCAGTCGCTGAGAAGGGCGGTGACCACGGGGCCAGGAGCGACAGCGCCGACACGCAAGCCATGCTTGGCCACCTGCCGCCTCAGCGTATGGACGAATGCCTGGACCGCATGTTTCGAGGCGGTGTAGATCGGCTCCCAGACGACCGGGATCATGCCGGCAACGGAACTCGTCAGGATGATATCGCCGGTCTTGCGCTCGACCATATGCGGCAGAACCGCATGCACCGAACGGAATGCGGCGTTGATGTTCAGATTGAGCATCCGGTCCCAGGCATCAGGGTCGCCACCCAATACCTCACCGCCGATATAAGAGCCGGCATTGGCGTGGAAGATATCGAGTTGGCCCGCTTTTTCGAGAATTTGCGGCATCATCCCTTCGACGCTTTTCGGATCGGTGAGATCGATGACCAACGGAATGGCGCTCGCGTCGAGTTTCGAGCAGATCTCCTTCAAGGCTTCCTCGTTGCGGTCGACCAGCACGACCCGAGCGCCCGCGGCAAGCAAAGCCTTGGCGCATTCAAGGCCGATACCCGACGCCGCTCCGGTGACGGCCGCGACTTTTCCAGACAGATCCTGTCCCATTTTCTTCCTCTGTTTTCCTGGTTGGTTTAGGCCCGGCCGTGCGAGATCCGCGATCGGCGTGCCAGCGAGTCGACGATGACGGCGACGGCAAGGACGGCGCCCGTGATCATGTATCGAAGCGACGATGACAGATCGAGAAGCGTCAGCCCGCTGGCAATCGACTGAATGACGATGATGCCGAGAAGGGCTGAATAGGCACTGCCGCGCCCGCCGAACAGGCTCGTGCCGCCGATAACCGCTGCGGCGATGGCGTTGAGATTGACGTCGCCTGTGCCGGCCTGCTGACTTGCCGTCGCCAGCCGTGCGGCGGAAAGCACGCCGCCGGTTGCCGCAAGCAGAGCGCACATGACGAAGGCGCTCGTATAGATGCGCGAGACGTTGATGCCCGAGCGGCGCGCTGCTTCCCTGTTGCCGCCGACGGCATGCATGGAGCGTCCCCATTTGGTGCGCGTCAGCGCATAATTCATGGCGGCGGTGAGCCCGACGAAAAGGCCGAACATCCACGGAATGCCGCGCGACTGGTTGAGATAGAACGCGACAGCCTCCAGGGCGAGTGTGATGATGACGGCGCGCAGAAGCAGCCCACGGGCCGATTTCGCCGACAGGCCTGCCGCCCGCCGGCGCGCCGAGGTGCGGTAGCTGGCGAAGAAAAAGGCAATGCCGGCGAGCGCCACCAGCAGATAGGCGACCGGGTCCGGCATGACCATGATCTGGCCGAAACTCACGAGCCAGGAACCATAGGGAAGATTGATCGAACCGGTCGCTCCGAGGATATAGAGCTGCAGGCCGAGAACCGCGAGCAACCCCGACAGCGTCGACACGAAACTCGGCATGCCGAAGCGGTTGAAGACAAACGCGTAGAGCGAGCCGATCAGTGCGCCGACAATCATTGCGGCGAGGACTGCCAGGACCACTGGCCAACCCTGGTTGACCCAGAAGACGCCGACCAATGCCGAGGCGAAGCCGCTGACGGAGCCGACGGATAGGTCGATCTCACCCACCATCAGGATACAGACGATACCCAGCGAGATGACACCGACCGTCGAGCAGTCGAACAGCATGTTGACGAGGTTGCTGCTGGAGAGAAACACGGGATTGAGTGCCTGGAACACCGTCCAGATGATCGCCAGGCCGACAATGACCGGCAGCGAACCGAGATCGCCGGAGCGGATGCGATCCCAAAAGGCCTGGATCGAGCCGCCGAAACTATCGTCATGGCGTACTCTCTCGTCACGCCGGTCGAGCAGCGCCGGTGCCGCCGGATCATTCTCGATAGTCTTCATCATGGCCTTCCCTCCTCGTTCGGTTGGCTTTGCGCCTGGCGGCGCGACGCACGGCGGGAGACGGAATTGTTGGATGCACCGGTGATGGCGCTGACGAGCTGCTCGTTGGACGCGTCGGGCAGCATGGTGCCATTGTTGCGGCCGAGGCGAAGGACGACAATGCGATCGGCAACGGCGCGCACATCCTCCATATTGTGGCTGATCATGATGACAGCGAGGCCGCGTTCCCGCACACGCTCGATGAGGTCAAGCACTTCGGCAGTCTGAGCAACGCCAAGCGCTGCTGTGGGCTCATCGAGCATGATCAGTTTCGGCTCGAGCAGCAGCGATCGGGCGATCGCTACCGTCTGGCGCTGTCCGCCGGACAGTGAGGCGACGGGCTCGCGCACACTTGGAATGCGGGCCGAAAGCTCGTTCAAAAGCTGCCAGGCGCGGATCTCCATGGCGACCTCATCGAGCTGATAGGGACTGAGCTCTTTGCCGAGAAAGATATTGGCGACGACGTCGAGATTTTCGCAAAGTGCCAAATCCTGGAACACCGTTGCAATGCCGAGCCCGAGAGCAGCACTTGGGCTCGGCAGGTTCACCGGCTTGCCCTCGAACAGGATCGTGCCCGAGCTTGGCTGGTGCACGCCAGCCAGGATCTTGACCAGCGTCGATTTGCCGGCGCCGTTGTCGCCCACGAGCGCCACGACCTCACCGGCATGCACATCCAGTTCGATATCGGTGAGCGCCGACACCGCCCCGAAGTTCTTCGATATTCCGCGCAGGCTGAGGACAGGCTGACGGGAAGGGTCAGGAATATGAGAGGTTTCAGACATTGCCTGGCCTTTCGAAAAAGCGAAAATCGGAAGCGCGGCCGGTGGCCCAGCCGCGCTTTCTCTTGGCTCGATTACTTGGTGATGCCGAGCTTCTTGCAGCCGTCGGCATAGCGGCCGGTGCACAACTCCTCGGCGGTGTTGATCTTCTTGTCGATGATCTCGGCCTTGAGGTTTTCGGCAGTGACGACGGCAGGGACGAAAAGCTGCGCCGGTGTGTCGTAGAGCGTCATTTCGGCCTTCGGTGTTTCTCCGGCCAGGAGCTTCACCGCGACGTCGGCAGCGGCAGCGGCGACGATTTCGCTCGGCTTGGAAATCGTATTGTACTGATCCCCCGCGATGATCAGCTGCAGTGCAGCGATCGTCGCATCATTGCCGGTCACCGGCGGCACGGGATCGACACCCGCTGCCTTGAAGGCTGCGATGGCGCCACCACCGGTGCCATCATTGGCGGCGACCACGCCGACGATCTGCTTGCCGAAGCGGGTGATCTGGCCGCCCGCCCATTGCTGGGCGTTCGCGGGCTGCCAGTTCGGTGTGTCGAATTCGGCAAGCGTCTTGTATCCGCCGTTCGCCAGACCCTCGTGAATGCCGTCCTTGATCAGCCCGGCAGCCGCATCGGTCGGTGAACCGTTGATCTGCAGAATGCCGCCGCCATCGGTCGGCACCTTCTGCGCCTTCAGATGCTGGACAAGCGATTCCGCAATCGCCTTGCCGATCGCCTTGTTGTCGAAGGAGACATAGAAATCGGCCTTGCCCTTCGGGATAGGACGGTCATAGGCAATGACCTTGACACCCTGGCTCTGTGCAAGCTGGACGAGCGATGCGGCCGCCGCCGAATCCACCGGGTCCAGCACGATGACCTTGGCGCCTTGCGTGATCGCCGAATTGAACTGTTGCTGCTGTTTGGCGATATCGGCATCGGCGTTCTGATAGAGAACCTTGCACGACGCGCAAAGCTTCTTCATTTCCGCGACAAAGCCCGGATGGTCGTGCTCTTCGTAGCGGGTCGAGCCCTGGTCGGGCATGAGGAATGCCACTGTCGCATCCGCAACGGCCGTTTGCGCAAAGGCGGAAGTACCGCCCAACAAGGACAGGACAAATACCGCGGCGCCTACCGCCTTTGTTGAGAATTTCATCATTTCCATCTCCTCCCATTGAAAAAATTGTGTAGATTCGTGATTGCACTGTTCTGCTGTGGCCGTTCGGCTGAAGGAACGGTCGCGCTTGTCCCGACGGTTTGGCGTTTTTGAGGACAAGCATCTCCGATCGCGAGCCGCTCATCGCGTGCCCGCGTTCAAGTCAGTGTCAGTTTTTGTTCCTCCTCCTTGTCCTCCCTCGTCCCTTGGATCGTGCTCGTTCGGCTCCTCTAGGCCGCCTTTGCCACGTTGATATTGTCACCCAACAACCGTCGGAAACGGGAAGGCGTCATGCCTTTTTCCGCGAGAAACTGCCGGTTGAAGTTGGACAGATTGTTGAAGCCGACCTCGAAGCAGATATCGATGATCGATGCGTGCTCATCGCTCATCAGGATCTGGCAGGCGAGATTGATGCGCAGGCGTTTCACATACTGTACCAGCGACATGCCGGTATGACGGCGGAATGCGCGCGAAAAGGCGCCGGTCGACTGTTCGGCGATCGCCGCGAGATCGGCTTCGTCGAAGGATTTTGTCAGGTTCTCTCTGATATAGGCGAGCGCCTTGTTGATGCCGGCCGACATGTAGCCCGACGGATCGGGCAGATAGCTCGGACTGGCAAGGAGCTGGGCATCGTGCGCCCGACTGAGCAGGCCGATGATCATCATGAAGAGCTCGATGCGGCGCACACCGTGGGCCTGCTGCACCTCATTCATCAAAGGAGCAACCTGCCGGCTGGTATCGGCGCCGAAGAGCACACCGCGGCGGGAGGCTTCGAGAACAGGTTCGAAGGGGCCGAGTTCGGCCAGCACCTTCATCGTATCGCTGATGAAGCCCTCGCTGAACTGGATGAGCTGGCATCGAAGCGGAATGCTTGAGCCCTTCGGGACATCGCTGATCCAGTTGTGGGGAAGATTGGGACCAGCAAGAACGAGATTACCAGGCTCGAATTCGCCGATGAAGTCGCCGACGAAATACCGTCCTGTCGTCGCCACGACGAGATGAAGTTCGTATTCCGGGTGAAAATGCCAGCGAACCGTATGGTATGGATAACCGTGCGCCTTCGTCGCGAAAGATTCGCCCGGCCTGATCTGAATGACTTCCAAGTCAGGTTCCATTGTCTCCTCCTCCGAGGACGGTTCCAGGCCCGCCAGCCAAATTCCCTTTTTGGCTTTATTGTTGAAGGGAGTGTAGTGGGCTCTTGTCACGCCCGCCACCACGATTCCCGGCTAAAACCGATACTTTTTTGACAATTGACGCTGCGCAGCCGGCGTAAAGACGACAGCAATCCGCATTGCACATCGTTCAAGAGCGTTCCTCAGGCGGCCAAGGCGGCAATGACGTTTCTAACCAGCGCAGAGGAGGACAGCCGGCTCGTGGCGCAGCTCGGGGAGCCGATCGCACCGACACGGACGGAAACGCCGCCGCGGGCATTGGCGACCGCAAACATCGACTCGTCGGTCAGATCATCGCCGATGGTAATCGGGGAGCGGTTCTTGAACGGGTCGGACTGGAAAAACCGCTCCAGCGCATCGCCCTTGCTCGACCGTGCCGGACGCAGTTCGAATACCATCTTGCCGAGCTGCAATGCCCAGTTCGGCCCGGCGAGCTCCGCATAGTAGTGCATGCGGTCTTCGAGCACCTTTTCATACTCGGGCGCGAGCCGGTAATGGGCGGCAACGGCCGCACCTTTATCCTCGATCAAGACTCCAGGATAGTGCTCGGCTTCCGCGGTTAGCGCATGCTTCAGCGCCTGAAATTCAGGTGTCGCCTCGATCGTCTGCATTCCAGCGGCGTTCCTGATTTCCGCGCCGTGCAGGCCTGCTGTCGGAAATGCAAAGGGCTTGAACAGCTCGTCTGCATAGGCAAGTGATCGTCCTGTGACCAGCGCCAGGGCACCGCCGAGCTTGTTCGACAGGCGATGAAGTTGTCCGGGAAGCGCCTCTGGGACCTCGATCGCATCCGGCGTGGGCGCAAGATTGAGCAGCGTCCCGTCGATATCGAGAAACATCGCCCAGTGATCCGGCTCTTCCAAGACCAGTGAAAGCATTTCCTGAGTAGCGTCGTCGTCCTGCACGGCATTCTCCAAACTCTGCAACCATGGAACCTAGGTCGCCGGCCGACAAGGACAAGGTGGCTTTTCAGACTCCGGAACATCCAGAGGCTAGTCCGCGTTGTATCTCGCCGCCCGTTCGAGCACTCGCGCCGTAGAAGGTACATTGATGGCCAAAAGCAGTTCCGATCCCCGTGATGAGGTCAATGCCCCGCTGGCACATGGCGCTCTAAACCTGCCATTGGTGACGATCGACGACTACAACAACGAACTGCGTGACAAGGATGGTTTCGTTGGCGACAACGCAAACAAAAAGACGTTCCAACAGAAGCTCGACGATTGGAGAAAACGCATCCGCAAGGTCGGAGACGACCCAATCGGCAAGACCGCGACGGAGAAACTCTCCAAGAAAAAAATCGATGCTATTTTGAAGGGCGATGATTTGGAGGCGGCGGCGTTGGTCATGGGGGCAGTCGAGGACTTTGCGCAAGACTTTGCCGATGTGATCGGAAAGTTTCTGAAGGACAAACGCTGGGGAAAGACAGAACGTATCGTCGTTGGCGGCGGCTTCCGTCGGAGCCACTTTGGCGAATTGGCGATCGCCAGGACCATGGTCATTCTCAAAGCGGCCGGCGTCGACGTCGAAGTCGTGCCGATCGTTCACCACCCCGATGAGGCCGGGCTGATCGGCGCGGTCCACCTGATGCCGCGCTGGATGTTCAAAGGTCACGAGGCGATCCTGGCCGTCGATATCGGCGGCACGAACGTTCGCGCCGGCGTCGTTCAATTCGGAAAGGACGATGTGCCGAATTTTGCGGATGCAAGCGTCTGGGAATCCGCCATCTGGCGTCATGCCGACGATGAGCCAAGCCGGACTGCGACCATCGAGAAGTTGGCCGCGATGTTGCGGGATCTGATCGGCAAGGCCGAGAAGGCCAATCTCAAGCCGGCACCCATCATCGGGATCGCATGCCCCGGCATCATCAAAGCCGATGGCTCCATCGAACGCGGCGGACAGAACCTGCCGGGCGGAAACTGGGAGAGCGACAGCTTCAACCTTCCCGCCGCACTGATGAAGGCCATTCCGGAGATCGGTGACGACAGCACATTCGTGATGATGCACAACGACGCCGTCGTGCAGGGATTGTCGCAGATCCCTTTTATGAACGACGTGTCGAGATGGGCAGTGCTGACCATCGGCACGGGGTTGGGCAATGCGCATTTTACGAATCGCGAGGCAACGAAGGCGCGATAGTGGAATGCCTGCCTCGTGCAACTCTGCAGGCAGGAACGCGGGCTCGGCCGCCGCCGTGCCGCATTATGGTAAATAGCAGGTAAACAAGAAGGAATTCCGTAGACGGAAGCGAACTCGCCAATAGATTCCGCTAGGAAAGATGGCCGCTTTGCGAAACATGGAGGTGAGATCTGGTCGATCGGGCTGGCAACAATGTCTGCGAACGCACGATCGTTACCAGCACTGTCGATGATACCCGCCGAAACCTGATTCGCCTAGCATGCGCTGTTCTCATCGTCGCGGTTAAGGACGCCCCGGGATGTAGGCAACCTTATTCGCGCTCAACTGCGGCATGTGATTAGACTGGTGCCATCGACCTGGCCTGGCGATTATCGGATCTCCGGACAAGCGAACCGCAACCCCTTGACGCCAGCCGCCCCTCTGCATTCCACCGACTTAGATCGGCATGAAAATTCCGGCTGCAGCTCCCCTCCCCCGATGGTCCGCAGCAGCAACGCGCCCCTATAGTAAGACCCACATCGGAGTCTCGGAATTCTGCGATGCCGCATGATCCGAGACAGCCCGGTTCGCCGGTGCCGGCAAGATAGGCCCCTTCATGGCAGGCCGCTTCTGCGCGCCACTCTTCGGTCCCCGCGCGCGGAAGCGATCCGAGACGGCGAGCGTCGCTGCCGAAGGCGCATTTCAGAGCGGCGCTTGCAGATGGAGGTCTCCCCTCCCCTTTCCCGCGTCGCATCGGAAAAGATGGTGATAACGCCGACGGGCGGTTCTCGGCAGGTTCAAATTGCGCTTATCTCTACGGCTTCACGCAATCGATGCGCAGACGAAAGATGGATGATGAACTTCAAGGGAATAAGCGCTCCGCTCAATGCCGGCCGTCTCGAACAAATGCTCGGCCTTGCTCAGCCACGCCGCGTTGCCGAAACCCAAGACGCAAAAGACAAGGCCTCCGGCAGCGAATCCGTCCGCGGGCTGGAAGCGGAAAATCTGTGCCGTTCGTCTGCCTATAAATGAGAAACGGATTGCCTGATCCGGCATGCCCAAGCGGCGGATGTTGTCCTCCAGTGAGTCGGTAATGGAGTTCTGCCGTATTGAAATATGCTGAGATGCGCTGAGGGTGGCCGTCGATGGATGCGGACACGGCGGCATTGTCAGCTGACAATTGAGCTAAGATTCCGGAATTCCACGTGATTTTTTCATCGAATCCAGTTTGTTATCCATTGGCTAACCAAGAAATCGCTTGACGGAATCGGCAGACTCACGATCATTTGCGCAAAATGACCCGATTTATCAGGATTTGCGTGAATGCCGACCAAGGCCGCGATTGTTGAGAAAGCCAAGAGAGCGAGTCGAGTATCGATCGACGAGACGATCGCGCAGGACTCGACGATGCTCAGCAGCCAATTGCAAGTGCTGTTCGAGCGGTTGTTTTCGCCCGATGCCCGCAAATCGCTACGGCGGTTCAGCAGCACCGAGACTGCCAAGCTGCTCGGCGTTACCGACAGCTATGTTCGTCACCTCGCCGCCCAGGTGGAAAGCATCAATCCGGAAAAGACGGCGGCCGGTCGACGGGTGTTCTCGCTTGAGGAAATTCATGCAATGCGCCACCATCTTGGGCGCACCAAACCCTCCTATCTGCCGATGCGCCGGCCGGGTGACCATCTCCAGGTGATTGCCGTCACCAATTTTAAAGGCGGCTCCGGCAAGACGACGACATCAATCCACCTGGCGCAGTTCCTGGCTCTTCGCGGCTACCGCGTGCTCGCCGTCGACCTCGATCCGCAGGCCTCGATGTCGGCGATGCTCGGATATCAGCCCGAATTCGACGTCGGCGAAAACGAGACGCTTTACGGTGCCATCAAATATGACGAAACGCGACGCGACGTAGCCGACATCGTCCGCCAGACTTATTTTCCGGGGCTCGATCTCATTCCCGGCAATCTCGAACTGCACGAGTTCGAACACGATACTCCAAAGGCACTCGCCGACACCAACCGCGACGACAAGGACATGTTCTTCATGCGGGTCGGCAATGCGCTGCATTCGCTGGAGCAGAGCTACGACGTCGTCATCATCGATTGCCCGCCGACCCTCGGCTTCCTGACACTGTCTGCTCTCTGCGCGGCAACGTCCGTCCTCATCACCGTCCATCCGCAGATGCTCGACGTCGCGTCGATGAACCAGTTCCTGACGATGACCTCCGACCTTCTGGCCGTGGTCAAGCAGGCAGGCGGCAATCTCGATTATGACTGGATGCGTTATCTGATCACCCGCTATGAGGCCAATGATGGACCGCAGGCGCAGATCGTCGCCTTCCTGCGCAGTCTGTTCGGCGAGCGCGTGCTGACCTCGATGATGGTCAAGTCGACAGCGGTCTCGGATGCGGGCCTGTCCAAGCAGACAATCTACGAGGCGGGACGCGAGACGATGCATCGCCAGACCTATGACCGCGGGGTGGAATCCGTCGACAGCGTCAATGCCGAGGTCGAGCAACTCATTCGCAGCGCATGGAGCAGGACATGAGCCCAAAAGGACGCGACATCCTGAAGAGCATGGTCGGTGCCGTCGAGCCAACACGGCCGGAGGTGCCGAGCGTGCAACAACCGCATCGGCCATCGGGAGCGGTCAAGGCGATGAACCTGTCGCTTGGACGGCTGGGAGAGGAAGCAGCCGCCGCCAAGGCGCTGCGCGAATCGCTGGCTTCCGGTGACAAGGTGCTGGAGATCGATCCGGCTGCCGTCGAAATGTCCTTCATCCGCGACCGTATCCCGGTCGACAAGGATGCCGAGTTCGAGCGATTGAAGCAGTCCATCCAGGAAAGCGGACAGCAGGTTCCGATCCTGGTGCGGCCGGACCCGGCAAGGGCCGGGCACTACCAAGCCGCCTATGGCCACAGACGCCTGCGGGCGGCCGCAGAGATCGGGGTTCCTGTTAAGGCCGTCGTGCGGAAGCTCACAGATGAAGAGTTGATCCTCGCGCAGGGTCAGGAGAACGGCCCCCGTGTCGACTTGAGCTTTATCGAGCGGGCCCTGTTTGCACGCCGCATGGATGAACATGGCTTCAGCCGCGACATGATTGCCAAGGCGCTGGCGACAGACAAGCCGGAAACGTCAAGGCTGCTGCAGGTGGCTCAGACGATTGATCCCGAGATCATTCTTGCCATCGGGCCGGCCCCCAAGGTCGGCCGCCCGCGCTGGTTGGCATTTGCGGAGAAATTCAGGGAGACGGGCGGGCAGAAAAAGGCGCAGGCAGCCATCAGTGCCGCTGGTTTCGGGACGTTGGAGACCAACAGCCGCTTCGATGTCATCTGGAAGGCACTGGAGGAGAAGAGCGCACCGCAGCGGGCCGAGCAGACGCTCCGGACCCAAGGGGGGGCGCCGCTTGCTTTGGTGGCCCGCTCCGGCAAAACCTTTCGCATCACCGTCAAATCGGCGGCGTTTTCGGAATTCCTGGCTCAGCGGTTGATAGGCCTCGCCGCCGAGTTCGAAGAGGAAATGAGGGAAAATGAGGCAGTTAGACCGGTTGTCAGCTGACAATCCGGATAGGAGATAACGCGCAAAAGAAAAAAGCCCCCGAACGTCACCGTCACGGAAGCTTTCCTCGTAGTCTTGAACACCTCCGAGAATCGCACTTCCGAGAATCGCTGTCAAGAGTTTTTGGCGCCGTTTTGGCGAGCGGATTTCTTTTGCCTTGTTGAGGTGGAAGATATGGAAACCGGAAGTGTGACGACGCCCTTCGGGCGGCGGTCGATGACGCTTGGCATGCTCGCAAACCAGGTCATGGCCGGGGAGATCAAACCGGATCAGTCGGTCGATAAGTGGAAATTGTTTCGCGCGCTGTGCGAAGCAAAGCCGCTGCTTGGCATCGGCGATCGGGCGCTTGCCGTGCTCAACGCGCTTTTGAGCTTTTATCCGAAGAATGAGCTGGCCCAGGAAAACGGCTTGATCGTATTCCCGTCTAATATCCAGCTTTCGCTCAGAACGCATGGCATGGCCGAACAGACCGTCCGGCGCCATCTTGCCGCGCTCGTCGAGGCAGGTCTTCTGCTGCGCAAGGATAGCCCCAACGGCAAGCGTTACGTCCGCAGGGACAGGGCAGGGGAGGTCGACGAGGCGTTCGGCTTCTCGCTGGCGCCGCTGCTTGCCCGTGCCGAGGAGATCGAACAGCTCGCGGCCGAGGTGATGGCTGAGCGGCTGCATGTCCAGCGTCTGCGTGAACGCATCACCCTTTGCCGCCGTGACATTGCCAAACTGATCGAAGCGGCCGTCGAAGAAGAGATCTCTGGGGATTGGCAAGGCCTATACCGCGAATTCCGGGACCTGATCGAAGGCCTGCCGCGATCGCCGACGACAGCGCAGCTTGAACTGTTGCTGGATGAATTGAAGGCCCTGCGCGCAGATATTCTTAACCGGCTGGAAATTCGGGTTAAATCAACAGAACAGCGCGGCAATGCCGTTTATATCGAGCGTCACATACAGAATTCAAATCCCGAATCCATCTCTGAACTTGAACCAAGCTTCGAAACGAAGCAGGGCGCGATAGCTGAGCAAGACAATGACCGAGGGGCCGTGACGCCAGAGAAGGGGAGGGGTGAGGAAGAGCAAAGTCGACGGCCGGAGGTCCGCAATGATGGTAGCGGACTGAAATCCTTCCCGCTCGGATTGGTTCTGCAGGCCTGCCCGGAAATTCTTGCCTATGGGCCGGATGGCGTAATCCGCAACTGGCGCGATCTGATGGCCGCAGCCGTCATCGTTCGATCGATGCTGGGCGTCAGTCCGTCGGCCTATGAGAATGCGGCCAATGTGATGGGTCCGGAAAACGCCGCGACGGTGATGGCATGCATCCTGGAGCGTGGCGGCCACATCAATTCGGCCGGTGGCTATCTTCGTGGGCTGACGCGGCGAAGCGAAAAGGGCGAATTCGCGATCGGCCCGATGCTGATGGCACTTCTGCGGGCAAATGCGCCGGCCGGGCGGAAGGTTGGATAGTGTTCAACCTTCCTGTGGGCAGCGTATGGCTAAGCGCGGATAAGCCTTCGCTCCAGAAAACTCTGCATGTCGCGACGTCCGTCTACGACGCAGTAGACGACGACGTCCGTGCCCAGGATCCGATAGATCATGCGCCACGGCTTATGGTGCAGTTCCCGATATTCGGAAATTCCGATACCCACCAACTCCTTCGGAATATTTCCGCGGGCGGGGAATTCTTCAAGCTCGGCGCAGGCACTCTCGATTTCCGTCAGAATGCGCTCTGCCGTCTCGGCGCCGTCGCGGCTAGCGATGAAGCGATAGAGATCCTCAATGTCGTGTTCCGCGTCCTCAGCGAAAAGAACACGATATGGCATCAGGATTGGCTGTCCGCCAGACGTTTGCGGATGCGCGCGAAGGATTCCGCAGCGGGGCGCAGTTTGCCCTCCTCGACTTGCCGGTTGGTGAGCGCCAGCACCTTCAGGAGCGCCAGTGTCTCCTGTGTTTCTTCATATTGGCCGACGTCCTGAAGGATGGCTTTCGCCTCTCCGTGAAGCGTAATGACGACCGGCTGCGGATTATCCTTCAATGTCCGGATGATCTCCGGCGCATGCGCCTTGAGATAGCTGATCGGCTTGACCTGTCCTGACAGCTTCATGCGGCTACTCCCTTTCGACCAGAATATAGACCACAAAGTGGTCGATTGAAAGAAGCCTTTCGATGCCGGCGGCACACATTCCCGGCATCCGATTTCCCATCTTGGCTGCGGCCGCTTTTTTCACTCAACGCGTTCGAAAGAGAATGCCATTTCTTATAATGAAGTTTGTCTACTGATTTTATAGACTAAACTTTGCAACCAAGGATCGGATCGTGGTGCCATGACCTACCTCCTCAGTCTTCTCGACAAAAGCCCGATCGAACAGGGTCTAACGGCCGCGGATGCACTGCGGGCGACGGTCAAGATTGCCGCCCGGGCCGAGGAACTTGGTTATCACCGTTTCTGGGTCGCCGAGCATCATAACATGTCCAATCTGGCGAGCTCCGCGCCGGAGGTACTGATAGCCTATCTTCTCGCCAGGACCTCGAGGATCCGCATCGGCTCCGGCGGCGTCATGCTACAGCACTACAGCGCGTATAAGGTTGCCGAGACCTTCAATCTTCTGGCATCGCTTGCGCCCGGCCGCGTCGATCTCGGTGTCGGCAAAGCGCCGGGCGGATTTCCGCTCTCGACGCGCGCCCTGCAGCTTGCCGTCGATCCGGCCAGGAAGCCGGATTTCGCGAGCCAGCTTTCCGATCTCAACATCTATCTCGCCGCCGACCCGAATTACGACGGCGCGCAGGCAACACCTTTCCCGCCGACTGCTCCCGAACGTTTCCTGCTTGGCGCCAGCCTCGAAAGCGCCGAGCTCGCTGCCGAGAAGGGCTGGGAACTCGTTTTCGCCGGTCATTTGAACGGCGATCCTGACAATCTGCGCAGAACCTTTGAGGCTTATGAGCGGGCATCCGGCGGCAAGCGCCCGATCCTGGCGCTCGCAGCCTTTGCCGCCGAAAGCGAGGACTATGCCCGCGAGCGCGTCGGCAGGTTGCGCATCGTCAAGGTGTTCCTGCCGAACGGCCAGACCGTCAATGTCGGCAGCGAGGAGCAGGCGGCCGAATTTGCCCGCCAGGCCGGCGTCACCGATTACCGCATCGAGGAAAAGGTGCCGAGCGTGCTGCATGGCACGGCGGAGCAGATCCGCAAGGAACTGGACGAACTTCACCGCCGCTACGGGGTCAAGGAGTTCGTGCTCGACACGCCGGCACTTTCGGTTGCCGAGCGCCTGGCTTCCATCGAGCTGCTCGCCAAGGAGCGGCTTTCCCTCGTCGCCTGACCGTTTCCAAGGAGGATTGATCCCATGGCTCAAAAACACGTCACGTTCGGCATCATGCTGCAGGGTCCCGGCGGTCACATGAATGCCTGGAAGCATCCAAGCGGACCGGCGGATGCCAGCGTCAATTTCGATTTCTTCGTCAAGACGGCGCGCAAGGCCGAGGCGGCCGGCATCGCTTTCGCCTTCGTTGCCGACGGGCTCTACATCAACGAGCAGTCGATCCCGCATTTCCTCAACCGGTTCGAGCCGATCGCCATTCTCTCGGCGCTCGCCGCCTCGACCTCGAAGATCGGCCTCGTCGGCACGGTCTCGACCTCTTACAGCGATCCCTTCACCATCGCCCGCCAGTTCGCCTCGATCGATCTCATCAGCGGCGGCCGGGCAGGGTGGAATGCGGTGACCTCGCCGCTCGAAGGCTCGGGGCGGAATTACAGCCGCGAACATCCCGAACACGAGCTGCGCTACGAGATTGCCGAGGACTATATCGATGCGATCAAGGGCCTGTGGGATTCCTGGGACGACGACGCCTTCGTCCGCAACCGTGAGACCGGCGTCTTTGTCGATAAGACGAAGATGCATCGCCTCAACCATAAGGGCCGCTTCTTCCGCGTCGAGGGGCCGCTCAACATCGGCCGTTCCAAGCAGGGCCAACCCGTCGTTTTCCAGGCGGGGGCCTCGGATTCCGGCATTCGGCTCGCCGGCAAACATGCCGACGCGGTCTTCACCAATGGCGGGCCGTTCGAGGAGGCGCAGGCCTTCTACCGCCAGCTCAAGGACAGCGTGATTGCCCATGGCCGCAGTGCCGCGGAAGTCGGTATTTATCCGGGTATCGGACCGATCGTCGGTGTGACGCAGGAAGAGGCGGACGCCAAGTATCAGGCGATCCGCACCCTCGTCACCATAGAAGAGGCGCTGCTCTATCTCGGCCGCTTCTTCGATCATCACGATTTCAGCGTCTATCCGCTCGACGAGCCGTTCCCCGAACTCGGCGATATCGGCAGGAACAATTTCCGCGCCACCACCGACCGCATCAAGAAGACGGCGCGGGAGAAGGGCTTGACGCTCCGGCAAGTGGCGCTCGATTCGGCAACGCCACGCACGGCCTTCATCGGCACGGCCGGTCATATCGCCGACGAGATCATCCGCTGGGTGGATCATGGTGCTGCCGACGGCTTCATCCTCGGTTTCCCTGTCATCGCCGAAGGCTTCGATGATTTCTCCACATACGTTCTGCCGATACTCACGGAGCGCGGCTATTTCGATCCGGCCCTGAAGGGCGAGACGTTGCGCGACCATCTGGGTCTGCCCTTCCGCGAAAGCCGCTATGCGGCGTGCGCGGAGCAGGTCGAGCGCGGAAAGGCTGTCGGCGCCTGAGGCGCCGACGAACCGTCATGAACATCATCGCTCAGAACCCGCGCAGCAACGATCCGGTCGAGAAGGGTATCGCCGCCTATCTCGACGAGATCATCGCGCTTCGCCACGATCTGCATCAATATCCGGAGCTTGCGTTCCAGGAGCTCAGGACCAGCAAGCTCGTGGCATCCCGCCTTTCCTCCTGGGGCTATGAGGTGGCGACGGGCATCGCCGGAACCGGCATCGTCGCCACCCTCAGGCGCGGCGAGGGCAAAAAGCGGATCGGCATCCGCGCCGACATGGACGCGCTGCCGATCGAGGAGGCGACCGGTCTTGCCTATGCCAGCAGCAATCCCGGCGTCATGCATGCCTGCGGCCATGACGGGCATACGTCGATCCTGATCGCCGCCGCCCGTTATCTCGCTGAGAGCGGCAATTTCAGCGGCACGCTGAGGCTGATCTTCCAGCCCGCCGAGGAAATTGGCGCCGGCGCCCGCAAGATGATCTCGGAAGGCCTGTTCGAGCGTTTTCCTGTCGATGCAGTCTTCGGGCTGCACAATTGGCCGGGTGTGCCGGCAGGACAATTCGGCTTCGTCGCCGGCTCCGCCATGGCTTCGGTCGACAAGGCGATCATCAAGATCATCGGCAAGGGCGGCCATGGCGCCGAACCGCACCGGACCGTCGATCCGGTGCTGGCTTCCGCCTCCTTCATTACCGCGCTGCAGAGCGTCGTCTCGCGCAATGTCGATCCGCAGGAGATGGCGGTCGCCACCGTCGGCTCGATCCATGCCGGCTCCGCCTCGAACGTCATCCCTGAGAGCGTCGAGATGAAGCTCACCATGCGGGCCTTCAGCGAGACGGTTCGCGAGCTGTTGCGAGAGCGCATTCCCGCCCTTGCCCGCGCCCAGGCCGAAAGCTTCGGCGCCGAGGCGGATGTGAATTACCGTCTCGGCTTTCCGGCGCTAATCAACCATGCGGCGGAGACGGCCTTTGCCCGTGACGTCGCCTATGACGCACTCGGCCCCGCGGCGATCGAGAAGGATTTCCGGCCGAGAACCGCGAGCGAGGATTTCGCCTTCATGCTGCAGGCAAATCCCGGCAGCTACCTCTTCGTCGGGAATGGCGACAGCGCTCCTCTTCACAGCGCCCACTACAATTTCAACGACGCGATCATCGCGCCGGCCGCCCGCTACTGGGTGCGGCTCGCCGAAACCTTTCTCACTGATGACAACGGGTGATGAACGATATGAGCGATACGTTTCTCTATACCAGCCCTCTCGACCCGCGCGCCAAACCGCTGATCGATGAATTGATCTACGAGTATGACAGCCGCTACGGCAACTATTTCAATGCCGAGGGCGCTGCGGCCGAGCTAAACCGCTATCCTCCTGAAGCCTTTGCGCCGCCTGACGGCAATTTTCTCCTGTTGATCCGTGATGGCGAGACCATCGGCGGCGGCGCCTTCAAGAACTATGACGAACGCACGGCCGAGTTCAAACGCATCTGGACGCGCTCCGATCTGCGCCGTCAGGGCCTTGCCCGCAAGGTGCTGGTGGAACTGGAGGCCCAGGCCGCCCGCCAGGGCTATGCCCGCATCTACCTGACGACCGGTTTTCGCCAGCCCGAAGCCGTCGGCCTCTATCTGAACTACGGCTACACCGCTCTCTTCGACATCTCAGCCGATCCAGAGATCTACAAGAGCCTGCCCTTCGAGAAGGACATCAGCCATCTCGTTGAGCCTGCTCTCGAAGACGCCGAACCGCACCTGCGCGTGGCCGGCGCAAATTTCTGAAAACGGCAAAGACCGACAATTACAAAAGGGAAGCACAATGGCACTGACGACGGATTTCGCCGGCATCGACCCCGGCAGCAGGACGGCAGGATCGAAGGATTATTCCCGTTACCGCATCGTGCCGGCGCGTCATCCGGGCCGCCTGGCAGGCACGATCTTTGCCGCCGTCGTCATCATCGCCGTGCTCTATTCCATCTTCACCAATCCGCGCTGGGGTTGGGGCGTCTTTGCTGAATGGTTCTTTGCCGAACCAGTGCTCGTCGGTCTCGGCAGGACGCTGCTTTTGACCGTGCTTGCCGCCATATCCGGTTCCATCCTCGGAACGGCTCTGGCGCTCGCCCGCGTTTCCAAGTCGCCGCTGCTCTCCGGTCTTTCCTGGGGCTATATCTGGCTGCTGCGCTCGATTCCGGTCATCGTGCTGCTGCTGATCCTGAACAATCTCGGCTATCTCTACGAGACGATCAAGATTGGCATTCCCTTCACCGATACCGTTTTCCTCGACTATCCCACAGTGCAATTGCTGACGCCCTTTGCCGCCGCCTTTCTCGGCCTGACGCTCAACCAATCGGCCTTCTTCGCCGAGATCGTGCGCGGCGGCATCCTCGCTGTGGATCACGGACAGTTGGAGGCCGCCGCAGCACTCGGTCTGCCGCGCCGCCGCCAGGCCTTCCGCATCGTGCTGCCGCAGGCCATGCGCTCGATCCTGCCGACCGGCTTCAACGAACTCATCGGATTGGCGAAGAGCACCTCCATGGTCTACGTTCTGGCGTTGCCGGAGCTCTTCTACACGGTTCAGGTGATCTACCGCCGCAATCTCGAAGTCATTCCGCTGCTGATGGTCGCGACCATCTGGTATCTGATCATCATGACGGTGCTGTCGATCGCTCAGCGCTATATCGAGCGCTACTTCTCCAAGGGTGCCGTGCGCAACCCGACGCCGTTGCCCTTCCAGGCATTTTTCGAGCGTTTCCGCCGTCCGCTGCCTGTCCTCGATACGGCGACCGACACCGTGCGCAAGATCGGTTTCCGCGATGCTGCGACGCTGCGGGCAGCAGGCGGCGCGGTGCGCATCCACGGTATCTCCAAAAGCTTCGGCTCGCTGAAAGTGCTCGATGATGTCGAGCTCAGCCTTCCCGCAGGCAGCGTGACCACCATCCTCGGTCCGTCCGGCTCGGGCAAGTCGACGCTTCTGCGCACCATCAACCACCTGGAGCGTGTCGATGAGGGTTTCATCTCGGTGGACGGCGATTTCGTCGGCTACAGCAGGAAGGGCGACACGCTCTACGAGCTCAAGGAGAAGGATATCCTCAAACGCCGCGCCGATATCGGCATGGTCTTCCAGAGCTTCAATCTCTTCCCGCATCTGACCGTGCTCGAAAACCTCATCGAGGCACCGATCCAGGTTCGCGGCATCGGCCGTGAGGACGCCGTGCAGCTGGCGCAGGAGCTGCTGGCACGCATCGGCCTCAGCGACAAGATCAATGCCTATCCGCGCCAGCTTTCCGGCGGCCAGCAGCAGCGTGTCGCGATCGCCCGCGCACTGGCGCTCCGCCCGAAGGTGCTGCTCTTCGACGAGCCGACCTCGGCGCTCGATCCGGAGCTCGTCGGCGAAGTGCTCGACGTCATCAAGGAACTTGCCCGCACCGGCACGACGCTCGTCATCGTTACCCATGAGGTCGGTTTTGCCCGCGAAGTCGCCGACACGGTCGTCTTCATGGACAGCGGCCGCATCCTGGAGGCTGGGCCGCCGGCCCGCATCTTCGCACAAGCGGAACATCCCCGTACGCGGGAATTCCTCGCCAAGGTTCTCTAGCGCCTGATAGCGCTGGCGAAATGCCGGGCCGCGACGGGCTGCTCCGGCCGAATAACAATAACCACAACCTAAAGATGAAATGGAGAAGGGGCATGACATTTACAGATAGGGCAAGGCTTCTGATAGCGGGAGCCGTCACCATTATCGCGATCGGTTTCGGTTCCGCTCAGGCGCAGCAGAAGTTCGATCTCAGCCCCGAGCAGCCGAACCGGCTGCGGGTGGAAAAGAACGAGAAGCGCATTGCCGAAGTCAAGGACTTCAAGTTCGTCGAAAGTGGTGTCTTCACCGTCGGCATCAGCTCGAGCGGCAATCTGCCGCTGCATGATTATGCCTCCGATTCTAAGACGGTTATCGGTTACGACGTCGATCTGGCGCAGGCCATTGCCGACAGCCTGGGCCTGAAGCTCGAATTGGTTTCTGTTGCCTGGGCCGATTGGCCGTTGGGGCTGACCTCCGGAAAGTTCGACGCGGTGATCTCCAACGTGACGGTCACGGAAGAGCGCAAGGAGAAATTCGATTTCTCGACCTACCGCAAGGACGAGCTTGGCTTCTACGTCAAGTCCGACAGCCCGATCACCTCGATCAAGCAGCCGAAGGATATTGCCGGCCTGAAGGTCATCACTGATGCCGGCACCAACCAGGAGAAAATCCTGCTGGAATGGGACCGCCAGAACGTCGCCGCCGGCCTGAAGCCCATCGAGGTGCAATATTATGACGACGACGCGGTCAAGGATCTCGCCGTCCAGTCCGGCAGAGCCGACACCGTCTTCAGCGTGAACGCGACGCAGGCCTATTCGGCGGGGATCAACGGCAAGACCAAGCTTGTCGGCACCGTCAGCGGCGGTTGGCCGATCACGGCCGAAATTGCCGTCACCACACGCAAGGGCAGCGGCCTGGCAGCGCCCTTGACCGATGTCGTCAACGACCTGATCGCCAGCGGCGCCTACCGGAAGATCCTCGATACGTGGAACCTCGGTCCGGAGGCGATCGACAAGGCCCAGACCAATCCGCCCGGCCTACCGAAGAGCGGCTCCTGATCGATCCCTATTGGGCCGGCGGCATTGCTGCCGGCCATTCCTGCCTGACAATTTGGAGATTAAAGACGATGATTGCCCTTCCGGCATTCCGGACCCTGCTGATCGCCGCCATGGCGTCGGCCCTTTCCTTTGGCGCAGCTCAAGCGGCCGAGGATTTCGACCTTAGCCCGGAACAGCCGGGCCGGCTTCACGCCGCCAGGAACGATGCGGCCATTGCCGCAATCCCGAAGGATTTCAAATTCGTTACACCCGGCAAGTTCACCATCGCCGTCAGTCCCGGCGGCCCGCCGCTTGCCACCTATGCCACGGATGCGAAGACCGTGGTCGGGGCAGATCCCGATTATGCCTATGCCATCGCCGACAGCCTCGGCCTGACGCTGGAGATCGTGCCGGTCGCCTGGATCGACTGGCCGCTCGGCCTCGCCTCGGGCAAGTATGATGCCGTCATCTCCAATGTCGGGGTCACCGAGCAGCGCAAGGAAAAATTCGATTTCTCTACCTACCGACAGGGCCTGCACGGTTTCTTCGTAAAATCCGACAGTCCCATCACCTCGATCAAGGAGCCCAAGGATGCGGCAGGCCTCAGGATCATTGTCGGGGCCGGCACCAACCAGGAGCGTATCCTGGTGAAGTGGAGCGACGAGGATGTCGCCGCGGGCCTGAAGCCGATCGAACTACAATATTACGACGACGAGGCGGCAAGCCTTCTCGCGCTGCGGTCCGGCCGGGCCGATGTCATCGTCCAACCGCATGCACAGCTCGTCTTCATCGCCGCGCGCGACAAGAACATCAAGCGCGTCGGCACGCTGAGCGCCGGCTGGCCGGATCGCTCGGATGTCGCGATTACCACCCGCAAGGGAAGTGGGCTGGCCGATGCGCTGACTGTCGCCACCAACGGCCTGATCAAGGATGGCACCTACGCAAAAATCCTCGACCACTTGCATCTTTCCGAGGAGGCCTTGCCGGCATCCGAGACCAACCCGCCCGGCCTGCCGAAATACTGATCATCGGATGGCACGAGTGGAAGGGACGACATGAGCGGCCGCAACATATCCATCAGCCATATCGGCTTCCTCACCCCCGGCAATTATCCCGACGACAATCCGTTGTCGGGATTGGAGCAGACGCTTGAGCAACTGCAATATGGCGAAGATCTGGGCTTCGACAGCGCCTGGGTCCGCCAGCGGCACCTGGAGCCTGGAATCTCTTCCGCGAGCGCCTTCCTGGCGGCGGCGACGCAGCGAACCAGCCGGATCGAGCTCGGAACCGCAGTCATTCCGATCGGTTATGAAAGCCCTTATCGGCTGGCCGAAGACCTCGCCACCGTCGATATTCTGTCGCGTGGGCGGCTGAATATCGGCGTCAGCGCCGGACGGCCATTGCATGCAGACCTGATCGCCCCGCTTGTCTTCGACGGCGACTGGACGGGCTACGATTTCTCGCATGAACGCGTGCTGCGCTTTGCCGACAATCTGCGCGGCACTTATCTCGGCGACGAGCAGACCTTGATCAAGACGCCCTTCGGCCCGCAGCGGCCACGCCTGCAGCCTTATGCCAAGGGACTGATCGACCGGATCTGGTATGGCGGCGGGTCGCAGCGCTCGGCCGAATGGGCCGGCCGCAATGGTTTCAACCTGTTGACCGGCAATGTGATCACGGGTGAGGGGACCGATGATTTCTTCACCGCGCAATCGCGGCTGATCGAAACCTATCGCGCCGCCGGCACGCAGCGCCGGGTCGCGCTGGGCCGCGTCATCGTGCCTTTCGACAGCGCCGATGCGGCAACGCGCCGCCGGTATCGAGACTATGCCGATGGCCGCCAAGAGCGGACGCTTTCGCCGCAGGGCGAGCGGCGCACCCTGTTCGCCCGTGATATTGTCGGCACATCGGACGAGATATTGGCGCAGCTTTTTGCCGATCCGATTCTGCCCGAGGTCGGTGAGTTGAGGCTGGAGCTCCCTTACGAGTTCGAGCGCGAGGAGTATCGACAGATTCTCCACGACTTCGTGACAACAATCGCACCGGAGCTCGGATGGAAAGCGCCATCCGAAGTTAGATCCGCCTCCTGAAAATGCCGTCGCCCATTCGACGCCAGAACAATCACCTCGCAGGGAACATGCATCAGTGACGAAATCAGTAGAGTACTTCTTTTCTATCGGCTCGCCTTGGTCCTACATCGGCTTCGACGCCTTCGCCGAACTTGCGGCGAAGAACGACGTCGTCATCACGCCCTATCTGACGACGGTGGTCGAGGAAAATGGTGGTATCTTTTCGCGCAACCGCCCGGAGATCCGGCGCGCCTACTGGACGCGGGACCTCAAGCGCTGGGCGCGCGTGCGCGGCAAGGAACTGCGGCTCGAACATCGCCCGGATTTGAGTGATCCGACGCCGGCGTCCCTCTTCGTGATTGCGGCCTATCTCGACGGACAAGATTGGATCGGCGTTGCCCGTGCCCTGCAGCATGCCTTCTGGAGCGAGGCGAGGGATATCGGCAAGCCCGATGTGCGCGAGGCGATCGTGACAGCAGCGGGTTTCGATGGCGCGGCACTCCTCAGGCGACAAGCCGATGACGATGTCCAGAACAAATGGTCGGCGGACCGCGTGCATGCCCGCGACAGCGGCGTCTTCGGCTTTCCCACCTATGTCTATGATGGCGAGATCTATTGGGGACAGGACAATTTGCCCTTCCTTGAACGTCATCTTCATGGCGACAAGCCTTAGGCTTGGAATTGCAGCGTCCGGAGGTCGCAGATGTCGACGGCGATCGCCATGCAGCCTATGCGTGCCGGAACGGCGTCGAACGTTTTTTTCAACCAGGCGAAGAAGGAGAGACGCACGTTCCTTTAATCTATCAATTTTGTAGACAATAATTGGGCGACGCAAAGAGAGGAAAAACCATGTCAGGTTTCAAACTCGTCGGCATCGCTGGCAGCTTCAACCGTCCATCGAAGACATTGGCACTCGTCCGGCACGTCGCCGAACGTGCGAGCATTCGCTATGGATTTACCAGCAGGACCTATGATCTGCATAATGTCGGTCCGTCGCTAGGCAGCGCCTTGTGGCGCAAGAATCTCGACGCGCAGGCCAGGCATGTCATCGACGAGATCGTGCAGGCCGATGCCCTGATCATCGGCTCGCCGACTTACAAGGGCTCTTATCCCGGCCATTTCAAACACCTCATCGACCTGATCGACCCCCACGAACTTCGGGGCAAGCCGATCATCATCACGGCGACCGGAGGCGGCGACCGGCATGCTTTGATGGTCGAGCATCAGCTTCGGCCGCTGTTTGGTTTTTTCATGGCCCACACCCTACCGACTGCCGTCTATGCGTCCGATCGCGATTTCACAGACTATGCGGTTTCATCCGACGCGCTTTTGGCCCGCATCAACGACGTGATCGGCGAATTGGCGGCCTTCTTTCCGGGCGCAAACCCGGCCCTGGCGGCCGCCGAGTAGGGAGTCGCCGCGATGGTTCGATCTCAGGAAGCGACGATCACCGATGCGGAAAGGCCAGGGCCAGGCGATCAATTGTGGAGCGTCTTCGAATTCGCCCGACGATATCGTCTCGCCAAACGCGAGGAGAACCGCCTGCTGATGCTCTACGGACCAACGGCATCGCTTCACGTTCTTCTCGCCAATGCACAACGTCATTCGCTGATTTCTTAGCTGAAGAATAGCAGGTCCTGACAGGAGGTTCGCATGAAGCTTGATTTTCACTTCTGGCTGAAGCGCGCAATCGGCCGGTTCCTCGGCCTGAAGCCGCCCGCTGCACGGGAGCCTGTAAACGGATTGTCCGCGCGGGACGACGAGCGCGACCGGTCCGCGCGCGAATACGAACTCCATTATTGGGGCACCATGCCCGGCCTTTGGTATTGAGGAGGACGGCGTGATGGCGATTGTCGTTGAGACCGACCTGCGTCGGCACGGTGCGAGAAGAGCGGAAGGCAGCGTCATGTCGTATTTCAGGCATGCGGCCGGAATCTGCACGATCGTCAGCTCCTTCACTTTCCTGTTCGCCCTGGTGATCGGGTGGATCTGATGAGTGATGTCCGATGTTTGCCCCGACCGGGAAAAAGACCGGCGCGCAGCTTCAGAGAGGATGCCGTCAGATGATCGATGTACTTATTCTTCCAGGGCTTTTCGGCTCGGGAGAAGGGCATTGGCAACAGCACTGGCTGCAGGATCAGCCGGGCAGTCGTTGCGTCGCTCAAGATGACTGGGATCATCCGAACCTTGACAACTGGCTGCTGCGATTGGAAGGCGCGCTTGAAGAGGCCGGCGAGGCCTATCTGGTTGCCCATAGTCTCGGGTGCCTGCTTGCCGCCCGCTTGGCCGGGCGAAGTGCTGCGCGTCGCGTCAAAGGAGCATTGCTCGTTGCTCCATGCGATCTGCCGGTCACGGAAAACCTGCATCCCGGGCATATCTCGTTTGGCGCCATGCCGACGGCGCCTTTGCCTTTTCCAAGCATCGTCGTCGGCAGCATGAACGATGCTTACATGACGGTCGATCGGTTGACCCTGTTCGGTCGCCTGTGGAACGCCGAGACCAGGAATATCGGCCTTGCCGGGCACATCAATGTCGCCAGCGGCTTTGGCCGCTGGCGCAACGGCTACCGATTGCTGGAGGGCTTGAAGACGCAAACGCGCGGTCGAAGGCATGTCGTTTCCATGCCCCCGGCTTTTGCAATGTGAGTGGAATCGCAATGTCCGACATTGTCGCCGACCTGCTGCGCCTTAGCGAAGATCCGAATGCCGACCCGAGGACCAGGCGCCGCCAAACCATGGAGCGGCTGGTGCAGACGCTGCTCGCCATGGCCGATGCCCAAATGGGATCGGAAGATCCGCAGCATCGCCATTCCATCATTCATTTGACGACGATCATCCGCGAGATGACGGGAAGGATCGCAGAGGCCGATGATGCGACATTTTCGGCAATCGTCAGGGAGGCCGCGATGCTGATACGCAGCCTGCAGCGGCGCCAGGCCGATGCGGCCAGATTTACTGTGCACTGACGCATGATGGATATCCGGGAGCATAAGCTGGTGACGGTCCGGGGAAGCAAACTTTTGATGACCGGATCAAGAATGGCTCTGACAGACGAGCTCGTAACGCTGAGCCTTCGCCCCGCGATCGATGTGGGCCCAGATCCACATCGAAAACCGCTGACCGAAGCGGAGGTGGAGATGCTCGCCAACCGGCTTCTCCATGAGTCTACCGGCGCCCCGCTTTGGATCTTCGCCTATGGATCATTGATATGGAAGCCGGACTTCGATGCCGTCGAATCGCAGCATGGCGCTACAAGAGGGTGGCATCGCTCCTTCTGCCTGCAGATGACCCGCTGGCGGGGAACGCGGGCCGAGCCGGGTCTGATGATGGCACTTGATCGTGGCGGGCGTTGCAACGGCATTGTCTTCAGGCTTGCCGATGATGATCGCCTTGGCCAGATTCGGCGGTTGATCCGCCGTGAAGTCGGCACGATCGAAGACGCAGCGACGGTTCGCTGGATCCCGGTCGCGACCGCGCAAGGGCTGGTGCGCGCGCTGGTCTTTTGGGCTGGCCCGAAGGGCGAGCGCGTTTCCCGCAAATTGCCGCTGGAGACGGTGGCGCAGGTGCTTGCGAGAGCCTGCGGACACATGGGCTCCTGCGCCGAATATCTGTATCTGACGGTGAAACATCTGGAGGAACGTGGCATCCGGGACCGCAATTTATGGCGGCTTCAGAAGCTGGTCGCGGCCGAGCTTGTCGCCATACACGGGCTGAACGCGGCGGCAGGAAGCCATTGAATATGGCTCCCTCTGGCCATCTGGTCAGAGCTTGCCCTTCCAGGGCACGAGGAACGCCTCCAGAAAACGGATCGCGGCCGAGAAGGTGAACGCGCAGATCGCGATGATGCCGATGCCGACGAAGACGACGTCGGTCGCCAGGAACTGTGAAGCCGACATGATCATGAAACCGATCCCGCGCGTGGACGCGATCAATTCAGCCGCAACCAGCGTGCCCCAGCCGACACCGAGTGCAATCCGGATGCCGGTAAGGATCTCCGGCAGGGCGGACGGCAGGACGATGTCCAGAAAGAGCTGCAGCCGGCTCGCGCCCAGCGAACGCGCGGCATTGACGCGCTCGATCGGCAGCGAACGGACGCCGGCCTGGGCTGAAAGGCAGATCGGTGCGAACATCGCAAGCACCAGCAGCGTGATCTTCGACGTCTCGCCGATACCGAGCCAGATGATCATCAGCGGCAGGTAGGAGAGCGGCGGAAGCGGCCAGTAGAACTCGATCGGCGCGTCGAGCACCCCTTTTGCCCAGCGGTTCAGGCCAATGAGCAATCCGAGCGGAATGCCGGCCGAGATGGCGATGAGGGCGGCGACCACGATGCGGAACAGGCTCGCAAAAACATGCTCGGAGAGCGACGCGCCGGCGTAACCGTCGCGATAGATGGCGCCGATTTGTGTCAGCACCTCGTCCGGGCGCGGCAGGAACAGGTGTGGAACGACACCGAGCGCGGATACGAGCCACCACAGCAGCAGTATGGCCAGCGCCGTGGCAATGCTGATGGCCACCGTCGATTTCTCACCGGCTCCGAAGCTTGCCATTTTTACCAGCTTGACCTGGCGGTCCTCTCTACCCGCTGCAATCGGCGGGGCCTGCACTATATCGCTCATGCGGCGCTCCTGAGGTCTTCGGTGCTGTGCAGAATGGCGCGGATCTCCTCGCGCAGCTCGGCAAATTGCGGCGACGCCTTGATCGATCGGGCGTCGCCGGTTTCGGCGAAGCGGCGAACGAAATCCAGATCGAAGCGTGCCACGACGCGTCCCGGTCGAGGTGACATGACCAGGACCTGTGTGCCCAGGAACAAGGCCTCTTCGATCGAGTGCGTGATGAAGAAAACCTTCTTTGCCGTTTTATCCCAGATGGAAACCAGCAGTTCCTGCATCTGCTCGCGCGTCAGGCTGTCGAGCGCGCCGAACGGCTCGTCCATCAGCAGGATGTCGGGATTTGTCGCCAGAGCCCGCGCGATGCCGACACGCTGGCGCATGCCGCCGGACAGCTCATAGGGAAAAGCGCCGGCGAATTCGTCAAGGCCGACGAGCCGGAGCAGCTCCAGGGCGCGCGCTTCGCGCTCCTTGCGCTTGACCCCGGCGAATTTCAAACCGAGCGCGACATTGTCGACCACCGATTTCCAGGGCAGCAGTGAGTCCTTCTGGAAGACGACGCCACGGTCTGCGCCGGGTTGTTCGACCGCGCGACCATCGAGCGTGATCCGGCCATCCGAAAGCGGAAGGAAACCGGCAATCGCGTTGAGGAGGGTTGATTTTCCGCATCCTGACGCCCCGAGTGCGACGACGAAGCCTCGTTCGGGAATATCGAAGGAAACGCGATCGAGCGCGTGAACGGTTCGTCCGTCGCGGGCTGCGAAGAAAACGCTGGCGTGATCGACTTTAAGCATGTTGCCGCTCGCAGGTTTGACACCGGCGCGGCAAGCCGCGCCGGTGTCGGGGAGGATCAGTTGCTGACGCCGGTGAGGGCATCTGCAGTGACGAAGGCGCCGTAATTCGCCAGCACGTCGGAAACCTTGCCCTGTTCCTTCAGAAACGATGCCGTGTCCTTGAGGATCTTGCCGGCACCTGCCTTTTCGCCGCCGCCAAGCCAGGCATCCGATGCCTGAACCTCAGGCGTCAGCAGCGTCAGGTTCTTCAGGGCCGAGGCCTGCTGTTCAGCTGTTCCGCCGAGAAGCTTGGCAAGCGACTTGGCGTTGTCGCTGTCGGGACCCCAGGCGGATTTGTCCGATGCGAAGGATGCGTAGTATTTGGTGATGACCGAGGCGAAGCCCTTCAGAAATTGCGGGTTGTCGGCGGCAAATTTCGAGGTCGCGACCCAGGCGGAGAATGTCGGCGCACCCTTGTCTGCCACCTCTTTGGAGGTCACCAGGACCTTCCCGTTTTTCTTCAGTTCGGTGAGTGCCGGATCCCAGACGAAGCCGCCGTCGATGTCGCCGCGATTATAGCTGGCGACGATCTCAGGCTGAGGGATTGCGAAGACCTGAACGTCCTTTTCGGTCAGGCCCAGCGATTTGATCAGCGCCAGCAGCTGATAGTGGTCCGTGGACACCGGCGCGGCCGCAAGCTTCTTGCCCTTCAGATCATTCAGGCTTTCGATGCCGGAGCCGTTACGGACGACGAGAGCCTCGTCGACGCCCGAGATGGAGGCGAGGTAAAAGGCCTTGACCTCGAGCCCGCGTGATACTGCAGCCGCAAACGGGCTGGAGCCGACATAGCCCACCTGGACATCGCCGGATGCAATCGCCGCAAAGATTTCGGCGCCCGAATTGAACCTGCGGAAGTCGACGTCATATCCCGTCTCCTTGGCGAATTCGCCATTGGCGATCGCCACGGAAGACGGCAAAGCATCGGTTTGATAGGCGACGACGACTTTCTTGTCCGCCGCTTCAGCGACAACCGCCGTTGCAAGAGTGCCGACGCCGACGGCGATTGCGGTAACCAAATTCTTGAAATTCATCTTGAGCCCCTTTGTTCAGGGCCGCACGGCCCTTGATCTCACCCTCAAAAGCGTAATCGTTGGGGAGGGGCTAGCGGGAGAAATAACAAACTATATTTATAGACTATAGAGATAATTGTTTTCGTGATTCTGCCGCTCGTGCGATCCGCAAGGACCGGCGAGCGACACGAGGCTTGAATGGCGAAATGTCTCGATGACGTTCTGAGCTTCAGGGAGAATGCATTTGACATATGATGTTATCGTGGTCGGTTCCGGTTTTTCAGCGATAGCGGTTACCTGCAATCTCATCGAGCAGCTTCCCGCTTCGGCGAAGGTCGCCGTCGTCGGCGACGATCCTGGTTTCGGCCGCGGGACGGCGTACCGGACGGAGCTCTATCTCCATCGCCTCAATGTTCCCGCCGGCCGCATGAGCCTGCTGCCGCATCAACCCGACGACTTTGTCGACTGGCTGAAAGGCCATGGTCGCCTGATGCAGGCAGGCGATTTCGCCTCGCGCAGCGATTACGGTCTTTATGTCCGCGATACGCTTGCGCGGCTGCTTCGAAAGCGGGAGGGCCGTTGCAGGGTCGATTTCATCAAGGCTAAGGCGGCGGGATGCGTTGAACGTTATAGCAGCACGCTGGCCTTCCATCTCGGCAATGGTGACGAGATTGCCGGGAAGAACGTCGTGCTCTGCCTCGGCGTCGGGAACGCGACCCTGCCGGTCGCTCCGGATGGCGTCCCACCATCGCTGCGATCGCGGATCATCGAGAACCCGTGGCGGCTTTCTTGGCTGAGGCGCGTCGCACCGTCCGATGCGGTGTGCATCCTCGGATCCGGCCTGACGATGATTGATCAGGTCCTCGCGCTTCGCGCCCATGGCCACCGCGGCAGGATCGATGTGCTTTCGCGGCGCGGGCTCGCACCGCTCGGACATGCGCGGAAGCCGCCAGCGCTCCTGCCGATCGACGTCGAGAAGCTTCCGGAGACGATCAGCGGCATATTGAAGACCTTGCGGGGAAAGAGCAGGACGGTTGCCGACTGGCGAGCCGTGATGGACGGCCTGAGGCCTGCAACGCAGGCTCTCTGGCAACGGCTTTCGGGCGAGGAACGTGCACGATTCCTCAGGCATGCGCTTCCCTGGTGGAACATCCACCGTCACCGGGTCGCGCCCGACGTATTCGACAGGTTTGAGAAACTGGTCTTAGGCGGAACCGTTCGTTTCCATGCGGGCTTCCTGAAATCGCTCGGGGCCGAGGAGGGTCGGCTCGTTGCCAGCTACAGGGTCAGAGCGACGCGCGAGATCGCCGAGATCCGGGCGGACTGGCTCGTCAACTGCACGGGAATGGAGCGGGCCGGGATCAGTCATTCACCGCTTTTGAAGGAAATGAACCGCTTTGAGTTGATCGCCCCCGATCCTCTCGGCCTCGGGATCCAGGTGGATGCCGCTTCCGAGGTGATAGCCCCGTCCCGGATATCGCCTGCTCGACTGTTTGCGGTCGGCGCCCTGACAGCGGGACAATTCTGGGAGATCACCGCCGTTCCGGATATAGGGGTGCAGGCCAAGGCCGTGGTCGAGGAGATTGTTTCAAGAGGTTAGCTCCCGACGTGCAGGTGGTAGAGCGTCCTTTGCGTGCCTGAAAGACGCGCGGTACGGCAGGTGGCACGGTGCTTGTTGAATTGCCGGGCGCCGACAGCTACAGTATCTGGTACGCCATAATACGATTCTTGCATTCGGCTGCCGCGGCGGAAGTTGAGCGTGCAAAGTCCAACACTGAGGTACAGAATGAGCGGTGCTCTGAAGGACGCAATTCGAGTCGAGCGTCCGACAAAGACCTTGCGGGAATTGGCGCTCGACAAGGTCCGCGAAGCCATCGTCAATGGATATTTCCGTCCCGGAGATCGCCTTGTCGAGCGTGACCTCTGCGCCCAGCTCGGCGTCAGCCGAACGGTCGTGCGAGAGGTTCTAAGACATTTGGAATCGGAAGGGCTTGTCGCCAATCTGCCGAACAAGGGGCCGATCGTCGCGCAGCTCGACATCGAGGAAGCCAAACAGATCTATGAGATCCGTGGCGCGCTGGAAGGCATGGCGGCGCGGCTGTGCGCGGAGCGCCGCAGCCCCGAGATCGTCGCCGCGCTGGAGGAATCTCTGGCTGGGATACGCAATAGTTACCGCGACAACGACATGTCGGCTGTGCTGACGAACACCTCTTCCTTCTATCATACGCTGTTTACGATGGTTGACAGGAACGTTGCCTGGGGTGTCGTCAATCTCCTCACCGTGCGCATAAACCACCTGCGCTCGATGACAATCAAGACGGAGAGGCGCGGCATCGAAGGGCCTCTGCAGATGTCGAAGATCGTCGACGCCATCCGCCTTGGTGACGGCGAGGGGGCTTACCGGGCCGCGATGGATCACGTCGCCGCGGCAAGCGCGATTGCCGAAGCGGTGCTGTCCGCCAAGAAGCCTGCCGACTAGGCACGAGCAGGCCCCTGCCGCTTCTCCGCAGGCCCTGGCAATGCGCTCACCTCGGCTGTCGAAGTCACTCCATTTGCGATGATGTTCCGCGCAATTCAGCGCAATCCATACTCCGCGCTTGACACCTAACTTTGTCCAATGTGATGGTATGCCATATTAAATAATATATAAGGCGGTACCATGAACTGGGACGACCGTGACTTCTGGACTCGGCCTGCCTCCGCGGGGCGCCGCCATGTCGTTTGTCAGCTGACAACGCGCTGACCAGAAGCGCTTTCCGAAGGGTCGAGAGCGCACGCCCAAACTGAAGATCTCCGCCTCGGCCTGAACCGCGTTCTCGCAGGAACCAACTTGACACTCATATATTATGGTATACCATAATACGATATTGAGAAATGAGGTGCTTGATGGCCATTCAAATTCGCAAGACGGGACTGCAGATCGAAACGACGCTGATCGAAGGCGGCAAGGCCGCGGCGGTTCCGCTGAAGCTGTTTACCGCCTTCGCGGTCGTGAAGAATCCCTGGGCGGGCCGCGGCTTTGTCGACGACCTCAAGCCCGAAATTCACGCAGGCGCTCCGGTGCTCGGCGAGTTGCTGACCAAGATGATCATCGATGCGGTCGGGTCCGGCGATGCTGTCGAAGGATATGGAAAATCCGCTGTCGTCGGCCTGGACGGCGAGATCGAACACGGGTCCGCGCTCATCCACACGCTGCGCTTCGGCAATTTTTATCGCCAGGCCGTCGGCGCCAAGTCCTATCTCGCCTTCTGTAACACACGCGGTCCTGCCAACGCGCCGATCATGATCCCGCTGATGGACAAGAACGATGAAGGCCGCCGTTCGCACTACCTGACCATCCAGACGTCGATCCCCGACGCGCCTGCTGCCGACGAGATCGTCGTGGCTCTCGGTGCTTCGATAGGCGGGCGCCCGCATCACCGCATCGGCGACCGCTACCAGGATCTGAAAGACTTGGGGCAGGACGTTGCCAATCCTGCGGGCGTTTGAGGGAGCGGCTCTGAGATGCTGACAGCCGGATCGACCACACGCACCGCTGCAGCAACAAACGCCGCTGGTGCCTTGCCCCGAAAGAAGACGACAAGTGGAACGGCCTATCACGAGGCCGGCAGCGGTGAGCCGCTGGTTCTTATTCACGGCGTCGGCATGCGGCTCGAAGCCTGGGCTCCGCAGATCGCATTCCTGTCTGCAGGCCATCGCGTCATCGCTGTCGATATGCCGGGACATGGCGAGAGCGCAAAGCTGCCGGCGGGCAGTCGGCTCGAGGAGTTCGTCACTTGGTTCGGACGCTTTCTCGACGAGATGGCAATCGACACGGCAAATGTTGCCGGGCACTCGATGGGCGCACTGGTTTCAGGAGGGGCGGCCGCGACCTTTGGCGAGCGTATCAGCCGTGTCGCCTACCTCAACGGTGTCTACAAGCGTGACCCTGAAGCAAAGGCCGCCGTGCTTTCGCGCGCCGCGGCCATTCCGGTATCGGGCGTCGACAAGGAAGGTCCTCTGGCCCGCTGGTTCGGCGATGACGCGGACAGCATCACTGCGCGTGAATTGACGCGAAAATGGTTGAACCTCGTCGATCCCCAGGGATATGCCGTCGCTTACGCCGCCTTCGCGGGAGGAGACGAGACCTACGCTGACGGCTGGAAAGACGTGGCTGGTCCGGCCCTGTTTCTGACGGGGTCCGATGATCCGAACTCGACGCCCTTGATGGCAACGCAAATGGCAGAGCTTGCGCCGCGGGGCTACGCTCGCATCGTCGAAGGTCATCGTCATATGGTGAACCTGACCGCGCCTGATATCGTCAATTCGCTGCTCGCTGAGTGGCTGTCGTTCGGGGAGGATGAACGATGACAATCCAGACTGTCGACCCAAGAGCACTGCGAGATGCATTCGGGGCCTTTCCGACCGGGGTGACTGTCGTCACCGCCTGTGACGGGGATGGAAATCCGATCGGCTTCACGGCGAACTCCTTCACCTCGGTCTCGCTCAATCCACCGCTTCTCCTCGTCTGCCTTGCCAAGACATCGCGCAATTTCGCCATCATGACCGGAGCGCAGCATTTTGCAATCAACGTGCTTTCGGAAACGCAGAAAGACGTGTCGAACACCTTTGCGCGACCGGTCGAGGATAGATTCGCGGCGGTCGAGTGGGCGAGGGGATCGGCAGGCTGCCCGATATTCTCAAGCGTGGCGGCCTGGTTCGAATGTGCCATGGAAGAGGTCATCGAGGCTGGCGACCACGTCATCTTGATGGGGCGCATCGAAGCTTTCGACAATAGCGGCCGCAACGGTCTCGGCTATGCGCGTGGCGGTTATTTCACGCCGACGCTCGCAAGCAAGGCAGTGTCCGCGGCAAGCGAAGGCAATATGGAACTTGCGGCCGTTGTCGAGCGCCGCGGGGAGGTTCTGCTGCTCGGCGAGGATGTGCTCTCCCTGCCAAGTGTCGACGCCCATGACGGCAGCCCGACCGAGGCACTGCAAAAATACCTGGAGACATCAACCGGGCTGAAGGTCAGCATCGGCTTTCTCTATTCGGTTTATGAGGGCAAGAGCGACGGCAAGCAGCACATCGTCTATCACGCCGTTGCCGGAGATGGCGAGCCTGCCGTCGGCAGGTTCCTGAAGCCTGACGCATTGGTTGCGGCAAAGTTCAAGACCAGTTCGACAGCCGATATCGTCAACCGTTTTGCGATGGAAAGCTCGATCGGCAATTTCGGCGTCTATTTCGGCGACGAGACCGGCGGCACTGTTCACCCCATTCCAGCCAAGGACGCAAAAGCATGAAGTTCTCCCTCTTCGTCCATATGGAACGGCTCGACGCCAATCAAAGCCATAAGAGTCTCTACGAGGAATTCGTCGCGCTCTGTGAGATCGCCGACAAGGGCGGCATGCACGCGATCTGGACGGGCGAACACCATGGCATGGATTTCACCATTGCGCCTAACCCGTTTGTGACCATTGCCGATCTGGCGCGCCGCACATCGCGGGCACGGCTTGGGACGGGGACGGTGATTGCCCCCTTCTGGCATCCGATCAAACTCGCCGGCGAGGCGGCCATGGCCGACATCATCTGCGATGGACGACTCGACATCGGTATCGCGCGCGGGGCCTATTCTTTCGAATACGAGCGTCTGCTGCCCGGTCTCGATGCCTGGGGTGCTGGCCAGCGCATGCGCGAGCTCATCCCGGCGGTCAAGGGCATATGGGCTGGCGACTACGCGCATGACGGGGAATTCTTCAAGTTCCCGTCGACCACGTCGGCGCCGAAACCGATGCAGCAGCCGAACCCGCCCATATGGGTGGCGGCGCGCGATCCGAACTCGCACGAATTTGCCGTCGCCAACGGCTGCAACGTTCAGGTGACGCCCCTCTGGCAGGGCGACGACGAGGTTCAGTCGTTGATGGAGCGCTTCAACGATGCATGCGCCAAGAACCCTGAGATCGAGCGGCCCAAGATCATGTTGCTGCGCCATACCTATGTCGGCTCGTCGGAGGACGATGTCGCCCAGGCCGCCCATGAACTCAGCGTCTACTACAATTATTTCTTCGCCTGGTTCAAAAATGAGAAGCCGGTTACCCAGGGTCTGATCGAACGGATCCCGGACGAACAGATCAGAGCAAACGCGATGCTGTCGGACCAGGTCATGCGCACCAACAATGTCGTTGGCGACGCTGAGACCGTCATCGCCCGGCTCAAGGAGTATGAAGCGCTCGGCTACGACGAATATTCCTTCTGGATCGACACCGGCATGAGCTTCGAGCGCAAGAAGGCGTCGCTCGAGCGCTTCATCACCGAGGTCATGCCGGCATTTCAGGAGTAAGACCATGCGACGTTTCCAGCACTATATCGATGGCGAATTTTCAGATGGCGAGGCCAGCTATCCGAGCATCGATCCAGCCTCCGGCGCGGTCTGGGCTGATATGCCCGAAGCGCGTGAGGCCGATGTCGATCGGGCCGTAAACGCGGCCGACAGGGCGCTTTACGACGGCCCATGGCCGAAACTGACGGCCACCCAACGCGGCAAGCTGCTTTACAAGCTGGCCGACCTCGTTGCTGCCAACGCGCACGTGCTCGCTGAACTGGAGACACGCGACACCGGCAAGATCATCCGCGAAACCTCGGCGCAGATCGCTTATGTCGCCGAATACTATCGCTACTATGCCGGCATCGCCGACAAGATCGAAGGTGCCTATCTGCCGATCGACAAGCCCGACATGGATGTCTGGCTTCGTCGCGAGCCGATCGGCGTCGTTGCGATGGTCGTGCCATGGAACAGCCAGCTCTTCCTGTCCGCGGTGAAGATCGGCCCGGCGCTGGCGGCCGGCTGCACGATGGTGGTCAAGGCCTCGGAAGACGGGCCGGCGCCGCTTCTCGAATTTGCACGGCTCGTGCACGAGGCAGGCTTTCCCGCCGGCGTGGTCAACATCATCACGGGTTTCGGCGCCTCCTGTGGCGCCGCCCTCGGCCGCCATCCGAAGGTCGCGCACGTCGCCTTCACCGGCGGACCCGAAACCGCCCGGCACGTCGTTCGCAACTCGGCCGAAAACCTCGCCTCCACCTCGCTTGAACTTGGCGGCAAGTCGCCGTTCATCGTCTTTGCCGATGCGGACCTCGAAAGTGCGGCAAATGCCCAGGTCGCAGGCATCTTCGCCGCGACAGGGCAGAGCTGCGTTGCCGGATCGCGCCTCATCGTCGAACGCAGCGTCAAGGATAGATTCGTCGCCCTGCTACGCGAGAAGGCGGAGGCGATCCGGATCGGTGCTCCGCTCGATATGGCGACAGAAGTCGGCCCGCTTGCCACCAGGCGCCAGCAGGACAATATCGGCGCCCTCGTCGCCAAGTCGATCGAAAGCGGCGCCCGGCTCGTGACGGGAGGACGCAAGATCGACGGCGAAGGCTATTATTTCCCGCCGACGATTCTCGACTGCGACGATGTCGCCTCGCCCTCGCTGATCGAGGAATTCTTCGGGCCGGTCCTGTCCGTCGTGTCGTTCGAGACGGAGGCCGAGGCGCTGCGGCTCGCCAACGATACCCGTTATGGCCTGGCTTCCGGCGTCTTCACCCAGAACCTCACCCGGGCGCACCGGCTGATGAAGGGGCTGCGTGCCGGGATCGTCTGGGTCAACACCTACCGCGCCGTCTCGCCGATCGCGCCGTTCGGCGGTTTCGGCCTGTCAGGCCATGGCAGGGAGGGCGGCATGGCCGCGGCGCTCGACTATACCCGTACCAAGACGATCTGGCTCAGGACATCGGACGATCCGATCCCCGATCCCTTCGTGATGAGGTAGCGCCGATGTTTTACGAAATCCGGACCTACCGGCTGAAGAACGGCACCATCCCGCAATATCTCAAGGTCGTCGAGGAAGAGGGGATCGAGATCCAGAAGAGCCATCTCGGTACGCTCGTCGGTTACTTCTTTTCGGAGATCGGGACGATCAACGAGATCGTTCACATCTGGGCCTTTGCGAGCTTGGACGACCGGGAGGCGAGGCGCCAGAGGCTTCTGGCCGATCCCCGGTGGCAGGCCTTCCTGCCCAAGATCCGCGATCTGATCGAGGTGGCGGAAAACAAGATTATGAAGCCAGCCAACTTTTCTCCCAGGAGCGAGGCGCACTGACGGCATAAGGCATACCCGTAGGACAAACCAGAACAGGGATAAGGGAACATGAAAACAACATTTGCTGTCGCGGCGGTTGCCGCATTCGTGGCTGTGTCCGTACCGGCACACGCCGACAACATGGTCTTTTCGAGCTGGGGAGGAACGACCCAGGACGCGCAGAAGGCCGCATGGGCCAGCCCGTTCACGGAGAAGACCGGTATCACCGTCGTACAGGACGGACCGACGGACTACGGCAAGCTCAAGGCGATGGTCGAGGCCGGTCAGGTTACCTGGGACGTTGTCGACGTCGAAGGCGACTATGCCGCCCAGGCCGGCAAGAATGGCCAGCTCGAGAAACTCGATTTCTCCGTCATCGACAAGTCCAAGCTCGATCCTCGCTTCGTGACCGATTATTCGGTCGGCAGCTTCTATTATTCCTTCGTGATCGGCTGCAATGCCGATGCCGTCAGCGCCTGCCCGAAGACATGGGCTGACCTGTTCGACACGGCAAAGTTTCCGGGAAAGCGCACATTCTACAAGTGGTCGGCTCCCGGCGTGATCGAAGCGGCGCTGCTTGCCGACGGCGTGGCCGCCGACAAGCTCTATCCGCTTGATCTCGACCGCGCTTTCAAGAAGCTCGATACGATCAAATCGGATATCGTGTGGTGGTCGGGCGGCGCACAGTCGCAGCAGCTTCTGGCATCCGCCGAGGCTCCCTTCGGCAGTATCTGGAATGGCCGCATGACCGCGCTTGCGGCGAGCGGCATCAAGACCGAGACCTCATGGGAACAGAACATCACCGCTGCGGATTCGCTCGTCGTGCCGAAGGGTTCGCCGAACGTGGAAGCCGCGATGAAGTTCATTGCAATGGCGACTTCGGCCGAACCGCAGGCCGCCCTTGCAAAAGCCACCGGATATGCGCCAATCAACGTTGACTCGGCCAAGCTGATGGATCCGGAAACGGCCAAGACCCTGCCGGATCAGCAGACGGCCAGCCAGGTGAATGCCGACATGAACTACTGGGCGGACAATCGCGATGCCATCGGCGAGAAGTGGTACGCCTGGCAGGCGAAATAGCCTGAAACTTGCGATGAACGGGCACGGCGAATGTTCGCCGTGCCTCCCGCAGCGTCGGTGCCCGTTTGTTGGACCTCGACGCCTGCGGAAATTGACGGGTGGGAAGGACTGTCATGTCGACATATAGCGATGCCTCCGGCGCAATTGCGCCCCTGCCGAAGGCGCGCAGGGCAACAGGGTTTGGCGGGGTCCTTCCGGCTCTGGCCTTCGTGGCGATCTTTTTCATCGCGCCCGTGGCGGTGCTCTTGTTGCGAAGCGTGCTGGAACCCGTGCCGGGCCTTGGAAACTATGCGCAGCTGATCGGGTCCGCGACTTATCTCAAGATTTTCGCCAACACCTTCATCGTCTCGGGTCTCGTCACTGTGATTTCGCTGCTGATCGGATTTCCCGTTGCCTGGGCGCTGGCAATCATGCCCGGGCGCCTGACCTCGGTGATCTTTGCGATCCTGCTCCTGTCGATGTGGACCAACCTGCTTGCCCGCACCTATGCCTGGATGGTGCTGCTGCAGCGAACGGGGCTCATCAACAAGATGCTGATCGGAATGGGGCTGATCGACAAACCTTTGGCGCTGGTCAACAACCTGACCGGGGTCACGATCGGCATGACCTATATCATGCTGCCCTTCATCATCCTGCCGCTCTACGGCGTGATCAAGAAGATCGACCCGTCGACGCTGCAGGCGGCAGCACTTTGCGGCGCCAACCGGTGGCAGTGCCTGACCCGTGTTCTGCTGCCCTTGGCCATGCCGGGCATGGCGGCTGGCGCCCTCATGGTCTTCGTCATGTCGCTTGGTTATTTCGTTACGCCGTCGCTTCTCGGCGGCACCGCGAACATGATGCTCGCAGAGCTGATCGCGCAATTCGTGCAGTCGCTGGTCAACTGGGGCATGGGAGGTGCTGCGGCGCTGGTTCTCCTCGTGGTGACCCTGTTGCTTTATGCCGTGCAGTTGCGCTTCGTCGGCAACCAGAACCCGGGAGGGCGTTGACATGTTGCTCAATTTCGACCGCCTCGGCTGGTGGAAATACATCCTGCTGGCGATCACGCTTCTGACTGCGGCCTTCCTGCTGCTGCCGATCGTCTTTATCGCCGCCCTGTCTTTCGGCTCCTCGCAGTGGCTGATCTTTCCGCCGCCGGGCTGGACGTTTCAATGGTATGGCGAGCTCTTTGCCGATCCGCGCTGGCTGGAATCGGCCTGGACGAGCTTCAAGATCGCGGTCATCGTGACGATCCTGTCGGTGCTGCTCGGGCTTGTGACCTCCTTCGGGCTGGTGCGCGGTTCGTTCCTGTTCCGCGATGCGCTGAAAGCGCTGTTCCTGACGCCGATGATCCTTCCTGTCGTGGTTCTTGCGGTTGCCCTTTATGCCTTTTTCCTGAGGATCGGCCTGGGCGGCACGTTGGCGGGTTTCGTCATTTCGCACCTCGTTCTGGCACTGCCCTTCTCGATCCTGTCCATATCCAGTGCGCTGGAAGGTTTCGACAAGTCGATCGAAGATGCGGCGGTTCTGTGCGGCGCCTCGCCTCTGGAAGCAAAGATCAGGGTCACCCTGCCGGCGATCAGCCATGGGCTGTTTTCGGCGGCCGTCTTCTCCTTCCTGACATCCTGGGATGAGGTGGTGGTGGCGATCTTCATGTCCAGCCCGACCCTGCAGACGCTGCCCGTGAAGGTATGGGCGACGCTGCGGCAGGACCTGACGCCGGTTGTCGCTGCGGCGTCGACCCTTCTCATCCTTTTGACGATCCTCTTGATGGCGCTTGTTGCCGTCGTGCGTAAGGTGCTGAAACAATGAAAGAACCATTCCTTCAGATCCGCGGAATACGCAAGGAATACGGCCCGGTGGTCGCCGTCCACGACGTCAATCTCGACGTTCGGCGCGGGGAGTTCCTGACCTTTCTCGGACCGTCCGGATCCGGGAAAAGCACGACCCTCTACATCCTGGCCGGTTTTGAAACTCCGACGAAAGGCGACATCACGCTGGAGGGCAAGACCCTGCTCGCCACGCCGTCGCACAAGCGCAACATCGGCATGGTGTTCCAGCGTTACACCCTGTTTCCGCACCTGACGGTGGGCGAAAACATCGCATTCCCGCTGAAGGTCAGGCGCAAGTCCAAGGCCGAGGTCGACAGCAAGGTGAAGGAGATGCTGCGCCTCGTCAGGCTCGAAGGCTTCGAGGATCGCAAGCCCGCACAAATGTCCGGCGGCCAGCAGCAGCGTGTCGCCCTTGCCAGAGCCCTTGCCTATGATCCGCCGGTGCTTCTGATGGACGAGCCGCTGTCGGCGCTCGACAAGAAGCTGCGCGAGGAAATCCAGCATGAGATACGCCGGATCCACCAGCAGACCGAAGTGACGATTCTCTATGTCACGCACGACCAGGAGGAGGCGCTGCGGCTCTCCGACCGCATCGCCGTCTTTTCCAAGGGTGTCATCGATCAGATCGGGACAGGCCCGGAACTCTACGCCAATCCGCGGACCCGCTTCGTGGCCGAATTCATCGGCGACAGCGACTTCATTTCATGCGACCTGCTGTCGTCTTCCGATGGGCAGGCCACCATTTCGCTTGGCGGCGGGAGCGTCTTCAATCATATTCCGGTGCATGGAAAAGGAACATCCGGGACGAGGGCTGCCCTGATGCTGAGGCCGGAGCGCATTCGGTTGTCGCGAAACCAGGCGGCGGGAGCGGGTCTTGCCGCAACGGTCAGCGACATTACCTTCCTCGGCAACAATATTCACGTCTCGACCGAGACGGCGACAGGCGAGGCGCTGGCGGTTCGCCTGCCGTTCGGTCACGAGGCTATCGCGGGGCTCAGCCGTGGCGATATAGTCCATCTGAATTTCGACCCCGGTGCCGCTCACGTATTCTGTTGAAAGTTGTCATATGAAGCTCAATGATCCCTCGCTGTTCCGTCAGGCATGCCCCATCGCCGATCGCTGGATCGAAGCGGAAGGCCGCAAGGCGGCGACGGTCCGCAATCCGGCGACGGGCGAGCCGCTGGGGGTGGTCCCTGACCTCGGCGCCGCGGAAACGGAAGATGCCATCCGCGCCGCCGTGATTGCCCAGAAGCTTTGGGCGAAGAAGACCGCCGGGGAGCGCGCCGCCGTTCTGAAGGCATGGCACCGCCTGATGATCGAAAACCGCGACGATCTGGCGATGATCCTGACGCTGGAGCAGGGAAAACCCCTGGCCGAGGCCAAAGGGGAGATCACCTATGGTGCGAGCTTCATCGAATGGTTCGCCGAAGAGGCGAGACGCATCAACGGCGAGGTCGTACCGGGACATCAGCCGGACAAGCGGATCCTCGTCCTGCGCCAGCCCGCAGGCGTGGTGGCGGCGATCACGCCCTGGAACTTTCCGAACGCGATGATCACCCGCAAGATCGGCCCCGCGCTTGCCGCCGGCTGTGCCGTCGTTCTCAAGCCGGCGCTGCAGACGCCATTCTCCGCCATTGCAATCGCCGTTCTCGGTGAGCGTGCCGGCCTGCCGCCGGGGCTTCTCAACATCGTCACGGGTGACGCAGCGGCGATTGGCGGGGTGCTGACGGCAAGCCGTGATGTTCGCGTCCTGACATTCACTGGCTCCACCCGGACGGGCGAGCTGCTTTATAGGCAATGCGCGCCGACGATCAAAAAGCTCGGCCTCGAACTTGGCGGCAATGCACCCTTTATCGTGTTCGACGATGCCGATCTCGACGCTGCGGTCGAAGGCGCGCTCATCGCCAAGTTCCGCAACAACGGCCAGACCTGCGTCTGCGCCAATCGACTATATGTCCAGGACGGAGTCTACGAGGCGTTTGCCGCCAAGCTCGCCGCGGCGGTTTCGGACTTGAAGGTCGGCAACGGTCTCGACCGTGACGTCGTGCTTGGCCCGCTGATCGACGACAACGCCGTCGCCAAGGTCGAAAGCCATATCCGCGATGCCGTCGCAAAGGGTGCCGGGATCGTCTTAGGCGGCAAACGCCACGCGCTCGGCGGCCATTTCTTCGAGCCGACGATCCTGCGCGACGTCGCTACCGGCATGCAGGTCGCCCGCGAGGAAACCTTCGGGCCGCTCGCACCGCTTTTTCGCTTCCGCGACGAGCAGGATGTCATCGAACAAGCAAACGACACCGAGTTCGGGCTTGCTTCGTATTTTTACGCCCGCGATCTGTCGCGGGTATTTCGCGTCGCCGAAGCGCTCGAATATGGGATGGTCGGCGTCAATACCGGTCTCGTCTCGACGGCTGAGGCTCCGTTCGGCGGCGTGAAAATGTCGGGTCTCGGTCGCGAAGGGTCGCGGCACGGATTGGACGAATATACGGAACTTAAATATGTATGCCTCGGCGGCATTGCCTGACTTGGTCGATGCTTGCGGTTTATCCGCGCTGGCGAGATGACGACAGGCGCGGACCGTCAGTTCCCGACCGCTGCGATGATGCCGATTTCGACGGCGAATTCCGATGCGGCGAGCCTTGCTTCGACCGTGGCGCGCGCCGGCGCATGACCTGAAGGCACCCATTCGTCCCAGACGGCATTCATGTCTTCGAATCTGGACATATCAGTAAGCCAGATCGTCGCGCTGAGGATCCGTGTCGGATTGCTGCCTGCGCCTTCCAGAAGCCGGGTGATCCGCGCCAGGATGTTGGTCGTCTGTTCGCGGACGGAGGCGCCCGGCACATCGATGGCGACCTGGCCTGCGAGAAAGACAAAGCCGCCATAGGTCACGGCCTAGCTCATCCGCTTTCCGGTTTCGTAGCGTTCGATCTGCATGCTCAACCCCCTGAATTAATCTCTATGCGCAATCTTCTGACGTTCGGCACGCCGCTGCAGCCATTGAATCGTGGCAAGGAACAGCGTCGAAAACAGGATGAGGAGCGTGGCGACGGCGGCGATCGTCGGGCTCAGCGTTTCGCGCACGCCGCTCCACATCTGGCGCGGCAGCGTGCGCTCCTCTGAGCCGGCGATGAAGAGCGCAATCACCACTTCGTCGAACGACGTCACGAAGGCAAAGAGCGCGCCCGACGCCACCCCCGGCGCGATGACGGGCAGCATGATGCGCAATGTCGCTTCGACCGGGGCGGCGCCGAGACTGGATGCCGCCCGCATCAGATTGTGATCGAAGCTTGCGAGTGTCGCGGTCACGGTGATCACCACGAAGGGGGCGCCGATCGCCGTATGCGCCAGCACCAGCCCGGTCAGGCTGTTGAGCAGCCCGACCGCCGCGAAGGCATAATAGATACCGACCGCCGAAACGATGACCGGCACGATCATCGGCGAAATCAGAATGGCGGTCAGCGTTGCCCGCGCCGGGCAGGAGGGCCGGCTGAGGCCGATCGCGGCCAGCGTGCCGAGAAAGGTCGACAGAAGCGTGGCGAAGACGGCGACGATGATGCTGTTCTTCAGCGCTAGCTGCCAGACGTTGGAATCGAAGAACTCGCGATACCAGCGGAGCGACAGGCCGGGCATGGGATAGGTGAAGAACGGCTCGGCATTGAAGGAGAGCGGCACGATCGCCACGATCGGCGCGATTAGGAACAGGATTACGAGGCCGCCAGCCAGCCACAAGAGGATCGAAAACAGCCGCGGGAAAGAAAGGAAGTTCGTCATCAACCTATCCTCAGCCTGTCGATGCCGACAATGCGATTGTAGACGGCATAGAGGATCAGCACCGCCACCAGCAGAATCGTGCTCAAAGCCGCCGCCATGCCCCAGTTCGTGACCTGGTTGGAGTAATAGGCGATGAAATAGCTCACCATCTGGTCTCCCGGCCCGCCGACCAGAGCCGGCGTGATGTAGTAGCCAAGCGCCAGGATGAAGACGAGCAGCCCGCCGGCGCTAACACCAGGCATGCTCATCGGCAGGTATATGCGGAAGAAGGCCGACATCGGCGGTGCGCCAAGTGACGAGGCGGCACGCAGATAGACCGGAGGTATGCCCTTCATGACGCTGTAGATCGGCAGCAGCATGAAGGGCAGCAGAATATGGGTCATGGCGATCAGCACGCCGATGCGATTGTAGATCAGGTCGAGGGGATGTGCGGGGTCGATGAGGCCCAGCCAGATGAGCGCCGAGTTGATGACGCCGCGTCCCTGCAGCAGGACGACCCAGGCGCTGGTGCGGACCAGGAGAGAGGTCCAGAACGGCAGGAGCACCAGGATCAGCAGCGTATTGGCAACCGCCCCTTTCGACCGGGCGATCAGCGCGGCGAGGGGATAGCCGAGGAACAGGCAGATCACCGTGACCGAAGCGCTGACGACGAATGTGCGGATCAGCACATCGACATGCACTGCATTCTCCGCCGAGACCCTGCCGATGGCGCCTGAGGCGTCGCGCTCCAGGTCGAGCGAGGCGAGCAGGTAATAGTCGGTGAAGGGCGGCGACGCATTCTTGATGAGCGTCCAGTAGTGCGGCGTCTCCCACTTGGAATCGATGGCGACAAAAGCGGCCTTGTAGGGCGGCTTCGCGTTGCGGATCGTGCGCGCAGTTTTCAGCAGCATCGAGCGCATGCCCGTCTCGTAATAGTTGAGACGCTTGGCCACTTCGGCGATCTGGTCGCGCGGCGATTGCTTCAGATCGGTGGCAAAGGCAGCAAACAGCGCTTCGTCGGGCGGGGATTTTTCATCCCAGCCGGAAAGGGCCGACATCGTGTAGGGCAGGGCGGCGGAAGCCGCCCTGTTGTCGACCGCGCGTGTCAACAACAGAGCAATGGGCAGGACGAAAACGAGCAGCAGGAAGATCAACAGAGGCGCGACCAGGAGCAGCGCTCTCAGCTGCGCCTTGCTTTTCGCACTGCCGAGGCTTTTCACCCGCGTGCGGGCGGCAATCATAGAGCCGTCGCTTTCATTCATTGTCGCGATCACCATCGCTCATGCCTTCCTGCGGTAGAGAAGGGGGCGTCGGAGCCAGGGAGACACTCGCCCGCCCGAAGAGGTTACTGTGCGAGCCACTTGTTGAAGCGTTCGGTCAACTCTTCATCATGGTCGGCCCAGAACTCGGAGGAGACGACAAAGGCGGTCTTCGTGTTCTCAGGCGCGGTCGGCAGATCGACAAGAATATCCGCCGGAACCTTGGCGATGGCCGCTTTCAGGGTCGGGCCATAGGAAATATATTTGGACTGCTGCGCCATCACGTCGGGATTGACGGTGAAGGCGACGAATTTGTCCGCCAGTTCCTTGTTCTTCGAGCCTTTCGGCTCGGCCCAGAGATTGAAGTCCATTCCCTGGCCGTCCCAGACGATCTTGAAGTTCTTGCCGCTGTTCTTGACGGCATCGTAGATACGGCCGTTCCATGCCGTGGTCATCACGACTTCGCCGTCGGCGAGAAGCTGCGGCGGCTGTGCACCGGCCGTCCACCAGACCTTCACATCCTTCTTGATCGTGTCGAGCTTCTTGAAGGCGCGGTCGACGCCCTCCGGCGTCCCGAGCACGTCGTAGACCTCGGCGGGTTTGACGCCGTCGGCAATCAGCGCGAATTCCAGCGTGGTCTTCGGCGACTTGCGCAAGGCGCGCGGCCCGGGGAACTTGGTCGTATCGAACAGATCGGCCATGGTGGTCGGCCCGCCATTCGGGAACTTGGCGGCATCATAGGCATAGATGGTGCCGAAGACGATCGTCGCGACCGCACAATCCATCGCGGCGCCGTCGATGAAGGCGTCCTTGCCGCCAAGCTTCGAATAGTCGATCGGCTCAAGCCAGCCTTCGTCGCAGCCTTGCAGCGCATGGCTGGGTTCGACATCGACGACATCCCAAGTCACCTGGCCGGTTTCGACCATGCCCTTCAGCTTGGCGGTCGAGCCGTCCCATTCATCCTGGAGAATCTTGGTGCCGGTTTCCTTGGCGAAGGGCTTGAAAAAGGCCTCCTCCTGGCTCTTCGTATAGGCGCCGCCCCAGGATGTGATGGTCAGCGTATCCTCGGCAAATGCCGCTCCTGCGATGGCAAGAGTCATGACGGAACTGAGAAGCATGCAGTTTAAACGCATCATGGTGGTTCCCCTTTTTGTTGCTGCGTTTGCGAAAGAATGAGCGCCCGGTCAGGAGAGCGCGAGCGCGCGGCAATCCTCCGGCGCCCAGCCGATGACGGCAGTGGAGTCTAGCGATTGAACCGGAATGTCCTGAGCCGCGGCGACTTTGATGAAGATGTCGTCACAGCCGCAGGCCGAGACGCGCAACCTGACATGGTCGCCGTGATAGATGATTTCCTTGAGCGTCGCGGTGAACCGGTTGGGAATCTCCGCTGCGGGCGCCAGCTGAATCCGCTCGGGCCGCAAGACCAGCGTTGCCCGCGCGCCTTCCTTCAACCCCTCTCCGGCATGGCCGGTGATGATCGAACCATCGGGGGCGCGAATCCGGCAGACGGCATTTTCGATCACGACGACTTCGCCCGATATCGCATTGTTCTCGCCGATGAAGGTTGCGACGAAGGGGTTTGCCGGCGTCTCGTAAAGCTCATGCGGCGGCGCGATCTGCTGCAGGATGCCGTCATTGAACACGCCGACCCGATCCGACATGGTCAGCGCCTCGCTCTGGTCGTGGGTGACGTAGACGACATTGATGCCGAGGCGGGCATGCAGGTGCTTGATTTCGAGCTGCATATGTTCGCGAAGCTGCTTGTCGAGCGCACCGAGTGGCTCGTCCATCAGCACGAGCTGCGGCTCGAAGACGAGAGCCCGGGCGAGCGCGATGCGCTGCTGCTGTCCGCCGGAAAGCTGGTTGGGTCGCCGCGTTTCGAAGCTCGCCATGCGCACCATGTCGAGGGCGCGGCGCACCCGTTCGGTGATCTCAGCCTTGCCCAGCCGGCGCATTTTCAGTGGGAAGGCGACGTTTTCGCCGACGGTCATATGCGGGAACAGCGCGTAATTCTGGAAGACGACACCGATATTGCGGCGGTGCGGCGGGACACTGTCGATCCTGTTGTCGGCAAGCGTGATCGTCCCGTCGGTCGGCGCTTCGAAACCGGCCAGCATCATCAGCGTCGTGGTCTTGCCGGATCCGGAGGGGCCGAGAAGGGTCAGAAACTCGCCTTTGGCGACGTTGAGGTCCAGGCCGCGCACGACAAAGCTGACGCCGTCATAGGATTTACGCACGCCCTCGAAAGCAATGAAGCGCTCGCTCATGAAGTCCTCCTGTTTTGCATCGGCCGGGTCCCTGCCTCTTTGTCTCGATGCCAGGCCATATTGTCTCGGCCTACTTCGGCTTGTCAAGCCACACAAATAATTTTGTGTGGTGGTGGCGGCAGGCTCTCGAAAACACTGGGAAAGCGTGGTATGTCGCACGTAAGCGAGCTGAATCGCAGCGCCTCGGGGATTGATGTGTGCGTCCGGCTTATGGAATTTACGCCGCTGTTACGGGAATTGTATGTCTGAAAGATCGGAAGTGACCCGGACAAATCAGGAGCGGGAAATGCGGATACCCGCCTATCTGGAGCTCGCAAGCGAGCTCGAGGCGAAGATCCGCTCGGGCGCCTTGCCTCCCGGCAGTCAGCTCCCGCCGCAGCGCGACCTGGCGCGAGAGCGGTCGCTCAACGTCTCCACCGTCACGCGCGCCTACCGCGAATTGCAAAACCTCAACCTTGTAATGGGCAGCACCCGGCGCGGCACGATCGTCATCGGCGACGGCGCCATGCCGCGGGTTGACCGGGCAGCGAGCCCGACCGGTGTCATAGACCTGACGGTCAACCGGCCGGCCGTCGACGATTTCCAACAGCGCCTCGCCCAATCCCTGCCGGACCTTTCATCGGACCGGCGCTTCCGCCAGATGCAGGAGTATCAGCCGCCGGAAGGTCCTGCCTGGGCGCGCCACGCCGCGCGAAAATGGATATCGCTCAACGGCTTCGATCCGTCCGAAGACGATATCGTCGTCACCAGTGGTGCCCAGCATGCTTTACTGGCGGGGATCAGCAGCCTGATAGAGCCCGGCGACACCATCGTCTGCGATAGGCTGACCTACTACGGCCTGATCGCGCTTGCCCAGATGTTCCGCTTCCGCATCATCGGCATCGGAAGTGACGATCAGGGGATGTCGGCGGCGGAGCTCGACGATATCTGCCGCCGGGAGAGCGTGCGCGCCGTCTTCACGGTTCCCTCGATGCACAATCCGACCGTCGTCACCATGAGCGAGGCTCGCCGGCGGGAATTGGTCGACGTCGCGGAGAAGCACGATCTCGTCATCATCGAGGACGATGTCTATGGACCGATGCTCGGGACCCGCGCAAGCGCCCTGATCACGCTTGCTCCAACCAGAACCTACCATATATCGGCACTCTCCAAGGCGCTGGCGCCGGGTCTGCGCGTCGGCTATCTCTTGTGCCCGCCCGGCCGGGCGCTGCTGTCTGCCGAGGCGGTCCGCACAACCGCCTGGATGCCCTCTCCGCTACCGCTGCTGCTTGCGACCCGCTGGCTGGAAGACGGCACGGCCGAAGCGATCCTGAAGGCCCAGCTTGCGGAGCTGCGCGCGCGCCATGCGATCGTCACGACGATCCTTGCCGGCCATTCGTTCTCCGCCGATCCGCGCTGCATGTTTTTATGGCTGAGGTTGCCGGCCCCTTGGCGATGCGAGGATTTTGCCGCCAATCTGCGTGCCCATGGCGTTGCCGTCATGGCCGCCACCGCCTTTGCCTGTGACCGCCAGCCGGTCGAGCATGCCGTTCGCGTCAATGTCGGCTGCGCATCGTCGCGGGACGAACTTGCAACGGCGCTACGCATCATCGCCGCCACGCTGAACGATCGTCCCCGCGCTCTGGCGGGCCTGGTCTAGCCGATGAACAAGCCGTTGCCGGAGCTTCAGCCCTTGCCCGACGCCGAGCGTCGGCATGTGGCCGTTGTCGGTGCAGGACTGGTCGGCCTCTGTTCGGCCCTCTGGCTGCAAAGAATGGGGCATCGGATCACGATTGTCGATCCGGCGCCGCCCTTGGGCGATACATCCTACAGGCAGGCCTGTTCCTATGGGAACGCCTGCACCTTTGCCCCGCACGGCGTCGTTCCCGTCGCGACGTCAGGCGTCATCTGGCGAGTGCCTGGCATGCTACTCAATCCCCTCGGTCCGCTGGCGATCGTCTGGAGATACCTGCCGCAACTAGTCCCGTGGCTGCGCGCCTTCCTGGCATCGAGCACGAAAGCCGAGGTCGAGCGGATCGCCGGCACCCTGGCGGTGCTGCTTTCCCACGCCGATGCTGCCTGGCAACCGCTTGTGACGCAGGCAGGCGCCGAACGGCTGAAGCGGCATGACGGCTGCCTCTATCTCTATAAGACCGAAGAGCAATTCCGGGCGGCTGACGCCGAGAACTCGCTGCGTGAGCGTCATGGCGTCGCCATGGACCGGCTGGAGCGCGCCGATATCCAGAACATGGAGCCTAATCTTGCGCCGCTCTACCACAAGGGCGTGCTGTTCCCTGACGCCTATGTGTTTTCCAGCCCCAGGCAACTCGCCTTCGCGCTCGCAGAGGCTGTTCTAAACGGCGGCGGGGAGATCGTCCGCGGCGAAATCTCGGCGATTGAGCCGCGCGACAACGGCATCTGCCTGCGGATCGCGGACAAGCAAATGCTTGCCGACCATGCGGTCGTCGCCGTCGGCGCCCATTCGCGCGAGCTTACGGAATCGATCGGCGATCGCGTCCTGCTCGACACCGAGCGCGGTTATCACGTCCTGTTCCCGCAAGCGGGCCATCTGCTGTCGCGCCCGGTCTGCTATCCCGAACACGGCTTCTACATGGTGCCGATGGCAGATGGATTGCGCGCGGCTGGAACCGTCGAACTCGGCGGCCTTGCCGCTCCCTTGAACCCCAAGCGGACCGCGGTGATCCGTGACGGCGTGAAAATGCTCCTGCCGGCGGCCGGGCAAGGCAGCGACGAGTGGCTAGGCTTTCGCCCGTCCATGCCGGATTCCCTTCCGGTGATCGGCAGCTCGCGCCGCTTGCCCCATGTCACCTATGCCTTCGGCCACGGCCATCTAGGCCTGACGCTGTCGGCTTTGACCGGCTATCTCGTTTCCCAGTTGGTCGCGGGACAGAGCCCGGCCATCGATCTCGAACCCCTGCGTCCCGACCGGTTCTAAGAAAGCGGCTCTTGCATCGGCGCGCTTTCTTCGGTTGGAGCGAGCCGCGTACCAACAAGGCAGGTGAAGGCAAAGTCCCCACCACTCTAACCTTGAATGTAAGGGAAAATTCCATTACTTTTGTATTGGTATGAGATAGGAGATTTTTCCATGCCTTCCCTTGCGGTCACAATGAAAGGGCAAATCACGCTGAGACGGGACTTGCTGACGCACCTTGGGGTCAAACCGGGGGAGCGGATCGAATTCGACAAGCTGCCTGGGGGCGAGCTGCGGGTAAAGGCCGCTCGTCCAACGGGGACAATCGACGATTTTATCGGTCGGCATGCTGGCAAACTGAATAAGCCGTTGACCATCGAAGAGATGAACGAAATCGTGGCTTCGGGCTGGGCCGGCGAGGAATGAAAGTTTCAGTCGATACCAACATTCTTGCTCGAGCCGTCCTGCAGGATGATGCTGAGCAGGGCAGGGCAGCGGCAAAGCTCCTTAAGGAAGCATCGCTGATCGCCGTTTCTCTGCCGAGCTTATGTGAACTGGTCTGGATACTGCGTCGAGGAGCCAGGCTCTCAAAGGAAGATGTTTCACAGACGATCCACGACCTGCTCAACGCGGGCAATGTGGCGATGAACCGTCCTGCTGTCGAAGCAGGACTGGCCATGCTGGAGGCGGGTGGTGATTTCGCAGATGGCGTGATTGCCCATGAAGGCGCATGGCTTGGCGGCGAGAGCTTCGTATCTTTCGACAAGCAGGCGGTCGAACTGGTAATCCGCCAAGGCCAACCCGCGCGTCTTCTCGCCTGAAATTCCGCAGGCTCATGAGCGAGACGGCGGGCGGGCGTTAGCTTCAGAATCGATGTTCCGCTCCTTCGACCGGATTTGCCCAGACCGTCATTCCAGGCGCAAACGGCGTCTCGCCTTCGGCGCGCACCACCATCTCGCCGAGTTCGGGAACGTCGAGGTAGAGGATCGCGTCAGCGCCAAGCCGCTCGAGATGCCGAATCCTGCCCTGCCATTGCCCGGCACTTTCCGAAAGCCTGATATGCTCAGGGCGGATGCCATAGGTCGTGCAGTTCAATCGCCGCGCTATCTCGCCGCCATAGAGGTTCATCTTCGGGCTGCCGATGAAGCCGGCGACGAATGGTGTCGCGGGATTGCGGTAGAGTTCCATTGGACTGCCGATCTGTTCGACCGCGCCGCCCTTCAGGACAACGATCTTATCCGCCATCGTCATGGCTTCGACTTGGTCGTGGGTGACATAGATCATCGTCGATTTCAGGCGGGCGTGCAGATCGGCGATCTCAAGGCGCATCTGGGCTCTGAGCGAAGCGTCGAGATTGGATAGTGGCTCGTCGAACAGGAAGACCTTGGGATCGCGGATGATCGCGCGGCCGATGGCGACGCGCTGCCTCTGGCCGCCGGAGAGTGCTTTCGGCTTTCTCTCCAGCAACTGGGTGAGCTGCAGGGTTTCAGCCGTCGCCGCAACCTTGGCGGCGATTTCCGCCTTTGGGCGGCGGGCGAGTGAAAGGCCGAAGCCGATATTCTCTGCCACGGTCATGTGTGGGTAAAGCGCGTAGCTCTGGAATACCATGGCAATGCCGCGCTCCGAGGGTTCGGCATAGGTCACGTCCTTGCCGCCGATGGTCAGCGCGCCTGACGTCGTTTCCTCCAGGCCGGCGATGATCCGCAGCAGCGTCGACTTTCCGCATCCAGACGGGCCGACGAAAACGACGAACTCGCCGGAGGCAACCTCCAGATCGATCCCCTTGATGACTTCGAGGGCGCCAAAGCTCTTGCGAACCTGTTTGAGAGTGAGCTCAGCCATTCTGCTACCCTTTGACTGCGCCGGCCGTCATGCCCGCGACGATCTGCCGGTTGAAGAAGATGAAGACGATCAGCGGCGGGATCGTCACGAGGAGGATGTTCATGAACAGGAGATTGTACTGGCTCGTGTACATGCTCTGGAAGTTATAGAGCGTCAGCTGCACCGTCACGTTCTCCTTGCCTGGAAGATAGTAGAGCGGGTTGGTGAAATCGTTGAAGATCGCGATCGACTGGACGACGATGTTGGTGACGGTCACCGGCTTCAAAAGCGGCAGGATCACCCTGAAGAAAATCTGCCGCGGCTTGGCGCCGTCGATCAGCGCCGCCTCGTCGAGGTCGCGTGGTATGGTCGAAATGAACGACCGGTAGAGCAATGTCGAGAACGAGAGATTATAGGCGACCTGGATCAGGATCATCCCGGTCATGGTCTTGAAGAGACCGATCTCCTGCAAGAGGCCGATGGTGGGCACGACGGCTGGAGGCATCATCAGACCCATGAACAGGGCAATGGAGGCTACCCTGTTCCAGACGGTCTTGCGGCGCTGCATCACATATCCGACCATTGCCGACAGCAGGATCAGGATCGTGACGGAGACCACAGTGATCAGCGTAGAGTTGAAATAGGCGAGCGCGAGCTGGTAGTCGCGCGCCTTGAAGACGGCGATCAGATTATCCCAGAACAGCCACTGCTCGGGCAATTCGAAATCAAGGCGAGAGGCTTCGGATTTCGATTTGACCGCCTGGAGAGCGACGAAAACGAAAGGCATGACGAAGATGACGGCCGCCACTGCAAGCGCTATCGCGCCGGTCACATAAGGGCGGCTGCTTCTCATTCTTCGACCCCGCGCCGGTTGAACCAAAGGGTGAATGGTAGGATGATTACGGCGATCAGCGCGAACAGAATGACGTTTCCGGCCGTCGACAGACCGTAGAAACCCGCCTGGTACTGTTTGTAGATGACCGAAGCGATCACATCGGAGGAGAAGCCAGGCCCGCCGCGGGTCATTGCCCATATCAGGTCGAATGACCGAAGCCCACCGATCAGCGACAACGTCACGACGATGACGGTGGCGGGACGCACAAGCGGCAGGGTGATCCGGAAAAATTGCTGAAGGCGCGTGGCGCCGTCAATTCTCGACGCCTCATAATAATCGGGGCTGATCGCGGCAAGGCCGGCGATGAAGATCAGCGTGGCGAGCCCGACACCCTTCCAGACATCGACCAAGGCCACTGAAAAAAGCGCCAGCGCCGGATTGGTCAGCCATCCAGGTCCCGGAATGCCGATCGTCTCGAGCGTGACATTGATGATGCCCCTGGTCGGATGCATCATCACCGTGAAGGTGATGCCGATGCCGATCGTCGAGACCAGGACGGGAAAGAAGACCAGCGTGCGCAGGAAGCCGCGGGCGAAGATATTGCTGGTCAGCAGCACGGCAAGCAGCAGCCCGCAGACCGTCTTCAGGCCGGAGGTCGTCACCGCGTAGATCAGTGTGTTGACGAGCCCCTTGACTAGGAAGGGTTCGGAAAAGAATTGCCGGAAGTTCTCGAGTCCGATGAATTCAGCCGTCGAAAGGTCCCATCGCGTCAGGCTGAACCAGAGTGACGAGACCGTGGGAACCAGAAACAGCACGCCGTAGATGATTGCGGCCGGAATGAAAAACCACAGCGGGTAGGGCGATTTGCGCGAGCGGGGGCGTGTCTCTGTCATGACTACCTCTTCGATCGGGTGGAACCTCGCCCCTCGGAGCGAGGTCAACTAGCCCGATAGACCGCTACCAGTTGGGCAGGCCGAGTTGCTTGGCCTGTTTGCGCACATCGTCGTCATAGAGTTTTGCCGCGTCGGCAGGCTGGCGAATACCGGAGCCAACTTCGACGGTGATCTGCTCGAGAGCCGGCCCCTTGACCGGCGAAACAAATTCCAGCGCCGGGGTCGTATTGTCCTTGGCCTCGAAATAGGGAAGCATGTCCTTCACCGCAGGCGGTACGTCGGCAGGCAAACCGCAGCCGTCGATCAAGGGAGGCCCTTGCACGGTGTTGGTTTCCACCATGATCTTGCAGCCTTCGACGCTTCCTGCGAAATCCACGAATTTCTTCGCTTCCTCTGCGTGCTGACTGGTAAGGGGAATGTAGAGGGCGGGCGGCATCCAGACCGTCAGGCCATTCGTCGCCGCGTCGTCGCTCGGCTGCGCGAAGAAACCGACATCTGCGAGGTTCTCGGGATAATTCTGCTTGAGCGCGCCGATTGCGAAGCTCAGCATTGGATAATGCGCTGCCTCGCCCGTTGCCACCATTCTGAGGCCATCGTCATAGCTTGCCGCGCCGAAATCCTCGTTCATCAGGCCAGCGTCGTGAACGTCCTTCAGCCGTTCGAAGCCTTTCATGGCCGCCGGCGTCTCTGCGTATTTCGCCTTGTTGGCAGTGTAGTCGGCGGCGAAGTTCGGCACGGCGGCATGGAGGTTGTAATAGTCCGCCAGAACGAATAACTGCGAGGTCCAGGTATCGCGATAGGTCTGCGCCACGGCGACCTTGCCTGATGCCTTGACCTTTGCGTTGTTCGCCATGAAGTCCGCCCATGTCTTCGGGACTGACAGGCCGAGGTCCTGGTAGATTTTCCTGTTGTAGAGGATGCCCCCCGCCATCGCCGTGCCGAAGGGAACACCGTAGAGCTTGCCGTCGGCGCGGACGACCGACTTGAAGCCTTCGTCCACCTTCGCCTGCGACGCAAGACCGCTCAGATCGACAAGCGTCTGCGCGGGTTTCAGCGCCTGGAGCAGCGAGCCGGAATTATAGAGAAACACGTCGGACATCTCGCCCGTCGCCAGGCGCGTCTTGATGATGTTGTCACCCTCGCCACCTCCTGCCCGCGGCTCGATTTCGATCGTCACGTCAGGCGCCTTTGTCTGATAGGCGGCAACCAGTGCCTCGGCCGCCGCGACCGTGTCCGGGTTATTGTCGATCAGGAATGACAGCGTGGTTTCTGCATGCGACGGACCGGCCGCGACCAGCGCCAAAAGCGCGGACGCGCCCGCAAGAATGAGCTTTATCCGATGTGTCATGACGTTCCTCCTCTGAACGGTGTGACGTGTATGCTCCTCAGGAAGTGGGTAGGGAAAAGACCAGTCGGTGCGTCCCAGAGGGAAGAATGGCTTCCTCGACAACAGGCTCTCCGTTGAGCGACGGGTTTTGATGCCGTTTTCCGGGCCGGAACCGGCCGATGCAGCCCTCCGGAAGGGTCAGCACATAGGTGACCTTGTTGCCGTCGCACTGCCAGCCGGCCTCGATGCGTCCCTGGCTGATATCATGATAGGCCGAAACCGGCGAAAGCGACGGAATCGGCGCCGGATCGACGATCACCTCGGCAAATCCGGGTGCGCTCGGGCTCGGCGAAATTCCGGCGACGCTTTCGAACAGCCATTGGCAGACCGCGCCATAGGCATAGTGGTTATAGCTGTTCATGTCGGGTTCGTAGATGGTGCCGTCAGGCGCCATGGAATCCCAGCGCTCCCAGATCGTCGTCGCCCCCTTCGACACCTGGTAGAGCCAGCCCGGCACATCCTCCTGCAGGAAGACTTTTTCGGCAAGATCGTCCATGCCGAGCTTTGTCAGGGCCGGCAGCAGGGCTGGCGTGCCGATGAAGCCGGTGCCGATCTTGTAGTCGGCATCGATGATCACCTGCCGGAAATGCTGCTGTGCAGCTTGCCTGTGCTCTGCCGGTATCAGGTTGTGAAGGAAGGCCAGGGCGTAGGATGTCTGGTCGTTGTGGGCAAGCCGTCCCGCGGGCGTGATGAACTCGTTGGAAAATGTCAGCCGGATCTCGTTTGCGCGCTGTTTCATCTTTTCTTCAAGGGCATGCTCGCCGAGAGTGGCTGCGATCCTTGCCAGAAGGTCGGTCGAGATGAAGTGATAGAGCGTGGCCGCGCAGTCGTCGGCGATCGTCGGACGAGGCTTCCTGTTGTCGCCGACCGGCTGCAGCCAGTCGCCGAAGGTGAAACCTCGGTCGCCCCAACGCGAGGGCGGACGCACGAGCGGACCATCCGAGATCGACCAGACGAAATCGACCCAGCGTACCATGGAATCCAGGCACTCCGTCAGAACGGCCCGATCACCATAATGGGTGTAGAGCACCCACGGGATGACGACGATCGCGTCGCCCCAGCCGGTCGAGCCGGCATAGCCCGGGAAATTGGCCGGATGCAAGCGCGTCGGATCCGGCGAAAAATGTGAGACGGCGCCATCCTCGCGCTGATCGGCCATCACATCGCGCAGATACTTCCTTAGGAAGGATTGGCTGTCGCTCAGCCAGCATGCGGTTGCGGCAAAGACCTGGGCGTCGCCCGTCCAGCCCAGGCGTTCGTCGCGCTGCGGGCAATCGGTCGGCACTTCGACGAAATTGGCGCGCTGCGACCAGATGGTATTTTCGACGAGGCGATTGACCAGTGCATTGCCAGAGGTGAAACCGCCGGCAGGCTCGGGCACCGACGAGATCGGGATGGACGCGATTACAAGAATCTTCGCATCGCCCTTGATCGTCACCCTGGCATAACGGAAGCCGTGGAAGGTGAAATGCGGCGCGTAGGTCTCGTCGCCGTCTCCCCGCAGCGTGTAGACGGTATGTGCGGCGGCCGTGCGATAGTTGCGATTGTCGAAATGACGGTTGGGACCGAGAACTTCCGAATGCTCCACCCGGACTTCGGCACCGGCAGTGCCCCGGACCGTATATCTGATGTAGCCGCCGGCATTCTGGCCGAAATCATAGATCTTCCTGCCCTCATCGTCGGTCCAGTTTTCGACCGCGGCGAGTGGCCGCATCTCGCGCACCGCAGCAGTTTCATGCGCGACGAGCAGCTCTCTGTCGAAGGGCAATCTCTCGGTGCCGTGGGTCTCGACGTAGTTTTCCTGGCGGGCGTCGTAGACTTCGCCGAAATAGATCCCTGACTTCAGGATCGGCAGAACACCGCTTCGCCATGTGGTGTCGGTGGAAAGAACGGTGCCATCAGCTCCGATCAGATCCGCAATGGCGCCGATCCTGTCGCCCCAGCAATTCGGGATCGCCTGGGCGCCCCACATCAAAGGCGATCGGTACCATCCGTCGGCAAGCCAGATCTCGATGCGGTTGAGGCCCGGCTTGAGCAGGTTCGAGATGTCGTATCGCTGATAGGCAAGGCGATCGTCGTAGTTCGTCCAACCTGGGGTCAACAGGTCGCTGCCGACGCGAACGCCGTTGATGAAGCAGCGGTAGAGGCCAAGTGCGGAGATAAAGAGCTCGACGGGAAGCTTGGCGCCATCATGTTCGAAAGTCTTGGAGACGAAGCTTGCGGCCGTTCCCTGACCGCCATCCGATAGCGGCGCGATCATGTCCCCAGACCAGACGCGCGAAACGAGGTTGCCGCTGATGGCTGCCGGCTGAAAGTTCATCAAGTCCTCCCGACGAGTTGTAGAACGTTCTCCATATAACGTTCTACATTTTCTTCGGAAGCGCAATAGAATTTTCGTTGTCAGTCTGCCATGGTGGTTCTGCGGGCGATGTTGACGATCCGCAGCAAGCCAGAGATTTCATGTCAATCGAAGAAAAACAAAAGCCGCAACGAAACGATCGCGTGACGATCCGGACCGTGGCAACTCACGCAGGCGTATCGGTCGCAGCGGTTTCCAAGGTGATGCGAAATGCCTATGGCGTCAGTGATGCGCTGCGCGCAAGGGTGACGGATGCCATCGACGCACTCGCATATCGCCCCTCGCGGGCAGCTAGAGGGCTGCGTGGCCGGAGTTTCACCATCGGTGTGCTCCTGATCGATATCCGCAATCCTTTCCTTCCGGAGGTGATTGCCGGCGTAAACGGGGTACTGGCGCCCTCGCACTATCAGGCGATGATCGGCGTCAGCGATGCGCGCGTGCAACTGGAGACGTCGTTGATCGAGTCGATGATCGACTACAAGATGGACGGCCTTGTCCTCGTTGCGCCGCGCTTGCCTTCGGAGATCCTCGCAAAGTTCGCAGTCCAGATACCGATCGTCGCGGTCGGCTACCACGATGCCAGCGCTACGGCCTTCGATACCGTCAACGCAGATGATCAGCGCGGCGCCGAGATCGCCGTCGAAGCGCTTCTTGCCTGCGGCTATCGCGATATCGAAATGCTCAGCCTTGGCGAGCGCCAGGGGCACGCGGTCTCCGTCGTCCGCCAGCGTGAGATCGGGTTTCGCCGGGCGATGCAGCGCGGCGGGCTCGGCTCCTCGCCAGCGATCGGCAAAATTCCGATAGCCTCGCCAAAGCGGGAGGAGGCGATGCGAAAATTCCTATCGAGGAAGGACAGGCCGCGCGCCGTATTCTGCTGGAGCGATCTCGACGCGATCACCCTTCTCAGCCTGGCTATGGAGATGGGCGTGCGCGTCCCCGAAGATCTCGCCGTCATCGGATACGACAATTCGCCGACCGCAGCACTCGGCCTCGTCAATCTCGCAAGCATCGATCAGTCGGGCAGGGAACTCGGTCAGGTCGCAACCCGGGCCCTCATTTCCAGAATAGAAGGCCGCGCCAGCGCCGAGCATATTTTCCAGATACCGTCGCTGGTCAGCCGCGACAGCCTGATCCGTTCCGGCAATGGCACGGACAGATAATAGCGACGGCGCCGCCTTGTCTATGTTCGTTGCCGTCGTTTTCAGTCGGATCGAAGGGGGCTGCCGCACGACTGCCGCACGACCAGGCGACACGGCAATCTGGTGATGCCGGCAGGTACCGGTTCACCCTTGGAGAGGCTGAGGATTGCCAGGCCGGCGCGATGGCCCAGTTCCTTCAACTCCATGTCGATGGTGGTCAGCGGCGGGCGCGTTTGCCGTGCGACGACCTCCCAATTGTCGAAGCCGACCACGGCGACATCCGTGGGAATCTCCACATTAAGGTCGCGTAGCGCGTCGATGACCCCGCGGGCGATCTCGTCGCTGCCGCAGAAGATGGCGTCGGGCTTTGCGCCGGGCCGGGCAAACACCGTCTGAACTGCTTCGTGACCCCATTCCTCCGACCAGTCGCCGAACATCGCTTCGGCACCGTCGCCGCAGGCGTCGAGATAGGATTGGGCACGGATGCGAGCGGCGAGATAATCCCGCGGCCCGGTGATGTGGAGGATCCGCGATCGACCGAGCTCTTTCAGGTGATCGACGGCGAGGCGGGCGCCCTGTTCGTCATCCGGAAAGAAAGTGACGCTGTCGGCCGGTCCCTCGGCAAAGACGTAGACGACGGGTATCGGCAAGCGAGACAGCTGGACCGGCGGCGTGAGATCGAGGCGGGTCGCGGTGAATATGATGCCGTCGACCTGCCGGTCAAGAAGCGCCTCCAGATGAAGCTGGGCGAGCCTTGGATCATTGTTCGTGGCACAGAGGAAGACGGAAACGCCGTGATCGACCAGCACCTCCGATACCCCGGCCGCCATCGGCAGCGTCAGTCTGCCATAGGTGTCGTTCGTCAGCATGCCGATCGCATGGCTTCGCTTGCTTAGCAACCCACGGGCGAGTGCATTGGGCCGAAATCCGATCTCCTCCGCCACGCGCCGGACCCGCTCGCGTGTTTCGGCATTCGTCCGGCCGGTGTCGTTCAGTGCGTTCGACGCCGTCGAAATGCTGACGCCTGCAGCCTTCGCCACGTCATAAATCGTCCGTCTTCGATCGCCCGTATTCTTCAAGTGCCGCCTCGTAGTCGATTCATGGTAAAAGCTTTTAGCAGAAAAAAATGTGCTGTTAAAAGGTTTTATCAAACGCGCATCAGAATTTTGCACACAGACTGTCGACATCAAAAAATTTCTGATCTAACGTCCATTTCGTCCGATGGCCTTAGGCCTGAACGAGAAAAAGGGGAACAAGCATGCTTCGACTGAAAACGACGATCACCGCTCTCGCGCTGTTGGCAAGCTCTTCTCTCGCCAACGCCGAAGAAATCACCCTATGGGTGCGCACGTCGTCCGGCGCCGTCCTTCAGGGCCTGGCCGACAAATACAACGCCTCGCACTCCGACAAGGTCAATGTCACCCAGATCACGGCGGAGCAGATGGTGCCGAAGCTGGGCGCGGCGATTGCCGGCAGCGCGGCTCCTGATGGCGCCGTGCTCGACCTGATCTATCTCCCGACCTTTGCCGCCGCGGACGGTCTCGAGGATATCTCCGACTTCGTGAAGGGCTTGCCTTATTCCGCGGCGATGAGCCCGTCTCACATCCGCCTTGCCACCTATGACGGCAAGATCTATGGCGTGCCGGCCCTGCCGGATGCCTCGATCATCGCTTATAACACCGATCTCTTCACCAAGGCCGGCCTCGACCCCAACAAGGCGCCGGCGTCGATGGAGGAGATTGCCGCCGACGCGAAGAAGATCGCCGCGCTCGGCAACGAGACCTATGGCTTCTATTTCGTGGCTAATTCGGGAAGCTGGCTGATCTACGATTTCCTGCCGCATCTCTGGGCCGCCAATGCCGATGTGCTGAGCGATGACGGCCGCAGCGCCACGGTCGATACGCCGGCGCTGCGTGAGACCATCGCAGCCTATCGCGATATGTGGAAGGCCGGTGCGATCCATCCGACCTCGCGTTCCGGCAACGGCAACAATGCCGTCGAGGCCTTCGCCTCGGGCAAGGTCGGCATCCTGATGACCGGCTCCTACATCGTCAATCTGCTGACCAGCAAATATCCCGACGTGAAATTCGCCGTCGCACCGATCCCGGGGCCGAAGGGCGGTGAATCGAGCTTTGCCGGCGGCGATACGCTTTCCCTGATCAAGGGTATCAGCGAAGAGAAGAAGAAAGTCGCGCTCGACTTCGTCAATTTCTACATGCAGCCCGAGCAGCAGGTCTACATCACCCAGGAATCGGGGATGCCGTCGCGCACCGACCTCGCCGCCGAAGCCTATGCGAAATTCGACCAGCGCAATCTCGTCGCCTACAATATCCTCGCCAAGGCGCGCACACCCTACACATTTTCGTCCGACGAACTCTTCGTCAGCCGCACCGGACCCTTCCTCAATCTGATCCAGGGCACGATCTTCGGCGACGATGTCGACGGAACGATCGCCAAGACGCAGGCCGACTTCACCCGTATCCTCGAACGCACCAATCCGAACTAAGCCGACGCGTTTCGGCAGGGTATCCGCGGATACCCTGCCGTCCCTTTCACATCTCGACTTTCAAGCGGAAGGAGGAGTTGCGGTGATATCCTCGACACTTCGCAGCCGGAGGCGCGCAGTCGCGACCGGAGAACCGGAGCCAAAGGGTTGGCTTGGCCTTGCCTTCATCCTGCCGGGCTTGCTGTTCATCGTCGTGCTTTTCCTCGTGCCGCTTGTCATGACGGTCTGGATGAGTTTCTACAATTGGCCGCTTCTAGGCCGGACCAAATTCATCGGCCTCTCCAACTATGCCGAGCTGATCGGCGATACCCAGCTCTGGCATTCCCTGGGCTTCACGCTGCTCTACACGGTGCTGGTCACGGCTGCGATCTTCCTGGTGGCCTTTCCTCTGGCGCTGCTCGTCGACCGGCCGCTGCGCATCGCCGGCTTTTTCCGCACGATCTATTTCATGCCTGTTGTCATCGGCTTCGGGGCGGCCTCGACATTGTGGATGTGGCTGCTCAATCCCGATAGCGGCGTCTTTGCGCAGTTGCTGCGCGGAGCAGGCATCATCGACAGCGCCCCGAGGCCGCTCGAAAGTTTCTGGCCGGCACTCGGCGTCGTCATCCTGATGGTCGTCTGGAAGACAGCAGGCTTCACGATGATCATCCTTCTGACCGGCTTGCAGAGCATATCCAACGACGTCATCGAAGCCGCCAGGATCGACGGCGCCAGCGTCTGGAGCCGGTTTCGGCGGATCACGCTGCCCTTGATGAGGAACTCGGTGGTGCTGGCGCTCGTCCTCAACGTCACCTCGTCGATGCTGGCCTTCGACCAGTTCTTCATCATCACCCAGGGCGGCCCTGAGAACAGCACGATCTCCGCGGTGTTCTCGATCTATCTCGCCTCGTTCTCATCCTACCGTCTCGGTTATGGCTCGGCGATCTCCTTTGCCCTGCTCGTCGTGCTGGTGGCGATCAGCGCGATCCAGTTCGTCCTGCTGCGCCAGCGGCCGGAGGAGGGTTGATGGAGCGGCTCAACCATAATCTCGCAGCGAAGCCGGCGAGCGAGCGGCTCGGTTATCTCGCCTTCGTTCTGACGGCATGCGTCTTTGCCGTCTTCTTCGTGATGCCCATCGTCTGGTCCTTCGCCAATTCCTTCAAGCCCGCGGCCGCAGCACTTGCCGATCCGGCAGCACTTTTCTCGAAAGCCTTCTCGCTTGAAAATTACCGCCGCCTCGAACATGTCGGTGCAGGCTGGTACGTCTATGCCGGCAATTCGGTGCTGATTGCCGCCGGAACGGTGATCCTGACGGTGCTCGTCTCGGTGCCGGCGGGATATGGCTTTTCGAAATTCCGTTTTCCCGGTCAGTCGCTGCTCTTCGTGCTGATCATGGCGACGATGATGATCCCGTTCCAGTCGATCCTAACGCCGCTTTTCCTGATCCTGAAAGTCTTCCGGCTGCAAAACAATCTTTTCGGCCTGGTGCTGATCTACGTGACCTTCCAGCTTCCTTTTTCCGTTTTCATGATGCGCAATGCCTTCGATGCGGTGCCGAAGGCGCTGATCGAAGCGGCCCGGATAGACGGTGCGTCGCAGGCGACGATCCTGCGCCGGATCATGCTGCCGATCGCGCTTCCCGGTGTTGCCACCGTTGCGATGTTCGCCTTCCTGAATTCCTGGAACGAATTCCTCGCCGCCCTCATCTTCCTGTCCGACCAGAACAAGTTCACGCTGCCGATCATGCTGGTGAATGTTTCGTCGGGCATCTATGGCATCATCGACTGGGGCGCGCTTCAGGCCGGCATAGCCGTGACTATGGTCCCCTGCATCCTGCTTTTTCTTCTCTTGCAACGATATTACGTGCGCGGCCTGACGGCCGGCGCCGTGAAGTAACAGCGCTCGTCCCGCTCAGGAGTCCTCATGACCAGCTCACCTCGTTTTCAACCGGCACGCGCTGCGGGACGGCAGCGATACAGGCCCGCCGACCATTCCGGTGTCGTCTTCCATGGCGGTTTCTGGCAAAGCTGGACGGAGACGGTCCGCAACGTCACCATCCCGACGCAGCACAAGCGGCTGGAAGAGGAGGGCTTCCTCGAGGTGCTTGATTTTGACAAGCCGGCCGGGCCGCTGGTGCGCCCGATCCAGCCGAGCGGACTGTCGATGCAGCATTTCTTCGATTCCGATTTCGGCAAATGGATCGAGGCCGCAAGTTACACGCTGAAGGCTCACCCGAATGCTGCGCTCGAAACGAAGATCGATGCTATCGTCGAAAAGCTCGAAAAGGGGCAGATGGCGGATGGCTACCTCAACAGCTGGTTCATTCGCCGCGAGCCGGGCAGGCGCTGGACCAATCTGCGCGACTTGCACGAGATGTATTCGATGGGCCACCTGCTGGAGGGGGCCGTCGCCTATTACGAGGCGACGGGAAAGCGTCGCTTCCTCGATGTGATGATCCGCGCCGTCGACCATATCATCGAAACCTTCGGTGCCGAGCCCGGAAAGCTCAGGGGTTACGATGCCCATGAGGAAATCGAGCTGGCGTTGGTCAAGCTCTATCGCGTGACGCGCGATCCGCGGCATCTGAAGCTTGCGACCTACTTCGTCGACGAACGTGGCCGGATGCCTTCATATTACGATGAAGAGGCCCGCAAACGCGGCGAGAGCCCTGATGACTACGTCTACAAGACATATGCCTATAGCCAGGCCCATATGCCGGTGCGCGACCAGCACCAGGTCGTCGGCCACGCGGTTCGCGCCATGTACCTGTTTTCTGCGATGGCGGATCTCTCCCGTGAGAACGACGATTCGACCTTGAAGGAGGCCTGCGACCGGCTTTTCGACAATCTGGTCAGCCGCCAGCTCTACGTGACCGGCGGCCTTGGCCCATCGGCATCCAATGAAGGGTTCACCCGGGAATTCGACCTGCCGAACGAGACGGCCTATGCCGAGACATGCGCAGCCGTCGCGCTCGGCTTCTGGAGCCATCGCATGGCGCAGGTCGATCTCGATAGCAAGTTCACCGACAGACTGGAAACGGTGCTCTACAACGGCGCGCTTTCCGGCATCTCGCGCGACGGCGAGCATTATTTCTATGAGAACGTCCTTGAAAGCCACGGGCAGCACCGCCGGTGGAAATGGCATTACTGCCCCTGCTGCCCGACCAACATTGCCCGTTTCATTACGTCGCTCGGCCAATATTTCTATTCGACTGATGATCATGAGCTCGCCGTCCATCTCTACGGCACCAATTCCGCCGAGCTGACAGTCGGCGACAGCTTCGTGCGCCTGATCCAGGAGACGCAGTATCCCTGGGATGGCGACATCAGCCTGCGGTTCGCCGTCGAGCGGCCAAGCCGGTTTCAGCTTCGTCTTCGCATCCCAGGATGGTGCAGGCAGGCGCAGATCTCGGTCAACGGCGTTGCCGTCGATCTCGATCAATGCCTGACGAAGGGTTATGCCGCAATATCAAGGGAATGGCGCAATGGTGACGAGGTCCGCATCGGCTTCTCGATGCCGGTCGAGCGCATCTACGCGCATCCTGCCGTCTCCGAAGACGGCGGACGCGTCGCGTTGCGGCGGGGCCCCGTCGTCTATTGCATCGAGGAGACGGACCTCGGCGGCGAGCCGCAGCGGCTCCGCCTGCCGGCATCTGAGGAAATTTCTGCCCGTTACGATGCCGCGCTTCTCGGCGGAGCGACCGTCCTCGAAGGCACCGCGCTCGAAGCCGATATATCCGATTGGCAGAATGCGCTCTATCGCACCGCGCGCCCCTCGCTGAAGGAGCGGCCCTTCACGGCGATCCCCTATCACCTCTGGGCCAATCGCGCGCCCGGAGCAATGGCGATCTGGTTGCAGGAGGTCTAGGAGAAAACCATGGCACGGCTGGAACTCAAGAGCATCGTCAAGTCCTATGGCATCTACGAGGCCGTGCGCGGCATCAGCCTTGACATCGAAGACAATGAATTCGTCGTTTTCGTGGGCCCGTCGGGATGCGGAAAATCGACGACATTGCGCATGATTGCGGGTCTCGAACACATTACCGGAGGTGAGATCGTGATCGGCGACCAGGTCGTCAACCGGCTCGGCCCGGGCAAACGCGATATCGCCATGGTCTTTCAGAACTACGCGCTCTATCCACACATGACGGTGCGGGAGAATATTTCGTTCTGCCTGGAGCAGCAGAAGCTCGCCAAGAGCGAGATTGACGCCCGTATCATCAGGGCGGCGGAAACCCTGCATATCAGCGAGCTGCTCGGCCGGCGTCCGGGCCAGCTTTCGGGCGGCCAGCGCCAGCGCGTCGCGATGGGGCGTGCCATCGTGCGGAATCCGAAAGTCTTTCTCTTCGACGAGCCGTTGTCCAACCTTGATGCCAAGCTTCGCGTGCAGATGCGCACGGAGATCAAGCGGCTGCACCAGCTGTTGCCGACGACGACCGTCTACGTCACGCACGACCAGGTCGAGGCGATGACCATGGCGGATCGTGTCGTGGTGATGAATGGTGGCATCATCGAACAGGCGGGGCCGCCGCAGGCGCTCTATTATCGGCCGGTCAGCCAGTTCGTCGCCGGCTTCATCGGCTCACCGTCGATGAATTTCCTGTCAGCGACGCTGTTATCAGGAGACAAGGGCCTCGTCGTCAAACTGACCGACGGCAGCGAGCTTCCAGTGCCGGAGGTGCGCGCCGGCGACTATGCCAGCCATGCCGGCAAATCAGTCGTGTTCGGGATCAGGCCGGAATCGATCACCGACCGCCAGGCCCGTCCAGGTTATGCCGACATCGAAGCGAAGATCGATCTTGTAGAACCACTCGGGCCGGAGACCATGGTTTATTTCGGCATCGGCGAGGCAAGCCTTTGCGCCTGCATCGATCCCGAGAGCGGACCCAGGCCGATGTCGACGATGCCGCTCTCGTTCAACATGAACCAGATGCATCTGTTCGATCCGGCGAGCGGCCGGTCGCTGGCGCTCGCCTGAAGAGCAAACACGGAAAGGCCGGCAACCGCGGGGTCGCCGGCCTCGTTGTATCAGGCGGCCTGGCGGATCTTCGAGGGACGCGTGGCGGCGGCCTTTTCGACCATCGCGGTGACCTCGGCGCGGCGGGCGCCCGAAAGCGGCAGGCGCGGCATGCGAACGCGTTCTGAGCCGCGGCCCATGATCTGCTCGGCGAGCTTGATCGACTGGACGAGGTCGTGCTCGGCATCGAGGTGCAGAAGCGGCATGAACCAGCGATAGATCTTGCGGGCTTCTTCCCAGTCGCCGCGTTCGGCGGCGGCAACGAGCTGCACCGATTCCTGCGGGAAGGCGCTGGTCAGGCCGGAGACCCAGCCCTTGGCGCCGAGCATCAGGCCTTCAAGCGCCACGTCGTCGAGCCCTGCGAAGATATCGAAACGATCGCCGAATTCATTGATGAGATCGGTGAAGCGGCGCGGATCCGGCGCACTTTCCTTGACCGCCTTGATGTTCGGCACGTCGGCAAGCACCTTCAGCACATCGGCGCCGATATTGACGCGGTACGCCGGCGGGTTGTTGTAGAGCATGATCGGCAGCGAGGTCGCTTCGGCGACGGTGCGGAAATGTGCAATCAGCTCTTCGGGCTTCGGCACATAAACCATGGCCGGCAGCAGCATCAGGCCGTCGGCGCCGAGTTTTTCGGCGTCGCGAGCATAGGCGACGGCACGGCGCGTATCGAATTCGGACACGCCCGTCACCACGGGAACGCGGCCGTTGACGACCTCGACGGCAGCTTTCAAGATCGTGCGCTTCTCCTCGGGGTCCAGCGAATTGTTCTCGCCACATGTGCCCATGACGATCAGTCCGTTGACGCCATCGTTCACAAGCGCGTCCTGGACTCGCTGGGTCGAGGGCAAATCAACGGAAAGATCATCGTTGAACTGTGTCGTTACGGCGGGAAATACGCCCTTCCATCCTGTGGTCATTGATCGAGCCTCGTTGAAACTGGTTGCCTTATATACAAACTGTCGACAAGATTCAATGATGTGATTTTGCAAATTTGAGGCCCCCGAAGGCCGACATTGCGAGAATCGGCCGAAACGAAATACAAGGCTTCGGCGCATAACCCCGAAAATCGAAATCGATTTTCGGAAAGGATTATGCGCCAATTCAAAGTAATAGCGCGTCCTTAGCGCGTCCTGTTGGACGCGCGGCGCTCTAGCGAAAGAGGGCAGACGAATGCGGAACGACGCGGAAAATGTGCGGGTGCGCGGCTCTGGCACGCAGAGCGTCTATGTGACGCTCAGGCAGGAAATCCTGTCGATGGCGCTGGAACCCGGCAGTCCGCTCGACGAAGTGCGGCTGTCGGAGCGTTTCCGGATGTCGCGGACTCCCATTCGAGAGGCGCTGTTGCGGCTCGCCGCCGACGGGCTGGTCACGACGCTGCCGAACAGGAATACGATCGTCGCGACCATCGATTTCGCAAGCCTGCCCACCTATTTCGAAGCGCTGACGCTGATGTACCGGGTGACGACCCGCGGCGCGGCGCAACGGCGCAACGGCGAGATCATGAAGACCGTCCGCCGGCATCAGAAGGACTTCGCCGATGCCGTTGCCGCGCGCGATGCTTATGCGATGATCGAGGCGAACCGCGAATTTCACGTCGCGATCGCCGAACTTGCGGGCAATTCCTATTACACGGCCTTCTTCGCCAGGCTGCTCGACGAGGGCCGCCGGATCCTGCGCCTTTACTACTCGACATTCGACGACCGTCTGCCGCGCCAGTATGTCGACGAACACGAGGAGATCATCACCGCGATCGAGGCCGGTGACGTCGAGCGGGCCGACCGCCTGGCGATCGCCCACGCCGGGCAGATCGTTCGCCAGATCCAGGAATATATCGCCCGCGATCTGGACCGGCCGGTGGCGATCAGCATGTCCTGATGCGACGAGAGCAATGAACCATTCGAGCCTCAGGAGGCGAGGGGGCCGCCCTGCTCCCTGACCAAGGTCATCAGCCTGCGCAGGACAGCCGCTGATTGGCGAACACCGTCGTGCTCGAATTCGTTGGTCACCCATGCCTGCAGGTTGGCGACGTGGCGCGCTGTTTCGAGCGAAAGCCCGGCATCGACATACATATCGTCATGATAGATGACGGCGGCGACCGGCACCTCGTTTGCGGCGAGACGTGCCGGGGCATAGAGCGGCACGTAGCGCTCATGCGTGGCCAATACCTCGACACCCGCCCTGAAGGCCCTGAGCGAGCGAATTTCCTCGAACATCCAGGGATACATCATCTCCCCCGTCAACAGCAGCGGCCGCCGGTCGCCGGCAAAGGCCGGATGCTCGGCGCGGATGCGTTCGGCCGCCCAGGCAGTCGGCGTCCCGGCCTGGCCATAGATGCTTTCCTGCAGAACGGCGAAGAGCGGATTGTCGTCATAGGAGGTCAGCGACATCACCGACGCGAGGAAGCGATCGGAGAGACGGTCTTCATTGGGACCGGAGAAAGCCTCGTCAACCAACCAATGGATGTTCTCGTAACCCGGCGCCATGCCGAAATCGATGCCGATAGTCTGAAAGCGGCGAACGGAGAGGCGATCGCCATCGGGCAACCGCACCTCATTGGTATCGATATAGTCGGCGATCCGGCCGATGCGCTCGGCATCCCCGGGGTAGCGGCGGTAATAGGCGGCGTTCTTTTCGGTGACGCGCGGGTAGGTGCGCCGATAGACATCATCGGCCGTCGCCCCAAGGCCGGCAAGGCCGCCGGTGACATAACAGGCGGAAAGTCCCTCCGGCGCCTTCGAGAGATAAGTGAGTGTCAGGAAGCCGCCATAGCTCTGGCCAAGCGTTTGCCAGCGCCCGCCGCCGAAGACGGTTTTCCGCAGATGTTCGCAATCGGCAACGATGCTGTCGGCACGAAAGAGGCTGAGATAGTCGGCTGCGGCCCGGCCGTCCGCAAAACGCGCCATCGTCGCACTTTCGATCCGGCTGCTGCGCCCGGTGCCGCGCTGGTCGATCAGGATAACGCGGTGCGTCTTCAGGGCTTCGGCAAGCCAAGGCGGCCCGCCGTTGCTCGGCCGCGGCGATTTTCCGCCAGGACCGCCTTGAAGGAAAGCTAGCAACGGCAGTGTTTCGCGACGGCGGGCGGGATCGCACACTTCACGTGCAAAAATCCGGATCGACTCCCCCTCCGGCTTCGACCAATCCAGGGGAGCGTCGACCATATGATCGCGTATCAGCATGCCCGGTATGGTGTATTCGACCGCCATCGCTATCTCCTCATTTTTCATGTCGACATATTGCCTACAGCGGCATTAGTGTCGGTTCAAGATCCCCGCTGCAAGGCGAGGGGTTCATCGATCTGGAAGCGCAGGAAAAGCAGGAAAACAACATGTCATGGCAGCACCCCGTACCCCGCATCACTGAGGACGAACGGCAGACACGCCTCGCCAGGCTTCGCAAAATGATCGAAGCCGAAGGATTGGCTGCCGTGCTTCTTGGGCCGACCGAAAGCCTGCATTACTTCACGGGGCTGGTCTGGCATCCGAGCGAGAGGTTCCTCGGCGCGCTCGTCACGCCTGCGACCATTTCCTACATCGTTCCAGGGTTCGAGCGCAGCCGTGTCGAAACGCTGCCGCATCTGCCGGGGGAAATCCTGGTCTGGGAAGAGGAGGAGAGCAGCGCCGCTCTCATCGCCCGCCTTGTTGCCCAGGGCGGCAGACTTGCCCTTGACGATGGTTTGCCGCTTTTCTTCTATCATGCATTGGCAGCGGAGATGGGCGCGGCGAGGCTTGCCGATGGCGGGCGGCTGATCCGCGACCTGCGTTGCATCAAATCGGCCGCGGAGATTGCCCTCATTCAGTATGCGATGGACCTGACGCTTAACGTCCACAGGCAAGTGCATGGGCTTTTGAAGCCGGGCATCAAATCATCCGAGGTGGTCGATTTCATCGACCGGCAGCATCGCCAGGCCGGCGCCGATGCCGGCTCGACATTCTGCATCGTCTCCTTCGGCGCGGCGACCTCGCTTCCGCATGGCGCCGACGGCGATCAGGTCCTTGGTCGCGACGACGTCATTCTCATCGATACCGGCTGCCGGATCGACGGTTATCATTCCGATATCACCAGGACCTATATGCTGGAGGGCGGCGAAAGCGCGTTCGAACGGGCCTGGTGGATCGAGCGCGAGGCGCAACAGGCCGTCTTCGACGCAGCCCGGATCGGCGCCGCCTGCTCGAGCCTCGACGATGCGGCCCGAAAGGTGCTTGCCAAACACTCCCTCGGCCCCGACTATCGCTTGCCAGGTTTGCCGCATCGCGCCGGTCATGGCCTCGGGCTCGAGATTCATGAGGAACCTTACATCGTTCGCAGCAACGACGCGCCGCTTGCCGCCGGCATGTGTTTTTCCAACGAACCGATGATCGTCTTCCCCGGGAAATTCGGGATCCGGCTGGAAGACCATATGTACATGACCGCCGAGGGACCGTGCTGGCTGACCAATCCGGCGGCGGGACCGACCGAGCCTTTCTCCTGAGCGGTCACCATCTCCTGCCCGATCAGGCCGCGCCGGTTTTCAAGTGGCTGTCAGGCTGGACGAGCATGAGGAGATCATCGCCGCGATCAAGGCTGGCGACGCCGAGCAGGCCCACCGGCTGACGATCGCTCACGCCGCGCAGATCGTCCGACAGAACCAGGACTATATTGCCCGCGATCTCGGCCGGCCGCTGGCGATCAGCATAGCCTGAAGCGACTGGATTGAAGAGGCGGAGGCTGCCCCGGCCCGCACATTGGCGAGGGGTGCCGGAAATTCGATCCGTCAAGTATTACTTCACAAACGTTACTTGCTTTCTGGCGTGGTAAAAGGTTGACTATGGTTAACCCCATAGTCTCGAGGATAGGATGATGGATTTGTTCAGAAGGGAGGGGGATGACCACGCTCAACTGAAGAAAATGACACTGAATGGCAGATATAGAAATATAGCGGCGATGCTTTCGATAGCAGTGGTTGCCCTGTCTATATTCTTGATATCGATTGGCGCTTTAATTGAGTTTTTTCAACCTGCGTTTTTGTCAAACGTCATTCTCGATGACGTCCCTTTGCACTACATCGCCTGGTTCATGATTACCTTCGGGATCACGATCGCCGTCATCAACGTGATTTTGGCGGCAAGGCGGGAGATCGAGCAAGAGACGGCCGAAAGCATGCTTCCGTCGGACGCAGCCGAGATCAAAAGGCAGGCTTTGCGTGACCTTCGAACACATCGAAACGGCTATGCGCGCTCCTCCAAGGTCAATCAATATCTCTGGAATTTTCTCACATTGGGGATCATCGTTTTGAGCGGTCTCGCATCGTTGTTTTCCGCCTATGGCCCGGTTGTCCCCAATTGGCTGCCAATGACAGCTTCCGCGCTCGTGGCACTTTTCGGCGTGATAATGGTTCAATTTCGCGTCAGGGATGTCTGGCAATTGAGAGAGCAGGGAAGGATTGAAGCGGAGGTGCTCGTCGCCGATGCTCACCTCATCGAGACAACAGACAATCTTGCAACGCTCAAACAGGCAGCCGCCCTCAGAAAGCGCGCCCATGCGCTCGAGATGAAACAGCTCAACCAGCTCTTCGTGGAAACCACCGAAGCCAATCCGTAAGCCACTGTCGGCATATGGCGGGGTTTATCAGAGCGGGCATATGCCCCCGCCCGCTCAGGCAATCTATCTCAGCTGCGCAATCATCCGCCGCCCTTTAATCCTGAATGCCGGAGGTGCTCCCCGCCTTGAGCTTAACTTCGATGACCGGGACGACGATCTGAGGTCGGCGCACCGGCAGGACGAATGTCATTTGATCATCACCGACGGGGAACTGGGTGTTCGCCCACAAGGTATTGGCGGACGGGCGCAGCCAGGTGACCTCGCTGCCATCATGCAGGAATTGCGCATATTCGACTTTCCCCGCCAGCGCATCGAAATGCAGATGGCGATAGGGCCAGTTGAAGAGGTGGATATAGAGACGATCGCCATTCTGGGTCAGGCGGCAGTCGGCCGGAGCGGTGAAGTCGGACTGGGTGCAGCCGACGATGCTGCGCTCGTGCAGTGCCATCCACTCCTCATAAGCGGCAAGGGCTGCAATCGCGCGGTGGTCGAGTGTGCCGCGCGCCGTCGGCCCGACATTCATCAGCAGATTACCACCCATGGCAACGGTGCCGACAAGCATCTGGACCAGTTGTTCTGTGCTTTTCCAGGTGTCCTCGTCGCGGTGATAGCCCCAGGAACCGCTGAGCGTGTGGCACGCTTCCCAGACGACGCGCCTGCCATCGCGGAGTGGCCGGGCGCGCGGCATATATTGCTCCGGCGTGACGATATCGGGCTGCAAGCCGGCGAGATCGAGCCGGTTGTTGATGATGATGTCGGGGGCGAGTTCGCGCACCAGGCGCACGAGTTTCTCGCTTTCCCAATCCTGATGGCCCTTTCCGACCAGTTCTCCGAGCTTCCATTGCGGATAGCTGAAGTCGAACCACATGATGTCGATCTGGCCGAAGTCCGTCAGCAGTTCGCGGACCTGCTCGCGCATGAAGGCGGCATAGCGCTGCACGTCCCGGCCTTCATTGATTTTCAGCGCATCTGGATGATTGCGCTGCGGATGGCGTGGATCGACCGTGAAGTCCGGATGATGCCAGTCGATCAGCGAATAGTAGAACCCGATCCTCAGGCCCTCCGCACGGAAGGCGTCGACGAATGGACCCACCAGATCCCGCCCATAAGGCGTGTTGGTCACCTTGAAGTCGGTCGCCTTGGTATCCCAGAGGCAGAAGCCTTCATGGTGCTTGGTCGTCAGCACGACATATTTCATGCCCGCAGCTTTCGCGCGTCTGGCCCATTCTCGCGGGTCGTAGAGATCGGGATCGAAATGATCGAAATATTTCTGGTAGTCGGCGTCGTTCAGCTCTTCGCGACTCTTGACCCATTCATGGCGTGCCGGCAGCGCATAAAGCCCCCAGTGCACGAACATGCCGAACCGGTCGTGAACGAACCAGGCCTTCTTCTCCTCAGGCAGGGCCAGCGACTGCAGATTGTTGATATCCATCGGATATTCCTCCTGTTCCAAACTTTAAGAGTTGGAGCATGATGTCGTCCGAAAACCGCTCACACTTTTCGGCATCATGCTCCGGGGCGTTCAGGTCGTTTCGCGGATGATGAGCTCCGGCACGATGACGATGCCGTGCTGGCGGTTTCTGGTGGCGATGCGGCTGAGCAGCAGGCGCACGGCTTCCTCCCCCATTTCGCGTTTTTGCACCCGCAGGGTGGTGAGCGCCGGGGACAGCAGTTCGGCAGTCGGAATATCGTCGAAACCGATCAAGGCGATTTGCCCGGGGATAGAAATGCCGGCGGCCCTGCAGGCCTTCATGGCGCCGATCGCATTGAGATCGTTGTAGCAGACAAGGGCATCGATGCCGGGCGTCTCCGCCAGCAATTGCGCGGCCGCTGTTTGCCCGCCTGCCGCGGTCGGATCGCAATAAACGATGCCTTGCGCTTTGAGCCCGTGGGCGGCCAGCGTCTTGCGAAAGCCGACAAGACGGCTCTTGCCGCCAAACGAACTGCGCGGCCCGGCGATGATCGCTATCTTGCGGCGCCCGCGCTCGACCAGATGGTCGATGGCACGCGACGCGCCCGTCTCGTAGTCGGTGACGATCGTCCCCGCGACCTCGTTGGGCGCCTCGCGGTTGATGAGCACCACGGCACGGTGTGGCGCAAGCGCCTTGTGAAGCGCAGCGTCGGGCAGTCGCGGGCTGCAGACGATGATCCCGTCGACCCGATGCCGCAGCAGCGTTTCGATGAGTTCTTCCTCCCGCTTGCTGTTCTCGACGACATTGGACAGAAGCAGGTTGTAGCCGGCAGCGCTCGCGGCATCCTCGGCTCCCCTGATGACTTCTGGAAAGAACGGATTGGTGATGTCGGGAACGAGAAGGCCGATGGCCTTCGATCGATCGGACCGCAATCCGCGCGCAAAGGGATTGGGCCGGTAGTTGAGTTCGCTCGCCGCTAAGATAATCCGCTGACTGGTCTCCGCACTGGCTCCGCCCCGATCATTGAGCACGCGCGATACCGTCATCGGCGACACCCCTGCGGCGCGGGCGACATCGGCGATGGTTATTTTGGATTCTGGCTCTTTGGAGCGGCTCAATTGGATCGTCTCATTAAAATTTGCGGGAATTTACGATAACGATAACTAACACAATTTCCGGGGAAGCCAAGGCTGCTATGGGTAAAGATGAGGCGCCAAGAATCTTTTTGACAAGATTGAACGGTAACGATAACGTTCACAAAAGAGGAGAATACGTTAACGATAACCTAGAGCGGAACATTGGGAGGAAAGAATGCAACACGTCAGAATCTTAAGACGGCAGGTTGTCTCGACCGTTGCCGCGGCGATCCTCATGGGTGCCGGCTGGGCCGGTGCCGCATTCGGCTTTGAGGAGTCGCCGGAACTGAAGGCGCTGGTCGATGCCGGCAAGCTGCCGCCGGTCGAAAAGCGGCTGCCCAAGGAGCCGCTGGTACTCACGCCGCTTGAATCGGTTGGTACCTATGGCGGCACCTGGCGCACGGCCACCTTTGGCGGTGGCGACAGCGAGATCGAACGTTCAATCGGCTATACGAGACTGGTCCGCTGGAATCCGGAATGGACCGAAGTGATCCCCGATCTCGCCAAGAGCGTCGAGGTCAATGCCAATGCCACCGAATATACCTTCACCTTGCGTGAAGGCACACGCTGGTCGGACGGCGAGCCCTTTACCGCGGACGATCTGGTGTGGTGGAACGAGAACGTGCTGCGCAACACCAAGATCACGCCTGCAGCACCCGACTGGCTGACCGCAGGCGGAGAGACCGTCAAGGTCGAAAAGCTCGCCGCCGACAAGGTCGTCTTCAAATTTGCCGCGCCGAACGGCCTGTTCCTGATGAATATGGCGACCGTTCGCGGCTCCGATATTCTGGCAGCCGCACCGGCCCATTACCTCAAGCAATTCCACAAGGATTTCAATCCCGACGGCGTCGATGCCCTGGTGAAGGCAGCCGGTGCAACCGACTGGGTCCAGCTCTTCAACAACAAGATCGGGTTTCCCGGCCGCTGGCGCGATCTCGGCCGTCCAACGCTCGATGCCTGGGTGTTGACCGCGCCCTATAACGGCACCACCCAGGTCGTTGGAGAACGCAATCCATACTATGCCAAGGTGGATACCGCAGGAAACCAGCTGCCTTACTTCGATCGGATCACCATCGATGTGATGCAGGATACGCAGGCCATCATCCTGAAGGCGATCAGCGGCGAAATCGACATGCAGAACCGCTTCATCGAGACGACGGACGCCCGTACGGTGATCGTGCAGAACCAGGAGAAAGGAGGCTACGGCCTGTTCATTGCCCGGCCGGCGTGGTCGAACGCCCTGCTGATCACCCTCAATCAGACCCACAAGAATCCGGCCTTGCGTGCTGTCTTTTCCAACAAGGATTTCCGCATCGGCCTCAGCTACGCCATCAACCGCGAAGAGCTCAACCAGCTGATCTATGCCGGACAGGCCAAGCCTTATCAGGCGGCACCGCGTGAAGGCACCGCGCTCTATGACGAGAAGATGGCGACGCAGTATCTGGAATATAATGTCGATCTCGCCAATCAGTATCTCGACAAGGCCGGCCTTACCAAACATGACGCCGAAGGCTATCGCCTCGGTCAGGACGGCAAGCGGATCACCTTCGCGATCGACGCCTTGACCGGAAGCCCGATCCAGGTGGATGCCCTCGAGATGATCCAGCGCTACTGGCGGGCTGTCGGCATCGACATGCAGCCCCGCCCGGCCGAACGTTCGCTGATCTTCTCCCGCCTGCAGAACAACGAGAATGACGGCCTTGGATGGGTCGGCGGCGGTGGCTACGACTTCCTCGGCCTGCTGGATCCCAAATGGTATTTCCCGCACGAATACGAGTCGAGCTTCGCGACGGCCTGGGGCCTCTATTACCAGAACCCCAAGGATCCGAACGCGCAAGAACCGAGCCCCGCTGCCAAGAAGCAGATGGATCTCTACCGGCAGGTGCAGGAAGCGCCGACGCTCGAAAAGCAGTTGGCCGAGATGAAGGAACTGCTGGCGATCACCCGTGACGAATTCTACGTCATCGGCACCAACCTGGAGCCGGATCGCGTCGGCATCGTCAAGACCAATATGCGCAATGTCCCGAAGGTCATTCCCAGCACATCGTTCTACATGACGCCGGGACCGGCAAAGCCCGAGACCTTCTACTACCAGCAATAACGGAACGCGACCTACAGGGCTGGCGTCTACGGGCGCCACCCCATCAACACCAGCCCAGTCCCAATCATCCGATCGGCGATCGCCGATTGAAGGAGCTTGACCATGGCCGGCTTCATCATCAGACGTCTGCTTTACATGATCCCGATGATGTTCGCGATATCAGTCGTGACCTTCATCATCATCCAGCTGCCGCCCGGCGACTTCCTGACCGCGATGACGGCGCGTCTGGCCTCCCAGAACGAAACGATCGATCCCGGCGTCATCGCCGGCCTGCGTGAACGTTACGGCCTCGATCAGCCCTGGGCGGTCCAATACTGGAAATGGATCAGCGGCATCCTGCTGCGCGGCGATTTCGGCCAGTCCCTCGATTGGAACAAGCCGGTCAGCGAGCTGATCTGGGGCCGCATGGGCCTGACGATGGTGGTCTCGGTCACCACACTGTTCTTCGTCTGGGCGGTGGCCTTTCCGATCGGCATCTATTCGGCCGTGCGGCAATATTCGGTGGGAGATTACGTCGCCACCTTCTTCGGCTTCCTCGGCCTTGCCATCCCGAACTTCCTGCTGGCGCTGGTGCTGATGTATGTTTCGGCTCAATATTTCGGCCAAAGTACCGGCGGGCTGTTTTCGCCCGCCTATATAAATGCGGTCTGGAGCTGGGCCAAGCTCGGCGATCTCATGTCGCATATGTGGATCCCGGTCGTCGTTCTCGGCACCGGCGCGACGGCAGCGCTGATCCGTATCATGCGCGCCAACCTGCTCGACGAGCTCAACAAGCCCTATGTCGACATGGCCCGCGCCCGGGGCTTGAGTGAAATCCGGCTGCTGTTGAAATATCCGGTGCGGGTGGCGCTCAACCCCTTTGTCTCGACCGTCGGCTGGGTGCTGCCGCACCTCGTCTCCGGCTCGGTGGTGGTCTCCATCGTTCTCAGCCTGCCGATCACCGGGCCACTGCTGCTCAACGCCCTCTTTGCCCAGGACATGTATCTGGCCGGCACGTTCATCCTGCTGATGAGCATGCTGACGCTGATCGGCACACTGATTTCGGACCTGCTGCTCGCCTGGCTCGATCCACGCATTCGCAACGGCTGAAGGACGAGACCAATGACCGATCAAGCCATCGCGCTATCACCCGAACGGATCCAGAATTCCGACGCGGTCGCCGGGCAGTGGAAGCTCATCTGGCGGCGCTTCCGTCGCCATCGCCTGGCGCTGGCGGCCGGCGTCGTCATCTTTTTGATCTACCTGGTCGCCCTGTTTGCCGAGGTTCTCGCCCCGGTTTCGTCGCAGACCTACGATTCCCGCTACACCTATGCGCCGCCGCAGCAGATCAGGTTCGCCGGCTACGACGCGGCCGGGCAGTTTCATCCGCTCTACGTCAACGGTTATTCGATGAAGGTTGACCCGATCGCGCTCAGCCGCAATTACGTGCCCGATCCGGCCGTCGTCATCCCCCTCGGCTTCTTCGTCAAGGGCGAACCCTACCGGCTCTGGGGGCTGTTTAATTTCGACCGGCACCTGATCGGCCCGATCGAGATGGGCAAACCATTCTACCTGTTCGGCGCCGACCGGCTGGGTCGCGACGTCTTCAGCCGGACGGTCCACGGCACCCGCGTTTCTATGTCCGTCGGACTGATCGGGGTGGCAATCAGCCTCATCCTCGGCATCATCCTGGGCGGCATCTCGGGGCTCTACGGCGGCTGGGTGGACGATGTCATCCAGCGCTCCATCGAACTCATCAACTCTATCCCGACCATCCCGTTGTGGATGGGCCTTGCGGCTGCCGTTCCGATCAGCGCCGATCCGCTCCTGGTCTATCTCTGGATCACGATCATCCTGTCGCTGATCGGCTGGACCGACCTGGCACGGGTGGTGCGCGGGCGCTTCCTGTCGCTCAAGACGGAAGACTTCGTCATAGCCGCCCGTCTCGACGGCTGCTCGCAGATGCGCATCATCTGGCGGCACATGGTGCCGTCCTTCATGAGCCACATCATCGCCTCGGTGACGCTTGCCATTCCGACGATGATCCTCGCAGAAACCGCGCTCTCCTTCCTCGGCATCGGCCTGCGCCCGCCGGTGGTGAGCTGGGGCGTGCTGCTTCAGGAGGCACAGAACATTCTTGCCGTCTCGAGCGCACCCTGGCTGTTTCTTCCCGGTCTCGCGGTGATCGTCACCGTGCTCGCCCTCAATTTCCTCGGTGATGGATTACGCGATGCTGCAGATCCCTATGAATACTGATCCCAATTTTGCCGCAACCGGCGGCCGGCACAGGGATCGCGACCCGCTGATCGAGGTCGATGATCTCAGGACCCATTTCTTCGGGGGTGCGGGCACCATCAAGGCGGTCGACGGCGTCTCCTTTTCCATCCCGCGCGGCAAGACGGTCTGTGTCGTCGGCGAATCCGGTTCGGGCAAGAGCATCACCGGCCGCTCGATCCTCAACCAGGTTCCCAGGGGAGGGCGGATCGTCTCGGGGGCAATCCGCTACCGGCCGGATCCGGCAGCACCCTCCGTCGACCTGGCGGCGCTCGATCCGCGCGGCCACGACATGCGGGCGATCCGCGGTGCCCAGATCGGCCTGATCAGCCAGGAGCCGATGGCCGCACTTTCCCCCGTTCATACGATCGGCAACCAGATGGTGGAAGTGATCCGCCTGCATCTGAAGATGGGAAAGAAGGAGGCGCGCGAACATGCCATCGAGACATTGGCTCTGGTCGGCATTCCGCGGCCGGCCGAGCGTATGGAAAACTATGCCTTCCAGTTTTCCGGTGGCATGCGCCAGCGCGTCTGTATCGCCTTGGCGCTCGCCTGCCGCCCCAAGCTGCTGATCGCCGACGAACCGACCACGGCGCTCGATGTGACCACCCAGGCCAATATCCTCGATCTGCTGGCCTCGCTGCAGGCCGAATTCGGGCTCTCGGTGCTGTTCGTGACCCATGATCTCGGTGTGGTGGCCGAAATCGCCGACGAAGTCGTCGTCATGTATGTCGGCCGGGTCGTGGAGGCAGGCGATGTCGACACGATCTTCCACGCGCCTGTTCATCCCTACACCAAGGCGCTGCTGCAATCGGTGCCGCGCATGCACGGGCAACCCACCGAACGGCTTGCGATCATCGATGGCATGGTGCCCTCGCGTTTCAACCGGCCCCAGGGCTGCAGCTTTCATCCCCGATGCAAAGAGGCGAGGGCCGGCCTGTGCGACCAAAAGGATCCGCAGCCCGTTACGATCGGCGACGGGCATGTCGCCAGCTGTCTGCTTTACGAAGGAAGACAATGATGGCTGATCCCATAACCCAACCAAGCCCGCTGCTCGAGCTGACCGATCTCAGGATGCATTTCCCCATTCGCAAGGGCGCATTCCGGCGTGTGGTCGGACACGTCAAGGCGGTCGATGGTGTCTCGCTTCGTGTCGAGGATGGCGAAACACTCGGCATTGTCGGGGAATCGGGCTGCGGCAAGTCCACGCTTGCCCGCACGGTGCTGCGCATCTATCAGCCGACGAGCGGTGAAATCCGCTATCGCAACCGCAGCGGCGGCACGGTCGATCTCGCGGCCTTGTCGGGGTCTGCCCTCGACGAAATCCATCGCGACCTGCGCATCGTGTTTCAGGATCCGCAATCCTCACTCAATCCGCGCCTTCCCGTCATCGACATCATCGGCGAGGTGCTTGGTGTCAACGGCATCGCCAAGGGCCGGGAACTCGAGCACCGGGTCGCCGACCTCATGCAGAGCGTCGGCCTGCGGCCCGAATACATGCACCGCTATCCGCATGCGTTTTCCGGCGGCGAGCGGCAGCGCATCGGCATCGCCCGGGCGCTGGCCTCCAATCCGCGGCTGGTGATCGCCGATGAGGCCGTTTCGGCGCTCGATGTCAGCGTGCAGGCACAAACCATCAACTTGCTGCAGGACCTGCAGGAACAGTTCGGTCTGACCTATCTCTTCGTCGCCCACGACCTCTCGGTTGTCCGGCATATCTCGGACAATATCGCCGTCATGTATGTCGGTCGGGTCGTCGAAAAGGCGCCGACGGAGCAGATCTTTTCGCGCCCGCTCCATCCCTACACCGAAGCGCTGCTCTCGGCGGTGCCGATTGCCGATCCGAGGATGCGCCGCCACGGCCAGCGCATCCGGCTGGCGGGCGAGGTTGCCGATCCCGCCCACCCGCCGCCCGGCTGCGCATTTCATCCGCGCTGCCGCTACGCCACCGAGCTGTGTAGGCAGGAGGTGCCGGGCTTGCGCACCGTCACGGCCGATGGGCACGCAGTGGCCTGCCATCATGCCGAATCCTTGTCGCTTAATCCCTTCGCCGACCGTACCGTTCCGGAGTTCAATTGATGCCCGAATTCATTCCACGCTCCGAGCAGCGTCCCATTGTGGATACCTCCTCCACGACGCTCGATCTCATCTACTTCGATCTCGTCACGCTCGCCTCCAACGAGCAGGACATCCGGCTGCTGCCCGCGCACGAAAGCCTCTACGTCGTGCTGTCGGGTCAGGTGGATATCGAGGTGGATGGCATCATGTTCGAAGCGGTGGGCCGGCGAGCCGATATCTGGGGAGGCGATGCGGACTCGGTTTACGCGCCCGTCGGCGCCAATGTCCGGATATCGGCTCGTGGCGCGGCAGCGGAAGTGGCCATCGCGGGCGGCCTCTGCGACACGCACTACGCCCCGTTTCGCATCACGCCGGATGAGGTCGACGCGGTCAATGTCGGCTCGTCGGACACGCATAGCCAGCGGCGGATCGTCCATCTGCTCGGCCAACGGCAGAACGGGCGCTGCGGTAACCTGCTGGTGAGCGAACTCTATGCCGGCGAGGGATGCTGGTCCGGCTATCCCCCTCACAAACACGATACCGAAGACGGTGATGTCGAGACCCGGCACGAAGAACTGTATCACTACCGCTTCCAGCCCGAGACCGGTTTCGGCAGCCAGATCACCTATGACGAAGACGGTCCGGTCAAGATCCTCATGACCCGCAACGGCGACACTGTCCTGGTCGACCGGGGTTACCACCCGACAGTCACCTCGCCGGGGCACCGGGGCTATATCTTCACCATTCTCGTCGGCAAGCATCGTCGGGGGCTGATCCAGCGCTTCGATCCCGCCCATCAGCATCTGACCAAAACCATCCCCGGCATCGATGCGATGCGCGACAAGTTCAAATAATCCGGCTCCTGGCCTCGTGCGCCGGCATTGCGGCGCACTGCCAAACGTCCGCCCAAGGAGAGACGACCCATGCGTGAACGTACGCGAATAAACGTTGATGCCAGTGAAGCGGTGCGCCCGTTCAACCGCTTCTGGCGGGGCACCGGCTTTTCACCCGCCGAGCTTCTGCTCGAGCCCGAGATGCGCCAGATGCTTGCCTATATTGGCGGCCTGCCGAATGAAGGCATCCGGTTCCTGCGCGTGCATTATCTCTACAACCTGCTGAGCGCGAAGGGCGAGGCCGGCTACGACTGGTCGCTGCTCGACCGCGCGCTCGACGTGATGATCGAACACCGGCTGAAGCCGTTCTTCGAGCTGATGGGCAACCCGTCGGGCCTGTTCACCGATTATGAGGACATGGATCAGGTCAAGCGCTGGCGGGATCTCGTGACGGCAACAGTCGACCGTTATGGCGCGCGTTACGGCATGGACGAGTTGCGGACATGGTATTTCGAAACGACGAATGAGGCCGACTCCGGCTGGTGGACCTACGGGATCAAGGGTTACACCAACTACTACGACGCCTGCGTCGCCGGGCTCGATGCCATCGATCCCAGCCTGCCGATGGGCGGGCCTGGCACCGCCCGCACGCTCTCGCCGATCTTTCGCGCCCTCATGGCCCATTGCGACAGCGGCACGAGCTGCCTCAGCGGTGACGGCCCGCCGCGCATCGATTACATCTCGATCCATGAAAAGGGCGTCAACGGCAGCAAGGAAGACCTGACTCCGAAAACCAACGCCATCGTCGACCGCACGTTGCTCGTCGTCGACTATCTCAAGGAGCATCACCCGCGCCTGGCGGGCCTGCCCATCATCAACGATGAATGCGATCCGCAGCTCGGCTGGAGCGATCATCATAGCTGGCACGGCAAAGCCTATTATGCCGGCATCATCGCCCGCATCATCGAACAGCACGACCGGCGCATCATCGCCCCGAAAGCGGCGAATTTCACCTTTCTCAGCAATGACCACGCCTTTATCGGCGGCTGGAGCCAGCGCACGATCTTTGCCTATTTCGGTTCGCGCAATTTCACCAAGGCGCAGTGGGAGCACAAGACCAATCTGGATATGCTGGTCACGGATGTCGACAGCGCGCCGCCCTTCGACATCATCAAGAAGCCCGGCCTCACATCGATGGAACTGCTGGCAACGCTTGGCGATACCGTTTGCAAGGTGACGGCCGAACCGCCGCTTGCGCCCGACCAGGATGGCCTGGCGATCCTGCCGACACGGCTGCCGGGCGGCGGTGTCTCCATCAGCCTTATCCACAGCGTCGATGCCATCAACCGCTCGGGCCGGACCGCCGTTCGTCTCGAGGTGAGCGGTTTGGTTCCCGGCCGCCACGCGCTTTGCCTGCTACGCATCGACGAGGAATTCACCAATCCGATGGAGGTCTGGGAAGCCCAGCGCGACGAAAGCAACCCGCGCGGCCCCTTCGAGCCGGTCGGCGCACCGCCCGCACCTGATGAAGCGCAGTTCGCCGAAATGCGCCGCGCGCAGGAGCCCGCCCTGCTGCATCCGATCAGCGTCGTCGACTGCGACGAAGGCCGGATCAGTATCGATCTCGATGTGCCATTGCCGTCGCTGACGCAGGTGCTTGTCGTTCCCGATATTGGCGCGCTCCCGGCGGCGCCGACCGGTCTTGTCGTCGAACGCTACCTTGGTCTTGGCGGTCGCGAAGAGCGCATGCTCTTCTGGGCTGCCGGCGATATCAGCCCGGCCATCTTCTACGATGTCCTGGTCAGCACCGATGGCGGGACTTTCGAAAAGGTCAGTTCCGCCCCGCTGATCTCGACGGCATTTCTGCACATGTCGCCGCCGGAGGGCGTGCGTTATGCGGTGTGCGCCCGCGATGCATTCGGCCGCCGCAGCGAGCTTTGTGTCTCCGGCTCATGAACAATGCCTTTCTGCCTGGGATCTGATCGATGGATATCGCCTATTTCACCAAGACCCTGGAGGGCCTGTCGCTCGAGAAGGCGGCCGGGATCACTGCCGGTTTGGGATTCGACTGCGCTGATCTTCTCATTCGCGATGGTCACGCCGTTTCCCCTGACAGTCCGGAGGAAATCATCAATGCGGTAAAGCTCTTTGCCGCGGCCGGTCTGCGCACCCCGATGGCGACCATCGATTCCACCCGGCCCGACGATGCCACATCCCGGCTTCTCGGTTGTTGCGGCGAGGCTGGCATCGGGCAGGTCCGGCTGGGCTTCTGGCGCTATGACTCGTCGCGGCGCTGGCAGGCCCAGCTTGATGAGGCGCGGCGCGATCTCGACGGCTTCGAGCGCCTGGCTGAACGCTTCGGCATCAAGCTCACCATCCAGCTTCACGGCGGGACCCTGCACAGCTCGGGCGCGCTGGCGGTGCGATTGCTGGCCGGGCGCGATCCGGTCAGGATTGGCGCTTATCCCGATCCGGCCAATCAGATCATTCGCGAGGGGAGCGAGGACTGGCGTTTGACCCTCGATATTCTCGAACCGTGGTTCTGCTGCATTGGCGTCAAGAACAGTGGTTGGTTCCCCGGCGCTTACGGAGCTCATGGCCAGCGTACATGGCATTCGGACTGGTACGGGCTCGATGAAGGCATGGTGCCCTGGAACGAAATAGTCCCGCATCTGGTGGCCACTGGATTTGCCGGCGTGCTCTCGATGCAATCCCAATACCGCGTCTCTCGAGAGCGGGCGCTCGACAAGGTCCGCGCCGATCTTGCCCATCTCAGGCGCCTGGTCGCCGTAGCGAAAGAGTAGAACCATGATCGAACAGGCTCCCGTTATCGCCGTATTGCTGACCGAAAAAACCCGCCGGATGATGCTGGACGACGCGGCGATTGCCCAGTTGAACGCTCTTGGCGAGGTGTGTTGGCCGACCGGCGCCACAATCGACGCCACCGATGTCGACCACCTGCTGCAAGACGCCACGGCATGTCTCACCGGATGGGGCACGCCGCCCTTCGATCCCGCCGCGCGCCAGCGCCATCCGCAACTCGCCCTTGTCGCTCATTCAGCAGGCAGCGTCCGCACACTCGTTCCCGCGCGTCTGTTCGACGATGGCATTCGCGTCACCCATGCCGCCTCGAAAATTGCCGCCTCGGTTGCGGAGTTCGTGGTCGCCGAAGCGCTTTTGGCGATGCGCGGCATTCATCGGCTGCATCATCAATTGCGCAACGGCGGCGAATGGCTCGAGGTCCGCGCAGCCGTGCCGCAAAAATTGCTGGGCGCCAGAACGGTCGGCATCGTCGGCGCCGGATATGTCGGGCGGGCGGTCATGCGCCTGCTCGTTCCATTCGGCTGCCGCGTGCTGGTCGTCGATCCCTTTCTCCACGATAGCGAGGCCGCTGCGCTCGGCGTTTTCAATGCCGGGTTGAACGATATGCTGGCTCAGAGCGACGTGATCTCGCTGCATGCGCCTGTCCTGCCCGAAACGCGCCGCATGATCGGCGCCTCCGAACTGGCGCTGCTGCGCCCCGGTGCGCTGTTCATCAATACGGCGCGCTCGCAGCTGGTCGACGAGGCAGCGCTGCTCGCCGAGATCCGCTCCGGCCGCATCGAGGCGGCTCTGGACGTCTTTGACGACGAGCCGCTGCCTGCAGATAGTCCGTTCCGCGATCCCGCACTGGCCAATGTCACCATTTCGCCGCACGCTGCCGGTCACACCGAAGAGGCGCATCTCGCCCAAGGACAGGCCATGGTGGATGAGATCGGCCGGCTGCTTCGCCGGGAACCTCTCCATCATGAAGTGTCCCGTGCCATGCTCGACCGCATGGCATGACCATGGACAGAAGCATTGGAGGTTCCGTGACGGCGCCGCGCATCAGAATCATCGAGATCGACGCTTTCGAGCGCGACATCAGGCTGCGCCTGCCGTTCCGTTTTGGCGCGGCAACTCTCGAAAAGGCGCCGCAAGCCTTTCTCAGGGTCCGCGTCGAGGATGGAGAGGGGCGAACCGCCCTTGGCGCCGCCGCCGAGATGATGGTGCCGAAATGGTTCGACAAGAACCCGGCGCTGACGCCGGCGCAAAATGTCGATCAGTTGCGCACCTCGATCCGCACTGCTGCGGCCGCTTCGCTCGAGCCGTCGGCGCCGACGACATTGTTTGGCGCCGCCCGCCTGAACGAGATGGAAACCGTGCGGCGTTTGCCTGGAAATCCGTTGGCCGCCGGTTTCGGTCCGTCGCTCATCGCCCGCGCCGCGCTCGATGCCTATTGCCGCCTTTCGGGCATTTCCTTCTTCGAGGCGGTGCGCCGAAATCTCGTCGGCATTGGTGGCCCCATGCTGCCCGGCGATATCGACGCGGACGCCGCCTCAGCGATGCTCGCCAGCCTTCGCCCTGCGGGCGCGATCTCGGCCCGGCATACGATCGGGCTTGTCGATCCGATCAGCGAGGGCGATATCGTCCATCCCGTCGGTGACGGCCTGCCGGAAAGCCTCGAGGCGGTGATAACACGCTATGGCAACCGCTGGTTCAAGATCAAGCTGTCAGGCGCGATTGATGCCGATGTCGACCGCCTGACCAGGATCGCCGCCGTGCTGGACCGCCTGCCCGACTATCGGGTGACGGTCGACGGCAACGAACAGTTTGGCGCCGCCGAACAGCTTGCCGCTTTGCTGGCGGAAATCGAGGCGACGCCTCGGCTGGCGAGGTTGCGTGCGGCCATTGCCTTTGTCGAACAGCCGTTCTCGCGCGCGATCACCATGGAAACGCCGCTGGGGGACCTGGCGGCGCAATTGCCCTTCCTGATCGATGAGAGCGACGACGGCGACGGCGTCTTCGCCGGCGCCAGGCGGCTGGGATATACCGGCGTCTCCTCGAAAACCTGCAAGGGCATCTACCGTTCGCTCATGAAGGCGATCCGCATCAGAACCGCAACGGTGCCGGGACTGTTCCTCTCGGGCGAGGATCTGACCTGCCAGGCGGGACTTGCCGTGCAGCAGGATCTGGCGCTGGTCTCGCTGCTCGGTCTCTCCCATGTCGAGCGCAACGGTCATCACTATGTGGCCGGCATGCAGGGTGCGCCGCAGGCGGAGAAGGCGCGCTTTGCCGCGGCCCATCCCGATCTCTACGAGCAGGGTGCTGAGGGACCGTTGCTGTCGATCCGCGACGGCCGGATCGCCATCGGTTCGCTCGGGGCGGTCGGCTACGCGAGCGGCGCCTTGCCCGTTTTCGAAGCCATGACGCTATTGTCATGACGCCAGCATGAGATAGGGCCTGCTGCCCTGTTGAACTGTTCGATCTGTCCGGCAAACGCGCCCTGATCACCCCGTTCCTCCAATTGAAATGTCTTCCAGTAGAGCATGACGCTCTATTCGAACGTTTTCTGCGCGGCCTGATTGGATCCCGGGACTTAAGAGAGCAGCAAGCTTCAGCAACCACCGCCAAAGCTCGGCAAATATGACTTTCCGCTCCGCGAAGCGGCAATGCAGAATATTTCGATGTGCCTTGGACACACGACACTCCGGATTGAACTGAGGTCGAACTCTAATAGCTGTGTGGATGTTAAGCGCGGTTAAGGAAGTGTAAAGTTTGGTAAAGGTCTTTCTGCGACGCGGGCGAGGTACGCTGTCGGCAGAGAAGATGCAGGACGCGCAGGCGGCGCGAGGCCGCCTGTGGGGGAACACGTCCCGCGGTCTCGTTCCGGGGGAGGGAATTCGACCGAAGAGGTTGCCATGAAGGTCGCCGGGAGTCGCCCGTATCGGGCGCTGGACCATCTAGCCAATAGTTCATCGAAAGCAGTCATCTCTGACCTTGCCCTCGCTTCGAAAGCTCGGGCTTGAAGGTGATCGCCGCGCGATCGTTGGATGCCTGCGGTTCCGTGTTGGCAGTATCAGGCCCGGTGCGGCGCACGAGGCGCTTGAGCGCCTCGTTGAGGTCGTCGACAAAAGTGAAGATGACAGGGATGACGATGAGGCTGAGCAGCGTCGACATCATGACACCGCCGATCACCACGATTGCCATCGGCTGCCGGAAGCTGGAATCGCCGCCTGTCAGGCTGAGAGCCACCGGAAGCATGCCGAATGCCATGGCGATGGTGGTCATGATGATCGGTCGCGCGCGCTTGTGGCAGGCATCCACAAGAGCATCGAACCGCGACATGCCCTGGCGACGCGACATGATCGCGTATTCGATGAGAAGGATGGAGTTTTTCGTCACCACGCCCATGAGCATAAGCAGCCCGATGACGGCCGACATCGAGAAGCTGGTTCCGGTCAACACCAGCGGCACCAGCGCACCGCCGAGCGAGAGCGGCAGAGCCATCAGAAGGGTGAGTGGCTGCAGGAAGTCGTGGAAGAGCAGGACGAGGACTGCGTAGATGCAGAACACGCCGATCGCCATTGCAAGGCCAAAGCTCTGGAACAGCTCCGAACTGCGCTGAAGTTCGCCCTGTTCGACGAGAGTGACCCCCGGCGGCAGGCGCCGGAGCGCCGGCAGGGCCTGCGCCTCGCGGTTGACGTCGCCCAGGATGCGGCCGTTGAGCTCGACGGAAAGAGTGACGTTGCGCATCCGGTCGATGCGGTCGATCTCCGACGGGCTGCCGCCGATCCGGATATCGGCGATCGATCCGAGATCGACATTGCCGTTCGTTCCAGACACCCGCATATTCTTGATGTCGTCGAGCTTCGTGCGCGTCTCGGGACTGAAGCGGACGACGATCGGAACCTGGCGCTGCGGCAGGTTGAGCTTTGGCAGATCGGCGGAGTATTCCCCATTCGTCGCCACGCGCACGGCCTCGGCGATGGCGCTCGACGTCACCCCGAGCGCTGCTGCGCGGGCGAAGTCGGGCGTGATCTGGATCTCCGGCGCCTGCCTGGCTGCGGTCGATGTCACCGCGCCAATGCCCTGCAGCGTGCGGAGCTGCTCTTCAAGCGCCGTGCTTGCACTGTCGAGCGCGTTGGCATCGTCACTGGCAAGGGTGATCTCCAGCTTCGTGCCGTTGCCGCCGCCGCCGACCGCGACCCGCACACCGGGAAGGACCGAGAGAGCCTGCCGGATGTCGTTTTCGATTTCCGACTGTTTGCGATCGCGCTCGCCGATGGGCGACAGCACAGCGACGATCGTGGCGGATCCGACGCTGCTCGTGGTGCTGGAGTCGGGGCCGCCGCCTGATGATGCGGAACCGACCGAGGAAAAGACATGTGTCACGTCCTGGAGCTTGCCGACGATATCGGCGGCCTTCGTGGTGGTGGCGTCCGTCTGCTCGATAGTGGCACCCGGCTGCATGGTGAGCGTGATCTGAGCTCGCGCGTCGTCGGAAGCGGGCAGGAAGCCGGATTTCAGGAGTGGGATGGTGGCAAGCGAAAGTGCGACGACGACGGCAGTCACTGCCACCGTGGTCTTCCTGCGGTTCAGGGCGGCTTTCACGATTGCCAGATAGGCGCGCATGATGCGGCCGTCCTTTTCCTCGGTCGGATGGGCCTTCATGAAATAGGCGGCCATCATCGGCGTCAGCAGGCGTGCCACGACGAGGGAGACGAGCACCGCCACCGCGGCGGTGATACCGAACTGGCGGAATATAAGTCCCGGTATGCCGCTCATGAAGGCCGTCGGCAGGAAGACCGCGACCAGGGTGAAGGTGGTGGCGATGACGGCGAGCCCGATCTCGTCGGCCGCCTCCAGAGCGGCGTCGAGCGGCCGCTTGCCCATCCGCAGGTGGCGGGCGATGTTCTCGACCTCGACGATGGCATCATCGACGAGGATGCCGACCACGAGCGACAGCGCAAGCAAGGTGACGATATTCAGGCTGAAGCCGGCCAGGTACATGACAAGGAAGGTCGGTATGACCGATAATGGCAGCGCCACGGCCGACAGGATCGTCGCACGCCAGTCCCGAAGGAAGAGCCAGACGACGATGATCGCCAGGATCGCACCTTCGTAGAGCATGTGCATCGAACCATCGTAGTTGTCGATGATCGGCCCGATCGTGCTGTAGGCTTCCGCGATCTGCACGTTGGAATGCTTGGCTGAGAACTGTTTCATCGCCTTGTCGACATCGTCCGCGACACCGCTGTCCGAAAACCCGTTCGAGCGCTTGATCTCGACCGCGACCACCGGTTTGCCGTCGAGATAGGCCATCGAGGACCGCTCTGCGAAGCTGTCCGTAACGGATGCGACATCGTCGAGACGAACCTGCTGCCCGTTGGCGAGGGGAATTCTAAGCTCCTTCAGAGCATCGACCGACGCCACGGCGCCGAGCGTGCGTAATGTCTGACGGGTGCCGCCAATCTCTCCAAGGCCACCTGAAGTATCGGCCTGAACCGACTTCAATTGCGCCGACACAGTGGTCGCCGTGACGCCGAATGCCGCCATTGTTGTCGGATCGAGGTCGACGTGAACCTCGCGGTCGACACCGCCGATGCGGTCGACCTGTCCGACGCCCGATACCGATAGGAGCGCCTTGGTCAGATCGTTGTCGATGAACCAGGAGAGCTCGGTTTCATTAAGGGCGGTAGACTGGATGGCATAGGTGACCAGCGCCGAACTCTGCACGGTGACTTTGGTGACGCTTGGCGTTTGCATCTGCGCCGGCAGATCGGCCTTTGCGCTGTCGACGGCGTTGCGGACCTCGTTCAGGGCCGTTTCGCTGTCCTTCTCCAGTTTGAAGGACACGCTGATCGACACCGTGCCGTCGGTGATCGTCGTCGTGACGTGGTCGAGATAGCTCAGCGAGGCAAGATTGTCCTCGATCGTGCGGGCGACCTCCGTTTCGAGCTGCGCCGGCGCGGCGCCATCGAGCGTCGCGGTAATTTTGATGGTCGGGAGGTCCATATCGGGGAAGTTCTGGACCGGCAGATGCTTGAACGCCAGCAAGCCGCCGACGGCAAGCATCGCAAAGAGCAGGATTGCCGGTACGGGATTGCGGATCGAAAATGCAGAAAAGTTCATCAACCTTCTCCCGCAGTCTTCACGAGATCGTTGTCCGACAGAAACGCTCCGCCCGACGTCACCACTCTCGCCGACTTATCTATGCCGGAGACGATCTCGACTTCGCCGTCGTTGCGGCGGCCGGTCTCCACCCGCACCCGCCTTACCCGCTTGTCCTCGCCGGCGGTGAAGACGTAGTTTATGCCGTCACGGAAAACGATCGCCGTCTCCGGAACCGTCAGCGCCGGCGTGGTCCTCAGTTCGATAGTGCCGGTGACATAAAGGCCGGTGCGCGGCTGAACATCCTGGGGAAGCGCGACATAGACGATCGCCCGGCTTGTATTGGTGTCGATCGAAGGTCCGACGAGCCTTACCTTGCCCTGAATGGGACGTCCGTCCGGCCCGTCGATGTCGACGCTCAATCCTTCCGAGATGCGTGAGAGGTAACGAGCCGAAACCTCGGCCTGCCATTCGACGCGCTGCTGGCGGACCAGGCGAAACAGTTCGGTGCCCGACGAGACGACCGCGCCGAGTTCGGCCGATCGCGAGGTTATCAGACCGTCGTCGACGGCCGTGACGGTTGTCTGGTCGAGCTTGATCTTCTGGCTGTCGAGCGCCGCCTCTTCAGACGCAAGACTTGCCGTCGCCGTCTGTTCGTCGGCGAAATATTCGACGATCTTTTCATCCGAGAGGGCGCCCGAAGAGCGAAGCTGGCGAGCCCGATCGGCATTGGCCTTCGCCTTTGTCAGGTTTGCCTTAGCGGTCACGACGGCCGCCTCCTGCTTGCGAAGGTCGGCCTGCACGCTGTCCTGCGACATCAGGACGAGGGTCTGCCCCTTCTTAACCACGGAGCCGACGTCGGCCAGGATTTCGGTTACCCGCAGACCGCTCGTCTCGGAAGCGATGATGGCTTCCTGCCAGGGCTTCAGCCAGCCGCTTGCGGGAACGGTTTCCGGCCAGTCTCGCTCAGCCGGCCTCACCAGCGAGACGGTAAGGGCGGGTGCGGCGGATTGGTCCGCCATGGCATTGCGCAGGGGAAGCAGGAGCGCTGCCGTAACAAGAGCGGCAACGAATATTCTGGGCGGTTTTCTCAACGATGCACTCCTTGTGGTCAAAGGCATGGGTGCCTTTTCCCGATCCGTGCCAACTCGATGAAGGATTGCGGCTCATGTTGAGGCAACCCGATCCTGGCTCGCGGTGATGTCATGGAAGGATAAGTAACGGGGTGAACGTTAAGTGCGGTCAAGTTAGTGTTAAGTTAGGTAAAACTCGGTCGCGCGACTGTGTTTGTGCTGTATGGCTGACAAGGATCAATGACGGACGAAGTGAATGAACAAGGTTCTCCTCATCGACGACGATGCCGAGCTGACGACGCTTCTGCAGGAATATCTGGTCGAAGAAGGATATGAGGTCGTCACCGATACGGACGGTCGCGCCGCGATTGCCGCTGCTGCCGGCAATACGGTTGATATCATCGTGCTCGACATCATGATGCCTCGGATGAACGGGATCGAGGTTCTGCAGAGGATCAGGAAGCTCAGCCAGGTCCCGGTCCTGATGCTTACCGCAAGGGGCGATGACGTCGACAGGATATCGGGTCTCAATCTCGGCGCCGACGACTATGTGCCGAAGCCATGCTCGCCGGGCGAACTTGCGGCGAGGTTGCGCGCCATCCTCCGTCGCGCAGGTCAGCCTGCGGCCGGCGCGACGATCGACACAATAAGGGCGGGAAAACTCGTGATTCATCCGAGCAGCAGGATCGCCGAATGGCGTGGCGAAACCTTGGAACTGACGGGCACGGAATTCAGCCTGCTCGAGGTCCTCGCCCGCAGCGCCGGCCAGCTCGTGTCGAAGCAGGACATTTCGAAGCGGGCCTTCGGCAAGCCGCTGACCCCGTTCGATCGCCGTATCGACGTCCATATCAGCAGCGTTCGTCAGAAGCTCGGACTGAGGGAGGACGGACAATCCTGGATCCAGTCCGTTCGCGGCCAGGGCTATCAACTTCTCGTGGACTGACCATGCCCCGGCTTTTCTGGAAATTCTTCACGACGATCTGGCTGACGATGGCGGCGACAGTCGGCGTGATCTTCCTGCTCGTCAATTTTCTCCAGGGGGTTCCTTTCGCGCGCGAACTGGAGGAAGAGCGGCGAGCGATCACCCTGAACCTGACCGCAAACGTGCTCTCAAGAGATGGCGAAGATGCCGCCACGTATTTCGTGCGCACAAGCGAAGAGACGCTACCGCCTGGCCTGACGATTTCCAAAGCTGCGAAAGCCGATGCCTGTGCGGTTCCAAAGACCGTCGATACAAGATCCGTCCTCAAGGACGGGATTTGCTATCAGATTTCCCTGCCGGTTCAGGCCACTTTCACCTTCGACAACCTTGGTCCGTTCATACCGTGGCTCGCGATCCTGATTTCGAGCACGATATCGGCAGGCGCACTTGCCCGCTACCTCATTCGTCCCGTCGTGCATCTGCGTGATGGCTTGAGCGCGCTCGCCCATGGCCGCTTCGACTTCCGCATCGGGGACAAAATGGCCGGCCGAAAGGACGAGGTCACCGCGCTTGCGCATGACTTCGATTCCAGCGCCGCCCGGCTTCAGGAGCTGCAGGATGCGCAGCAGAGGTTGTTCCATGATGTCTCTCACGAACTGCGTTCGCCCTTGTCCCGCCTGCAGGCCGCCGTCGGCGTCCTCCGGCAGAGCCCGGCGAAACTCGGCGCCATGCTGGACCGCATGGACCGGGAGGTCGAACGGCTCGATGCGCTGGTTGGCGAAGTTCTGACGCTTGCCAGGCTGACTGCGGGATCCGGCCTTCCGCTGAAAACGCACACTCTTGATGTCATCGAGCTCCTGAACGAAATCCTCGGCGACGCGGCATTCGAAGCCCAGGCACGGGAGGTCTCGATCACAACCAGTGTCGATGGCACCTTCCGCGCCGAGGTCGAAGGTGAGCTCATCTACAGGGCGCTCGAAAACGTTGTCCGCAACGCCGTCAAGTACACGGCCGAGCATTCGCATATATCAGTGGCTTGCGAGGCGACAACCGAGCGCCTGAAAATCTGCGTCACGGATCAGGGGCCAGGTGTCATGCGAGACGAGCTCGAACGTATCTTCCAGCCGTTCTCACGCGGGAAAGAAGCTGTGCCGAGAGGCGGATACGGCCTGGGTCTGGCAATCACCAGGCAGGCCATCGAGCGTCATGGCGGGCGTGTGCATGCGTCGTTGCCGGATGCCGGAGGCCTGGCAATCACCCTGGAGCTTCCTAGAAAACCGACGCCCTATGGTTCGGCTGACGACCAAGCCTGATCCGGCTCCCCGCGATTTTACCCAACTTTACAGTGTCTTTACCGCCATTAACGTTGGCGCCGCTAAGCCTGAACCTACGATCCCGGTTCAGAAAGCTCGCCAGTGAGTCCGTCGCTCTGCACGAAAATATCATCCCTGCACTACGCCGCATCGGCGATCACGCTTCTGCTGGCAGGCTGCGTCAGCGGCCCGGATCACGTTCCCCCACAGATGCCGCTTCCCGCTAAATTCCAAGAGGGCGGCACCAGGAGCAACGGCGATGTCGTGACGGCGCATTGGTGGACGGCCTATCGTGACAAGCGGCTCGACGGCCTAGTGGTTCATGGCCTCAGCGAGAACCTTGATGTCCTGCAGGCGCTCGAGCGTATCAATTCGGCTTCTGCCAATGTCACGGTTGCCGGTGCCGGTGGCCTGCCGAGCCTCGATGTCGACGCATCGCACACGGTATCCGGCGAGAAGGGTTCGCAGCGTACGACGATCGGCACCACGAACACGACAGGCGGCGAGGCCAGCCTTTCCTGGCTACTCGACATCTTTGGCCAGTACCGTCGCTCGAGGGAAAACGCCATCGCCTCGCTTGGGGCCGCCTACGCAACGGCCGACGATGCGAAGCTCTCCTTTCTGAAGGACCTCGTCTCCAGCTATGTCGACGCCCGCTATTATCAGCAGCGCATCGCGCTTTCGCAGGCGAATTTGAAGTCCCGTCAGGAGACCTACGAACTCACGCAGCTGCAGCTTAAGGCAGGTGCGGCCTCTCGCCTTGACGTCGTTCAGGCCGAAGGCCTTGTTCAGTCGACGAAGTCAGATATCCCCGGCCTCGAACAGAGCTTCACCGAATCGGCGCATCACATTGCCACTCTGCTCGGGATGCCGGCGGCCTCGCTGATGGACGAGCTGCAGAAAAGCGCCGGCCAGCCGGTTTTCCGTGGCGACATCCGCGCCGGCATTCCGGCCGATCTCATCCGCAACCGTCCCGATATCCGCAAGGCCGAACGCCAGCTGGCGGCAGCCGTTGCCGATATCGGTGCTGCCGAAGCCCAGCTCTACCCGTCGATCTCGCTATCCGGTTCGATCTCACCGAGCTGGGTCAAATCATCCGGTGCCAGCGGCGGAACCCTGACCAACTGGTCCTTCGGACCGACGCTCAACCTGCCGATCTTCGATGGCGGCAAATTGCGTGCGAATGTCGATATCGAAAAATCCGATGCCAGGACCCAGTATCTCGCCTGGAAAGAGGCGGTGCTGAATGGGGTCGAAGAGGTGGAAAACGCGCTGTCGGCGGTTCGCCATGACACGCAGACGTTGGAACCGCTGCGCAGACAGGTGAAAACGGCGCAGGAATCGCTCGCGCTTTCGACCACGAGCTACAAGCAAGGCGCCTCGTCGCTACTCGATGTCCTGGACGCGCAGCGGTCGGTCTCCGATGCCCAGGAAAGCCTTGCGGCCACCATGCAACAGGTTGCCAAGGACTATGTGGATCTCTACGTCGCCATCGGCGCCGGTTACCTGCCTCCGCAACAGCAGGTCGTCTCCGAGCGAACGGCGAAATCGGGCTGATCGGCCACCCGCCACCCCGCGGCGGCGCAGTCAAACGGCGCCCGCGGGTCTCGGATTTCAATATTTTACCCAACTTTACACCGGCTTTACCGCCATTAACGCTGGCCTCTCTAAAAGCTGAATCCATGATCCCGGTTCAGAAGATTCGCCGATGACCCCCAATATCCGACCAGCAGAAGTGCCCATGCGGGCGGCAATCTGCGCCGTCCTCCTCGCTTTGCTCTCCTCCTGCACGAACGTACCCCTGCAGCAGGGCACTTCCCTCGGCTCCTATGCGGGAATGGCCGCGTCGGGCGGCTCTCTGACCAAGGCAAAATTGCGCGTGAATTCGCCAGCGGTTCTTGCCGCGCAAACGGTACGCATCGTTCCGACGGTGGTGGAGAATGCCGGCGGCGGTTCTTTCGACGCCAAGGACCTGGCGCTCCTGAGCAATGCCGTCGATCGGGCGCTGTGCATGGGCCTCATCGACCGCTTCAAGGCCGTGGCTCCAAACGAGCCGGCAGATCTCGTCGTCCATGCGACCGTCACCGACATCGTCGCGACGAACCGTGCGGTTGCCGCGACCTCCACCGTCGCCACGCTCGGCGCTTCGGTGGCAATGGTTCCCATTCCCAGGATTCCGATCGGTCTCGGCGGCTTGTCGGTGGAAGCCGAAGCGGTCGGCCAGGACGGTACGCAGCAGGCGGCGATGATCTGGTCGCGCGGCGCGAACATGCTGACGACGAAGGCACGGATATCCTCGGTCGGGGATGCCTATTCCCTGTCATCTGCATTCGGCGTCGATTTCAGCCGCATGCTGGTCAAAGGTCAGGACCCGTTCAAGGAAACGTCGTCCATCCGATTGATGCAAAAGATCAAGGCTTCATTCGGCAGCGACCCGAAATACCAGGCCTGCAAGGCATTTGGGCCTGTGCCCGGCATCAAAGGGGCGGTCGCCGGTCAGCTCGGTCTACCGCCAAGCTGGAGCGACAAGGGTGCGACGACCTCCCAATAGCAGCCAGGCGGCAGTCCTCAATCGCCCGCAGCGGCGGCTGCGACATTTCAAAAACCAGCAGAAAGGACATCGACATGAAGACATATCTACGGCTTGCGGGGGCATTGATCGCAGCGCTTGCGGCGAGCCCGGCATTCTCAGCGCAGGAGCCGTTCCTGCCGTCCGAGAAGGCAGCCGCGATCCTCGCCGATGGGGCGCCCTGGTCGGCACTGGCGCCGGATGGCAAGGCCCTCAAAGTCACCCTGGCGAAGGACGGCACCGGAAGCATTCGCGGTCCGATGCCGTTTGCGCTCTCCATCACCTGGACGGTCAAGGACGATGCGATGTGCATATCCGGCAAGATGGGCACGCACTGCCTTCGATTCCGCTCGGTTCCCGGAGGGCTTCAGGGTTGGGACGGCGACAAGCCGGATCTGAAGTTCAGCCGTTGACGCAGGGAGCACCTTTCAGAGATACGCCGCAACATGAGGACTTTTCGATGAAATATTTGCTGACGTTCGCCACCGTCTCGTTGCTTCTGGCAGCGCAATCGGCTGCCATGGCGCAAGTTCCACCGCCCATCCCCTTGCTGCCCGGCCCTCCGGGGCCGCCACCCCTTATCATGCCGCCACCGCCCGAGGCTCCTGCGCCATCGGAGGAATATTCGAATGAATATGACGGGAGACATTATGCTTGGTGCGCGCGCCGGTACCGGTCTTATTCAGCCTATGACAATAGTTTTCAGCCCTCCCGGCGACCGCGCAGGCAATGTTATTCCCCCTACGATTGAGCCGGCGTCCTTTCGAGCCCGTCGGAGCGGCTGTCTAACGTCCGGCGGCCTTCAGGATGCGGAGGGCGAGCTTGTGATGCGGCAAATCCAGCATGCGTCCGTCAAGCTGGATGACGCCGGCGTCCGGCCTGGCGGCAAAGGCGGCGGCGACTTTCTCTGCCCAGGCGATCTCGGAAGCCTCAGGCGTGAAGGCGTGGTTGATCGTTTCGATCTGGCTTGGATGGATGGCCATCATGCCGGAAAAGCCGTCGCGCCGGGCGCGGCCGACATAGGCCCTGAGACCGTTGAGATCGCGGAAATCGGGATAGACGGTGTCGATGGCCGGAATGGCGGCGGCGTGCGCCGCAAATAGCGTCAGCGAGCGGGCAAGCTCGAAAGGCGGCGTATAACGGCCATCCGTCCTGCGCGCGGTCGCAGCCCCCATCGCGGCGGGCAGATCCTCGGCACCCCAGGTCAGGCCGCAAAGGCTCGCCGAGACCTCTCGGTAGCTGCCGATTTCGAAGATCGCGGATGGTGTTTCGGTTGCGATCGGCAAAATGGGGATTTCAGATGCAAGAGAGCCTGCGAGTTTCAGCACGGAGGCGGCACCCTCGGCCTTCGGCAGCACGATCGCGAAAGGATGAAGGCCGCTCAAAGCGGCAAGGTCGTCTTCGAATTCTGGCGAGGCGAGGGGATTGATGCGGATCAGAAGAGGGGTCTCGCCGGCATGATGCAGGACGAACTCGTGCACGCTCTCGCGCGCTTTCGCCTTGTTTAAGGGCGCAACCGAATCTTCCAGGTCGAGAATGACGGCATCGGCGCCCGAGGCGAGCGCTTTTTCGAAACGTTCCGGCCGGTCACCGGGCGCAAAGAGCAGCGAGCGCAGCCTCATGACGGCTTCACCTTCAGCATTGCCGTGCGCAGGCACTGGCAGACGATCTCGCCGCGCTGGTTCAGCGTGATATGCCGGAAGGTGACGATGCCGGCGTCGGGGCGGGAGTTCGAGCGGCGCAGTTCTATCACTTCCGTTTCCACTCGCAGCGTATCGCCGATGAAGACCGGTTTTGGCATCGTCACCTTGTCATAGCCGAGATTGGCGACGAGCGTGCCGAGCGTGGTGTCGCCGACCGAAAGGCCGACGGTGAGCGCAAAGGTGAAGTTGCCGTTGACGACGATCCGGCCGAATTCGGTGCCGGCGGCATAGTCGGCATCGAGATGCAGCGGCTGCGGATTGTGGGAGAGCGTCGTGAACAGCAGGTTGTCGGTCTCGGTGACCGTGCGGCGGATGTCGTGGGCGATGCGGTCGCCGACTGTCCATTCGTCGAAATAACGGCCGGCCATCAAATCTCCTCCTTCACAATGCTGACGACCAGCTGGTTCTCCGAGACCCTGATCCCCGAGGAAACCTGCAGTTTTTCGACGATGCCGTCGAAGGGCGCACGCAGAGAATGCTCCATCTTCATCGCTTCAACCGTCAGTAGGCGGTCCCCCTTGGCGACACGATCGCCGTCGGCGACCTCCACCGAAATGACGAGGCCGGGCATGGGCGAAAGGATCGCGCCATCGCCGGCACCCTGACTTGCTTCGACTTCGCTCGCGACGGGCAGGCTGATCGGCCAGGCATTGCCGGCCTCGAAAAGCACCGTGGTTTCACCGATCGTGACGGTATTGGCCTCAAGCTCCGGACGTGATTGCCCCCAATGGAGGTGCTCGCCGATCCGGATGCGCACCCTCCTGTCATCCGCGCCGGCGATGCGGAACCCGGCAAGCGCGGACCAGGGATCACCATCCTTTTTTCTTGAAAGCAACGTGGCCGCGGTGTCGATCGCGATTTCGCTCGGCTCCGTCGCCACCAGGCTATCGCCATGGCGGTCGAGAAAGCCGGTATCGATCCGAGCTGCGCGAAAATCCGGATCGACGGCGATGCGGGCAAGCAGGCCGGCATTGGATCTGACCGGCCAGACCTCGATGCCGGCGCAGGCGGCTGCGAGCTTCGAGAGTGCGGCCTCGCGGTTCGGCCCATGGGCGATGATCTTGGCAATCATCGGATCGTAGAAGGCGGTGATTTCATCGCCTTGTTCGACGCCGCTATCGACGCGGACCGTTTGCGGCAGTCTGAGATGGTCGAGCCGGCCGGTCGAGGGCAGATAGCCGGCGGCGGGGTTTTCGGCATAGAGCCGGGCTTCGAACGCCCAGCCGTTCATGACGATCTCGTCCTGCGTTTTCGGCAGTGGCTCGCCGCTTGCGACCTTCAGCTGCCACAGCACCAGATCTTCGCCTGATATCGCTTCGGTGACAGGGTGTTCCACCTGCAGCCGGGTATTCATCTCCATGAACCAGATCCGGTCGGGATGCAGGCCCTCCGAGGCATCGGCGATGAATTCGATGGTGCCGGCGCCGACATAATTGACCGCTCTTGCTGCCTTCACTGCCGCATCGCAGATCGCAGCGCGGGTGGCGGCATCGAGACCAGGGGCGGGAGCCTCCTCGATGACCTTCTGGTGCCGGCGCTGCAGTGAGCAATCGCGTTCGAACAGATGCACGCAATTTCCGAGCTGATCGGCGAAAACCTGCACCTCGATATGGCGCGGATTGGCGATATAGCGTTCGATCAGAACACGGTCGTCGCCGAAGGAGGCAGCCGCCTCCCGGCGACAGGAGGCGAGAAGTTCGGCGAAATCTTGCGCGCGCTCGACGCGGCGCATGCCCTTGCCGCCGCCGCCGGCGACCGCCTTGATGAGCACGGGATAACCGATGGTATCCGCCTCGGCCGCCAGCCTCTCTTCGCTCTGGTCCGCGCCTATATAGCCGGGGGTCACCGGCACGCCGGCGGCCTGCATCAATTCCTTCGCCGCGTCCTTGAGCCCCATCGCCCGGATGGCCGCCGGGGGAGCGCCGACCCAGAGGATGCCGGCCTTTTCTACCGCTTCGGCAAATTCGGCATTTTCCGAAAGGAAACCGTAGCCGGGATGGATCGCGGCAGCGCCGGTTTTCCGGGCGGCATCGAGGATGCGTTCCTGCGAGAGATAGCTTTCGCGGGCCGGCGAGGGGCCGATGGCGATCGCCTCGTCCGCCTCCGTTACGAAGGGCAGGCCGGCATCGGCCTCGGAATAGACGGCGATGGTGCGGATGCCGAGCGACTTGGCGGTGCGGATGATGCGGCGGGCGATTTCACCCCTGTTGGCAATGAGAAGGCTTTCCATCATCGCCGCCTCACATCCGGAACAGGCCGAAGTGCGGCCCTTTGGGGATCGGCGCATTCAGGCAGGCGGAGAAGGCAAGGCCCAGCACATCCCGGGTCTGGCGCGGATCGATGATGCCGTCGTCCCAGAGGCGGGCGGTGGCATAATAGGGATTGCCCTCGGCCTCGTAGCCGGCGCGGATCGGCGCCTTGAAGGCTTCCTCCTGTTCAATAGGCCAATTCTCACCGCGCGCCTCCATGGAGTCTCGGCGGATGGTGGCAAGCACCGAGGCCGCCTGTTCGCCGCCCATCACACTGATGCGGCTGTTCGGCCAGGTGAAGAGGAAGCGCGGGCGATAGGCGCGGCCGCACATGCCGTAATTGCCGGCGCCGAAGCTGCCGCCGATGATGACCGTGACCTTCGGCACGGTGGCGGTCGCAACCGCCGTCACCAGCTTTGCCCCATCCTTTGCGATGCCGCCGGCCTCATAACGGCCGCCGACCATGAAGCCGGAGATGTTTTGCAGGAAAAGCAAAGGCACGCGGCGCTGGCAGGCAAGCTCGATGAAATGCGCGCCCTTCAGCGCGCTTTCGGAAAACAGCACGCCGTTATTGGCGATGACGGCGACGGGCATGCCCCAGATGCGGGCGAAGCCGCAGACCAGCGTGGTGCCGTAGAGCGGCTTGAACTCATGCAGTTCCGAGCCATCGACGATCCGGCCGATGACCTCCCGCACATCATAGGGCGAGCGCACATCCGCCGGGATGAGGCCGCAGAGATCCTCGGCATCGAGTTTCGGCGGTCGCGGCGGCTGGAGGTCGATATCGACCGATTTCACGCTGTTGAGGGTGGCTGCGATATCGCGAATGAGCAGCAGTGCATGTTCATCATTCTCGGCGACATGATCGACGACGCCGGAGCGGCGGCCATGGGTCTCGGCGCCGCCGAGCTCTTCGGCCGAGATGATCTCGCCGGTCGCGGCTTTGACCAGCGGCGGGCCGGCCAGGAAGATCGTGCCCTGATTGCGCACGATGACCGTTTCGTCGGACATGGCGGGCACATAGGCGCCGCCTGCAGTGCAGCTTCCCATGACGCAGGCGATCTGCGGAATGCCTTCGGCCGACATCTGGGCCTGGTTGTAGAAGATTGCGCCGAAATGGTCGCGGTCGGGAAAAACTTCGGCCTGATGCGGAAGATTGGCGCCGCCGCTATCGACCAGGTAGAGGCAGGGCAGCCGGTTCTGCATGGCGATCTCCTGCGCCCGCAGATGTTTCTTCACCGTCATCGGGAAATAGGCGCCGCCCTTCACCGTCGCGTCATTGGCGACGATCATCACCTCGCGGCCGGAAACGCGGCCGACGCCGGCGATGATACCGGCGCCGGGCGCCTCGTCATCATACATGCCGTTGGCCGCAAGCGTGCCGATCTCCAGGAACGGGCTGCCGGCATCGATGAGCAACTGGATGCGATCGCGCGGCAAGAGCTTGCCCTTGCCGGTATGGCGCTCGCGCGCTGTTTGCGATCCACCCTCGCGCGCTTTCGCCGAACGGTCGTGGAGCTCGTCGATAAGCGCCTTGTTCTTGCTGGCATTGGCCTTGAAGCTGTCGCTGTCGCGGTCGATCGCAGTCGAAATCACCGTCATGATGCGATGAGCTCCCGGCCGATGAGGTAACGGCGGATCTCATTGGTGCCGGCGCCGATATCGTAAAGCTTGGCGTCGCGCAAAAAGCGTTCGACCGGCCATTCCTTGGTATAGCCGGCGCCGCCGAGCGCTTGGATCGCCTCCAGCGAGACCTTCACGGCATTTTCGCTGGCAAAGAGGATCGCAGCAGCTGCATCCGTGCGCGTCGCGCGGCCGGCATCGCAGGCGCGGGCGACGGAATAGACATAGGCGCGCGCCGAATTCAGCGCGACATACATGTCGGCGATCTTGCCCTGCATCAGCTGGAAATCGCCGATCGCTTTGCCGAACTGTTTGCGATCGCGCACATAGGGCAGCACGACGTCGAGGCAGGCCTGCATGATGCCGAGCGGTCCGGCGGCAAGCACGGCGCGCTCGTAGTCGAGGCCGGACATCAGGATCTTCACGCCTTCTCCCTCCCGGCCCATCAGCGCCTCGGCCGGCACCGCGCAATCCTCGAAGACCAGTTCGGCCGTGTCGCTGCCGCGCATGCCGAGCTTGGAGAGCTTCTTGGAGACGCTGAAACCGGGCAGGCCCTTTTCGATGATCAAGGCGGAAATGCCTTTCGGGCCGGCTGCGGGATCGGTCTTGGCATAGACAACAAGCACATCGGCATGCGGCGCGTTGGTGATCCAGAACTTGGTGCCGTTCAGAATATAGCGGTCGCCCTTTTTCTCGGCACGCAACCGCATGGAGACGACATCGGAACCGGCGCCGACCTCCGACATGGCGAGCGAGCCGACATGTTCGCCTGAGATCAGCTTCGGCAGATAGCGGCGCTTTTGTTCCGGCGAGGCCCAGCGGCGGATCTGGTTGACGCAGAGATTGGAATGGGCGCCGTAACTGAGCCCCACGGAGGCCGAGGCGCGCGAAACTTCCTCCATGGCGACGACATGATCGAGATAACCGAGACCGGCGCCGCCGAATTCTTCCTCGACGGTGATCCCATGCAGGCCGAGCGCGCCCATCTCAGGCCAGAGCTGGCGTGGAAACGTGTTGCTTTCGTCGATCTCCGCAGCCAGCGGAGCAATATGATCGGCGGCAAACCGCGCCGTCGTTTCACGGATCGCGTCCGCGGTTTCGCCGAGCGAAAAATCAAACATGGCACTCCTCCCGCTGAAATATGTAGCGCGGGTTGCGGCGGGGTCAAAGTGCCCTTGATTGTGATGGCTCATTCAATTGCGAGAGAGCTTCCTCCCGGCGAAAGGCTTCGGGACTCTTATCCATCCATTTCCGGAAGGCCCGGAAGAAGGCGCTCGGCTCGGAATAGCCGAGCTGCACGGCAATCTCACCGATGGTCATCGATGTGTTCAGCAGCAGATCGACGGCGAGGTCGCGGCGAATATCGTCCTTGATGGCGGCATAGCTTTGTCCCTCGTCGTGCAGGCGGTGGCGGAGCGTGGAGGGCGGCATTCGCATATCGGCTGCAAGCTCGGTAAAGCGCGACCAGGCAGCCGGCGTGGCCAGATTCAGGCGCCGGCGGACGGCGGCGGCGATACCGGCATCATAGCGATAGCGCAACAGAATATTGGCGGGCGCGCCGCGCAGGAACTGTTTGAGCGCCTGTTCGCTACGTGCCACCGGCAGGTCGAGCAGGGCGCTGTCGAAGCCGAGCCGGCTGATGGTTTGCGAGAAACGCACTGGCGCGCCGAAGAAGAGCCGATAGTCGGCGCCTTGTTTGGGCTCCGCGCAGCGGAAATCGACGAGCCGGATCGGAATGCGCCGGCCGACCAGCCAGCAGGTGATGCCGTGCAGGATGATCCAATAGGTGCGATAGGCGAAGGCTGAACGCGGGCCGTTGGCATCCGTGAGCTCGACCTCTGCCAGACCGTCGCGGATGACGAGCCGTCCTCTGGGATCGTCGAGCACGACATCAAGGAAGCGCAGCGCCCGGCGCAGGGCGTGACCCAGCGTCGGCGCATGCAGCACAGAGTGGCAGAGCAGCGTGAAGCTGCCGCCGCGCATCGGTCGGCCGCCCATGCCGAAGAATTCGTCGTCGAGTTCGGCGGCGATTACCAGCCAGAGCGCGCCATAGGTCTCGGCCGACACCGGTTGATCGACCAGCGGCGGCAGTCCCACACGCGCAAGAATAGGCTCTGTCGGCTTATCCAGCCGCCGCAGGCTGTCGAGGGCCTCCTCGACAAAGGCCGGTGCAATCATGCGTCGCTCGATTTCCGCCATCGCGCCCTCTTTGTGGCAAAACTGTCCGAAATAATGGAGCAGTTCTGTCATCGCTTGCAATAGGTGGAGGGAATAGAATCGTACCCGTCGGTTGCGCTTGGAGGAGGTCGCGGCCGGCAGGGAGGAACAGGTTCATGTTGGTCCATGGAGCAAGCTTCATCGTAACCGGCGGCGGCTCCGGCCTCGGTGCTGCAACGGTGCGCGCGCTTGTCGAGGCAGGCGGGCGCGTGACGATCGCCGATCTCAATGCCGAAGCGGGCGAACATATCGCCCGGGAGTTCGGGAGCGATGTGCAGTTCGTCAAGGCCGACGTGGCCGATGAGGAGCAGGGAACAGCAGTGGTTGCCGCTGCCGTCGAAGCCTTCGGCGGCTTGCGCGGATTGGTGAATTGCGCGGGCGTGGCGCCGGCCGAAAAGGTGATCGGCCGCGACGGGCCGCACCGGCTGGAGAGTTTTGCCCGTACGGTGAGCATCAATCTCATCGGCACATTCAACATGATCCGGCTTGCCGCCGCGGCAATCCAGAAGACCGAGCCGGATGCGGAAGGTGAACGCGGCGTGATCGTCAATACGGCCTCGGTTGCCGCCTTTGACGGCCAGATCGGCCAGGCGGCCTATGCCGCTTCCAAGGGTGGGGTGGCGGCAATGACCTTGCCGATCGCCCGCGAGCTTGCACGCCACGGCATTCGCGTCGTCGCGATCGCACCCGGTATTTTCGAGACGCCGATGATGGCTGATATGCCGGCCGAGGTTCAGGCAGCACTCGGCAAGAGCGTGCCCTTTCCACCGCGGCTCGGTCGGCCGGCGGAATTTGCCGGGCTGGTACGCCATGTCTTGGAAAACAACATGCTGAACGGCGAGGTCATCCGCCTCGACGGCGCATTGCGGATGGGCGCGCGCTGAGCGCTTCGCCCGAAGGAGGAAAGATGGTTTTGCAGGATCCCATCGTCATCGTGGGTGCAGCGCGCACCCCGATCGGCAGCTTTCAGGGAGAACTGAAGGAGGCGACAGCGCCGGAGCTCGGAGCAACGGCGATCCGCGCGGCACTGCAGCGCAGTGGCGTCGAGGCCGAGGTGATCGAAGAGGTCGTCTTCGGCTGCGTGCTGCCGGCGGGGCAGGGGCAGGCGCCGGCGCGCCAGGCGGCGATCCATGCCGGTCTGCCCTTCGCCACCGCGGCAAGCACCGTCAACAAGATGTGCGGCTCAGGCATGAAGGCCGTCATGATGGCGCATGACCTGATCGCCGCCGGCAGCGCTTCTGTGGCGATTGCAGGTGGCATGGAAAGCATGACGAATGCGCCCTATCTCCTTGACAAGGCCCGCGGCGGCTACAGGCTTGGCCATGGGCGTGTCGTGGATCACATGTTCCTCGACGGGCTGGAGGATGCTTATGACAAGGGGCGCTTGATGGGCAGCTTCGCGGAGGATTGCGCCGAGGCCTATCAGTTCACACGCGAGGCGCAGGATAATTACGCCATTGCCTCGCTGACGCGGGCGCAGAAGGCGATTGCCGAAGGCTGTTTCGAAAGCGAGATCGTGCCGGTCACGGTAAAATCAGGCAAAGCCGAGCAGGTGGCGAGCCGGGACGAACAGCCCGGCAAGGCGAAGCTCGACAAAATCCCGACGCTGAGGCCCGCCTTCCGTGACGGCGGCACGGTGACGGCTGCCAATTCCAGCTCGATTTCCGATGGCGCGGCAGCCCTGGTGCTGATGCGCCGCTCCGAGGCGGAGCATCGCGGCCTCAAGCCGCTTGCCACCATCCTTGGCCATGCCACGCATTCGCAGGCGCCCAATCTTTTCGCCACCGCACCGATCGGCGCGCTGCAGAAACTATCCGATCGCACCGGTCTGCCGCTTTCTGAGATTGATTTTTTCGAAATCAATGAGGCTTTCGCTGTCGTCGCCATGGCGGCGATGCGCGATCTCAATCTGCCGCATGAAAAGGTCAATGTGCATGGTGGCGCCTGCGCGCTCGGCCATCCGATCGGCGCTTCGGGGGCTCGCATCCTGGTGACGCTGCTTGCCGCACTGGAACGATACGACCTGAAGCGCGGCATGGCGGCGCTCTGCATCGGCGGCGGCGAAGCGACCGCCGTCGCCATCGAACGGCAATAGGAGGAGAGAACAGATGATCCTTTCCGACCTCCAGCAGCAAATCTCAGATCTCGCCCGCGACTTTGCCCGCGACCGGCTGGCACCGGGGGCGGCCAAACGCGACCGGGAGCATCTCTTCCCACGCGAGGAACTGAAGGAGATGGGCGAACTTGGGCTGCTCGGCATGCTGGTGCCGGAAACCTATGGCGGCTCGGATACCGGTGTGGTCGCCTATGCCGCCGCACTGGAGGAAATTGCCGCGGGCGACGGACCGTGTTCGACGATCATGAGCGTGCATAGTTCCGTCGGCTGTGCGCCGATCCTGAAATTCGGTACCGAGGAGCAGCGGCAGCGCTTCCTGCCGAAACTTGCCAGCGGCGAATGGATTGGCGGCTTTGCGCTGACCGAGCCGCAGGCCGGTTCCGATGCCTCGAACCTGAAGACCCGGGCGCGGCGTAACAGTGACCACTACGTGCTCGACGGCGCCAAACAGTTCATCACCTCGGGAAAGAACGGTAATGTCATCATCGTCTTCGCCGTCACCGATCCCGACGCCGGCAAGAAGGGCATCACCGCCTTCATCGTGCCGACGAATACGCCGGGCTACGAGGTGATCCGCGTCGAGGAAAAGCTCGGACTGCATTCCACCGATACCTGCCAGATCGCCTTCAACAACATGCGCATTCCCGCGGATTTGAGGCTGGGTGCGGAAGGCGAAGGCTACCGTATCGCGCTCGCCAATCTTGAGGGCG